>CBFIJB010000011.1:95937-107631 GCA_965662805.1 Candidatus Azotimanducaceae bacterium | reverse complement strand
CGCTGAAGGCTCTTTCTCGCTGAAGGCTCTTTACCTCGCTGAAGGCTCTTTACCTCGCTGAAGGCTCTACTTCCCAGAGATGCCGGTTTCTTCCTGAATGCGTTCCAGGTATTCGCGTAGTACAGGATACCCATTGGCAATCTCTGACACCCAGGTAGCAGGTTCGTTGTCCATGAGCCCTGACAGCATGCCGGCAACCACAAAGTCGAATGCCGTCAGACGACCACCGACGATGTAGTTTTCCGTACCAACGACATCAGCAATTGCCTGCAAATCGCGCCGCAGGAATCCTTCTTGCTCTTTGCGGCTGTGGCGTCCCAGCCCTTGCAGATGAAGGGTGCTTCGCACTTCTTTCCGGGCAGATCGGGATGCGAAGCCACGGATAAAGCCCGGAACGAATCCAAAGAATCCGCTGACGATATTTGGAAACCAGTCGTCATCCAGCCATCGGCTGGCAACCATCAGCCAGTAGAGGTGGTCCTCCGCCAGTCTTGTAAAAGCAAAGCCGGTTGCCTTTTCCTGTGGTGACAAACCTTCATAGAGTTTTCCCTGACTCAGTTCATTCAGTTTCTCGAAGATCAGTTCAGAATCTGCGATCTTCTCATTGTCGATGATCATGTAAGGCAATTTTCCCTTCGGAGTTTTCCGCGGGTCTTGTTCGATGACGTGTTCGAACTCCATGCCCAGGTGTTTCATCGCCATCTCCGCCTTCAGGCAGAAGGGGCTGACGTTTCTCAAGCCAAAGGCTGGTGGCAGGGTGACAAGTTTGATCATGAGAACCTCCTGTAGGGTTGTTGAAGCATAACGAAACTCCGCCAGCTTTACGTTATCAGCCGTTAGCCGCTGAGCAGCGCATCAATCAGGAGTTCCACCAGTGCGGCGCCTACCCAGGCGAGGGGAGGGATAATGATATACAGAGTAAATCTTTGCAGCGTGCTTACATCAACCGGCCATGTGGGCGCCGCAGCGACTCTCTCCCGCCGTTGCAGCAATATTTCCAGATTGTGCAGGTCATCGGAATCCAGCGATTTTGACGCCTGCCGAATGAGTCGATTCAGTTCATCCAGTTGATCCTGCCGGATTTTTTTCATGCGCTTGTGGATACCCCAGATGGGATACAGCACCAGGAATATGCTGGCCGGTACGAGAATGACGAGTGCTTTGCTGTAGTTATCTGGCCGAAAGCTGAAGTCCAGTGACTGAACTGTTGAGAGCACGAGGCCCACTGCAATGATCAGGATATCGATCAGACTCAGTTGTGCGAAAGGCCTCAGGTTCGAGGGCTCAAAGATGTCAATGTCGACGGATTCGCTGACGGCGCGAAAGTTTCGGGAAGTCCTGATTCGAACATAGAGCAGGCAGGCCAGCAGCATCCAGATCAGTATCTGACCCAGCATCATGGCCCGCTCGGTGTTGTCTGCGTGAGGGAAATGCAGCCCGGTACCGGGTACGTTGAAGATGACGGCGTAGAGGAAACCGACAGCGGCAGCCACGGCGATTCCTTTTCCGGGGACGTTCAGAATGTTGCCGGCCAGCGATAGATTGTTGTGGCTGTCGATAGCCTTTGCTATCTCCATCGCTCGCCGCTGGCTGTAGATCGAAGCACCGAGTATGTAGGCGGGCATGAATGTCACCAGCAGCATCATGCCCTGGTACTCGCGCACAGATGAGAAATACCAGGGCATGTTGTTCTCGTCCAGTGCGCCACTGGTCACGTAAAGCATGGCGAGAAGACCGGTGATGGTTCCCATGGTGACCACCACGGAATAGCGCCAGTCATAGATGAACCACTTGAGTGTCATAGTGTGAGTCTAGCCCAATTGCTGGTAGTGTGTTGAATGAAGTTTTTCAGGGAGAATCAGGATGTCAGAAGCAAAAGATATGGGTGAAGGGCTGCAGGCGGGTTTTACTCTGCCGTTAAACGATGCTACTGAGGCGCTGCATATCGGTGAAGATGATCTGCCGTGGCTCGAATCCGATGACGGCTCGAAAGTGAAAGTACTGCACGTCGATCTGAATCAGGGTCTCTGGGTCGTGAAAACCCGATGGAAACCTGGCTATGCGATTCAGACCCATTACCATACCGGGCCCGTTTTTGCGGTGACGCATTCTGGCAGCTGGTATTACAAGGAATACCCGGAGTATGTAAATCGTCAGGGTTCCTATCTGTATGAACCGGCGCATTCTATTCACACCCTGATGGTCTCCGAGGACAACACCGAGGATACGGAGGTGTGGTTCGCGATTTATGGTTGTAACGTCAACATCGACGAGGGTGGCAGTGTGCTGGGCATTGTTGACGCCAAATCAGTGCTTGAGGTCTACCGGGAAGGTTGCAAGGCTCGTGGTCTTGATGCGACGAAGACTATCGTGATGGGAGCTGGCTAGGATAACGACCCAGCAGCAGAATCATTCCAGCGCCGATCGCGAAGAAACCGGCTCCCACGAAGAAACCAATTTCGTAGCTGCCTGTCATGTCAAAAACGCGGGCGAACAGCATGGGTGCAATACCGCTCGCCAATGCGAGGGCTGAGTAGAGAACCGCATAGATTTGCGGGTAGTGTTTCAGTCCAAAGTACTTGGCCGCGAGAAAAGACATTAAATCCAGTTCCGCTCCTGCAGCGAAGCCAAGCATGGCTGCTGCCACGCAGGCGATAAAGAAGCCCGGCGCACCTGCGAGGATCAGACTACCGATCACGGGCAGTCCTATGGCAACGGCTGCGACACCCGGCGCCCACATTTTGTCGACCAGATAGCCAACGATGAGCCTTCCTGCGATGACGGCGATCCCGAACACACTGATTGCCGTCGCCGCACGTTGTGGTGTGATGCCCTGGTCTGTCAGCGCAGGAATCAGGTTCGGGACCATACCTGACATTGCGATGTAGACCAGGAATATGGAAAGAAGCAGCACCCAGAAGCGGTAACCACGTGTTGCTTCGAAAAACGTATACCCCGTCTGGTTGGCTTCAGAAACATCAGGGTCGGCTTCAACCCCCTCGCCGGGTCTGAAGTAAAAGAATACGATGGGACCGGCAAACAGGATCGGCAGTGCCGCCAGTCCAAGGTAAGCGATGCGCCAGCCGAAGTGCTCGATCATCCAGACCGTGTACTGCGGAATAATGATCGCGCAGATACCCGTGCCGCTCAGCATGATGCCCAGTGCGAGACCTCTCTGTTCGAAAAAGAGGCTGGTAACGGCGCGCGTCCAGGTGACCGGAATGGTTCCGGCGCCTAGCAGCGCCATGGCGCTGTAGCTTGCATAGAGCATCCAGAGCTGGCCGTTCATCTGCGATGCCGCTGTCAAGGCAATTGAGAGTCCGACGAGACCGCTGATCGCCATGACACGGGCACTGATGCGTTCCAGCAGCCAACCGACAACTGGTGCCGTGATAACGCCGGTGCCTGTGCTGAACAACAGCGCAAGCTGGAATTCTGCGCGACTCCAGCCGAACTCCTCTGTAATGGGTACGACCAGAGCGCCCAGTGAATAGAAGGGAAGGACGATGGAACTGCAGATCACGCCAAGAGACGCAGAGAGCAGTAAAAGCCAGTTTCTGGTAAGTTCGTTGCTGATAGGAATGTTCTTATTCTTGTTGTGACTTCGATAATACAAAAAATAAAGGCAAAGTCATGAAGTATATGTTTGTTCTGCTTATGTTGGCTTTAATACCGAAGGAGGTTCTGGCTATGGGGGAGTGTCATGAAGGTGCGGCGCGGACACAGGCGATTCAGGAAATTGAGTATCTGAAGAGGTGGTATGCCAAGGCAACCGACAAGATAGGTGAGGGGAGCGAAGCGGCTATTGGAGAAGGGCGTGCGGTTTACCACCGGATCTTTGACCAGAAAGCGGTCATTCGTGCCGGTGGAGACTTCGAAGACCAGATCGGTCCTGATGGTTGGGTTGATGTCGTTCTTGGTGCGCTTGGCCCGCTGGGACCAACACAGCACCTGATTGGTACGCAACTGGTCGAGATTGAAGCGCTGGAACTTGATGACGATTGCAATGTCGTTGCCGGCTCAGCCACCATGGAAAGCTATCTTCAGGCCTGGCATGAGCGTAAAGACGAGAAAGTCTGGCTATTCCTCGGTACCTACTATGACAAAATTCAGTTTAACCCCGGTAAAGGCTGGCAAATTGTGGATATGAGTCTGGTGCAGGTGGCGGGAGAAACCCGTTACATGGATGAAGCTGTTGGTAAAGCGGGCGACTAGCGCTTTTTACGAAGCTTCTCCATCTGCATGGCATCGGTGATGGACAGCGCATTCAGCTTCTGCAGCAGTCGAGCCTTACGTGCGTCGTCTGGCTCGGCTTCCAGCATGGCTTTCAGTTCGGCAATCTCCTGCTTGGTGTGGACTTCCCGAGGACTGTAACCGGCATTTTTCAGGATGCTGTAAGTCATGCGCAGATGTTCGGGCGTCTTTTCCCATTCGGACAGATCCAGTGGTTTGCCCTTGTTTGATAGCTTGTCGAAATCACCTCGATCAATGGCTGCTCTGATCTCTGCTTCAACACGGCTGTAGTAATGTCTCATGTTAAACACCCGCAAATCGTAGGGTTAAGTGTAACTCAAAACTGCCAATGTCTGCTTGCACCTCGGGGCGCTTCAAGCGAGACTTGGCGTCTCTTTCAGTCCCATTAACCAAAGCAGGAGCGAAACATGACTGTACAAGTTGGCGATACAATTCCGGAAGTCACCATGAAGATTATGGGTGATCAGGGTCCCCAGGATATTACGACCGCTGATATATTTTCTGGCAAGAAGGTTGTTCTTTTTGCTGTGCCCGGTGCCTTCACCCCGACCTGTAGCGCTGCGCATCTGCCCGGCTATGTCGCGAATGCCGACAAGATCAAGGCAAAGGGTGTTGATTCGATTGTCTGCGTTTCTGTGAACGATGCCTTCGTTATGGATGCGTGGGGCAAGGGCCAGAACGCCGAAGAAATCATGATGGTGGGTGATGGTAATGGTGACTTCACCAAAGCCCTGGGTGTCGAAATGGACGGTTCCGGTTTTGGTCTTGGAACTCGGTCTATTCGTTACTCATTGATTGCCGAAGACGGCAAGATCACAGCGCTTAACCTGGAAAAGGGCGGTGCCTTTGAAGTCAGTTCTGCCGAAGCGGTGCTCGAAGCGCTGTAATTCGGGGACAGTTTACTTTTCTCCTATTTCGGGGACAGTTTACTTAATTGCCCTTTCGGCCAATTAAGTAAACTGTCCCCGTTTTTGTTGGCCGAAGGAAATGCTTGAAAGCTGGGTTTTCTGGTCGCTCCTTGCGGCTTCTATGCAGTCTGTACGCACGGCAGGTCAGAAATACCTGACCGCGGATGTTTCACCTCTGGGTGCCACGCTGGTGCGTTACCTGTTTGGGCTGCCTTTTATTGCCATCTACCTTGGCTGGTTGATGGTGAGCCGTAGTTATTCTTTTCCGCCGTTGAACGGCACTTTTCTGCTCTTCGGCATTGGCGCCGGTTTCCTGCAGGTCATTGCCACGATTCTGCTGGTTCGGTTGTTTGCGCTCCGAAACTTCGCCGTTGGCAGTTGTTATATCCGGACCGAGGTTCTGATTACTGCAGTTCTGGGTCTGGTGTTGTTTGCTGAGATGATCTCAGGGCTTGGCTGGATGGCCATTGTGACCTGTGTGATTGGACTGGTGATGATTACTGTCGCCAAAACCGGCAAGGTTAGTGACCTGTGGAATGTCTCTGCGGTTTACGGACTTGGCGCCGGAATAGCATTCTCGTTGACGTCGCTGCTGATCCGGCAGGCGAGCCTTTCTTTTGGCATTGATGACGCCATGTTCACGGCAGCCTTGACACTCGCCTATATGATTTCGGTGCAGACCCTGATGTGTCTTGGCATGCTGGCCTACACCAATGCTGTTGAGATCCTGATTGTGTTCAGGCGCTGGCGACCCAGCGTTTTTATCGGCTTGACGTCGGTCATCGGGTCGACGGGCTGGTTTACCGCTTTTACTCTGGAGCGGGCTGCCTATGTGAAAACGCTGGGGCAGGTTGAGTTTCTTGTGACCCTGGCGATATCGATTCTGTATTTCAAAGAATCACCCAGTAAGTTTGAGCTGGCCGGAATGGTAGGGCTGGTATCTGGCGTGGTGTTGCTGCTTATGGCGTCCTAGAGACGGTTTGATTCAGAGCCTTATCTGATCGATATGCAATAAGGCCAAGATTTTCCCAGGTAGGTCGAGGACGGGATGACCTCGAAATTCAGGCAAAAAAAACCCGGATGCAACCGTGCATCCGGGTATCAAGTCCACAAAAGCTGTGGAGGAGGGAACTGGTGTTAAGCTTCTGCTTTAACAGGCTTCTTGGCTGCTTTCTTAGGCGCTTTAACTTCTTCTTCAGCAGTGAATGCTGACTGGAAAGCGTCACGAGTTTCAGTGAAAGCGTTCTGCAGGATAGCGTTCTGAGACTCCATAGCCTCACGAGCGTTGTTCCACAGAGTTTCGCCGTATTCGCGCTGGAGGCTCATGAAGCTGCCTACTTCGCGTACTTCTGGGAGTTTCTCGCCAAACGTACGGTTTACTTCAAAGTACATCTCAATGTTCTTGCGGCTCAGTTCGGCCATTTCGCTCAGTACACTGGTGTTGATCTCGTACAGCGATTTGCCCAGCTCAGCTTGTTTTTCCATCATGTTCATTGTTGAACTCCTTAAAATAGTGGCCTTCAGGCCAGCTCAGTCAGATCAAACGCCGCTGTGAACTGCTCTCTCTACTTCAGCGTTTGTGCGTTGCAACATTATATGGTGCGGCGCACCAATTGCAACCCCATGAAGACTGATTTTTGTGATTTTTCCGACAATTTCTCTGACTTTTTGTAAAAACACAGGGTTAAGCCACCTTTTCTTCGTCTGAAGTCGAACCCGTTGCCGCGATAGTTATCCGAGGCTTCAGCTCGCGGACATTCATAGGCAGCAAACGGGCACGCAGGCTGCGAAAAGTCTCCACGAGGTCGTCCCTCAGGGCATCGGCATCCGGTACTGCTTTGCCACACGCTGTAATGCCCCAGAAGAGCTGATCGCGATAGCTCTGTACCGTAATGTTCAGGCCAACACCGTGAGTTGCGATCGAAACGGGGTAGTGCGTCGTCATTTCGGCACGGTTCGCATATAGAGTGTTGCGAGGTCCTGGCACATTGGAGATGCAGACGTTAATGGGGCCTCTCATCCACTGGGCCAGGCCCAGAGATTCGGCGGCATTGATGTTAGCGCTTACTAGCGCTGGCATGCCCGGCAGAGCAGCATTGTCCTCAAAGACACCGGCAAGTTCCGCCACAATCTCCTTGGCAGTTTCGGAAGAAGTTCGAATCGCGAAAATCCGTTCCAGAGGATCGGCAATCTCGGTGCCCAGTTCCACATTCATCATCGTTACCTGCGTCCCGGGTGTTGTGTCACCGGGCTTTCGCAGCGATACCGGGCAACCTGCGATCAGGCTTTCTTCCGGCAGTTCTCCCTTGCGCTCGAGATAGGTACGAAGGGCGCCACCACAAACGGCCATGACAATGTCGTTCACAGTGCCGCTGACGGACTTGCCCATGGCTTTGACATCGGCCAGTGGCATTTCGGCGGTTGCCCAGATGCGCTTCTCGCTGATGTGTGTGTTAAATGGCGTTTTCGGTGCAACTTTGCCCAGTGCGCCGAAGTCTTTCTTTGGATCCAGCGAGCGTTGCATCAGGCGACGGGAAGTATCCATGGCACCTATCATTCGCTTGCCGGATTCCATCTGGAATCGCATGAAATTCTGGAATGCGTCTTCAAACAGACGCAGCATGGAGTCATCATCGTCTTCGGTCATCGCGACAGGCGGTTCAACTTCGGGATGCTCTGGTGTTTCGTCCATCAGGGTCACGTAGGCCGCATTGCCAGAAGCGCCGTCCAGCGTTGCATGGTGTGCCTGATTGTAGACAGCGATTTTTTCACCCTCGAGACCCGTGAGAATCCACCAGGCCCACAGCGGGCGTTCGAGTGGCATTTTGATCTCGTGTATACGGGCCACAGCATCTTCCATCTGTGCGCGTCCGCCTGGAGCTTCGACAGGGTACTCAATGACATGATTGTTGATGTCAAAATTCTTGTCCTGAACCCAGACAGGGTGGTCAAAGTTACCGGGTACGAAGGCCAGTTTTCGTTTCATGTAGGGTACGAGATGCGAGCGATCGGACAGGTATTGCTTCAGGTCCTCAATAAATGTGTTTGAAGTCACACCCTCCGGCAAAATCATCACGTTCACGGAGGCAATGTTGCTCGTGCACTTGTTGGTTTCGGCGTATAGAAAACTAGCATCTGCGGCGGCCAGTTTTTGCATTGGGAATCTCTCCTTGGAGTTGTCCGGTGATTTACTTCGTTAAATGGATATTGGTTCCTGGTACTGATGAAGCAACCTTTGTGCCAGGCCTCATTTACTGAGGTGCAAGCCTAGATTTAGGCTGTTAAGCCGGATTAAAAGTCCTGTGAAACTCATCTTTATGCTCTAGCGAGAGCTTGCGTGGTGCGGCCTGCAGCGAAATGCCCCGAATCAGTGCGCGCATTATAGATATGGCATTCACAATGTCAATATGGTGCACTGCAATATACAAACTATTTGTCTGTGAAAGTTGGTGCCGCGGCAATTCTTATCCACTGGATGGCGTATACAGACGCCGGTGACGGTTGAAAGAGAGCTCGCAGCCTGTCAGCGTTCAGTTCACCGAAATCCATCAGGACAGCTCTATGGAGATCATCAAAAACTATCGTCTACCTTTTCCGGTTGATGTTGTTTATTCGGCTTGGGTTTCAAGTGACACCGTGATTCCGCCGGCCACCTCGATGGATGTCCTGCCGGAAGTGGGTGGGCACTACCGGCTGGTGATGCAGACGCCGGATTTCAGCGGGAAGAATGAAGGCAGGTTCCTGCAGGTTAAGCCTGGTGAGCAGGTGGTTTACACCTGGGAATGGAATGGTGATGGTGAAGTCTCAACCATTGATGTCAGGTTTTCTGAATGCGATGTAGGCACCCTGATTTCCCTGCACCACACGGGTCTGGAAAGTGCCGAGAGTGTTAAAAACCATGATTCCGGCTGGGACAGTTATATCGAAGGTCTGCAGGCATTCCTGCTGAATCGTTAGCGGGCCATGGTTGTATGCCGCTGGTTACTGTGAGGTTAGTGTCAGATAATACCGAAATGAGTATAGAAGTGTGGGACCCGAAAGGGGGAAAAGAGGTCAGGTCGATTGATATCGGTCTGTTGCGAAAATTCGTCGAGATCGCGGCAGCGGAGGCTTCTGTCACCAGCAGTCAGCTGCAGAGCTCCGGGCTGGATGCAGAAACGTGGGTCATGAACCAGGAGATTGCTGCCTGGGAGTCAGCGCAGGATCTCTCTGCTGATGAACTTGTTGCTTTGATTCGTTTCTTCACGCTGGTTGAACAGAATGTTGCCGGCTGGGAATCTGGCAAGAAATCTCCGGTGATCGCTCTGGTCAAACTGCTTAAATCGCGGGATGAATTCACGCCGGAGTTGCGCAAATGGATCAAAGCCAATACCGACAACCGGTATCTGCCTTATGGCAGTGCGCTCTAATTCGTCTATAATCCGCCGCCTGTTTTGAGGATGGTCTGATGAGAACCGCTGAGATAGAAAGAAATACCCTGGAGACGCAGATCACGGTGTCTGTGAATCTGGATGGCACCGGCGAGCGTGCGTTTGAAACGGGATTGCCGTTTCTTGAGCACATGTTGGATCAGGTTGCTCGCCACGGGTTGGTGGATATGAACATCCGTGCCACGGGTGATCTGGAAATCGATGCGCATCACACTGTGGAAGACATTGGTATTACACTCGGACAGGCAGTGAATAAAGCCATCGGAGACAAGAAAGGTATACGCCGTTATGGCCACGCCTATGTTCCCCTCGATGAGGCACTGTCCCGGGTGGTTATCGACTTCTCCGGCAGACCGGGACTCGAATACAGTGTGGATTTTGTTCGCCAGACGGTGGGTGACTTCGACGTGGATCTTTTTCACGAGTTCTTCCAGGGTTTCGTTAACCACGCCCAGGTGACCCTGCATATTGATAATCTGAAAGGTGGTAATGCCCATCACCAGATCGAAACGGTGTTCAAGGCTTTTGGCCGGGCGCTTCGCATGGCAATGGAGCCCGATCCCAGGATGTCTGATGTGATGCCCTCGACAAAGGGTAGCCTGTAGTGCAGATCATTCCCGCCATCGATTTTAAGGATGGCAAGGTCGTTAATCTCAAGCAGGGTCAGCTGGATCAGACCACAACCTACTCTGATGACCCTGTGGGGATGGCTGACCACTGGGTTGCCCAGGGTTGCGAGCGGCTTCATCTGGTTGACCTTGATGGTGCTTTCGAAGGCACGCCGGTTAATGCGGATGCCATCAGCACAATCGCCCGGAATCACCCCGGCCTGACGATTCAATTAGGTGGCGGTATTCGTAGTGCCGAAATTATTGAGGGCTATCTGAAAGCAGGTGTCGACTATCTGATTATTGGTACCAAGGCAGTGCAGGAGCCGGAGTTTGTCGGTGATATGTGCCGTCGTTTCCCAGGCCACATTATTGTTGGTCTGGATGGCTTGCACGGGATGGTGGCGATTAATGGCTGGAAGGAAGTGACTGACATTTCCGTCAAGAGTCTCGCGATGTTGTTTGAAAGCGACGGCATAGAAGCGATCGTCTACACGGATATCGGCAAGGACGGCATGATGGGCGGCGTTAATCTGCATGCGACAAGAGATCTGGCTGATGCTGTCAGGGTGCCGATTATTGCCTCGGGGGGTGTGACCGACATTGGAGACATCGAAGCCTTGCTTGAAACCGGCGAGAGAGTGACCGGCGGCATCACCGGAGTCATAACCGGACGCGCCATCTATGAAGGTACGCTTGATCTGGCGGAAGCCATTACTCTGGCCAGGAACTACGAACCCAAGGATTAGATCCAGGTCAGCTGCTTAGTCAGCGCCGGTTGCTGAAAACATTCCGGCTACCTGCTGTTCTGCCTCAGCCGCAATATTCTCCCGTCTTATTCTCAGCAGTTCTGATACAGAAACCACGGTGATGCCCTGATCTTCCAGCATGGGAATAGCCATAGCCAGATATTCGACGGTGGCTGGATATGGATGTCCGATCGCGATGGCTGTCTTCTGTCGCCTGGCGACACTCAGCAATCGTTGGAACTGCTGGTCAATACCGTAAAGGGACTGGTCGTTGTCCAGAAAGACGTCTCGGCTGGCTGTCTGCAGGTTCTCCCGGTCGGCGATTTCCTGTGCCACGGATTTGTGTGTTGTTCTTGAATCGATAAAGTACATCTGATGTCTTCTGATGGAGCGCATCAGCCAGGACATGGCCTGGGGCATCTGGGTCAGCGCGCTGCCCATGTGATTGTTCACGCCGGTCGCATAGGGAACCTGGGCGACGGCCTCATCGAGAATCAGCTCGAATTCCTGCCGGTTGTGCCGTCTTGTTAACTGGAGGTTCTCCATCGGTCGATCGAGACTGTTTTCCATGGGGAGATGCACCATCACTTCCTTGCCGGAAACATACGCCAGTCTCGCCAGAGGTTTGGCATAGGTCGTCTGTGGAATGATCGCAAAGGTCAGGGGCGCAGGGATATCGAACATTTGTTCGGCGCGTTCCCGATTGTGCCCGATATCATCAATAATTATGGCGATAACAGCCCTG
>CBFIJB010000011.1:0-95839 GCA_965662805.1 Candidatus Azotimanducaceae bacterium | reverse complement strand
TGAGCGCCTCTTTGTGAACAGCCCTGAGCGGCTCTTTGTGAACAGCCCTGAGCGGCTCTTTGTGAACAGCCCTGAGCGGCTCTTTGTGAACAGCCCTGAGCGGTTCTTTGTGAACAGCCTTGAGCGGCTCTGCATTAACAGCCTGGTAAGCGTCAGGCGTCTGCGAAAAACAGGGTAGGGGTACCATCTGCAGCAGGAACGCTGCAAGAATTGAGATTAAGCCGGTGTAGCCTGGCCTTGGCAATGCCTACCCCTGCGGTGATGTTGTTCTGCTCAGTATATGCAGACCTTTCAGCAAAGTCAGTGCTTCATTGAGCTGATAGTCTCTGGAAGCGAGGTCGACGCTGTTCTGTCTCTCGGTCTCTTCGTCATTTGCGTCCAGGTCGGCAACCTCTTCTTCTTCGCCGTTCTCGTTCTCCAGATGCTTCGGCAGGTTCTTCTCTTTAAAACGCCACGGTCCTCGCTTGACGGGTGTCACTGTGGATCGATCAACCCAGATATCTGGGGTGATGCCTTCGGCCTGAATCGATTTGCCACTGGGTGTGTAGTATCTGGCAGTGGTCAGTTTGATGGCTTTATCTTCACTGAGTGGAAGAATGGTTTGTACGGATCCTTTACCGAAGGTATCAGTGCCCATGATGATCGCACGGCTGTGATCCTGAAGTGCTCCAGCGACAATTTCAGAAGCCGAGGCTGAACCTTCGTTAACCAGGACGACGATGGGGATACCGTTCACAGAATCAGGGGTGCTTGCTGAGTATCTGATTTCCGCATTGTCCAGACGCCCCTGCGTATAAACGATGAGTCCGTTGTCCATAAAGGCATTGGATACATCAACCGCGGCCTGCAGAACGCCGCCCGGATTGTTGCGAAGATCCAGGATCAGACCATCCAGGTCACCCTCATCCTTCAGCCTGATGATCGCCTTTTCGACTTCGTCCCCGGTACCCGCCTGGAACTGTGCGATTCTCAGGTAGCCGTAGCCATCCTCCAGATAGCGCTGCCTCACACTGGCGACCTTGATGATCTCACGCGTAAGCGTCAGCTCCTTGGGACCCGCTGAGCCTTCGCGAACGACTGTCAGCTTGATATCGCTGCCGGGTTCGCCCCGCATGACTTCGATGGCCTCAGACAGGTTCATGCCTTTAACCGGTGTTCCATCCAGTTGCACAATGAGATCGCCGCTCTCAATGCCAGCTTTATCGGCAGGCGTGTCGTCCATCGGGGATATGACTTTGACGAAGCCATCTTCCATTCCTATTTCCAGCCCAAGACCACCGTAGTTTCCGGTTGTTGATTCCTGCAATTCATCAAAGGAATCCTTGTCCAGATAGGCAGAGTGGGGGTCGAGCTGAGACAACATGCCGATGATGGCGTACTCCAGGAGCGTTTTATCATCGATCTCTTCGACATAGGCTGAACTGATTCGATTAAATGCCTCGGCAAAGACACGCAGTTCATTCAGGGGCAATCGAGGTTTCAGTTCCGGTTCTTCAGCAGATTCCTGATCTGCCTCTGCCGTGACTGGGGCGTCTAGTGATGTTTCAGAGGCTGGTGGTTCCTGAACATCAGTCGAGTTGTCGGTGTCTGCGAAAGCGCCGAGAGATAGAGCCCAGAGAAGGGCCAGTTGCACTAAGATTTTCATAAGAGTTCCTGCGGCGGCTGTTATGCCGCGCCTTTATTGCCAGAATTGTTCAACTGTCGGGCAACACACCATCTTTGCGGGTCGCTTGGTTTGCCGTCAATTCTGATCTCGAAGTATAAGCCAGTCCTGTTCTGACCACCGCTATCGCCTACTGTGGCGACCACGTCACCGGCCGTGACCCATTCGCCGGTTTCCCGGTACAACACCTGATTGTGACCATAGAGGCTCATGTAACCCTCGCCGTGGCTGATAATCATTAACAGTCCAAAGCCCCGGAGCCAGTCGGAAAATACGACCCTGCCATAGTGAACGGCGTAAACCGGATCTCCCTCTGGCGCGTCAATAAAAACACCCTGCCACTTCAGTTTTCCTTGATTGCGCTGATGACCGAAACCGTGGGCAATTTTACCGTTAACCGGTAGCACCAGTTTGCCGCGCATGCTGGAAAAAGGCGTGGCATTCCCAGGCGTCGGGATATTGGCTAGGCTGTTCTGCAGTTTGTTTAACAGTTGTTCAAGCCTGCCCCGATCCTGCTCTAGTTTCGTAATCTCGGTGCCGGTGGACTTAATCTGTGCGACCAGTGCCTGCAGTGTCGCCTGTTTCTCTTTCTGGGCAGCAGACAGACTACGGCGCTGCTGATCCAGGGCCAGCCGGTTATCCCGCAGCGCCTCCATTTCCGAGGTAAGCGCTAGGGTGACGCTATCCAGTTCTACAAGTGTCTGATTATACCCCTGAATCTGTTCCGCTCGTGCTTCGTTAAAGTAGTCGTAGTAGGTCAGCATGCGCGCTATTTCGTTTGGGTCTTCCTGATTAAGCAACACCTTGAGGTATTCCTGATTACCAATTTCGTAGGCAGCACGGATCTGCCGTTCGATGTAATGCTGTTGTTCCTGTTTTGCTCCCAGAAGTTCTGATTGTCTGGATCTAAGAGATGACACCTTGTCCTCGTTCTCGTCCAGTTCTTCCTCGATCTCTTCAATCTTGTTGATCAGATCGCTGATACCTTTTTCGTTCCTCTCCAGGGTCTTCTCGATCTCGGATTTTTCTCCTTCAGTGTTCTCCAACAACTCCTTGTACTTGGAGATTTCCGCTTCCAGTTCTTTCAGTTTTCCTTCCACCTGGGCCTGGCTGACTTCATCCTCTGCCTTGGCTGTGGCAGAGAGGCAGATCAGAACGAGCAGAGTCAGAATAGTTTGCATCTTCAATCCTGGTTGGTTGCTGCTTTCGCAGATATCTGTACGAGAGAATGGCCTGTCATTTCAACGGGCTGTTCAAGTTCCATCAGCGCGAGCAGTGTGGGCGCCACATCACTGAGCACGCCTCCTTCTGGTTCGAGTGTTATGGCCTTTGGACCGATATACACCAGTGGTACCAGTTCAGAAGTGTGAGCCGTGTGGGGTTGCCCGGATTGATGATCGACCAGCTGTTCCACATTCCCGTGATCAGCGGTGATCAGGCACTGACCGCCTGCGCTTGTGAGGGCTTCACGAATCCTGCCAAGACAGTGGTCGATAGTCTCCACCGCTTTTACGGAAGCCTCGAACACACCGGTATGGCCAACCATGTCACCATTGGCGTAGTTACATACGATCAGCTCATACTTTCCTGACTCGATCGCCTCGATCATGGCGTCGGTGACTCCATGGGCGCTCATCTCAGGCTTCAGGTCATAGGTTGCTACCCTGGGTGAGGGAATGAGAACCCTGTCCTCATTGGCGAACTCTTGTTCACGTCCGCCCGAGAAGAAGAAGGTAACGTGCGCATATTTTTCAGTTTCGGCGAGTCGCAGCTGGTGCATCCCAAGGTTGGCGACATATTCTCCGAGGCTGTTTTCGATAGTCTGAGGTCCGAAGGCGACGCGTGCATCGATATCCGCGGCATATTCGGTCAGCGTAACAAAGGCAGAAAGCAGGGGCAGTCTGGATCGTTCAAATCCGTCAAACGCTGGATCTGTGAGGGCTCTGCTGAGCTCCCGAGCCCGGTCCGCCCTGAAATTCATAAAGATGACGGCGTCGCCATCTTCAACCTTTATTCGTTTCCCTTCGATCAGAATCGCGGTGGCGGCAACGAACTCGTCGGTCTCATCTCGCTTGTAGGCTTCCTGCAGTGCGGTAACAGGGTCGTCGCAGGCGTGTTCAGCCTCCCCATCAACGATCAGTCGATAGGCGGGTTCAACGCGTTCCCAGCGATTATCGCGGTCCATGGCATAGTATCTGCCTATGATGGAAGCTACGCCGCCTTCTCCTACGGACTGGATATGCGCGTGCATACGCTGAAGTGAAGGTTCTGCTGACTTAGGAGGTACATCCCGGCCGTCCAGGAACGCATGCAGGTAGACCTGCTTTATGCCGCGTGCCCGCGCCATGTCCGCGGCGGCTGCGATATGCTTTTCGTGAGAGTGGACACCGCCCGGTGAGAGTAATCCGAACAGATGCAGGGCTTTGCCCTGACCGGACAGTTCATCCATCGCCGACGCCAGTACCGGGTTATCCGAGAATTCGCCGGAATCGATGGCCTGAGTAATACGGGTGAAATCCTGGTGAATTACCCGGCCGGCACCGAGATTCATGTGGCCAACTTCCGAGTTACCCATCTGGCCATCAGGCAGCCCGACATCGAGACCGCTGCCGGATATCAGACACCTTGGCTGGTTCTGCCAGAGCTCATCCCAGACCGGAGTGCGGCCCTGGGCGATAGCATTGTCTTCGTGTTCAGTTCGGTGGCCCCAGCCATCGAGGATAATGAGTACCGTGGGAGAGGATTTGCTCATGAATCAGATACGTATGAAACAATATGAAATTCTACCGTTTGCAGCATAGCGGTTGAATAGGAGCGGGCAAATATTCGCGAAATGTGTATACTGCGCGACTTGATTTCTTACCGGGTTTTTGGGCGTTGGTAGAGCAGATTTTCGAGTTTATTGGCAATCACTTCATTCTGGTGAGTATCTTCGTGTTTCTGTTGGTTGCTTTCTTTATTAATGAAGGCAAGCAGGGAGGCGCAGCGATCAGCCCTTCCAACCTGGTTAAGCTGGTAAATCGCGAGGGTGCTGTCATCCTGGATGTTCGTGACAGCAAGGACTACAACGGCGGTCACATTGCCGGTGCGGTCAATTTCCCATTCGCCACCTTTGATTCAAGGGTGGGAGAACTGGAAACCTACAAGGACAAGCCGCTGGTTCTGGTCTGCAAGATGGGTCAGCATGCCGGAGCGATAGGGCGCAAGCTTAAAGCTGAGGGGTTCGAGGACGTTCGTCGTCTCTCCGGCGGAATGGCGGAATGGACCGCAAGCAGTCTCCCGGTCGTTAAGTAGCGCTGATTTCTGCAGAAAGTGTTCAGGCTAATTCATGTTCAGGAAATTCGGGAAGAAAATTTTGGGTCTTGAAGAAACACCTCGTTCAGAAGGTATTCAACCGATTGTCATGTACGCGACGCGTTTCTGCCCCTACTGCATGCGCGCACGAGGCCTTTTGCAACACAAGGGCTGGGCTTATGAAGAAATCAGCGTAGACGGTAACCCAGAGTTGCGAGCGGAGATGATGGAAAAATCCGGACAACACACGGTACCGCAAATTTGGATTGGTGATCGGCATATCGGTGGATGTGACGATCTTTTTAGACTTGAGGTTGCTGGTCAGCTGGATGATCTGGTGACGGGAGAAAACACATGAGTGAACAAACGCAGGACGGCCAGGGTCTGGACAACGCAGTGACTTTTATCCTTCAAAGGATTTACCTGAAGGATGTTTCCTTTGAATCACCCAAGTCTCCGGATGCTTTTCTGAAACAGTGGAAGCCAAAGGTGAACATGGAGATGAACACCAGGAATTCACAGCTGGCAGAAGATAATTACGAAGTGGTGCTGTCATTGACCATTACTGCGAAGGACGAAGCTGACGAGACGGTCTATTTGATCGAAGTCCAGCAGGCGGGCATCTTTATGATCAAAGGCATGCCGGGTGAATCCATGCAGCTCACGCTTGGCAGCTACTGTCCCAATGTCCTCTTCCCCTACGCCAGAGAAGCGATCGACGCGATTGTCACCAAGGGTAGTTTCCCTCCGCTGATGCTGGCACCGGTAAACTTTGATGCAATCTACGAACAGGTTAAGGCGCAGGCAGAGGCCGGTAACGCTAGCGTGCAGTAGGGAAATCCAGCTGCCGCCACGCCTCGTAGACAACCACGGCGGCGGCATTTGAAAGATTGAGGCTGCGTGAGTTCGGTAACATCGGAACGCGCAGTTGGTGATCGTGATCCATCAGGCCAAGCACTTCCACAGGTAGACCCCGGGTCTCAGGGCCAAAAAGCAGTACATCACCCTCTTTGAATGCTACGTTGCTGTGGTGCACGGAACCTTTCGTGGTGATGGCGAAAACCCTGTCGCGATCAACCTGATCCAGAAGCTCTCCCAGATTGTCCCATTGCCGCACGTCGGCATAATCGCCGTAGTCCAGCCCCGCGCGACGCAGCAGTTTGTCATCCAGAGAAAACCCCAGGGGTTTTATCAGATGCAGGTTGCAACCGGTGTTTGCACACAGGCGCATGATGTTCCCCGTATTCGGTGGAATCTCGGGTTCGTAAAGAACGACCTTGAACATTATTCGACCAGGTTGTCCTCTGCCATGCCTAATTCTGAAATCTTGCGGGTGAGGGTATTTCTTCCCCAGCCCAACAATACAGAAGCATCGCGTTTTCGCCCACCGGTTTGTTTCAAAGCAGTCTGAATCATAATGCGTTCAAACTGGGGCAGTGCTTCAGCGAGGATGCCAGGTTCGCCTGGTTTGATAGAGGCAAGTTTCTGGGAGGACCATGCGCGAAGGGCGCGTTCCCAGTCCACACCGTGACTGGCCTGATCGGGTTTTTCCTCCAGCAGCTCCGGCGGCAGATCCTGGATTTTGACTTCCTGGGAAGTTGCCATGACCGCAATCCAGCGGCAGGCGTTCTCCAGTTGTCGAACGTTTCCGGGCCATGGCAGTCCTGACAGGTAGTCGAGGGTCTCTGGTCTCAGTCTCTTGGCTTCCTCGCCAATTTCCTCTGCCGCCAGTGCGAGGAAATGGTTGGCAAGCACAGGGATGTCTTCGCGGCGTTCTGCCAGGGTCGGCAGGTGAATTCGAATCACGTTCAGTCGATGGAACAGGTCCTCCCTGAACCGGTTCTGTGCAACCAGTTCCTCAAGATTCTGGTGCGTGGCAGCGATGATGCGGACATTGGCCTTGAGTGGTTCATGACCGCCGACACGATAGTACTCGCCGTCAGACAGTACACGCAGGAGTCTCGTCTGGGTTTCCGGAGGCATGTCGCCGATCTCGTCCAGGAAAAGTGTCCCGCCTTCAGCCTGCTCGAATCTACCCTGGCGATTCTGCGATGCACCGGTGAAAGACCCCTTTTCGTGGCCAAAGAGTTCAGACTCCACCAGGTCATAGGGAATGGCTGCCATATTAAGAGGGATAAACGTATTTTCGGAACGAACGCTGTGTTTGTGCAGGGCATGAGCTACCCGTTCTTTACCGGTGCCGGATTGTCCGTTGATCAACACGCTGACGTTGGACTTGGATAGTCTGCCAATTGCACGAAACACTTCCTGCATCGCAGGTGCGCGTCCAATGATTTCAACATTGTCCTGTGTGGTGGCGGGCGAGCTGGTATTGCTTGTCTGTCGCTGTTCCATGGCACGGTCGACCACGGCGACGGCTTCATCGACTTCAAAGGGCTTTGGCAGGTATTCAAACGCACCACTCTGTATAGAGCTGACCGCGCTATCCAGGTCTGAATGAGCGGTCATGACAATAACTGGTATATCCGGGTGACTGGTTTGCAGGGCGCTCAACAGCTCCAGGCCGTCAGCGCCGGGCATCCTGATGTCTGTGATGATTACGTCGGGTTCTTCCATGGCAATCTGGTCGAGAACCGCTTCCGCTGATTCGAACGAATTTACCCGCCAACCATTCTGGGTCAGTGCTTTTTCGAGGACCCAACGAATAGAGCGTTCGTCATCAACGATCCATACCAGGTTCTGATTGTTTTTCGATTCGTTCATGTAGCCTCAGGGCTGTTTAATTCAGGGTTGGTTGGTTCAGTTTTTTTCAAAAGTCTTTTTGGCTCAGGGCTTTTCAAAAGTCTTCTTGGCTCAGGGCTTTCTGCAAGGAGCCGCTCAGGGCTTTCTGCAAGGAGCCGCTCAGGGCTTTCTGCAAGGAGCCGCTCAGGGCTGTTTATGCGCTCAGGGCTGTCTATGCGCTCAAGGCTGTCTATGCGCTCAAGGCTGTTCATCAATCTCCTCGCCGTCCTGGGATAGTGGCAGGAATATTGAGAAGAGGGTCTCGCCGGGCTCGCTGTCGAATTCGATCATTCCGCCGTGCTGACTGATGATCGACTGGGCGAACGTCAGTCCAAGACCGGTTCCGCCTGGGCGTTTCGAGATCATCGGATAAAACAGGTGGTCTTTGATCTCGCTGGGAATACCTGGACCGTTGTCCCTTATCTCTAGGCGAACAACCGTCTTATGGCGCTTGCCGCTGATCGTGAACTGACGTTCGATTCGGGTTGTCAGAGTGATCGTTGGATGTGGTGTTGTCTCCAGAGCCTGCATGCTGTTTCTGACAATGTTAAGCAGCGCCTGGACCATCATCTCAGGATCCAGTTCAAGCAGTGGAATGCTCGGATCATAGTCGCGGATGACAAGCAGATTGTCGGATTCCAGCTCAATCAGCTTGGCCGCGCGTTCCAGCACCTCGTGGATGGTAATCGTGTCCATTTGAGGCAGGGTGTTAGGACCGAGCATTCTGTCTACCAGTGAGGTGAGGCGGTCAGTCTCCTCGATAATGATATTCGTGTATTCGGTGAGAGATTTTTCTGGCAGTTCTCTTTCCAGCAGCTGGGCGGAACCCTTAATACCGCCCAGCGGGTTCTTGATTTCATGTGCCAGTCCGCGAACCATCTGCCTGGTAACGTCATGGTGTTCCTTGATCGCTGCATCACGATCAATGCGAAGGTAGCGATCCATGGGAATCAACTCGATCAGTACCTGGTTGGCATCGAGGATGGGGGTCACGGTTATATCAGCCGTCATGGCTGTTTTTCCGGGTAACAGCAGATGCATCTGCCGGCTGGTGATCAGGTGGTCAGAGTGTGAGGCTTCCTCAACCATGCTGATCAATTCCTCGCTGTTGGCAAAGATCTTTGAGAGGCACTTGCCGCTCATCTGGCCCATGGATTCCAGTAGCAGGTTTTCAGCGGCCTGATTTGAATAGACAACGTGCATAGATGCATCTACCAGAAGGATGGCAGTGCTGAGATTGCCGAGAATGCGGTCACTCATAGCGTCGATGTCTAGTTCGTTGTCGAGGATGTTTACTACCATCACTGCTGTTTTACGTCATCTGGGTAGTGCTGATTCATTGCAAGTGTGTAGCAAGAAGTGCACCAGAAACGAGCCGCAGCAAGGTGATGAAGCTAAGTTACTGTTTTCCCGGTGTTACGTGAATTATCCGGGCGGAGATCATACCACGCACAATCTTTGTGCGCACCATAATGGTGCGAATACTGAAATTATTTGGGCGTTTTACGTGGCATGGAGTATCGCAGCAGGGATACCGCGACTGAAGGGCTTTCGGCGAGGGTTTTACCATTTTTGTCAGTCACCCGGGCACTGAATTGATGCGTGCCCCGATCAATATTATTCAGCTGAACTGCGGTGGTGCCTGATATATCGCGTACTTTACCACCATCCATCAGCAGTTCGGCGCGATGATCGTTGAGTAGTTTCGGTGAGATTTGAACAGAAATGGTCAGGTTGCCGGCATTATCCCGAATTGCGGCATCATTTTCCGGATCCGTGATTTCAACAGTATAAGAGACGCTACGCGCCTCTTCCTCCAGTTGAACTTTCTCATCTTTGCGGCGCTGCATCTCCTGAATGACCGCCTCATCACTGAAGGTGACGGTTTCTTCGATCTTGACCTTTTCAGCGCCGGGCATGGCCTGATCCGAGAAGGAGGGCACGCCATCTTTATCCACCTGACGATAGACCTGTTCGGCGTTCGCATTGAATGCGATAAGAGCTGTGAAAAGAATTAATAGACGCATGAGGTCATGGTGGGCGTTATTCGGGGCAAAAAAAAGCCCCTCGGGAGAGGGGCTTCAGAAAGCGTTCAGTTTACACCGAGTAGTACATCTCGAACTCAACGGGGTGAGTTGTCATGTTCAGCTTTTCGACTTCCTCTTTCTTTAGATCGATGTAGCCATCAATCATGTCATTGGTGAAGACATCGCCCTGATTAAGGAACTCACGATCCTTGTCCAGTTCATCCAGCGCCTGTTCCAGAGAAGAACATACGCTTGGAAGATCTTTCAGTTCTTCCGCGGGCAGATCGTAAAGATCCTTGTCGAGAGGACCGACAGGCTCGATCTTGTTCTTGATGCCATCAATGCCCGCCATCAGCATGGCTGAGAACATGAGATAAGGGTTGGCAGTTGGGTCACCGTAACGAACCTCGATACGGACACCATTGGGGCTGCCGCCCTGAACGTACGGGATACGAATGGACGCAGAACGGTTCATGGCTGAATAGACCAGCATCAGTGGTGCTTCAAAGCCCGGTACCAGTCGCTTGTACGAATTGGTGGAAGCATTGGAGAATGCATTGATGGCTCTGGAGTGCTTGATGATACCGCCGATGTACCAAAGGGCTTCCTGGGAAAGGTTGCCATATCCGTCGCCGGCAAACAGGTTGCTGCCATCTTTCCAGACAGACTGGTGACAGTGCATACCATTACCATTGTCACCGACCAGTGGCTTTGGCATGAAGGTCGCTGTTTTGCCGTAGGCGTGGGCGACGTTGTGCACGCAATACTTGTAGATCTGTACCTCGTCCGCCTTTGCGACGAGCGTGTTGAATCTGACGCCAATTTCGCCCTGGCCGGCAGTACCCACTTCGTGGTGATGCAGGTCAATGTCCAGGCCCATGGCTTCCATGGCAGAACACATGGAGTTTCGAATATCGTACAGCGAGTCGACAGGCGGTACGGGGAAGTAACCACCTTTCACGCCAGGTCTGTGACCAATATTGCCGCCGTCGAAGTGAGCGTCTGTCATCCAGGCGGCTTCTTCAGATTCGATTTCATACATGGCACCGCTCATGGTTGCCTTGTACTTCACATCATCAAAAACAAAAAATTCAGGCTCAGGACCAAAGTAGGCAGTATCACCGATTCCGGTTGATGCGAGATAAGCTTCAGCGCGCTTTGCCAGGGCCCGCGGGTCACGTTCATAGCCTTGTAAGGTGTTCGGCTCGACAATATCGCAGCGCAGATTAACGGTGGTTTCTTCGGTGAATGGGTCGACCACGGCGGTTGAATCGTCCGGCATCAGGATCATGTCGGCCTGGTTGATTGCTTTCCATCCGGCAATGGATGAGCCGTCAAACATCGCGCCGTTCTCGAAAAATTCCTCGTCAACTTTTGCCGCGTTGTTTGTGACGTGCTGTTCCTTGCCGCGGGGGTCTGTGAACCGAAGATCTACCCATCTGGCGTCATGTTCTTTGATTAGGCCCAGAGTTTTCTCTGACATCGTTTTACTCCTGTTTGCCGAATTGGTTTTCGGTCTGTTGTTCCATGTTTAATCGTGCTTAGTGTCTTTCATTGGTGCATCTGGCGGGCACAGAATATGTCATCCCGAAGGATTATGAAATGCTGCACCATACTGGGGGGAAGATGGTGTCAGCTTGACTTAATCGCGCACCAATATGAAGCATCGGAAAGATTCGGTTGCTGGCCCAAGCCAGACTTTTCCTATTTGTGTACTCTGATCGTGATGATCATCTCCCTGTCGTCTGTGACAGCCTCCAGGACCTCATGCCCATGGATACGACACCATGCGGGAATATCGTTAAGAACACCTGGGTCCGTGCAGAAGACTTTCAAGACATCACCGGATTCCAGCTGGCTGATCCTGTCCTGGGTTCTTATCACCGGCATCGGGCAGAGCAGGCGTCGTGCGTTGAGTTCGAACTCAGACATGCCAGTCGCTGAGAATTTCATCAGAGGGTAGAGGACATATGCTGACTTCCGTCAGATCCTTACCAGGAGGTTTGATGCTCATGACGACATTCTCGGCATCTCTACCCTGACCGTAACGGGCAACAATTCTTGCGGCGAATTCGAGGTCCTGATCTGTGGGAGATCCGTCTACCAGCGCAACCGGCCCGCCGGTCGATACGGTTCGAATTGTCGTGAACTCGTGCTGGTAGCCATTCAAGTAATGGTTTTCACCCTCTTCGCGACTGATGATGAGCTTGTAGTGTGGCTCGGGTCGCAGGTGTCGACCGACTTTGAGCAACATAATGTCGTCCAGTTCATAATCCCTGTCTCCCCGGGACCGCCATAGATCCCCCAGCTTGTCGGAGTAGGATTTGTCTGTGAGGAAGCAGCAACCGCCCGCTGGCTGTGACCATTCCTCGATCCCGAGTGTTTTCGCCAGTGCGATTTGTGGTTTTCGGTTTCTTCCGTGAAAGGCGTATAGCTGTTCTCTATCCACCCAGCCTTCGCGTTCCGGAAGTGTGGGCTCCAGGTTTTTCGCACAAAGCGGTCTTAAAAGCCGATCCTCTGCACCGGATTCCCGGGCAATCACTGGCATCGTTGCCTTGCGCTGTGACTTCGGGCGCTGGCCGATGACCTCTCCGGTGATGATGAAATCAAAATCGTTTTCTTCCATCCAGGCCCAGGCAACCGCCTTGTTCACCATAAATATTTTGCAATCGAGGCATGGATTCAGGTTTTGACCGTATCCGTGTTTCGGATTCAGGACGACACTCTTATATTCTTCAATGACATCAATGATGTGAAGTTTGATCCCGAGCTGTTCAGCTACCCAGAGTGCGTTATTTCGCTTTTCCTTCTTGCGGTCTTTGGCGCGAATGGCATGGGTATGCCCTTCAACGCAAAAACCGGTGAAGAAGTTGATGCCTTCTACGTGAATCCCCTGGTCCTGGATAATCCGGGTAGCCAGCATGGAGTCCAGACCGCCTGAAATCAGGGATACGGCCTTACGCTGTTTGGTGTCCGTTGCGTTCATGGGTGCGGATTATATATATGAGAAGTTTCTTTATGAAACTTCTCATATATAATGCCGGCCTTTCCCCACCCCCCACGCGAAGTACCCATAGCTCATGGACCATAAAGCACTGCGAAATATCGCCATTATCGCTCACGTCGATCATGGTAAAACCACCCTTATTGACAAATTGCTGGCCCAGGCAGGTGCCCTGCAACGAGGCGAGGATGAGGGTGAGCGACTCATGGACTCTAATGATCTGGAGAAAGAGCGGGGTATTACGATTCTTGCCAAGAACACGGCGTTGAACTGGAAGGATTACCGGATCAACATTGTGGATACGCCCGGTCACGCGGACTTCGGTGGTGAGGTGGAACGGATTCTTTCCATGGTCGATTCGGTGTTACTGCTGGTAGATGCTGTTGACGGACCGATGCCACAGACCCGATTTGTCACCAGTAAGGCGTTTGAGAACGGTTTGAACCCCATTGTCATGGTCAACAAGATTGACCGGGATGGCGCACGACCGGACTGGGTTGTCGATGAGGTGTTCGAACTGTTTGATCAGCTGGGCGCTAATGATGAACAGCTGGACTTTCCTGTCATTTACGGTTCAGCGCTCCATGGCAAGGCAGGGTTGTCCCCGGATGAGCTTGAGGATGACCTTTCCTGTCTGCTTGAGATCATTACTGACAAAGTGCCTCCTCCTGACGCCACCGAAGATGGGCCGCTTCAGATGCAGATCAGTGCCCTCGATTACAGCAGTTACGTGGGTGTCATAGGTCTGGGACGTATCACTCGAGGTGAGGTGGTTACCGGTGATCAGGTTGTTGTGGTTTCCCGGGATGGGAGCGAGCGACGTGGCAAAATTCTGCAGGTCATGGGCTACAACGGCCTGGAACGTGCCCCCGTCCAAAGCGCTTCAGCGGGGGACATCGTCTGCATCAGTGGTCTGGAAGATATCCAGATATCTGACACCGTGTGTGCGTTGGGTCACGCCGAGGCTTTGCCACCGCTGCAGGTTGATGAACCCACTATCTCGATGACTTTCCAGGTGAATACCTCTCCTTTTGCCGGCAAAGATGGCAAGTTTGTAACCAGCAGGCACCTGAAGGAGCGACTCGACAAGGAACTGCTTTATAACGTGGCTCTGCGGGTTGAACCAACTGAACATGCGGACCGCTTCAAGGTTTCCGGGCGTGGAGAACTGCATTTGTCGGTTCTGATTGAAACCATGCGCCGCGAGGGCTACGAGTTGGCGGTTGGTCGACCCGAGGTCATCTTCCATGAAGTGGATGGGCGACTGGAAGAGCCTTTTGAAAACCTGATGCTAGATATCGATGACGAGCACCAGGGATCCATCATGGAAGAGCTGGGTACACGCAAGGCAAATATGACCAACATGATGCCTGATGGTTCAGGCAGAACACGTCTTGAGTTTGTTGTCCCGACACGTGCGCTCATCGGTTTTCGCTCGGACTTTCTTACCATGACATCCGGTACCGGTATTATGAATAGTGTATTCTCACACTACGGAGAGGTCGTCAGCGAAGATATGACAACTCGTAACAACGGTGTGTTGATATCCATGGCCAGCGGCAAGAGTGTTGCTTTTGCATTGAATAATCTGCAGGCAAGAGGGCGGCTTTTTGTCGGCCCCAATGAGGAGATTTACGAGGGTATGGTCGTTGGTTTGCATTCCCGTGGTAATGACTTGCCGGTCAATCCCCTTAAGGAAAAGCAGCTTACCAACATCAGGGCTGCCGGAACTGATGAAAACGTGATTCTGACACCACCGGTCAAGCACTCACTTGAGGCTGCCATCGAGTTTATCGGGGATGACGAACTGGTTGAGGTGACGCCCAACCATATCCGTATCCGTAAGAAGCTGCTGACAGAAAACGAAAGAAAGCGTGCAGCCCGTGCCAAGGTTGCCTGAGGAAGAATAGATTCATGTTACCGCTGTATCCTGAGATCAAACCCTATGCCCGTCATCAGGTAAAAGTTGATGACGTTCACGAACTTTATGTAGATGAAAGCGGTAGCGTGGATGGTATCCCCGTCGTTTTCGTCCACGGTGGTCCCGGTTCCGGCTGCGAGTTTGATTCTCGCTGTTTCTTTAATCCGGAAAAGTATCGAATCATTCTTTTTGATCAGCGAGGTGCCGGCCGTTCGACGCCGCATACGGACCTCAGCAATAACACAACCGCGAATCTTGTCGCGGATATGGAGCAGATTCGCGAGTATCTTGGCGTCGACAAGTGGGTCGTCTTTGGTGGTGGCTGGGGTGCAACATTGAGCCTGGCCTATGCAGAGGCGCATCCGGACCATGTGCTTGGTCTGATCCTGCGCGGAATCTTCCTCGGTCGCCAGCGTGATATCGACTGGTTATACGAGGAAGGTGCCAGCCGTTTCTTCCCCGATCATTGGGAAGATTTCCTGGCCCCGATCAAGGGGATGGGTACCGGCGCCGAGGATTTCGGCTACTGTGATGCCTACAATGAGCTCATGCAGCAGGACAATGAGCTGGCGCGAATGGCGGCTGCAAAAGCCTGGTCAACCTGGGAAGCGCACGCGTCCACGCTGCATCCCAATGTAAGGTTGATCAAGCACTTCTCGGACGGCGGTCGGGCTCATGCTCGCTGTCTCATTGCGACTCACTATTTCAAGAACGAATGTTTCCTGGAACCAGACCAGTTGCTCGACAATGCCGGCGTACTGAAAGACATTCCCGGCATCATTGTTCACGGCCGCTTTGACTGTGTGTCGCCGCTCGACAATGCCCATGAACTGCGCAAGGCGTGGCCCACATCACAGCTCTATATTGTTCGTGAAGCCGGCCATTCAGCCACAGAACCCGCGATGATCGACGCACTGATTCGTGCGACTCGTGATATGTCATTGCGCTTCGAAGAAGATTTCGACGTTTAGCCGACGCCATGATTGGCTTGATTCAACGAGTCAGTGCCGCAGAGGTGCTGGCTGACGGTGAACCCAGCGGCGCCATCGGCAGGGGTTTGCTTGTGCTGCTCGGTGTTCAGAAAGGCGATACTTCAGCGGATGGCGAAAAACTTCTCAACAAGATCCTCAACTATCGTGTTTTTGGCGACGAAAACAATCACATGAACCTGTCGTTGCTGGATGTGGGTGGTGAACTGATGATCGTGTCTCAGTTCACGCTGGCGGCGGATACTCGAAAGGGGCTGCGGCCGTCATTCTCTTCGGCAGCGCCACCGGGTGAAGGGGAAGCGCTTTACGATGAGTTCGTTGCTTCAGCTCGCTCAAGAATCAGTGTGGCGACTGGGCGGTTCGGCGCTGACATGAAAGTCTCTCTGACGAATGACGGGCCAGTTACGTTTCTGCTTCAGAGCTGACGTTTTCGCCATCGCTATGGGCATTCACACCATCGCTATGGGCATTCACACCATCGCTATGGGCATCTACCCCATCGCTATTGGCATTTACACCATCGCTATGGGCATTTACACCATCGCTATGGGCATCTTCCTGGCTACCCAGTTTGAATACTCGTGCGAAGATAATGCCCACTTCAAACAGCAGCCACATGGGTAGTGCCAGCAGGATCTGGGAGATGACATCCGGTGGTGTCAGCAACATGCCGACCACGAAGCAACCAACAATGACATAAGGGCGCTTTCTGGCCATGGAGTCAGCTGTGGTGGCGCCCGTCCAGATCAGAAGCACAGTTGCGATGGGTATTTCGAAAGCCAGACCGAAAGCGAAAAACAGCTTAAGCACGAAGTCCAGATAACGATTGATGTCTGTCATGATTGTGACGCCGTCCGGTGCAACAGACGTGAAGAATCCGAATACCAGCGGGAACACCACGTAGAATGCAAAGGCGATGCCTGCATAGAAAAGGAAAATGCTGCTGACAAGTAAGGGCGCTGCGACCTTTTTTTCATTGCTGTACAGACCTGGTGCAATGAAACTCCATAGCTGGTGCAGGATGTAGGGCATGGCAATGAAGATTGCGAGCACGATGGTGAGTTTGAACGGTGTCAGAAATGGCGATGCCACTTCTGTTGCAATCATGGTGGTGCCTTCAGGAAGAAACTGACGCAGTGGTTCTGAAACGTAAGCGTAGATTTCGTTTGAGAAAGTGAACAGCGGCAGGAAGATAATCAGAACTGAGAGTACGGCGTGTAAAATTCGCGTTCTCAGCTCTATCAGGTGTTCCACCAGGGGCTGTCCCTGATCAGCTGTATCCTGTTCTGTCATGAGGATTTCGTGTTGTCCCGGGAGGCTATTTCTTTGACCTCGGTTTCGGCGGCGTTGATCGTGTCCCGGACATCGTTCTGCACATCCTTGTGAACCTGGTTGATCGTGTTCTTTGTTTCTTCCAGGTCTTTCATGATGCTTTCATTGTGTAACTGGGCGCGAATTTCATCCGCCCCGATTTCATTCTCTATCTCGCGTCGGATATTCGTAAAGCTGCGCTGCATGCGACCCACCCATAGCGAGATGGTGCGTATGGTCTCGGGTAGTTTTTCCGGTCCGATAACCAGTAATGCGACGATACTGATCATCACCAGTTCTGGAAAACCGATGTCAAACATGCGGGGTTACCGGCCGGTTACTGAGAAGATTCCGTGCTGGTCTGCTCGACTTTCTTTTCCTCTTCAGCTTCTTTCTGCTGGGCTTCTTCGTCCGTAACAGCCGAGCGGAAGCCCTTGATCGCTGAACCGAGGTCAGTGCCCAGTGATTTCAGTTTTGATGTGCCGAATAACAGCAACACGATGACCAGGATAATAATGAGTTCTGTGACACCAAAGGACATGTTGATCCTCCTACGTTATTGCGATCATTTTGATCGCGATGCTTTTTCTTCGAGTCCTGAGACTCCGAACCTTTTGTTCAGTTCAGCCAGCACTTCTGCCGGCGACACATCCAGGTGACCCAGCATCACCATGGTATGGAACCAGAGATCAGCCGTTTCCTTGACGATCTCTTCCCTGTTTCCGCTCTCTGCCGCGTCCTTGGCGGCGAGGATGACCTCTGTCGCTTCTTCGCCGACCTTCTCCAGTATCTTGTTCAGTCCCTTGTCATGGAGGCTCGCGACGTAGGAAGTGGCTGGATCGGCGTGCCTTCGCTCCTCCAGCAGATTAGTAAGCTTTTCCAGGATGTTATCCATCGGGGTAAATCTCGCTGGGACTTTTCAGTACGGGCTCTGACTCGCGCCATCCCTCGGGGGTTAACTGCCTGAAAAAACAGGAATTTCTTCCTGTATGACAGGCGATGCCACCGATCTGCTCCACAATCAATGTTAGCACATCACCGTCACAGTCCAGCTGAACGTCATGTATGAGTTGCTCGTGCCCTGAAGACTCGCCCTTGCGCCAGAACGCGCTTCTGGAGCGGGACCAGTAAGTTGCCTTTCCTGTCCTGACGGTTTCCGACAGAGCCTGGCGATTCATCCATGCAACCATAAGAACTCGCCTGGTCTCATGGTCCTGGGCGATCACCGGGATCAGGCCATCGGCGTTGAAAGCAACGTCGTCCAGCCAGTCGTCATTGGCGGTATCCATATTCGCTCTAGTCTGACTCAGGATAAAAGGGCGGCGAGAATATCATGTCACGAGTGAATGTACAGCCAGTACACACCCAGTGAGCCAAGTACTGATCCGGAAATGACCGGGTCGACAACAGCTGTATAGCCAGTGGCCGGGAGCAGCATGGAGAGTATGCCGCCGATCAGGGCGATACCGCCAAGTTTCTGATAGCGGGATCGATGCGCCTGTGACTCAAGCGCTTGTCGGACTTCATTCAACGTCTCGGCCTGATGACGGTTCTGTGCGGTTAACTCTCGGATCTCGACCATGGTGTTAAACGCCAGATCGGGGATATCAGGCAACTGGTCCAGCCAGCGTGGTGCATTCTCCGTGACCCGCCGTATGAAGCCGGCAATTCCGATCCGTTCATTCATCCAGCTCTCCATGAATGGTGCCGCGGTCTCCCAAAGGTCCAGGTCTGGATAAATCTGTCTGCCCATGCCTTCAATATTGATCAGTGTTTTCTGCAGCAGTACCAGCTGCGGTTGCACTTCCATGTCGAACTGTCTGGCCGTCTGGAACAACTGAAGCAGCACGTTGCCGAATGAAATGTCCTTGATAGGCTTCTGGAAGAAAGGATCGACGACCAGGCGTATAACCCGGGAGAACTCATCAACATCAGTGGTCGCAGGTACCCAGCCGCTCTGCACATGCAGGCGCGCAACCTCGTCGTAGTCTCGCCTGAAAAAGGCCAGCAGGTTTTTCGCCAGGTAGTTCTTGTCGTTTTCGGTTAACGATCCGATGATGGCGCAATCCAGGGCGATGTAGGTTGGCTCATCAGGGTCCGTGATATCGACAAAAACGTTGCCAGGATGCATGTCTGCATGAAAAAAGTTGTCTTCGAATACCTGTGTGAAGAATATCTCTACGCCGAGATGGGCGAGTTTCTTCAGGTCGGTGTCCCGCGCCTTCAGTGAATCAAGGTCAGTCGCTGTGATGCCGTAGATGCGCTCCATCACCATTACCCGGGATGACGAGAGTTCTTCATAAACAACGGGAACGTATAGCTTGCCGCTGCCATACCAGTTGTCTCTCAATTGTCTGGAGTTAGCGGCTTCCAGCGAGAGATCAAGCTCTCCAAGTATCGTGCGCTCGTAATCGCGCACGATAGCGACGGGGTGGAGTCTTTTCGCATCAGACCAGAAGCGTTGCAGCAGCCTTGCACCGAGATACATCAGCTTGATGTCACGACGGATGACTGCGTCGATACCGGGTCTGATAACTTTGACGACAACTTCTCTCGGTCCGTGCTCGGTTTTCAGTGTGGCTGGATGCACCTGGGCCACGGAGGCGGAAGCCATCGGATCGGCGCCGAAGTTTTCAAAGATCTGTTCCACTGGTGAGCCAATATCCGATTCGATGATGGCTTTGGCTTCGGCGGAATCGAAGGGCGGGACCTGGTCCTGGAGTTTCTCCAGTTCACGTGACATGTCCTCTGAGAAGAGATCCTGGCGTGTGGACAGGAGCTGGCCGAATTTGATGAAGATGGGGCCGAGTTTCTCCAACGCAAGTCTCGCGGACACCGCCTGATTCTCATCGTGCCGGATAGCTCGCAAAGGGTAGAGCAGAGTGCTGAGCCACCAGGATCTGGCTTCTTCGGGAATATTTCGATCCAGCCTGAATCTGGCCAGTATCAGAAGAATGCCGACGGCTCGGAGCAGCGTCATCTCGGTTTTACACCTTCGTGTATGGCCGCGACACCACCAACCAGGTCCTGGACTCGGACTCTGTTGAACCCTGCATCTTCGATCATGCCTGCCAGGGTTTCCTGGTCAGGATGCATCTCGATGGATTCCACCAGGTACTGGTAGCTGTCAGAGTCTCCGGTTACCAGTTTGCCAACTTTCGGCCAGAGACTGCTGAATCCTTTGTAAGCGTTCTTCAGAATCTGGTTCTTGGGTTTTGAGAATTCCAGCACCACGAGTTTGCCTCCGGGTTTCAGTACCCGATGCATGGAACGGAGCGCTGCGTCCTTGTCGGTGAAGTTGCGCAGGCCAAAGGCAATTGTGATGGCATTGAAGGAGTCTGAAGGGAACGGCAGATGCTCGCCATCTGCCTGGACATAAGTGACATTGCCGATAATGCCGCGATTAAGAAGCCTGTTCCTGCCCTCCTGCAACATGCTGCCGTTGATATCGCAAACGCAGACCTGGCCGTCGCTGCCAACGTATTCGGACAGAATGATCGCCATGTCGCCGGTGCCGCCAGCTAGATCCAGAACATGATGTCCGGTTCTGGCGTGGGTGGCATTGGCGGTCATCTGTTTCATGACCCGGTGTGTACCGAGAGACATCAGGTCATTCATGACATCATAGCGTTCCGCCACGGAATGAAAGACGTCAGCAACTCTGGCCGATTTTTCGGACCTTGGAATGCTTTTGAACCCGAAATGGGTGTGTTCTTCGGAATCGTTACTCATGTACGCACGGTCTTGTTGTGGACAGGTATTGTAACTCAGGATTTGCCCAGTTCTACGAAGCTGGCATTCAGGTTGTCAGGATGCTGCTATAAACCGGGCCTCGCGGCTTTTGCCCGCCGCCTGCAGCTGTGCCAGGTAGTCTGCCCAGTTTTTCTCAAACTCGTTGCCCAGTCTGTCCAGATATTCCCAGCTGTAGATTCCGGAATCATGCCCGTCTGAGAAAACAATTTTAATGGCGTAGTGTCCCTGAGGTTCGAAATCGAGGAACTGTACATCCTTCTTGCCATGCTGCAGAACAGACTGGCCGGGACCGTGCCCCTGAACTTCGGCAGATGGGGAGAAGACCCTGAGGTACTCTGCCGACAGAGCGTGACGTCTGTCATCTCCGTAGACCAGCTCGAGAATGGCAGACTTCTTATGGACGTTAATTTCTGTTGGGCGAGTCACGTTACAATATGAACCTTGAGAGATCGCTGTCGCCTGCCAGATTTTCCAGATACTTGTTTACGTAGTCCACATCGATCAATACCTTGCCAGTTTCTCCTGTTGAAGGGTCCTGACCTGCGATATCAGTTGCCTCGAAGGAAAGCTCTTCCAGCAGTCGCTCCATGACCGTATGAAGCCTTCGGGCACCGATATTCTCTGTCTGTTCGTTGACCTGCCAGGCAATCTCTGCAACCCGATGAAGGGCTGCGTCGTCGAATTTCAGCTCCAGTCCCTCCGTCTGCATCAGCGCCTGGTACTGTTCTACCAGTGATGCATCGGGTTCAGTGAGAATTCGCTCAAAATCCTCAATGTTAAGCGCGTTCAGTTCCACCCTGATAGGCAATCGCCCCTGAAGCTCAGGGATCAGATCTGAAGGTTTCGACAAGTGGAATGCTCCGGAAGCAATAAACAGAATGTGATCGGTTCGAATCATGCCGTACTTGGTAGATACATTACTGCCTTCAATCAGGGGCAGCAGATCGCGTTGTACTCCCTCCCGGGACACATCTGCACCGCCGTGGTCAGCACGTTTTGCGATCTTGTCCATTTCATCGATGAACACGATCCCGGTCTGTTCGACTGCCTGCACCGCTTCTGATCTGAGTTCATCTTCATTGACCAGTTTTGCGGCCTCTTCGTCGGTCAGCTTGCGCAGTGCTTCCTTTATTTTGAGTTTCTTGGTTTTTGTCTTACCCGGTGCCATGGATGAGAACATGTTCTGCAACTGGCTGGTCATCTCTTCCATACCAGGAGGCGCCATGATCTCAACGCCCATGGAAGTTGCCTCAATCTCGATGTCTATTTCCTTGTCGTCCAGCTCGCCTTCCCGGAGTTTCTTGCGGAACATCTGGCGAGTGCTGGATTCGGTGTTTTCAGCATCTCGAGCGGGGGGTAATAAAACATCCAGGATCCGCTCCTCAGCAGCCTCGAAGGCTCTCGGCTCAGCCACCTGCATCTGTTTGTCGCGCAGCATTTTTACCGCAGCTTCGGCGAGATCGCGGATGATAGATTCGACATCACGACCTACATAGCCCACTTCCGTAAACTTGGTCGCCTCGACCTTGATGAAAGGTGCGCCGGCAAGTTTTGCCAGGCGTCTGGCGATTTCGGTCTTGCCGACGCCGGTTGGTCCGATCATCAGGATGTTCTTTGGGGAAATTTCGGCCCGGAGATCTTCATCCAGTTGCATGCGCCGCCAGCGATTTCTGAGCGCGATAGCGACCGCCCGCTTGGCGTCATGCTGACCAATAATGTGTTTGTCGAGATCGTGTACGATCTCTCTGGGTGTCATGTTCGACATGGGACTCCGTTAAGAGGTGATTTCCTCAATGGTTCGTTCCTGGTTCGTATAGATGCAGATGTCACCTGCGATAGCGAGGCTCTGCTCTACGATTTCCCTGGCTGGCATGTCGGTGTTTTTCAGCAGCGCCAGTGCAGCAGACTTCGCATACTGTCCGCCCGATCCGATGGCCATGATGCCATCGTTCGGTTCCACGACATCGCCGTTACCGGTGATCATCAATGAATTGTCCTTGTCAGCGACCACCAGCAGGGCTTCGAGTCGACGCAGGGCCCGGTCGGTGCGCCAGTCCTTCGCAAGTTCCACAGCAGCCAGAACCAGATTTCCCTGGTGTTTCTCCAGCTGTCCTTCGAATCTTTCCACAAGGGTGAATCCGTCTGCTGTGCCGCCAGCGAAGCCGGCGATCACGGTATCTTTATAGAGCCTGCGGACTTTGCGCGCATTCGCTTTCATGACGGTATCACCCATCGTGACCTGTCCGTCTCCGCCGACGACGACAGAATTGTTCCTGCGCACAGACAGGATCGTTGTGCCCTCAAACTGTTGCAATGGGAATGCCTCTTTTGGTTTTTGTAAGCCGGACTGATGTAAGGAAATGGGGGTTCAGGATACCGATTTCAAGTCAGGTTTTGGGTATCTTGACAGGGATAGACTGGATCTCTGCCTGGGCAAGCTTATCCTGCGCCCGATTGCGTTCCAGGGTTGAATCAAACGGTCCTACGATCACACGATACCAGGTATCACCAGACACCTTGACCGACTGGGTCTGTACGTCCAGACCCAGCAGGATCAACGTGGCGCGTCTTTCGTCAGCGTCGTCTGGATCCTTGAAAGAGCCTGCCTGGAGAATCCAGCGAAAGTTCTCTACCGCGACCTTGGTGCCAGATTCGGTGTACTCCTCTACGACGGGAACTTCTGTGGTTGGGAAGATCTCATAGAAATCCCACTGCATTTCTTCAACAACCGAATCCTTGGCAGTATCAGGCTTGGGGACCTCTGCAGAATCCGGTGCGCTCGCTGAAGGTACGAGAAGCCATAACGCGCAGAGAAATGCCACGAAGGCACCCGAGACGAAGCCGCCCAGAAACCAGCGCCAGCTATGGTTGACTGCCGGCGGCGGTGCTTCATTGCGGGAGCGTGGTTTTTTGGCGAAGTCCTGAGTCAAGTCTATGCGGCGCGTGGATTAAGAAGTCGCTATGTTAGCTGCCTGTTTTCATAAATCAAAAAAGATCTACGGGGTCCACATCGACGGACCAACGCACTTTTGATGCCGCTGGTAAGGTCTCGGCAACGGTTATCAGTTCCCTGAGCGCCTCGTGTACCAGTGCGCGTTTGTGTGCTGCAATGATCAGCATCTGTCGAAAACGGCCCGCTCGCTTCTCCATGAGCGCAGGGATAGGACCCAACAGTTCAACAGAGTCGCGAGTTGAAGTCTGCTTTTCAAGCTGCGCGAGGAAGTCTCTTGCGGCTGATGATTCCGTGGCTTCTGCGCGGATAATTGCCTGAAAAGAGTAGGGGGGCAGATCTGCTTCTTCCCGCTCCCTGAGTAACCCGGTAGAGAAATCCCGATAACCGCTGGTGACAAGTTGCTGCATAAGCGGATGCGTCGCAAAAGCCGTCTGAATAAGCACGTGACCAGGTTTCTCTGCACGTCCTGCCCGCCCGCCTACCTGCAGGAGCATTTGCCCCAGCTTCTCTACCGCCCGAAAGTCGGCTGAATAGAAACCTGAATCCACATCAAGAACGGCGACCAGGGTCACATTGGGGAAGTGATGCCCCTTGGCCAGCAGTTGCGTACCCACCAGTATCGCCGCTTCGCCTTTGCCAATGACATCGAGCAGATCTTCAAGCGAACCTTTTCTTCTGGTGGAATCTCTATCCACCCGATAAACCGGGTAGTCAGGAAAGAGGTTGCTCAGCGTCTGCTCCACACGCTGTGTACCGATGCCGATAGCGTTGACGTTCTGGCTGCCACAGGACTGGCAGCTGATGATGTTGTGGCTGAGGCTGCCGCAGTGGTGGCAGACCAGGGTGTTGGTATTCAGATGATAGGTCAGCCTGGCATCACAGCGCCGACAGTGCGCAATCCAGCTGCAGTCGTTGCACATCATGACCGGCGCGAATCCGCGTCGGTTGATGAACACCAGGACCTGTTCTCCCCGTGCCAGATTCGTTTCAATTCTGGACTTCAGACCTCTGGTGAACCCATCCCGCATTTCGAGGTGACGTGTATCGATGAGCTCATAGGTTTCCGGTATGACGCCCGGTGGGCGCCTGGTCAGCTCCAACAGTCGATATTTCTGCATCTCGGCGTTATGCAGGCTTTCCAGTGATGGCGTTGCTGAACCCAGGACGACAGCAGCGCCTTCAAAGTGACCACGGAGAACTGCCAGATCTCGTGCGTGGTACCTGAAACCGTCTTGCTGCTTATAGGATGCATCGTGCTCTTCATCGACGATGATAACGCCGGGATTCTTAAGTGGTGTGAATATGGCTGAGCGTGTGCCGAGAACAATGCCGGATACACCCTCTTTTGCCCGCCACCATCCGAGCGCGCGTTCTCGATCAGTTAGACCAGAATGCATGATGCTTATTTCTGTATTAAACCTGCTCTGGAATCGGTTGATTGTCTGCGGCGTCAGTCCGATTTCCGGAACAAGAACCAATGCCTGCCTGCCTTTTTTCAAAGCCATCTCTATCATCCTGAGATAGACCTCTGTCTTGCCGCTGCCGGTGACGCCGTGCAACAGGATTGGCAGTTTGTTGGTTCCCTGACCAATGTCGTTAAGGATGTTCTCCTGTTCCTGCGTCAGGGTGATTCCCTGATAATCGATCTCCTTCAGAGTAAAAGGATTAACAGCCGGTCTATCCTGAGTCAGCCATGCAGCCCAGTTCTTGGTGATAACAGCCCGGATTGTCTGCGTGGTAATCTCTTTCGTTTGCAGTGCTGTTCGTGTCTGGGACGTTTCCCTGAGAATCTCCAGCAACCGTTTTTGTGCCGGGGCTCTTCTGAGTGATTCCGGATCCACGTCCGTACCTTCCTCGGTCAAGGTCAAATGCTCGATGGGATCCAGAGGGCTCTCGCCTTTCCTGATCAGATTCGGCTGAGCTGCGGAGATGACTTCGCCCACAGGGTGCTGATAGTAATCAGAGGCCCAGAGACTCAGTTTCAGGATGGGTTCCGGAAGGTCGCCTTCTTCAGGCAGAATTTCGATAACTTCGCGAATTTTTGACGGTTCAACGTCAGGGATTGCGCCCAGCTTGATGATCAGTCCAACAAGTCGACGATTCCCGAACGGAACTCTCACTCTAGCCCCGATCCTTGCGACCATGCCCGCAGGCAGCCGGTAGTGAAAGCTGCGCCGGAGTGGTGTAGCCAGGGCTACCGCGACGTGGATGGGTTCGGTGGTCATTGGCGAGGGATTATAGGGGTGGAAGCGACCAAATTCTCAATTATGGCACTTGTTTCAGTGGGTTGTTCTGGTATGATTCGTCACCTTTAAGTTTCAGCAGAGCAGTCAAAGATGAAGGCCGACACACATCCGCAGTACGCAGAAATTACGGCAACGTGCAGCTGCGGTAATGTAATCAAGACAAAATCAACAGTTTGCGAGGACATCCATCTGGAAGTCTGCTCCAACTGTCATCCGTTCTATACCGGTAAGCAGAAGGTTATCGACTCTGCAGGTCGTATTGATCGGTTCAACAAGAGATTCAGTCGAGGTGGCTCGAAGTAACCAGACTGTTTGTTTAAAAAAAGCGCCTTCTGGCGCTTTTTTTTGGTCTGGCTTTTTATTTTCTGTGGTTGATTCGGTGTTTTCTGCGGGCAGTGTTCCAGATTCGTTTGTATTGCTGTGACGTGCCCGCGCTTCGCGGCTCTTCATTTTGGGGGGGGTGGTTGATTCGGTGTTTTCTGCGGGCAGTGTTCCAGATTCGTTTGTATTGCTGTGGCGTGCCCGCGCTTTGCACTTGCTGGATTCTGTTAGAGCGCGGGCGCCAGCGGCGCGGCCACGTTTCGTCAGCGTGGTTGAATCTGGAACACTGCTCGCGAGTAACCTGGATTCTCGCGAACAATATAAACAGCCTAAAACACCTGCTGGGTCATGTCTGACTGATCCAGTTCTCTCGCGCGCACTGCTTGCTCCGGAACCAGCTCTTGTCTGAATATCTCGAAAATACCATCCGGGTCTGCCGGATCCGTACGCAGACCGGTTTTCGGGTCGATCTTCACGGATACGATGCCATTCGGGCGGGGTAGCTGCTTCGCCTGGTTTTCTTCAGGTAGTGCGTTCGCCATGAATTCAATCCATGTCTCTATCGGAGTGGTGGACCCCCACTCCCGGTTGCCTACCGGGCTGTTGTTGCTGAATCCTGCCCAGGCGGTGGCCACCAGGTCCGGCGTATAACCGGAGAACCAGATATCAGCATCATTCGTGGTGCCAGTTTTACCGTGCAGGTCACCCCGCTTCAGGGCTCGCAAAGCCTTGGTTCCGGTACCTCGTCGAATGGCATCTGACAGCATGGAGTTCATGATGTGGGCAACACGCGGCTCGACAATGCGTTCAGCCCTGTTTAGTCCACGACAATTTTCTTCGCACGCTACTTTCGGGTTTGCCTGGAAGATTACATCGCTGTTGATGGAGTCCAGCTCACGAAGCAGATAGGGCTCTACTTTGAAACCGCCGTTGGCAAAAGCCGCATAGCCGGTGGCCACTTCCATCGGCGTCAGTGCGATGGTGCCACCGCCAAAGGCAAGCTGCAGGTCCCGGGGGAAATTATCGGTATTGAAACCAAATCGCGATACATAATTCACGGCTTTTTCTGGGCCATAGTCCAGAATGACGCGGATTGAGACCAGGTTGATCGAACGATACAGTGCCTCGCGCAGACGAATGTTGCCGTGGAATTTGTCGCCTGAGTTCTTGGGGCGATACACCTCTTCGAGCTCGCCGCCTGGTAATACCAGCGGCGCGTCGTTGTAGATAGAGGCTGCGGTCAGGCCATTTTCCATGGCGCCGGCATAGTAAAATGGTTTGAAGTTGGATCCTGGCTGCCGCCTGGCCTGGGTGGCGTGATTAAACTGTTTAGCGTTGAAATCGAAACCACCGACGATGGCCCGGATCGAACCATCGTAAGGGTCAAGAGCAACAAAAGCACCCTGAATGGCTGGTAACTGTCCAAGGCGCAGATTGCCGTTCTCGTCGAATTCGTATCGGATAACATCACCCGGGCCGGCAATGTCGCCGGCAGTTTTTGGTCGAGCGCCTCGCCGATCGACAGTGATGTATGGCCTGGCCCAGTCGAGTCCCTCCCAATCGATCGTCTGTTCCTTCAGATCAGGCGTGAGAATCCTCATGGTCTGTTCTTCGACGGCGGTAACAATCGCGGGGTGCTGGTTGCCGAAACTCTTCATCTGTTCCAGGGTTTCGACCCAGTTGTCCGGATATCCATATTCCGGTGCGGCAAGGTATTGATCGGTACCCTGTATTCGACGGTACTCGGGGCCTCGATAGCCGTGGCGTCGGTCATACTCCAGCAGTTTCTTGGTGACAGCGTCTTCTGCTGCGCGCTGCTGGCGGCTGTTGAGCGTGGTGTAAGCAATCATGCCCTGGTTATAGGCATCTCTTCCCATTTCTCTTAGTAAGCGCTTACGTACCATTTCAGCAGCATATAGCGCCGGAAGCTCGATTGGTCGTCTATGAACTTCCGCAGTTATGGGCGCATTTCGTGCTTCATCATACTGCGCCTGGCTAATGGATCCCTGCTCCAGCATACGCAGAAGAACCAGGTTTCGACGGTTGATGGCACGTTTTGGACCGTTGATCGGGTTGCCCGCTTCGGGTGCCTGAGGTACGCCTGCCAGCATCGCCATCTGTGCCAGTGTCAGTTCGTTGATGTCTTTGCCATAATAGGTGTTTGCAGCGGCCTGGATGCCGAAGGCGTGTTTTCCGAAAGGAATCATGTTCAGGTAAAGCGTCAGTATCTCTTCTTTCGAGAGTTCCCGTTCTATCTTTACCGCCATGAGCATTTCTTTGAACTTGCGCAGGAATCGGACCTGCGTGTCACCCGAAATGTTCTTGACCAGCTGCATTGTGATGGTCGACGCACCTGTTCTGATAGCGCCTCGATTCCTGACCAGCTGCCAGGTGGCATTCACCAGCGTGACAACATCGATACCACTGTGCTGGTAGAAGCGCTTGTCCTCAGTGTCAAGGAGAGCGCTGGCGAACAGGGGGGGTATCTCTTCGTAGGTTACTGGTGTCAGGCGTTCACCGAACTCCTGGATAAGCAATCCATCGTCAGAATAGATGCGCAAAGGTGCCTTCAGAGCGACGTTTGAGAAGCTCTCGGTATCCGGAATCTGGGGATTCAGGTACAGATAGGCAGCGGAAAGCGCCATTAACAGCGCACTTCCGATTGCCAGAGTTGACCAGAAAAGGTACCTGATTGCAGTGATCATGGAGCCTTCAGACAGGTGGTTTCCACTAGAGGGGCGCTATTATAGAGGTAATGCTAAGTCCATGCGAAATATGAAAAAAACATCATAATGTTTGGCCCGATTTTCCACTTGTGGACAAAAACCCAGCTGTGACCTCGGGTATTGGGATTGAAGAAAAGTCTCTGAAATGAACGTTTTACGACACTTTTTTCAATTAAATTGTTTGCGCTATGCAATAAGGTGTTATTTAATGTATTCCTGCATGAAGTGGCTGTAAGTGCACGTACTTCATAGGAAATTAGGGAAACAGCGTGTTTGGATTTCTAAACAAAGGGCCCAACAGCATGTTGGGGCTGGACATAAGTTCCACATCCGTAAAGCTTTTGGAGCTGTCCCGGTCTGGTGGTGAGTACAAGGTCGAAAGTTATGGCGTTGAACCTCTGCCTGGAAATGCTGTGGTCGAGAAGAACATCAGCGATGTCGAAGATGTCGGTGAGGCAATCCAGCGACTGGTAGAACGTTGCAAGACCAAGGTTAAGTCTGCAGCGGTTGCCGTGGCGGGTTCTGCAGTGATTACCAAGACCATCGAGATGACAGCCACACTTAGTGAAGATGAGATGGAGCAGCAGCTGCAGCTCGAGGCTGACCAATATATCCCCTATCCTCTGGAAGAAGTTGCGCTGGATTTTGAAGTCCAGGGTCCTTCGCCCAGAAGCGAAGAGCAGGTGGAAGTGCTCATCGCCGCCTGCCGTCGTGAGAACGTAGAAATGCGTGAGGCGGCCCTTGAACTGGGTGGCCTTAAATCCAAAGTGGTTGATATCGAAGCGCACTGTATGCAGCGCGCCTTTGAACTGGTGCGTGGTCAGTTCACAGAAGATTCTGATGATGAAGAAGATCAGGTGATCGCGATCGTCGATATCGGTGCCACCATGACAACCCTGTCAGTGCTGACCAGTGGTGGAGCACCTTATACCCGTGAACAGTTGTTTGGTGGCAAACAGTTGACGGAAGAGATTCAGCGCCGCTATTCGCTGTCAGTAGAGGAAGCCGGTCTTGCCAAGAAACAGGGTGGCCTGCCCGATGACTACGAGACAGAAGTTCTTCAGCCCTTTAAGGAAGCGGTAGTTCAGCAGGTCACTCGCTCCCTTCAGTTTTTCTATTCATCCAGCGCCTATGATGATATTGACCACATTATTCTTGCTGGTGGTACTTCCTCCATCGATGGTCTGGCCGAAATGGTTGCCGCCAAACTGGGAACGCCTTGCACCATCGCAAACCCGTTCGTCAACATGTCGTTGTCTTCGAAGGTCAATGAGGCCTATCTGCACAACGACGCGCCGGCAATGATGATTGCCTGTGGCCTGGCCTTGCGCAGTTTCGACTGACGCTCACGGTAAGGAGAGAATAGATGGCTCATGATACAAAAATTAACCTCTTACCCTGGCGGGAAGAGTTACGGGAACAGAAGAAGCAGGAGTTTCTTCAGGTAACTATTGCAGTACTGGCTGTTGCCGGGCTGATCATTTTTGCCTTTGATCGCTACTACAACAGTTCCATCGATTATCAGCAGGCGAGAAACGATTTCCTTAACCGTGAAATTCAGGTGCTTGATGAACGGATTGCGGAAATCAAACTGCTCCAGCAGAAACGCAACGAGTTGCTGTCAAGGATGCGGGTTATTCAGGAACTGCAGGGTAACCGTCCAATTATCGTTCGGGTTTTTGATGAGCTGGCGCGTCAGCTGGCCCCGGGAGTTTTCTTTACGGATCTGACGATGACAGGTTCGACGCTTTCCATAGCGGGTATCGCGGAGTCGAATAACCGGATATCCAATCAACTCAGGAATTTCTCCGAATCAGAGTGGTTTGACAGTCCTAACGTGACAGCAATCAAGGCAAGCCCGCAGTTTGGACCTCAGGCCAGTCAGTTCACCCTGACGGTTTCCCAGACAACGCCGAAGAAAGAAGGCGACGAGGAGGCTATCTGATATGGCATTCGAAGACATTATTGAGAGTGTTCAGAACTTTGACACCAGCCAGCTCAATGACATTAACAATGTTGGCTCCTGGCCGATGGCGATCAAGGCCATTATCTGGATTGTCTGCTTTGCCGGTGCGTTGGCCATGGGTTATGCGTTGCATATCACCAACTTCCAGAAAGATCTGGCTGGTGTGAAGGCTAATGAAACCACACTGAAGGAAGACTACGAGAAAAAATTCTTTGAAGCGGCCCACCTCGAAGGTTATCGCCTGCAGCAGGTCCAGATGGAAGAATCCTTCGAGGCGATTCTTCGCCAGTTGCCTTCGGATACGGAGATTCCAGGTCTTATCGAAGATATCACGCTGGTTGGTCTGAAAAATGGCCTGACGTTCTCCAGTATCGACCTGGAGCCGGAGTCGAAGCACGAATTTTATATTGAGAAACCTATTGCGATTGTTGTCTCTGGTGGATACCACGGTCTGGGTTCGTTTGTCAGCGATGTTGCTGACCTGTCACGAATTGTGACCCTGCATGACTTTGCGATCAAACCCGTGGGCAGAGCGGCAGGGAGTGATACGCCTGGTAGTAATCTGACCATGACGATTCTGGCCAAAACTTACCGATACAACGACGAAAGGGGCTAACGGGCGATAGTAAGATGAGTAGTCTGACTGGAGCAAAGAGAAATCTGATTTTGCTGGTCGCCTTGGCGATGCTGGCCGGTTGTGCAGGTGACGATCGTTATGCAGACCTCAGAGATTTCATGAAAGAGGTTGAAGGCAAGCCGCGAGGTTCCATTGCGCCGCTTCCTGAGTTCGAGGCCTATCAGGCGTTTACCTATGGCGCAGCGAATCAGAGAAGCCCGTTTGAGCCGCCGATTATTATTCCGCCGAAAACGGACGAACAGAAAAGAAATGTTGGTGTTAAGCCACCCAAGAATCATGTGAAGCAATATCTTGAGCGGTTCCCGCTCTCGGCGCTCGCGATGGTGGGCTCACTGCAAAAAGACAACTCTACTTTCGCGTTGATCGAAGATTCACAGGGCGGCGTCCACAGGGTTCAGGTGGGCGACTACATGGGTGATCAATGGGGTCAGATAGAAAGTATTGAAGATTCGCGTATAGACGTCACCGAGATTGTGGGTGACGGCGCGGGGGGATGGCTGAGAAGGCCCAGAACTATTGAGCTCAGGGGCCTTCAGTAACCAACTTTTGGGGGTGCATTGAAATGATCAGTGCGAATATGGTAGAAACGATGACGAAGAGAATACTGCTCACAGCATTGTCGTGTTTATTCAGTGGCTATGCGTTTAGTGTCACTATGGAGGATATTGAGTTCTCATCACTGCCTGGGGACAAGACCGAGATCAGAATGATCTTTGATGACGTGCCGCCAGATCCAACCGGCTATACCATCGAGCAGCCTGCACGAATCGCCCTTGACCTTTCAGGGGTCGCAAGCAACCTTGACGCCAAACACCATCCGCTGGGTTCGGGAAATGCCCGAAGCGTAACGGTTGTAGAAGCAGGGGATGAAACTCGAGTCATTGTCTCTATGGGTGAGCTGGTTGCTTACAGTTCGCGAGTTATCGGTAATTCTCTTTACGTCCTCGTTGGCACGGAAGATGGCGGTCTCGTCAGCGACCACTCCAGCGAAACGTTTGCGGCGACGACCAGCACCTCCAGTTTCGAAGACGATTACCCCGTCATTGAAGAAGTCGATTTCCGTCGTGGTGAGAATGGTGAAGGCCGTGTCATTGTGCGCCTTTCTGATGTTGGCATCGGAGTGGATGTCACCAGTGAGGGTGGCAATATTCGTGTTGAATTCGGCAATACGATTATTCCTGAGAGGCTTCAGCGTCGACTTGATGTCACAGACTTTGCCACGCCGGTCAAGATGGTAGATGCTCTGCCTGAGGACGGAAACACAGTCTTCATCATCGAACCCACCGGTGAATATGACTATCTGGCATATCAGGCCGATAACATTTTTACCCTTGAAGTTAAGTTAATGACTGCAGCGGACCTGGAGGCGGCTGATCAGGCATTCCGTTTCCGTGGAGAGAAGCTGTCACTTAACTTCCAGGACATTGAAATTCGTTCTGTTCTGCAGCTGATTGCAGATTTCACTGACCTTAACCTGGTGGCAAGTGACACGGTTGCCGGCCGTATCACGTTGCGCTTGAAGAATGTTCCCTGGGATCAGGCGCTGGAAATCATTATGAAGACCAAAGGCCTGGATAAGCGCCTTGTGGGTAATGTTCTGATGATCGCACCCGCCGCTGAACTGCAGGCCCGTGAGCAGCTTGAGCTTGAGTCCAGGCAGCAGATGTCCGAACTGGCGCCGCTGCGAACGGAATTTATCGAAGTGAAATACGCCAGTGCGGGAGAAATTTTCTCTCTGTTTGAAAACTCCGGCTCCGAAGAAGGCGGTGGTGAGGGCGTGATTTCCGCGCGTGGCTCTGTGATCGTGGATGAGAGAACCAATTCCATCATTATTACGGAAACCACCGATCGAATTAATGAGTTTCGTGAAGTCCTGGATCGGCTGGATGTGCCTGTCAGACAGGTATTGATCGAAGCAAGAATTGTGACAGCGACTTCGAGTTTTGGTGAAACGCTGGGTGTTCGCTGGGGTGCACTGGGATACGGTACCCACAATGGCGGAGACACCGTCTCGCACTTTGGTGGTTCATTGACCACGCTGCAGGAAATCAAAGACTCTCTAGGGGGAGACGCGCTGTCCTATAGCCCGGAAGACAACCTGATCGTTGATCTGCCAGCAACCGGTAATGCGTCCAGTTTCGCGTTTGGCCTGATGGGCGACGACTATCTGCTGGATATGGAGCTGTCTGCACTGGAAACAGAAGGTCGTGGTGAAGTTATCGCTCGCCCGAAGGTAATTACAGCGGACAAGCAGGAAGCCTCGATTGCCTCTGGTGACCAGATTCCCTATCAGGAAGCTTCGTCCAGTGGTGCAACCGCTACTCAGTTTGTCGACGCGGTACTGGGTTTGAATGTCACACCTCGAATTACGCCGGACGACCGAATCATCATGGACCTGGAAGTTAACCAGGACTCTATTGGTGCGGTATTCAACGGCGTACCGAGTATCAGGACCAACAGTATCCAGACTCAGGTACTCGTCAATAACGGTGAGACTATCGTGCTGGGCGGTGTATTCCAGACGGTCGTGTCTGAGGGTGTATCAAAGACGCCGATCCTTGGCGATCTTCCCTGGATTGGTACTCTGTTCAAGCAGACTACCCGGTCAGATGATAAGCAGGAACTGCTGATCTTCATTACGCCGCGTCTGATCCGAGATTCTTTGACGTCACGATAAAACTCTACCGAAGGATAAGTTCTCTCGCATACTCGCTGAAGGCTCATCCTCCGTCACTGCCATGCAAGTCGCTAATTCTTATCCCACGCGAATGTTCCTGGTCGGTCCAATGGGTGTTGGAAAAACGACCATCGGTAAAATTCTTGCTCGCGAGCTCGGGCTGGAGTTTGTCGACTGTGACCATGAAATCGAGCGCCGTTCAGGGGCTGATATTCCCTGGATATTCGATGTGGAAGGGGAAGATGGGTTTCGGGCACGGGAAACCGCCGTACTTGCCGACTTGACCAACCAGGATGGCCTTCTGGTTGCGACCGGTGGCGGGGCGGTGCTTCGAGAAGAGAACCGTGGCTATCTCAGGACACGTGGCATCGTCGTGTTCCTCGATTCCGATGTGGACCTGCTCGTTAAGCGTACTGCCAAGGATAAGAAACGTCCTTTATTGCAAAACAATGATCCCAGGAAGGTGCTGACGAGAATCAAGCAGGAACGTGAGCCCTTCTACCGTGAAGTTTCCGATGTACATGTACTGGTGCCTGACGATGGCGGCCGCAAGGCCGTTACTTTGATCTTGGATAAACTGCAGGGGGAGGGCTTCATTGAGTAAGGATCAGACGGTACGCCTGAATTTGGGTGACCATGCTTACGATATCCGGATTGGCAGCGGGATACTTGCCGAGGCAGATTCTGTGCTTAGACACGTCGCCGGTGTGCAGGCCTTTATCGTTTCCAATGACACTGTGGCTGAGCGCTATCTGGAGCCGATCAGGGATCAATTGACCGGACTCAAGGTTGGCGTCCACCTGATGCCTGATGGCGAACAGCATAAGACTCTGGCGACGCTGGAAGCGATTATTGGCAGTCTTCTTGAGCAGGGACATAACCGGACGACCACGATTATCGCTCTCGGCGGTGGTGTTGTTGGTGATACGGCTGGCTTCGCTGCCGCATCCTACCAACGGGGTGTCCCTTTTATCCAGATTCCGACAACGCTTCTATCGCAAGTGGACTCTTCGGTTGGTGGGAAAACGGCAGTAAACCATCTGCTGGGTAAAAACATGATTGGCGCCTTTTATCAGCCCCAGGCTGTTCTCATCGATACCGATACCTTGACGACACTGCCAGAAAGAGAGTTATCAGCAGGGCTGGCGGAAGTCATCAAGCATGGTGTGCTGGCCGACCGTGCTTACTTTGATCGCATTGAGGCTGATATCGAGCAGTTGCGTGCCCTTGAACCGGAGAGCCTGCGTTCAGCGATCAGGGGCAGCTGTGAGATCAAGGCGGCCATTGTGGCTGAGGATGAAAGAGAAGCCGGTAAGAGAGCATTGCTCAATTTTGGTCATACCTTCGGTCATGCGATCGAAACGGGCATGGGTTATGGCGAGTGGCTCCATGGTGAAGCGGTGGGTGCGGGTATGGTGATGGCAGCAGATCTGTCTCACAGGTTGGGTCGATGCCCGCCGGAGGATAAGGAGCGAGTCCAGGCACTGGTTGAAAAGGCCGGGCTGCCCGTCAGCTGTCCGGCCCAACTGTCAGCCGATGCCATGCTGGCATTGATGGCGAAGGATAAGAAGGTCACAGACGCAGGCATGCGATTCGTGCTCATGGATGGCGGTATAGGTAACACAGAACTGGTAGATGACGTACCACTCGACCTGGTCCGGGAGAGTATTAGCGCCTGCGGCGGAGTGTAGAGCACCTGCGGTGAGTTGTAGAGCGCCTGCGGCGAGTTGTAGAGCGCCTGCGGCGGGGTGTAGAGCGCCTGCGGCGAGTTGTAGAGCGCCTGCGGCGAGTTGTAGAAAGCCTGCGGCGGGGTGTAGAGCGCCTGCGGCGGAGTGTAGAAAGCCTGCGGCGAGTTGTAGAAAGCCTGCGGTGGGGTGTAAGCCTGCAATCCTTAAGACCACCCCGGGATTTCCTGACACATACGTGCCAGAGAACTTCCTCAGGGCAGCTGTGTGGATCCCATCAGATCACGGTCGATCTCGCGAGCCGCTTCGCGGCCTTCATTGATTGCCCTGACCACGAGGTCCTGACCACGACGACAGTCGGCAGCGGCGTAGACTTTAGGTACGCTTGTACGGAAGTCTTCCTTGGTAGCCACGAAGTTACCCCGATCATCGGTTTCCATACCGAGGGCTTCATTGATGTAGTGCTCCGGCTGCAGGAAACCCATCGAAAGCAGAATCAGGTCGGCTTTCCAGGTCTTCTCGGTGCCGGGGATCTCCTGAATCTTGTCATCGACATTGACCGTCACAATGCCAGTCAGATTACCTTCGTCATCCTTCAGGAATTCCTTGCTCATGATTGAATAGACCCGTGGATCGTCTCCAAAGCGATCGGCTGCCTCAGCATGACCATAGTCGACCCGATGTATGCGGGGCCAAAGAGGCCAGGGATTGTTCGGCGCGCGTTCAGCGGGTGGCTTGGGCAATAACTCAAAATTGACGAGAGACTTGCAGCCATGGCGCAAAGAGGTACCTATGCAGTCGGTACCTGTATCGCCGCCACCAATCACGATGACGTCTTTGTCTTTTGCAGAGATGTAATTCCCGTCTTCCAGATTGGAGTCGAGCAAACTCTTGGTGTTCGCGGTGAGAAATTCCATCGCCAGATGTACGCCCCTGGCATCACGATTCGGTATTGGCAGGTCTCGAGCCATGGTAGCACCGGTCGCCAGCAGCACAGCATCATTGCTGTCGATCAGTTCTTTTACATCCACATTTTTGCCAACATCGGCATTGACCACGAATTCGATGCCTTCATCGCGAAGAAGCTGAACACGACGTTCAACGACGTCCTTATCCAGTTTCATATTCGGAATGCCATACATCAGCAGTCCACCGATGCGGTCTGCGCGTTCGTAAACCGTGACCTGATGCCCGGCTTTGTTCAACTGGTCCGCGGCTGCAAGACCACATGGACCGGAACCGACGATGGCAATGTTCTTGCCTGTTCGAGCAGCAGGTGGTTTCGCTACTACCCAGCCTTCTGAGTAGCCGCGATCTATGATCGCGTTCTCGATATTCTTGATGGTCACCGGCGGATTAGTGATGCCGAGCACGCAGGCTCCTTCACAAGGTGCAGGACAGACGCGTCCTGTGAACTCCGGGAAATTATTGGTTTTGTGCAGTCGATCGAGTGCATCACGCCATCGGCCCTTGTACACCAGGTCATTCCATTCCGGAATCAGGTTGTGAATCGGGCAACCATTGCCCGACTGGCAGAAAGGTACACCGCAATCCATGCACCTTGCACCCTGGGTGGTGAGATGCTCTTCTTTGTGCTCGGTATACAGCTCTTTAAAATCAACCAGACGAACGGCCGGATCGCGATAAGGTTCTGTCTCGCGATCAAATTCTTTAAACCCTGTAGGCTTACCCATAACTACACTCTTATCGAAATACTTATGAACCGACGGCGGCCAGAGATTCTTCTGCCGCCATCTCCTCAAGGACACGCTTGTAATCTGTAGGCATGACCTTCACAAAATGTGTCAGTTCTTCTGACCAGTTGTTCAGTATCTGCTCTGCCACAGTCGAGCCTGTGTACTTGAGATGATTTTCAATTAACGTCTTGAGTTCGGTGATATCTGTCTCAGACTGCATTTTCTCCAGTTCGAAGGTGCCAGTGTTGCACTTACTGGCGAAATCACCGTCCTTATCCCAGACATAGGCAACCCCGCCGCTCATACCGGCGCCAAAGTTTCTGCCTGTGGAGCCCAGTACCACGACTCGACCACCAGTCATATACTCGCATCCATGATCGCCAATGCCTTCTATCACGGCATGGGCGCCGCTGTTACGTACACAGAAGCGTTCGGCGGCAATACCCCGGAAGTAGGCTTCGCCGGAGGTGGCGCCGTACAGCACGACGTTTCCAATCAGGATGTTGTCTTCGGCTGCGAACGTGCTGACCTTGGGTGGATATACAATCACCTTCCCGCCAGAGAGCCCTTTGCCGACATAGTCGTTAGCATCACCCTCAACTTCGAGGGTAATACCGGCAGCCAGGAAGGCACCCAGGCTCTGTCCTGCCGAACCGTTGAGCTTGATATGAATGGTGTCGTCTTCGAAACCTTCACCCTGAGTTGCCTTGGCAACTTCATGGGAGAGCATCGTGCCGACAACACGGTTGATGTTCACAATATCGTGTTCGATCTGAACCTTTTCACCCTTTTCAAGAGCGGGCTTCGCCAGTTCGATCAGGGTGTTATCCAGTGCCTTGTCCAGCCCATGATCCTGGTCGATCGTGCGATAAACCTCTGTGCCCTCATAGACAATCTTCGCCGGTGTCAGGATGCTGGTGAAATCCAGACCGCTGGCTTTCCAGTGTTCGATGGCCTTGTTGGTCTCAAGCAGATCCACACGGCCGACCATTTCATTGATGGTACGGATGCCCAGCTTGGCCATAATCTGGCGCAGTTCTTCTGCCACCATGAAGAAGTAATTCACCACATGTTCCGGACTGCCGTTGAACTTCTTCCGCAGTTCCGGATCCTGAGTTGCGATACCGACCGGGCAGGTGTTCAGGTGACATTTACGCATCATGATGCAGCCCAGTGTAATCAGCGGCGCTGTCGCGAATCCGATTTCTTCTGCACCTAACAGAAGCGCCATCGCCACATCCCGGCCTGTTTTGATCTGGCCATCTGTCTGCAGTACCACGCGGGAACGCAGGTTGTTCATGACCAGCGTCTGATGTGTTTCAGCAATGCCGAGTTCCCAGGGGAGGCCGGCGTGCTTGATAGAAGTCAGCGGCGACGCGCCGGTACCACCGTCGTGACCGGCAATAACCAGATGATCAGTTTTTGCTTTGGTGACACCAGCCGCGATTGTGCCAACGCCGATTTCTGAACCCAGCTTTACGCTGATGCGGGCTGAAGGGTTGGAGTTCTTCAGGTCGTGGATAAGCTGCGCGATATCCTCGATGGAGTAGATATCGTGGTGCGGAGGCGGACTGATCAGACCAACACCCGGAGTTGAGTGGCGTAGTCTGGCGATCTCTTTGTCCACTTTACCGCCGGGTAGTTCACCGCCTTCACCAGGTTTTGCGCCCTGCACGATCTTGATCTGCAGTTCATCCGAGTTGGCGAGATACCAGATGGTGACGCCAAAGCGACCCGAAGCGACCTGCTTGATTGCTGAGCGCTTTGAATCGCCATTAGCCATGGTCTTGAATCTTTCCGAGTCCTCACCACCTTCACCTGTGTTGGATTTACCACCCAGCCGGTTCATGGCAACAGCCAGTGCCTCGTGGCTTTCCTGTGAAATGGAGCCAAAGCTCATGGCCCCGGTACAGAAGCGCTTGACGATCTCGCTGGCGGGTTCCACATCGCTGATGTCGACGGGTGTCTGTTCGCTGAATCTGAATTCCATCAGGCCACGGAACGTTGCCTTGCGCGTTGCTTCGCCATTGGCGTGGTTGGCGAACTGCCAGTAGGCATCTTCGTTGTTTGTGCGCGCAGCAACCTGCAGACTGGCGATGGAGTCAGGGTCCCACATGTGTGTGTCGCCGCCCCGGCGCCAGTGGAAGTCACCGGGATTGGGCAGGACGGGGATCAGGTTTTCGTTTCTTAGCGGATAGCCGACTTCGTGTCGGACATTGGTTTCCTCAAACAGAACGTCGAAGCCAACACCCTGCACGCGGCTTGCCGTTCCGACAAAGCACCGATTGATAATCTCGTCTGCCAGACCGACAGCTTCGAAAATCTGAGCGCCTTTATATGACTGCAGCGTGGAGATGCCCATTTTGGCCATAACCTTGAGCATGCCTTTGGCCACACCTTTTTTGTAGGCAGCCACAATCTTGTGGATATCGCTGTACTCGTTCTGGTCCAGCAGGCCATCCTGTTGTGCCTGCCAGAGAGCCTCAAATGCCACGTAGGGATTGATAGCATCGGCACCATAGCCGATCAGCAGACAGTGATGATGCACTTCGCGCGCCTCACCGGTCTCCAGTACGATACCGATGCGTGTTCGGGCATGGGTGGCAACCAGATGGTGGTGTACTGCACCGGAAGCCACCAGCGCACTCAGCGCAATACGTGATGCGCTGATGTTGCGATCTGATAATACGATGATGGAGTAGCCTTCTTCGATGGCCTGTGTGGCTTCTGCGCAGATACGGTCCAGTGCGGCCATCATGCCGTCTTTGCCGTCCGATTTTTCGTAGGTGATATCAATGGTCTGGGTTTTCCAGCCACGAGTATCCATGTTCTTGATGCTGGCGAGTTCATCGTTGGACAGTATGGGGTGCGGGATGCTCAGCCGATGTGCGTGAGCTTCTGTCGTCTCGAGCAGGTTTGCTTCAGGTCCGATGAAGCATTCCAGTGACATCACAACCTCTTCCCGGATCGAGTCAATCGGCGGGTTGGTAATCTGTGCAAACAGTTGCTTGAAATAGTCGTAGATCAGTCTTGATTTGTCCGACAGGCAGGCCAGTGCCGAGTCATTGCCCATTGAGCCCAGAGGATCGCGTGCTTCGGTAACCAGCGGCAAAAGCATGAACTGCATGGTTTCAACGGTGTAGCCAAATGCCTGCATGCGCTGTACCAGGGTTTCTGGTTCATAGTGCAGTTCATTGCCAGTCTTCGGCAGACTGTTGAGCTCCAGTTTCTGGTTGGCCAGCCATTCGCCGTAGGGTCGACGGTTGGCGAAATCACTCTTCAGCTCCTCATCAGGCACCATGCGTCCCTTGAAAAAGTCGATCAGGAACATCTTGCCGGGCTGTAATCGACCTTTCTCCTTTACGTTGGCAGGATCGACCGGAAGTACGCCTACTTCAGAGGCCATGATGACCTTGTCGTCATGGGTCAGATAGTAGCGCGAAGGGCGCAGACCATTTCTGTCCAGTACGGCGCCAATATAGTGTCCGTCGGTGAAGGCGATAGAAGCCGGTCCGTCCCACGGTTCCATCAGCGCGGAATTGAACTCATAGAAGTCCCGCTTGTGCTGAGGCATGTTGACGTCGGCCTGCCAGGCTTCGGGGATCATCATCATGATCGCTTCCTGCAGGCTTCGACCAGACAGCAGAAGGAATTCGAGGACGTTGTCGAAGGTACCTGAGTCCGAATATTCAGGTTCAACGATGGGGAACAGTTCCTTGATTCTGTCGCCGAACAGGTCAGAAGCAGCAACGCCTTCCCGGGCTGTCATCCAGTTCTTGTTGCCACGCAGTGTATTAATTTCACCGTTATGGCTCATGAATCTGTTTGGCTGTGCGCGATCCCAGCTTGGGAAAGTATTGGTCGAGAAGCGGCTGTGAACCATGGCCAGATGCGACTCATAGTCTGCTTCTTCCAGGTCCGGGTAGAACGGGAACAGCTGAGACGGCGTTAGCATGCCCTTGTAAACGATGATGCGGGAATTGAGGCTGCAGATGTAGATCTGTTCTGCCTCTCCCAGACCAGATTGGTGCTTGGCTTCTTTGGTGAATCGTTTTCGGATCAGGTAGAGGGCTCGATCAAACGCATGATCGTCGCTTCCGTCAGCAGCGATAATCACCTGCTCCATAAACGGCATAGCGGCGTGGGCGGCGGGGCCGATATTGGCCTCTTGCGGCCGGATGGGAAGTTCACGGTAACCCAGCAGTGTCTGACCTTCCTCTGCGACGATTCTTGACAGGATATCTTTTGCAACTTTTCGTTCTTCACTGTCATGCGGCAAAAACACATTGCCTACGGAATAACGTTCAGGTTCAGGCAGCGTGATGCCCAGGTCACCCAGAACCCGGGTAAAGAATTTGTGGGGTATCGCGGTGAGGATACCGGCGCCGTCGCCGGTGTTTTCTTCAAAGCCACAGCCTCCGCGATGATCCATCTGGGAGTTAATGTGGTAGGCATCCGTCATGATTTCGTGACTGGGAACACCTTTGATGTTGGCAACGAAACCAACGCCACAGGAATCCTTTTCCAGTGCCGGGTCATACAGGCCATGTCTTTCCGGAAATCCGGATCTACCGTCGATTCTCTTGTTATTCATCTTGCTTGACTCTGTTGTCTGACCTGAAGTTCGGCCCGCTGACCGATGATCTAGATTGCTTCTGTGCCGACCTCTGCCGAGGTCTCCCGGTAATGGGACCCGTTCAGGCTAAATCGCTGGTCTAAAACGGGTCGGAAACAATATCACTAGCCCGTCGAAAGTCAATAGTTTAGGCATGGTACGCGCCATTTGTTTGTTTCTTAAATCACTGATTTTTATAGATATTTCAAATGTGGAACTTTGATGGAGATTGTCCCTTCTGGTAATTTCAGGGACAGCCGGGCACTGAGGCGGGCAGTGTTCCAGATTGATCCGGAGTGCATCAGGTCACGAGTAGATCAGGATCAGTGATGCCGGCGAGCCAATGGCAGCGATAATCTCGCAACAGAATTGCAGAAAGCCTATAATCGGCGCCCTCGAATCTGCCAGATGGCAAAAAATAAACTCGAAAGAGAGGATCACTATGAAACAACCAGTCAGGGTAGCGGTTACAGGGGCAGCAGGACAGATCAGTTATTCCCTGCTTTTCCGAATTGCCTCAGGTCAGATGCTAGGCGCGGATCAGCCCGTTATTCTTCAGCTGCTCGAAATCCCACCTGCGATGGAAGCATTATCCGGTGTTGTTATGGAGCTCGATGACTGCGCATTTGATCTGGTTCATGACATCATCGCTACCGATAATCCGGATGTGGCTTTCAAGGATGTCGACTATGCGCTGCTGGTAGGCTCAAGACCGCGCGGCCCAGGTATGGAACGCAAGGATCTGCTGGAGGCTAACGCCGCGATTTTCTCAGTTCAGGGCAAGTCTCTGAACGACAACGCGAGCAAAGATGTGAAAGTCCTGGTGGTCGGTAATCCGGCAAATACAAACTGCCTGATTGCGCAGCGCAACGCACCGGATCTGGACCCTCGACAGTTCACTGCCATGACCCGTCTGGATCATAACCGTGCAGTGACCCAGCTGGCCCAGAAGACAGGCAAGCACAATACCGATGTGAAAGGGCTGGCTATCTGGGGTAACCACTCAGCAACACAGTATCCGGATATCTTCCATGCGAATGTGGATGGCACTGCTGCCAGTACGCTGGTTGACCAGGACTGGGTTGAAAACGACTTTATTCCGACAGTGCAACAACGAGGCGCGGCTATTATTAAGGCCAGGGGTCTGTCCAGTGCTGCATCGGCCGCCAATGCGGCGATTGAGCATATGCGTGACTGGGCACTTGGTTCCAATGGCGAGGTCGTCAGTATGGCTGTCTACTCAGATGGCAGCTACGACATTGCTGAAGGGCTGATTTATTCCTTCCCGTGCACCTGTGCGGGTGGCGACTGGTCGATTGTTCAGGGTTTAGAGATCAATGATTTCAGTCGAGGCAAGATGACCGATACGGAAACTGAGCTGGCGGAAGAACGTGACGCCGTTCAGGACCTGCTGCCAGGCTAGGTGGGTTTGGCCGAAACCTCTACGGCGATAAGAAAGATTGCGGGTGACGCTGACGGATTAGTCAGTGTCACCCGCATTTTTTTTGGGATCAGGAAAGCGGCTTCTGCTTTAACGGTCTTACCTGACATCACAATGTTGCCCTGAACTCCCATCAGCATCCTGTAGCCGTCGGCGTCCAACTCAAAGGAACCGCCAGGTTCAAGCTGAGTTCGGGTGACCCGGAACTCGTCGAAGTCAGCAATCAGGTCCTGCCCGGGGCCAAGTTCCCTGGGTTGTTCGAATGCCACGGCGCTGGTATTGGCTTTCTCGAACACCTCCTCTGTGTCCCAGTGATCCTGGGTCAATACCTTCTGACCGAAGGAAAGAATATAGCGCTCGTAGTGTGGCGTCTGGAACTCAACCACCCGCACACCGTGCTGTAGCGAGTGTGGGACTAAGGGTCGCACGGTGACTACGTCGCCTGGCTTTAGTGGCTTGAGTTCAGTGAACGCATACATTTGTTCACGTAGCTCCTGTTCCTGTTCAGCCAGAGCCCTGGGGAGTGTCGTCAGAAGATCTTCGTAGCCTTTGTGATCTCCGAGTCGTTCGTCGATATCGTTCCTGCATGCCTGATATTTTGATACCTGGTCGACGTAGGCCTTTAGAAATGCCTCGCGAGATTCGAATTCGGCCAGTTTTTTCTGGTTGAACCCATAGCGAATAGCCCCGGAACCACCTGGCCAGGCTTCCCGGTTAATGGCAGTGACAACATAAACTTCGATCTTCTGCTCATGCATCTCAAAATAAAGGTCTCCCAGGTTTTCCGTCGGATACGGGTCCAGGATCTTGAGCAGTAGTGGTGTATCCGGACACCCCAGCATAGTGCCGTAGATGTCCATGACCCATGAGATGGGCGTGCCGTTGATCAGCGAGATGCCGCGGGCCTCGATGCCTGAGTACCAGATCTCCTGGCCCCATGGCTTTTCAATGTGAACAGGTGTCAGTGGCAGTGTTTCGGACAGCATGATTGTCGAGACGCCCGCTGTTCTGGCTGCGGCTTCCAGACTCGCTCGATCCGCGATGTCCAGTTTCGCGAACGGCCGTTCGGAAATTGCCGTGCATATGTCCGCGCCATCAATATAAAGCAGGACGTGAAGTTCTCTTGATGAACCTTCAGCCAGGTACGGTTCTTCATGCCGCCAGGTGAAGTGCACCCCTCCCTGTTCCGTCAGCATCGAAGGGGGGAGTTCTGAAATGTGTCCTAAAGAGCGAATCATTGAAGGTTAATACGAGGTCCGGTTTTGGCTAGTTCCGCTGGTGCCACGGGCTTAATATGGATACATACATTAAACAGCAAAGGAGGCAGGCATGTTACCTGCCGGTGGCATTCTCGAACAGGCCCGTAAAGCCAGAGATCCGCGTTTTGATGGGCGCTTTTTTGTAGCAGTCCGTTCGACCGGTATCTACTGTCGACCTGTCTGTCCTGTCAGACTGCCGCGGGCGGAGAATGTCAGCTTCTACGAAACAGCCGCAGCTGCCAGCGAGGCAGGATTTCGACCCTGCCTGCGTTGCCGCCCTGAAACCTCGCCAGGTACCCCGGCCTGGCGCGGCACATCAACCACCGTTTCAAGGGCGCTTACACTGATAAATGAAGGCGCGCTGGATGATGGCAGTGTAACAGGCCTGTCTGAACGACTGGGTGTGACGCCCAGGCATCTGACGCGTCTGTTCAGCAAGCATCTTGGTGCTTCCCCGAATACGGTGGCCCAGACACGGCGTCTGCAATTTGCCAAGAAGCTGATTGATGAAACCCGGCTACCAATGACAGACGTTGCAATGATCAGCGGATACAGGTCGGTTCGCCGGTTTAATGACCATTTCCAGAACACTTATGGGCGGCCTCCAGGCAGTCTGCGCAAGCTTCAGACTGACGCGACAGGTGATATCTGTCTGAAGCTTGCCTACCGTCAGCCCTTCAGGTTCGACACGCTGCTTGATTTTTTTCGTGTGCGAGGCATACCGGGTATTGAGTGCATCACGAATACCTACCAGAGAAGCTTCATGATCGACGGGCAGCCCGGCTCAGTTTCGGTATCTGATTCCGGGTAGGGTTTTCTTCAATGTCGAGTCAGTGGTGGTAACCCCAGGTCGCTGATGCAGATTGTCGGGCGTATCAGAGCCACGTTTGATGTGGATGCGGTACCTGAAGATATCAGCTCCGTGTTGAAGAAAGACAGGATCCTTCGACCTCTGGTTTGTAAAGCCGAAGGGCTCAGATTACCAGGTGCATTTGACGCTTTCGAAATCAGTGTTCGTGCAATCGTCGGGCAACAGGTCTCGGTAAAAGGCGCGACGACGGTTATGGGGCGTATTGCGCAGCTTTATGGAGAGCACACCAGGGCAGGTTTTGTCTTCCCCGGAGCAGAGACTCTGGCCTGCCTTGAACCGGAAGACCTGCCGATGCCGCGGAGTAGAGCATCAGCAATACGCGAGCTGGCTTTGCGGGTTTCAGATAACAGCATTCGCTTTGATATGAACGCTGACGACTTCTATGAGGCACTGGTTGCGATTCCCGGGATTGGCCCATGGACAGCCCACTATGTGGCCATGCGTGCGCTTGCCGACCCTGATGCTTTTTTGCACGGAGATCTGGTCATCCGAAAGTCCGCCAAAGCACTTTTTGGCATCGAGACAGAAAAGGAATTGCTTGCCAGGACCGAAACATGGCGGCCCTGGCGAGGATACGCGGGCATGTACCTATGGAAATACGCAGCGGAGACAACATGGAATACAGATACATAGACTCCCCTGTCGGCAAACTGTTGCTGGCTGGTCAAAAGGATATCCTGCAGTTGATCGGTTTTCCGGAAGGCAAAGGCAAAATCTATCCAGAGGAAGACTGGATAGGAAATGCTGATTGTTTCCGGCAGGCGGAAGATCAATTACATGAGTATTTCGAAGGGCACAGGCAATCCTTTGAACTGAAGATAAAACCTTCGGGCACAGTTTTTCAGCGTCAGGTTTTACAGGCGCTGCAGGAGATTCCCTTTGGTGAGACGCGTTCCTACCTGGATATTGCTCGTGCGATCGGCAGACCCAAGGCAGTCAGGGCGGTGGGTGCTGCTAACGGGCGTAATCCCCTGCCAATTGTTATTCCGTGTCACAGGGTGATTGGTGCAAACGGCTCGTTAACTGGATTTGGTGGTGGTCTGGCGGTAAAGGAATTTCTTCTGGGTCTGGAGGGGACCACGGGCGGCGCCTGAGGCCAACCGTTATCTGGGATCGTAGCTGATATCGACAGGTACGCCATCGGCGTCATAAACCATGTTGGACCCAGCATAAGGCGCCTGGGAAACCAGCTCACGAAATGACGTTAAGGACTTGTGGGGCAGGTCGGTCAACATGCCATTCACCAGCCATGAGGGTAGAGCACCTGCAGGATCTACGTATTGCTGCCAGGTGATTCGGGTACGGTCCTCAGATACTGGTTCAAGCAGGTAGTAGCCATGTGCTTCCTGGATGCGCACGTGTTTTGTTTCCGCGATGGCGTCTGGTCTGGCTGTCATGGAAACCAGCACGGATCCCTCGGGTTTATAGGAAATCTCTGCATGAAAAATCACGTCTCGTGATTTCGCTGGAAAAGGCAATGACGTAACCTGATAGAAGGTTCTCTCGATGGCGCTGGGTTCTTCCAGAGTTCTGCTTTCTTTGCACCGAAACACCCAGGCCGTGCATGCATCGCTATCGCGCAGCAGGGCCAGGGCACTGGCGACATTGACATCTACCACTGTGAATGCCCGGAACTCTTCATAATTTGAGCCCTCGAGTTTTCGGGTTTCGACAACGACGCTGTTTTTCTCCAGACGTGTTTCCCACTCATCCGCCAGTAGCCACGGACTGGCCAGCAGCAGAGCGAACAGCGGCAGCAACCCGTTCATTGACTGATTGACTGGAAGACGTCGAAATAGTCAGGGAAGGTCTTTCGTGTGCAGTCCGGATCGTTGATGGTGACATCTGCATTGCCGAGTGCTGCCAGTGAGAATGACATGGCTATTCTATGGTCCGCGTAAGTATCAATCTCTGCGGACCTTATTGCTTCGGGAGGATCGATGATAATGGTGTCTTCGGTTGTCTGAACATCGGCACCCAGTCTGCGCAACCCTTCGCTCATGGCATGCATTCGATCGGTTTCCTTAACACGCCAGTTATAGATGTTGCGGATCGTTGTGCGACCTTTTGCAAACAATGCCATGGCGGCAATGGTCATGGCAGCGTCCGGAATGTGGTTAAGGTCTACATCCACACCTTTCAACTGCCCTGAGGTGACGTCAGTCCAGTTATCCTGCCTGTCTACCTTCGCGCCCATCTGCTCAATGGTTTCCAGGAACTGGTAGTCTCCTTGAACGGAATTTTTTCCCAGTCCATGCACTCTGACCGGCCCTCCCGCTATTGCAGCCGCGCCGAAAAAATAGGAAGCCGATGAGGCGTCGCCCTCAATCATATAGGTGCCTGGCGATGTGTACTTTTGATTGCCCTCAATCTGGAAAGTCTGGTAATTGTTGTGGCTGGCTTTCGCGCCGAAAAACTCCAGCATGCCCAGAGTGATATCCAGATAAGGTTTGGATACCTGCTCGCCGATGACGCTGATGTTTGATGTTTTCTCGGCCAGAGGCAGCGCCATGAGCAAAGCTGTCAGGTATTGGCTCGAGATATCTCCTCGTATGCTGACATCACCGCCTTTGACCCGTCCACCTTCAAGTTTTATCGGAGGGCAACCCGCTTTACCAAGATATTCGACCCGGGCGCCGAGTTGCTGGAGCGCATCTATGAGATGTTCGATTGGCCTCTCCCGCATGTACTCGTCCCCATCAATAAGAAACTCCTGATTGATGAGGCTCAACACTGCGGTCAACGGCCGGATCGCGGTGCCTGCATTGCCGAGGAACAATTCCGTGGGTTTGCTGACATTGAGCAGACCAGCGTTGCCCCTAACCACACACTCCTGCCCGTTTTCCGAGAGGGTTATTCTGATGCCAAGCTCTTTCAGAGCGGTGATCATTCTTTCGGTGTCATCACTCCTTAGCAGGTTTGTCAGTCTGGTTTCACCGGATGCCAGTGCAGACAGCAACAGGGCACGGTTCGACAGACTCTTTGACCCAGGGAGGGTGACCTCTCCTTCGACGCGCGACACAGGATGCAGAGTGAGTTGTTTCATCCTGCTAGTATAGTTCAGGTTGCCTGATTTGAGGTGTCAGTCTTTCTATGAAGCGATTGATGTCAGAATCTACCTCGCGCAATGGTGGTTTTCCCGGTTCTTCCAGCAGGATCCTGCCGCTGTTGTTATCGATCGAGAGGAACATTTCAGAGTATGGCTCTGTATTGGCAAAAAATATTGTCAGTGGTTGTCTCAGTCGTTGCTTGGCTAATGCATGACCAATAAGGTTCGCAATCAATCGATCGAAATCCTCCTGATTCCATAATTGGATCAGGCTGACGCGTCCTTCTTCGCTGTCTGCTTCCAGGGTGCCGGACCAGTAATTGCCGTAATAGGATTTGATGTCCGCATGAATGTCACACTCCAGAGCATTTTCCAGGCCTGCAAAGCTGACCGGAGGGGCTTGTTCACTGGGTCGCCAGTAGGTGAGTCCCGTATCCTGGTGAAGTTCGCAAGGCGAGCGCCACTCCGGGTCAAAGGGTGCGGTCAGCTCTCGGTCGTCGGTCAGCGCGAGTGTGCGCTCGATAAATGTTTTTAGTGCCTGCATGGCAGCGGATTATATGTCTTTTAGCGCCCTTCTTGCGTTCTTCCTGGTTCGGGCCGGGGAGGGCGGTGACGTCGGTGTTCCATATTTGACAGAACTTTAAACACCCTGAGCCTTTCCTCGGCGGACAGTTCTCCGAGGTTTTTTATCATCTGGTCATGCATTTTCTGCTGGAGTCTGGCTGAAGCAGCCCTGACTTCAGCCATGGCATCACGGACTTTCTGTTCATCAAAGGGCTCGGTCAGTATTGATTGGTGGAGGTCCCGTTGAGTTTCCCGCAGCAGGTGCCGTTCTTTGCGGCTCGAATCCATCTGATCGCGCAGATTCCCGCGTAGTCGATCCCGGGTTGTGGTATCCAGTTCCTGCATCAGCCAGTCAAGCTGGATGCGTCCAGGAGGACCCTCCAGCTTTCGACCGATAAAGATCCCGGCGATCAGCAGGTTAACAGCCAATGACACCAGTAAGGCGAGAACAAGCCACCTGTTACTGTTCATGGTTCATTTCCTCCGAATTAACGCTATCCGGCTTCACACCATTTAGGTTGATACTATTCAGGTATACGTTTTCTGATTGATAGGTCACGGCGAGCAGCGCCAGTTCCTCGTCCACGGTGAGCTCATTTGAAGAAGCATTTCCATATCCGATCATCATCCCGAGAATCACCGGAACACAGGCAATCGAGGCTGGTCGCAGGGCGGTTCTGATGGTCATCAGGTCCGGGAACAGCCAGTGGATCAGTTTGTCGACGGGATTCCTGACAGGATCCGCACCTATCCGTGCTTCGATGTTGCTGATCAGCTGATCTGTCGTCCTGACACGGACTTCATGTGTATCCAGAATGAGATCAAACGCTATCTCAGCTTCCATGATTTGTCTTGCTTCGGGTTCCCGGGACAGGAGTTCTAATGCTGCATCTCGCTGCTCAACAGGCCACCGACGTGAGTCGCCGCCATAGGTTTCCAGCAGTTCGGCGAAAAGTTGAAGATTCATGAGTTCACCAGTATGTCTTTCATTCTCTTTCTGGATCGTCGCAACATGGACTCCAGCGCCTCCTTGCTCAGCTCAAGTATTTCCGCCACTTCGCGGTGCGACAATCCCTGGTAGTGGGTCATCACGAGAGCGCTTCGCTGACGTTCGTCGAGTTGCATCAGTGCCCTGCTGACAGCTTCGTTCCGGGCGTTTGTTTCCAGAACAGAGTCGGGTTCTTGGTCTTCGAGGTGGTTACCAGCTGGATATACATCCTCATCAATACTGATGGTACGAGCACTCGCGCGACGATAGCTGTCGATGTATTGATTGTGCGCAATGCGATGAAGCCAGGTGGACAGTTTTGCTTTCTTCGGGTCGTAGCGCTCCCGGGTTTTCCAGAGTGCGACGAAAGTCTCCTGAACAATATCTTCGGCATCTGTAACGGATCCGGTCATACGGGTTGCGTACGCCATGAGTTGTGCCAGGTGATGGTCGAGAACCTTGCGAAACGCCGTGGTGTCTCCTGCCTGCATGCGTGAGATGACGTTCGCTTCAAGTTCTTCGGCCATCCGTTTCCGACTCGTCTACCCTTCGCTGGCGGCATTGTTGGAGCTTTGAGGACCATGTCGAAACTTTGATCGGTGCTGGGAACGATGCTGGGAACGATGCTGGCGCGCCTGTATGAGTTCTTCATGACTGAGGAAACCATTGTCATCCTGGTCAATCCTTTGAAACGCGGCGATGCGGGCTTCATCGGTTGAAACGAAACCATCTTCATTGGCATCCGCACGGTCAAAGTGTTCCCGTAACTCCTCCTGCTTTTTTTCGTGACGGGCCTGCATCTCTATTTGATGGGCTTCCAGTTCACTCTGGCTGACCGAACCGTCTCCGTCCGCATCCATCCGGTTGAAAGGGCCTCTCTCTTTGTTCTTGAATTCTTCGAGGTTGATCAGTCCATCACCATCGGTGTCGATTCGCTGGATACCGCCAAAGTCGTGATTGCCAAAGTCGTGATTGCCAAAGTCGTGATTGCCAAAGTCGTGATTGCCAAAGTCGTGATTGCCAAAGGGTTTTGCTGTGGCTGAAAGAGTGACGCCGAGTAATGTCGTTAAAAACAGGGTTTGCTTGAGGTTCATTTTGTTAGCTCCTTTCGGGTATCGGTATTACTGATACGCAGCACAGAGCGAAAACCGTCGCAAAAAGCTAAAAAGGTTTCAGAACAACGAGAATGAGGATGGGCACCACCAGAATCAGGGCGGCCTCATTGTAGATTCTGAAGTACAGGGATGTTCTGAGCGGTTCGTTCTGTTTCATGCGGGCAATATATCGATACGTCTGAACCTGGTAGGCGATCAGGCCGAGAACCAGCCCCAGCTTGGCGTGCATCCAGCCACCGCTGATGTGGTAACCCAGCCAGAGTACCAGTCCAAGGATCATAGCCAGCAGCGCCATCACGTTGGAAAATCGGAACAGTTTTTCAGCCATAACGACCAGTCTCCTGGTATCTTCGCCTGCATCCCTGCCTTCCACATAGTGGACGAGTATTCTTGGCAGGTAGAACACGCCAGCCATCCAGGCCATGACAAACAGGATGTGAAACGTCTTGAACCAGAGCATCAGACGTAATCCACAGCGCCACCATCGACGCGTATGTTTTGACCATTGATAAAAGCGGCTTCGGGGCTTGCCAGAAACAGGACGATTCCAGCGATCTCTTCCCGCGTGGCGAAACGACCCAGTGGATTTGGAAAGTAAGCCTCAGTTATCTTCTGCTCCGCTTCTTCGAAAGTATTACCCCAACCCTCCCGTTTTGCTTTCTCCAGGTAACTGGCTTCCACTTCCGGGGTCCTGATAAGCCCCGGCGAGACGAGATTGGTTGTGATGCCAAGAGGACCGGTTTCTTTCGCCAGACTGACTGTAAGTGTGGCGAGGGCGCCTTTAGCTGCATAGTAATGGGGCATGACCCTGTTCGGGCGTGTAGAACCAATGGTGCCAAGGTTGATGATTCGACCGCCATGGCTCATCAGCGGTAGAAAAGCCTGTGTCATTCGCACAATGGAAAGGGTGTTGATGTTGTAAAGGTCAATCCAGTCCTCGGAGGTTGTGTTTTCCCAGCTGCCTCGTCGCGCCTCTCCATAGTTGTTGACCAGAACATCCAGCTGTCCCGCTGATTCGCGATACTGCTCTAACACTATCCGTGCGCCTTCGTCTCCGGTGATGTCGCCCCAAAGTGCTTTGCCAGCAACTGCTTCAGTAACTGCAGACTCGGAATCACCCTCTATATTGCTGTGGAAAAACACCGAAGCGCCCTGGTCGAGAAACATCCTTGCAATGATGTTCCCCGTGCCACGATTGCTGCCGGTCACAAGGACGTTTTTGTTTTTCAGGTCCAGTTTCAAGTTTTCACCTATACTGCGCGGTCTTTGCATGGTGTGGTTTGGTCAGTGGCCGAGATTAACATAGTTTGGTTTTTAGTTGCTGTGGTCGCTGGTGTGCTGGTGCAGACCCTCACGGGTTTTGCCATGGGGCTCATTATCATGGTGGCTGTGGCCCTGTTTTCGATTGCCGACATCGCATTCGCGGCTGCCGTGGTCAGCTTCATTTCGCTGATCAATGTGCTGGTTGCCATGCACAAGGGACACCATCACATCGACTGGCAACTGACAGGCTGGATACTAACCGGTCTGCTGCCTGCTTTGGGGGGCGGCCTCTTTCTTCTGGCTTATCTTTCTGCCAATTATTATGAGCTGTTGCGCTTGATGCTCGGTATCGTTGTGATCGTTGCCGGTGTCAGCCTCATGATTTCTCCGCAGCCTTTTCAACACCGTTCAGGCACCGGCGCTTTCCTTGCTAGCGGTTGTTTTGCGGGACTTCTTGCCGGGCTATACAGTGTTGGCGGACCACCGATTGCGTACCTGGCTTACCGGCAGCCAATGGAGATTAATGCCATACGGTTTTCGCTGCTGGCGATCATTGCGGGATCAACTATCGTCAGGACGGTGATGGTGCTGGTATCAGGGCAGATGACAATGGGTATGCTGACAACCAGCGCTGTGGCGATCCCTGTCGTCGTCGGTGTCACGCTCATCGCCAGTCATTACATGCAATTGATTCCTGACAGGTTGATCAGGATATTGGTATTTCTAGTGCTGATTATTGCGGGTGGCAGTTTAATCCTCGACAGTCTCGCGGGATTCAGCTCGCTCCATCCATAATGTGTCCCAGTATTGTTCGAATTTGTAACCGACTTCAGTCAGTACCCCTTTCTCGACAAACCCGAACCGGCGATGCAACTGGACACTGGCCTCATTGGGAAGCGCTATGATGCCGTAGCAACGATGAACATCGGTCCGTGCCAGCGACTCAAACAGGTGCTGGTACAGCTTGTGTCCATAGCCGTTGCCGGTGACTTCGTGATTCAGATAGATCGTGGTTTCGACTGATCGATCATAGGCGGGCTTGTACCGGAACTGACTGCTGCAGGCATAGCCAACAATCAGCCCATCAGTTTCGCCGACAAACAGTCGGTGCCTTTGGTTGCTGTTATAGCTTTCTATCCAGCCTCTCCGGTTATCTTCATCGACAGGATCCAGGTCGAAAGTAATGTGCGTCTCGCGGACATAATGGTTGTAAATGTCAGCGAGCGTTTTTGCGTCTTCCAGCGCGGCTTCGCGTATGGTCAGTTCTGTAGTCATAGGTAGATATTACTGGATAATGTGCCGTTCAGTATTGAACTCGCTGCTGTATGAGTGAATTTGAAGATATCAGGCCCTACCACGATGACGAGGTAAGCGATGCCTTGAGCCGTTTGGTCGTCGATCCTGAACTTATAGGTTTTCTGGCAGGATGGCTGGCGCCTCGCCTTAACAGAATGTTACCGGGGCTCGTTAGTCGCGGTATCAGCTGGTACCTGAGACGAGCGGTTCGAGGGGTGGAGGATATCGCTGGTTTTCAGGATATTGTCTCAGGCTATGCCCGCAAACTCGTCCGTGAAGGAACCACCGAGTTCACCTATGAAGGTTTTGAGAATCTGGAACCAGGCAAAGCATACCTGTTTATCAGTAATCATCGTGATATTGCAGGGGACTCAATGCTCCTGGATTATGCGTTGTATCTGAATCAGCTGAAGACGGTCAGGATCGCGATCGGCGATAACCTGGTCCAACGGGACTTTGCGACTTCGCTTATGAGGTTGAATAAGGGTTTCTTTATCAAGCGGTCAGTGGGAGGCCCACGTAAAGCCTATGCAGCGTTACTCCAGTCCTCCCAGTACATTCGTCATTCCATTGATACAGGAAATTCGATTTGGATCGCGCAAAGTGAGGGTCGAAGCAAGGATGGCATGGATGTGACGGACCCGGCCATTATCAAAATGTTTGTGCTGGCAGACCGTAAGAAGCCCCTGTCTGATGCCATACGGGAACTGAACATCGTTCCGCTTTCGATATCCTATGAATTTGACCCGTGTGACGTGTTGAAAGCGACGGAGCTCGGCAGGAAAGCTAAAGAAGGCCATTACGAAAAGCCGCCTGGTGAGGATCTTCTGGCCCTGGTCCGTGGCCTGGGTGGTCATAAGGGCAGGGTCATACTGCGTCTTGGAAGCCCGTTGTCCGGACAATACGAAACGCCGGAAGATGTTGCGGCGGAAGTCGATCGTCAGGTTATGAGCAATCTGGAACTTTTCCCAGTGAATTACTGGGCTCTCTCAAAACTTCGAGGGACGACAAAGCCCGATGAGAGTGATTCGGTTGTCTCTAACCAGGATGCTCTGGTGCTGACCCAGCGTCTTAAGCAATGTCCGCCTGAGTACCGGCACTTCTGGTTGCAGATGTACGCGAACCCGGTGATCAACCGCGAGCGGATACTGGGTTTGTCAGTCAAACACGGTGATTGAAGGTGCCTCTATGGATGCCCACTGCTCACGCAATTCGAGAATGTGATCGGACCAGTACTTCTGAGTATTGAAGAAGGGAAAAGCTCTTGGGAACGCGGGATCGTCCCAGCGCCTGGCCAGCCAGGCAGCGTGATACATCATCCGCAGGGTCCGCAGTGGTTCAATGAGCATCAGTTCACTCAGTTCAAATTCGCGGAAGTCCCGGTAGCCCCTGAGAATGTGCGACATCTGCACCGATCTTGATTCTTCGTCACCGGACAGAAGCATCCAGAGGTCCTGGACGGCGGGGCCCATTCGGGCATCATCAAAATCAACAAAATGGGGTTGATCATCGCGCCATAAGACATTGCCCATGTGGCAGTCGGCGTGCACTCTTAGAAGCCTTGGCCGGGCAAGCGTCATTCGGTCTTCGATCAGATCGAGTAATGGAGCTGTGACAGATGTATATGCATCAATCAGTTCGCCGGGAATAAAACTGTTGTTGAGTAGAAACTCGCGTGCCTGGGTTCCGTAGTCATCAATGCTGATCGTCGGGCGATACTTGAAAGCTGCCCCGGCTCCGACATTGTGCAACCTTGCGATAAACCGGCCGAGTACTTCGAGGCAGCCAAGGTCATCGACAGCCGGTGCGCGACCCCCTCTACGGGGAAACAGTGCAATCTCGAAGCCTTCGTATTGGAACCTGGTTTTACCCGATAGTTTCATTGGTGCGACGACGGAAAGATCGTGATCGGCCAGTTCCAGGGTGAAGTCGTGTTCCTCCTGAATCTGTTCAGACGTCCACCTCTCTGGACGATATATCTTGGCTATCAGGGGTTCATCGTCTTCGATACCCACCTGATAAACACGGTTTTCATAGCTGTTCAGCTCCAGTATTCGGGCATCGCAGTGAAAACCCTGACTCTCTATGGCATCCATGATGAAGTCCGGAGTCAGTCTCGAAAATGGATGGGTATCAACGTTCATGGTCTACCATCAGGGCGACGCCTTTAATTTGTGCGAAGACAGAATCGCCTTCTTTCAGTGACAGATCGTCCACGGATTTGCGGGTGACTCTTGCCAGGAGCCTTTGATCGCCAATTTGTAACCTCACCATGGCTGCGGGTCCATCCCCAGGGTCTATCGACATGATCCTGCTCTCGATAACGTTCAGGATGCTGCTTGATGTGGCGCGTTCGCGGGTAATGCTTACGTCCCGCGCAGGAATTTTGACTCTGACCTGGTCTCCAATGCTGAAACCCGGTGCACTGACAGTGAGTGATTCACCACTCAGATCCAGGCTGGTCAGGTTGTAAGCCTCATCGTGGTTGCGGACGCGACACCTCACAATAGCGGCGGCATCATTGTCTTTATCAGCGGCTTCGCTGGTGGCGAAGTCAATGACCGAAACCTGCTGGACCAGCCTTCCCTGATTGATTTCCAGTACGGTATCAGCGAGATAGAGTACTTCGTCGAGTGAGTGACTGACGAACACGACCGGTATATCGAGTAACTGATGGATGCGCTGGAGATAGGGCAGAATCCGGCTTCTAGCGCTCTGGTCTATGGACCCCAGCGGTTCATCCATGAGCAGTAACTTCGGATGAGAAAGCAGACTGCGTGCGATCGCGACCCGTTGTTTTTCCCCGCCGGAAAGCTGATCTGGAAACTTTGTCAGCAGTGGGCCGATTTCAAGTACGTCAATAATCTCCCGGCGACTTAATCCTCGTTCAGAGTGCGCTCTTTGTTCTGCGTAGTCCAGATTCCTGCCGGCACTGAGATTCGGGAAAAGATTCAGATCTTGGAACACGTAACCGACCCGTCTGTTGTGCGGGGGTACGAATGTGTGCTGATCCTGCCAGGTTTCACCATTGAATGTGACCTGGACACCAGATTCCTGATCCAGTCCGGCGATCAGGCGGAGAATTGTTGTCTTGCCGGAACCGGAGGCGCCGAACAGGGCAGTGACTTCATGGTCCGGAAAACGGGTATCCAGTTCCAGCAGAAAGTTTCCCCGACGCAGTTTGCAGCTCAGGTGCAGGGTCATTGCGATAGCCTGTGCTGTTTCTGCCACTGGCGATCCACGCTGTAAAGCGCCATCAGCAGAAGAAAAGAGAATGCCAGCAGGCCGCCAGCCAGGACATGAGCACGGCCATAGTCCAGGGCTTCCACGTGATCAAACAGAGCTATGGACAGTACTCGAGTCTCGTCAGGAATATTGCCGCCGATCATTAGAACGATACCGAATTCACCAATCGTGTGGGCGAATGCCAGGCATATAGCAATCATGAAGCCCCGGCGACACAGAGGCACAGCGAGATTAAAGAACCTGTCCCACGGACCCGCGCCCAGTGTTGCAGCAGCTTCCAATAACTCTTCCTGTAGTGATGAGAAAGCAATCTGCAAAGGCTGAACGTAAAACGGCAGTGAATAGATAATCGAGCCAATAACGAGACCAGAGAATGAGAATGCGAGGGTGGAACCAGTGGCCGTCTGCCAGAGTTCTCCAGGGAGGCTATCGGGAGAAAATGCGATCAGCAGGTAGAACCCGACGACTGTCGGCGGCAGCACGATGGGTAGCGCCACCAGTGGTTCGATCAGATGCTTCAGCAAGCCCTTGGATCTGGCCAGCCACCAGGCCAGTGGTGTGCCAAACAGAATCAGGAAAAAGGTGGTCATGGAAGCCAGCTTCAACGTGATCCACAGAGAAAGCAGGTCTGGGTCAGTCATCATGGGCAGACCCGGCAACCTGATATCCCGCTTCTCTCACAATCTGTTTTGCTTCTGGCTGCATCAGCCAATGGAAAAAATGCATTGCGAGTTCAGGCGAGTTTTTCATGACGACCAACTGCTGTTCGATGGGTGCATGATAACTCTCAGGCACTGTCCAGTAAGACTCGAGAGGTATGCCAAGTTCCAGAACCTGAGATAGTGAAACCATGCCTGCCTCCACGTTTCCCGTGGTCACAAATGTGAATGCCTGAGCCACGTTGTTGCCATAAACATGCCTGGCTTCCTTATTCAGTTTTGTGAGCACCTGTGTCGCGGCGAGGCCATAGGGTGCATGTCTTGGGTTTGCGACAGCCAGTCTTCCTGAATACTGGCGCAGGGTCTGCTCCTTAACCGGCTCGCCATGACCTGGATCCCGAATCCAGAAAGCGAGCTGTCCCGTGGCATAGGTCCGGCGAAGTCTGGTCAAAGAACGACGTTCCAGTTCTTCTGGGCGTGAACGATCAGCGGCGAAGAGAATATGGAAGGGCGCTCCCTGGATGATCTGTGTTGTGAGCGCGCCTGTTGAACCGGGAACTATGTCGATCTGCTGTCGCCCGTTGATCTCCTGGTAGTGAATCACCAGCTTCGTTAGTGTTGCCTTGAAGTTTGCTGCAACCGCAAGACGCAGGGGTTCAGCACTGACTGGTTGCAGGAAGATCAGCGACAGGATCAGAGCCGCAAGTTTAATGCCGTTGCGCACGACTCAGCTCATGCGCTTCAGGAAATCGTCAATCAGCCAGCCCGAGATGGATATCATTGCCGGTTTGTTGGGCATGTTTTTGTAGTGAAACCATTGTGCGTCGGCGATCTCTTCCTCCTGGATAACGATCTCTCCGCTGTCATACTCCGCATGGAATCCCAGCATGAGGGAGTTCGGGAACGGCCAGGACTGGCTGTTGTAATAACGCAGATTCTTGACGCGGATGCCGACTTCCTCGAATACCTCTCTGTGAACGGTCTCTTCGATAGATTCACCCGGTTCCACGAAACCGGCGAGTGTACTGTAAAAATTACCGCGCGCATGTGCGTTGCGGGCTAACAGAAGTTCTTCGCCGCGACTCACCAGCACGATGATCGAAGGTGACAGTCTTGGATAGAAAGCGAGGTTGCAGTTGTCACATTTCCTGGAGCGGTCTACAGGGGCCGTTGAAGTTTCAGAACCGCACGCACCGCAGTAGTGATGGTGGCGATGCCATTCGATAAGCTGTTTTGCCCGGCCGATCAGGTAAAAAACTGGCGGTTCCACCGTGTTCAGAAATGACCAGAGCGAATCGAATTCGTACCCGGGTGGTTCTTCGGCATCAGGGTCGACTTCTTCTGCGAAGATCGGCGTACCTGCGAGACTTCCGAGGTAGTGTGTGGACAAAGGCTCCAGGCCAGACCAGCGCCACTCATCCTGTGTCAGGGGGCGCCATGGGTGTTGCCCGTCAATACAGAGGATCTCACCGTCAGATACGATGATGTGATAGCTGGTTTCAGAGCCGGGATCAGTAACGACCCCGGGTTTGAAATCTTTCGATATGTTCGCGTATTCCCAGTCCATATAGCGAAAGTGTCAGTCCCAAAAAAAGAGGGACTTTAGCATACCGCTATATAGCCTGCAGATGACCTCAGGCGGGTCGGTGAATGCCGCAGATTTTGTGACCGTCGGGATCCAGGAAATAGCAAAGATGCATCAGACCCATGGTGCCTTCGCGCGGTCCCGGGGGCTCTTCCACGCTGGTGCCACCGTTTGCCACGGCAACGTCGTGAAATTCCTTAACCTGCTCCGGGGAGTTGCAGACAAAACCGATTGTGGAGCCGTTGGCAGCATTCGCTGGTTTACCGTTGATGGGTTCACTGATGCTGAAAGTCGATCCATCGTGAATGTAGAACAGGCGTGTCTGTCCTGTATCGTTGACATGCTCCATCGGCTCTCCCGCGCCCAGTACGCCGAGGACCGCATTGTAAAAGGTGCGGGTTTTATTGATGTCATTGGAACCAATCATGACGTGATTGATCATCGGGTGTTCTCCGTTTAAGTGTTAAGTGATATCTCAGGTATGTGGTGATGCTATCCAAGTTGAAAGCTTCCCAAGTTGAAAGCTTCGCCACCCTGAATTCAGTTTCGATGATGCCCATAATCTTGTAAAGCGGTTACACGGCGCCATGGATAAGGCCAGATCAATAACGGTTTTGTGAACGCCGGCCTGCTGAATATTTTTTCTATGCAGTCTGATCCAGCGGTGTTCTTGCCAGGGCAACGACGATTACATCGGCCACACCGCTATCGAGCAGCACCTGGCTGATCTCCCGTACCGTGCTGGTGGTCGTTACCACATCATCCACCAGGACTATAGTGGCCTGTCGTGGCACCTGCTTAGCCTTGAGCTGAAACGCGTTGCTGAGATTCCTGCGTCTGCCGCGTACACCGAGCGAGCGTTGACTGTTGCCCTTATGTACACGTTCCAGCATCGCATGATGGGTTTCCAGTCCAAGATCCGCTGATAGCCAGTCTGCGATCAGTGCCGCCTGATTGAAACCGCGTTTCCGCAGTTTTGAAGGATGCAGAGGAACCGAAGTGATCAAGGCATTTTCGCTCACTGCGGCTTTTAGCTGTCGGGAAAACACTTTAGCTGCGATGCGGGTGAGAACGTATCCGGCGGCTCGTTGGCCACTATCCTTGAATTTCTGGAGTAACAGGTCAGCGGGATGTTCATATCGAAATGCACAGAATGTTGCGCTGAACGGCGCAGGATCCATCAGACATCGTGCGCATACACCACTCCCCGATAGCAGTGGTTCAGCACAGTAGGCGCAGTAATCGGTCAGCAGTGGCAGGTCATGTTCGCAGGCCAGGCACAGATCGAAACGCCTGTTCGTGCGATTGTGACAGAGCAGGCACAGGCCTGGAGCCAGATTGAAAGATAGATCATGAAGGAACCGGGTGAATCGCATGGTTCCATACTACGTTTACCGGTGTCGATCGGCTGTCAGCGAATGCTGATTCTCTCCATGGTCAATTTCCGGATGGCACGTCGCAGGGATGTTTTTCACTGTCATCGCACACGTACATCTGACTCAGGTAGCGGGACCAGAGCGCGATTTCTTTCTCTTCGAGATTGTGTTCGCCTGGTTTAAATGGCGGTACTCTCCGTACCAAACGGATCACATAGTAATACTCGTTACCACGTATTGCCTTGATGAGGGCAATCTCTCCCATTTGCTGGCTGATGTTTTCTGTGCAGATCAGCATCTGTACCGCGGTTTCGTATTCATTCTCGTAGCCCGCGTAGACGTTGAATAGCTGCGTTTCCCTGCAATTTTTCCGGGCATAGTCTGTATCAACCTGCAACAGGTCAAGCGGGTCGATTTCGATCGCTTCTGCCTTGTTGGACTCAAAAGCCAGCTTGATGGTCCAGGCTTTCCCTTTTTCCTCTGCGGGAATGAATTCCGATATGCGAAGTTTCTGGTTGTTGAACTGATAGATTCGCTGCCAGCCGGAAGGTGGTGTAGCCATCAGGCGTTCGCCGCTCTGTGTCAGCGGCGCTTCTTCCTGTTCAGAAGTCTCCTGGTTCGAAGCTTCCTGATCAGAAGTTTCCTGGTTCGAAGTCTCCTGGGCAGATGTTGTGGCGCATCCGATGAGGAGCAGCAGAGAAATGGTGAGCGGAATGAGTTGCATGCTTGGTGTGCTACATCAGTGCCGCAGCTTCTTTCTCCAGTGAGATCAGTCGTCGGACCCAGTTCTCGATGCGTGTGAATTCATCAATGGTAATATCCAGAAGACGGCACACTTCCTTGAGCAGAAACTGTTCTTCCACCTCGAAGGCATCATCGGCGTAACCGAGTCTGACCAGATTGATCACAACGGCAATCCTTGACCTGCGTGTGTCGAAGATCTCGTTGATACCTTCTACGGGAATGTAGTGCGGTTCGAAGGACTCCGGGAGGCCTGCCTCAAGCTTCATCCTGTCCATCATCAGCTGTTCATCGGGTGTCAGATCACCGTCCGACACGACGATATCGTAACCGAGGCAGATGAATGCCTCTTTCTGTATCTGGTTGAATTCGTGCAGAAACATTACTGCTCCGGCGCGGCGAGCGTCACACTGTAGTTATGAATCTCTTCGTCTTTCAGTGTGGTCACTTCCACAACATCGCCAGGTTTGTACTGCTCCAGCTGGGTCAGTAGCGAATCTTCATTCGTGACACCTTCGCCATTGATAGCGATGATGACATCGCCCAGGTGTATATTGCCTCGTCTATCTTCGCGAACACCGACCATCCCGGCCAGATCTGCAGGCATTCCTTCCCTGACGGAAAGGATAGCGACACCTTTTACACGCAGACGCCTGGTCCAGTAGTCCGTCAGTGTTTCGATTCCAAGAACCGGTCGGATCAGCCGGCCATGTTCGATCAGCTGGGGAACGATTTTCTTTACAGTGTTCACAGGAATCGCGAAGCCGATGCCGGCGCTGGCGCCAGACGGGGAATAGATGGCGGTGTTTACACCGACCAGACGCCCTTGAGAATCAAGGAGTGGGCCGCCGGAATTACCGGGATTGATGGCGGCGTCAGTCTGGATAACATTTTTTATTGTTCTGTTGGTAATGGATTTGATTTCTCGTCCGAGCGCGCTGACGACACCGATGGTTAAGGTCGTATCGAGCGCGAAGGGGTTGCCGATCGCCAGTACTTTTCTGCCAACTGAAAGCGTTGCCGAGTTACCAAGAGGTAGTGGTTTGAGTTCTTCTTCCGGAGCATCGATCTTCAGAAGCGCGATGTCTTTCTCAGGTGCAGTACCTATAACTTCTGCTTCGTAGCTTTTATTGGACTGCAGTGTGATGGTGATCTTATTGGCGCCATAGACCACATGAAAGTTGGTGACGATCAAACCAGAGTCATCCCAGATAAAACCCGTACCGCTTCCTCTCGGGATTTCCATGACGTTCAACGAGAAGCGCTGACGGCGCAGCTGGGTATTGGTTACGAATACCACCGACGGGCTGGCATTTTCGAATACCGCAATGTTGTTCTTTTCATCATCGGTGTAGAAAACCTTCTCAAGTTCTACATCCGCATTGACCTCTTTTCCCGATTCATCCCCGGTCGCGAATGAATACAGACCGGCGATGATGGCAGTGGTCGCGGCGAGCGCCGCAAGATACTTCAAGGTGCTCACCGCGTCGTGGGAGATGTTCTGGTTACGACGATACCTGTATCGATGAACTGGTTCAGATCGTACAGATCCTGAGGGCTAAGCGTGCCAACGACCTGCTTCAGGCGCAGAGTGTCCAGAACGTACTGATGACGAGCACTGGCATACTGGAACTGCGACAGGTAGAGATTGCGCTGAGCGTTCAGAACGTCAACGATATTTCGTGTACCAACTTCGTATCCGGTCTGAGTCGCATCGAGAGCGCTCTGGCTGGATTCAATGCCTCTCAGTCGAGCTCTAACCCTGGCGACATCTGTGTTGATGAGCGTGTAGAGACTGCGCGTATTCTCAACGACCTGGCGTTGAATTAGATCAAGATTCTTCTGCGCTGCTTCCAGATCGTAACCTGCGGCTTTAACTTGAGAGCGAATGCCGCCACCCTGATAGATGGGCACGTTCATGCTGAGGATAGCGCTGGTCTGGTCTATCTTGTTACCCAGAAAATTTGTGCCTCCCGATACACTGTGTGAATACTGAACCTGTGCATCGATGGTCGGGTAGTGACCTGATTTGGCCAGTTGAAGTCCCCGCTCAGCTGTTTTTAACCGCTCTCTTGCTGCCGCCAGCGAGTAATTGTTCTCGAGCGCCATCTGTACCCAGGCATCTTCATTCTGGGGGTCCGGGTAACGCACAGGAAAATCTTCAGCGAGACCATTAACATCATCGAAGGCACTGCCGGTCAGTCGAACGAGTGGCTCAAAACTGGTCGATTGTGCGCCCTCAGCTTCAATCACGTTCACAGTGGATGAGTCAAAGGCGGCCTGAGATTCCAGAACGTCCGTGATCGCCACGAGCCCTACATCAAAGCGCTGTTGTACCTGTTCCAGCTGCCTTTGTACCGCATCACGTTCAGCATTGGACGCGGAAAGTGCTGCTTCGGTTTCCAGGATAGCGAAATAGCTTTCGGCGACTCTGACCAGTAGTGCCTGTTGTTCCGCGGCAAAGTTTGCCAGTGCTTCAGCCTGGATGTTCTTTGCCTGCTGGAAGCGATACCAGCTGTCGAGCCTGAACACAGGCTGATTGAGTACAGCGGCCCAGCTGTGATCGTTGAACTCTGAAGTGGGAACACCAGCGGACAGGAACTCCCGCTTGTTGTTGGATGTTTGTCCCCCGACGAAGACGCTGGGGAGAATCAGCGCGCGGCTCTGGTCGACGACCTCGTTTCTGGATAGGAACACTGCCTGCGCGGCACCTAGTTGCGGGTCGTTTTCGACGGCGAGATTGTAGATTTCCTCAAGCGTCGCGGCGTAGGACGTTGATGAAAAAAGGATGGCAGCGCAAAGTGCTGCGTTGCGATAAAAAGACTTTAGCATGATGTTAGGTCCAGCAGATTGCATGTTCAGTATGGCCCGGATTACAGCGGAAGGTTGCGTAGCATAGCCGAAGAACCCACAAACGGGCCAGTATTGGGCGACGTAACGTGAACTAAACACGTTAAATCGTTCTTTTCATTGCGATTTATACGATTCTCGATACCAGATCGGTCAATCAACACACTGGTTTATAGATCAGGTTTACAGATCAGGACCGGAAAACTCTCCCAGCTGTGATTCCAGCCAGTGACCCACCGCCAGGCAGCGATCTTCCCGGAAGGGCGCTGCCAGAATCTGTATCCCGACAGGAAGGCCATTGTCTGTGGTTCCGGCGCGTATCACGAGTCCCGGCCATCCTGTCAGGTTATAGGCGGCGGTATAGGTGTAAGCCAGGAAGTCCTCCTGCTCATCGTGATGGATCGCCGTGTGTGCGTTCACTGGGCAGATCAGCACGTCGAAATCGTCAAAAAAGCTGAGCATGGAGCTCTGATAGCTGTGCCAGAGACTGATAACCTGGGCGAATTCTCGTGCTCCTATCGCGTTCCCGGAGTCCGCCAGAATCTCTGCCACTTCATGAGAGGGACTCTGTGTATTGCTCTCTTCCAGTAGAGCTTCGATCATTTCGCCATCGTCTGCGCGCATCAGGTGGCCGAAAATCATGGCTGACATTTCCACACCAGTCGGCCTCGCTTCGCTGACAGTATTCTGATTATCCATGAGAAGGTCTCTTGCCTGCTCAACACATTCTGCGATGTCTTTATCAGCTTTCTTCAGGCCATTATCTGTGTGCCACGCAATGCGAAGTTCTGTCACGTCGACATCTTCCGGTGATTGCCAGGGCATGGGCACTGCATGTGGGTCCAGGTTGTCAGGACCGATCATTGTTTCAAGCAGGTAAGCAAGATCTTCCACATGGCGTGCCATGGGGCCTGGTTGCGTCAGAGGCGCGATCACGCCGGTGCTGGGTAGACCGTTACCGGTGCAAGGCACGCGGCCGGTGGTTGGCTTGATGCCGGCAATACCGCAGAAGTGGGCTGGCAGCCGGATGCTGCCACCGGTGTCCGTGCCTACCTCGAAAGGCGTGCCATGCGCGGCAATCAAGGCCGCGGCGCCACCGCTGCTGCCGCCAGGCGTTCGAGCCAGATCATAAGGATTGCAGGTGCGACCAAACAGAGAATTGCTGGTTTTGAAGGCCAGAGTGAACTCGGGTGTATTTGTTTTACCCATAAGAATCGCGCCTTCGTTGCGCAGCCGAGAGACACAGGTAGCATCTTTGCCAGGTCTAAAGTCATGGCGGCCACTTGTGCCCCAGGTCGTCACCATATCGTACGTGTTGAGACTGTCCTTGATGGTCATGGGTATACCCAACAGTCTGCCGGGTGATTCGCCGCCCTTCAGTGCAAGATCGCTGCGCTCTGCCTGTTTCATGGCCATTTCGGCATCCAGATGCACGACCGCGTTTATCTTTGAATTAACCTGTTCGATTCGGTCCAGGTAGGTGCGGGTCAGCGTTTTCGCTGACACTTTACCCGCACTGATCTGCGCATTGAGCTGGCGTAGGGGCAGATTCAGGAGCTCGTCCATTAGGGTCACCTGAGGTTGATTTTCCGTAATATGTCATAATGAGAATGGAATTTCCCGATGTGACATATGGAATACACAAATCAAGACCTGCTGATTGTAGACGCTCTGCTCGGCTTCTTCTTTGCCGTCACCATAGCGGGTCTGCTCTATTACTATCGTAAAACTGGTGAGCGGTCACTGCGAAATACCGCTGTCGCCATGTTGGCCACCTACAGTTCAGTGCTCTTCGCAACCATGGCCTACTTGTCGGCTCATGACTGGCTGTATCTGCTGTCGATGGTCTGCGTCCTTGTTCTGTCCCTCTTTCTTTATGCTGCCATCTGTAACCTGTCACAACGAAAGGTTTCGGTCAGCAGCCTTGTCACGACCGCTGCTGCCACTGTTGTGATCACGGGCGTTGTCCTGGTGCTGGACCCTGCCAGTCGAATTGGCTGGTTGTTTATGGAGGCTCCGGGGTTGTTGTTAATCATCGCGGCAACCTGGTCGATGCTGAAAGTGCAGAAAACACCTGGGCGTCTTGTGTTTGCTGTGCTCATGTTTGTGCATGCAGGCAGCCGGGTGGCTTCGGTACTGACGGTAGATCCATCTATAGGCGGCAGCTTCCTTTTCTTTGACGGCATTACTCTGATTCTGGCGGGCAGTACCGTCGCCATGGTGAATCTGGAGACGCTCATCGAAGAACTGCAAGCCAAAGACGATCGACTGATGAAATTTGAACAGGAAAATCGTCGCCTTGAGCATCAATTCAGTCAGGCGCAGAAACATGAAAGTCTGGGCGTTCTGGCCGGCGGTATTGCGCATGATTTCAACAACATGCTGACCAGTGTGCTCGGTTATACCAATCTCGCGATGAAGAAGCTCCCGGCTGATTCAGAGGTTCGAAAAGATCTTTATATGGTGATGTCCGGAGCAAGGCAGGCAGCGGATTTGACCTCTCAGATGCTGGTTTATGCTGGCAAAGGTGCTGCGGAGTTTGAATCGGTGGATATATCCCGGGTCGTGGACAATATGTCTGGCCTGATCAATTCCATTGTTCCAAGAAAGATACATCTGGTTCAGAAAACTGCCCGTGAGTTACCGCTGATCAAAGGCGATGCTGTTCAGATTGGACAGGTTGCGATGAACCTGATTGCCAATGCTGTTGATTCCATTGAGGGTCGATCGGGTGATGTTGAAGTTCACACCGGACTGGCTCAGGTGACTGCCGAGCAGCTGCGTAGAGGATGGTTTACCGAGCATCATGAGCCAGGCGCCTATGTCTACCTGCGAGTAACCGACAATGGTGTTGGTATGGAACCGGGGCAGATAGAGCGGATTTTTGACCCTTTTTATTCTGAAAAATCCAGCGAGCAATCCGGCAAGAAGGGGCTTGGCCTGTCGTCGATCGCGGGCATTGTCAGGCAGCATAAGGGTTTCATTCAGATTGAGTCGGAGAAAGGTACGGGTTCAACTTTTACCGCCTACTTCTCTATTGTTTCCTACCAGGATGTTGATCAGGTAACACCCCAATCGGCGTCAAGCCTCCCATCCCGGGTCAAGGGGCTTGTGCTGCTTGCGGACGATGATTCGAGAATTCGCAGCCTGATTGCTTCGATACTGGAAAGCGATGGATATGCAGTGGTATCCGTGGATGACGGGCGCGAAGCTTTGCGTCAGGTGAATGTCTCAGGTGGTTCCTTTGAATTGTTCGTACTTGATTGCACCATGCCGAAAAAGTCTGGTATCGATGTCTACAGAACAATCCGTTCCAGCGGTATCCGGGCACCGGTAATCCTGATATCCGGCTACCACCAGGAGCAGGTGGTCAACGATATCAATAACGACGCACATGCCTATTTCATCAAAAAACCCTTCAGCGTAGATGAACTCGTCGAGATCGCAAACCTGTCGCAGCAGCGGCAGAACATGACATCGTAACCCATTACTTTCAGCTAACAACCTGCAGGGTCAGGCTCAGGTTCTGTCCTTCAATTTCGAATTCAATTGCCTGAATGTCATTGCTGATCTCAGTTTTTTCGGTCAGTGTTTCGCGCTCGATGTAGGCGCCATGCTCCTGTATTGCGGTGAGCAACTGACCCTCAGCCTGTATAGTCAGGTTGATACGGTCGCTGACATTAAATCCTGAGTCTTTGCGGGATTTCTGGATCCGATTCACGACTTCTCTTGCCAGCCCTTCAAGAATCAACGATTCATTGAGCGTGCAGTCCATATCGATGGAGATAAAGCGGTCGGATACTGCGTTGGTGCCTTCCATTGCCTCACGGAATATCAGGATGTCCTCGGCTCTGAACTGCTCCCCATCCAGCGTGATACTGCCCTCGTTCTGAAGCTGATCGATGCGCTCGCTGGAGAGCTGTTCAATCTGCTGCTTGTAGTCCTTGAAGCGTTTGCCGAGGCGCTTGCCCAGGACAGGTGAGTTAGGCTTCGCGTACAGATGAATGTAGGTGTTTTCTTCTGTTGAATACTCAACCTTCTTGGCGTTGAGTTCATCCTGTATGTAGTCTTCAAGACGAGCGATTTCATCCAGGAGAACCGTATCCCTGTGTACGATGGTCAGTGATGCGACGGGTACCTTGGTTTTTACTTTTTCCTGATTCCGTTTCTGGCGTCCCAGGAGAATGATGTGCTGCATGCGGGTAACTGCCTGTTCCAGCAGCGGTTTGATGCGCGCCTCATTTGCCTCCGGATAGCTGCACAGGTGCACGGACTCCGGCAAACCTTCATTGCCATACTCCCGAAGCGCCTGATAAATCGTCTCGGAGAGGAAAGGTGCAAACGGCGCCATTGAAAGGCTGAGTTCGTAAAGTGTCGTATACAACGTCTGGTAAGCCGACAGCTTGTCATCGTCGGCACCCTCTGCCCAGAAACGCGGTCGATTCAGTCGGATGTACCAGTTGGTCAGGTCTTCGATGAAATCGAACAGTGCCGGAACCACGTTGTACAGCCGGTAGTTTTCCATTTCTTCAGCGATGCTGGCTTTCAGCGACTCGAGTCTGGATAGAATCCACTGATCCATAATGTTGGTCGAATCTTCCCGCTTGTGATCGGGCTGCCAGTTGTCGATTTCGGTATAGGTATGCAGGAATTTAAACGCATTGAGCCAGGGCAATAGCGCGCGACGAACCATGTCTTTAACGCCGCTGTCGGCGAAGCGTTGCTCTTCCGCTTTTACCAGCCCGGAATTGATCAGGTACAGTCGCAGTGCATCGGCACCATAGGTCTCCATGAGTTCGTCCGGCGGCGAATAGTTACGCAGACTCTTCGACATTTTCTTGCCGTCTTCTGCCATGACAATGCCGTTAACGATAACGTTCTTGAACGGATGTGTTCCGTACAAGGCGGTTCCAAGAACGATCAGTGTGTAGAACCATCCGCGGGTCTGATCCAGGCCTTCAGCGATAAATTCAGCGGGAAAGCCGCGCTCAAACATGGACTGATTTTCGAATGGGTAGTGCAGTTGTGCGTAAGGCATAGAGCCTGATTCGAACCAGCAATCCAGCACTTCCTCAATTCGGCGGTAGGTGCCTGGTTCACCCGCGATGGTAAAAGTCAGAGGGTCAACATTCTCGCGATGGAGATCATCCAGTTCAACGCCGGTCAGAGCTTTCAGCTCTTCCCGGGAACCGATACATTTCTGGTTTCCCGTTTCGTCGTTGATCCATATAGGCAGGGGTGTGCCCCAATAGCGATTTCTGGAAATTGCCCAGTCGATGGCTCCTTCTAGCCAGTTACCCATGCGACCATCCCTGATATGGCCCGGTACCCAGTTGATCTGGGCATTTGATGCCAGCAGGTCATCACGCATCTGCTCTACTTTCACGTACCAGCTGTCAATGGTTCGGTAGATGATCGGTGTGTCGCTGCGTGGACAGAACGGGTAGCTGTGATCGATGACGTCCTGTATGTAAAGGGTTCCGGCATCCTTGAGATGCCGGATGATTTCCTTGTCTGCCTCTTTCACGTGTTGTCCCGCGAAATCAGAGACTTCTTTCGTGAACTGCCCGGCCATATCCACAGGGCAGGGGACGGGGTTAATTCCCGCCGCTTTCAGAACCCGAAAGTCATCTTCACCAAAAGCAGGCGCCTGATGCACGATACCGGTACCACTGTCGGTGGTGACATAGTCATCCTCGACGACGACGAAGGCTCCTTCCTCTTCGTAATGCTCGAAATAGGGAAAGATGGGTTCGTAGTGTTTGCCAACCAGTTCGGCACCTTTAAGTGAACCTGTGACCTCAACATCTTTTGTCTTGCTGATGTACTCCAGTCTCGCTTCGGCGACGATGATGACTTGTCCCGAAGCCTTGTCGGTGACCTCAACATAGTCAATATCCCTGCCGACGCACAATGCCAGATTGGAGGGCAAGGTCCAGGGCGTGGTTGTCCACGCGGCAATATAGCGATCTTCATCCCTGATTTTGAACAGCACGGTGACGGCCGGATCCTGCACGTCTTTGTAGTTCGAGCCTGCCTCAAAGTTGGACAGCACGGTACCAAGGGCAGTTGAAAAAGGAACGACCTTGTCACCACGATAGATCAGGTCCTTTTCCCAGAGTTGGCTCACCACCCACCAGACAGATTCCATGTACCAGGGCTCCATCGTCTTGTAGTCGTTTTCAAAGTCTACCCAGCGACCGATGCGGTTGATGGTTTTTTCCCACTCTGCGGTGTATCGCTGAACGATACCGCGACACTCATCGTTGTATCCCTTGATTCCCAGCTTCTCAACGGCTTCCAGTGATGACATGCCAAGGGATTTGTCGATTTCGTGTTCGATGGGCAGGCCGTGGCAGTCCCAGCCAAATCTGCGCTGTACGTACCTGCCTTTCATGGTCCAGTAGCGTGGTACAGCATCCTTCAGGATAGACCCGACGAGGTGACCATGGTGCGGCAAGCCAGTAGCGAAAGGTGGGCCGTCATAGAAGATGTATGGTGAGCCGCTCTCTGTTTGTGTCAGAGATTGCTGGAACACCTTCTCTTTCTGCCAGAATTTGAGCACGCTGTGTTCAGCTTCGACAAAGCTGAAACCTTCGCTGGTGGGGTTGGTTGTGTCTGTCATTTTCTATCCTGTCACAGGCAAAAAAAAACCCGCCGTTGGCGGGTTCTTTTGCGATTTTCACGCTCTAACCCATCATTCGTTGCCGAATAATGATGATTATGCGGATGATCGCGTTCTTAAGTTGATTCATAGACGTAAAGAATAGTGGAAGCTGCTCACCCCTTCAAGGCGTTTTGAACACCTGTGACGCTGCCGCGTAGATTGATTTTCTCGAGTACCTGGGCGATCAGGCCCTCAATGGGGAAGATGTGATACCAGTCCGGGGTATTCTGGTGATCTATAACGCTGGTGCCCACCATCTTGAATTCCCAACCCTCCTGTTTCGCGCGCTCCGAAACTTTCGAGAGGCGATCCCAGGCGGGACCATTCATGAGCGGATGGACACAACCGACATTGATATTTTTTGCTCCCTGTAGCTTCAGCTCTTCGATGGCTGACACAACAGAACCTGCGGTATCTACAATGTCATCAACCAGCAGGACGTCGCGACCGTCAACCTCACCAATCAGTGTCGAGCGAAACACCTGGTTTGGTTTTGAATAATCCCGCTCCTTGGACAGCGCTGCCAGATCCGCCGATAACTCCTCTGCATAGGCTCTGGCGCGCTCAAGATAGCCAACATCCGGTGAAACAACGACATCGCCGGTAAGATTGTGGGTCTTTAGCCAGGACACCAGTTGGCGGGTCAGGAATACATTTTCCAGGTGGGCCAGTGATGGTGTGAACATGCCCGCGATAGAGTCGTTGTGGATCTCAACAGTCATGACTCGATCTACACCGGCGCTCTGCATGAGTCTGGCAAACAATCCCGCGCTAATCCCTTCCCGGGTTCTTCCTTTTCGTTTGTCCTGTCGTGCGCCTGGATAGTACGGGACCACAGCAGTCACGTATTGTGCATCTGACAGTGCAGCGGCCTCGATAGCATGCAGAAGCATCAGGAATCGGTCATAGATGCTGTGATCGTCCTGGGGACCCGCGGGAGATTGAAAGATATAGACGTCATGACCACGAACATTGGCATCAATCTCGAATTTTCCCTCCCCACAGGCAAACCAGGTTTCCTTGCTTGGAACCAGTTCCATATTCATGTGCGCGGCTACTGTCTCTGCGAGGCGTCGACCTGATTCGCAGGTCATGAGTGCAACCGGAGCCCTGGGATTCTGTATCACTCTTTTTGCTCTGGGTTTAGCAGGTTTAGCCATGCTCTGTACCTTTATGGTCTGAAAATATGGTCTGAAAATAATCTGATCGCTTTGATTAACAGCTGGTGTTCAATGGGTCTTAATCGATCTGCAAGGCTCTCTGCCGTGTCTACCGGTTCAACCTCGATAGTTTCCTGAAGCAGAATATCCCCTCGATCGTACTCGCTGTTCACCAGGTGCACTGTGGCGCCAGACTGGCGTTCGCCGGCGGCAAGAACTGCCTCATGTACACGGGCGCCATAAAAACCTTCACCACCGTACTTTGGCAGCAATGCAGGATGAACATTGATGATGCGGTCACGAAAGGTTTCGAGTACAGCGGGCCCCAGTTTCTTCATGTAACCCGCCAGCACAACCAGGTCGACCTGCTTGGCCGTCAGGGCTTCGCAGATCGCCTCATCAAGATGATCAGGATGGGTGCTCAAGGACATGTGAAGTGCGGGCACACCTGCTTTTTCTGCCTTGTTCATCACTGCCGCGTCGGAGTTGTTACAGATCAGTAATTCGAGGCGTGCGCTCAGATCGCCTTGACGACAGGCATCGGCTATAGCCTGGAAGTTGGTGCCCGTGTGAGAGGCGAGAACACCGATTCTTAGCATGGCTGTCTAAACATTGCTGTCTTAGCTTCGCTGTCTTAGTTGGGCTCTGTTTATGAGATGGCGTTTTGGGGTGTTCTGGAGGCTCATGTTAGCTGAACATCTCGCGTAATACATTCTTCTGCACCTTACCCATGGTGTTTCTGGGAAGGTCCGGCAGGAAATGAACCCATTTTGGGACCTTGAAGTTAGCCAGACGTGGTTTCAGTTCGCTGATGATGGTCTGTTCGTCAAGGGCGCTTGCGGTTTCCGCAACGATAACAGCACAGACGCCTTCGCCGAAATCACGGTGTGGTAATCCAATGACCGCAGATTCAAGGACGCCCGGGAGCTTATCGATAACGGACTCGATTTCTTTGGGGTACACATTGAGTCCGCCTGAAATGATCATGTCCTTGTTTCTGCCGACGATCGACAGGTATCCGTCTTCATCCTGGCTGGCAATATCCCCGGTCCGAAAATAGCCGTCACTGGTAAATTCCTCTCTGGTTTTTTCTGGAAGTCGCCAGTAACCATTGAAGACATTGCTGCCTTTAACTTCCAGATTACCCGGGGTACCTGTTTCTGCGGCCACGCCCGAATCATCGACTATTCTTGTGCTGACACCTGGCAGCGGCGGTCCGACGGTTCCGGGTTTTCTGGTGCCATCGAGCGGGTTACTGGTATTCATTCCGGTTTCTGTCATGCCGTAACGCTCAACGATCTCAAAGCCGGTTGTGTCGCGGAATTCGTTAAAAGTCTGTTGTAGAAGCGGCGCAGATCCAGAGGTGAACAAGCGCATGTTTTTGCAGCGATCAGACGAAAGCCGTCCGGTATCAAGAAGGCGCGTGTAATTGGTGGGTACGCCCATATAAACACTGGCGTGAGGCAGCAGATTTATCACCTGATCCGGGTCGAAAGCAGGCAGCAGAATGATTGGGCTGCCATTTAACACGGGTAGATGTGTAGCAACGAACAGGCCGTGAATGTGAAAGACCGGCAACGCGTGCAACATGACATCACCTGGCTGCCACTGCCAGGCACTGTGCAGTGCAAGACCGTTTGCAGCGAGATTGCCGTGGCTGATCATGGCACCCTTGGGTTTACCTGTTGTGCCGGAGGTGTAAAGGATAACCGCGATGTCGTCATCTGATTGCTCGCAGGTGTCTGCGGCATCTTTGCTCAGGCATTGCTGCATCAGCGTACCCTGACCACTGGCATCCAGCGTCAGAACCTTGTGTTGTCCCTGCATGGATTGAAACAGGGTCTTTTTTGCAGGGTCACACACAACCAGCGATGGCGTTGCGTCACCTACAAAATATGCCAGTTCATCGTCCTGGTATGCGGTGTTCAACGGCAGGTAGATAGCGCCCATCCGCAGACATGCGAAGTAAAGGTACAGAGCCTCCGGGGTTTTAGACACCTGTGCAATGACTCTGTCCCCGGGTTTAACCCCGATCTCAATCAGCCCGCTGGCCAACCGTGCGGAGTAACTGTGCAGATCAGGGTAACTGCTGATGGGCTCCAGTTCCGGCGACAGCAGGAAAGGGCCTGCGCCCGAGGTTCTGTCTTCGAAGAGCGAATAAATATTCATCACCCTAGAATACCCGTATGTCCACCCGTTAGTTAAGGTCGTTCGACCCCTGGTCCGTGTCAGGTATACTTTTTGGTTTTTCAGACAGTCCTATGCGCAACTATTTACTACTTCTTTTGCTCAGCACTTCGGCGGTTTCCTTCGCGGACGATCATGTCAGTTTTGAAGCCTGGGCGAGGGCTACGGCGCCCGGTGCGACCACAGGTGCCGTTTATGGTCGGCTGGAAAACAGGAGCCCTGACACCCTGGTGCTGACTTCCGTCAGCTTTGAACAGGCGGCACACGTCATGGTGCATCGTACGGTGGAGCAGAATGGCATGATGCGCATGAAACATGCGGACATCAGCCTGGCTCCAGGTGAATCGGTGATACTGGCTCCCGGCGGCCTGCACATGATGCTGATGCAGCTTGCTGAACCACTCACAGAGGGATGCAGGTACATGGTGACCCTGAAATGGCAGAGTGATCTGACAACCACCCATGCAGTTGCCACAGGCGGATATGGACAATCGGAGATGCCGGAAAAGACGGCCCAATCATGTCGCTAAAGTCAGATCTCAAGGAGACGCTGTCTCAAGCCATGCAACTGCAGCTGTCCGGAAAATTTCAGGAGGCAGCGAATATTTACCTGACGATCCTGCAGGACGACCCGGAGCAGCCCGACGCACTGCATCTTCTGGGGTTGATCCGGATGGAGCAGGAGAATGATCAGGAAGCCGTAAAATTGATGGAGAAAGCGCTCGGGCTTTTCCCTTCAGCATCTCACTTTCATCACAATATTAGCGGTCTCTACCGCCGGATGGGGCGCCTGGAAGAAGCGGAGACCCGCTTTCGTGAAGCTATCCGTTTGAAGCCGGATTATGGTGAGGCATATCAGGGTCTCGCAGAGATGGTGAAATTCCGATCTGATGATCCCTTGATTCAGCTGGTAGACAACCAGCTTAAATCCGGAAAGCTGGAAACCACGAACCGCTGCTACTTTCACTTTGCGGCAGGGAAGATCCTCGATGATATAGGACGTTATCCCGAGGCATTTAAACACTACCTTGCAGGCAATCGACTGGCCGGGCGCAAGTTTGATACCAGAACCTTTCGCGAGAGTATCAAGAACCTGCTGTACTACTGCTCGAGATCCTATGCTGAAAGGAATGCCGGCGCCGGTCTGGACACCGATGCCCCTACTTTTGTCATCGGCATGCCCAGATCAGGTACAACGCTGGTAGAACAGATTCTGTCCAGCCACTCGGAAGTGTTTGGCGCCGGGGAACTGAATGATATGAAGTTTGTGGCAGCCAAAACTCAGCAGCTGTCGCAGTTTGATCAGGGCTATCCGACATCCCTGCCCGGATTAAAAAAAGATGATTATCAGAAGCTCGGGAACGCTTATCTGGTGAGGCTGCGCGAGATGGCGGATGACCCTGTAGTCACGCGATATGTTGACAAGCATCCGCTGAACTTTCAGTTTGTGGGTCTGATTTACGCCATGTTTCCCAATGCGCGCGTTATTCATACAGTGCGTAATCCTTTGGATACCTGTCTTTCCTGCTTCTTTCAGAATTTCACCAAGGGTCAGGACTACAGTTTTGATCTGACTGCTCTTGCTCATTTTTACAACGATTACCGGCGGATCATGGAGCACTGGGAGACTGTTTACCCTGGACGAATCTATACCGTACGCTATGAAGACATGGTGGAAAATCAGGAGGAGGAGACTCGCAGGTTGATCGATTTCATGGGCCTTGAGTTTGAGCAGGCCTGCATCGATTTCCACATGACTGACCGCAAAGTCAGCACCGCAAGTTTCCTGCAGGTCCGAAAGCCGATTTACAAGACATCCAGAAAACGTTGGGTCAATTATCGAGAAGAACTGTCCGAACTGGCGAGGATAATTGGTGTCAGTACCGAACCACCGATTACGATTACCGGTCCCTCTGCTATCTCCGACGGCGGTATCCTGTCCTGATCGAACCATGCTAAGGTGTGGACGTTTTTTCAGGGCGAGAACAGGCGAGTAAGATGGAAGCAGTGCATTGGGGCCAACTTGAACGAGAGGATGTCAGATTGGCGGCTTTCGGTCAGGAGCGACTGGATGGAAAGGTTGCTTACCTTGCTACCATGCGAAGCGATGGCCGGCCGCGAGCACACCCGGTTACGCCGGTCATTGGCGAAGGACGCATGTTTATCTTCCTGGAACCCAGCTCACCGAGAACTCGCGATTTGATGGAGAATACAGACTTCTGTCTGCACTGTGCCATGAGCGACAGTTCTGGCAGTAGCGGCGAGTTTCAGATCACCGGCGTGGCAGTCAAGTGCAATGATAAGGATGTTCGTGCTCTGGCTGAGTCGGTCTGCAGCTTCAGACCTTCCGTCAGGTCGATACTGTTTGAGCTTTGCCTCACAGATGCCCTGTCTACAGAGTATCCCGGCGGCCGACCCAAGCGTCGTCGATGGCAGGTGTCGGCTCTTGCGGAGAGTAGCTGAGCCCGGCGGGGCGGTACTCCCCCTAAAAGCCATTGTTAACTACAGTCTGCCTACGGTAGGCGTCGGTTTCATGTTTTTCATGGTGACTCTGTATCTCATGAAATTCTCTACCGATGTTTTACTTATCTCTCCTGCGGTGATGGGGGTTATTTTCGGTATCTCGCGCATCTGGGATGCGATCACTGACCCACTGGCAGGATATCTGAGTGATCGGACAAACCTGAAAGCCGGGCGCCGCAGACCCTGGATTATTGCCTCTGTGCCATTTATCTGTGGCACTTTTTATATGATGTGGAATCCTGCAACGACGCTTTCCGAGACGGCGCTTGTCTTCTGGATGGCCACCGCGGTCATCATGTTTTATACCGCCATGACCGCTTTCAATGTGCCGCATACGTCATTGGGTGCTGAGCTATCCACCAACTATCATGAACGTACGCGCATCTTTGGGCTGCGTCATATGATATGGAACTCAGGATCTTTGCTGGCACTGGTTGCGATGCATCAGCTGATCACCGGTGAGAACCTCAGGCATATCGCATTGATCATCACGCTGATCGCGGGCGCTGTGACGGCGGCGCTTATTGTCTGGATGTTTTTTGCGGTCGGTGAACGACCGGAATACCAGGGGCGCGGTGAAACCAATGCACTCACGGCGTTCACTGACGTGATCAAGAACCGTTACGCACTGCTGCTTCTGGTTGTGTTCTTCATTGAAAACCTCGGCGCAGCCACCATTGGCATACTCACACCCTATGTGGCGGAATACGTTGTAGAGCGACCGGAGAAGACGGTGATCTACATACTCCTCTACCTGACACCTTCAGTGCTATCGGTGCCTTTATGGGTGCCATTGTCACGTCGGATTGGCAAGAAAGCGATGTGGATCTTCTCCATGTTACTGACAGGTTTCGGCTTTGGCGGCATGTGGTTTCTGGAGCCCGGGTCGGATCTGCTCATCTCTGTGCTTGCCGTGATATGTGGGCTTGGCGCTGGCAGTGGTGCAGTTGTCGCTCCTTCCATCCAATCCGATGTTATCGATTATGACGAGCATATGACCGGAAAACGAAAGGAAGGAACCTATTTTGCGACCTGGAATTTTGTTCTGAAGAGTGCCACCGGGATTACCATCATGTTGACGGGTTTCGTGTTAAGCGCCTCTGGATTTACTCCGAATCAGGAGCAGTCTGAGTTGACCCGCACGGCGCTGCTGACGCTTTACGCAATCTTCCCTCTGGTCTGCTATATCATAGGTGCTGCGATATTCAGTCGCTTTACACTGGACGAAGCGGCTTATCAGAAGATCCGGGATTCACTGGATCAAAGTGAACGCGAAAGAAACCAATAGCGGTTTACTCGAACAGTCTTTCCTGCAGCAGAGAGAAAGGCAAAGGCCCCCAATCGATAACTCGCTGGTTGAATACGTTGTGACAGGCGTCACCCAGGCCCTCGGCCAGACATTGCTCATGCATCTCTGAGAACTTTGCTTTGCCGGCGATTGTCGCTACGAAAAGACCCGGTTCAAGAGAAACTTCGTTGAGCATCAGTGCAAGCCGATTTTCCGAGTAGGGCAATGTCCGGAAAAGTTCTTTGAGCGCGGTTTCTCGATTCCAGTGTCCGGTATGCAGATTCAGGTCAGCCAGGGCCAGTGCTGTCAGAAGGCGGCTGAAATACAGGTACTCAATGGTTCGTTGCGTGTCCCTGGTGGCGATGGTCTCTACCATGTAGAAACCCCAGCCTCTTGTGTAGGCGGGTAAGCGGATATACGCTTTCAGGGATCTTCCCTCACCGGTCATGAAGCTGCCCTGGCCCGGGAAGCCATAGAAGACCGCGAGCGCATTGAGCTCAAACTCAGGCAGGTTTTCCGTATTGCTGAGATTGATCGTCAGACCGTCAGGTGAATAGCGGAACATTTGTTCCATATCTTCTTCGCCATAGATGGCAAGGGCGGATTCTCCATAATTTTCAAAGGTGTCGTACCAGTTCAGCTGCGAATTCATCATTGCATCTGCCAGATCGTCCAGATAAGCCTGCCTGCCTTCAAAGCTGCGTTCCGGATACGCCGCATCAGTACGTTGCTGCGCTGCGTGTTGCGCCAGATCGAATGATTGGGGACCTGCCTGAGACAACACGGCGATGGTCTGGTCAATACGCGTGAGTTCTGATGTCACAAGGTCTCGATAGTCCTGAACAGTCCAGTCCAGTGAAGTCTGTCGCCGTAGTGCTGGTTCGTAGCCTGAACCGTAAACGGCCAGATCGGTCTGCAGGTGCAGGTAATCAAGGATTGCTTTTTCGTGGAGTATTCGGTTGCTGGTTAACCTGAGGTCGACGCTGGAATCGAACACGTGTTTCTTTTCCGCCAGATAGGCCGGCTTTTCAGATGACTGTAGAGTCGGCAGTTCTTTGTGGATGTCTGCGAGTATCCGCTCCGCGATAGCCTGCTCCATTCTCTGACGTGTATTGCCAGAATTCGCTTCGCCTTCAATCCGTTTTGTCGAGTCAGGATGGGATGTGTTGCAGGCCGAGAGTGACATCAGCAGGCATAGCGCAATGATAGCCCGGCTCACAGAAGCCCCGTTCTCACGGTGCTGATCATGTACTGCAGCCGGGATGTTATTGAGGGCAGATCACGCATGATCTGGGTTGCAGCTGCTGGTGGTTCTGCCAGTTCTCTGAGATTAATGAGGATGTTTAACTCACTGGACCTGATCGCCGCATCAAATAGAAGCGCGGCAATGGCGACGTCAGATATGAGGTTAGCGTTGCCTCGAGCTGCCAGGAACTCCAGATGCTCCAGCCTGCCTGCGCAAATAGTGATGATCTGCACTGGTACCATCGCGGCCTGTGCGAGAGCGGGTTCCTTTTCCGCCTCTCCCCGATAGGCTTTCATCACGGTCCTGAAAGCTTCCTGGTCATCTTCACTGGCCTGCAGAAGCAACTGAATTGCCTCGCTGGTTGTGCTGACGATCTCTTTGAATTCCTCGCCCTCGCTGAAGTTCGCAACCATATTGATCAGGGCGCAGCCCTCGGCCGCCATCACCGCTGCCACGGCACCACCGCCTGGTGTCGACTTTCTGGCAGAAACGCGATCGAGATACTCTCTCAGTGTCTGTTGTTCAAGACTGCTCATTGATGAAAATTCTTGAATAGTCGAATGGTGTTTCTCATACACATGGCAACGGTCATAGGACCAACCCTTGGAACGAATATTCGCGCCTTCTGAGAAACTGCAGTGTCGAAGTTCTTCTCCGATGAAAAGTTAACGCAAACGCATTGTTCCGGCAGCTCCCCAGATGTGACAGTAAATGCTTCATGGGGTACGCCGGTAATCACGATATCAGATTGCGAAAGCGCGTCTCGCCGTGAGACCGAGGTTTCCTGCGGCTGCCCGTCCCTGAAAATCAGAGGGCCATTCTCATCGAAGGAGAAGACATCGGCACCATCGTTGGACATCATGACAGCCAGTGGCCTGCCGATCACTTCGCTTCGATTGAATATCGTTACCGTCTTTCCAGACAGCGGACATTTCCCGGTTCCATACTCGCCAATATCATCCAGAATCTTGACGATGGCCAGCGGTGTGCAGGGGATCAATGCTTTCTTGTCGTTATCGTCATTGGTTGCCAGCCTGTCGTTAGCGGTTAACTTGCGCGTCCAGTAAAGACTGCCGGCTTCGATGTCTTTGGTGTAGTGAACCAGATTTCTGAGATAGTCATCTTCCTGGTTAGCGAATACGGGGAAGTAGACAAATATCCCGTGAGTATCCGGATCTTCATTTGCAATGATGATCTCCCTTTCCAGGGAGAGTCTCTGAACCTGTCTGAGTTCGTATCTGAAACCGGCCTCGTTAAATACGCGCTTGGTGGCGTTTGCGTAGGCAATGGAAGGTTTGTCTTCGGATGCGATGAAACCTACGACGTGAAGATCCTGGTCGAGTGAGGATACTGAGGTTTTGAGTTCCTGCAGGTATTTCTCTGCGATTTCTGCAGGATCAATAGTTTCCATTGGTCACTACTCGTTATCGTAGGTCGGTCGAGGACGGGTAATGGAACCAAGGTAGCCGCGATGGTGTCGGGCATGATAGTCATCTTTCGTAAACCCCTTGAGTTCCATGAGGGTCAATGCAAGAGCATCACTGATGGCATGCATGACGGCAATTGTTGCGCTGGGAGTCAGGTTCAGAGGGCAGGGTTCCTCGATATCGGGGCCCATATCAAGCACAACTTCACTCAGGTCACGCAGTGGCGCATCGGTGTGTGATGTCACACCGATGACATGATCAACGCCAAGATTGTGCACAATCTCCAGCATCTCGAGTACTTCGTTAGATTTTCCACTGGTGGAAAATGCCACAACTGCGTCTCCATCGGACATCATCCCGAGATCACCATGGCCCGCCTCCGCGGGGTGGACAAAGAAGGCGGGCGTACCGGTTGATGACAAGGTCACTGCGAACTTGTGAGCAATGTACCCGGCTTTACCGATGCCCGTGGTGATCACTTTGCCGCGGCAGTTCATCAGTATTTTGACGGCAGTCTCGAAGGCATCTGTGACTTCTATTGCTGCAACGGCCGCCGCTTCCTTGGCGATGATATCCTGCATTCGCGCTTTAATGTCCATAGGAGAAGAGTCTGAGGTATGCGAGGCGTCATTATACTTGAAGCAAACGCTGATGTAGCATGACAGCAAAAAGAGGATTCGCAAATGGTAAAGATTGTTGGAAATGTAAAGCCTGAAGATGACTATACGCATCCGCTGGGTCCCGAAGAAAACTTCAACGAATCGGTTTACTTCAACTTCTTTGATCGCCAGAACAATCGAGGTGGCTTTATTCGCATGGGCAACCGGGCGAACGAGGGCTATGCAGAGATGACCGTTATTATTTATAACAGTGACGGGTCGGCCTTCTTTAACTACAAAAAGCCGGACATCTCAGATAATGATGGATGGAATGCAGGCGGTGCACGCGTCGAGGTTCTGGAGCCGGGCGAGCGAGTGAGAACCGTTTATCAGGGGGCTGCTTTACACATGGCAGACCCAAGAGACATGAAAGAACCCGGAAAGGCCTTTAAGAGCAATCCCTTCAGGAAGATCGAGCTGGACCTCGTCCACGAGGGAGTTGGCCCCATGTATGGCCATGTTGGCGAGCCTGGAGATGGTAACGACTTCGCCAGGGCGCATTATGAGCAACACATGCGCGTTTCCGGGACTCTTAAGATTGAAGGGGAGTCGACCATCACGATCAACGGCCATGGTTTGAGAGATCATTCCTGGGGCCCGCGTTACTGGCAGTCCATCCGCTCATATCGTTGGATCACGGGTAACTATGGTGATGATCTCGGTATGGTTCTTTCTGTGGTGGGTGACAGGGTCGGCGGCATGTTCCACCGGGGTGAAGAATTTATTCAGGTCATGGATATCAATCTCACCACTGACTATGAGGAAGGCACGAACTTTCACCGCGGGTTCAGGGCGGAAGTCTCGCTGGAAGATGGCAGCGAGCACCTTGTAGAAGGAAAGGTGAAAGGTTTCATTCCCCTGAGGAACCGCAGGTCCGAACAAATCACCTATATTGGCGAGGGCATGACTGAGTACACGCTGGATGGTGATCGGGTAGGTTATGGACTTTCCGAATATCTTAACCAGCCGGACGATGAGGTTTGATCGGTAGAAAGTGATTCATGGCTTCGATAAGGCCGCGGTTGTATAAAAACAATTCGCGGCAGCGTGGCCAGGTCAGCCAGTCTGCCCGTAGAAGGTAGCTGGCGTCGTCAACAATTTCCGGTTTATCGCCGGACAAGCTCGCGCTGAACCAGTGTGTGGTGCAGTCATAGACATCGCCATTCCAGCGGAAAAGATAGTGATTCGTAAAAACAGTCGATGTGAGATCGACTGAGTAACCGGTTTCTTCAAGAGTTTCTCTAACGGCGCATTGTTCTGGTGTTTCAGCTGATTCGATCGCGCCTCCAGGCAGTGACCAATACCGCTTTCGGGTCGGGGGGTCTTCGAGTTCGATGGCCAGCAACTGACCCTGGTTGATACATACAACGCCGGTTCTTTCTCTTTTCTTCACCTCTTTTTCTTCAGATGACAGGCGCAGGCAGGCTGGTGGCGGTGCCATCGATAAAGTTGATGATCCCTGCAGAAGACAGGGCGCCGACTGTTTCCTCCGCGGCGGTCAGCGTGCCTCCCGTGACAAACCCCTGGCTATCCAGTTCCAGATTCAGGGTGGCGTTCATGTCTGTCACGATATGAGTAACAAGGTCTGTCATGACGGTGCTCTGGCCTGATACCAGGGTGTACTGGTCAATCTGCGTTTCCAGTTTTCCAGACATGGATAATGTGGAACTGTCAGCGAAGGTGAATGTGGCCTGGTAAGTGCCGGCTTCAATGTCTGCATCCGAAGGTGATAGTGAACTCAGGTCTATGTCACCGGAAAATTCAATTCCGCTGGTTGCGCGAAGCTCTCCGCTATAGGCGATGGTTGAAACATCGGTATCTGTGCCGTCGTTGAGCATCTGCAGGTTCAGAGTGCCGGTATAAAGTTGTTGAGTGGTGAGGTTGTCTTCGGTGCGTGACACGCTGACCGTTATCTCGGTTGCCTCGAAGGCTCCGCTGGATCCTGGGTTGGAGCGGATGCCTGTGGCGATCGCCAGATTCACACTTATGCCTGTCTGAATATTGCTTGTGGTGGAAGTCACCGTGGTCATGGTTACCGTGTCATCCGAGAACTCCAGGACGCCGGAGACATTGGTCCCTGTTAGTTCGGTTTCGCCGTTGGCAATCGCCTGTGCGATGGCGTCATCCAGTTGCAGGATGGTCTGTCGGACTTCCGGGGAAACCAGTGTCGAGATCAGTGAAACCTGATCCGAGTAAACCACTGCCGCGCCCTCGGCGGTACCTCCGAACGCAACGGTCTGAGAGATCAACAGCGTTGAACCCATGACCTCAGATAGTCGGGCGGTCAGCGTGCGGCCGCGATCCAGTGCATCGGTGCTGTCTGGATCAGCAGGCAGCGCAATGTTGACCGAAGCAGTGCCTGTTTGCTGAAGCAGGGCAACAGATGTCTGCCTCGGCGCGATGGCGCCTGCCAGTGCGGCAGATGGTGTTACAAGACTGGACTGGTAGCTTGTGCTTCCTGTGACAAAAGCAGACAGCGCTTCCGAAAGGTAGTTGCCGGATGCGCGCAGGTAGCCCGCAGCAGTGGGTTTAACCTGATTAATCATACGATCGACAACGCGTCGATAGTTTGCGACGTTCGCTGACTCTGTCTCAACCTGACCGTGAAGGGAGGCGGAGAATAAAGCCAGTGCCAGTTCGGGCGTGGGTATGGATGAGGTTGACGTCAGGTCCAGATTTGCTATCGCGTTAATATCCTGCCCATTGGTAGGTAGTCCTGATGTGAACTCCACGTATCCCAGGGCCTGTCGGTTAGCCAATTCAGCTGCGTTCTGTTCAAGTGGTGCACCAGCAGCATTTGCAATGGCCAGGGCAGCAGCCAGATCACTGGCGGCACTGAAATTGACGTTAATCAGCCGGTCTCCGTTGTCCGTATCAGTGGGATAAGTCGGCGCCAGTGCTCGAAGTGTGAATCCGTCTGGCAGCAGATAGGTCTCACCATAAGCAGCGAAGTTGCCATCGCCCGTCAGGCAATCATTGTCACCTTCCTGGTCAAAGTCACAGACAGCGGTTGCGCCAGTTCCATCCAGTGTCAGGGGCAGCGGCGCGCTAATGCCTTCCTGAATCTCGAACTCTGAAAAAACGAGCCGATAAGAACCGCTTTCATTGGTGATTCTGCCACTGGCGACAACAACCTCTTCGCCGTTGGCGTCGGCAACTGTGATCCGGGCCCCGCTGATTCGGGAAGCTGTGCCGCCTTCAATGCCGTCCTGGGGTGGTTGAGGTGGATCGACGACAATATTTTCGGAAGAGTCAGAGCCGCTTCCGCATGACGTGATGAGCAATAGCAGAGACAGAAGGAAAAAGCCGGTCATGGATACATGATTCATGCGGTTACAGATAAGACCGTTGAGCGAAGATGCTGAGAATACGTGACCCTCAAGGGAAAGGCTACTGGTTCAGTTCCTCTGCTTTGTTGGCGGTGAGCCATTCTCTCACCTGTTCGGCCAGCCAGGTTCTGTCCTCCATGGAAACGCCTCGGGGATCAAACCGCCAGCGGTTGTGAGTGTTCAGCATGCTCAGTAGTTCCGGGCGTTCAATTCTGAGCAGCCAGCTGGTCATAAGTTCGCCACGACCGCGGGAAAAACCAAGTATCTCCAGTTGCTGTTCGATGCGGAAAAAGGGTGATTCCCGGCCTGGCACTATCCAGTCTCTGATCTCTTCGCTGTCTTCCTCTTCCAGGATGACCTGTTCCGAAGTGGCGATTCGCCAGCCAAGGACGAGAACCAGTAACAGTCCAATGATATAGAGCTCTCGTTCGTAATCTTCCAGATTCTGGTCGCTCCACCAGAGCTGAAACAGAAACAGGTGATTGCCAAAATAGTCCCACACGGGTTGCAGCAGTCCAGCCTGACTTTCTTCAAGGCTAAGCCACTGTTGTGGTGTCGTGTCTACTGGTATCCAGCGGTCACCCACGTAGGCGATTGCCCAGGCGTGCGCATGTCGTTCGCGAACGAGGTACATCTGGAGATCCTCATTCCACTCCTGGATTGCATAGCCAACAACGTATCTGGATGGTACGCCCAGTTGCCGAAGAAGCAGTGTGGTGGCGCTGGCAAAGTACTCGCAGTGTCCTGCCTGGCCTTCCAGAAGAAAATACCCCAGAGGATCGGTGCTGACGTTCTGATCGTCCTGGTACAGGGTGTAGCTGAATTTCGAAAACAGATTCTGAATAAAGGCAATTGCTTCGGCTTCGGGTAGTTGGGCAGGGGCTACCTGTGCCAGTGTCGATTTATGCTCCTCAGGTATCTCCAGATCCATGGGGCCGGGAGGGGCGCCCAGGTGAATGCTGTTGTCGTACCGCACTTTGTAATGGGGTGCAGGAATCAGCCCCAGCCCCTGGATGCTGCCGTATTCTGTGGTCGCGATATCGATAGCTGCCAGTTCATCGACCTCCACGACTTCCATAGGGACAGGGATGAGTGCTCTCTCACGGTCAAACTCCAGGTAAACCTTCGATTGTGGATAGAGCGAAACGGGTTCTCCCCTGGCTTCAGGTGCCGGGTCGCTCGTGGTGCCCTGATCGCCATCTTTTTCGAGGGTAAGGAATTCCCAGGTGAAGTCATCTGCATGTTCAACATTCGAGAAGCGAGTGTCGAAGACTTCCCAATCGGTGCCCGATGATGTGTTGTAGACCGCTTCCATCAGGGTTGCGGGAAAGTCCGGTCGACCTGATTCCGGGCGAATGCGAAAGGCGATCGCATCCGATAGTTTCAGCCTGCCGACTTTCCCGAGAGCCGTTCGAGTTTTCATTGGATCGGTGCGCTGGGATATCCAGTTGGCGATCCACAGTTCGGTCTGTTTCTTCAATCCAAGATGGGCATTCCGAAATCCGGTATGCAAGGCCGTTGCGGTCAGGAACACGAAACACATGGAGAGAATCACGACAGGTTTAGAAAACCGCGTGGAACGCAGATTGAAAAGCATCAGGAAAATAATGATCGCAGCGATGGGGAAGTAGTAACTGCTTTCCCGGTTGAGTCCTGCCGCAAGCAGGCAGGCACCTAGGAATACATAGTCCATATCCCAGGATTGCTGTACCGGTTCCTTCTGGCGGCGCAGGCTGTAGAACAATACATCAAGAGGCATACGGGGGGTTGTGCTGTACGCCAGAACCGTCATGAGCGGAAACAGCAGGATGGGTATCCACGACAGCAGGGTCGTAATGAAATGGTAGTCCTGCCGGTTCAGAAACAGGAAGGCAACCATGCCCACAAGACCAATGCTGGTGAGATCAGCCACCCGGTAGAAATCCTGTTTTGTCAGTGCCCAGCGACGATTAAGATAGAAGCGCGCCTCGAAGATTGCAGCCATCGGCAAAGCAAACCACCACAACTCGGTCTGGAATCCCCAGAAGAGTATGGCGAAGGCGCCAAGGTATTTTAGCCTGGTGTCGATCCTTATGGCTGGCTCAGGGTTGTTCATAATTCGCTCAGGGCTGTTCATAATTCGCTCAGGGCTGTTCATTATTCGCTCAGGGCTGTTCACAGCAGGCTCAAGGCTGTTCCCACATCAGGCATGGGTAGCACAAAGTAGTTGTCGGGATAGTCCTGCTGATCGCCTTCGGCGGTCACGATAAACACCGCTGTCTGAACGCCTCTGGCTTCGACGCAGCGGATCAGTTGTTCGCGTTTGTCGTCCAGAGCACCCATGACAAACAGGCAGCCGCTCATCAGGCGAGCGCGTTCTGTCAACATTGTCTGGAATTCGTCTATCCCGTTGTCCTTTAGTCCCAGTGTCGCCAGTGCTTCGAGTTGTTGTGAGGTTTGCGCGTATCCCCGGCCAGCGGTAATGACCTCAGGGCGGTGGGTCATCAGGCACAGATCCATGAGACCATCCATACTTTCCATATTCGTGAGCAGGCTGGCGGCAACCGAGATGACTTCTTCGAAAACCTGCTCTGACTGGAGGAAACTGTCGACCACCAGGCTTTGACGGACGAAGAACTCGTCCTGGAATTCTTTAACAACCGGTTTCTCCCGTTTGGCTGAGCTTGCCCAGTGAATCTTTCGGATGGGATCGCCGTCACGATAGTCGCGAAGCGAGACAAACTCGTCACTTTCACCAATAGACCAGGTTGAATTGACCCCGCCGGGCTGGAAGTGCCTGCCACCGCGGAACTCGAACTTCCGGGAAATCCGATACCTGCGTGGCAGAACCACCAGCGTTTCCCTGTTGTCGAATTCAAGGTTCCCGAAGTTCAGTCCCAAGGGGTCGGGATGCTGGATGGTGGTCGATTCGAAGTAGACTGGTCCTCGTCTGAGCGGAGTTGCACTGATGACAGCATCCGCGTGTGACTTCAGATCGATATCAGGCACCTCCGCAGTCTTCAGGCTGATCCCGGTGTTGAGTTTCTGCAGCCAGATAAAACGATGGAAACCAAGCCATCGATCATAGGCGTTGCGAGTTTCTTCGCCAGGTTCACGCATGCGCTGAAACTGTTCTATGTCCGGTGGAATGACCTTCGGATTGTCGACCACCTTCAGGTCACGCTCTACACGATCACCTTCGTTGAAAACGGAAAGGTAATACTCGAACTCCTCTCCTGCCGTGGCGTATCTTGGCAGATGCCTGCGGATACTTACCTCGGGAATCATGAAGCGAAGGCTGAAACGGCTGAAGATCAAGAGACATAACAGCAGAGCGAATAGCTGGTAGACGAAGGTCAGGTCTGTATCCAGACCAACTGCTCCGGAGATCACGGTGGCGGTCTGCAGCAATCTGCCCCGATCCGAGTTGCGTCGTGTGGCTCTGCGACTGATGGTGGTCAGGCGAGTCCAGGTTGGGAAAGCTCGTTCGCGGAAGGCCGCCATTGATGTCAGGCCGGAACTGGTGTGTTCTGAATAATCTCCAGGACGATCTGGGTCGCCTGAGACCCGGCGTACTCTGAACTGGAATCCAGCACCAGTCTGTGAGCAATCGTTGGTACGGCGAGTTCCTGGATTACATCTGGCGTCACATACTCTGAACCTTCGATCAGCGAGAGTGCCTGTGATGCTTTCATCAGCGTGATTCCAGCCCTGGGGCTGGCACCCATAGAGACCCCGGGGGCACTGCGAGTCGCAACAACCAAGTTGACGATATAGCGTTTCAGCTCATCCGAGATCCGGATATTGGCGACTGCTTCTCGAATCTGACGTATGTCACTCAGACCTATACAGGCTTCAAGGCTGTCGATGGGATGCTGATAACGCTGGGCGTCAAGAATCCTGACCTCATCTTCCGGCGCTACATAGCCCAGTTTGAAGGACATGGAGAAGCGATCCATCTGTGCTTCCGGCAAGGGGTAGGTGCCATGAAACTCGACCGGATTCTGGGTGGCGATGACAAAGAAAAGCTCATCCATGGCGTATCGATCGCCTTCGATGCTGACCTGCTGTTCTCCCATGGCCTCCAGCAGCGCTGATTGAGTTCGAGGAGATGCTCGGTTGATTTCATCAGCCAGCAGAATCTGCGTAAACACAGGCCCTGCACGGAACCGAAAATCCTGGGTCTGTTGATCGTAGATGGAGACCCCCAGAATGTCGGATGGCAGCAGGTCAGGTGTGAACTGAATACGTTTAAAAGTGGCGTCTATGGAGCCTGCCAGCGCTTTCGCCAGGGTTGTTTTCCCTGTTCCCGGTACATCTTCAAGCAGTACGTGACCGCCCGAGAAGAAAGAGGTCAGCAGCCATTTGATGCTCTGGTTGTTGCTGCGTATGACAGTCTCGATGTTAGACCGCAGTTTGCCAATCAGCGCCTGTTCCTGGCTGGGGTAGATATCAGGGTTGTCGGATGACATAAGTCGGTCCGTTACGGGTACAGTGGATTCGTTGTATCTTCACAACTGCAGACCAAAAAATCAAAAGACAAGCTGGCGTGGACCATGCTTACATATCCTGACACTCTGAGTTAATTTCTCGATTATAATCCGCGTCGTAAAATCACGGTGTTAAAAGCCCCTAAACAAGAAAGAAATGATGGACGAATCGACAGAAGTACCTGCAATAGCAATGCCTGATGTAGAGCAAGCAAATCAGTACCTGGATATGCTGATCGAAATGGCGATCGGCTATGGCCCCAGGCTTGCCCTGGCTGTGTTTACCCTTATCGTAGGCCTCTGGGTGATAAGCGCGATCTGCAGCGGTATCCGGGCAGGTTTCGAGAAAAGTGGCATGGAGCTCTCGCTGCGCTCCTTTCTAAACAGTCTGATCAGTATTGGTCTGAAAGTGCTGCTGGTGATCAGTGTGGCTTCCATGGTCGGTATTGAAACCACATCCTTTATCGCAGTGCTGGGTGCCGCTGGTCTGGCCGTAGGTCTCGCCCTGCAGGGATCGCTGGCCAACTTTGCCGGTGGCGTTCTGATTCTCATATTCCGACCTTATAAAGTCGGTGACTTTATTGATGCGGCTGGCGTGGCCGGCGTCGTCAAGCGAATTGAAATTTTCAGCACTGTTCTGACAACGGGAGACAACAAGACCATTATTATCCCGAACGGCGCGGTGTCCAACGGAGCGATTACCAACTTTTCGACTCAGGAAACCCGTCGGGTCGACATCGTGTTTGGCATCGGATACGACGATGATCTGAAGAAAGCGAAACAGGCTCTGACAGACCTCATCAACGCGGACGAAAGAATCCTCAAAGATCCGGAGCCAATGATTGTTGTCTCAAACCTGGGCGACAGTTGCGTGGACATCACAACCAGAAGCTGGGTCAATTCTGCGGACTACTGGGGTGTCTACTTTGACCTGGTTGAGAATGGCAAACTGGCGTTTGACGAAAACGGCATCAGCATTCCATTCCCGCAGACGGATGTTCACCTCTATCAGGAAAAAGCCGATTAATCGGAGCCAATTCCCAGGTTCCCTTATTCCAGAGATTATTGCCCGGTCCCGGATTTCAGGCTACTGAACCCGGGGCTGCTCTGCTGAGTCGAACCAATGCCTCGTTCGATTTGCGAAAGCTACGAGTGAGAGCATGACGGGGACCTCCACCAGCACGCCGACGACAGTGGCCAGTGCTGCGCCGGAGTTAAGACCGAACAGGGATATGGCAACCGCAACGGCCAGTTCAAAGAAATTTGAAGTGCCGATCATACAGGCTGGTGCCGCAATGTTGTGTGGCAGCGCCATCTGTTTTGCCGCGAAATATGCGATGGCAAATATGCCGTAGGTTTGCAGCAGCAGTGGAATGGCGATCAGTACGATAGTCTGTGGCTGTCCGAGAATCTTCTCTGCCTGGAATCCAAACAGCAGGATAACCGTCGCCAACAGGCCGATGATGGACCAGGGCTTCAGCATTGCTGTGAAACGGTCCACCGCATGATCTTCTTGTCGAGATTCCAGTAACTTCCTGGTTGCATAGCCTGCTACCAGTGGCAAGAGTACGTACAGGACAACCGAGATCAGCAGCGTCTCCCAGGGTACTTCAATGTTGCTGACGCCAAGCAGGAAGGCGGCGATCGGGGCGAAGGCGAAAATCATGATGACGTCGTTCACTGACACCTGTACCAGGGTGTAGTTCGGATCGCCTTTGGTCAGCTGGCTCCAGACGAATACCATTGCCGTACAGGGCGCGACGCCCAGAAGGATCATCCCCGCGATGTACTCGTTAGCAGATTGCGGATCCACAAGGTCGGCAAAGATAACGCGGAAAAACAGCCAGCCAAGAGCGGCCATGGTGAAGGGTTTAATCAGCCAGTTAACGACAAGTGTCAGAATCAGCCCCCGGGGCTTGTCGCCGACATCGCGTATGGCGCCGAAATCAACCTGCACCATCATCGGGTAGATCATCACCCAGATGAACACGGCAACCACCAGGTTGACGTGTGCAAACTCCAGCCCGGCAATCAGTTGAAATACACCTGGTACCACGTATCCAAGTGCAACACCGACGACAATACACAGACCGACCCATAAGGTGAGGTAACGCTCAAGCACGCCCATGGATGTTTTTCTCCAGTGAACTAAAAGGTTTGTATTCTACGTGACCATGAAAAAGATTTGGTAAAGCATCTGACGGAATAATTGGGGATCAGAGGCAGCTGTATAGACTGTTCACCAGTTGTTTTGAACGCACCCCTGATTCACTGTCCAGCTGATTCATCACATAGGCAAAGGTAATCTTATTGACCGGGTCTGCGAATGCGATTGATCCACCAGTGCCGGAGTGACCGAACGCCGAAGCCTCCGGACCGCAATAACAATCATTACAGTTGAGGATGAAGCCCCGGGAACGCCTCACGGGACGACCGAAACACAGATCAGTTTCTCCCCGGGTCTGTTCACGGATTGAGCATTGCAGGGTCGATTCGGAAACCAGTTCGCCATTGATGAACGCCTCGTAACATCGAGCGAGCCCTTTCGCTGTAGCATGCACATTGGATGCTGGAACTTCTGCTTGCCGCCATGCAGGAGAGCAGATGTCGCGATAAGGCGTCAGGGCGGGATCCTGACTGATCAGTTTATCTGTTGTCGCGTCAGATTCCGGTTTCTTGACGTCTTTCTTCCGAAGCTTTCTTGCATGATTCGGACCTATCAGGTCGGCGCAGCGCTCCATGTCTGATTCAGACAGGCCCAGGTGAACATCTGCTCCAAGCGGCTCCGTTATTCTTTCACGGAGAAAACAACCGAGGGAAACCCCCGTGATTCTTCGAACTATCTCTCCGGCGATGTAACCCCAGGTTATCGAGTGGCATCCAAAACCCCCACCCGGGGGCCACGCAGGAACCTGGCTGGCGATGTTAAACGTCGCGATCTGCCAGTCGTAGAGTGCTTCAATCGTGATCGGAGGGTTAAAAGTGTAAAGGCCTGTCTGGTGAGACAGTGCCTGGCTGACGGTAATATCAAACTTGTTCTCGGCGCCGAACTCCGGCCAGTAATCGACCACCGGTGCCTGATAGTCCAGCAAGCCATCTGCAGCCAGGCACGCAAGCGCGATCGCTGTAATGCCTTTGCTGGTGGAATAGGTATTGACGAGCGTGTCTGCCCGCCAGGGAATAGAACAATCACGATCGGTGAAGCCGCCATGCAGATCAACAACCAGTTCTGAGTTGTGATAGACGGCAACTGAGGCGCCAACCTCTATCTCCTCCCACAACCGGGCGAAACTCCGGGCGACTGACTCATATTCTGGACTGACGTGTCCGTCGATGACTGGAGAACTCACTGGGTACTTCCTTCGGGTCTGCTGGCTGGGGATAGCGTCTACAGAGGTGATACTATCACTGTCTGTTGAAAACTTAGTTAGCAGGAGAGGTTCAGAAATGCCCAGATTACGACAGGTAAGTCGAGCCGACGCGGATAAGTCATTACTTCCAGTATACGACGCTCTTTTTGGCGACAGAGACCCGGTTGCTGAGCCTGGAACGGCAACGGGTACACCTGGTAACTGGTGGACGGTGTTCGCTCTGGTGCCTGAGTGTTTTCATCATGCTGTAGCTGGCTTTCAATTCTATCGCTCAAAACAACGCAAACTGTCGCCAAAACTGCGAGAGCTTGGCCAGTCACGGGCGGGTTTCGCCCGGGGAAGTCAGTTTGTATTCTCGCAGCATTGTAAAGCTCTGCGGGCTGCTGGTTTTTCTGAAACACAAATCAGCGCGATTCCGAGTTGGGCGAGCAGTGACTGTTTCGACGAGCTGGAAAGGGCAGTGCTGGCCTACACAGATGATCTGGTACTTTCCGGTGGTCGAGTGCCGGATGGCACTTTCGATACGCTCAAAAAGTACCTTTCGGATGAGGAGATTCTCGAACTGACTTACATCACCTGCACGTACGAACTACATGCCACCATGTGCCGGGCATTGCGACTGGAATACGACGACGTGGAAGAAAGGGTCGTGGAGATTCCGGTGCCGGAAGGTGAATCCCGTAACATTGATTTTATGGGTGCCGTGGATTCTGGTAAGTCACAGGACGATTGACGCTCGTGTTTACCTTACAACTGACGCGTATTCGTGATCTCAGTGAATCGACAAGGGATTTTCGCTTTGTCAGAGAAGATGGTGAAGCGCTCGATTATCAGCCTGGCCAGTTTTACCGGTTCGTGTTTGAGGATCAGGACGGCGAGTTTGAACGCAGCTACAGCCTCTGTAATTTCGAGGAACTGTTCGGTGACCACCTGGATCTGGTGATATCAAAGGTCGAGGGTGGTCGTGCAACGCGCCTGCTGTTTGATTGCGACGTTGGATTGACAGCCAGAGTGACTGGCCCTTTTGGCAGATTGATTCTGCCGGAATCTGATCCGGGCCGACTCATTATGGTTGCCACCAGTGTCGGTCTGGCGCCCTATATGCCCATTCTTAAAGAGTTGACGTCTCGTCGTCTGAAGCAGGTCGTGTTGCTCCTTGGCGTACGTGACCGAAGTGAATTTATTTATGGTGACCTGTTAAGGGACTATGCGTCGCAACACGAGTTCTTTGATCTGCGATTCTGTATTTCACGGGAAGAGCCGCAGGGCAATGACGAGTATTCAGGCTATGTCACTGCTCAGCTCGAGACTCTGGATGTCAACAAGGAAAGTGATCATGTACTTCTTTGCGGAAATCCCGCCATGGTGGATGACGCCTGGCGTTATCTGAAAGAGAAGAGATTCAGCACGCGCCAGGTCATTCGAGAAAAGTATGTCTATGCCCGAGAATCAAAAGTGCAGAAGACAAAAAGCTCTGCCACGCTGACTGATGAACAGAAGAAGCTGATCGCTGAGAAAATGAAAAAGTACACCTGAGCCGCGTTGTTTGCCTAGACACTATCCGGCTGAAAGCACCAGTGCCAGGGCTCATAGTCAATGTCTTCAGGATTGTCTCTGGGGTAACTCAGGTAAAAACCGAACTCCGAAGCATGGTCACATAACCAGCCGAACGCCGGTTGCTCCTCAAATGCCTCAAGTAAAGGTTCGCCGTCCCCGGCATGCAGGTCCAGCGCTCTGCCGGTGTGGTGCTCGCTGTATCCCGGAATAGCGTTTACGCAGAGGATGTCTGCAATCTCACGTCCCTGTTCCAGCTTCTGCCGGATCAGTTCACATTGGTAGTCGATGGACCGATGTGCGGAAACCAGTTTCAGCTGGATACCTGACGCTTCCGCCGCAGCCTGCATCCTGAGCCAGGCGCTGCAGGTCTCTTCGGTCATTTTCTGTGGCCGGCCAAACATGTCTTCACCAGCGTCTACGAGATCTTCCGTCTCCTCATAGCATGGCATCCTGCAGTTGCTGACCATTTCTTCAGTGATGCCCAGTGCACGTAGCCGGTCTGCCAGATCATTCTCGTTCACAACGTAAATATTCCTATGATCAGTGCGATCGACAGGCCGATGGTGACCAGAATGCCGTAGCATGTAATGAGGAACAGATACTTGAAGAACGTACTGGTCCTGGACTCATGAAACACGGTGCGCAGGCTGAGGAACATATAAACCGGTATCCACAGCATCAGGGCGGCATCCAGTGGCTCTGAGACCAAAGCGGCAGGCGTTTGCGACAGAGCCTCCAGCAAGCCAGACAGCATCAGTGCGATAAACAGAAAACAGTGGTTATGTATGGCAAGCAACAGATGTTCGGCATAGTAAACGCCGCTGCCCAGATAACTCAGCTTCAGGAAAACGGCGAACAGCGGCAGCATAAAAAACATGACTGCTGACATGTAGTCCATCAGTTCCCTGTACAGTTGAGTCGGTTCTTCTTTTGCCAGGGAAATTGTTTTCTTCAGCTGTGTTTTCAACCTTTCCTGAAGCGCCATGTTCTCCTCGTCGCTTAGCCAGCTAAACTGCAGGGAAGACACATCCCCGTCCAGTTCCTCTTCATCACTGACACCGTTGCCATCTCCGTCGACCACTACCTGTGTGTTCGAATTCTCTAGCGCCTGGTTTAGTTCCGTCAATGTTGGCATGAGAAAGAAGAACAGGAAGCTGACAATCAGATAGAGGCGCACCGGTGGGCTGTACCTGGCTCTTTTGACCTGGAAATACTCGTGTGTCAGAAATCCGGGTTTGAACATCAGGCATCGAAGGGTACGAACAACCCTCGAATCCAGACGCACAACGTCATCCAGCAGTTCCCCCGTCAGTGTCCAGATCTGCTTGTTCAGGTTCTTCTGTAGCTGTCCGCAGGTTGAACAGTAGGGACCGTTGACGGCAGTGTTACAGTTTGGGTAGGTTGCGGTGTGCATGCCATCATTCTA
>CBFIJB010000010.1:0-115747 GCA_965662805.1 Candidatus Azotimanducaceae bacterium | reverse complement strand
TGTGGATGGGATGGCATTATCAATCGTGTTTAGGGAGTTTAATGAATTGCCCCATCCCCCGTTAAGTGGGTAGAGCCGAGCCAGGGAGTTTAATGAATTGCCCCATCCCCCGTTAAGTGGGTAGAGCCAGAGCCCTTTGTTTTATGGTGGGTCGTGCTGGATTCGAACCAGCGACCAATTGGTTAAAAGCCAACTGCTCTACCAACTGAGCTAACGACCCCAAAAGAAGGCCGGTATCATACCGATTCCGAACCAAAACTCAAGCAAGCCTTATTCCAGCACAGATAGCACGGATTGGACTACTTCCGGTGCCCAATCCCGGCCTGTCAGTCCGTCTATCGTGACAATACCGCCCGGGTTAATGACGTTGACCTCAATCAGCCAGGGATATGCCAGGTCTACGCCGCTGAACCAGGCGCCCTGGCTAAGCAGATTTTCGGCCAGTAGGTTGCAGAGTTCGGTTTCGTCGTCGCTCAGAGTGCAGGCTTCAGCCACGCCACCCTGAGAGAGGTTGGTTAACAGTCCGGGTTCGGCACATCTGCGATACTGGCTGATGATCCTGCCGCCTGCGAGAAGCACTCGCTTCTCACCCTGTTCAATCTCCGGCAGATAGCGCTGCAGCATGGCGTAGCCGGAGCGCGCGCAGACCGCTTTTATGATCTTTGGGTCAACCTGGCCGGCGCTGATTTTGTAAACATCCTGCCCGAGGCTTCCCGCCGGGGGCTTTACAATCCAGTCGCCACCCCTTGATTCGATGATGTTGATCAGATTTTCCGGGTTGGTATCAGCATAGGTTTCCGGCACCTGAAACTGATCCTGGGTCGCCAGCAGATACTTGCTCTTAAGATGGGTGATGGCATCGGGCGAGTTGATCAGTGTGGATTGCCTTGATATCACATACAGTAGCTGCAACTTGTCGAGAAAAGTGTGGCGATCGCCCAGGCCCAGCAGCCACACCAGAGAATGGTCTATCAACCTGGTTTCACAGGCCGGCCAGTTGTTGCCTGGTATTAGTGGTTCATGGGCTGTAAAGCCGTGAGCTTCGATTCTGTTCCTGTGCAGCCTGAGAGAATCCACAAACAGGATATCCACGACGAAACCCTGATTCTGCAGGCACGGTAGAAAGCGTCGATAGTTGTCATCTTCGACAACAGCTGTTTGCTTGATCAGTAGCGCGATTCGTTTCATGGCTACGCTATAATAGCGTTCCTTTCAGGGGATAAGAGACCCCGTAGATAGAAGATGGACAACAAATGACAAACATTGCGTTTGACGTGCCCTTGCATCAAAGCCACATGATGAGTGATGCGGAGGTAAATGAATATAAGGATCGCATTCGAGCTCTTCTCGAAGAGAAGAATGCAGCGATTGTTGCGCACTATTACACCGATGACGCGATTCAGGAGCTGGCGGAAGAAACCGGTGGCTTCGTTTCCGACTCCCTGGAAATGGCACGATTTGGCGCACGCTGTGATGCACAGACCCTGGTGGTTGCCGGCGTGAAGTTCATGGGCGAAACCGCGAAGATCCTGAGTCCGGAAAAGCGCGTATTGATGCCAACCCTGGAGGCGACCTGCTCGCTGGATCTGGGCTGTCCGATCGAAGAGTTTTCGGCTTTTTGTGATGCGCACCCTGATCATACGGTCATTGTTTACGCGAACACGTCAGCCGCGGTGAAAGCACGGTCTGACTGGGTCGTGACTTCCAGTATCGCGCTTGAAGTTGCCGAACATCTGATGGACGAGGGCAAACCGATGATCTGGGCTCCGGATCGCTATCTCGGCACATATATCAACAACGAGACCGGCGCCGACATGGTGCTCTGGGATGGCTCCTGCATTGTGCACGAGGAGTTCAAGGCGAAAGGGCTGAAAGATCTGATGCATGTCTACCCGGATGCGGCTGTGCTGGTTCACCCTGAATCGCCGTCATCGGTGATTGAGCTGGCAGATGTCGTGGGTTCTACGACACAAATCATCAAGGCATCGCAGCAGTTGCCGAATGAACAGTTTATTGTCGCTACGGACAAGGGTATTTTCCACAAGATGCGCGTACTGGCGCCGGACAAAGTCTTTATTGAAGCGCCAACGGCAGGCAGTGGTGCTACCTGTCGCAGCTGTGCGCATTGCCCGTGGATGGGTATGAATGCACTGGAGAATCTTGAGTCGTCATTACGAGACGGTAGTAATGAGATCCTGGTGGAAGAATCAATCCGCGAGAAAGCGATGATCCCGCTGCAGCGCATGGTGGACTTTCAGACTTCGGGCGATTTCAGGATTCGGGGCTAAAGCCTGATCCAGGCGATCAACTCCCTTTCATTTCCCAGATGTCTTCCAGGCGTTGCTGAATGCGGGCACTTTTCTGAAAGTCATGACGCACGAGCGGCAGGGCATAATCCAGTTGCTTGATGGCCAGATCGAACGCGCCATTCAGGACGAAGTATTCAGCTCGGGACTCGTGGACTCCCGGGATATTGTTGGCGAGACCATAGGCTTCTGCCAGCAGATACCAGACGTATTCGTCGTTCGGACGGTCAACACTGATCGGGATCAGCACATCCAGCGCGGCGTGAGGTTTACGAGCCGCAAGGAAGGCTTCGGCATAGTTCACAGAAAGCGGGTAGTTGCGTGGTGACAGTTGCAGTGCCTCCCGCAGCAGTTCCAGGGCAATCTCGGGCTGCTGGGCGGCCTGGTATGTCTCGGCCTCTGCGATGCGAAACGCGATATTCAGTGGGTACCTGTCGCGCAGCCTTCGAATGGAGGCTCGCGCTTCATCGAACTGTAATTCTTTGGTCAGGGTTAATGCCAGACCATAGAGGGCGGCGGTTCTCTGCTCATCCGATCCCTTGTTCAGTCCGTCTCTGAATCTTGCGATGTCGTCCTGTAGATTGTCAGTCGTCAGTGCACGAGCATGTGCCCGCATCATCTGGTATTCGAGGTTTGGCGGATAAATTTCCTTGGCGAAACCGCTGGCCTGGTTGTAGGAGTCGGCGATCCGGGACTTTGTCACCGGGTGGGTTCTCAGGAACTCCGGAATTCGATCTCCGTCACTGTAGCGGCTTGCCCGCTGCAGGCGCTCAAACATATAGGCCATGGCTCTTGGGTCCATGCCGGTTTCGGCGAGAGTGTCGATGCCAACGCGGTCGGCTTCGGCTTCGCGTTCCCGGGAGTACTTCAGGAATTCGTTCTGACTGTAGCCCTGGGTTCCTGCAAAGGCCGCCAGGGCAGCATCGCCACCGGCCGTCGCGGCAAGAATAATGCCGGCGATAAAGCCGGCAATATTAATGGCAGAGTTCTTTCTGCCCTCAGCCAGCTTGCGGGCAAAATGCCGCTGGCTCAGATGCGCGATCTCGTGTGCCAGAATGGCGGACATCTCGTGCTCGGTTTCTCCATGAAAAAACAGCCCGTGGTGCACGCCGATAATGCCGCCAGGCGCGGCAAAAGCATTCAGTGTCGGGTTATCAATCAGCACCAGGTCTATCCTGCGATCCTGGAGCTTGGAATTGGAGGCGAGACGATAGATCAGATGTTCCAGGTAATCCTGCAGGATAGGATCATCCAGGGTAGGTGCCTGGGCTCGAATGGACCGCAGAAACTGTTGGCCGAGCGCTCGTTCCTGATCGAGCGAAATAATGCCCGATGTGCTGTCTCCGAAGGTCGGAAGATCATTGTCGGCAGCGTGCAGGGTGCCTGTTAAGGCGCCGAGAACGAGCGCTGCGATCAGCAGTCGTATCATGGTTGAAATTTTCTGGCTCAAAGTTATGAGACCCATTATTGCATTAATAGGTTCCGCAGTTCGTTGCTGCAGTTTCCGCTATAATCTCCAGTATGAACATTGACCAGAAACTGGACGCCTGCGGACTGACCTGCCCCCTGCCTTTACTCAAGGCCAAGCAGACACTGAATAAGATGGATAGTGGCCTGGTGCTCGAGGTTGTCTGTACAGACCCCGGCTCAGTCAGGGATTTTGAAGTCTTTGCCAGGCAGAGTGGGCATGAGCTGCTCAAACAGGACGAAGAAGACGGTCAGTACACTCACTGGCTGCGTAAGGCGTGATGTTCGAGGTCGTCTTGTTAAGCAACTGCCGCGCCAGTAATATGAGCCACTTTTGTTTTTGGTCCCCGATATGATCTCCGGTAGCATTGTCGCTCTAGTTACTCCCATGCATCCCGATGGCGAGATCGACTGGCCTAAACTGGGTGAACTTCTGGAGTGGCATATCGCGGAAGGAACCTCTGCGATTGTCCCTGTGGGCACGACCGGTGAATCTGCGACGGTGTCCATCACTGAACACTGTGAAATCGTGAAATACACGGTGAACACCGTGGCGGGTCGCGTACCCGTGATTGCCGGTACCGGTGCCAACTCAACGTCAGAAGCCATTGAGCTGACCTCTGCGGCGAAAGAAGCTGGCGCTGATGCCTGTCTGCTGGTGACCCCTTATTACAACAAGCCTACTCAGGAAGGTTTGTTTCAGCATTACACAGCCATCGCCAAAGCCGTGGCGCTGCCTCAGTATCTATACAATGTGCCAGGCCGAACCGCCTGTGACATGCTTCCGGAGACGGTCGCCCGTCTCGCGGAGAACGACCTCGTGGTCGCCATCAAGGAAGCAACCGGCGACCTGCAGCGCAGCAAGGACATTCAGGCGTTGACAGATATTGCGATTTTCTCGGGCGATGACGCCACATCCTGTGATCTGATGCTGCAGGGTGGGAAGGGGACGATCAGTGTTTCCGCCAACATTGCGCCCGGTAAAGTGTCCGCCATGGCGACAGCCGCAGTGGCCGGTGATGAAGCGACCGCGAAACAGATTGATGCTGATTTGCAGGGCATTCATCACAAGCTGTTTCTTGAAGCTAATCCCATTCCAGTCAAATGGGCGCTGGCGGAAATGGGGCGAATTGATCAGGGGATCCGATTGCCGATGACCCCTTTTGATGCCCGTTTTCACGATGAGTTGCGCGATGCCATGCGTACTGCCGGAGTCCTTGATTGATGCGAGTCGTTCCCGTTCTGTTGTTAACGCTGCTCCTTGGTGGATGTGGCTGGTTTGGCTGGTTTGGCAAGAGCGATGAGCAGAAGCGCCTTGAAACTGGCTCATCCGAACCTACCCAGGTGCCTGAAAGTCTGGATCAGCCTCGTTTCGTTGATGCCATGCCGATTCCCGATGTTGTGGACTACCGCGGGCTTGCTGATCAGGAAGTAGAACTCAGATTACCGGATGCCCTGAGCACCACGTTTGGTGTTGATCAGGTTGTGATCAGGCGGCTCGGTGAAGACCGCTGGGTTTTCCTGGATCTGCCGGTTGCCACGATCTGGCCACAGGTGGTTCTGTTCTGGGAGGAGCATCACCTGCCGGTGGCTCAGCTTGATCCGCGTCGCGGCATGTTGGAAACGGAGTGGATTCTTGGCACCAGCGGCAACCCTGATGAAATTTATGACAGCATGACCTCCGGCTCCGCCTGGGAACAAAGGGGCATGGCACAGCAGTACAAATTCCGCGTGCGTGTTGAACCCGGCGTTCGCTCCGGCAGCACAGAACTCTATGTCGAACAGGCGGAAAGAGCCTTTGGCGGTTTTGATCCGGAACAGGCACCGGACTGGGACGGGATGTCCGACAACCCTGAACTGGAAGGCAAGATGTTGACGGTACTTGCCTACTATCTGGGTGAAAGAATGGCGGAAGGACCATCGGTTTCACTGCTGGCCGCGGGGCTGCAGGAAAGCAAGGCTTCTCTCGTGGCAGAGGAAAGCGGCATGGTGCTCAAGTACAAACTGGACTTTGATCGTGCCTGGGCCACGGTGGGCAGTGCGCTGGAGAATGCACGTGTCACTGTGGAAGACCTTGATCGATCCAGTGCCGATTACTTTGTGTACTATTCTTCACGTCACGATCCTGATCCTGGTTTCTTCAGCAGGCTCTTTGGTGGTGGTGAAGACAATGAGGATGACGTGAGTCCTGGACACAGGTTCAGAGTTCATCTTGAGCCCGGTGATGAGGAAGTCCTGGTGACCGTGATCGAGAATGAGGTTGCCAGCGATACACAAACCCTGATTCTCCGGGAACGTCTGCTTAAGCTCATCAAAGAGTATTCAACCTGACCCATGGGTGTTCGCTTCGCTTCGCTGGGTAGTGGCAGCAAGGGGAACGGCACAGTTATCGATGATGGAAACACCTGTCTGCTGATTGACCTGGGTTTCACGATCAAGGAAACGGTACGGCGGCTTGGCCGACTGGGCATTTCACCCGATCAGATAGACGCCATACTGGTCACTCATGAACATGCGGATCATATTCATGGTGTTGCCGGTTTTGCCCGTAAATTCTCCACACCTGTCTATCTCACTCCCGGCACCTATGAAGCAAAAGCCATGGGGCAACTGCCGGAACTGCGCAAGATTAACTGCCATTCGCCTTTTTCCGTGGGCTCATTTGAGGTGACGCCGGTCGCAGTGCCGCATGATGCGAAAGAACCCTGTCAGTTTGTGCTCTGCTCCGGTGGCGTGACCATCGGTGTGCTGACTGATCTCGGCCACATTACACCCCATGTTCAGAAGTCCTATCGGGATTGTGATGCGCTGCTGCTGGAATGCAATCATGACCCGGTCATGCTTGAGCAGGGGCCTTATCCCTATCCGCTGAAACGCCGCGTCGGTGGAGATTATGGCCACCTGAATAATGCGCAGGCGGCAGAACTGCTGGATGCACTCGATCTGGCACGTCTGCAGCATCTCGTGATATCTCACGTGTCGGAACAGAACAATCAGACCCAATTAGCCCAGGACGCGGTAAAACCGCTGCTTGCAGGCTGGCAGGGCTCCCTGATTGTCGCCAGCCAGACAGATGGATTTGACTGGATTTCCCTCTAAAAAGTAGTTGTATGCTGTCTACTTATACAGTACTGTATATTTCAACAGTTACTGATTATGTATACAGGTTTTTCACATGAAGATACGACACATCAAGTCCCTGGATATCTGGTTCGTCAGCAAAGGTAATCGCGTTCTTTACCGAGGTCGTGAGAACCCTTGGCATTCTTCCCGTGCACTTCAGAGCGCGCTTCGCCGCGAAGGGCTCCGGCTGGCAGCGTAAATCTGGTAGGCTAGCCGTTTTTTCGGGAGACGGCCGGTGGAAACAACAGCAGGTACTTATTCAGTCGAGGTTGATGCGCAGAATTTTCAGGCGGAAGTTGCCGAAAAATCTCAGCAGGTACCGGTTTTGCTGGAGTTTTATGCCGAGGGGGCAGAGCAGTGTGCGCCGACCAGCGCATTGCTGCAGAAGCTGGCTTCTGAGTACCAGGGTAAGTTTGCTCTGGCTCGTGTCGAAGTTCAGAGAAACCCCCAACTGGTTCAGCAGCTGCAGGTTCGTGCGCTGCCATCGATCAAGATCATTTTCCAGGGCCAGATGGCCGGTGATCTTGAAGGCCCTGCGGATGAGCAACAGTTGCGAGGTGCCCTCGATCAGCTGACCATGAGCCCCCTGGAACGGGTTCGCGAACAGATTGATTTCCTGGTGGCGCAGGGTGAGCGCAAACAGGCCATCCAGATGCTGCAGCAGGTTATTGCCGATGAGCCGAGTAATTTTGGTATCCATGTCGAGCTTTGCGATCTGCTGATCATGGAAGGAGAGGTGGCTGATGCGCGCCAGATCCTGGAGGCACTACCTGACGACACAGAAGGCCTGGATAAACCGAAAAGCCGCCTTGAATTCATCGACATGGCGGGTGACCTGGGTAGTCTGGATGAACTCGCGAGCCGGGCCGAGTCCGGAGATCTGCAGGCGCGATTTGATCTGGCGATACGATTAATCGTGGAAGATCAGGTGGAGCAGGGTCTGGAAACACTGCTGGGCATGATGAAAGAAGATAAGACCTGGGAAGAGGAAAAAGCGCGGCTAACCATGATCAAGGTCTTCAATATGTTGGGTAAAGGAAACGATCTCGCCACCAGCTACCGAAGGAAGATGTTTACCTACCTTCATTAAACCTGGCTCCCCCTGGTCGATAACGAACGTGCCAGTGCGGGGTTATGCTTCAACAGCCCGCGCCGGAACTGTAGGCTCGGAACTATAGCCCCAGAACTGCAGCCCCAGAACTGCAGCCCCGGAACTGCAGCCCCGGAACTGTAGCCGCGAACTATACATCCATACAGTACCCGACTAAACTTGAAGGGTCAGTTCTTGAATTGAGGTGTCACCTTGATCACACCGGAAATGCTTGCCGCAGCGCTGGTTGGCGTCGTTCTTGCCGCCATTTTCACCTATATCTTCGTGTCCCGCATGGAGAAGAAAGATGCAGCGTTCCGGGTTGAACAGCTGAACGATCAGCTGATCGATGTACAAACACAGTTGAGCGAACTGCAACTGGTTGAAGCCTCCCTGGGTGAGAGACTGCATTCCAGAGAACTGAAGATCACGGAGCTTGAAAGTCAGTTGTCGTCGGCGAACCAGGCGCTGGATGATGAACGGGCGAAGCTGGTTCATGCCAGGCAGGAGATTTCCCGCCTTGAAACTACCCTCAGTGAACAGAAGCACCAGGCAGAAGAAAAGCTTGAGCTGCTTCGTGAAGCCAAAGTCTCCATGCAGGACGGCTTCAAGAATCTGGCTAACGAGATATTTGATTCCAAGCAAAAGGAGTTCAAGGAGCAGAGCCGTGAACAACTCAACGGCGTCCTTGATCCCCTGCAGGAAAAGATCAAGTCGTTCGAGAAACGTGTTGAAGAATCCTACTCCAACGAGGCAAAGGAACGTTTCTCGCTGGTGAAGGAACTGAAGAGTCTGCAGGACCTCAACAGTCGCATTGCCAAGGATGCAGTTAACCTGACCAATGCGCTCAAGGGTGAGAACAAGACCCAGGGTATCTGGGGTGAGGTTGTTCTTGAGAGGGTTCTGGAAAGATCAGGATTGGAGAAAGGTCGTGAGTATGAAGTCCAGGTATCTCTGAAAAACGAGGACGGCAAACGTCTGCAACCGGATGCGATCGTCAGACTCCCGGAAGAAAAAGACGTGGTCGTTGACTCAAAAGTTTCGCTTACGGCCTATGAACGATTTTGTTCTTCGGAAGATGAGTCTGAACGTGCGGAAGCACTCAAACAGCACATTGCATCACTCCGGCAGCATATACGTCAGTTGTCCGATAAGGACTATCAGTCACTGGAAGGAATACGCACGCTCGATTTTATCCTGCTGTTTGTTCCTATTGAAGCCGCTTTTTCCGTTGCGGTAACTGAAGACGCGGAGCTCTTTTCAGACGCTTTTTCCCGGAACATTGTCGTGGTCGCGCCATCAACGCTGCTGGCAACTCTGCGAACAATTCAGAATATCTGGCGCTATGAGCAGCAGAACAAGAATGCCCAGGAAATTGCAACACGTGCCGGTGCGCTCTATGACAAGTTTGTTAATTTCGTCGGCGACCTTGAGCTGATAGGCAGCCGGTTGGCGTCTACCCAGACAGCTTACGATGATGCCTTTAACAAGCTGGCCTCGGGTCGAGGTAATCTGGTAAAACGTGCTGAAGATATGAAGGCGCTTGGTGCAAAAGTCAGTAAGTCTTTACCGCAGAACCTGGTGGAAATGCCGAACAGGGAAGGCAGCATCACGATCTCGTCAGCAGAAAACTGATCCTTTGTTCACAACCTGACCCATTTGACAGATTTTCCCGGTTTCGGGAAACTCAGGCACGACCAGTTGTGATAAATTTCATAACTGACTGAATTATAAAAGAAAAAGAACAATAAACTCTGTTTATGGCAGTCTTTGACTGGCTTGATAGTGGTTCAAAGACACAATTTACCCCCAGAGTTATCCACAAGTTCACGAGAAATTGGCTCGGGAGAGATATCGATGTCCAGCGAACCCCCTGCGGGAAACAACCGTGCTTACTGGCGCGCCAATATTAACCTGATGCTGGTGCTGCTTGCGGTCTGGTTCAGCGTGTCTTTTCTTGCCGGTATTGTGTTCGTGGATTACCTGAATCAGTTTCGATTGTTTGGTTATAAACTGGGGTTCTGGTTCTCCCAGCAGGGTTCAATCTACTTCTTTGTCGTACTGATCTTTATCTATGCATGGCGCATGAATGCGCTTGATCGACAGTTCGGTGTGGAAGAAGAGGAGTAGGTTATGGCATCCGCACAAGTACTGACCTATCTCTTTGTTGGGCTTTCCTTTGCGCTCTATATCGGTATTGCGATCTGGAGCCGATCCTCCTCAACCAATGAATTTTATGTGGCTGGTGGGGGCGTTAATCCGATTGCGAATGGTGCCGCAACGGCAGCGGACTGGATGTCTGCTGCCTCGTTTCTCTCCATGGCCGGCATTATCGCCTTTGAAGGTGCGGACGGTGCGCGTTATCTGATGGGATGGACCGGTGGTTATGTGCTCCTGGCACTTCTGCTGGCGCCCTACCTGCGTAAGTTCGCCAAGTTCACAGTTCCGGATTTCGTGGGTGATCGCTATTACTCGCAGACGGCCAGGCTGGTCGCCGTGGTTTGTGTCATCTTTATTTCGTTTACCTATGTGGCTGGCCAGATGCGAGGTGTCGGTATCGTGTTCAGTCGTTTTCTGGAAGTTGATATCAACAGCGGCGTCGTCATCGGCATGGGCATTGTCTTTTTCTATGCAGTGCTCGGTGGTATGAAAGGAATTACCTATACCCAGGTAGCGCAGTACTGCGTCCTGATCTTTGCTTATCTGGTACCAGCCATTTACATATCCATTATGCTCACCGGCAACCCGCTTCCGATGTTCGGGCTTGGGGCTGAAATGAATGATGGCAGCGGTACCTACCTGCTGGACAGGCTGGATGGTCTGACGACGGAACTTGGCATGGCGGCGTTTACTTCAGGAAACAAATCGACCATCGATATGCTGTTTATCACTGCCGCCCTGATGGCCGGCACGGCAGGACTGCCGCATGTCATCGTGCGTTTTTTTACGGTGCCCAGAGTCCGTGATGCTCGCATCTCTGCTGGCTATGCGCTGGTGTTTATTGCACTGCTGTATACAACAGCACCTGCTGTCGCCGCGTTTGCCCGTATGAACATCATCAATAATGTAGACGGGATGGTTTACGATGAGGCGCCATCCTGGTTTACCAAGTGGGAAGACTCCGGTCTGATTGCCTGGAGTGACAAGAATGCTGATGGTGTGGTCCGCTATCGTGGAGGCGATGCCCTGATCCCGAGTAAGCCGATCTTCTCTGGTGAGCGGGGTGCTCATGGCGAACGCCTGCTGGAGAATGGAGTGTCTCCCAGTGAGAATGAACTTTATATTGACCGGGATATCATTGTGCTTGCTCACCCGGAAATCGCTCAGCTTCCCAATTGGGTCATTGCGTTGGTGGCAGCCGGAGGGCTGGCTGCGGCCTTGTCGACAGCAGCGGGTCTGTTACTGGTGATTTCAACCGCCGTATCCCATGACCTGATGAAGAAAACCTTTATGCCGCAGATAACAGACCGGCAGGAACTCATGGCGGCGCGTGTTGCGGCGGCCGTTGCCATCGGTATCGCCGGGTTGTTTGGCATCTATCCGCCGGGGTTCGTTGCCCAGGTGGTGGCTTTTGCTTTCGGATTGGCCGCGGCGAGCTTTTTCCCGGTTATTCTGCTGGGTATTTTCTACAAGCGGATGAACAAGGAAGCAGCCATCGCCGGGATGATTACCGGTCTGGCATTTACCTTCACTTACATTGTGTATTTCAAATTCATCAGTCCAGCAGACAATAATCCCAGTCACTGGTGGTTTGGCATATCTCCTGAAGGCATCGGTACGCTCGGCATGCTGTTGAATTTCGCTGTATCGCTGGTGGTCTGTCGATTTACACCACCACCACCGGAAGATGTTCAGGCAATGGTGGAGAATATCCGTGTCCCCGGAGACCAGAGTGCATCCTGAGATCCGTTGATCTTTGCCAGCCTGAATGGTTCCATAGCTGCTCTCACTGATAGTCACAGACCGGGGCGAAGAGCATGGTGAAGGCAGATGATCTGATCAAGCAATACGAGCAGGAAGGGATCCCTCGTATCAAGCTTGGCTTTGCTGATGTGGATGGCGTGCTTCGCGGCAAGTACATCAGTCTTGATAAGTTCCGCAACATCGCTGGCGGGACATCCGGATTCTGTGACTGCGTGCTTGGCTGGGACGTAGACGATCAGCTTTATGACAATGCAACCTTCACCGGCTGGCACACGGCATTTCCTGACGCGACCTACCGACTTGATCTGTCTACAGAACGTCGTCTGCATGACGAGAACATGATCCCGTTTTTTCTGGCGGAGTTTGCCGGAGACGATGAGACTGAACACCCGATCTGTCCACGCGGCCGATTGAAACATGTTTTGAGCAAAGCCGCGGAAAAGGGGTATGCGCCGCGAATGTCCTTTGAATACGAGTTCTTTATCTTCCGTGAGACACCGCAATCTATTCGGGATAAGGGCTACCGTAACCTGGTTCCTCTGAGCCCCGGTAACTTTGGTTACTCGGTGCTGCGAACCATGACGCATTCGGATCTCTTTAATGAGTTCATGGAGTACTGTGAGAGTCATGGCTTTCCGCTGGAGGGGCTGCACTGTGAAACGGGACCCGGCGTCTGGGAGGCGGCGATTGCCGTGGATGATGCCCTCGCAGCTGCTGACAAGGCCGTATTGTTTAAAACCTTCGCCAAGGCGTTTTTCCAGAAACGGGAGATGACGGCAACGTTCATGGCCAAGTGGTCTATGGATTATCCGGGACAAAGCGGTCACGTTCACCAGAGTCTGTTCGATGTCGCCAGTGGTGAGAGTATTTTTTTCGACGGCGATGCCGACAACCACATGAGCCGGACGATGCGTCATTATCTGGGCGGTATGCGTGAGAACCTGAAACCAATGCTGGCGCTGACTTCACCCACGATCAACAGTTATACACGACTGGTTAAAGGTGCCTGGGCGCCGACGGCATCCACGTGGGGTGTTGATAACCGGACGGTTGCCCTGCGAGTCATCAGTGGTTCCGCCAGGGCGCAACGTGTCGAATTCCGCGTCGGCTCCGCCGACGCCAACCCTTACCTTGTGGCAGCGGCTAATCTGGCGGCGGGATTGAACGGTATCGAAAATGAAATTGAACCGGGTAACCCGGTCGCCGGGAACGCCTATGATCTGCAGGATGATCTGCCCGAGGCATATCAGCTTTGCGGCAATCTGCGTGATGCCACGCGTGAATTTGAAAACTCGAAAGTCGCGAGGGCTATGCTGGGAGAAACCTTCGTTGAGCATTATGCCGCTTCCCGTGACTGGGAGGTTCGCGAATACGAACGCGCGGTCAACGACTGGCAACTAAGCCGCTATTTCGAAATCATCTGAATATGAAGATTGGAATTCTACAGGCTGACTCTGTGCTCGAGCAGTTCGAGCCAAAACACGGTAATTATCCCGGCATGATCTCTGACGTCCTTGGGCGTGCAGCGGAGGCGATGGGTGTCGATATCAACTTTGCGACCTACGATGTGGAGCATGGTATTTACCCTGACGCCATAGACGACTGTGCTGGCTATGTCATTACCGGCAGTAAGAAGAGTGTCTACGATGATGAACCATGGATTGGGCGTTTAATGGCGTATGTCCGTGAGCTCCATACAAACCGGAAAAAATTAGTCGGCCTCTGTTTCGGACACCAATTGGTTGCGGAAGTGCTGGGAGGCAAAACACTGGGCGCGGAAGCTGGATGGGGTGTGGGTATTCATGACAGCCGCCTGATTGACAAACCCTGGTTCGTCGATAAAGACGCCAGTCATTATACCCTGATCGTCTCTCACAAGGATCAGGTGATCAGATTGCCGGAAAATGCGGAGCTGGTTGCGACCAGTGATTTCTGCCCGAACAGCATGTTAACCATTGGTGATCATATACTGACGATGCAGGGCCATCCGGAGTTTCAGAAGGACTACTCCAAAGACCTGATGGACATGCGAGCAGATATTCTGGGGCCTGAAACCTACTCAAATGGTGTTGCTTCGCTACAAAAGCCTCTGATGCGTGATGACGTTGCACGCTGGACTGTGCGTTTTCTGAAAGGAAGCCTGGAATCGGGCTGAGTTCGCTTATAATCCTGCCTTTTTTTGCAGTGGCGGGCAAACTATGAGCATCTCTTATCAGGCAGTGCAGTCGCGCATTGAGAAGATTATCGCGAACAAGATTTTCGAGTTTTTCATTATCTTCGTGATCATGGCGTCGGCGCTGACCGTTGGCGCGAAAACTTACAATATCTCCCCCTTCTGGTATCAGGTGCTGGAAGTTGCGGATATCGGAATCACGATGATCTTTATTATCGAGATTACAATCCGCTTCATGGCGACACATCCTCATTCGCACTTCTTCCGAAGCGGCTGGAATATCTTTGATGTGCTGATTGTCACGGTGAGTCTGATCCCCATCGACAATTCGGACATGGCGCTGGTTGCGAGGCTCGTCAGAGTGTTCAGGGTGCTGCGAATGATCAGCATTATTCCTGAGCTGAGAATGCTCCTGAACTCCCTGCTCAAAGCACTGCCAAGGTTGGGCTATGTCATGGCGTTGATGTTTATCATCTTCTACATATACGCGGCGATCGGCAGCCTTATCTTTGAGGAGATCAATCCTGTTCTGTGGGGTGATATCAGCATCGCCATGCTGACTTTGTTCCGTGTGATGACCTTTGAAGACTGGACCGATGTCATGTACGAAACCATGGCGGTTTATCCATTCTCCTGGGTGTTTTATGTATCGTTTATCTTCCTCACGGCGTTCGCGTTTCTGAATATGGTGATCGGTATCGTTGTAAATGTGCTGGAGGAGGAGCATGCGAAGATAGTCGCTGAGGACCCGGATGTTTTGCATCTGGAGGACGTCTATGAAGAAGTGCGTGCTCTGCGGGCACTTATGGAGGCCCGGCTGGAGGCTGTTCCTGATACCTCTCTGAACGCTCAACTGGAACCTGGCTCAGGGCCAGAGCCACGCGGCCCCGCGGACTCCTGAGGAGTCACCATGCTCAGCCTGGACGACCTTGGTTGCCACGTGATCTGAAAAGACGTGTGGCACCAGTCGTTCCGGCAACTCCCGGTAGATGATTTCCATGTTGGAAAGACCACCACCCAGCACAATCGTATCCGGGTCCACGATATTGATGACCAGGGACAGGGATGCCGCCAGCGCATCCAGGTAGCGGGAAACGGTTTCCACTGCTGCCACATCGCCGTTTTCCGCAAGGTTCGCGATCTCTGCAGCGGTAGCTTCTTTGCCAGAAGACTCCCGGTAGCTTCTGGCAAGCCCCGGGCCAGAGAGCCAGGTTTCGATGCAATCCTGCCGGCCGCAGAAACATGTTCGTCCACGTCCCGGGTTTGCATGTGGTGGCTGATTTGAGTCAGCTGGCTTTAGAGCTGGAGGCTGAGAAAATAAAGGTAGTGGGTTGTGCCCCCACTCGCCACTGATACCGTTGATCCCGCTGATCAGTTGCCGGTTTACGCAAAGACCGCCGCCGACGCCCGTGCCCAGGATGACACCGAAAACGAGGCTGCCGTTCGCCGCAGCGCCGTCGGAAGCTTCGGAAAGCGTGAAGCAGTCTGCGTCGTTGGCGATTCTCACTGGTCGTTTCAGAACCGAACGAAAGTCTTCCAGCAGGGGTTTCCCATTCAGACAGGTGCTGTTGGCGTTGCGCATCAGAGGAGAAACCCGGGACAGTGAACCTGGTGTGCCGATGCCAACGGGAACGTCAGGGTTATCACACAGCTCGTCCGTCAGTTTCTTGACGGCGGCAAGAGTCCCTTCATAGTCGCCCTGCGGCGTGGCCAGGCGCAGCCGCTGCTGCTCCTGGCCGGTAGCATCTATCAGAATACCTTCGATCTTCGTCCCGCCGAGGTCGATGCCAACCCGCGGGCGGGATTGTCTTTGCGTATCAGTCAGTGAACTCTTCCCCAGGAATAACCTCGTCAAATGCCTCCGGAGTTTCGTCCAGTATCAGATACGCAAGACCGTAAGCGATCAGTACGCTGGGCGGTTGAATAAAGAGTCCGATGACAGCGGCTATCCTAACCCAGAATCGAGGAACATCCAGATATCTGGCAACACCGGCGCAGACGCCACCGATCTTGCGATGTGTCTGGTCCAGGAAAAGTTCCTGTGGCTGGTTATCGTCAAAAAGGTCCTTCATGGTGTTCTCCTTCCGGCTAGTGAAAACGAATCAGGGTTCTAGGCTGATCTGGTGAATCTGAACTACAGAAGCCAGCATATACCTCAGAACTGTTTGTGTTCGCACGAATATGGCTTTCCGCGAATACTCCAAATGACAGAACGAACACCGTCAGCAGCATGGCTGACAGCCAGTTCGAGCTGGGTCGGATTGTTCGCATCGATTCGTTCATGACTTTCCCCAATGTTGTTGACACATGACTTGTTTACAAACTACCTAATTCAGTTTTCGTGCCAGTTTCCGTGATGTTTCTTAAACCATTGTAAATTATAGAAAAAATCGAATGACCGGGGTTTGCAGAGGCCTGAGGAACCAATTTCAGTTAACGATTTGGCGAACGAGTGGTGAAATTGACTACCCGTGTATACTGGCGGCTTCAGATGTATGGAAGTCCCCATGAACGGTGCAATGAGCCTGCTTCAGACGCTTACCAATAACGGTGTCGAAGTTTGTTTTACCAACCCCGGAACGTCGGAAATGCACATGGTCGCCGCTATTGGTCAGACCGGTGGTATGCGTTCTATCCTGAGTCTGTTTGAGGGGGTCTGTACCGGCGCGGCCGATGGTTACGGTCGTATCGCTGGCAAACCGGCCTGTACGCTGCTTCACCTGGGGCCGGGGTTGTCGAACGGGTCTGCGAACCTGCATAACGCACGCAAGGCAAGTTCACCTGTCATCAACCTGATTGGTGATCATGCAACCTACCACAAGGCCTACGATGCGCCCCTTAACTCTGATGTTATTGGCCTGTCTCATCCGGTTTCTCACTGAGTCAGATCTGTAACGGATGCGAAGTCGCTGCCTCAGGATGCGGCGGATGCCGTGGTGGCTGCTAACGTCAAACCCGGCCAGATCTCGACACTGATTATTCCGGCTGATTGTGCCTGGGATGAGTCTGTTGATCCTGTCGTGAGTCAACCGATGCCAGAAGCGCCGAGGGCCAGTGAAGCGGCGGTAAAAAAAGCTGCCGCCATGCTCACCAATGGAAAGCCCACCGTAATGCTCATGTCGAATATGGGGCTGAGTGAGCGAGCCGTGCAGTTTGCGGATCAGATCTCGCAGCATACGAACTCAAAAATATTCTGCGATACCTTTACTTCCAGGTTGCCGAGAGGGGAGGGCCGCTGTCAGATAGAGCGTCTGGCCTACTTCGCAGAACAGGCGATGCCCCAGATCGAACACGCGGAGCAAATGATTCTTGTGGGCACAAAAGCGCCGGTCGGCTTTTTTGCCTATCCCGGCAAAGCCAGTGAGTTCTATCCGGCAGGTTGCGATATTCATATGCTCGCAGACCTTGGGGAAGATGCAGAACAGGCTCTGGAAGATGTGGTGGCGGAACTGGGCGCCCAGAATGTGATTCTGCGCAGAAACGCATTGAAGAAGCCGGGTCTGCAGACTGGTGACATCAGCCCGGAAAGTGTTGCCCGCGCGTTTGCGGAGTTTCTGCCGACGGATGCGGTGGTTGTTGATGAAAGTGCGACAGCCGGTTTTCTCACCTATCCGTTAACCGAAACTGCAGAGCCCCACGACTGGCTGTCCCTGACCGGTGGCTCTATTGGCTATGGGCTGCCGGCGTCTATCGGCGCGGCGGTCGCAAGACCCGAGGCCAAGGTGGTGTGTCTGCATGGTGATGGCGGTGCCATGTATACGATCCAGGCATTGTGGACCATGGCACGTGAACATCTGGACATCTGTGTGGTGATTTTTGCCAACAGGAAATATCAGATTCTGCAGATTGAACTGGCAAGAGTCGGTGCGCAATCCATGAACAAGAAGACGCTGGATATGCTGGATCTTTCCAACCCGGACCTGGATTTTGTTGGTATGGCCAACGGCATGGGTGTGACTGCCTATCGCGCCACGACCGCAGACGAGTTCAACCGGCAGTTTGAAAAGGCCATGAAAGAACCCGGCCCGGTATTGATTGAAGCCATGCTGGATGTGGATGTGACAGGACTCGGCTGATGATGCGTCAGCCACGGTGCGAGTTGCCCAGCTTCAAATGCGCTGTCGTTTGTGGGTTTGCCCGTGGGTGATCTGCGTAAACTGGGACGCCTTTCGTTCTTTGAGTTATGTCAGCTGACGCTGTTTGTGTTGGCACTGCCTGTCGTGGCTCGACTGCTCAAGCGCAAGGGGTTTCGAAAAACCGAGCAGATGCTGGCAAGGTTCAGCCGCACCCCGTTAGAAAGCCCTCCACTGAATCGGGTCGAGAGCGCGGCCCGTATGGTCAGTATTGCAGCGCGGCGGGGGCCTTATGATGCACAGCGACTGGAGCAGGCTGTGACTCTCTGGTGGATGCTTGGTCTGATGGGTATCGAGACCTCGATACGGATGGGCATTTACAAGAACGGTGATGCAGTTGAAGCCCATGCGTGGGTGCTTTTCGATGACGAGATCGTTCTGGGAGAACTGGAGCAACGGGCCGACTATAAGCCACTCCTTGATGTGAACATCGAAAGGTCGAAGTGATAGGCCTTGATTAGAGTGCGCTACCCGGGCAAATGGTGTGCCCGGGTTTACGCAAAGTGGCCTGGCGTCTACGAGTTGGAGGTTGGTATCTCGTTAAAGGGTACGCCCTTATCCACACGGATGTCCTGAGGTAGTCCCAGCACACGTTCGGCAATAATGTTCGCCATGACCTCATCGGTCCCCCCGGCAATCCGCAATCCTGGAGAAGACATGTAGGTCAGCTGGAACATCCCGGCCGCCTCCGACAGATCTGGATCCCAGATGGCGCCGCTGGCCTCCATCAGATCCAGTGCGAAGGATGCCATGTCCTGCTGCTTCGGCGCGCCGACCAGCTTGCCTATGGAGTTTTCCGGGCCGGGAATTTCACCGCGGGAAAGGGCTGTCATTGAACGATAGCCGGTGAACTTAAGCCCCGATTCCTGGGCATACCAGGTTGCCAGCTGCGCTCGAACGTTCTTGTCTCTGATCGCAGGCTCGTCATCCAGGTTGACCCGTTGTGCCAGGTCAAACACCGAATCGAAGTTGCAGCCACCGCCACCACCGCCGATGGAGGCGCGCTCATTCATCAGGGTTGTCAGAGATACCTGCCAGCCTTGACCCACGGCTCCAAGGCGCTGAGCGTCAGGAATGCGTACATCCGTAAAGTAAACTTCGTTGAAGTTCGCGCCACCTGAAATCTGCCTGATAGGTTTGATCTCGATGCCGGGCGATTTCATATCGATGAAAAAGTACGTGAGACCCTGGTGCTTTGGAGCGGTTGGATCGGAGCGTACGACGAGGACACCATAATCGGAATAGTGGGCGCCGGAGGTCCAGATCTTCTGACCATTAATAACCCAGTCGTCTCCATCTTTTTCTGCACGAGTCCGAAGCGCGGCAAGGTCAGAGCCGCCAGCGGGCTCACTGAACAGCTGGCACCACACCTCTTCACCGCTGGCGAGTTTCGGCAGGTAGCGCTTGTTCTGATCCTCTGTTGCCCAGGTCATCATTGTCGGTGCACACATGCCGTGGCCAATAGCGAAAATGGAATCCGGCGTATTAAACTTTCCTTCTTCCTGGTTCCAGATGACCTGTTGAATGGCGTTTGCGCCACGACCACCATGTTCCTCTGGCCAACGGATGCAGGCCCAGCCTGCGTCGTATTTCTTCTTCTGCCAGTGTTTGGCGCGGCCGATGTAATCGAGGCCATCCAGTTCCGCGTCTGTCGGCACGTTTTCGCTCAGCCAGCTGCGAACTTCCTCTCTGAATGTTGCTTCCTGGGGTGAATCTTTAAAGTCCATATTCGTCTCCTATGCTGCGCGGTCTGCTTCAATGGCAGAAATTAACTTGTCCTGCCAGGTGGTCTCACTGCCGATGTTTGTCGCGAGCAGCTTTGACCGGCGGTAAGGGAACTGACAGTCAAATTCCCAGGTGAATCCCATACCACCGTGGGTCTGTACATTTTCCTTGGAGGCATAGTAGTAAGCCTGGATTGCAGAAACGCGGGCGGTTGCTGCGGCGATGGAAATCTCGGGTGCTTGTGTCGAGATTGCCCAGGCTCCGAAATAGCAGTTTGAGCGGGCCAGGGTATTCTTGACGTAGATGTTGGCCAGTTTGTGCTTGATGGCCTGGAACGAGGCAATAGGTCGACCGAAGGCAAAGCGTCCCATGGCGTATTCCTTGGCCATGTTCAACGCGGTATCAGCGCCACCCACCTGCTCCCAGGCGAACAAAACCGCAGCGCGGTTAAAGACACTTTCCAGCAGGTTCCAACCCTGACCTTCTTTGCCCAGCAGTTCAGCTTCAGCACCCTCGAAGGTTATCTTCGCGTGGGATCGACTGGGGTCTATGGTTTTTACGGTTTCCCGCGAAACACCTGCACTGCTCAGATCAACCAGATAGGCACTGGCGCCGTCGCCACTGGCGGCGCTTGCAATAACAACGGCAAAATCAGCGATATCGCCGTCTGCGACTGGCAGTTTTGTGCCACTGATCTTCCCGCCTGAAACAGAAGTTTTCAGCGATTTCGCTGTTGTCTGACCACCGCCTTCGCTGAAGGCGAAGCAGCCTATGCTGCTGCCGCCGGCGAGTTTTGGCAGATAGGTCTGTTTCTGTGCTTCTGAGCCTGCCTGAAGCAGAGCTTCGGTGGCAAGGTAAACGGAAGAAGAAAACGGCAGGGGTGCGAGTGCGCGCCCAAGTTCTTCAGCGATCACGCTCAGTTCCAGGTAGCTGAGACCAAGCCCTTCGTACTCTTCAGGAATGACCGTCGCGGTCCAGCCCATGTCGATAACTTTCTGCCACAGGTCTGCATCGAAGGGTTCATCGCCTTCCAGTATTTTCCTGACTGCCGACGGTGGACAGTGGTCGGTGAGGAATCCCTGGGCCTGCTCTCGAAGCAGATCCTGTTCCTCTGAAAATTCAAAATTCATGTGTCTCCTCCCAGAGCTGTTGTTGTCTTTATCGAAATGCTTGTTGAGTCATCTCAGTCTCGGATCATCACCGGTAAATCGGTAATGCCGTGGATGAAATTGGATTTCAGGTAGGTGGGGTCACCAACAACCTCTATATTATCAAAGCGCTTCATGATCTCTTCCCAAAGCACGTTCAGTTGCATCTCGCCCAGTCGATTACCGACGCATCGATGGATACCGAACCCGAATGACAGATGCTGTCGTGGGTTCACGCGATCAATAATGAATTCGTTGGCGCGCTCTATGACGTCTTCATCCCGGTTGCCGGAGATGTACCACATGACGACCTTGTCACCCGCTGATATCTGTTTACCACCCAGTTCGGTGTCTTTCACTGCAGTGCGGCACATGTGAGCCACCGGGCTTTGCCAGCGAATGATCTCGGGTACCATTTTCGGAATCAGACTCCTGTTCTCCCGGAGCTTTGCGTATTCCCCGGGGTTCTGGTTCAGGGCAAGCACACCACCAGAAATAGAGTTCCGTGTCGTGTCGTTACCACCGACGATCAACAGCAGCATATTGCCCAGGAATTCATTGGGGGGCATGTTCTTTGTTGATTCGCCGTGCACCAGGGTAGAGATGAGATCATCGCCTGGTTCACTCATCTGCTGCCGCTCCTTCCAGACCGCATCAAAGTACTCGAAACACTTCCAGAGTTCCTGGAAACCCTGCTCCGGCGTTTCAAAGACTTCCGGGTTGCCGATGTTTTCGACGGTGTCGGACCAGTGGATCAGTTTATGCCGGTCCTCCTGCGGTACTCCAAAGATGGTGGCCAGCATCTGTCCGGTCAGTTCCACTGAGACACTTCTTACCCAGTTGAACGCCTCGTTTCTGGGTAATTCGTCAAGTATCCTGCCTGCTCGTTCCCTGATCAGTTCCTTGAGCTCCTGCAGTCGCGGTGGGGTGAATGACGGTGCGACAACGGCTCGCTGTTCATCGTGAACCGGTGGGTCCTGCATGATGAACATTGGCAGATGGAACATGGCATTCTGCTCGTCCGGGTTCTCAACCGGTCTGCCACCCATCCTGATGCCACCCTGATTGATATCCGACGAGAAGATCTCGTGATGAGTGTCCACATGCATGATGTCCTGGTACTTCGTCACAGACCAGTAGGGGCCGAACATACTCTCAGGCGTGTAGTGGACCGGATCTTCTTTTCGCAATCGTTCGAAGTACGGTCGGAACCTGTCGTGTTCAAACAGAGAGGGATGGCATGGATCCAGGGTCTCCAGCGGCAGGCTGTAAGGATCGACGTTGACATCGATGGCGTACTTCTCTCGAAACTCGGCATTGCTGAGATAGCGGGCTTCATTGGGGTCGTATCTTTGTTGATCTGACATAAGGGCTACACAAGCTGGTATTGGAAATTAACGCCCTTCAATACTAGGGAATGTCCCGGTAACTATCCAGATAGTATCTGCACTGGATTGACTGCACGGAAAGGACCGGTTAGCTTGCTGTCCTCTAAAAACCAATGTCATAGAGCAAACAGAACAGTGAATTTTGATTTTTCCGATGATGAAAAGATGGTGCAGGAGCAGATACACCGGTATCTGAACGATAACTGCGACTTCAGTGTGTTTCGATCGGTGCTGGAGGGAAATGAACCCTATGCAGAGAAGGTCTGGCAGGGCCTTGCCGAGATGGGTGTACAGGGTACGGCATTGAGCGCCGAATACGGTGGTGTTGAGGCAGGTTACCTGACCCTGTGCCTGGCAGCCAAAGAGCTAGGTGCCCATCTGGCACCAGTGCCATTCTCAACTTCTGTCTACCTTTTTGCTGAGGCGCTGGCGCGTTTCGGTTCACAGGCGCAAAAGGAAAAATGGCTGCCAATGATCGCCAGCGGTCAATTGAAGGGCACACTGGCCGTGAGCGAATCCGTAGAGGAGGCCAGCCCCGAGTCAATCGCCACGTCCTTTGCCGGTGGCAAACTGAATGGCTCCAAACTGGTTGTGCCAAACGGATCTGTTGCGGATGTGGCGGTGGTTCTCGCCAGAAAAGGTGATGGTCTGACTCTGGTATTGACCGAACTGGAAGGCATTGCCAGAACCTCCATTGAGATGGTGGATCCCACCATGGCAACTGCGACTTTGACCTTTGATGACGCTGACGGAGAGGAACTTGGTGAATGCTCAGACGGCTGGTCGGCTCTGGAAGATATCTACAATCGTGCTGCTGTGCTGTTTGCCTTTGAGCAGATCGGTGGTGCTGAGAAAGCGCTGGAGATGGCAGTTGAGTACGCTAAAGAGCGTTTTGCGTTCGGTCGACCCATTGGTTCCTTCCAGGCCCTGAAGCACATGATGGCTGACATGTATGTGGCCCTGAAGCTGGCAGAATCCAACTGCTATTACGCAGCCTGGGCACTGCAGAACGATGCTGAAGACCTGCCTTTGGCAGCGGCAACGGCGCGTGTCTCTGCGACGCAGGCCTTCCAGCTCTGCTCCAGGGACAATATCCAGGTCCATGGCGGTATGGGATTTACCTGGGAGTTTGATTGCCACCTTTACTATCGGCGCTCAAATTACCTGACATTGGTGCTGGGTGGACTTTCTGCCTGGGAAGACAAACTCATTGCCGCGCTCCCCGCGGACGCAGCATAAGGAGACGATTATGGATTTCAGCGATACAAAAGAAGAAGCGGTATTCCGCGAAGAAGTGCGCTCCTGGATCTCCGCCAATGCACCGGAGTACCTTCATGAGCCGCTGTCCACCAGTGGGTTCGGTTCCACCCGAACTGGTGATCTTGACCCACTGACTGAGGCGAAGAAGTGGCAGAAGAAAAAGGCTGATGCCGGATGGGCCTGCATCCAGTGGCCGAAAGAGTATGGCGGTCGCGGTGCGACACCTATTCAGAGTGTGATCTGGAATCAGGAAGAGGGTGTTTACGGTCAGCTGAGCAGGACGTTCATTATTGGTCAGGGCATGTGTGCGCCGACGATGATGGCCTATGCCAGTGAAGAACAGAAGAAGCGTTACCTGCCCAAACTTGCCAGTGGTGAAGAAGTCTGGTGTCAGCTCTTTTCGGAGCCAGCCAGTGGCTCAGACCTTGCCGGTCTGCGTACCCGGGCTGAAAAGGATGGGGATGACTGGGTCATCAATGGCCAGAAAATATGGACATCAGGTGCACACTACAGTGACTATGGCATCCTGATTACCAGAACTGATCCGGACGTCGCCAAGCACAAAGGACTCACCATGTTCTTCCTGGACATGCGCAGTGAGGGTGTCGACATTGTGCCGATCAAGCAGGCGAATGGAGACAGTGGCTTCAATGAAGTTTACTTTGATAATGTCCGTATTCCGGATGCGCAGCGCCTGGGCGGTGTCGGTGAAGGCTGGAAGGTGTCTCTGACCACATTGATGAACGAACGTCTCGCCATCGGCGGCAGCATTGCCACTGGCTTCCCGGAAATCAAGGCGCTCGTGGATGAGTTGCGTGTTGCCTCGGGTCCGGCAATCAAGGATTCTGCTGTCCGTTCAAAGCTGGCGGACTGGTATGCCAAGAGTGCCGGTCTTCAGAACACCGCAGCCAGGGCGATTTCAGCTTTATCCAAGGGTGAAACTCCTGGGCCTGAAAACAGCATCGGTAAACTGGTGGCTGGCGGCATGATGCAGGATATTGCCAAGTATGCGATTGATCTGCAGGGCTTGTCTGGTGCGATTATGGATCAGGAGATCGCGTCCGGCTCCGCCCGCCTCCAGGCAATGCTGATGCGTTCCCCGGCTGTTCGTATTGAAGGTGGTACCGACCAGATACTCCGAAACATCATTTCGGAACGGGTACTTGGCCTGCCGGAAGATATGCGTGCGGACAAGGGGTTGCCATTCAACGAGATCCCGACGGGCAACTAGAAACGGTTATTGTCCCGTAAGGTGTTTTGCTGCGACAGTCTTGTGCTGTCGCAGTTCTTCTTCGTTCAATCCGGTCAGTTCATACGGTAATACCAGCCAGTCGCTGGTAGTTGACTGGTGGTAGTCCGGTTCCAGGTCAACACGACGTGACTGTGGCTTGTACCACAGGGCTGCGATACGAACGTCTTCCGGCATGTTCCTTTTCAGCCTCGCTTTCAGTCGATTCAGGACTGCCTGTACATTGAGTCCTGTGCTGAAGACATCGTCGACGATGAGCAGGCTGTCATCCCGGTTCAGGCTCTCAATCAGGTACTGTGTTCCGTGTACCCTGATGGCATGGTCGGGATTGTCCACCATCTCCTGATAATTGGCTGATCCCTCGTAGGAAGTCCGGAGAGCAATATGATCAGTTTCGATACCCAGTGTCTGCAGGCATTCCTGAACATAGATGCCGACAGTGCTGCCGCCGCGCCACAGGCCAACGATAAATGTCGGCTTAAAGCCGCTCCTGAAGATCTGTACTCCCAGTCTGAAGCTGTCTTCCATGACGGCCTGTTCTGTCAGAAAGGTTTTTGTGATTCCTGTATCGCGCACGAAGGTTGTCTCCCGTAAAGGTTCATTCTAGTCTGTGTCAGTCTTTCTTGTCCGCTGGAATCATTGTGAGCAATAAACTTTATCTGGATGCACAGTCGCTGCTTGAGGACAGCTGGCGACTGGGCGCTATGGTTGCGGATTCAGGATTCCGGCCGACGTTTATTGTGGCAATCTGGAGAGGCGGGGCGCCGATTGGTGTTGCGGTCCAGGAAATGCTGCGTGCTCGCGGGATCCATTCAGATCATATCGCGATTCGAACGGCTTCTTACTCAGGCATCGATGGCCGTGAAGACGAGGTTCGAGTCTATTCCATGAACTATCTCATCAAAAATATCTCTCATGATGACAGCCTGCTGATCGTCGACGATGTGTTTGATACAGGTCGGAGCATCGAGGCGGTGATTGACCACCTGCGAGATAAGGCCAGACTTAATGCGCCGCAGGATATTCGTGTCGCGGTGCCATACTACAAACCAACGAGAAACCTGAGTGGCCGTGAGCCGGAGTATTTTATCCACGAAACAGATCAGTGGCTGAAGTTTCCACATTCGCTGGAAGGATTAAGTTGGGAGGAGATCAGTGAGAACCGGCCGGAGCTGGCGGCGATACTGCAGCCGGTCTATCCACAAAGGCGGACATCCGGAGATCAGTAGATATCGACTTCGGACAGCAGCCAGTCGATCTCGGCATCTTCCTGCCCGATTCGCTGTTTGCGCAGATAATAGTTGACCTGGGGAACTTCATGGCGAAGGGCTTCCAAGCGATCCATTCGGAACTTGATAAAACGGCAGTCCTCCAGACAGATCACCGAAGCGCAGTTGTTCTCGGCAAACGGTCGCCAGCCATATTCAGCGGATGGCCCCTTGATGCCCTCGTCATCTTCAACTTTGCCATCGGTCAGAATATACCAGGCAGAGTCGTCAAAGCGTCGGTGATCACCTTTCTCCAGGTTCTCAAAGCGTGCGATATTGCCAACCTTCTCGAGAGTCGTCGATGTCATCATGTTGAATTGCGGCAGGGATCTGATCACCGGTCGCAGTGCCCAGCGATTCATCAACTTGTCGCGAAAACCTTCGGTCTTGATGAAGGCTGCAAACGTCTGCTCGGCAAACACGCAGACCGTCACAGGTGTCCTGGCCACAACGGAAGCATTTCGTGTTCCAACGCCGGTTATAACGGCCATCTCTCCGATGACATCGCCGGCCTGTAGCTTGGCAACCGTATTGAATTGCTTGCCGTCGTGCTGCACCACATCGCAGTAACCCGTGAGAATCAGGTAAACAAAGCCTCGGGTCTCTGAATCCTGAACGATGATCACATCATCGGCGTTATATTTTCGTATTTCTTCCTCAGCAAGCAGGCTGCGCATCCAGCGATTCGGAAAAGCCTCACCCAGCCAGTTGGACAGGTAGTGATTAACCTGGGATGTGTAAACGCTCGGGTCACCTTCAATGACCGTGTATCTCTTGCCGGAACTGGCCAGAGAAAAGGTGGTGTCGAATTCGTTTGGCAGTTGTTCAACGTGCACGAACACGACACGGTCTGAATTGGATTTCAGCGCGTCGGCGGGATCTCCGTGGATTGCGCCGGCACCGCCGTCGGCAACCAGAAGACTGAATCTTTCAGTATACAGGCGCTCAAGATTTTCCAGCGTCTCGTCACGAACGTGACCCTGTCGATGCAGGTCGCGAATGGTTGTCATCGTGTGGTTGTCACCGACAACGCAGATCTGGCGCTCGTATCCCCGGTGTATTGTGCTGAAGGTCGCCCCAATGGTTGGAATGCTGTGAACCGTGACATGCGGCAGAATATCCATGCCGTAGTAGTTCAGGCTTTCTCCCGGGACGACTTCTACAAGCTTGAAGTGTTCAGTTACCGCGTCAACCGTCCAGCCCAGGCTGCAGGCCAGTTTTTCCATGGACATGTTGAAGATTTCCCGCGTGGTGATCACCTCAACGCGATGCGGCATGAGCATGAGCGGGAACATGGCACAATGGTCATCGTGCAGGTGGGTCAGATAGACCGCTGAAACCTGATTCTTGGATATACCCCTGGAGAACAGGTGCTGATCCAGAAACGGAATCGAATCAATGAGCACGTAGTCACCGTTGTAGCAGAGGGCAAGACCCGTGCAGGGTTCTTCCGGAGTAAACCCGGATGCTCCCCCGAGAATCTCGAGTCCCATTTTCACCAGGCCGCCTGGAACATAGTCTCGCTGGACCGGGTAGCAGGGCTGAATCTCGAAATCCTGGTTCAGATTGACCGAAACTTCACCGGCATCATTGGCCACACGATAGTTATCTTCGCCGACGTGATGAATGGTCAGGTCACCAACCTGGGCCTCGCCATCTATGAAAGGCTTTGCATGGAAGAACTCTTCCACGGGTATGACGTCACCGCCGTCATACTTTAATGCAATGGCCTCGCCCACGGCGAGCCATTCTTCCTTCAGCGCTTCGTCGGTTTCCCAGGCATCCAGTTCTTCTCGTGTGGGACCCATCAGGGTGAATCGAAGCAGACGAAGAACCTGGCTGATGTCTTCCGGCTCACCTACCAGGTTGAGTTTTTTCCCCTGGCCAAGACCATTCATAACGAACAGGAAGAAATAGATGGGGAATTCGAGGTTGTTGATCAGTGAGCCGTCTTTCTCCCGGACATCCGTCAACACGAGGGTCTCGAAACTGGTCACGTTGTTAACCAGCAGGCCTTTCAGCACTTCCGGGGGTTGCCCAAACAGGACAACATCGTTCCCGCCTTTGACGATACGACTGCCCTGGGCCGGGATTTCAACAACCGGTGCGTTCATGGAGACTGCAATAGAGAGGTTTCAGGAAGTGTACGGAGAAAAAAGCTATTCTTAAAGGCCTTTCATCGACGAGATGGCGCGGAGCAACTACAATTGCGGCGCACCATCTGCGGCAGATGATGCGAAACGTTCAAATCAAGTAAACCAGATGGTCTAAGCGGTAGAGGGTAAGTAATGGAAAACAATATTGGTCAGATGCTTGCGCGACGGGCTCAGCTGAGCGGTGGTTGTGACGCATATGTAGACAGTCAGTCCGGTCTTAGAGTGACGTTCAGTGAACTCAATGATCGATGTAACAGAATTGCAAATCATCTCCTTGGTCTGGGAGTTCAAAAGGGCGATCGGATTGGCATCATGATGATGAACAGCGTCGAGTTTTTTGAGTCCTACTTTGCCGTTGCCAAGATTGGTGGTGTCGTTGTTCCGTTGAACTGGCGGCTGGTTGCTGACGAACTGGAGTTCATTCTTAAGGACAGTGGTACAACGACACTGATCTTCGGCGACGAGTTTGCAGGTCTGGCTGAGGACCTCCACGGCCGTGGTGACAAGACAGATATTGAGCACTGGGTGCACTCAATGGGTGAGTCTCAATTTTCCCAGAGTTACGAGTCGGTGCGACAGGCGGCATCTGCAGAGGAGCCGGAAGTGACGGCGCAGGATGATGATCTGCTTTACATCATGTACACGTCAGGTACGACGGGTTTGCCAAAAGGTGTGGTTCATACCCATACCACGATGTTCTGGGCATTGGCGACGCTGGTGCCTATCGTTGATTCCCGGGAAGGTGATCGTTATCTCGCGGCACTGCCGCTCTTTCATGTGGGTGCGCTGACACCAGTGACATTGAATGTTTATCTTGGTGTGACCAGTGTTGTGATGCGTGAATTTGATCCGGTTCGCGCCTGGCAGCTTTTCGATGAGGAAAAAATAAATTCCGCACTGCTCGTACCTGCCATGTTGAATTTCATGATCCAGGTAGACGACATCGATCAATACGACTATTCCAATATTCGCTGGATTCAAAGTGGCGCTTCACCTCTGCCCGTCAGCCTTATCCAGAAGTATGCCGACATCGGTATCGACATCCATCAGATCTATGGCCTGACAGAGAGTTGTGGGCCTGCTTGTCTGATTACCGGAGAGGATGCCATCGCCAAAATTGGTTCGACCGGAAGAGGTTTTTTCCATACTGACATTCGTGTTGTTACCGAAGACGGTTCGGATGCGGCTCCTGATGAGCAGGGTGAGGTATGGGTGCGCGGCAGGCATATCATGAAGGAGTACTGGAATCGGCCTGACGCCACGGCCGAAACCATCACGCAGGATGGCTGGCTGCGTACCGGAGATGTGGCAACCTGCGATGAGCAAGGGTTTGTCTATATTCAGGACCGTATCAAGGACATGATTATTTCTGGTGGAGAAAATGTTTACCCGGCAGAGATTGAAAACGTCATCCTTGCTCACCCTGATGTCGCTGAAGTCGCGGTCATCGGTCAGCCGAGCGAGAAGTGGGGTGAGTCGCCTTTTGCGATTGTGGTCAGCAAAAACAGCAATCTCACTGCTGAAGATGTTCTTGCACATTGCGACGGTAAGCTGGCGCGCTACAAGCTGCCAAAGGGTGCGGCGTTTATTGACGTGATTCCGCGTAATGCGAATGGCAAGGTGCTGAAAAGACTGCTTCGCGAGCAGTTCCCCGGCCCTGCGCCTTCATAGTCAGGCATAAGTTTGCGTAAAGCTTTTCAAACCTTACTGGGCATACTCTTTGCCGTCCTGATTTCTGTTTCGACGACAGCCGCTGCAGAGTTGTTTTCTGAGCTGGTGGTCGATCTTGGTGAAAATGAGACCATCAGCCTGTCGCGCATACCGGACAGTGGTGTGCGTGTCGACGGTGTTCTTGATGAAGCGGTCTGGGCTGGCCTGCCTGCATATGACGAGTTCGTTGTAATCGAACCTGATACCCTGGTGCAGACTTCCCATGCTACCCGTGTTCGGGTGTTCTACGACGAGACAGGATTGTATTTCGGTATCGATATGGATCAGCCGGTGGAGACGCTGATCGCACGTCTGTCAGGGCGGGACAAACGAGGTCTGAACCGGGATTCCATCAATATCACGCTGGACACTTCCGGCGAAGGCCGCTATGGCTACTGGTTCGGGCTCAATCTTGGAGATTCCCTGTCTGATGGCACCCTGTTACCTGAGCGACAATTCTCTAACCAGTGGGATGGTGCCTGGCGCGGCGCCAGCGCGAAAACTTCTCGAGGCTGGTCGGGAGAGTTTCACATTCCCTGGGGTACGGTGGCGATGCCCGATGTCGCGGGCAGTCGCAGAATTGGCCTCTTCATGTCTCGCAAAGTGGCCTATGTTGACGAGCGCTGGGGCTGGCCAGCCTTACCTTCGACCATACCGAAGTTCATCTCTGAACTTCAGTCAATGTCTGTTGAGGGAATAAACCCCAAACAGGAGTACAGCATTTATCCGTTTGCTGCAGTGACGGATGATCGCATCGACGGCGAGATGGAATATCGTGTTGGTGCGGACTTCTTCTGGCGACCCTCCCCGGATTTCCAGATGACGTCGACGATCAATCCAGACTTTGGTGCAGTGGAATCTGATGAAGTTGTCATCAATCTATCAGCCACAGAGACTTTTTATCCGGAGAAACGATTGTTCTTCCTGGAAGGTCAGGAGATCTTTGTTGCTACACCAAGAGCAGACAATCGGCGCGGTGGCGTCGGTAACTCCGGTGCACCCACGACGTTGATTAATACACGCAGAATTGGCGGACAGCCGCTGGCACCCCCCGACGACCCCAATGTCGAGATATCGGAGCGGGAGCTGCGTCGGCCAGTTGATCTCCTGGGTGCGGCCAAAGTGACAGGGCAATCCGGTCGTTTGCGCTATGGTTTTCTGGCGGCCTTTGAAGACGACTTCAAGTTCAATGCCGAGAGAAACGGTGATCCGGAGCACCTGGAAGGAGAACCCAGTGATTACGGGTTGGCCAGGGTGTTGTTTGAAGATGCTCCGGGCGGCGCCTATCGTGCTGTGGGTGTGATGTCCACGGCAACCCTGAATGACCAGCGCGAAGCCAAGACCCATGGTTTAGATGGCCACTACCTGTCGGAAGATGGCAAGTGGAAGTTCGACGGCCAGGTCTATATGTCTGATATCCGTGATGTTGCCCTTCAGGAAGATGAAACCGGATACGGCGGTTTCGTGGATATGGAATACACCTTTCGTCAGGGTGTTGTTCAGCGTATCGGTGTTGAGTATCAGGACGAACACGTTGATATTAATGACCTTGGATACCTGCAACGTAATGACGCCCTGCGACTGCGTACGGCACACATACGAAGAAACTCGGATATCACCTGGGCGAGGGACAACGAGTTTGATATCCGCGGTTTTGTGCAGAGAAACAGCGATGGCCTGTTTACCGGTGGTGGCGTGTTCCTCGCGAACCGTATGGTTTTTGACAACCTCTCAAGGCTGACCCTGCGAGCTAACTTCCAGCCAGAACAGTACGATGACCTGAACAGTTTCGGTAATGGTGCCTATCGAATCGAGGAAAGAAGTTTTGGCGGCATGTCCTGGGAATCGGATACATCCAGGCCGTTCAGTATCGGTCTAGGCGCTGGTATGTCAGAGGAACGTCTCGGTGGAGATACCACCATTCAGCGAATCTGGTTTAACTGGCGACCGAGCGATCGTTTTTCGCTGACGAGCAATGTCGGGCACATTGTTCGTGATGGATGGCTCCTGCATCAGGAGGACCGAAACTTCACGACCTTTGAGGCTGAACAGTGGGAAGTGAGACTCAGTTCTGATTACTTCCTGACAGCCAGACAGCAGTTTCGGGCGTCTCTGCAGTGGGTTGGTATCCGTGCGCAAGAAGATGAGTTCTATCTGGTGCCCAATCAGCCAGGTGACCTGATTCCGGTTGGAAAACCGCCGGGTCCATCTGACAGCTTCAGCCTGTCACAAATGAACCTTCAGGTACGTTACCGCTGGGAAATCGCGCCACTTTCAGATCTGTTTATTGTCTACACGCGTCTTGTTGATAATGCGACCGCGTTGAAAAGTTTCTCAGATACCTTTTCAGATGGGTATGATAATCCTCTGGGAGATTTTCTGGTGGTAAAACTCAGATATCGCTTTGGTTCTTAGGTTTAAACTCACGTATCAGTTCTTATATATCAGTAGTCACATATCAGTAGAAGGGGAGGCATCAAATTGCCGCGTTACGATTACCTTTGTGAAGACAATGGCCAGACCATTGAGGTGGTGCACAGCATGGCGAGCACCATTTCTACCTGGGGAGAACTTTGCGAACTCGCTTCGCTGGATCCGGGGGAGACACCTGTTGAAGCCGCCGTACGCAAGGTGATCACGACGCCACCTATGGCAAATACACCGGCTGGGAATGCCCACCTGAAGAACCTCGGGTTTACAAAGCTTGAGAAACGCTACGATGGCACTTATGAAAATGTGACTCGTACGGGCACTGAAAAACGTTTCCTTGACCCGAAAGATCCTTCATCGCTGCCACACATACACAAGAAAGTCAGTGATTGATCTCCTGAAACGCGGCCTTCATTTAGGATTGATGGGTTGGTTTTTGTCAGCTGCCTGCACGGTGACTGCTGACGAGGCGAACTATTTTCTGCTGATCTATACTCCCGGTCCTTCCTGGAACGAGCAATTGGGTTACGAGAACCAGCCTGGATTGAACAAGCACCATGAATATCTGAAAGAACTGCATATCAACGATCAGGTGGTGATGGGTGGATCTGTGCTCGAGGATGTCTCTTACGATGCGCTCAGTGTCATGCTGCTGCGTACAGGTTCGCTCGAAGAAGCGCAGACAATGGCCACCCAGGATCCTGGTGTGCAGATGCGCCTGATCAGAGCGCAGGTGCTGCCCTGGGCTGTCGATATGTCTTCCATGCGTTTTATCAGGCGCCGCCCCTCACAGCCTATCGATGACCCGGATAAGTCGTTCAGTATCCGGCGGGTTGATCCGGAAAGTCGGCTGAATATCAGCGATTGATTGGATTAGTTCAGGGCTGTTTATAAAAACCGCTCAAGGCTGTTTACACTAAACCCGCTCAGGGCTGTTCACACTAAACCCGCTCAGGGCTGTTCACACTAAACCCGCTCAGGGCTGTTCACACTAAACCCGCTCAGGGCTGTTTATGAGAACCGCTCAGGGCTGTTTATGAGAACCGCTCAGGGCTGTTCCTTCTCCACCAGGTGATCCAGAATCTGGAGCATTCGTCTGGGGCCGACCGTTGATGTGGTTCTGACCAGATATTTGCCCTGCACAATAATCGTTGGTACTGCCGCGACCCTCATGCGCCGTGCCATCTGGTCAGCACGGTTCAGTGAGTTACTGACCTCCGTCGAATTGAAGGCCTTTACATAGGCATCCCGATCTAGGCCGGAGGCATCTGCGAACTGAATCATCTGTTCCGGGCCTGCAAAAGACTGTCTGGCTTCATGAATGGCTCGAAAAGCTCGCATGTGCTGGTCGTCCAGAACCTCCAGTTCCTGCAAAGTGTAGTAGTGGCGGCCGAGCAATCGCCAATACTCATTGGCAATAGCCGGTGTCTGTACAAGAGATACGTTGTCTCTGTCCTCAGCCCACTCCTTGATCAGCGGATCGAAGTTGTAGCAGTGAACACAGGCATAGCTGAAGAATTCCATCACTTCGATCTTATCGCCCCTGATGCGGCGGGGATTCTCCAGGAGCTGGTAGTGCTCGCCCTCCACGAACTCGTCAATGATGGCGTCCTGGGTCGTTACCCAGGAAAGATAGGCAACAATAGCCAGCACCACGACAGCGAGTATGCCCACCGCGATCTTCTGCTGTGTCACGAACTTCGATTCTTTCTTTGCCATAAATTATGTCTTTCGTGAAAGGAACAGCCATTATAATGACCTGACCTTCTGCTGAACAAGAAACTGATATGAGCGAACTGATAGCTGAATCTCTGGAATACCTTGCTGAAAGTGATGAAGACGTTTACGGGAAAATCTTCGATGAGTTCTATCGGGTCAGTCCTGATGGAGAGGGGTTGATGATGCACATGGATGAATTGACCAAGGGCAGGATGCTTGAGGAGGTAACGCGTCTTCTGATGAGTGTCGATGTGGAACTGGAGGCCGCTTACCTGGACTTTGAGCTCAGGAACCATGAGCAGGCCTATAGCGTAGAAAGATACATGTATCGGCAGCTGTTCAATGCGTTCGCTGGTGTCGTACGGGGCCTGGCTGGCGAACACTGGTCACCAGCTTACGAACAGGCCTGGAATACGCGAATAGAAACACTTTGTGACGCCATGGAGGCGGCCTAGGGCTGGCAATCCTTCGCTGGATTGAGTACCTTGCCCTGGAAGTCCTAAGCAGCGTGATACCCAGCTCACATGACAGCCAAAACTAAAGTAACGGTTCTTCCAGGTGACGGCATTGGTCCGGACATCGTTTCTGCAACGATCCGGGTGCTTGATGAGCTCGATTGTAATCTCGAATTCGAATATGCCATTGCCGGCGGTGATGCTCTGAAGCAGGGGCTGGATCTGGTGCCGGAAGAAACGCTGGCCAAGATAGCCCAGAATCCCGTCGCTCTGAAGGGGCCGATTACAACACCAATCGGTCGTGGATTCAGCTCTGTCAATGTATCGCTGCGACAGCATTCCGATCTCTTCGCCAATGTTCGCCCGGCTCTGTCGATTCCAGGTGCTACCGTCAGATATACGGATATCGACATTCTGGTTGTTCGCGAGAATATGGAGGGACTGTATTCGGGTGTGGGGCACAAACGAAGCGATGATGGTGAGCGGGCAGAGCTAACCAGCGTCGTGACTCGAAAAGGCAGTACCCGTGTTATTCGGCATGCGTTCAAACTGGCCCGTCAGTTGCGCCGCGAGAAAGTCACGGTCGTGCACAAGGCGAATATCATGAAATCCACCTCCGGGCTTTTTCTAGAGGTAGCCCGTGATGTCGCAAAGGATTTCGAGGATATCGAGTTCGAAGAGATGATCGTCGATAACTGCGCGATGCAGCTGGTCATGAACCCCCACCGGTTTGATGTCATAGTCACCACGAATCTTTTCGGGGATATTCTCTCGGATCTTTGCGCAGGTCTGGTAGGCGGGCTCGGTCTGGCTCCCGGCGCCAACATAGGCGATGACCGTGGTATTTTCGAAGCGGTTCATGGCAGTGCGCCTGATATCGCGGGGAAGAATATAGCCAACCCCACTGCGCTTTTGCTGGCTTCTGCAATGATGCTGGATTATCTTGAGTTAAACGAGGCCAGTCAGCGCGTCCGGACAGCGGTGCGAAAAGTGATTGGTGAGGGAAAAATCACGACGCCGGATCTTGGTGGTAGTGCCACAACAACAGAATATACTCAGGCATTGATCGACCACCTGTAAACGTCATTTGGCGCTGAGAGGGAGACTGACTTGGCACTCAAGAAGAAGACGCTCTTTTATTACTCGCTGACCGATATGCCGGTTACGATGGCGCTGTTTCCGGTCATCGTCTTCATGCCAAAGTTCTACACCACTGAGATGGCCGTACCGCTGGGTCTGGCTGCGACCATCATGCTTGCAGTACGAATCTCTGATGTTTTCACCGACCCGTTTTTTGGTTTCCTGACCGACAAGTATCCGACGCCCTGGGGGCGACGGCGATTCTGGATAGCGCTGGCAACCCCGATCATGATGTTGGCCGTTTATCAGCTGTTCTTTCCACCGGATGATGCTGGTGCCTTGCACATGGGCATGTGGTACTTCCTTCTGTCCGTGGCGACAACCATGATGCTCATCCCCTACTATGCATGGGCGGCAGAACTCTCTCCTGAATACAACGAACGATCCAGGATCACCGGTGCCAGATCCATGATGGGGGTCGTTGGCAGTCTGGCCGCTCAGCTGGCCCCGGCATCGGCCTTATTCTTCTTTGGCGTGGGCGGCAGCAGTGCGGTCCTGCAGATTGTGGGCGCAACCATGCTGTTCCTGATGCCAGTCTGTGTGTATTTCACGGTGACGCGAGTACCTGAACCGACAGAGTATGTGAACTCCGGTACGCCGTTGCTGGAAGGCCTGAAACTCATGTTCACCAATCTGCCGTTCCTGAGGCTGATTATTGCGTTCATGATCAGTTCAACAGCACTGTCCATCACCACGCCGCTCTATTTGTTCTTCATTACGTTTGTACTGCATGCAGAAGAAATGGCGATTTACATGCTCACGTTCTTCTACCTGTCGAATTTTGCGGGCGTTCCTTTCTGGGTATGGTTGTCCACGATCATTGGCAAACATCGGGCTTATGTCGGCTGTTTTCTACTGATCGGACTGGCGCATCCCTTCTACCTGTTTCTGGGGGAGGGAGACTTCTGGTACATGCTGCCGATCACCGTGGTGACAGGATTCGCCGCCGGGGGCTTTAATGCTCTGCCGAATTCGATGAAGGCGGATGTCATTGATCTGGATACTCTGAAAAGCGGAGAGAACCGGGCAGCGCTCTTCTTCTCGACCTACTCGTTTACCTGGAAACTGGCTGCCTCGGTGGGTAGCAGCCTTGGATTGTTCGGACTTGCGCTGATCGCATTCAATACCCAGAACCCTGAGTTGAACTCACCCATGCAGTTGTGGGGATTAAAATTCCTGTTCGCGATGTTTCCGTCGGTCTTTTATCTCGCTTCATGCGTAGTGATATGGGGTTATCCGATCACGGAAGCGCGCCATGCGGAAATGCGACGCGAGCTGGAAGCGGAGAACAAACTGCTGCAGGCGGAAGCCTAGACGGCCGGGATACCTGTCTGCTTCCGGGCTCGTTTCTGCTCGTACATAAGATGGTCGGCTTCTTCCATCAACTTGTTGATGCCATCGTGTCGATCATCGTAATCCACGACGCCGACGCTATAACCAATTTCGTATGGTGTACTTTTGTTCTGCATCTGGATTGAATCCGCGAGATTCAGCAGTGGCCGCTCTACATGATCGGTATCGGTGCCAGTCAGCAGAACACAGAACTCATCTCCACCCATTCTTGCGACTACGTCTGAGTTGCGAAAGACGGAACTCATGAGGCTGCCGATGTTCTTCAGTACGCGATCACCCTCAGCGTGGCCGTAATTGTCGTTAACCTGCTTGAATCCATCCAGGTCGAAGAACATAACAGTTGCCGGTCGCCGCAGGCGTTTGCAGATCGAGATGGCATGCTGACCCACGCCGATGAAGCCGCGGCGGTTAAACAGACTCGTCAGGTCATCAATGTTGGCGATAGACTGAACGTTGATTTCCTCTTCGATCATGCCGGCAAGATCGGCCAGACAGGCGTGGTCTTCATCTGAAAAATTTCTTGGTGTGGTGTCGGCTATGTTCAGCGTGCCGATCACATGGTCCCTGTGGGTGCGTATCGGGTAGGCAGCATAGAACTTGATGCCGGAGTCCATGGCCAGTCTTGAAAATCTTACATCCTGGGTTGCGTCGTGAACCACAAATGGTCTGGTCTGCCTGATCGCATGGCTGCCGAAGGATGCGTGAAGGGGAACTTCATTGGCTTCATAACCCTGGCGGGATTTGAACCATTCCCGTGAATCATCGACCAGTGAGAAGGAAGCAAAAGGAACGTTGAAGACGCGCCTGGCCAGTCTCGTGAAGCGGTCATATCGTTCCTCGGCAGGCGAGTCGAGGATGCCCAGAGACTTCAGTTCTACGAGTCGTGATTCTTCATCTCGATTTATGTTGTTTCGCATGTTGCTGATATCCAGATACGACTTCATGTTGGATGCCAGACAGTCCTCGGCCACAAGTGTTTTGCGCAGCATCTCTCACGCTGTTTCTCCACAGGGGCTTCTGGAGGAAGCACGGCAGACAGGTACTGGGAAATGGTATATCGTCCCGGGTAACAGTCAACAGCCTGGCTGGACCCTTTGGTCCAGTATAGGCCGGTTATTTGTAAGGAGTTTGTAATGAGTCGAATGCCCGCACTAAGCCTAGCCGCCGTCCCTGGTCGTAGAAAGGCAACTATTGAACTTGCTTCGGAGATTGAGAACCGTGGGTTTTCCGGTATCTACGGACCGAGTCTGGGCGATGCCATGGCGCTGATGGAAGCGCTGGCGTTCGCTACCAAAGAGATTCCTTTCGGTACCAGCATTATGCCGATCTACTTCAGGCAGGTGATGGATCATGCCAGTACAGCATCGTTCATCCATGAAGTAAGTGGTGGTCGCTTTCGTTTCGGTATTGGAGTGAGTCACGCTCCGGCGCTTCAGGCTCGAGGTCTTTCCGCGGGCAAACCGTTGACGGACATGCGCAATTTTGTGGACGAGCTTCGAGCGGTCCCAAGAGCAGGTGAGTTGCCGCCACTGGTTCTGGCGACGTTGCGCAAAAAGATGATTGCGCTGTCAGAGGAGATTGGTCAGGGCATGGTGTTTGCCAATGGTGCACGCTCGCATATGCAGGAATCACTGACGGCTCTTTCAGATGATGCCAGAACCAACGATAGCTTTTTTATTGGCGACATGATTCCTACCTGTATCAGTGACGATATCGAGGCAGCCAAAGCCGTGAACCGGAAGACCCTGTCTTCTTATGCCATGCTGCCGAACTATCGGAACTACTGGAAGGAAGCCGGTTACGTGGAGGAGATGGAAGGCATCGAAAAAGCGATTGAAGCCGGAGATATGGAAAAGATTCCGTACTTTCTGACGGATACCTGGCTGGCAGACACGACGTTGTTCGGCACGGCTACTCAGGTTCGTGACGGTGTAGAGGCCTGGTTTGATGCGGGTATCAAGACACCGATCCTGGTGCCGTCATCCGCAAACGGTGGGCAGATGGTGGCCTTCGAGGAACTGTTTGCTATTTACTGATTGATACCGGTCTTTTGTTTCATGCTTTTTGTTTCATGCTCTTTGTTTCATGAACAAGCCCAGCAGGTGGCCGGCAATCAGCCAGAGCGTGTAGTCGTAGATAAGTTGCCAGATCTTCCATTCGAAAGGCATTTGCCACCAGATCATATCGCCGACGTCGATTGCGACTACAGCAACTGCGCCGGCGGTGACTGACAACCTGGCGAAGTCGCGAAATCCGGTCGCTCCGGCAACCCGAAAAAATGCTGCCAGGAGCGCCACAATGACCAGGTTAAGTAAAAAACCCTGGACCATGATGGTCGGGTCTGTTGGTGTAGAGCCGCCGTGCTGGATATGAACAAAACCGGTAGGTCCTTTCTCGTACAAGGCGGTCCTTGTTTCCAGATCGTTCCCGATCCCGGGGATAAAGTAGGTGCCTGACTCCGGAAAATGCTTTGCCAGAACTTCCTGCGCGACAGCATCATCTGCAGTCTGTTTCCAGTAGGAATACGGAATCGTGCTGATGCCCCAGTAGAGAAAACCCCAGATGTAGAGCGTAAAGGTGGTAACGAGAATACCGACGATAGTCTTCTGCATGAGGCTTCCCTGTTCTTTTTTCTGTCAGGATAGCGCTGAATTCAGGCCTGTTCCAGAAGGAAGTCGCTGAGCAGCGTTAAGAACTGTTCAAACTGATCGTGGTGCAGCCAGTGGCCGGCTTCTTCTATCTCATTGAGCCGGCAATCCTTGAAATATTTCAGGGTATCGTCCTGTCCGATTCGGTGTTCGTAGCCGTCAGTTGCGTTGATCAGCAACACTGGACAGTCGATGCTCGTCCAGAATTCTCTCATGTCACCGCGGTTGTCCATCGCCAGCCAGCCAGTGTAGGTATATGGGTCAAATTTCCAGCTGTAAGTTCCGTCTTCATTGCGATTGCTGCCGTGAATGGTCAGATGCCTGGCGCGGTCCTCGCTGAGATGCGGATTTGATGTTTGCATTCTTGTGAATGCGGCTTCCAGAGTTTCGTAGCGCTTGGGTAGTCGTCCTGCCTGACTTCGGGTCGCTTCAAAAAGTTCCCTGATCCGGTCCTGCAACGGAGTGTTGCTCGCGTTGTCCCAGAACTCTGCACCGACGCCTTCAATGCTTACAAGGCTCGCCACTTTCTCAGGATACAGACCGGCAAACAGGGTTGCGACGGTTCCTCCCAGAGAATGACCAACCAGATGAACGGGTGCCAGATTCTGTTGGTCAATCAGTTGAGCAATATCGTAGACATAACTGTAGATTCCGTAAGTGGATCCTTTAGCCCATTCGGAATCGCCATGGCCTCGAAGATCTGCGGCAATGACATGGTAGTTCTGGCAAAGTTGCTCGCTGGTCCAGTCCCAGTTGTGGCAGTGATCCTGTGACCCGTGTACCAGAAGCACAGGCGCCGCAGATTCATTACCCCAGTCCAGGAAGTGAAGTTTCAGCCCCTGAGAAAAGTAGGAGTGAGACGTCGGGCGGGCCCTGCCAGCAGCACTGGTCATCTAGAACGCCACGTTTCTCTGCATGATCTGATCATAGTAGTCACTGTCGAGTCGGGTGTAAGTGGTGTCTCCTGGCCTCATCACGAAAAGTTGATTTGTCACTCTATCCAGATGGAAAGCCTCGTCTCTCAGGTCATTCTTCTGAAGTTTGTGTGTGGATGTCGTGGGTAGATCTTCCAGCAGCCTGATGAACAAGGGTCGGGCGTAACCGGGTAGATTATCCGCGACGTGCCGGGATATCTCTTCCAGGATGCCGTTCAGTTCCTTGGAGTCCGCACTCACGTCCTCTCTTAGGACAATTGCGGCCATTCCGGCGCGACCATCAGCGCCGGGTATTTCAACACCGTAGACGTTAGTGAATATGATGTCTTTGTGCTGGTTGATGATCTCACCTACCTCATTGGTAGATACGTTCTCGCTCTTCCAGCGGAAAGTGTCTCCGACTCTGTCAACAAACTGGTAGTGCTTTTGTCCAAAGGCGAATCCAACATCCACGACTGTCATGAGATCCCCGGTATTGAAATAGGCATCGCCAGGTTCAAGAACGTCCCTGAGTATCTTGTTGCCAGATGCTTCTTCGCTGGTATATCCCTCGAACTGGGATTTCGCGGTAATCTCGATCAGCAAAAGTCCAGGTTCACCATCCTGTAGTTCTATGCAGAAACCCTCATCATTACGAATGATTTCGTCGTTTGCCACGTCATAGGCAACGATTTTTGACGGCGCAGTGGCCAGACCGACAGTGCACTCCTTGTTCAAGACGTTGGCGAAACCACCGTTGCCTTCGCTTGCTCCGTAAAACTCTCCGATTCGTTCGATATCAAAACGATGTTTGAACTGACGCCAGATATCCGGTCTCAGTCCGTTACCGACGATGGCACGAACCGGATTCTCCCGGTCTTTCTCCGACTCCGGATGACTCATCAGATAACGCAGGAATTCGCCGATGTAAACGAAGCAGGTACATTCATGTCTGCGCACATCATCCCAGAAAGCGCTGACGGAAAGTTTCCTGCGAATAACACTGGATGCACCGACGGTGAACGCAGCGGTCAGGCCGATCATTAATCCAGTGCCGTGGTACAGAGGCAGGCAGTTATACATCCGGTCCTGCTGATCAATTCGCAGCAGGTAGCGGGCTGACATACCTGCAGCTGGAAGCATGCGGCGATGCGAGACACGGGCTGCCTTGGGCAGGCCGGTTGTTCCAGAAGTGAAAATGTAGAAGGCTGTGTTGGCAATCTGCAATTGGCTGGTTTCGACTGGATCTGTGTGGAGGTGAGTCTCATCCGTGCTGTCCAGCTCTACTGTCCAGTTGGGCGCCGGATGACTGCCAGTATCGCGGACAAAGAGATAGTCACGGCCATCTTCAAGAGTCAGCTGTTCGCGTACCTCGTTCAGCGGCTCAGTCAGCTCTTCGCCGAAGACAATCTTCTTTGAATCGGTCAGGTTGATGCAGTGGGTCAGCTGTTGTCGTGTCAGGTTCGTATTGATCAGCCCGGCCACTGCGCCTAACTTGCAGATCGCAACGACCTGTACAACGAACTCGATGCGATTCTGCATGAAGACTGAAACGCAGTCTCCGTGACCGATACCCTCGGATTTCAGGTAGTTGGCGACCCGGTTCGCCCTGGCATTCAAACCGCGCCATGTTTCCTTTTCTTCCTCACAGATCAGGGCGATAGAGTCGGGGAAATTCCTGGCGTTCTGCTCAACCAGCAGGGAGAAGGAATTAATCTCATCGGGCCCCGGCGGGCTCGTCGTGGCCGCAGCAGCCAGGACTCGCAGATCCCCGAAAAAGTTCCTGATACCGTTCATGACGAATAGATAGGTGTCTGGGTGGGTCGGGAATGATAGCCGGTCCCCCAGACACGGTACAGTGTCTCCAAGGTAACGCCCTGCTGATCAACAATTGAGGTGAGCTGGATTCCTTTGAGCGTGAGAAATGACTGACAGGGAGATGGCGCGCAACTACTGGAATCAAAAGGTGATTTACGGGCGGATGTAAAGATTATAAAGGGGTCAGTTTGCGAATTTTCAGCATCAACGAAGCTGTTGGACGCCTAAATACAGGGGTTTGCGGGTATACCGGACTGCACTTATTCACATTAACGGGGGTCAGTTCAAAACAGAACTGATTTGTTTTGCGAAGGCAAGTGGTTTCAGTTCTTATTCGTTAACCTATTGATATATATAGAGAATAGTAAACCTGGTCATTTTTTGATCAACGCTGCCCTGCGCCCCATAAAATCGGTTTCTGCTGAGGGTAAGGCACTTATCACCAGAGTTATCCACAGGAAATGTGGAAAACTGGATTGATTCTCTGTTTCGAAAGCAATCGCACCAATATGGTGCGTCTTTAAAGGCTTTATCTAAGCCTTTATCCCCTGAATCTATGCTACATTCGCGTCTTTTTTTGCGGGCAGTACTCAGAGATGTTAGAGATTAATGGTGTTCAGGTGGGTGGTTACTTTGATGAGAAGTTTGCATCGGCCATAGAGCAATTTGCCGAAAACATCGCAACCAATGCAGATGTCGGAGCCAGCTTTGCGGCGTCCCTGGATGGCGAAATGGTCGTCGATGTCTGGACTGGGCATCTGGACGAAGCTCGAACGCGACCCTGGCAGGATAATACTCTCGTCAATGTATGGTCCTCGACGAAGACAGTGACATTTCTGTGTGCACTGGTCCTTGCAGATCGGGGGCTGCTGGATCTTGATGCACCGGTGGCGGATTATTGGCCTGAGTTTGCTGCCAATGGCAAGGAGCAGGTCCTGGTCTGGCATTTCCTGAATCATGCGGCAGGTCTCTCCGGTCTGGATGATGAAGTGCCTTCGGAGGTTATGTACGACTGGGACAAAATGACGTCACTGCTTGCCGCACAGTCGCCCTGGTGGGAACCCGGCACACAGACTGGTTACCATGGTTTGACTCAGGGATACCTGATTGGTGAGCTGGTGCGTCGTGTGACAGGTAAAACGCTGGGGGAATTTACCCGGGATGAGATCGCGGGACCTCTGGATGCAGATTTCCACATCGGCGCACCCGATGAAGTATTGTCTCGGATCGGTGACCTGATTATCCCTGAGAGCACGACTTCTAATAACGATCAGCTTGACGATGATCCGGAATCTATCAGCAGGAAAACTTTCAGATCGCCACGGGCAGAAGCGGAAGCAGCCAATACCCTGGCCTGGCGAGCAGCGGAGATTCCCGCAGCGAATGGTCAGGGAAATGCACGCTCACTCGTGCGCCTGCAGACGCCGCTGGCCTGCGACGGCAGCGCTTTTGGTGTTGATCTGGTCTCCTGTGAAACAGCTCGTTCGATTATGAAGCAGCGCATCGCTGGCGTTGACCTGGTCCTGAAGATGCCCATAGCCTTCGGACTGGGTTTCGGTCTTAATACTTATCATGGAAAAATGGGCCCCATACCTTTGACACCTAATCCGAACGCCTGTTTCTGGGCAGGTTGGGGTGGTTCGTCGGTAGTTATCGACCAGGATGCCCGCGCTGTCACTGCTTATGCCATGAACAGGATGTTTCCAAGTCTGATGGGCGATACCCGATCTTTCCTCATTCGCCAGAAATTCTACGAGGGCCTGGGCGCTAATCGTGGTGAATAACGGCGAACGACACTGTCCCATGATTGAGTCACTTGTGTGAATGAGTTTATTGTCAGGGCGCGAGCGGCGCCGGTGGATGCGGACCGCTTCCTGGCGCTTATTGGTCAGGGGCAGGGTGTCGAATACCTGGCAGATATCGTCAGGCATGTGCTGTTTGTCAGCCAGGGACATCGTGACAATGTAACCCTGAGCCTGGTGCTGGAAAAGAGTCAGGATAACTCGCGGATTGTGTCTTTCTCCGGGGAAACGCTTGGTTCTCTCAGCGATATACACGAGCAGTCATTGCTGCGCGCCATAGCCGATGCGCTCCAGGTGGGTGCTAAGCTGGTGAAACATGAAACGATAGTGGATAAGCGTGGTGTCAGTGTGACCGCCAAGAGTTTTGAGCAGCTGGTTCGTGAGCGATGTGAGGCTGGTCCGGTTTTTCTCCTGGACCCTGATGGCGAGGATGTTCGCGATCCGGGACTATCCGAACTGCTGGAGCGAGCGGCATATGTCATGACCGACCACACGCCGATGCCGAAGAATACCTATAAATCGATGCAAAGACAGGGCGTCAGGAAGTTATCCCTGGGTCCACAAATGTTGCACACAGCACAATGCGTCAGCATTCTGTTGAATGAGTTGGATCGATTAAGGAATAATCCCCCCTTTTGAATGATTAACGAGTAGAGAGAGTCTTATGACGGATACGGTCAAATCAATTGCAATTCTTGGTGGTACAGGCGATCTGGGTGGCGGTCTTGCCCGACAGTGGTCCCGGGCAGGTTACAAAATCCTGATCGGTTCCCGCACCCTGGAAAAAGGTCAGGCAGCTGCCAAGGCTCTACTGGATGAATTCCCGGACCTGAATGTCACAGGTCATGAAAATCTGGAAGCTGCGACGGCTGCTGATCTGGTGGTACTGACGGTTCCGTTTGACCATCAGCTTAGTACGCTGGAAACCGTCAAGGCTGGGCTCGTGGGTAAGGTTCTTGTCGACGTGACGGTGCCTCTGGTACCGCCCAAGGTCGGTACGGTCCAGCTGCCTGAATCCGGCAGCGCCGCTGTACAGGCACAGAATTTCCTTGGTGAGGATGTGCAGGTCGTGTCTGCGTTTCAGAATGTCGGCGCCATGCATCTCCAGGAAGACCACAACATTGAATGCGATGTGCTGGTCACGGGGAACAAGCGAGCAGCGAGGGATACGGTGATTGAACTGGTCAAGGCTGTTGGCCTGCGCGGCTGGCATGCGGGTCCGCTGGCGAACGCCGCGGCCGCTGAGGCCCTCACTTCTGTGCTGATTACTATTAACCGCCACCACGGCATTGAAGGCAGCGGTATTGTGATCACCGGTGAGCCCACGAAAGACAGTGGTTCATAGCGCTGAACGCGAGAAAAGCATGAAGCTGACTTACTTCGGCGTTGAGAACATCCCCATGGTGGAGCCGGGGGATGATCTCGTCGATTTGATTGATCAGGCGCTCATCGCCATGGGTGAGCGGCTGGAAGAGAATGATGTTGTCGTCATCGCCCAGAAAATCATTTCCAAGTCAGAGAACCGTTACCTTGACCTGCGAACGGTTGAACCCAGCGAGGATGCCATTAAGCTCGCCAGGGAGGTCGATAAGGATCCGCGTAAAGTTCAAGCTATACTGGACGAGTCTAACGAAGTTGTAAGGGCGCGGCCGGGTGTATTGATTGTCGAGCAGAAAGGCGGTTTTGTCCAGGCGAATGCTGGAATCGATCAGTCGAATATTATGCAAGGTGATGGCGATCCTGATGAGCTTTGTCTTTTGCTGCCGGTTGACTCCGATGCCAGTGCTGAAAAGATCAGGCAAGTAATTGCCGAGCGCCATAACATTCATGTTGGCGTTATTATCAATGATTCCTTAGGTCGTGCCTGGCGTATGGGCACCCTTGGCCTTGCAATTGGCGTGGCTGGGTTTACGGCGCTGGAAGACTACATTGGCGGCTATGACCTGTATGGCCGGGAACTGCAGGTCACCCAGGTTGGTGCTGCGGATGAAATGGCGGCAGGCGCCTCGCTGGTGATGGGGCAGACGACAGAGAAAACCCCCGTGGTGATTGTTCGAGGGTACCATCCTGTCGAACCCGAAGGCGAGAATGAAAGGGGTGTCAAACCTCTTATTCGTCCGCGGGAAATGGACATGTTTCGCTGAGTCCCTTGAGCATGGCTGCCTGTGACTGTTTCCACAAATAATCGATATATCGCCCTGAGTGGCGGTGTAGGCGGTGCCAAACTTGTACTTGGCCTGTCAAAACTGCTCGATCCTGATCAGCTGACTATTGTTGCCAATACCGGTGATGATTTTGAGCATCTCGGTCTGTCCATCTGCCCTGACATCGATACGGTTCTATATACGCTCGCGAACTGGAACAACAAGGAAGTTGGCTGGGGTCAGGAAGGGGAGACCTGGCACTTTCTTGAAGCTCTGAAAAGGCTGGAAGGGGAAAGCTGGTTCAATCTTGGTGACCGGGACATGGCCACCCACATCATGCGCTCAGTGAAACTGGCGTCGGGCGAATCACTTTCCGGGGTTGTCCGTTTCCTCTGCTCGCGCATGGGCATTGAACATCCGGTAGTGCCCATGACGGATGATCTGGTCCGCACGGTCGTGCATACCAGAGATTCGGGATCGCTCGCCTTTCAGCACTATTTCGTACGAGACAGGTGTGAACCTGAAGTGGATGGCTTCGAGTTCAGCGGAATCACCGAGGCCAGTCCCAGCACCGGGTTTCTTGAGGCGCTGGAATCTGATCTCAGTGCGGTACTGGTTTGCCCCTCTAATCCTTTTGTCTCGGTGGACCCGATTCTCGGTGTGCCGGGTGTGGTAGACAGAATCAGGGATAAGCGAATCCCAGTGGTTGTCGTGTCCAACATCGTTGGAGGTATGGCGATCAAGGGACCGGCGGCAAAGATGATGACGGAACTTGGCATGCCACAAACGGCGGTTGGTGTGGCGCGCCACTATGTCGACAGATATGGTGATCTGTTCACCGGTTTTGTCCTCGATGAGACAGACGCGGACCTTGAACCGGAGGTCCAGGGGCTGGGCCTGTCGACTATCGTGGCACCCTCAGTCATGGTAACGTTGCATGATAAAACTGAACTGGCGGCACGTGTGCTGGACTTTGCCTCTGCGCTCAAATCCCAGCTCTGAAACTTCATGGTTACAACGAGTGCGGTAATACCGATCAAGCAACTGACAGATGCGAAGCAGCGTCTGTCTGGTCTGTTGAGTGCAGAGGAGCGAAAAACGCTTTTCACAGCCATGGTAGAAGACGTGTTGACCTCCGTTGAAGCCTGCACCGCTATTGATCAGATTGTTGTGGTCACAGATGATCAGGAAGTTGCAGAGCTGACCGCTGGTTTTGGCGGGCAGGTTCGTCCAGAACCGGATAAGCCGGGTTTGATTGAGGCTGTGACTGAAACCGGTCTTCAGCTTGCGGCAGAAGGTATCGATTGCATGGTGTTCCTTCCGGGAGATGTCCCGCTGGTGACACCGGATGAACTGGAAGTCGTCCTGGAAGGATTCGGTCTTTCCGGTCAGGCGGAGTTCCTGATCGTGCCGGCCACTGATCTGGGCGGGTCCAACTGCGTCGCAGTTTCTCCGCCGGACTGCATGGTCTATGGTTTTGGTGAAGACAGCTTCAGACGCCATCTTGCGATCGCTAACGATCGGGGTATAGATCCTCAAGTTGCCCGGTTACCTGGCCTGGGCCTGGATATCGATACGCCGGAAGATTTGAAAGCTCTGCTGGATCAGGTGGATGCCGATAGCCGTGATGGGCAGGAATCCGGCCGGGAATATAGTACAGTCCGATTTCTGGTTTCGAGTGGCATTGCCGAGCGACTGGAGAGTCTGGGATTATCAGGTACAGATGCCATTCACGGCAGTTAATTCAGGATATTGGGAGCCTTAACAGTGGACAGTGAACAACTTCTAGCACAAGCGGAGTCACGCAGGCTGGAGGACGAAGAAATTCTCAGGTTTTCGGACTTTGAGAACACCCGTGCACTGATGGAAGTCGCCGGTAGTATCCGCGATGCTGGTCATCAGAACACCGTCTCCTATTCCCGCAAAGTCTTTATTCCGCTAACCCATCTTTGTCGGGACGTCTGTCATTACTGCACATTCGCGCAGGTGCCTCGAAAACTGAAAGCACCTTACCTCACGCCGGAAGAAGTTCTGAAGATCGCTCAGGACGGCGCAAAAGCAGGCTGTAAGGAAGCGTTGTTTACGCTGGGTGACAAACCCGAACTAAGATACAAGGCAGCCCGTGATGGCCTTAAAGAGCTCGGTCAGGAATCAACGCTTTCTTACCTGCGCGATATGGCGCAGATGGTGCTTGATGAGACGGGGTTGTTCCCGCATCTGAACCCGGGTCTGATGGACAAGGGAGAGCTCGATGAGTTGCGTAAAGTGTCTATTTCGATGGGCATTATGCTGGAAAGCGCTTCCGAGAGGCTGACAGAAAAAGGCATGCCGCATCATGGCTCTCCGGACAAGATCCCCGCGCGGCGATTTGAAACGCTGCGGGCAGCTGGAGAAGCACAGGTGCCGTTTACATCGGGCATTCTCATCGGCATCGGTGAGACCCGACGTGAGCGACTTGAATCGTTGCTGGCGCTGCGTGATGCCAATGAACCTTTTGGTCATATTCAGGAAATCATCGTTCAGAATTTCCGTGCAAAACCTGAAACCCTTATGGCGAACGCGCCAGAGCCAGACATGAATGAGCTTCTCTGGACGATCGCACTTGCTCGCATCATCTTTGGTTCAAAGATGAACATTCAGGCACCACCGAATCTCAGTCCTGGAATTTTCGAGCAGATTGTCGATGCGGGAATCAACGACTGGGGTGGTGTTTCTCCTGTGACGCCTGATTTTGTAAACCCCGAGGCGCCCTGGCCGCATCTGACGGAGCTTGCTAACAAGACGGCAGGCGCTGGTAAACACCTGGTTGAACGTCTGGCACTGTATCCCGAATATGCGACTGACCTGCCTCGTTGGGTTGACTCAGGTATTGAACCATTGGTGCTGCAAGCGATTGACGGCGGGGGTTTTGCCCGCACAGAAAACTGGTCAGCCGGTGAAGTTGTCGATCCGCCGGAAGTTGATCTGGCAAGGGTGACTTCGATACAGAAGCAGCAGACCTCAACTGACTTGCAGAGTGTGCTGGATGAGGCGGCAGCCGGTAAGCGCCTTGAGGAGCAGGAGATTGTTCGACTGTTTCAGGCACGTGGTGATGACTACACGGCTGTCTGTCAGGCAGCGGATCAACTTCGTCGTGAAATCGCCGGTGATGAAGTCACTTACTGTGTTAACCGCAACATCAACTACACGAATGTCTGTTATTTCAAATGCCAGTTCTGCGCTTTCTCAAAAGGCAAGATGAGCGAGAATCTCCGAGGCAAACCCTACGATCTGTCTCATGAAGAGATCATGCGTCGGACCAGGGAAGCCTGGGATCGCGGTGCCAGTGAAGTCTGCCTGCAGGGAGGTATCCATCCTGAATACACCGGTCAGACCTATATTGATATCTGTCGCTCAATCAAACAGGTTGTGCCGGATATGCATATTCACGCTTTCTCGCCTCTGGAAGTCTGGCAGGGTGCAAAGACGCTGGGTAAACCCATCCGCGAATTCCTGGCTGAGTTAAAAGAAGCGGGTTTAGGAACGCTGCCGGGTACGGCTGCCGAGATTCTTGATGATGAGGTTCGCGCAACGCTTTGCCCGGACAAGATCAATACATCGGAATGGCTCGAGGTGATGGAGGCTGCGCATGCAGAAGGCTTTAACACGACCGCGACGATCATGTATGGCCACATCGAGCAGTACCACCATATTGCACGTCACCTTCTGCGGATCCGTGATCTGCAGGCTAAGACCGGTGGTTTCACGGAATTTGTGATTCTGCCGTTTATCCATATGGAATCACCCATTTACCTGAAGGGTCATGCGCGCAAGGGGCCCACATTCCGAGAGGCAGTACTGATTCACGCGATTTCCCGTCTCGTGCTTTATCCTCTTTTCAGGAACATTCAGGCTTCATGGACCAAGCTGGGGCACGATGGCGTGCGGGCCTGCCTGCAGGCTGGCGTCAATGATATTGGCGGGACGCTGATGAATGAAACCATCACTCGTGCGGCAGGGGCCTCTCATGGTCAGGAAACTTCACCTGAGGAAATGGAAGAAATTATTCGCAGTATCGGTAGAAGCCCGAGACAACGATCAACAACCTACGGTGAGGTTTCAGATCTGCAGAAACAGAAATCTTTCGGCGCGGTGACACTGGCAGAGCCCGTATACACCTCTGCAAAGAAATATGACCGAAAACAGAGCAGACACAAGAAAGAACTGATTCGCTCTGGTGTAGAAACCGACCAGGAAGGCCTGCAGGGTGAAGAGCGTCTTTCCGGTCAGGATATTATTTAGTCATCATCTGAACGATAAGGAAACGCTATGGCAGTGCCGCAGAGAACCGCATTGACACTTCCAGACCCCAGGGGTGTGGAAAATACCATTGAACTAGCAAAGTGGGCAGAAGCAGAAGGTTATGACGACCTCTGGTTTGCTGACTCTGGCGGTATTGATGCGCTGACCACGACAGCGGCAGTCGCAATGAACACGGAGCGCGTAAGAATTGGCATTGCCATCGTACCGGTTTTCACCAGAACACCCGCTGTTTTCGCTTCCACATGCCATGTGCTGAACAAGCTTTCCGGCGGCCGATTCATTCTGGGACTGGGTTCTTCCAGCCAGACCATGATGGAAAACTGGCACGGGATTGAATTTGAGAAACCGCTGACGCGGGTAAAAGAAACCACGGAGCTTGTGAAGCAGATGCTGCGGGGCGAAAAGACGTCGTATGACGGGGATACCGTCAAAAGCCATGGTTACAGGCAGCTGCCACTGGGCGAGGGTGAGGAGCAGCCGATCTATATGGCTGCACTCAGAGCCAAAATGCTTGAAGCGGCTGCAGAGTCTTCTGATGGCGTGATTTTGAACCTGTTTCCCAAGGGTGCACTGCCGAAGATGATGGAGCACGTCAGGGCAGGTGGTGCTAGGGCTGGCAAAGCGCCTGAAGATATTGATGTGGTCTGTCGACACATGGTGGTTGTCACAGATGACAAGGAAAGTGCCCGCAATGCATTCCGGGCCGCTTTTGCACCCTACTACGCGACGCCGGTCTATAACAATTTCCTTGCATGGTGTGGTTACGAGGACGTCGCCGCTACCATCCGGGAAGGATGGGCAGAGAAAGACCGGGAAAAAACGACCGGTGCACTCACCGATGAGCTTATTGACGAGATCGGCATTATCGGCACTGAAGCTGAGTGTCATGACCTGATTCGTGAGCGAGGCGAGATGGGGATTACGACCCACATTATCTCAAGTCCTTCGCCGAAGGATGCCATGCGTACCTACGAGGCGTTTACCGCAAAGAATTTTAAGTTTTAAGAGGAAGTTCCAATGAAAGTTGATGGTGGATTAATGGGCGACCTGTCTGGCGCTTCGCGTCATGCACAGCGTCTGGAAAAACTGGGCTACCACGGAGCAGTGACTGCAGAAACGTCACATGATCCTTTTTTTCCGTTGCTGCTTGCAGTGCAGGAAACCGAAAACATTGAGCTGGTCACGTCGATTGCGGTGGCGTTTTCGCGCACGCCGATGAATCTGGCGAACATCGGTCATGACCTGAACAGTTTCTCAAAGGGGCGTTTCGTGCTTGGCCTGGGCTCTCAGATCAGGCCGCATATTACTAAACGATTCAGTATGCCCTGGTCGAAACCGGCAGCTCGAATGAGAGAGTTTATCTCTGCCATGCGAGCGATATGGGACTGCTGGCACAACGGTACGCCGCTGTCATTTGAAGGAGACTTTTATACTCACTCTCTGATGACGCCTATGTTCACACCTCTCGATACAGAATATGGGGCACCCAAAGTCATGCTTGCCGCTGTCGGCCCGCTTATGACGGAGGTGGCTGGTGAGGTTGCCGACGGTGTGATCATCCATGCTTTCACGACACAAAAATACCTTAAGGAAGTCACGTTGCCTGCGGTTGAAAAAGGGCTCGCTAAAGCCGGGCGATTTCGTGAAGACTTTGAGGTTTCCTACCCGGGCTTTATTGTCACGGGCAATACAGAAGAAGAATTCAATGCGACCAAACAGGCTGTCTGTAAACAAATTGCTTTCTATGGATCGACACCGGCTTATGCTCCGGTACTGGGTGTCCATGGCTGGGGCGATCTGCAGCCGGAATTGAACAGGCTGTCCAAGGAAGGCAAATGGGATGAAATGGGTACGCTCATTACTGATGACATTCTGGAGGAATTTGCGATCGTTGCTGAAATCGATGAAGTGGTGGACAAGTTCAGAGGTCGTTACGACGGTCTTGTTGATCGCACAATGGGATCATTGCCCGCCAGGGATGATGATCATGCGCGGGAACTGGTCGCTAAGCTGAGCGCATAGCGCTTTAGTGAATAACAGAATTTGAAGAAGAGGAACTCGAAATGAAACTTGGAATATTGAACGGTATTGGCGGCAAGGCCATCAGCATAGATATAGATCGCATCAAAGCGGCGGAGAGCATGGGTTACGATTCCGTCTGGACCGCTGAGGCCTACGGCTCTGATGCGGTGACACCCGCCGCATGGATTCTGGCACAGACCGATAAGATAAAGGTCGGTACTGCGATTATGCAAATGCCTGGCAGAACGCCTGCCTGTACAGCCATGACGGCAATGACGTTGAACCAGCTTTCCAATGGTCGATTTATTGTCGGTCTTGGTGCTTCCGGACCCCAGGTTGTAGAGGGCTGGCACGGTGTGGCCTACGGCAGACCTATGACCAGAACTCGTGAGTATATTGATATCCTGCGAAAGATTTTCGCCCGCGAGGCGCCGGTTGAGCATGAAGGTTTCCACTACAGCCTGCCTTACTCCGGTGAAGATGGCACCGGTCTTGGTAAGCCGCTGAAGAGCATTCTTCAGGCGGACAGTGATATCAAAATCTACACCGCATCTATTACACCCAAGGGGCTGGAAACATCCGCAGAGTGTGCAGATGGTGTTTTCCCGATCTGGGTGCCACCGGAAAAAGTGGATGTGCTTCTTGGTAACGTACAGAAGGGGCTGGATAAGGCCGGCAAGACAATGATGGATTTTGATGTCGCACCTTTCGTTACCGTCGTAATAGGTGATGACCTTGACCACTGCCGTATGCCTATCAAGGGCAACATGGCGCTGTATATTGGTGGCATGGGTGCGCGCGACAAGAACTTCTACAACGATTACGCGAAAGCGCTTGGCTTTGAAGATGCTGCCGTTAAGATCCAGGATCTCTTCCTCGCCGGTAAGAAGGATGAAGCCATGGCGGCTGTACCAGATGAACTGGTTGATGCCTGTCATCTGGTGGGTCCGGCTGAACGTATCAAGGAACGTCTGCAGGTCTGGAAGGAAGCCGGTCAATCCGGCAAGATCGGCAGCATGTTGCTGGGTGCAGGCCAGATAGAAGCCCTTGAGCTTGTTGCTGGAGAGCTTCTGTAACCCGGTACTCTTTAAGTTACTCAAGGATTACGAGGCAGGTATCTCAACGCAAAGTTACACGGTAAAGGCCTGTGCTGGTATCGATGAGATAGGCCAGCAGCGCTGGGATGCCTGCGCGAATCCTTCGGGGTCTGCAATTCCCCATGACCCCTTTGTGTCCTACGCCTTTCTCAGTGCCCTGGAAGAGAGCGGTTCTGCGACGGGTCAAACTGGCTGGGCACCTTACCATCTCGCGCTCGAGCATGAGTCGGATGGGCTGGTGGGTGTCGTGCCCATGTATCTTAAGAGCCATTCTCAGGGTGAGTATGTCTTCGATTACTCCTGGGCAGACGCCTTTGAACGCGCCGGTGGGCGCTACTATCCGAAGCTCCAGGTTTCTGTACCCTTTACGCCGGCGACGGGTCGACGCCTTCTGGTTCGAACCGACACAGGCGATCCCGACCTTGAAAAGTATCTGCTGTCCGGGATGATGCAGGTCGCGGAGCAGATGGAAGTCTCGTCAGTTCACATCACTTTCGCGACCAATGCACAGTGGCAACAGATGGGTGAACTCGGATTTCTGCAGCGAACACATAACCAGTTCCATTGGCAGAATGAAGGCTATAAGAGTTTTGATGACTTCCTCGCTGCACTGTCATCAAAGAAGCGCAAGAATATTCGGCGTGAGCGTCGCGGAGCATCAGAGTCGGGAATCGAAATCGAGCGCCTTACCGGGGAAGATATCGAGGAACGCCATTGGGACGACTTTTATAGATTTTATATGGATACAGGTTCCCGGAAATGGGGAACCCCTTACCTCACGCGTCAGTTCTTCTCTATCATTGGTGAAACCATGGCCGATGATGTTCTGCTTGTCATGTGCAAGCGGGATGGCCGTTATGTCGCCGGAGCGATCAACTTCATCGGTGGTGACTGTCTTTTTGGTCGCAACTGGGGTTGCATAGAACATCATCCCTTCCTTCACTTTGAGGTCTGTTACTATCAAGCCATTGAATTTGCCATTGAGCGTGGACTGGCACGAGTGGAGGCTGGAGCCCAGGGTGAACACAAGCTCGCTCGGGGGTATATGCCTTCTCACACTTACAGTGCTCACTGGATCGCCAATGAGTCTTTTCGTGATGCGGTTGATAATTATCTTGAGAATGAACGTCGATACGTTGACCGGGAAGTGGACTTTCTGGGCGAACACGGACCATTTCGTAAATCTGATCACTGAGCGGCTGGAATGACTGCGCTCCGATTCTACTCGGGGCTTTCCTGGTCACAGCAACTACGCTGATGCTGCAGCTTCTGCAGACCAGGATACTTTCAGTGCTTGCCTGGTATCACCTGGCATTTTTTGCCATCAGTATGGCGATGTTCGGGATATCTGCCGGTGCCGTCTGAATTTATCTGCGCGGCGAGCGTTTCTCTTCAAAGACCCTGGCGCAGGACCTTTCTCACTACACAACCCTGTTTGCCGTGAGTATCTTCCTGTGTCTTGCCGTGCAAATGACACTCGTGCCGGTAACTGTGAAGTCGCTGGTTTGGGTGGTTGTCTGGCTTGAGATCGCAATGACTATTGCAATACCTTTCTTTTTCTCTGGGGTAGTTGTCAGCCTTGCGCTGACCCGTAGTCAGTTTCCGATCAGTAAGGTCTATGGGGTTGACCTGGCTGGAGCTGGTCTTGGCTGCGTGATGGTGTTGCTATTGCTTGAGGCCAGCGATGCCCCGACAGCCATTATGTGGGTTGGAGTGCTTGCCATGCTGGCTTCAATGACGTTCAGCGGCACCCGATCAAACGGGTCAGGCAAGAAAGCAGTGCTCCTTGGTGTCATGACCCTGGTGAGTTTTCTGAATGGACTGGGTCCTTACGGGCTACAGCCGCTGTCAGTCAAAGGCAACTTTGAAGGCGGTAGTTCCCACATTTTCAGAGAATGGAATTCGTTTTCACGAGTTGCCGTCTTTCCTGAAGTCGAAGCATTACCCGCCATGTGGGGACCTTCCTGGAGAATGCCTGAGAATACAAAACCGATTTTGCAGCGACGCCTGCAGATTGATGGCGATGCTGGCACGATGGCTTACAGGTTTCAGGGTGACCTTAATGAGTTTCAGTTCCTTCGCTCGGATGTCACCAATATTGCCTACTTTCTGCCGGGTCGCGACAAAACCGCTGTTATTGGTGTCGGTGGCGGACGTGATGTGCTTTCCGCTGCCGTTTTCGGGGCGAGCGATATCACGGCGGTAGAGGTCAATCCTATCTTTATCCGACTACTTACCATCGAGGAAGGGTTCGCAGATTTCACCAACATTGATCGTGTGCCGGGATTGAAACTTGTTGTGGACGAGGGGCGCAGCTGGTTTGCGCGTACCGATGAGTCTTTTGATCTGATTCAGATGAGCCTGGTGGATACATGGGCTGCAACCGGAGCCGGAGCGTTCACGTTATCCGAGAATGGTCTTTATACCGTTGATGCCTGGCAGACGTTCGTCAGCCGACTGAATCCGGATGGCGTATTTACGGTGAGTCGCTGGTTTAACCCGGCAACTGTCAATGAAACCGGACGGCTGATTTCACTGGGAACTGCAACTCTGCTATCTCTTGGGGTTGAAGATCCCGCGCAGCATCTGTTGCTGATTTCCCAGGGTAACGTGACAACCCTGGTCTTGTCTCGATCACCGTTTTCTCCCGAAGACCTGTCGCCTTTACACCAGGCAACCAGCTTTCTGGAGCATCGTGTTCTACTGAGCCCGCTGCAGGCATCTGTCTCTACTGATCTGGCAAAAATTGTTGGTGCAGATTCGTTGGAGGAGCTCTCTCGGGTCACTGGCGGATATACCTACGACTTGTCACCACCAACCGATGACCGTCCCTTCTTTTTTAACCAGTTGCGATTTGATCGACCCCTTCAGGCGATTCAGATCAGTGCTTCCCTGATGGGGCTGGATTCGATCGGTGGTGGTGTACGGGAAGGCAACGTGATTGCGACCGTAACCCTGATGGTTCTTCTTGTTGTTTCGCTATTGCTGGTGCTGGCGACGGTGATTCTTCCTCTGCGTGGTGCAATAAAGAATACCGGCAGATCGCTTGTCTACTCAGGCAGTTTCTACTTCCTGCTGATTGGCATGGGTTTCATGCTGGTCGAGATAGGGCTGTTACAGAGGACCAGTGTGTTTCTGGGGCATCAACGGAGCGGCAGGGGTGCTTGCATCAGTGATGGCCATTGGTATCAGCATGGCTTTTGGTATCAGCATGACGCTGATGGTGGGGGCTTTGTGCTATCTGCTTCTTCTTCCCTGTTACTGGCAATTACGAAACCTGAACTGACGTGATGTACCGACCTGAGATTGATGGTGTGCGCGCCATCGCTCTTTTGGACTATTTTTGCCGGTTTTGCTCACTGACAGACTGGCATTCGATGCATTTTGTCGCATCCGGGTAGGCCCGCAGTCTTGCGATGCCGATAGGTTCGTCGCAATCGAGACAATATCCGTAACTACCATCGTCGATGCGTACTCGGGCCTGCCTGATTGATTTGAGCCTGTTCTTGGCGACGTTTCGATTGGCGACCAGAATGCTCTGGTTGTGCAGCTCGTCCATGCGTGACAGGCGGCCCTGATTATCCTTGAGTTTGACCGGAGCCGTACCGGACTCAGTGGCGCTCAGCAGGGATTCCAGTTCCTGTAACAGATTACCCAGAGCGATAGAGAGTTCCTCATGTTGCGCCGTCGTCAATTCATTGGACATGAAGCGTTACTCTCTGAATGACGGATCGATCCGATCCAGTTTGCGCAGCAGCGCGGGCCAGATAAATTCTCCACGCTTCAGCAGTTTTTCCGTGCTGGTTTCGCCAGCTCGTGAATCGACGATGTCACGGGAAAGCAGGTTGATCTCATTGCCGCCGCTCTCGGCGAGTATCTGATATCGGCAAGCTTTCTCCAGTCGATAGATGGCTTGCCAGGCACCGCCCGGGTTGGGGCCACACGCCATGGTGCCATGATTGCGAAGAATCATGGCGTTCTTCTTCCCCAGATCCTTCACAAGTCGTTCCCTTTCAGCCAGGTTTGTAGCTACCCCTTCATAGTCGTGGTAGGCGAGGTCCGAAAAAATGGCGATGGCGGTCTGATTCAGAGGCTTCAGACCGTCGCGCTGACAACTCACGGCGACACCATGATCGGTGTGCAGATGAATGACAAACATGGCGTCGCTGCGATGCGTATGCACTGCGCTGTGTATGGTGAAGCCTGCGCGGTTGTAGTGGTAGTCGCTTTCGGTCAGCTGATTGCCGTCAAGATCGATGGTCAATAAATCACTCGCCCGGATCTCCTCGAATAACATACCGTAGGGATTCAGTAGGAAACGATGCTCATCGCCGGGAATACGAGCTGAAATGTGCGTGCCAACGAGATCATCCCAGCCGTTCAGTGCGACCAGGCGGTAAAGTGCTGCGGTATCGATTCGAGCCTGTCTTTCCAGCTCATTCATTGCTTTGCCATTCTCGCAAGATATCGATCCAGCGCATTGGCGAAGGCCTGCTTCTCGGCCTGTCCCAGGGGAGGTGGTCCACCGGACTGTACGCCCGAAGAGCGCATGGTATCCATAAAGTCACGCATATTGAGTCGCTGGCGGATGGTGTCCTGGGAAAAAGGTTCTCCCCGTGTGTTGATGACTTCTGCGTCCTTTTCCATGACTTCAGCGGCCAGCGGGATGTCACCGGTCACCACAAGATCCCCGGCAATCGCACGAGCCGCGATTTCATTGTCGGCCACATCGAATCCCTTGGGCACCTGTACAAATCGTATGTGTGGTGATGGCGGCACCTTCAAATAACTGTTGGCGACAAATACGGTCTCGGTTTCTGTGCGGTTAGCCGCCCTGAAGATAATATCCCGGATAACCACCGGGCAGGCGTCTGCATCTACCCAGATTGTCATCCCGCTGCTCGTCTTGAGTGAATGTGAGCCTTATCATAGCCTGCATGAACAAAAGTATGCACACAACAATATGCACATAGAGCCGCTGACACCTGATATCGGCGCGGTGGTTCACGGCGTAGATCTGCGGAAGCTTCCTGTCGATACCTCGCTGTATGAGCGAGTGCACAAAGCCTGGTTGCAGCACCTGGTTCTGTTCTTTCCGGATCAGGAATTGACCCCTGATGAACACCTGGCGCTGGGTGAGTGTTTTGGTCCATTGCATATTCATCCGGCAGCGCCTTACGTTGATGACAACCCAGCGCTGATGAGAATCCATACCGACGAAAATTCTCATCGTAACAATGGCGATGTCTGGCATTCAGATGTGTCTGCTGATGAAATGCCGCCAATGGCCAGTATTCTCCATCTGCACACTGTGCCCACAGAGGGAGGCGATACGCTCTGGGCGAACATGTATAAGGTGTATGACTCGCTGAGCCCAGTGATGCAGGAGTTTCTTCTTGGTCTCACCGCAGTTCACAGTGCAGATTACAGTGGCTTTTATGGGGCGCATGAACCTCAGCGTGAGAGTCCAAAGGCCGTGCATCCGGTTGTCCGAACTCACCCGGAGACGGATCGACCGTGCCTTTACGTGAACAGTGGGTTCACCCGTAGAATAGTCGAGCTCGAGAAGGATGAGTCTGATGCTTTGCTTGCGTTTCTGTTTTCGAGAGTCAGGGAGCCGATTAACCATTGCCGCTACCGATGGCAGGCAAACACCGTTGCGATCTGGGACAATCGCTGCACACAGCACTACGCACTCTGGGATTACTTTCCGCAGACTCGAAGCGGGATCAGAGTAACGGTATCCGGCGATCGACCTTTCCTGGAGAGATGAGGCAATGAGCAGACCCTACTTTATTACCGACGTTTTCGCAGAGGGGCCCTATGCGGGGAATCAATTGGCAACCTTGCCGGATGCCGCTGATCTTTCTGGCGAGGAGATGCAGAAGATCGCCCGAGCATTTAATTTTGCCGAGACGACTTTTATTACGGGCGGTTCACTCGAAGAGGGTTTTGACGTTCGAATATTCACGCCGACAGACGAGCTTCCGTTCGCCGGCCATCCGACTCTGGGCACCAGTTTCCTCATTCGTAATGAACTGTTGGGCTCAGATACAGACACCATCACGCTGAATCTTGGCGTTGGTCCTATTACGGTCACCTTTGAAAACGATGGTGTTCTCTGGATGGCCCAGAACGAGCCGGAATTCGGAGAGATTTTGCCTCATGAAGTGGTTGCACAATCTCTGGGGCTTGAACCAGACGACATGGCACCTGACTTTCCCTGTCAGCGTGTGTCAACCGGATTAGAGTTTCTGATGGCCCCGGTGCGTAATTATGAAGTACTGAAGAAAGCGCGGGCCGGGCGCAGTAGTGTGTCGCGGACGTTCTTTGTGTTCTGTCAGGGCGAGTATGCTGCCGGGCAGCAGATACAGGCGCGTATGTTCGCGAGTGAACTTGGCGTTACTGAAGATCCTGCCACGGGTAGTGCGAATGGTTGCCTGGCCGCTTACCTGGCTGAGCATGAGTATCTCGGGTCTCCACGGGTTGAGGCACGGGTCGGTCAGGGCTATGAGATAAACAGACCATCGCAGCTCTATCTCAGAAGCGAAAAGCACAATGGTCAATATCATGTTCGAGTAGGTGGCAGGGTGTCGCTCGTTGCTGTCGGACAATGGCTCCTGTAAGTCATAGCTATGGCTAGTATTCTGGATAATGGCGTTGTCATCCGTCAGATCAGAGGAGCCGACAGGGCTTACGTTAACGAGGTTGTTACTGAGTACTTTGGCTCCAGCTCTGTGGTTTCCCGGGGCAGATTGCATCACTGTGAGGATCTTTCGGGAATGGTTGCTGTTTCGTCGGGGAATCCGGTCGGGCTGCTGCTTTACGAGATCCGGGAGGATGCGCTTGAAGTGGTGAGTCTCGTTTCAGAGATACGGGGTGCGGGCATAGGGCGTGGCTTGCTCGAGAACCTGATCAATTATGTGCGATCCCTGGGTGGGATTGAACGTTGCTGGCTTATTACATCAAACAATAATCATAACGCCATCAATTTCTATCATCATGTAGGCTGGCACCACACAGCGACTCATCGAGGGGCAATTAACCAGGCGCGCGCCCTAAAACCTGATATCCCGGTGATGGATGATCGTGGTATTGCTATCGAGGATGAGCTGGAGTTTGAATTCAAGCTGTGAGGTGCGGCAGTTTTTCTGTTCATCCCATTGCCATTGCCATTGCCATTGCCATTGTCATTGTCATTGTCAGGCAACTGTATGGCTGGTCATCCTGTTCCTGGCCAATTTGTTCCTGGTTAGCCCTGTTCCTGATCAAGAAGAACGATCTCTATCTTTGCGTAGATGTCTATAAACAGCTTCATTTGCTCATCAATGAGTTTTTCATCGCTGAGATCAATCGCTTCCTGCAGGCGACTGGCAGCTTCTACGACTTCCACAAACTTGATCTTGGTGCCATAACGGTTGATCCATTTGCAAAGTTGCGTCATCTGCCTGGTGTTGTCTGAGCTGGCGGCAACCTCCAACTCGAGGAGTTTTGAACCCAGTTGTGAGACAAAGTTCTCGTAGATAACGGCATTCTTGGCATGTGCTGGAACGAGGTACTGAATAGGCGCGTCAGCGGAGGCTGTCTGTTTGATCTCAATTCTTTCTGCCATGTTCCTGAGCTCAGACAGGTGAGTGATGATCTGGCTGAATTTTTCCCAACGCAATTGGAACTCAATAGAGTCTATGGGTTTCAGAAGAATGTCGAATCCGAGCGTATTGGCTTCTCCACGTACCCAGTTACATGAAACGACGAGTTCCAGATAGTCGCGGTTTGCCAACGCCTTTTCCATGGTATCAATATGATGCATCAACTGTTTCACAAAGCGTTCGATCATGGAGTGAAGCACTGGATTATTAATGGGCCTGGAGGATCGAATCGGTTTGTCATCAAACTGAATCTCGTAATCCGGTGGTTCCTCTAGTTCAATGGCTGGAGCCTGTTCGTCAGACTCTTCCATGTTCTGTGTTTGTGCGGGTTCCTCTATGGATTCTTCTGACTGTGCATCAAAATCGTCCAGAGAGAAGTCAACGTCATCATCAACTGTGTATTGCTCTTTGGGTTCTGTTTTTTCTTTGAGTTCATCGAGCATGAGGACCGGTTCTTCCGGTTCTTCCGGTTCTATATCTGCCTCGTGTACCGGTTCGGAAACGATCTCGTTTTCAGGTACAAGACTCAGGGGTGAAGAGGGTGCGGATGATGTTCCCAATTCCGGTTCAACGACTTGCTCTTCGAGCATGAGCACCGGCTCCTCCGGTAGCGCCGCTTCTTCCTCTGTCAGTTCGGGTGTTTGCCGTGATTCCAGTTCTGCCAGCTGGTGCTCAAGTTTCTTGATCTTCACTTTGAGGTGCTGTGTGACTTTTCTGGCAGCTTCACCCAGTTTGTTGGCGCCGTCGGCGTCCGCAAGGGCCTGTTCCAGTAAGGATGTCTGATGTTGTCCGAATGCCTCCGCACGCTCAGCTTTGGCTTTCAGCTTTTCGTGCTCCGCTTCCATTTCCCTGAGTCGGGTCTCGAGTTCGCCGAGACTTTCCCGGGAGTTAGCTTCCAGTTCAGCACGTTCCCTGGACAGGCTGTTAGCGTTACCTCGTAATTGGTTCAGCTCATCCAGCAACTCTTCAATCTGTTTGCCGGCAGCAGCTTCAGCTATGTTTCGTCGATTCACTTCAGTCTCAAGTCTCTCCTGAGCGGCATTCAGCTCCGAGCGCAACGTCTGCATCTCTTCATCAAGACTATGACTCTCGACCGCTTCTAACTGTTCCTGAAGCTGAGTTTCAGTTTCGTTGAGTCTGGTGGTGAGGGCTTCGATTTCACTGTTGGCGTCCGCGACCTTGCTTTCACTGGCAGCCAGAGCCTGCTCGCGCTGATGTCTTGCTTCTGCGAGTTGTTGCTCAAGATCTGTTGCTTGTTGCCTGGCCTTGGATTCTGCTTCCGCCCGAGCCTGCTTTTCTTCTTCTATGGCAACTGTCGCGGCAGCCAGTTCAGCATGCAATTCATCAACGCGCGTCTCAGCAGCCTGGGATGTGGCTTCCAGCCTGTTGACCTTGTCCTCGAGTTCAGAGCGGGCTTGTGTGAGTTCTTTGGTTGTTTCTTCGAGCCTGCTTTGCAGTGTGCCCCTCTCGCTGGTGGCTTGTTCGGCAGTCGCCCGTGCTGTGTTGAGCTGTTGCAGAAGATCTTTAACCTGAGTCTGTGCGTCTTCTTCAGTCTTGGTTCTCTTCTCAGTTTCACCAGCGAGCTGGTTTTCCGCTTCGGTCAGATGATTACGAAGTTTCTGCAGCGCCTTCCTGGATTCTGAATCCATTGCTGACTGCATGTTCGTAAGCTGTTCCTCCAGCAGACTCACCTGAGCATGGGCTTCTTCTTCCCGGGCTCTGAGTCCCCGGGCCTCCTGCTCGATTCTGCTTTGCTCCATGGCAAGCGTGGATTCAAGTTCTTTGACTTTTGTCTGGGCTTCCTGCTCCAGCAGGCCTCTCGTCTCAACTTCTTTTTGCAGTCGGACCTGGGTTGTTTCCAGTTCCTGGTTCAGTGCCTGTAGTTGATGATTAAGCGACTGGAGTTCTTGCTGAGCCGCCTGTTTTTCGTTCTGAGCGGTTTCCAGTTCAGTGGATCTTGTTTCGCGAGCTTTGAGTAATTCTTCCCGAAGCTCTGCAATGGCTTCCTCCGAGGATTTCAGATTCCTCTCGGCCTCGGTCCGGGCGCGGTCAATTTCCACCTGGACCTGTTCGATCTGTAACCTGGCACTTTCGGCTTCAGCTCTGGCCTGTTCTTCAGCGACCAACAGATCGTCGACGGTTTTCCCCGCAGGCAGGCTGCTGAGTCCATTGTTTACGACTGTCGCAGGCAGTCTTACCTTGATCAGAGCTTCGCCCTTATCAAGGCTGGTATCAATTCGACCTCCCAGCGCGTTGGCTAACCGATTCGCGACACCGAATCTGATGCGTTCCTGCATGGATATCTCGTCACTCGATTTTGCCGGATTCGTGATGGCTTCGAGATCCGCATTCGCGTCAGGGCCCTCGGGGTGATAGCGAACCTCGGTGTTCAGCTGACCGCTGTCGAGGAACAGATGGATGTCGATAACACCTGCTGCGGTTTTATCGATGGCATCTTGAATGAGAATGACCAGCACACGATTCAACTTTGCCGCATCCAGCGAGAGGATTGTCGGCAGGTCATCGGCAGGACTGGACTTAATGGCAGCCGTGCCCTTCGGGTTTTCAAGAGCGAGCCTGTCGATCAGATTATCAACCAGCGAACGGATATCAAATGCGAAGGGGTTAATGGATTCTGTCTTTTCTTCGAGACGGGTCAGAAGCAGCAGATCATTAATCAGTTCCGTGATTCTGGTGTCATCGGTGCCCAGTATTGCGAGGCTGCTCGAACTGCCCTGGCGGCCTTTAAGAACCGCATCTGCGTACTCATAGAATGCCTCCGGGTCAGTAGAGACGTTGACCTCGCCGCGCTCTGTGGTCTCATCTGCAGACACGGTCTTCTGTTCTGCTGGATTCGCAGGAGCAGGAGCAGGAGCAGGAGATAGTGGCGGTGTTTCTACCCGGACCCTCGCTTGCTCTGTGGTTCGCCGCTGCAGATAGTAGTAGGCAAGGGCCCCGGCGATAATGAGGGCAATACCGACGAATAAAACCCAGAGCCAGCGGTTATCTCTCTCTGGTCGCTCTGGAGCCTGAGTTCTGACGAGCATTGGCGTCGCTGGGACCGGTTCGGGTACTGTAAGCGTCTCAACCTCGGGCTCTGGCTGTGATACCGGCCCAGGCTGCGACATAGGCTCAGGCTGCGACATCGGCTCAGGCTGTGATATCGGCTCAGGCTGTGATATCGGCTCAGGCTGTGATATCGGCTCAGGCTGTGATATCGGCTCAGGCTGTATTTCCGTTTGAGCTAGTGCGTCCGTTGGAGATTTCGCCGTCAGATCAGCGACCTCCGGTTCGGTTGCCGGTTCTCGTTCGATGCGAGGTGTCGGTTCGATGGATAGGTTTGCGTTTTTTTTCCAGGCGTTCACCGGCAAGTACGCGCTCGAGTTCATCCACAGACAAGGCTTCTCGGATCGCAATCGCCCGAGTGCCCAGCGTTCTGAACCGCTCGATCACGGAGAATGAAAACCCCAGCGCAGTAAGCTGATCCGCTCGGTTCTTTGCGGATAATCGGCTACCGAAGACACCAGCACTTATCCGGTTTTCATAGTCACCTCGTGCGATAAACAGATAGTCTCTGACACCCGCAGCTGCGAGGCGCTGGAGATCACCCGCGGCAGCGGCTTTGTTTGAATAGCTCGGCGTAACAACGATAAAGCCCAGTGACTGCCGATAACTTGAGTCCTCAATGCGGTATTCGATGGAGTTGTTGTCGAGAAGAAGTCGGGCATCTGAAAGAGCCGCTTCGGACTCGATGGGAGAGATGTTCAAAGTGCCGTCAGCTTCAATAATGTTGAAGTCTTTGGCTGATACGGATGTTGAAAAACAGAAAATGAGCGCGAAAAGGCTGATAATTCTCCGCGGAGTCGATATCTTTAACATCGCTCGAAATACCACTTGCTTGAAAGTCCCAGTGCCGACTCTGGATCAGGTCCAACAGAATGATTTACCTATTTGGCATTATCGACTCAATTCAGGTGGTTACGAGACTATGTTGAAAGCTTTGATGAAGTTAATTAGGAGTTCTGATGTCCCTGACTGATCCCATTTCCATGGTGCCGGCCTTCGGTGAGGCTATAGGCATGCGTGTCGACAGCGTCGAGGGTTCGCGACTCACCGTGAAGGTCCCCTACGCAGAGCACCTGGTGGGCGATCCGGACACCGGCGTGATTCACGGTGGTGTAATCACCGCCGCACTGGATAACGCCTCAGGCTGGGCCATACGGGTGCGCAGTGAGTGGGAAGAAGGTTCGAGCATGGCGACCCTGGATCTGCGGATAGATTACATGAAACCGGCCACGCCGCATGTTGACCTGCTCGTAACGGCTGAATGCTTTAAAGAGACCAAGACCATTGCCTTTGTGCGTGCGACCGCTTATCACGAGACGATGGATGATCCAGTGGCAACCTCCATCGCTGCCTTCATGAAAGGCACGCCCAACGAACCCAGGAGTTAATATGGAAATTCTGAAACAGCTTCGCGAAGAAGGGCGGGCGGAAGATATGCAGGCCCTGGTTGACCACATTCCCTACGCCAAATTCATGGGTATACGGGTAGATCGCAAGGGCAATGAAATCACGATGGTGCTGCCTTTCCAGGAGATGCTGATAGGTAATCCTGTCTTGCCAGCCCTCCATGGCGGCGCGATTGGTACCTTTCTGGAAATCACGTCACTGATCCAGCTGATGTACAACACACAGTGTGAACGGCTGCCGAAAACCGTGGATGTCTCTATCGACTATCTGCGCTCCGGACGCCCGGTGGAGACTTACGGTCGCGCGTTCGTGACGCGACAGGGGAGGAGAGTCGCCAACGTACGGGCAGAAATCTGGCAGGAAGCCATCAACAAGCCCATCGCCGCCAGCCACGGTCACTTCCTGCTCACTCCCGTTTAACCAAATTCGGGGACAGTTTACTTAATTGCAATTAGGTAAACTGTCCCCGAATTAAGAATAAAGTAAACTGTCCCCGAATTAGATTAACCACGATATTTAAACTTTAAGGAAAAATCCCATGTCTGATGTCTACATTGTCGAAGCCTGCCGCAGTCCCATTGGCAAGCGTGGAAAAGGCCTGGCTGGCCTCAAGCCGGCCGATCTTCTCGGTAAGGTTCAGAAAGCGGCACTTGAGCGCAGCGGAATCGCACCTGAGAAAATCGACCAGGTCGTTGGTGGCTGTGTGTCCCAGGTTGGTGAACAGACCTTTAACATTGCGCGTATCGCCTGGCTGTCTCAGGGGCTTCCCCTGGAAGTACCGGCGACAACAGTTGATGCTCAGTGTGGTTCCAGCCAGCAGGCAACTACTATGGGCGCCACTATGGTGGGTTCAGGTATTGAAGATGTTGTGATGAGCTGCGGCGTTGAAATGATGTCCCGTGTTCCTCTGGGTTCTGCGATGAAGGATGGTAACCCCATGGGAGAGAACTATGGTGAATACTATCAGCCAACCAGCCAGTTCATGGGTGCAGCCATGATCGCCGAGGAGTATCAGATTACGCGCCAGGATACAGACCAGTTTGGTCTGGAAAGCCAGCAGAAGGCTATTAAGGCCTGGGAAGAGAACCGGTTTGAGCGTGAGATTGTGCCTATTGAATCGCCGGTCCTGAACGAGAAATTTGAGCCAACCGGTGAAACGCAGATGATCACCAGAGACGAGGGTCTGCGTGAGACTACCCTGGAATCACTGTCTGGTCTTCAGCCGGTGCCCGGTCAGGAAATTCATACGGCAGGTTCCAGCTCTCAGGTTTCTGATGGCGCTGCCTGCGTCATCATGGCATCAGGCGACGCCTGCGAAAAACTGGGTGTTAAGCCGCGGGCAAAAATTGTCGCAACCACACTGGTCGGTGTTGATCCGGTCACCATGTTGAAAGGTCCGATCCCGGCAACCCGCAAGGTGCTCGATCGAGCGGGCCTCACTATGGACGATATCGATATCTTCGAAGTGAATGAAGCCTTTGCTTCAGTGGTTCTCGGCTGGCAGAAAGATGTCGGTGCGGATCCGGCCAAAGTCAACGTCAACGGCGGTGCTATTGCGTTGGGCCACCCGACCGGTAGTACCGGTGCCCGACTGATCACCACGGCGCTGCACGAACTTGAGCGCAGCGGAGGCAGGTATGCGCTGATTGCCATGTGTTGTGGTGGTGGTCTTGGAACAGGCACTATTATTGAACGTCTTGACTGAGGCTCACTGCCCGCGAAGCAGGACGATGAGAATGTCCAGGCATCTCTTGTTGTCTCTGCTTTTCGCCTGTCTGCTCGCCTGCACACCAGCCGAGCAGCAGACCGGTGAATCCTTGTCGATGTCAGATCCATCTGCAGCGGGTTTACCCAAAGGAGTATGGCGAGTCGAAGACATTGATCAAAGGGGCTTTATCGACTACTCGATGATCACGATCTCTTTCACGGAAGAGGGGCGCATCTCTGGCAGCGGAGGTTGTAACCCCTATTTCGCCGGTGTGGACCTTGATCGAGGTAATCTTGTGATTTCTCCGGTCGGCAGCGGTCGACGAGCTTGTGCCCCCGCTTTGATGAATCAGGAAGCACGCTTTTTTGATGCGCTGACTGCCTCCGCGAGCTTAGAGGTGGTTAACAATACGATTCTTTACCTGTCTGACGCGCTGGGAATGAGAAGAATTCGTGCCGTCAGGCAGAGCCCGGAGCCTCAGGATAAGGCACCTCAAGATAAGGCACCTCAGGAAAAGGCACCTCAGGACAAGGCACCTCGGGACATGGCGCTTATGTCGAGCACTACTTTCGAGTGCGGGTCTGCCGGTATTGCCGCGATGCGTTTCCTAGGACCGGACACCATTGAACTGGCCATTTCCGAACAGGTTCGTATTCTCACTCAGGCGCAAGCGGCGTCTGGTGTCAGGTACACCGCAAACGATATCAGCTTCTGGAACAAAGGTGATGAAGCCAGGCTGGAAACTTCCGGCACCGTGTTCCAGTGTCGTCGCGAGAACCAGTAAAAACATGGAATTTCTCGGCATCTCAAGAATCTTGCTTGACCCCTTACATACTCGCCTACCAGAATTGGTTCGTGAGATAGATATACAGACACACGGAGAATGAGATGAAATCAACTCGTGGCTATTCGATGTTAGAACTATTGATTGTGGTCGGTCTTGTGGCTGTGGTTGGTTCCATCGCGTTCAGCGTGTACAACGGCTATCAGAGGAATGCCGCTGATGCTGCCGTTTTAGCGAATATTAAAGAATTACAGGATCCTCTCCAGACTTATGCTGCGACGCACGCACCTGTCGAGATTTGCCAGGACTATGCCTCGGTTGTCAGTTTACCAACGATCGAGAAATCTCCAGTGGATATGATGGTGACTTTTTCACCACTGGATGGCTCGGACGTGAGCAAGGGGTATCGGGCGTCGGTAGTTGTATCTGCTGATGCCACCGGTCGAAACTCCATGGAAGTAGCACGAATGGTGCATGAACAGATGTCGCAACGGAATCAGGTTGCGCCCGGTGCAACAATTACTGACTCTGTGATGGCATACGAGGTTTACCTCACCCCCAATGACACACCGTTTTGCCTGGCCATGAGCACGACCGCGACCACTGCAGCGGCTAGTTCCAGTCAATCGTCGACTCAAGCGGGTGCAATCAACCCTGTTTCTGCGCCTTCCATCTCCTTTGGATTCACGACCAGGCAGGAAGTTCTGGAGTTTGCTAACACAGGGACGGGCTCGGTCATCAATAACGGTCCGCTTCAGACAGGCGGTGATATGAAAGAACTCTCGGTGGAGTTCAACGTGATCGGTGGACCGCAGGTCGCAACCACAGGGTCACATGGTGCGACGTTTATCAGTTACGCACGTCCAGGTGATGAAAATGAATTTTATGTCTGGAATCCGCAGGACCTGACAGTCCGTATTGGTGGTACGGAATACAAGACCGGTATTGATACGACAGTTGACCAGGGAACACATCGGTATTCGACGCTTTGGTCCTCAGACACCGGCCTGCTGCAGGTGCTTGTTGATGGTGAGGTCAAATTCACCAGGCCGGATACAGCAAAAGGCTACACGATCCCAGGTGGTGGTGTGGTTGCCTTGGCGCAGGACCAGGACCATTTCCAGATTGAGGATGGCACTCATGGTGATAACCACGGTTTTTCTCCCGGCGATGCGTTCCACGGCCAGATATTCAACGCCGCACTTGCCACGAAAGCCGTTGATCCGGCGGCGATAGCTTCTACGCCACTTGGTGCTGCCATTACGCCGGCCGATGGATTGGTCCTTGATGTCCAGATGCAGGGAGGCACTGCGAAAGATCTGACGGGCAATCATCAGCTTACGACACGAGGTGACCTTGTCAGTCGTACTGTGGACGTGGATACCTCAGTCGCGATCCCTAATGCTGGCGCTATGCTTTCCATGCATGCCGATGTTGATCCTGCCCAGGGCGATACACTGGTCGACCTGCGCCTGGTTGGACTTTTGCCTAGCACATCGGTTTCCGATGGCGCAGGCAACTCGGGTTCAGGAGGCTCGATCAGCGTTCTCGGTTGGAATCTGGCATCGTTGTCAGCGAAGCTGCCCGACGGTGTCAAAGAGAACATGAATATTGGCGTCATTGCGACGGTGAAGGGCTTAAGAGGTGACCTGGCAACAGCTTCCTCTTTTCAATCACTGGTGCTCGATCCTTCGAAACCTATTCCACCAGAATCCTCTTGATGTCTTTGAGCCGATCATGAACTGGTCTGCTTCTCCGAAGTCAGGCTTTTCCTCAAATTCCTGAAGCGAATGAGTCGATTAAAGAAACCGCCACCGTAAACTCGCAGCACTTCAGCGACAGTAGTGGAGCCTTCTTCGACTCTGCGCGCAAAACCTTCAGCGAGAAAGCGAGTGCCGGATTCCATCGCCAGAGCTTCCAGTTTGTCGGGTTCTACCGTACCGCTGCGAAGCTGCCTGCGCATCTCATCCGTCATCTCGACGATTTCCAGAACGGGTAGACGCCCGGACATGCCTGTTCCGTGACAGTTTTCACAACCCACCGCTTTCCATTTCGGCGCAGAAGCCAGTTTTGTGAACTGCTGTTCAGCCTTAGAAAATTCTTGAGGGTCCAGTGGCGCTCGGCAGTTCATGCACAGTGCGCGTATCAACCGTTGCGAAGCAACCGCATGCAGGGCATCGGCCAGGGTTGATGCGGACACCCCGAGATCTGTCATCCTCACTGTTGCCAGCAGGGCATCCAGAGTATGGACTGTAGACAATACAAAGTGCCCGGTCATCGCAGCCTGGGCAGCGATACCTGCCGTCTCCTCGTCACGGATCTCCCCGATCATGACGACATCCGGATCCTGGCGCAGTATGGAGCGAAGAGCCCGTGCGAAGGTCAGGCCAGTTTTTGTATCAACATTGATCTGTGATGCGCCGCGAAGTCGATATTCCACCGGCTCTTCTACGGTCATGATATTGATATCGGGCCGGTTCTTTTCTGCCAGCATGGCGTAAAGCAGTGAAGTCTTTCCTGAGCCCGTAGGCCCGGTCATTAAAATCATGCCGTCAGCGTTGGTTGAGAGCCTTTCCAGTATCTTCTGTTCCTCAGCAGGCAAACGCAGCATGCCCAGGGCTCTGACCTGGTTCTGGGGTAGCAGTCTTGCGACCAGGCGTTCGCTGCCGCTAACTGGAATGACCGATAGTCGGAGGTCGATTTCCCTGTGTTCAAGTTCCATACGCAGTTCGCCATCCTGCGGAATCATGTGTTTGGTGACATCCATGCCAGCAATCGCTTTAACGTGGCGAATCAAATGGGCATGTACGGAAGATGGCAGGTCGACGGCGCGATACAGAACTCCGTCTACGCGATTACGTACGACAGCGCCGTCTCCGTATGGCTGGACGTGAGTGTCACTGGCATTCAAATGAACGGCACGCTTGAGTATCTCGACAAACAGTTTAGACGTGGCGCTCTGGCCGGTGTCTATGCGACTGCCATCCAGACGGCGGACGGTCAGTTCTGCAGCCACCAGCGAGCTGGAGACTTTGCCCCAGCCCTGAAGTTGATCGCCGTCCTGCCCATAGACATTTCCGAGGGCCGCCTCGATCTCATCTGGCGTGGCTACACAGGCTGTCGCTTTGAGCCCCAAGGTAAAAGATAGCTCATCCAGCGTGGCTAAATCTGCTGGGTCGCAGGTCGCGATCAGAGCGTGATCCTCTTCTGTTATAACGGGCAGGACTTTGTGGGTCCGCGCAACGCCCTCGGGCAGTTGTCTGGCGAACTCAAATTCGATCTTGCTGATGTCGGCTCTTGGGATATCAAGATATGACGCTACGGCGTTAGCCAACTGTTCCGGCGTTAGATTTGTTTTTTCTGCAACCGTGCGCCACTTGTCGACGATATCTCCTGTCAGATTGAACTCGTCAGTAGGTTGTCTTGCCTCGCTGGTGGACAGGGCTGCTGACACGAGCCAGTGATTAACAGCCATCAGCGAACCACTCCATTGTGCATCAGGGTTTCCGGATCTTCGCCCTCTCGGAAAATAATCTCTAGATCTCCCATCTGACCCTGCAGCTCGTATCTGCCCTCTTCCAAAATATAGTTGACCTCCTGAGCACGCCACTCTGGTTCAAGGAAGTCAGGCAGTTGACCAGTCTCATTCCTGTAGGCCTCAATGCGATAGGCGATCTGATAAATTTCCGTGGACAGTCGCACCCTTAAGCTTTGCTCGCCAACGATTGGCATATGTCCAACCGGATTCAGATAGAAAAATAATGTCAGCAGCAGCAACTGGGTCCAGGCTATGATCACCGCGAAGGGTCGGTTAAATAGTGGGCTTTTAGGCTCCGTTTCCGGTTCCAGGTTTCCTGGCTCAAGAGCTTCAAGATTCTCGGCGGCAGATTCCGCAATGAGTTCTCTCAGATTGTCACTCGGCATCCTGGAGCTCCCGAATGTCTACCACAAAGTAGTGGTCGTTAATCTCTGCAAGGGTGCCGGCGGGCAGTTTATTCTGCAGCATCATGACGACAGTGCTTTTGGTTTCCATGCTATCGCGATTGTGAAGCAGCATGCGGATGTAGGGCTCACCATTCTTCAGTGCGGTTTCGAAGATATGTCGCGTCAGCCTGGACTCTTTTGATGAGTCAAATCTTACCAGCTGAATGATGATCCCGTGATTCTGGCCTGGTGTGAACCAGCGTTCTTCCAGCCCCTGGTATTTAGTTGCGACATGGTGATATCGGAAAGGATCCGGGAAGGTGTACTCCTCACTCGCAGCTTTCTGAGGAAACCACTGTCCGGTTTGCTCTTTAAACTCGTGCACGGTTTCTGCAATTGCCTGGATGTTGCTGTGTATCTGATCGGCCTCAGCCTGAAGTTGCAGGTAATTGAAAAGCCGAGTGCAAAGCAGCAGGATCGTAAGGCCTACGGCGAGAGACACAAGGAAAGTGTCGAGTCTGGTCGGGTTCACTCGTATTCCTTGCGGTGAACATTTCCCTTGTCAGACTCGAGCACCATAGTGACATCACCAATGGAGGCGCTCAACACAAAACTGAACTCGTTCCGCGGTTCATACTTCACCAGACCCCGGATTGCCGGATTCGGCAACATTGGCGGCAGTGTTCCGGATTCATGCTGATATTTTCTCAGGGAACTCGCCGCGGATGTCAGTACCTGTGTCAGATCCTGCTCAATCTTTGATTCGGCGGGTTTGAATACCACTGAGACGATATCGTTAAAGCCGTAGACGGCCGCTAGAATGGCGAACAGCCAGATGCTCATGGCGACAGACAATTTGGGCATTTTGCCCCGGCCTTCGCGGCTCTTTCCCTTTTTTATGACCTGAGTTTTGTTGATATCGGCTTCTGTCTGCCGGATCAGGTTTTCGAGATCGTTCGCCATTTGCATGCACCGGGGTGAAACTGACCCAATTTTAGCACAGAGACAGTTATCTCTTGTCGAACGCCAGATCCAGGCCGGTCAGGCCGTGCAGCAGCGCATTGGCTGAAAACTCCGGGTCGCTGGCGCCTTCCTGCAGTCGGAAGTTTTCCATCCGATCAAAAATTACCTTAAAGCCGACATTCATTTCCCTGCGGCTGAGTGCAGCGCCAAGACAGTGATGAACACCTTTGCCGAAAGCGACCTGTTCCCGCAGATTGTCGCGCATCAGGTTGAACTTTTCCGGTTCCGGGAATTTTTCAGGGTCCTGGTTCGCTGATGCAAATCGTGCGAACAGGACGGAGTTCTCCGGAATAGTCACGCCATGCATCTCAACGTCTTTGGTGGTTCTTCGAAACATGTTGGACGACGGACTGGAGTAGCGCAGGGACTCCTCTACAAAGCGTGAGATCATGTCCTCGGAAAGGTCGTTCCTGAGGATCTCGTATTGATCCGGATTCTGAATCAACAACCAGATGCCTTCTGTCAGCGTTGCGCTTGTGGTCTCATTGCCCGCTACCAGAATCTGCGAGAGCATGGACAGGCATTCCGCGTTGTCCAGCGGTTTCTCTCCATCGAAGCTGGCGTTAACCACCTTCGACAGGATGTCGTCCTGGGGGTCCGCTCTGCGTTCTTCCATGCGCTCAACGAAATAGTGCTGAAACTGGACCATGTCCTTTGCTGCCTGAAGCAGACCGTCACGATCGAGTTGCTGGCTCAGGTTGCCGATAAAGGCGTCAGTCCATTTACGGAACAGCGGCAGGTCCTCTTCCGGAGCGCCTAATTGACTAACGATCACCCGAAGGGGCAGGGGAATGCCGAAATCTGACAGAAACTCACATTCACCCTTGTCTATGAATGAGTCGATCAGTTCCTGAGCCAGGGATTCAATGAATGGTTCCAGTGCTTTGAGTGCCTTCGGTGAAAAAGCTCCATCAACGAACTTCCGGTATCGACGCTGTGCGGGTGGATCCTCAGTGAGCATGGTGGGAACGTTGGGGTAGCCGCTTTCCATGACCTCACGAATCTCCTGATCATCTGTCGCGGTCAGTTGACGGCTTGCAGTCAGCATTCGGGAAGAAAAGGTTTCGTGGTCCATGGCCATCTTGACCACATCTTCGTATCGGGAGATGAAATAGATGCCGGAATTCGGATCCTGGAAAACCGGTGCGTCTTCCCGCAGGCGGCGGTTCATCATCCACGGAGACTTCAGAATCTCCGGGTGCATGGGGTTAATTTCATGGACCGGGCAAGTGGCAACGCGTGCGACTTCTTCTGACATAACTGATTCTCCGGGTTCAGGCTCATGGGTTCATATTAGGGACGCGTAGAATACCATGGAAAACCGTCAGTGGTGATTGTATTCAGCTATACTCCGGGACCTACAATAACTAAACAAACCGGAACAAGAAGAGGGAAAGATTGTGACCAACACTCAGGTACTCCTGGCTCGAAGACCCAAGGGAAGACCCGTTCCTGAAGATTTTGAAGTCGTCCAGACCCCGATCCCGGAACCCGGTGATGGCGAGGCCCTGATGCAGAATCTGTATGTTTCCCTGGATGCAGGTTTCAGGAACTGGATGGACGAGGGTGCTGGAGATGAAGTCCTGCCGGCCATGGAAATCGGCGCGCCGGTCATGGGGCTTGTTGCCGGACGAGTTTTGAAATCAAATCGTGATGATATGAAAGAGGGCCAGGTGCTGGTGGGGCGCCTTTCCTGGGAATCCTACTCCATTGCAACGGCCGCAGATCTCATGGTGCCCATCGAAGACAAGTTTGACCAGCCGGCTAATCTCTTTCTGGGGTTACTTGGAGACACTGGCCTGTCAGCCTATTTTGGCCTGACCCGGGTTGCGCAGCTTCAACCAGGCGAGACGGTTTTGGTTTCTGCTGCCGGCGGTGCCGTGGGTAATGCGGCAGGCCAGATTGCCAAGGCGCTGGGTGCAGGTCATGTCGTCGGTTTTGCGGGTAGTACCGAGAAGTGTCGATGGTTGGAAGATGAAGTGGGTTACGATGCCACGATCAACTATCGGGAAGAGAATGTTGATGAAGCGCTTGGCAGAGTCTGCCCTGATGGTGTTGATGTTTACTTTGACAATGTCGGTGGTGATCTACTCGAACCAGTGCTCAACCATATTAATTATCAGGCGCGCATACCTTTCTGCGGCGCGGTTGCCGACTACACCGATGAAGACGGCAGCGGTCCCGGGAATCTGTTTCGGCTGGTAGCTAACTGCGCGAAGCTCGAAGGCTTCATGACCCACTACTGGGTAGATGATTATGAATCAGCCAGAGATGTTCTGGTTGGCTGGTTGAACGATGGCAAGATCAAGAACTTCGAAGCAAGTTATGACGGCGTAGAGAACTGTGGCGTTGCTTTCAGCGATCTGTTTGCCGGGAAAAACTTCGGTAAAGCTATCGTCAAGGTCTAAATGCAGCTGCAGCGAGATTTCACATAATGAAAAAGTACTCTGACTGGACGCTCTGGTATGTGGTCATTTTGTTGACCGTTGCCTCCACGCTGTCCTTTATCGACCGGCAGATTCTCAACGTCATGATCGGCCCAATTAAAAGGGACCTGGGTGGTCTTTCCGATACGGAAATATCACTGATTATCGGGCTGGCATTTTCAGCCGTTTATTCCCTGACAACTCTGCCACTGGCGCGCATTGCTGATCGTCATAGCCGGCGCAACGTGATTGTCGCAGGGATATTCAGCTGGAGTCTGATGACGGCGCTCGCCGGTATGGCGAATAATTTCTGGCAGTTGTTCGTGGCCCGTATGGGCGTCGGTGTCGGTGAGGCCTCTTTAGGTCCTGCGACAACCTCCATGTTGGCTGACTACTTTGAAGAGCATCGATTACCACTGGCCTATGGCATTGTTGCCACCGCGCCTTTTATCGGTTCAGGTCTCGCCAGCCTGGTGGGTGGGCCGCTGATCGATTATCTCGAAGCGCAGCCGCAGATGGTCCTGCCGGTGTTTGGCGAGATGTATTCCTGGCAGACGGTCCTCGTGGTTGTTGGTCTGCCGGGGCTGCTTCTCGCGGTGGTCATGTTCACGGTTGCTGAACCAGAACGTAGTGGCGCCAGTGCAGAAAAGTCGGAGGGGTATTCCTATGCGGAGCTTTGGGCGTTCTGCATGCAACGAAAAAAATACCTGTCGTATCATTTCATTGCTTACCTGTGCCTTTCCATACAGGGCTTCGCTTTTCTCACCTGGGTAGTTGAATTTTTTGTCCGAACACATGGCTGGTCGCGCACGGAAATCGGCATCACCTATGGTTTGATTGCGCTGATCGTCGGTATCCTGGGCAGCGTCTGGGCTGGCTGGTACGCCGGAAAAATGCTGGCCCGAGGTCGGGCAGATGCGCCGATGAGAGTCTGTCTCTGGGGCACTATCGGGCTGGGACCGCTCGCGGTGATCATGCCTCTGCTGGACAATGCCTGGATCGCTGTGGGGCTGATAATTCCGATAACCTTCTTCATGGCCATGCCGTCAGGATTATCGAATGCTGCGTTGCAGGCAATATCACCTAATCGATTGCGGGGTCAGATGATTGCGGTCTATCTCATCTGTGTCAGTTTTCTGTCTTATCTGTTTGCGCCGCTCATTATTGGTCTGATGAACGACTATGTGTTTGGTCGTGAAGATGCCATCCATCTGTCACTGTCTTCGCTGGCTGCGGTGAACTACCTCATCGCGGCGGTCTGTCTTGCCTTGAGTCTCAAGCCGCTGGAAGAAGCCACTGCCAGGGTTAAGGAGTTTGCCTAATGACAAAGCTGGGATATCTGGTCCCTACCAGAGAGCAGATCATGCAGGAGGCGCATGGTACCGGTGAGCTGATTGAACGCGCACAGTTTGCACAAAAGCAGGGTTTTGATTCGCTATGGGTGGGTGACTCTCTCTTTGCCAGACCTCGACACGACCCCTTAACACTGTTGGCCGCACTGGCGGTTGCCACGCCGGGTATGGAAATCGGCACAGCAATTCTTCTGCAGTCGCTGCGTAATCCGGTGATTCTGGCGCAGCAACTGGCGACCATTGATCAGCTGAGTCAGGGTAAGCTGATCGTCGGTGTTGGCATTGGTGCAGATGCGCCCTCGATTCGGGCTGAATTCGCCGCGGCCGGTGTACCATTTGATAAGCGGGTAGGGCGGCTGGTTGAGAGTGTCAATCTTTGCCGGGCTTTGTGGCGTGGTGAGCCAGTTACATGGGACGGACGATGGCAGGTTGACAATGTGGTGGTCGCGCCAAAGCCGTTTCAGGACGGTGGCCCAAAGATCTGGTATGCGAGCGGAGTTGATACGGGAGTTGAACGTGCGGGAAAGCATTTCGATGGCTGGTTTCCCATCGGTCCGGATGCTGAAACGATCAGCCGGCAACAAAAGATCCTGGATGTCTCGGCGGCAGATGCTGGTCGTCAGTCAGAGACGGCGGTTTATCTCACGGTTTGCGTGGATGGCAATGTGGCCTCTGCTAACGAGAAGATCGACGAGTATCTGGAGCAGTACTACGGTTTTTCTGCGGAGATTCTGCGTGGGATCCAGGCTTGTTTCGGTGGGGATGCTGCATCGGTCATTGACTGGATGAATACTTTCGTTGAGGCAGGTGCCAATCATCTCGTGCTCAGAGTTGTCGGTGATTACCGGGAAGCACTGAGTGCGCTGGCGGATCACAGACAAGCTCTGAAGTGACTGTCACTGGGCGGTAAATCCGCCATCAACACTGAGTATGGTGCCCTGACATAAACTCGAATCCGATGAAGCAAAGAAGTAGATGGCGCCGGCTACTTCTTCAGCCGTCCCCATTCGGCCGATTGGCATTGTTCCCTTCAACATTGTTTTCGCTTCTTCCTTATCCGGCATCAGGTCAGTCCAGCGTTCCATCATGCCTGTATCGATGACGCCGGGGCATACGCAGTTAATGCGGACACCACTGCTGGCAAGTTCTATGGCCATATCCCGAGTGAAAACCACAAGCCCGCCTTTGGCGCTTCCATAGGCGGTGGAAAGGGGAAAGCCAACGAGCCCATTCAGAGAAGAGACGTTGATGACACTGCCTGAACCTGCTTCGACCATCTTCGGCACAAAGTGTTTACACATCAGCCATGGACCCTTCAGATCTGTGTCGATCACGCGATCCCATTCATCCACGCTTGTGTCATCGTAGGCCCGGTTCAATTCTGATCCGGCGTTATTGACCAGCACATCGATTTTGCCCCATCGCTCATGCGTCTGCGCTGCGATTTCCTCGACATCCTGCTCAAGTCTGACGTCGCACTTCAGTGCCCATACTGAATCGCCAAGTACTTTCGCGACCTGATTCGCGGCTTCAATATCGATGTCCACGATCAGTACCTCAGCCCCTTCTTCAACAAACCGTTCTACCGTTGCTCTGCCGATGCCGCTGGAGCCCCCTGTTACCAGGCACTTCAAACCCTTCAGACGCATATGCATTCTCCTTTTTCGTTTTCCTCGACTGTAGCACGACCAATCATCGTAAATATCAATCGAAATAAGAAAAATAATAGGTTATACAGATCAAAGCCGTCGGCCTACTCTGGGCCCTGTGATGAAAAACAGTCATGTAATCGTGAACTTTGACAGGAATAAAAGGTAGGAATTATGTCGCAAGCATCTAACACAGCTAGAAAAGAGGGCGGATGCCCGTTCATGCACGGTGGTAATACCGCCTCCAGTTCTTCAAGGGATTGGTGGCCGAATGCGCTGAATCTGGACATTCTCCACCAGCATGACCGCAAAACGAATCCCCTCGGGGATGACTTCGACTATCGCAGGGAACTCGAGTCTCTGGATGTTGATGCCCTGAAGAAAGATCTTCACGATCTTATGACGGACAGTCAGGCCTGGTGGCCGGCTGACTGGGGGCACTATGGCGGTCTGATGATCAGACTCGCCTGGCACGCGGCAGGCTCATACCGTGTTGCGGATGGAAGAGGCGGTGCCGGAACCGGCAATCAGCGCTTCGCACCACTGAATTCATGGCCCGACAACGGCAACCTGGATAAGGGGCGCCGATTGCTCTGGCCAATCAAGAAGAAGTACGGCAACAAGATCAGCTGGGCTGATCTGTTTATTCTCGCCGGAAACATTGCCTATGAATCCATGGGTTTCAAGACTTTTGGATTCGCGTTTGGCCGTGAAGACATCTGGCATCCCGAGAAAGACATTTATTGGGGTTCAGAGAAGGAATGGCTCGCACCATCTGATAATCCGGACAGCCGTTACTCCGGTGAGCGCGACCTGAAAAATCCATTGGCCGCCGTGATGATGGGGTTGATCTATGTAAACCCGGAAGGTGTTGATGGCCAGCCGGATCCACTGAAGACAGCGAAGGATGTTCGTGAAACCTTTGCGCGCATGGCGATGAATGATGAAGAGACGGTCGCGCTGACCGCGGGTGGCCACACGGTTGGTAAAGCTCACGGCAATGGCAATGCTGAGATTCTTGGCCCTGATCCGGAGGGAGCGCCCATTGAGGACCAGGGGTTCGGCTGGATGAATAAAACCTCACGGGGAATTGGGCGGGATTCCGTGACCAGCGGGCTTGAAGGCGCATGGACAGCCCATCCAACCCAGTGGGATAACGGTTATTTCCACATTCTGTTCAACTACGACTGGGAGTTGAAGAAGAGCCCTGCAGGCGCCTGGCAGTGGGAGCCCGCGGGTCTGAAAGACGAGGATACGCCGGTGGATGTAGAAGATGCTGCCCGTCGAGATCACCGGATCATCATGACAGACGCCGATATGGCTATGATCAGGGACCCGGCTTACCGGGAAATTTCTGAGCGGTTCTACAAGGATCCGGATTACTTCAATGACGTATTCGCCCGTGCCTGGTTCAAGCTGACCCATCGCGACATGGGTCCCAAATCACGCTACTTCGGTCCGGATGTGCCGGCAGAAGATCTGCTCTGGCAGGATCCAGTGCCGGAGGGTTCAACGGATTACGATGTCGCTGCAGTCAAAGCAAAGATTGCTGACAGTGGACTGTCCGTCAGCGATCTCATCACCACGGCCTGGGACAGTGCCCGAACCTTTCGTGGTTCGGATATGCGTGGCGGTGCCAACGGCGCCCGTATTCGACTCGCACCCCAGAAGGACTGGGCAGGTAATGAGCCGGAGCGGCTCGGCAGGGTTCTAAGTGTGCTTGAGGGCATTGCTTCCGAGACAGGTGCCAGTATTGCTGATGTCATTGTGCTTGGCGGTAATGTGGGCCTTGAACAGGCAGCAAGAGCCGCAGGCTACGATGTTACTGTTCCATTCACTCCCGGAAGAGGCGACGCGACGGACGAGATGACTGACATCGAAGCTCTGGATGTGCTTGAGCCGATCCATGATGGGTTTCGTAACTGGCTGAAGGACAATTATGCAGTGCAGCCGGAAGAACTGCTGCTTGATCGAGCCCAGTTGATGGGGCTGAGTGCTCGCGAAATGACGGTGCTGGTCGGCGGTATGCGTGTACTTGGTACCAATTTTGGTGGTACCCGGCATGGTGTATTCACGGATCGTGAAGGGGTGCTCAGCAACGACTTCTTCGTGACTCTGACGGATATGGCATATGCCTGGGAACCAGCAGGTAAAAACCAGTACCAGGGTCGAAGCCGCGATACGGGAGAAGACAGGTATACGGCAACGCGGGTCGATCTCGTTTTCGGTTCCAACTCAGTGCTTCGCTCCTATGCTGAATTCTATGCGCAGGATGACAGTCGTGAGAAGTTTGTGAATGACTTTGTGGCCGCCTGGTCAAAAGTCATGCACGCTGATCTTTTCTAGTGGGAAATCCTCTGCTGGATTGATACGGTTATCGGGGGGAGTCCGAGATGGTTCGGACAAACCCCGGTGACAGTGACTGGCTGTTAGAAGACAATCTCTGGTGGGGAAGGTGTATGTCCCGATTTGAAGAGCAGAAACCGGTAGATGAGGACGTCCTGTATCTCGAAGATACGGACATTCCTTTGCCTGAAAAGCTGAATCCGAGCACGCGCTACATTCATTTCAAGACGATAGCTCGTGGCGGCAAGGCCGTTATCCAATCCTGTCGTGACCGTTTCCTTGGTCGGGTGATCTGTTACAAACAGCTGAAGTCCGACTTTCGTGACAACAAGATTGAGCAGCTCAGGTTCCTGAGAGAGGCGCGTATCAGTGCGTTGCTGCAGCATCCAGCCACGATTCCGACTTATGATCTAGGTCGCGATCTTCGTGGCGATCTCTACTTTACGATGAAACTTGTGCACGGCTACACGCTTCGCGAAGTGCTGGATTACCGTGAAAGGTATGACTTGAGTCAAATGCTCAATATTGTCATTCAGGTTGCACAGGGTCTGGCTTATGCACATACCCATGGGGTTATTCATCGCGACATCAAACCCGAGAATATTCTGGTGGGACCCTACGGGGAGGTGCTTGTTATGGACTGGGGGCTGGCAAAAGTCTGGGCTCGTGATTCCGTCGAACTCCCGAAGAACATCAAAAAAGGACTCACGTCGGAGGCTCAACCCGATACCAGTGTGACGGGGCTGGGCGGACTCGAGGGCACCGTCACCTACATGTCACCTGAACAGCTGAACAGAGATCCCAGGATAGACGGGCGCAGTGATATCTTCAGTCTCGGCGTGTTGCTTTATGAAGTCATCACAGGGGCTACCCCGGCCGAAGCAGAAACCGTCAGAGAGATGAAGGACAAGGTCCTGTTTGAGCAACCTTTGCCACCTTCTGCAGCGGCGGTTGGTAAATTGCCTCCCCTGCTCGATGATCTGATTATGTCCTGTCTTGCGAAATCCCCGGACGATCGACCTGGCGATTGTCTCGATATTGTCAGGCTTCTCCAGGAAATCGTCTGAGCACCTGAACCTGCTAATTGCACCAATATAATGCAATAGTGGTGCTACATTTTGGAATAACGCACCATTAATGTGCGATTATCCCGTGATAAACTTCGGGCAAATCGTTCGTAAACTCCGGCAATCGCTGATGATTGGCAGCTACCTCGCCTGTTTTTGTGGTCTTCAGACCAAGATGCCATCTACTCACTTTTTTCGCATGCTGATCCGAAAAGTGGGAACACTTTTTGCACCAAGATCGCCTCAGAGTCTCTTCGCGGAGGCATTGAAGCAAATTTTGGATCCCATACGGTGACAAACCGGTGGGAGGAATGACGAAGTTTTAGGAGCGAGAAAACCATGAAGAGTAAGTTGGAGTACATCTGGCTGGACGGATACAAGCCGACACAGAGTCTGCGAAGCAAAACAAGGGTAGAGTCTGATTTCAGCGGTAAGCTGGAGGACTGTCCGATGTGGTCATTTGACGGTAGTTCTACCGAACAGGCGGAGGGTGGCAGTTCTGATTGTTTGTTGAGCCCGGTGGCCATTATCCCTGATCCTGACCGAAAGAATGCTTATCTAGTCATGACGGAAGTGCTTAATCCGGATGGCACTCCACATGAATCTAATGGTCGCGCAACGATTGATGATGATGACGACGATTTCTGGTTTGGTTTTGAGCAGGAATATTTCCTTTGGGACCCGGAAATTGACAATCCTCCAGGATTTCCCCGTCTGGGTTTCCCGCGTCCACAGGGACCTTATTACTGTTCCGTTGGTGGTATGAATGCTCATGGGCGCGAAGTCGTTGAAGAACACCTCGACATCTGCCTTGAAGCGGGCCTCAACGTAGAAGGTATTAATGCCGAAGTTGCGGCCGGTCAGTGGGAATTCCAGGTATTCGCGAAGGGTGCAGCACGTGCTGGTGATGAAACCTGGCTTGCTCGCTATATTCTGGAGAGAACGGCAGAAAAGTACGGGCTTGCGATTGAATGGCATCCGAAACCCCTGGGTGACACAGACTGGAATGGTTCCGGCATGCACGCCAACTTCTCAAATGGTGTGATGCGTGAATCCGGACAGGAAGATGTTTTTACCAAGATCTGTGAAGAGTTCGGCAAGAATATTCCCCGGCACATTACCGTTTATGGCGCTCATAACGAGCTGAGACTGACCGGTGCTCACGAAACTCAGGCGATTGATGAGTTCAGTTATGGTGTGTCTGACCGTGGTGCTTCGATCCGTATACCGATTGGTACAGTAGAGGACGGCTGGAAAGGTCGCTTGGAAGATCGTCGCCCGGCGTCTAATGCAGATCCCTACAAGGTGGCTGCAGCCATCGTTAAAACCACGAAGGAATCAGGCGTTTAAATCAGATCATTTAGCGAGCTGATAGAAGCCGACGTGTTAGCGTCGGCTTTTTCTTGCTGGTATCTCCAGACTATTCGCTGAACTGTCCCAGGAACTGAATCGAACTGCCGGAGGCATCACCCAGGTTGATTTCGTTGAAACCGTTGACGAGTGAGCTGATGGAATAGATAAGGCCGGTATCCAGATCCTTCCAGGTTGCTTCCTGCTCGTTACCGCCACAGAGTACCGGCGTCGTCAACACAACCTGTCCGTTGATATCCAGGGTGCCGTCCTCGCTGACGGTAAAGTGCACAAGCTCACCGTCAGCGTAAGGTCCGCCCTGGGAAGATTGCGCATAGGTGAGATGGTAAACCGCTGCGAGCGACGACGGAATCGTTGCTGCCGTTGGTTCCCCGACGAAACAGACGAGCCCCAGGTCAGAAATGGCAACAGCATCTCCGGAACCCGTGCTGTCACCCGAATCACTGCCTGAGTCTCCGCTGGCACCTGAGTCATCTGGCGTGGTGCCGGATGGAACATAGTCATATCGAAGTTCTACCGAAACCGAGACGCCGCTTTGCGTGGCATCAAAGGCAACATCGAAAGTGACTCGATCGGTCGAGTTGTTGATGATGGTGACGGTCAGATTCGTGATGCCACTGAACCCCGGGACTGTTTCCAGGATGACATTCTCGATCTCACCTGTATCTCCCGGTGAAGGTGCGACAATGTTTTCGATCACCGCTTCGAATGCTGTACCGACTCCAAGGGTAGTGATGGTTCCCGTAATCGTTAGATCATAATTACCCGTTATATCGCCGCCACCACTATCGACGATATCCTCGGCATCGATGTGAACAGTGACAGAGGCTGGGAGATTGGCTCCAGCCTCAACAGCAACTTCAAAAAGGTTATTCTCGATGGATATGGCAATCGCCGCCGCTTCTACGAGATCAGCGTTACCAAGGCTTGCAGCAGCCGTGTTCAGTGCTGAGGCATACGAGGAAACGAAATCACTCGCAGAGTAGGAAAGCCCGGTGATTGCTCCATCTGCACTTTTACCGTCGATATCACCGTCGGTCAGGTCTGCGGTCAGCTGCTCCAGTATTGCCAGAGCAGGTGAGGTGTCTGCTGCGGCAAGTGTTGCAAGACCGGCGAGCGCCATGGCATAGAGCCCCGCATCGTCATTGCCCAGTGACTGACCAGTGAGATTGGTTTCGTCGACAACAGCCGGGATAGCCAGTATGTCACTGAGTCCGGGAGCGAAGGTTTCCCGAATGGCATCGTTGACTGCAGTGATATCTGAGGCAGAGATATCTGCTCCGATAGTCTCTGCAATCTGAGCTGCAAGTTCGGTGATCATGGTGACACCAACCTGTTCAGTGATTGACGGCGCAAAAGCCCGGATAGACACACCTGAAGGCATCGGCAAGGTAGCCCCCGCGGCTTCATCGAAGTAAGTCGCGCTATCATTACCGGTGATTGTGACAACGATAGGGCCGGTGTAGCTGCCATCATGTTCGATCGTGACAGAACTTGTGTCGTCTAGAGTGCCTGTCGCTCCAGTCAGCATTGTACCGTCCGGTGTGCTGATGGCGACATCGGCGCCATTGATCAAACCAAGAGAACTGACGATTGTGATGCTGGCTGTCGAGTCACCTTCTCCGGCTCCGTCATCTGCGCTGTCATCTGAGTCACTGCCTGAATCGCCATCTCCTGCTGTGTCGCCATCATCACTGGTATCGCCATCTCCAGATACTTCGTCTTCCACAGCATCTCCTCCAGCATCGTCATCACTGCCGCTATCCTCATCTCCTGTGGCTTCATCTCCAGAATCACCATCGTCACCAGTGGGTTGCTCGGTACTTGTACCGGTGAATACATTCGCCGGGTTATCAGAGTCAGAACAGCCTGTCAGTGACACCACAAAGAGTGCCGACAGGAAGAAAATGCGCAGGGATGAAATCATGATTTGCTTTCCATAGTTGGTAATTAGTTGGTGAAACGTGTAACGGAAAGTATCAATGCTTTTAGCAAGCAGGGTTACCCCCAGAAGGGGGTATGAGCATAAGGGTTGCGGGTTTTCGGCGTCTATCTCGGTTTGGCGCCGCCACCGACACGGAGGATTTCTCCGCTGACCCAGGAAGCGGCATCCGAGGCGAGGTAAATACAGGCAGAAGAGATGTCTTCCGGCGTGCCCAGTCTGCCCAGCGGTATGTTCCACTCTTTAAGGATTTCATCCAGCTGGGATTCGTCCTTGCCAAGCGCGTTCAGCATAACTTCCGTCGGAATCGCGCCAGGCGCCACCGCGTTGACGCGAATGTTCGGGGCAAACTCTGCGGCAAAGGTCCAGGTCAGGGAGTTGGTGCCGGCTTTTGCCGCGCCATAATGAGCGCTGCCTGGAACCGGACCGGAGCCTGCACCCGATGTGATGTTGATGATCGATCCCTTGTCCATGTTACGTGCGGCTGTGACACACCCGACATAAATGGAAGTGAGATTCAGTGCAATGGTGCGATCCCATTCTTCTCTGGGCATTTCCAGGATGGATGCCCGGTAGGTGGAACCACCGGCATTGTTAACCCAGTCCGTCAGTTTGCCGAATTTGTCGACAGCAGCTTTCGCAAGTGCTGCCATGGCATCGTCGTCGGTGACGTCGGTTGTCACGGCGATTGCTTCGCCGCCATTGTCGATAATTTTCTGCGCGACTTCCTCAATTTCATTGGCGCGTCTTGCGGCGACAACGACCTTGGCCCCTGCCTTCGCGAAGTCAACAGCAATGCCTTCTCCGATTCCTCTTCCCGCGCCGGTGATGACGGCGACATGATCTTCCAGACTGTAACGATCGAATACACTCATAAGCTTTACGCCGCGGCCTGCTTGGCCTCCTCAAGTTTCTGTTTCAGGTTGGCCAGCTCACTGTAGAGTTCTTCCGGCACCCGATCACCATAAGTCTGATAGTACTCTTCAATCAAGGGTATCTCCGACAGCCAGCCATCTACTTCAACACGCAGCAACTCGGCAATCTGCTCGTCGCTGAGATCCAGGCCGCTGAAGTCCAGTCCGTCGATACTGGGCAGATTGCCAATGGGTGTTTCTATGGCTTCTGCTGTGCCCTTGCATCGCTCGAAAACCCACTTCAACACGCGAGAGTTCTCGCCAAAACCAGGCCACATGAATTTTCCGTTGTCGTCCTTGCGGAACCAGTTGACGTAATAAACCCTGGGTAATTGAACACCGTCTTTCTTGCCTACATTGACCCAGTGGCTCCAGTAGTCCGCCATGTTGTAACCGCAAAATGGCAGCATGGCCATGGGGTCGCGTCGCAGCTCACCGATGGTGCCCGCAGCTGCAGCGGTTTTTTCAGAGGCGATAATCGACCCGAAGAATGTGCCCTGTTGCCAGTCTCTCGCCTCGTTCACCAGGGGAACCACGCTAGCGCGGCGACCGCCAAACAAAATGGCGCTGATGGGTACGCCCTTCAAGTCTTCCCACTCATCTGCAATGGCAGGACATTGATCAGCCGCAACGGTAAAACGCGCGTTCGGGTGTGCCGCGGGCCGGTCCAGATCTGGTGTCCACTGGCGACCTGTCCAGTCAACGAGGTGCTCAGGTGGCTCCTCTGTCATGCCTTCCCACCAGACATCGCCGTCGTCGGTTTCGGCGACGTTAGTAAAGATGCAGTTACCTGTCAGAGTGTTCATAGCGTTGGCATTCGAGTCCATGCCTGTTCCTGGTGCGACACCGAAGAAACCGGCCTCCGGATTGATGGCATAAAGCTGGCCGTCGTCGCCAAACTTCATCCAGCAGATATCGTCGCCGACGGTTTCTACTTTCCAGCCCGGAATGGTCGGGATCAGCATGGCCAGATTGGTCTTGCCGCAGGCGCTGGGGAATGCGCCGGCAATATATTTTGATTCACCTTCCGGGTTGGTCAGCTTCAGTATCAGCATGTGCTCTGCCAGCCAGCCTTCGTCGTGGGCCATGGCAGAGGCGATTCTGAGCGCGAAACACTTTTTTCCCAGCAGTGCATTGCCGCCATAGCCGGAACCGAAAGACCAGATTTCCCGGGTCTTTGGAAAGTGCGCAATGTAAAGGTTCTGTGGATTACATGGCCAGGGTACGTCAACCGTTTCATCATCCAGTGGCATGCCGACCGAGTGCACGCAGGGGACGAAATCGCCGTCTTCACCCAGTTCGTCCAGAACGGCCTGACCAACTCGGGTCATGATGTGCATGTTGGTTACCACATAGGGGGAGTCCGATATCTCCACCCCGATATGAGCGATAGGCGAACCAACCGGTCCCATGGAAAAGGGGATAACGTACATGGTGCGGCCCTGCATGCAGCCATCGAACAAGCCATGCAGTGTCTGGCGCATGTCGTCCGGTGCGATCCAGTTGTTGCTGGGTCCGGCTTCCGCCTCGGTGTCTGAGCAGATAAAGGTGCGACTCTCGACGCGGGCCACGTCAGCGGGGTCTGATCTCACAAGATAACTGTTGGGTCGTTTTTCTTCGTTGAGCTTCGTTGCAACGCCCGCTTCCTGTAGCAGATGCCACATGCGGTCATATTCTTCACTAGAGCCATCACAGATGACGACGTTGTCCGGCTTGCACAGCGTTTTCATGTCCTCGAGCCATGCTGCCAGCTTCTTGTTCTTCAACATCTAAATACCCTTATCTTTCAAATACTTGTGACCTGAGATGCGGCGGTCGCCGCCGGCCGTGGAATCGCGCAAGGATAACGTATTCAGGCGGTCAAATCGACGAGTGACAGTAACGAAATTTCCGCTTATGACCATCGATTCAGTGAATGGCTGTTAGAATGCCCGTCATGGAACTCGCACCCACACAATCGTTGACGGAATACCGGCCCTACTGGGCGGAATGTTTTGGGATCGCACCGTTCCTGCCGACCACAAGGCAGGAAATGGATGCGCTTGGCTGGGACTCGTGCGATGTCATTATTGTGACCGGTGATGCGTACGTGGATCACCCCAGTTTCGGTATGGCGGTGATTGGCCGGGTGCTTGAAGCGCAGGGATTCAGGGTGGGTATCATTGCTCAGCCGGACTGGCAATCGACTGACGATATCGAACGCCTTGGACGCCCGAATCTCTATTTTGGCGTCGCCGCCGGCAACATGGATTCCATGATCAACCGGTATACGTCGGACAAGAAAATCCGGCACGACGATGCCTATACTCCGGGTAACATTGGCGGCAAACGCCCGGACCGATCAATCATCGTTTACACACAACTCGTGAAACAGGCGTTCAACGATGTGCCCATCATTATCGGCAGCATTGAGGCCAGTCTCCGGCGCATTGCACATTTCGATTACTGGAGTGAAAAGGTGCGGCGCTCCATCCTGCTGGACAGTCGCGCGGATATGCTGCTTTACGGTAATGCAGAGCGCGCTATCGTCGAGGTGACGCATCGCCTGGCAAATGGCGAAAGCATAGATGAGATTCACGACATTCGCGGTACAGCCTTCATTACGGACGCCCCTTTACCGGGCTGGCGATGCATGGATGAAAGTCAGCTGCCTGACGAGCGAGAATCTCCACAAGGTGATTTGAAACCGCAGCCTGTCAGACTGCTCGATGATCAGCCTGAATTTGTTCGTTTACCCGGTTATGAAGCTGTTCGTGAAGACAAGGTGCTGTACGCGCATGCATCACGCATTCTGCATCGCGAGACCAATCCCGGTAATGCCAAGGCGCTGGTTCAGGAGCATGGTGACAAACTTGTCTGGCTTAATCCGCCGCCGGTGCCTCTGACGACGCCGGAACTGGACTGGGTCTTTGAGCGACCCTATCAGCGTGTGCCTCATCCTTCGTACGGTGATGCCCATCTGCCCGCTTATGAAATGATCCGACATTCGGTGAACATCATGCGGGGCTGTTTTGGTGGCTGTACCTTCTGTTCGATCACGGAGCATGAGGGGCGCATCATACAGAGTCGCTCGGAAGACTCGATTTTGAATGAAATTGAAGAGATTCGTGACAAGTCCCCGGCATTTACCGGGGTGATCTCCGACCTGGGTGGTCCAACAGCGAACATGTGGCGTCTTAACTGTAAGAGCAAGGAGATAGAAGCAAGCTGTAAAAGACCATCTTGTGTATATCCGAGTATCTGTAAAAACCTGGATACGGATCAGACACCCCTGATTCAGCTCTATCGCAAGGCTCGTGATGTCGAAGGGGTGAAAAAGATTCTGATTGCCTCGGGCCTGCGCTATGACCTGGCGGTTGAAACACCGGAGTACGTTAAGGAACTAGTCACGGAACACGTGGGCGGGTACCTGAAGATTGCTCCGGAACACACAGAGAAAGGGCCGCTGACGAAAATGATGAAGCCGGGTATCGGTACCTATGACCGGTTCAAGGCCATGTTCGACAAGTACTCTCAAGAGGCCGGTAAAAAGCAGTACCTGATTCCCTATTTTATTGCCGGTCATCCAGGCACTACCGATGAAGACATGTTGAACCTGGCAAAGTGGCTGAAAGATAACGGCTTTCGCGCAGACCAGGTGCAGAACTTCTATCCATCGCCTATGGCTACGGCAACGGCCATGTATCACTCTGAACGCAATCCATTGAAACGGGTAGGGCGATCTACCGAGCCAGTGAACATTGTGCGCAAAGCCAGGCAACGTCGTCTGCATAAGGCTTTTTTACGTTACCATGACCCGGACAACTGGCCGATGCTGCGCGAAGCGCTGCGCAAGATGGGGCGCAATGACCTGATTGGCAACGGCAAGGTACATCTGGTGCCCAGGACACAGTTTTCAAAACCCCACTTATCCAAGCGGAAATCCTTCCGTACCCAGCATACAGGCCTGCCCAAATAGGCTTTGTTTTGAGATTTCTGTGTGTTCTTGTCCTGTGCAGTCTGGCCTCGATAGCCGCCTGGGCAGATGAGGCGCCCCGGGTCGTCATGATGACGAGCCAGGGTGACATTGTCCTTGAGCTTTATCCGAACAAGGCGCCGGTTTCTGTGGCCAATTTTCTCAGGTATGTGGACGGTGGTTTCTACGACGGCGCGTCTTTCTACCGCACGGTGACTTACGAGAATGACAATGGCAGTCCGAAAATCGAAGTGATTCAGGGTGGCATCGGTTATTCAGCTGTGGCGCCGTTCCCACCGATTCAGCACGAATCAACGCAGAGCACGGGCATACGTCATCTTGATGGTGTGCTCTCGATGGCTCGAGGCGAGGTTGGTACCGCAAGTTCCGAGTTCTTCATCTGCCTTGGTGATCAGGCTGGCCTGAACCACGGGGGAATGCGCCATTCGGACGGGCAGGGTTTCGCTGCATTTGGTCGTGTTGTTGAGGGGATGGATGTTGTCCGGGCAATCCATCAGCTTGCCACCGAAGACTCATCCGAAGATGCCTATACGAAAGGGCAGGTTATCTCCAGACCTGTGATCATTACGCGCGTCCTTCGCCAGGCAGTGCTGCAGGATTCAAGCATGTCTTCTGGTAGGATGTTGCGCTTGCTGTGATGGAGACAATCAATGGAGATTAATCTGGACCCCGAGCTCAAAGCGGTGGTGGATGCTGCAGCAGCAGCCAACCCGAACCCGCCGGATGTATCTGAGTTGCCGATAGACATGTTTCGAGCCGGTTACGTCATGATCAGTGAGGCTCAGTCTCTTGCCGACATAGCCTGCGATCAGGTTACCGATCTTGATGTGCCCGGGGCCGATGGAAGCATTGCTGCAAGGCTCTATGTTCCCAAAGGCGCGGGGGAGGAAATGCTTCCCGGTCTGATCTTTATACACGGTGGCGGTTTCATGATTGGCGACCTGGATTCCCATGACAGTGTCTGCCGTCAGTTGGCCAACGGTGCCAGCTGCCGCGTCATTGCGCTGGATTATCGCCTTGCTCCGGAGCATAAGTTTCCTGCTGCTGTGGATGATGTCATATCAGCGGCAACCCACATCACAAAGCATGCGGCTGACTATGGTATGGATGAGTCAAAGCTGGCAGTGGGGGGTGACAGTGCCGGTGGTAATCTTTCTGCGATGCTGTGTAATCACTTTGCTGCCGGGGAAACAATCCTTTCGCGCTGCAGTTGCTGATCTATCCCGCGACTGATAACACCGTAGAAACGGAATCCAAACGCGAGCTGAAGGAAGGTGTTGCGCTGGACAATAAGGTGCTCGAGTATTTTCATGATGGGTATCTGGGCGGTGTGGATTACGACGAGAACGATCCGCGTTTGAATCCTGCCAAAGCGAGCAGTTTTGCGGGTGTTGCTCCGGCACATATTGTGACCGCGCAATATGATCCGCTGCGGGATGAGGGTAAAGCCTACGGTGATTTGCTGGAAGCAGCCGGTGTTCCTGTCGGTTACCGGTGTTACGAGGGTCTCATGCACAACTTCATCCAGCAGACCGCTGTTGTCACCGCGGCGAAAAAGGCAGTGGATGATATGGCGGCAGCGCTCGCAGACGCTTTCAAATAAAGCTGGCTATATCGTCGAGTGGTTTCTTGATGGTTGCGGCTCTAGGGATTTTTGCATCTTCCGCCGCATGGCCAACCACCAACAGGATATAGGGACGCTCTGAGCCGGGTCGATCCAGAATCTGATTAAGAAATTTCATTGGATTCGGTGTGTGTGTAAGTGTCGCCAAACCGGCCCTGTGCAGAGCATTGATCAGAAAACCTGTCGCGATACCGACAGATTCGGTCGTGTAATAGTTCCTGGTCCTGTTTCCATCTTCGCCTTCGCCGTAACGCTGCACGAAGATAGCGATAAGCCAGGGAGCCTTCTCCAGAAAGGGTTTGTTGGCGTCGGTGCCCAGCGCACTCAGGTCTTCAAGCCACTCATCACTGGCCTTGCCGCCGTAGAAAGCGCGTTCTTCTGCTTCTGCAGCTGCTCGTATCTTCTTCTTTGTGTGCGGGTCGCTGACACAGGCAAAGTGCCAGGGTTGGTGGTTGGCCCCGCTGGGTGCGGTGCCCGCAGCCCGAAGGCAGGTTTCGATGATCTCCCTGGGGACCGGCTCGTCGGTAAAGTCCCTGATGGTATGCCGCTGTTGGATAAACTCATAATAGGCTTTTGCTTCTGTCAGCGCGTCACTGTCACTCAAAGTCTGCCGATGGGGCAGTGGAACAGGGTCGTAGTGGAAGTCCACTCGCATCTCCTTCAATATGTCTGACGATATCCTAACCCGAACTTCGTATGACTGCCCTGATACCTGACCTTGCCAGTATCGTTGGTGCATCCAACGTGATGCATGGTGATGGGTTGCTGGATCGAGCGACTTCCTATTGGAACTCGGATCCGATTCAGACCATTGCGATCGTGAAACCGGGTTCGACTGAAGAAGTCAGCCATGTGCTCAATTATTGTCACCAGAAGCAGCAGTCTGTAGTCATTCAGGGTGGTAGTACCGGTGTCGTTCAGGGTGCCGATCCCTCTTTGTCTGATGTCACGATCTCGCTGGAGCGTATGAACCGGATTGTCGATGTCGATGAGACGGAGCTCGTTGCTACGGTGGAAGCAGGGGTTATCCTGCAGACGTTTCAGGAGGCGCTGACAGATAAATCGTTGCTGTTTCCGCTGGATCTGGGTGCCAGGGGTAGCTGCATGATCGGGGGTAATGTCGCGACCAATGCCGGCGGTATCAACGTCTTGCGCTATGGCATGGTCCGGAATCTGGTGCTGGGGCTCGAGGTGGTGCTCATGGACGGCACTGTGATGTCATCCCTGTACCCGATGTTAAAGAACAATACCGGCTATGACCTTAAGCAACTTTTCATTGGCAGTGAAGGCACGCTCGGTGTGATTACGAAAGTTCTGGTACGCCTCTTTCCATTGCCGACAAGCTGCCAGTGCGCGCTGGTGGCCGTGGATTCATTCGATGATGTTATTTCGCTTCTTAACCGGTTTCGCGCTCAGATGTCAGGCACACTCAGCGCATATGAAGTGATGTGGAACAACTTCTATCGCGGGGTGACTGGGGAGGGTAAACACAGGGCGCCGCTTTCCCGTGATTATCCTTTCTACATCATTATTGAGACCGAGGGTTTCGAGGAGGATGCGGACAAGCGCAGATTTGAGTCAGTGCTTGAGCAGGCGCTTGCAGATGGACATGTCATCGATGCTGTGGTTGCCTCGTCAGAGCGGGAACGAAGCGAAATCTGGACAGTTAGAGAAGAGTTTGACGCGCTGCTGCCAGCTTATCTATATGATGTCAGCCTGCCACTGTCAGCGATGAATGACTATGCTCAGGAACTGCAGCGTCGATTTACCTCTGAGTTGCCTGGCTGCCAGCCTGATATGTTCGGGCACATTGCAGATGGCAACCTGCATATATTTGCAGGTCCTTATGTGGATGAAGCTCACCACCTCCTGGCGGACAAGATCGTTTATGGCGCGCTGCAACCCTTCGGCGGCTCCGTTTCGGCTGAACACGGTATTGGTCTGGACAAGAAAGACTGGCTTGGCATGAACCGTTCAGAAGATGAACTGGCTTTGATGCGCGCCATCAAGAAGGTACTGGATCCCAAGAATCTGCTGAACCCGGGGCGTATTGTTTAGGATGGACGATCCGTTCTGACAGCCCTGTCTACCCAGATCGACTGGGATGCATCAACGTATCGGGCATAGAAGACTCTTGGCAGGTCTCTGCAACGCTCTCGCATGGTCTGGCGGGCGTGGTTTAATGATTTCGCCGCAAAGTACACGGGTTGATAGGTCGTAATAGGGAAGGCCTGTTCTGCGGCGGCGTTAGGCGTCCACTCACGTATCTCCGGGCGTGGCTCTTTATTCCCAGCCGGCAGATAGTCCGCACAGGCGTGCGCCAGTTCGCCTGAACTGGACAGTAAGCCCGCGCCGTAAGCTTTGAGCCCCTTGCCGGATCTGATGACGCCGAACTCAACGGAGTGCCAGTAGCAGCGCGCAAGACGCTCTATCTCTGCATCCGATGCGCCCAGGCTCGCCAGGCCTATTTCCTGAGAAAAGTCCGCAAACGCAGCGTCTGCGAACATGGGGGCATGGCCAATGATTTCGTGACACAGGTCCGGTTCCGGCGTGTAGTTCGGTCTTGAGTGATGTCTCAGATACTGGGTCGAGAAAAATACTCGAAAGGCCAGGCCGTTCAGAAAATCCCTCGAGTTGAGTAGTCCGGCAACCGGACGCAGCCGGAAGCCGGTTCGTGGTTGTAGGAAACGGGTCATGTCCTCGGCCTGGGGAACCTCGTTCGGACCGTAGAGGCCAAGCTCTTCGAGTTCATTCATGATCTGCTGGTATTCCTCGCAGGCAAACTGGCGATGCACTGCCCGCAGCGCCTCGTAAACGGTGCGCCAGGTCGCTTTCTCCTGTGAGGAATAGTCAATTACTGGTATCGGCTGCCCGTGGCGACAATTCCTTGTGATCTGGTCGATGCGGGCACGCTGTTTGCGATACGCCGGGTCCGAGAACCCAGGGTGTTCAGAATGCAGTTCCGCCCCGGCATCCAGTGTCCGGTTGGCGATCTAGTCCAGCTCCCAGATGTGGCGGGGAAACCAGGGAACCGTTCGATCGTCCAGAATTGTCAGGCTGCTGGTATTCAGTTTCAGCTTTCTCAGCAGCTCTGCAACATCAGGGTCCTCTCTGCTGCCGATAAAGTCGAGATAGAAGCTGAAGTTACCGTCCTGAACCGGACGCGATTCAATATTTGTGAGATTAATGTCATGGTTCAGGAAGTGACCAAGTAACTCGTGCAGTGCGCCTGGATGGTCGTGAAGTTCTATCAGAAGGGACAGTCTTTCTGACCCCTTCATGCCATCACGCCGCGGGTCTGTTGAATCTCTCGATGTCTCGAGTAGAAGCTGAGGTCTATGAGTCTGTCGATGTGCTTGAGGGCAAGTTGTGCCGGTTCGGCGTCATGGTTCTCCGCGCCGATGATGGTCGCCATGATCTCACCAATCAGCGGGCCGTTTTTGAACTGATTGCCGCTGGTACCAATAGCCACGTAGTAGTTATCAACATCTGTCTGATCGTAGATGGGTATCCAGTCAGTCGATACATCGTAAACACCAACCGTGCCCCGTGCCTGGTTGGGGATACGGTAGTGTGGAAAACGTTGAGCGGCGCGCATCGCCTGTCGTGTCCAGTGATCTGTCAGATTCATGTTGACCTCATCCGGATCAATCACGTCATCTTCATCACAGTCTGGGTCGGTGGTGCCGATCAGCATGTCCTTGCCATCAGGTCTCTGGTATACCCCGGCGTCGGCATCGACGATCAGGCAGGGTCCATTTTCAAAGTGCTGGATCTCGTTGGAAAGGTAGGCGACCTCATGACGCATGGCCCGGGTTTCAATGTCCAGTTTCGCATCGGTCAGTGCATTCACTTTCGCTGAATGCGGACCTGCGGCGTTAATGATCTTTTCTGCCAGGAACGTGCCGTGACTGGTCTCTACTCTAAAGCTTCCGCTCTCCCTGTGGATGCCTGTGACCAATGTGTTGAACTGGAATTTGGCACCTCTGGCCTGTGCGGCCATATAGAGGTTTCTGGCTGCCAGCTGTGGATCAGAAACAAAACCTGCTTCATGAACGAATATCGCGTGTTCAATCGCGCCACCCGAGGGTGTGCCAAACTCAGGATGTTCAAAAGGCCGGGGTGGACCATATCCATCCAGGGATATTTCCGGAAACCTTTGGCGAATGGATTCTGCGTCCATGATCTCGAAATGGACTCCGGCGTACTTCATGGCGTCCATCATTGGCTTTTTGCCTGCGAGTTCACCTTCACGCAGGAGCATGACGCCGCCGCTCTCGTGGTATTCGGCCAGGGGTTCGTCTTGCGATAAATCGACATAATCAGCCCACGACTGCCAGAGAAACCTGCATTCGTGGGCAACACAGGCGGAAACCTGGTGTGTGTACATGGGTCTGATGATCGCCGAAGAGGCGCTGGTAGAACCGTAACCTGCGGAGGGCAGGGCATCGATGTTCAGTGTCCTGATTCCGCGTTTCGATAAAGCGAAAGCGGTCGAGCTGCCAACGATACCGGCACCGATGATGAGAACATCGCAGGTGTTTGCATCAGCCATGTTTTTTTCCTGATTGCACGCACTGAAGAACAGCAGCCTGGTAGAGCTTGCCCCGTTCGTTCATGAAATCCAGGGCGTGAAGGGATGTTGGTACAAAACCGAATCCGATTTGGTGTTCAGGATGCCACTGAAAAATAGACCCGCCCAGACCCATCCATCCCCAGAAACCCTCACGTCCCTGATTGCCGGATCGGTCTGTATGTGACGCAGGTACTGGTGACCGGTAGTGATTGACGCCGCCCTGGGAAAAGTTGGTTGTCAGCAGCATGTACCTGCTGACCGGATTTGCATGCATCGCTGACCAGGCCGAATCGCTCAGATACTCTCGGTTGTTCCAGGTCCCCCTTGCGGCAAGCATGGCGGCAAGGCGAGCAAGACCGCGGGCCGACGCGTGAGCGTTGGCCGAGGGCGTTTCGCCAAGTCTCAGCACTGGGTCATTAAACATGTTGGTCAGATCTGCGACTGACGTCATGCCGGTGAATGCTGGTGGTCTGTTACTGGCGTCTGTTTTTCTGGCGCGGGAAACCATGGGCATAAGATTTCGTGTCAGGTCGACCACGTTGTGTTTAACCTTTCTGCCGAGAAACCCAGGTCTGAGTGTATGCCGCATGTGCCTCATGAATGGCAGGAGTTTTACTGGAGAAACCCTCGAGATCTCTTCATCCGACAGACCGATTCGAACGTCCACGTTGAGCGGTGTGAATACATCTTCCTCCAGCATCTCGCCGATGGTTTTGCCTTCCGGGTGAACACGACGTACCAGCTCGTTGGCAATCCATCCGCGAGTCAGTGCGTGGTATTCGCGAGGTTCAGCCTGATTCGCAAAAGTTGCCGGATGACGGGCAATGATGTCACCCACCTTGTTCTGTTTGATGTTTTCCCGGTGAAAATACTCCGGTGGGATGCTGGTGTTCAGATAGGAAAGGCCGGCTTCGTGGCGCATCAGGTCAGCAACCGTCGTGTTTTCTTTGCCGCCGGCGCTGAATTCGGGCCAGTAGTCAGCAACCCGGGCGTCGTAGTCGATCAGGTCTCTCTTGGCCAGAAGGGCAAGGGCGATAGATTCGAGACTCTTGCCGCTGCTGAATATGTTAACCAGGCTGTCGGGGGTAAAGGTCTCATCGTTGGATGCGCTTGCCCAGAGGTCGACGACTTTCTCGCCACCGACGTAAACGCATAGCTGCGCATTGTCCTCCGCCATGGTGGACATGTTGCGCGCGAACAGGTTTTTGACCGGCTCGAACCCTGCGGCGACTTCTCCGTGAATTTCTACCATGTTTGAGCGAAGTGGATCGGAGTTGTTACTCCGATGCCCGCATTTTTTTGGTCATCACCCGGCGAACCATGGGCTCAAATTCTTCGAGAGTCATGGTGTCGTAATTCTCATCGAACGCCGGCATGTCGTATTTCTCGATAAACTCTTTGGTGTACTCGAAATGAGGGTTGTCCTTGTGTACATCCCGCGCATTTTTGTTGCCACCCAGATGTTCGAAGTAGTAGTAACCCTGGAACACCGTGTGATTTTCCAGCAACCACAGATTTGCCTCTGAGACGAATGGTTTGAGGATAGCGGCTGCGATGGCGCCGTGATCATACGTTCCGAGTGTGTCACCGATATCATGCAGAAGACAGCAGACCACATACTCTTCATCACGACCATCCCGATGGGCGCGGGTCGCTGTCTGCAGGCTGTGTTCCAGGCGATCGACGTTAAAGCCACCGAAGTCGCCGTCCAGAAGTTTCAGGTGTCTGAGCACGCGGTCGGGCAGCCCTTCAGCAAAAGACAGTGCGTTCTGGCCGATTAGCTGAATATCCTCTTTCGTACATTCGTCGAAACGACGAAATGTCGCGCGTTGTTGTTCCTTCACTGCCTCACTCATGGCGGATTCCTTTATGTTGGCTGCGGTTTCATTAATTCGGGGACAGTTTACTTTATTCCAAATAAGTAAACTGTCCCCGAAATAGGTATTAAGTAAACTGTCCCCGAATTAAACGGCGTCTGCCAGGGCCAGGGTGTCTTTGAGTTCCCGCTTCAGGAACTTGCCGCTGGCGTTTCGTGGCAATGGGTCCGGGCTGAACCAGATGTAGCGGGGTATCTTGTGTTTGGCCATGTGTTCCGTGCAGAAAGCCCGAATCTGTTCGGCTGACAGGGATGCGCCTTCCTTGAAGTAGATGGAAACCCCGACTTCCTCTCCCAGGCGATCATCCTCGACCCCGAAAACCGAGCATTCAGCGATTTCATCCATACGATGCAGAGTCGTCTCGACCTCAGAGCAGTAGATGTTTTCGCCGCCACGGATGACCATGTCTTTCACCCGGTCGACGATAAAGATAAAGCCCTCTTCATCAATCGTAGCCACGTCGCCGGTATGCAGCCAGCCGTCGGTAATGGTTTCTGCAGTTGCTTCGGGCCGGTTGATGTACCCCTTGATGACACAGCCACCGCGGACCCAGAGTTCTCCGGACTGACCCTGCGGCTGGGTATTGCCATTGGCATCGACGACTTTGGCTTCGAACACAGGCATCGCAGGTCCGCAGCTCGCAGGTTTATCGATGAAGTAGTCGCCGGAGATCGAGGTGATGATGCCACTGGTTTCAGTCATGCCGTAACCGGTGTTTGGTCTCGCTGCCACTGCATCGTCAATTTTCTGTACGAGATCCGGGAGTAGCTGAGCACCACCACCACCGAGGGTGAGCAGGGTTGAAGTGTCGTACTTGTCGAAGTCAGGATGACTGATGACTTCCCTTGCCATGACCGGTACGCCCGTCATTGAAGTCACTTTCTCTGCTTCAATCATCTGCAGCGCTTCGAGGGGGTCCCACCGGTACATGAAAATCAGCTTGCCGCCCGTCAGGGTGGTTCCATGGGCAACACAATTGTTCGCAGTCACGTGGAAGAGCGGGGTTGTCACCAGCGCTGAACCGATTGGTGCGTCTTCCGGATTAGGTGGTTCGACGCCCTGGTGCAGGGCTGTCGCATGAGCGGTAACAGTGCCGGCAAAAGCCAGGTTCATAATGTTGTGTACGCAGCCACGCTGCGTCAACTGGGCGCCTTTCGGGAAACCGGTGGTGCCGGACGTATAGAAGATACAGGCATCGCTGTCTGGATCGACGTTGACTTCAGGCAGGTCTCCACCAGTTGCTTTGACGTCGGCATAGTCGATGACATTCTCGGCCGAGCCGGTCAGTCGAATGCCAACGACTTTAATGTCGCTGAATTTGCTGCGAATGTGCTCGAACCGGTCAAGTCGCTCCTGGTCACAGAATATGACTTTCGGCTGTGAGTCATTGATGCCGTACTCCAGTTCGTCTTCCACCCACCAGGCGTTGACGCCAACGGCAGTGATGCCGGTCGATACAAAAGCCCAGTAAGCAAGCAGCCACTCCGGGTAATTACGTGCGGCGATGGCCACCCGGTCGCCCTGCTGCACGCCATTGGCGAACAGCCAGTTCGCGATGGAGGCTACTTCCTGGTGTGCATCAGCATAAGTCCAGCGTTCTTCCTTGTAGACCAGATAATCCCTTTCAGCGAAGGCAGCAGAGGCCTGCCAGACTTCCCGAAGGCTGGGCGGAGCATTGGTGTAAATGCGCATGGGATTGCCGCGCACTTCGATTTCACCAACTTCAAATTGCTGGCCTTTGGCGGTCAGTTGATTCCAGACCTGCTTGTAGGCGTCATACATATGGTTTTTGCTCCCTCACTGCAAAGATTCGGTAAGATAGGGATTCTGCGGGCCCGTTGCAAATGGCGGAGGGAGTTTTTGTGACCTATCTACTGGATGGAATAAAGGTAGTTGATCTGGCGAGCTTTCTTGCCGGGCCTGGTGCAGCGACCCTGATGGGTGACTATGGTGCGGAAGTCATCAAGATCGAACCGCCAGGCGGTGATGGTTATCGTCGTCTGCATGGTCAATGGGAATCCGACTATAACTGGCAGCTGACCAGTCGAAACAAACTCGGAATTTCCGTGGACATTCGTCAGCCTGAGGGGCTGGCTGTGTTAACGCGAATTCTGGATGATGCGGATGTACTGATCACAAATTTTCGTAATGATCAGCTTGAGAAATATGGCATTTCCTGGGAAACACTGCATGCAAAGTTTCCGCGTCTGATTCTGGCGCAGCTTACCGGCTATGGGAATGTCGGGCCGGATAAACTGCGTCGCGGTTATGATTCGACAGCTTTTTTTGCCCGCACCGGTATCATGCAATTGATGAAACCGCGGGGTGATGCGCCGGTTTTTCCACCTGGTGGCGTCGGAGACCATACGACTGCCATGTCGCTGTTCGCCGGTATTATGATGGCTTTGTTCAAGCGGGAGAAGGAAGGCGAAGGTAGCTTCGTTGAAACTTCCCTGATCGGTACAGGTGTCTGGGCTAACGGTATGCAGCTACAGGGAGCCATTGCAGGCTTCGATCTTGGCGAATTGCTGGAAAGGAGTTCCCGAAGCCCGCTGGCGAGTGTTTACGAAACACGGGACCAGCGGTTCGTCATCCTCGTGTTTACCAATCCTGCTAAAGAATGGCCGGAGTTTGCCCAGGCCATGAAACATACCGAATGGCTGGAAGACGAGCGCTTTTCGGATGTTCGAGGTCTCATGAAACATCGCGATGAGGCGCGTGAACTGTTTGCCGCGGCCTTCAGCAATATGACGCTGGCGGAAGTATCGCTGGCACTGGATGAGTTTGCGCTCACCTTCGGTGTGGTTGAAGGTTTGACCGGTGTCGTTGAGGATGCTCACCTTGTGGAAAATGGCGTGCTGATCCGTACGGAATCCGAAGATCCCAATTTTGAATGGACCATTGCCAATCCAATCAGGGTTTCAGGGGAAGCATGCAGAACGGTCAGCGATCCTCCCGAATATGGCGAGCACACCCGGGAGGTGCTTGCGGCCCATGGTTACTCAGAGGAAGAAATAGCCAGGCTGATTGAGCAGAGCACAGTTTTTGCTGATCAGGGCTCGTAACCGTTTGCGGTGACCACAACCTTGCCAACCACCTTCCTGTTGACCAGCATATTCATGGCATCAACAGCCTGCTCCAGTGGAAAGGCGGCACAGATATAAGGGTCAATGGCACCCTCTGCCAGTAGCTGATAGATGGCATCCCGGGTCTGTTTGCCAAGAGCAGGATCTCTGCGGCCTATTTCTCCTGCGCGAACACCTATCACGCTGATCTGCTTGATCAGAATGTGGTTGACGGCGGCTTTTGGCCATACCCCGGAAGTAAAACCTATGGTCAGGATTCGACCATTCCAGTTAATACAACGCATGCTCTCATCGAATACACTGCCTCCGACCGGATCATAGATGACGTCTGCCCCCTGACCGTCGGTCAGGTCTTTAACCTTCTCCCGGAAACCGCCAAGGGTGCCGTCGGGCTGGGTGTAGTTGATGATGTGATCAGCACCCCGTTCCTTGACAATGGCAAGCTTGTCATCGCTGCCGCCGGTAGCGATGACAGTCGCTCCCATGTACTTGCCCAGGTCCACGGCTGCCAGACCCACACCACCGGTTGCACCATGTACGAGGAGGGTCTCTCCGGGTTGCAGGGAGCCACGTATCTTGAGAGACACATAAGCCGTCAAATAGGCAGTGCTGTAGGAGGCGGCTTTCTCATAGGGAACGCCTTCGGGTATGTGGCGTAATGCTGAAGCGTCAATATTGATGGCCTCACTGAAGCCGCCATACCGGTTACCACCCATGACCCGATCTCCGGTTTTGAATCCGGTGACCTGGTTTCCGGTGGCAACGATTTCACCTGCAAACTCTCCACCGGGTGCAAAAGGCAGTGGCGGAGCAAACTGATATTTGCCCTGTATCATAAGTATGTCCGGAAAATTGACCGCGCAGGCCATGATGCGAACCTGTACCTCATCGGGTGCTGGCGCCGGCAGTTCAACATCATCCAGTGTCACTGTAGTAATGTCGTCAGCAATCTCGTGACAGCGTACGGTTTTCATCTGGCTTCCCCGAATAAAAGCGACAAGTTATCACAATATTGATACCCTCAGCGGATTGACAAAAAACAATCGGTCCAGAGACCGGGAGGTTCGCGCGATGGAACAGCTGACTGACCAGGACGCTTCATTTCTGTACGCAGAAACACCCACAAGACCGATGCACATCGGCGGCTTGATGATCTACGACCCATCGACGGTGAAAGGCAAGAAGCAGCGTTTCAAGGATATTCTTGCCTTCGTTGAAGAGCGACTTCATCTGGCAAAAACCTTTCGTCAGAAGCTCGTGGAAGTCCCTTTCAATCTCGATCATCCCTATTGGATTTTCGACAAGGATTTTGATCTTGAGTTTCATGTCAGGCACATACGCCTGCCGGAACCGGGTGACTGGCGACAGCTGTGCATCCAGGTCGCAAGGCTGCATGCTCGGCCTTTGGACCTCACCAAACCGCTCTGGGAATTTACCGTAATCGAGGGGCTGGATTCCGTACCCGGTCTGCCTGAGGGCTCTTACGCCATAGTCTCCAAGATTCATCACGCCTGTATCGATGGCGTTTCCGGTGCCGATATCACCGAAGTGATTCACTCACTTGAGCCATACCCTGAATCACCTGCGCAGCCAGAGCTACCCTACAAGGGTGAGAGCGAACCGAATCCATTCGAACTGGTGACTCGTGCTCAGCTTTCCAATCTGGCGCAGCCCATGCGATTTGCCGAAGTTATGAGCCGGGCCATGCCCGCTTTTTCGAGGTTGCAGACCGGAATCTGGAATCGTGAATTCGAGGTCAATGCGGCTGTGCCCAAGACCCGTTTTAATCACAAGATCACGGCGCACAGAGTGCTGGAAGCAAGAAGCTTTGATCTTGCGGAAGTCCGGGCGATTAAATCTGCGGTAGAGGATGCCACGGTTAATGATGTCATTGTTTCGGTGTGTGGGGGTGCGCTTCGAAAGTATCTTGAATCGAAGGACGAACTGCCAGACGAGTCGATGATAGCCATGGCGCCAATCTCCGTTCGCCCGGAAGCTGGCCAGAAAGCCATGGGTAATCAGGTCTCTGCGATGACCATCAAGATCGGAACCGATATTGAAGATCCGGTTGAGAGAGTCAGTGCGGTCCATGAAAATGCAGCAAACCAGAAAGCCATGACCAATGCTGTCGGTGCCAAGCTGATGACTGATTTTCAGCAGTTTATTCCATCGACTACGGCAGCGATGGCTGCCAGGCTTTATACGCAGCTGGGTCTTTCCGAGTCCATGTCCCCGCCTTTTAACTGTGTGATTTCCAACGTGCCGGGCCCGCAGTTCCCCCTGTTTTCTGCGGGTGCAAAGCTGTTGACCCAGTTCGGACTGGGGCCTCTCTATGACGGCATGGGTATATTCTTTCCGGTATTCAGCTACAACGGCCAGATCGCGGTCTCGGTCAACGCCTGCCGGGAAATGATGCCGGATCCCGAATTTTTTGGACAATGTCTGCAAGACAGCTACGATAAGCTAAAAGCTGCAACGATTGGAGAAGGAGAAGTAGCCTAGTGGTAGAAGGTATTCACGAGGAGAACGTAACAAACTGGCTCGCCGAGCATGTTCCGAGTCTGGTGCCCCCGGTGAAATTCTCTTTGATTGCGGGTGGGCATTCCAATCTGACCTTTCGATGCGAAGATTCCGCCGGAAACGCTTATGTCCTGCGCAGGCCACCCCTGGGGCATGTTCTGGAGTCCGCGCACGACATGGGGCGCGAACACAAAATCATCGATGCATTAAAGAATTCAGATGTGCCGGTGGCGAAAAATTTCGGACTCTGCAAAGACAAGGCGGTCAACGAAGCCGATTTTTACGTCATGGAATTCATCGACGGCCTCGTCTTGAACGACTCGGTGACCGGTGCGCAGGTGCCGGAATCGGAGCGACCTACAATGGGTCGTGACGTGGTGGATATCCTGTGTCGGCTGCATGCAGTGAATCCTGCCGACGTGGGTCTTGGTGACCTCGGCCGTAAGGAAGCTTACCTGGATCGGCAGATCAAGCGCTGGACCAAACAGTGGGAAGCTTCCAAGACACATGAGATTCCAGCTATGGAAGAAAGCTGCCGTTTGCTGAAGGAGCGAAAGCCCGAGCAAATTGGCGCGACGATCGTCCATGGTGACTACCGTTTAGGTAATATGATTGTTGCTGACGGTCACGTTAAGGCGATACTTGACTGGGAACTCTGCACCCTCGGTGACCCGCTTGCAGATGTGGGTTATTGCCTGAATAACTGGGTCTCTCTGGATGAAGTCCCGGAGCCAGGCGAAGGCGATCAGTCGCCAACGGCGGCAGGTGGATTTATCTCCCGTGATGAGTTTATTGAGACTTATGCGAGTACCACCGGGCGCGACCTATCCGGTATCAATTACTATCGTGCATTTTCGCACTGGCGGCTGGCCGCCATTGGTCAGGGTGTCTACAAGCGATACCTGGTTGGTGCGATGGGCGAAGACCGGGACGTGGATCTGGAGAAACAGAAAGCTTCTGTGGCGCGTCGTGCTGAAGCCGCCCTCGAGTTGCTTAGCTGACTCAACCGGACCGTTAGGTTCAGTGGATGGTTTTTGAGCGTGTCTCCAGTGCCAGCAGGCGTTTCGATGCCAGTTCTCTGACCTGATCATCTGAAGCGCCGCGAAGGACCTCTGTGTAGGTATGTTCTGCCAGGTTCCTGTTACCCTGCATTTCGTAGACGGCACCCAGCTGGATATTGAATTCTTCCTGGCCTGGAAACAGCAGCAGTTGCCGGTCGATACAGGCTTTGCTCTGATCCCAGGCGCGTTCCCGCCAGAAGATCTGTTTCAGGTTGTCCAGCATTCGGATCAGTACATCCCGGGATGATGCTGCATTGAAGTATTCTTCACGTAATGTAGAACGAGGACCGGCAATCTGCCGAAGCAGAGTCTGACAGTCAGCACGGCTCAGTTCTCGTCCGGAGAATGGGTCCACAATAGCGCCGTTCTCGCCGCCGTATCTGACCAGAAAGTGTCCCGGGAAACTGATACCGGCAACGGGAATATCCAGCCGGTGACCGATCGAGATATGAATCAGAGCGAGGCTGATGGGTATGCCGGTTCTGTGGTCGATGACTCGATTCAGGTAGCTGTTAGCCGGGTCATAGTAATCGTTGACGTTGCCGTTGAAGGCGAGCTCCTGGTGAATATAGTGAAGCAAGGCAGGCACCGGAATGCCGAAATTGGCTTTGAAGCGGTGATCTGTTCGAAAAGCATCAGCTAGCTTGTCCAGTTCGCTCAGGTAGTGTGCCGTATCCACATCCTGTGCCGCCTCTGCTGCGATCAACAGGGCAGCCTCGTCCAGAGGAATCTCCTGATCAGGTAGCGCAGCAATTTCCGCGAATCTCGTCCTGAACCTGCTTTCCTGATCCGACCCCGTCATCTGCCAAACCTCGCGTTTGCAACCCTGTCTGCCAATCAGCAGGTTCCCATCAATCCATTCAACTTTACAAGGATGAAATTGATATGCAATGCTCGGTCAGTGAACGAGATCAGACCGCCGCACCCCTGATTAACTTTGCTGGAAGGCCGCGTGATTGCCGAAACCGGCAGTCTGATGGTGGTGATGCCCTTGCTGCGGCTGCATGCGCGCAAAGGGAGGGGCGAACCGGTTATCGTTTTGCCTGGCTTTATGGCCGATGACAGATCCACCCGTATTCTCCGCAATTATCTGAATCAGACAGGTTATCAGGCGCAGCCCTGGGGGCTCGGTATCAACCGCCGACCGATGTTGAGCCTGTTGCCAGCGCTGCAGAATCAAATCAGCGATATCACTGAGAAGACCGGCCAAAAGGTCCGACTGGTGGGTTGGAGTCGCTGTGGGATTATCTCCAGAGAGCTGGCCAGGGAGAACCCCGGTCAGATAGATCGGGTCGTTACGATTGGTTCACCGGTACAAGGTGGTATCGGTGCATCCAGTATCGGCCGATGGGTGCAGCGTGAAACAGGATTGAGTGCACAACAGATGTCACGCCTGACGGAAGAACGTTCTCGGATACCGATACGTGTTCCCGTACGTGCGATCTACAGCCGCAGTGATGGTGTTGTTGCGTGGAAAGCCTGTATTGATGATCAGACCGAGAACATCGAGCACTACGAGGTTCGCAGCAGTCACATGGGGCTGGGCAGCAACGTGGAAGTTTTCAGGCTGCTTCCACGGCTGCTGCGTGACGACTGACTACCACTCGTCAACGTGCATCACTTCTTCCACCGGTGGTCTGTAAGCCGGTTTGAAGTTAGTTCCCTTCGTAAACGCAATCGGAATCAATGCGACCTGTGTGTACTCCTCGTAAGGAATACCGAGGATCTCGGCAATTTCTTTTTCATGCATTAAGTGCAGGGTCGTCCAGGCAGTGCCCAATCCCCTTGCTCGGGCGGCCAGCATGAAGTTCCACGCTGCCGGAATGATGGAGCCCCAGGTTGCGGATTGGGCAAGCACATTGTTGCCCGCTTCGTTGTCGGTTCGTCCAGCGATACATGGGATCATCAGAACCGGTGCGCGACCCATGTTCTCTCCGAGGTAGTCGGCTGATGAGGCTGAACGGTTCTGGCTCTCCACAAGATTGTTATCTTCGCTGTCCGAGTGCAGCTTGTGGATAGCCATGGGCATATCCCGATAGATGCTGAATGCCTGGCGGTAGAAGTCACCGATTTTTTCTCGTTTCTCCGGGTCAGTGATGAACATGAACTGCCAGCCCTGCGAATTGGAGCCACTCGGTGCCTGAACAGCCAGTTCCATGCATTCCTTGATCAGGTCCATGGGAACAGGTTTTTCGAAGTCCAGGCGTTTTCTTACCGCGCGGGTGGTGCTTAACAGTTCATCGTTTGTCAGTGACAGTTGTTCGTAGGGCATAGTGCATTCCTTAGGATTGATTGGATTGTATCTGTTTGTCGTTTTCTCTCTGAGTCTGTCTTTCAGCCTGCTTATCGCGAGCCCTTTTGCGCTGGGCCTCGCGCGCGTCCAGACCAAGATGGTCTTCCCCGCGGTCTTTTGCCAGCTGAATCTGACGTTGCCGCTCGCGAAATCTCCGCCGGTCCTCGTCAGTCTTGCGGTCGATGCAGTAAGGACAGCTGACTCCCTCTACATACGCATTACTTCGTTTGTCGGTTTCATTGATCGGCATACGACAGGCATGGCACTGGTCATACTCGCCCGGTTCCAGACGGTGATTAACAGTAACGCGTTCGTCAAAGACAAAGCACTCACCTTGCCATAAAGAGTCTTCCTCGGGGACCTCTTCGAGGTATTTCAGGATGCCGCCTTTGAGATGATAGACCTCTTCGAAACCCTTTGATTTCAGATAAGCCGTGGTTTTTTCGCATCGAATGCCGCCCGTGCAGAACATGGCGACCTTCCTGTGCTTTTCGGGATCGAGAGTCTGCTCAACGTAACTCGGGAATTCACGGAAGGTCTCTGTGTGCGGATTAATGGCTCGCTCAAAGGTGCCAATGTCGACCTCGTATTCGTTGCGTGTATCGATGACTGTCACATCAGGGTCGGAGATCAGGGCATTCCAGTCTTTCGGGTCGACATAGGTTCCGACGATCTCTTTCGGATCAATGTCCGGTACGCCCATAGTAACAATTTCTTTCTTCAGCTTTACGCGGCTGCGCAGAAATGGCATCTCTGCGGTGAGCGATTCCTTGTACTCGAGGCCTGAGAAACGCTCATCACCCTCGAAGTGTGCCAATAAATGATTGATGGCTTCTCGGGAACCCGCGACGGTGCCATTGATACCTTCCGGGGCGACAAGCAGCGTGCCACGGATCTCTTCAGCCAGCAGCAGATCCAGTAAGTCCTGCTGCAGGTCTTCGCAATTTTCAATGCGAACAAAGTGATACAGGGCGCAGACCACGATGGCAGGCTGTTCCGGAAACTGAGGCTTTTCAGCGACCTCTGACTTTTTAGAATTTTCGGACCTTTTCGAATTTTCGGGCCTTTTCGAACTTTCGGACAAGGAAACCTCCGGAAATTGTATTTCTCGATCGTGTATTATCGCGCATCTTGACCGTAAGTTCGCTAACCGGGGAACAACATGCTTGATATAGGTGATATTGCGCCTGAATTTGCTCTGACCAACGATGTCGGGGAGCAGGTCAGTCTGGATGATCTGCTGACCGAAGGACCGTTGATCCTGTACTTCTATCCGGCGGACTTTACGCCAGGCTGCACGGCGGAGGCCTGTGAAATCAGGGATCACTTCGAAGATATACGGCAGGTGAACGCGAACGTTGTTGGGATCAGTCCGCAGCGCGAGTCCAGCCATGAACGATTTCGCCGGCAATATGACCTGCCATTCCCCCTGCTGTGTGATCCCAAAAAGGAGGTCATCAAGGCTTACGGTGTGAATGGTCCCATGGGCATAGGGGTGCGTCGCGTAACATACCTGATCGGTCAGGACAGGAAAATTGAAAGGCGTGTGCTGGCTGATTTTGCCGTAAAACATCATATTCAGTTTATCGAACAGGTTGTTGAAGACCTCGGGGGTTACTAGGTTAGCGCCGGGGATTGGTAGTTTCCTTTTCCCGGTCGATTTCTTCACTTGATCCAACGTTTCCAGGAAGGCGTATACTGAACATTCGTAAATGGAAGCAACATGAACAAAAACATAATCTGGGTTGGCGGCACCCTCGTCGCACTGGCACTTGGCTCGGCAATCGCATTTGCCGGCAGCCAGAATGGTGAAACCTGGCAGGGGCTTTCCCTGTTTGCCCTTTGTTGCGTTGCTGCTTTTTCAATCCAATGGGCAATGTTTATACCCGCATACGTTTATCAGACTGAGCACTACTTCGACCTGACCGGTAGCCTGACCTATATCTCGCTGGCGACCATTGCAATTGTCATGGGCCAGTTTGATCCCCGGGCGCTGCTGATCGGCATGCTTGTGATTGTCTGGGCCGGGCGCCTCGGCACATTTTTGTTCCGACGGATTCGACAGGCAGGAGAAGATCGACGCTTCCGAAGTATCAAAACAGATTTTCTGCAGTTCTTCATGACCTGGACGCTTCAGGGACTATGGGTCACGGTGACTTTCGGTGCCGGGCTGGCGGCGATGACCTCGGCCAATGAAGTGCCTCTTGGATTAATCGCGTTTGCCGGACTTGCCTTTTGGCTGGCTGGTTTCGCGATCGAGGTGGTTGCAGATGCTCAGAAGTCCCGATTCAAGGCTGATCCTGCAAACCAGGATGCTTTCATTGACGTCGGGCTCTGGCGTTGGTCGCGTCATCCCAATTATTTTGGCGAGATTGTGCTCTGGATAGGCATCACGTTGATAGCCTTGCCGGCGTTGCAGGGCTGGCAATACGCCACACTGATTTCGCCAGTGTTCGTTATCGTGCTGCTGACTAAAATTTCCGGTGTGCGAATGCTGGAGAATCGTTCTGACAAGCGCTGGGGAAACGACCCGGCGTATCAGGCTTACAAAGCCAGCACGCCGGTGCTCGTTCCGCGTCCGCCCGCCAGCTGAATTATTTCTTTGGGTGGAGAACGACGGGCAGTTTTGAGTAGCCTTTTACGAAAGTGCTGAATATTCGCTCGGGTTCGCCCACGACTTCAACCATTTCGAAACGTTTCAGAATTTCTTCCCAGACGATGCGTAGCTGCATTTCGGCAAGGCGGTTGCCCATACATCTGTGGATGCCAAAACCGAACGACAGGTGCTGTCGAGGTTTCGCCCGGTCAATGATGAAATCGTAAGGTCTTTCGATGGATTCCTCGTCACGGTTACCGGACACATACCACATGACAACCTTGTCACCTGCTTTGATCGTCTGATCACCGAGCTGTGTATCTTTGAGTGCACGGCGGCGCATATGAGCCAGTGGCGTCTGCCAGCGAATGATTTCCGGCACCATGCTGGAAATCAGGGCAGGATTGTCCCGCAGCTTGTCATACTCCGCAGGATTTTCATTCAAAGCCAGAACACCGCCTGTGATTGAGTTACGCGTGGTGTCGTTCCCGCCCACTATCAGCAGGATGATGTTACCCAGCAGTTCAAAAGGTCGCTCGGGCAGGTCCCTGGTCGCTTCGCCGTGTGCCAGCATGGTGATCAGATCGTTTTCACCCGGGTTCTGTTGACGGTCCCTGAACAGCTCCGAGAAGGTCGTCAGACACTCAATCAGTTCTTCTCGACGCTGGTCCTCAGACTCGATGATGCCGCTTTCCGGTGCTGCAGTCGCGACGTCAGACCATCTTGTCAGTTTGCGTCGGTCTTCGAACGGGAAATCAAACAGCGTCGCCAGCATCTGGGTAGTCAGTTCAATAGAGATGTTATCTACCCAGTCTATTTCTTCACCTACGGGTAATCGGTCCAGCAGCCCGGCCGCGCGGGTGCGGATCGTTTCTTCCAGCTTCACCAGGTTCATAGGTGCGACCACCGGGCTGACAACCGCTCGCTGCTGGTCATGCTTGGGTGGATCCATGGCGATGAACATCGGCAGAGTGAAATCCTCATCCTGGTCGCCAATCGTTATTCCGCCTTCTGAAGAGAAGACGTCATGACTGGTATCGACCTGCATGATGTCCTTGTACTTGGTTACTGACCAGTAAGGACCGAACAATTCGCTGCTGTCGCAATAGTGAACTGGTGCTTCATTGCGCAGTCGGTCAAAGTAACCCCATTGCTTGTCCTGTTGGAAAATATTTCCCCGTGCGACGTCAAAGGTATTGTCGAGTTTCAGGGAATAGGGATCAGCAACGGGCTGTTCCAGGTCCGGATGTTGTGCCGCTTCGCTCATATTGGGCTGCTCCGTAGCGTGTCTGTACTGTTTGACTAGTACTGAAATTCGGGAAGATTAACGACCAGGCCATCCAGGTCGTTGGTGAGTTCAATCTGGCAGGACAGTCGTGAGTTGTTCTGGCGATCCGGGTTCAGATCGAGCATGGCGTTCTCCTGCTCACCGGCCTGGCCGACTTTATCCATCCAGTCTTCAGGAATCAGAACGTGACAGGTGGCACAGGAGCACTCTCCGCCACAGTCTGCATCGATACCGGGGACCAGGTTGTCGATTGCCACCTTCATGACGGAATCGCCGTCGCTGCCGTCAATGGTGGTTTCTTCGCCTGAAAACTGGATGAAAGTTACTTTCGCCACGAATGGTGTCCTCAAAATTGGTGTGGAAGCGGCGAAATTAGCAACTCCTGCCTGTCACATAAAGGTGATATCCGGCCATATTATGATCATTTTAGGACACTGTAGCACTAAGGCAGATGCAGCACTAAGACAGGTGCAGTACGAAGACAGGTGCAGCAATAAGGCAGGTACAGGTTGAACAGTTGGCTATCTCAGCGTTCGAAAACAGCGCTGTACCTGGTCAACGAACGTTTCGGGTTGTTCAAAAGCCGCGAAATGGCCACCCGTATCCAGAACCTCGAAGTGTATAAGATTGGAATAACGCTTTTTCGCCCACCGTTCAGAAGTTTTGAAGATCTCTTTCGGGAAAATAGAGCAACCTACCGGGATATCAATGGGGTCAGCCCCCGTCTTTCCTAAACTCTCCCAATAGATTCGCGCAGAGGAAGCCGCCGCGTCTGGCAGCCAGTACATCATGACGTTGTCCAGAAGTTCATCGCGGGTCGCTATGTTTTCAGGATGCCCATCACAGTCCATCCACTGATAAAACTTCTCGAGAATCCAGGCCGCCTGACCGACAGGTGAATCAGCCAGGCCGTAACCCAGTGTCTGCGGTCGCGTACTTTGCTGTTCGGAGTAGCCGCTGTCATGGTCCCGGTAGAACTGTATGGCTGCCAGTGCACTTTGTTCGAGGTCCGTGAGGTCGTCCATGGTATCAGGGTCCGGAGGCGCTATCGCCATGTTGACGTGAATACCGGTGCAGTGTCCCAGATTCTGTACGCCCATTGCTTGAGTCACAATCGCACCCCAGTCGCCGCCCTGAGCGTAGTATTCGTTGTATCCAAGCCTGAGCATGAGTTCGTCCCATGCTTTGGCGATACGCGCAATGTTCCAGCCTGTGGTCGTGGGTTTGTCTGAATAGCCGAAGCCCGGCAGGGTCGGGATGACAAGGTGAAAGGCATCTGCGTTATCACCACCATGAGCCGCAGGATTCGTCAGGGGACCGATGACTTTCTGAAACTCGACGATGGATCCGGGCCAGCCATGCGTCATGATCATTGGGCGTGCATGTTCGTGTTCAGAGCGTATATGCAGAAAGTGAATACCGAGACCATCCAGTTCGGTCTTGAACCCTGGCCACTGATTCAGCAGTTCAAGTCGAGATGACCAGTCGTAGTGGTTCAGCCAGTAGTCGTGTATCTCCTTCATGTATTCCAGGGGGATACCCTGGCTCCAGTCTTTCGGAGTTTCACGATCAGGCCAGCGGGTCAGTGCCAACCTTTGTTTAAGATCATCAATTTCCTCTGCGGTGGTTTTAATCTTGTAAGGCGCGATTTCGCTCACGTTGTCCATCCCTCTTTGGAGGCCGTCGATAGTTGAAGATAGCTGAGAACTGAGTGCTTTCGGTGCGGATGACAGGTCCCGGTATCAGGCTTGCGGGTGGATCACGACCTTGCCGATCGCTTTTCGATTCAGCATTTTCATCATCGCTTTACCCGTATCTTTCAGTTTGAATGACTCGCCGGAAGTCGGATTGAGTTTACCCTGGGCGATCCATTGCATAAGCGTGTTCAGGACTTCCCTGGCAACGGAAGGGTTCTCGGCAATGTGTCCACCCCAGTTGACGCCAACGACGGAACACCGCTTCAGTAAGGTCAGATTGATGGGAAACCTGGGAATATCCCCGGATGCGAAACCAACCACAAGGAAACGGCCATCAGGGCCCAATGAGCGTAGTGCTGGCTCAGCGTAATCACCGCCGACCGGGTCATAGACCACGTTTAATGGTTCACCATTCAGGATATTCTTGAGGTCATCGCGCCAGTTCTTGCTGTTGTAGTTCACCACGTCGTCTGCGCCCGCTTCGAGACAGGCATCTCGCTTCCTCTTGGAAGATGCGGCTGCAATCACCCGCGCGCCCATGGCTTTGGCAACATCAATCGCAGCAACACCGACGCCACCACTGGCACCCAGAATCAGAACGTTTTCCTTTTCTTTCAGATTCCCACAGTAGTTGAAGCCGTGGTAAGCCGTGCAATAGTTGACCAGGAAGCTCGCTGCGTCTTCGTGGCTCAGTGAGTCAGGAATCGGGGTGCATCGTGACTCTTCAAGCACCATGTACTCAGCCAGACCACCTTGTGAAGGGGTCGCCAGTACACGTTGGCCGGCCCGCAGGTGCTTGATCTCATCTCCCGCAACTTCGATGACCCCGGAAATTTCATTGCCGGGAACAAAGGGCAGGCGTGGTTTGATCTGATAGCGACCCGCGACCATGAGCGCATCGACATAGCCCAGACCGGTCGCCTCGATTCTGATCAGAACCTGGTTAGCTGCAGGTTCCGGTTTTTCAATCTCGGTAATGTCCAGTCCTTCCGGGCTGGCAAAAGATTCGCAGACAATTGCACGCATATGCTTTCTGGTTATTCCACTGTCGTCACTCACGGAGCGATGCATATTAAGTGAATTAGGTGACCTGCACCACCACCAGACAGGAAATGGCGAAAGTCCGGATGCTGGCATATGATGCGGGTTTATCCGCCGAATAAATGGGTTGCTGGCCGTATAGTAGAGGCCGTCTGGCTGCTCGTTTTCGGTGTGTCATGATGCGCAAGGGTTTACAGGGGAATTGGTTTGCAAAGAGTTGCTGTCATAGTCGGCGTCGTGTTGACGGCGGGTTGTGCTTCCGAGGGTTTCATGGGAGATCAGCCTCAAATTCGACCGGCAAAACCGGCCACTGATGTGACCATTGAGATGGAGGGCTCGCAGACAATTTGCGTGACCGAAAACAGTGTACGTACCTGTGTTCCGCGGGTTGATGAGGCGGTGATGGGTGAAAGCTTATGACCATAGGACTCGGGTTAGGTATATCGAGGTTTCCTTTTGATAAGGCCAGGGACTATTTTGATTGGGTAGATTACTGCGAGGACAGTCGAGTTGATTCGATCTGGCAGACAGATCGATTGATATCCAAAGATGCCATGCTGGAGTGTATGTCTGTTATGGCGGCTCTCGCAGGCAGGACAGAGAAAATTCGGTTTGGCATGAACGTGGCTTCCATTGCCCTTCGGGATCCGCTGCTGATGGCCAAACAGTGTGCGACGATCGATTTTCTCAGCGATGGCAGGTTACTTCCGGCCTTTGGTCTAGGCAGTGCTTTCTCCCAGGACTATTCTGCAACCGGCACCCCGACCAGGCGTCGAGGTAAGAAGGCCGACGAAGCGCTCGAGCTTCTGGCGCGACTCTGGAGTGAAGACAGTGTCAGTTTTGATGGCGAGTTTTTTCAGTACGACTCTGCGTGTATCTCACCGAAGCCAGCAAACGCTCACATTCCACTCTGGATTGGCGGATCCAGTGAAATAGCGATGAAAAGAACTGCCAAGTACGGTACCGGCTGGCTTGGTGGTATCGATACACCTGAGCAGGCGAAGGTTGTCGTGACAGGTATCAAGGAAGCGCTCAAGGACACCGGCCGAAAGATTGATGATGATCACTATGGCGCAACATTCCTGTTTCGATTCGGCAGCCCTGAAGATGACATTGTTGCCGCGACAGCAAAAGGTTTTGCCGCTCGAATCAAGGAGTCACCGGATCGTTATCTGGTAGCCGGCAACGCTGGCGACATTGTTCAGCGGATCCGGGAGTTTCTTGATGCCGGCTGCGAAAAGTTTGTCATGTTACCTATGGCGAACGGCACGGCTGATGTCATGGCTCAGACACGGCGCTTTGTCGAAGAGATCCAGCCCGAATTCACCTGAAATACTCCGCCTGTTAGACGACCATAAAGAGCCCTCAGCGTTACCCGACTAGATCGAGAGGGACCTAAAAGCGGTTCAGGGGTAAAGCTGCCCGTTAGACGACCATAAAGAGCCCTCAGCGTTACCCGACTAGATCGAGAGGGAACCTAACAGCGGTCGATGGGTAAAGCTGCCCGTTAGACGACCATA
>CBFIJB010000009.1:0-121560 GCA_965662805.1 Candidatus Azotimanducaceae bacterium | reverse complement strand
TGGCTGCCAAATTTCATGATCACAGGCGCAACCATGTTTTGTCCGAATGGCAGGATTCCGGGCGTATCTGCGGCCGACATTTCCAGGTCAAACAGGTAACGCTGAGTCGGCGTGAAACAGGGGCCACCATACTCTTCCGGCCAGTTTATGCCCGCCCAGCCGCGCTGATAGAGCGCCTGCTGCCAGTAGACATAATCTTCTTTGGTCAATGATCCTCCGGGGCTGCGTGCTCTTCTCTGTCGCATTTCTTCCGGGTAATTGTCCTTAATCCATTGCCTGACTTCCTTTTGAAACGCGAAGTCTTCTGCACTAAATTCCAGGTCCATACTAAATTTCCTTCTCGAGCCTGCGGCTCTCTAACTAATAACTGTTCGTTGTTGGCACTCTAACCCAACGCTGCTGTCTCGACCAGACTGCGGCCTACCACCTTGAGCGCGAGCGTCTCCTCGGTTCCCTCGAAGATTGACAGCACTCTTGCATCCAGCCAGTAACGACTCGCCGCGGTTTCTTCAGCGTAGCCCATTCCGCCATGAATCTGCATGGCTTCCCGTGCGCTCCACTCTGAAAGTTTGCAGGCCAGCAGCTTCACCAGGCTGGCTTCCATCTGACCGCCGCCCTCGTCCATCATTCTGCCGACCTGATAGGTAAACTGGCGTGATGCGCCAAGATACATGGCCATCTTGGCGAACTTCACCAGAGTTAACTGGTAATCAGCGACAGGCTTGCCAAAAACCTTGCGGTCGATAGCGTAATTCAAGCCGGTTTCGAAGGCCGCCTGCATCAGACCACAAGCCCGCGCCGCCGTCTGTATACGCCCGCCCATAAATCCGCGCATGGTGAAATAGAAGCCCTTGCCCAGCCCCTGCCCTTCGCCAATCATGTGAGTGGCAGGCACGAAGAAATCATCGAAAAACAGGTTGAAGGAATGCATACCCCGGTAACCCAGTGTTGGAATGGCCTTGCCGGACAATTTGCCGCCGCCCTCCTGGGCAACCTCAAATTCCTCGCCGTCAAAGGCAGGTTTTTCCACCATAAACAGGCTGAGCCCCCTGTGGCCAAGGGATGGATCAGGGTCTGTTCTCGCCAACGTCAGCAACACGCCGGACTTGCCAGCAAAGGTGCTCCAGGCCTTGGCGCCATTCAACAGCCAGCCGTCATCCGTCTGCGTGGCCTTCAGCTTCATGGAAGCGACATCTGAGCCAAAATCGGGTTCGGTAATCGCAATCGCGCACAGTGGATCGCCCTGGGCAATTCTTGGCAGCCAGCTTTCTTTCTGCTCTTCGGTGCCCCCTTCGATCAGTGCCCGGGCCATGATTTCCGGCCGGGTAATCAGGCTGCCAGCACCACCCAGGGAACCTCGAGAAAGCTCTTCTGTGACCACAATCATGCCCAGGCTGTCTTCCTGATTATCCGGAAGCAGGCCACCATAACGTTGCGGCACACTTAATCCGAAACATCCGAGCTCACGGACACCATCAAGAATAGCATCGGGAATAATCTTGTCTTGACGGTGAATCTCTTCGGCTCGCGGCATGACAACATCCTCCGCGAACTGCCTGAAGGTGTCTGCCATCAGCAGCTTTTCTTCATCAAGCCCCCTGTCTCCAAGGTCTCCTTTGCTGTCGACGATGAGGCGCCCGATTTTCTGAAGGTTTGTCGCACCAAGCTGCGACTGAAGATCAACCTCGTTCAGTCTGGCGACAGTTCCCATGGTCAACCCATAGTCCTCAGGGCATCGCGCCAGCCTGGATCGAATGTTGTGCAGGGCTTCCGCGGCGAACGCTTCAGAAAGCAACCGCTCGATATCACCTTTCCCATTTGCGTAATCCAGATAGTTTTCTGCACACTGCAGTTCAGCCGTGGATACCGCAAGATCCGAAATTACCTGCTGGAACTCATCCAGCCGGGCTGCGCCCAGCTTGCCTTCCTGGTCGCATTCTTTTCTGACGAAGGAAAGCGCATCGGCGATTGCTTCTCCGGAGCGCGACAGCGCGTCTGTTAACTGGCTCATGTTCCTGATTTATCCGTGTGTCATTCAGAACCGGCAATACTAAACGACGAGTCACTCTGACGCACGTCAATGTAAAAGGCACAGGAATTGTTTAGAGTCGGTGTCTATCTCTTTTCCAGGAACAAGCAGTAACGTGAGCAACACACCATCTATCAATGCAGTGCGCGACTATTTCATTGATCTGCAGACATCAATCTGTAACAGCCTAGAAGCCGAGGATGGCGAGGCGACTTTCACCCAGGAGAATATCGAAACCCCGGAGGGCGGGCTGTCCCGTCCCAGGGTCATTGACGATGGCCCCGTCCTGGAGCGAGGCGCAGTCCAGTTCTCCCATTCCAAGGGTGCGTCACTGCCACCCGCTGCCAGTGAAAGAAATCCCGATCTGGCCGGCAAGGGATTTGAAGCAACAGCCATCTCGATGATTATGCATCCACGAAATCCCTATGCGCCTACGTTTCATGCCAATCTCCGTTTTTTCCTCGTGGATGATTCTTACTGGCACTTTGGCGGCGGGTTCGACCTCACGCCCTTCTACCCTTTCGCTGAAGATGTGCTGCACTGGCACCAGATTGCACATGATGCTTGCGCACCATACGGTGAAGACATCTATCCACGTTTTAAGTCCTGGTGTGATGACTATTTTGTGCTGACCCATCGACAGGAACCTCGTGGTATTGGCGGACTGTTTTATGATGACTGGAACGAAGGCGGTTTCGAGCACAGCTTCTCTCTGACCAGAAGCATCGGTGACGCGATCATGAAAGCCTACCTGCCGATTCTTCAACGCCGCAAGGAAACACCCTATGGCGAGCGGGAAAGAGAATTCCAGTTGTACCGTCGGGGCCGCTACGCCGAGTTCAATCTCGCCATCGACCGTGGCACCAAGTACGGCATACAGTCTGGTCGGCGCATTGAATCCGTTCTGGCGAGCATGCCCCCTGTAGCCATCTGGAAATATAACTGGCATCCAGAGCCCGGTTCGCCGGAGGCGGTTCTCTATGACGATTACCTCAAGCCTCGCGACTGGCTCAAGGAATTAGCCTAATATAAGGCTCCATTTATCGCTTAAGAGATTCTATGGATCTGCAGTCCAAACTGCCTGACGTTGGCACCACCATTTTTACGGTGATGTCCCGGATGGCGGCGGAACATGGTGCGATCAATCTTTCACAGGGGTATCCGGACTTTCCTGTACCACAGCCATTACTGGAAAGTCTGAATGCCTATGCTCGACGCGGTGAAAACCAGTACCCGCCGATGCATGGCGTACCCTATCTGCGTGAGCAGATCGCTGCCAAGCTTTCCCGCTGCTACGATGTCGGCGCCGATCCCGAGTTGGAATTGACCATTACCTCTGGCGCGACAGAAGCGCTGTTCGTAGCTATTCAGGCCGTTGTTACTGAAGGCGATGAAGTTATCGTATTCGACCCTGCATACGATTCCTATGAACCTGCAGTGACGCTTGCCGGCGGCAAGACCATTCATATCCCGCTGACAGGTGAAGGGTTCGCCATTGACTGGGAGCGCGTCCGACAGACGGTTAGCCGCAGAACACGGTTGATTATCATTAACTCACCGCACAATCCCACAGGTGCTGTCACCACTCAAACAGACCTGGATGAACTCGCAGCCATCGTCGACGGCTCAGGTATCCTCGTGTTGTCCGATGAAGTTTACGAACACATGGTTTATGACGGTGACCAGCATCAGACCGTTGCCTCCCATGATGTCCTGCGAAACCGGTCCTTCGTGGTTTCGTCTTTCGGCAAGACTTATCATGCGACCGGCTGGAAAGTCGGCTACTGCCTGGCCAGTCCGGAGCTGACCCGCGAGTTCCGGAAAGTTCACCAGTTTGTGACTTTTACGACGCATACGCCTACCCAATGGGCCATTGCTGACTATCTTGAACACCACCCTGAACATGATGAAAACCTGCCGGCTTTCTATGAGGCGAAGCGTGATCTGTTCCTGGCCGAGACACGGAAGATGGGCTTCACAATGATTCCCAGTCGAGGCACCTACTTCCAACTGGCAGATTACAGCCAATTGTCAGACGCTGACGATGTGAGTTTTGTTAACGAGCTGACACAGAAAGCCGGGGTAGCTGCCATACCTGTCTCCGTGTTCTACGATTCCCGACAGGAACTGAAACTGGTGAGATTCTGTTTTGCAAAATCCGATGACACACTGATCGAGGCCGCCGACAGGCTTCGTGCCTGGTTCGCCTGATCACATGATGCTTCATCTCGTTCAAACGCAGCTCTACTGGGAGGATCCCGAGGCGAATTTCCGCCATATTGAGTCCCGCATCGCTGATATTCAGGAAGGTGTGGTTATTCTTCCTGAAATGTTCAGTACCGGTTTCTCTATGGCTTCCGAGCGCCTCGCCGAGAATATGGAAGGTCCAACGCTGACCTGGATGCAACGGACAGCGCGGGAGCGTCATCTGACGATCTGCGGCAGCGTTATCGTCAAAGACTTCAGTAACGCGGCAGAAACAAGTTACTTCAATCGATTCGTCTGGATGACACCTGACGGTAAACCAGTGACCTACGATAAGCGGCACCTTTTCCGCATGGCCGGTGAGCACGACCATTATTCACCCGGGACTGAGAACGTCACGCTATCGCACAACAACCTCAGAATTCGCCCCCAGGTCTGCTATGACCTGAGGTTCCCTGCCTGGAGCAGAAACCCCAGCGACGAAGGCAAGTATGACCTGCTGCTGTTCGTCGCCAACTGGCCTGCCGCTCGGCGGGCGCAATGGCTGGCGTTGCTGCGTGCTCGAGCTATCGAAAACCTCTGCTACGTCGTTGGCGTGAACCGTATCGGCAGCGACGGTAATCAGGTTGAGTACTCCGGTGATTCCATCGTGTTCGGTCCGGAAGGAGAAGAACTGCTCAATCTTGGCTGCGAAGACACAACTGCAGCATTTTCACCAGACCTCGACAGGCTGACTGAGTACCGGGAAAAGTTTCCTGCACACCTGGACGCTGATCAGTTCCGGTTCAGTCAGGTTACCCCTAAACCTCAATAACGGTCACAGAGGGCAGATTCTTGTCCTGTTCGCCATGAAAGCCTCGCACGAGCAACACATACTGCCCTGGAACAGCCAGCCCCAGAGACATTGAGAGCCGTTTTGCCAGTTCATTAGGGTTCGTGCTGCCTACCTCACTGTCAAGAATAGGCACAACGCCCCATCTCAGGCAGAGCTTACGGCGAACGGCTGGTTCATGGGTAATCGCGACCACCGGAGATGCGGGGCGTGATGTGGCGACAATGTCAGCAGATTTGCCACTGCGGGTAACAACCATCACCGCTCTTGCCATAAGATCACGGGACATTCGTGCCGTGGTTGTTGCGATCACAGTCCAGAGAGGCAAAGGTGGTTCGAGGTTGCTTTGCGTCAGTCCATACTCTCCTTTACGCCAGAGTTCCGCCTCAGTCTGTCGTGCTATACGGTCCATCATCTGAACCGCCTCGATGGCATGTTCACCAACAGCAGTTTCCGCAGACAACATCACGGCATCTGCCCTGCTCAATACGGCATGGGAAACATCCGTCACCTCGGCGCGGGTCGGTCGCGAATGACTGATCATGGATTCCAGCATCTGTGTCGCAACAATGACCGGAGAACCGGAATCCAGTGCCATGGTAATCAGCTGCGACTGGGCGGTTGGTACCTGTTCCGGGGGCAACTCGACACCCAGGTCACCCCTGGCAATCATGATCGCATCAGTGGCTTCCAGTATTTCCTCGGCGTGCTCCAGGGCCTCTGGTTTTTCAATCTTGGCGATTATCAGTGGCTTATGGTCAGACTCCTCGATCAGTCGTCGCAGATCGTTGATATCCTCTGCGGTTCGTACGAACGACAACGCAATAAAATCGACCCCCAGATCAAGCGCGAATCTGGCATCCTCGATGTCCTTCTCTGTCAGGCTGGGTGCAGACACGGCAACACCGGGCAGATTGATACCTTTGTTATTGCCCAGCATGCCTCCGTGAATGACCGTGCAGGTGACGTCAGAGCCTGATACAGAGGCGACCCGAAGTTCAAACAGACCATCGGCCATGAGAATGCTGTCACCGGGTTTGACGTCATCCGCCAGTGCCGTGTACTGCGAGACAATGAGCCCGTCACCGCCTAACGCTGCTGTCGTGGATACTGTGACCGTTTCCCCTTCTACCAGAGCCATGGCATCGTTTTTAAATTTACCGGTTCTAATCTTGGGCCCACACAGGTCTGCGAGGATACCGACAGGCACGTCGAGTCGTTCCGAAACCTTGTGGATACGCTCGAATACCTGACGATGGCCGGCATGATCACCATGGGACATGTTAAGCCTGAAGACGTTGACGCCAGCGAGAATAAGCGATTCGAGCATCTGCTCGGAATCAGAGGCAGGACCAACGGTCGTAATGATTTTGGTCCTTCGATTCAGCAGCAGTTCAACCTGGGTCGTGACGGACATATGTTATTTTGATTCCTGCAGGGTTCCGCTCGAAGTGAATCCAGTGTGACATGCCTGACGGGTAATGGAAATCCGCCTGCCGGGTTCAAGCGCTTTCTCAAGTCAGAGCGTTCATCCAAGACAGGTTTCGTCACCTAATCTCCTGTAATAATTCATTTTTCTGGCGAAGATAGTGCCTATAATCTGACTTTCTCAATGAAGTGCACCAATGCTCCACACTCTCGGACAGCTGTTATCAGATTATGCTGGACCTTTCCGGCTGCTTACGTCCTATATTTTTCTGGCTGGGCTGGGCACGGCTCTGGGGGCTTTGGTTACCTGGTGGATGTTACCCAGATTCTGGCATCTGCTGCCCCGCGACAGAGGCCGCGAATACGCCATTGATGCAGAAAAGAGCATAGGCAAACCCATTTCTGCCGGGGTCCTGTTTATTCCCCTGTTTGTAGTGCTGTGTCTGCTGGTGGTGCCATTTGACTGGAAGTTTGCCGGTATTCTGGCCTGTGTGGTCGTGGCTATGATGGTCGGTTATCTGGATGACCGGTCAGAACAGGGCTGGAGTGAATACAGGCTGGGCGCCATCGATCTCGTCATTGCTGTTGCTGCGTCCATGTTTATCTGTGGACTAGAGCCTTTCACGCTTTGGCTGCCGCTTTACAAAGACCCAATCACACTGAGTCCATCGCTGTTCATACTCGGTGCCACCATACTGATCTGGGTATCCATCAACGCAACAAACTGCACAGATGGTGTCGACGGGCTCTCTGCCAGTCTGTCGAGTATGGCGATACTGTTTCTGGGCGCCATACTTTATGGCATCGTGGGTCACGCCGATATCGCCGGTTATCTGTTGGTACCTCACTATGCGATGGGTGCGGACTGGGCGATTATGGCTTTTGTGCTCGTCGGCTGCCTTGCGGGATATCTTTGGCACAACAGCTATCCCAGCGCCGTACTCATGGGCGATGCCGGCTCCCGACCGATCGGGCTGATGCTCGGCGTCCTGGTACTGGCATGCGGAAATCCTTTCCTGATCCTGGTCGTCGCGTTTGTGGTGCTGGTGAATGGCGCTACCGGCATGATCAAGGTCGCCCTGCTCCGTTTTTTCAAGATCGGCATATTTGGTCAGGTCCGCTATCCTCTTCACGATCATGTGCGTCATAACATGGGCTGGTCCAATACACAGGTCCTTGTGAGATTCATGCTGCTCCAGGCTGTTGGCACCCCGATACTTCTGGTTTTGCTCTTAAAGGTCAGGTAATTCAAAGAGATAGGGTTATTTTGTAAAGTAAACTGTCACTAGGGATTGCGATACTCCACCGTTATGCTCCGAACACTGTTAATCACTGCGTTATTGAGTTCCGCCTTTCTTGCGAGGGGTGAACAATCGCGGGATTTCGACCCTGCCAAGAGGGCGGCGATCCAGAAACTTATGGCGATTACCGGCGCCGAGGCTAATCAAGAGCAATTGACCCACACTTTCTCCCGACAGCTGATCACCGTGCTTCAGGCCAACGGTATGACTCCGGACGAGCGTGCGATTACGATAATCCGCGAAGAAGTCGACGCCGTTGTCGGCGAGCAACTCGACAACAGCAACCTGCAGGACAGGATGTATCGTCTTTACGCCCGGTATTTCACACTGGAAGAGATCAACGGTCTGATCGAATTCAATCAAAGCGCTATTGGTGCAAAGGCTAACCGTGTGATGCCATTACTGATGCGCGAATCCATGAGTGCTGCGCAGGACTGGTCCGAGGAGATCGGTCCCGAGATATCGAACCGGGTTCGCGAGCGACTCGCTGAAGAAGGCATCTCTCTGAACCGATAGGTCTTGCTTCTTCATGTCATCACATTAAAGTACGCGCTCATGTCAACCTACCTTATCGGCGATCTGCACGGACACTACCGCGATTACGAGCGCCTGCTGATTTCAGCGGGACTTTGTGATGAAAATCTGCAATTGAGCGGTGGCCAGTCAAGCCTGTGGCTTATGGGCGATTTCTTTGATCGTGGCGCTTCGGGTATCCGTTGTATGGATCTCACGATTCGCCTTCAACAGGAAGCCGCAGCGATTGGCGGCACAGTCAACTCGCTGCTTGGCAACCACGAACTGATGATTCTGTGCGCCTATCGCTTTCGGGATGCGCAGCATACGGACGGTTTAAGTGTTTATGACCATTGGCTGCGATGGGGCGGTATTGAAGCGGATTTTGAAGGCTTCACGGATGAACACGCGAAGTGGATCAGTGAGTTACCCGCCATGGTGCTGATTGAAAACGAGAATGGTAACGCCCTTCTGATCCACGCGGATGCCATGCTTTATGTGAACCATGGCCTGACCATTGAGGCTGTGAATCAGAGTTTTCGGGAACTGATGTCCTCCGATGATCTGCCGCGCTGGATGTCTAACCTCTCTGCATTCAGTGAGCACATGGCGTTCTCAAACCTGGGTATCACAGGCAGCAAACGCGCAGAGCAGCTCCTGTCACTGTATGGCGGCGACCTTCTGGTTCACGGACATACACCTATTCCGTATGCGAGGCAGATTGATGCTGAGACGGTCACAGAACCCTGGTCCTATGCAGGCGGGCGCTGCCTCAATGTTGATGGCGGTATGTATATGGGCAGTCCGGGATTCGTTCACGTACTCTGAGGATATCGCCCTTAGTATGCCCCAGATTGCAACATGCAGCCCTGGGACGCTTTCCGGCGCCTTCGCTGAGTTGTCGGGATTCAGTAGTCTGCGTTGATAAGTGACGTCAACACGTGATCTTCCCAGCGTCCGTTAATCTTCAGATATTTTTTTGCCATGCCTTCTTTTTCAAACCCGAGCCTGGCCAGCAGGCTGCCGCTGCGGTCGTTCTTCGGCAGATAGGCGGCCATAATCCGATGCAGGCCGAGGTCCCGGAACATGTAATCGTTCGTCAGTGACAATGCCTCATACATGGTGCCCGTACCTTCATGGCGATGGGAGAGTGCGTATCCAAGATGGCATGACTGGAAGGTGCCACGAACGATATTGGTATAGTTGCAGACGCCAATGACCTCGTCCTCTTTGGCGGACAGAATGGAAAAACACGCGCTGGCCCCGTCACGAAAGTCTTTAAGTGCCAGACGAAGGTGTATCTGCCAGAAGCCTTCCGTGTAAAACTCAGCCGGACGACGCGGCTCCCAGTGCTCCAGGTGATCACGGTTATCCTTACGAAATGCGACCATTTTGTCGGCTTCGTGAGGCTCCAGTAACCGACAGCAGACCCTTTCTGATCTGAGCTCTGGCAGTTTCCGCTTCAGCAGCTTCAAGGGTCGCTCCGTAACCGGTCCAAAGCCCCGGATTTCAGGTACAGCGTTCCGCTACCTGTTATCTCGACAGGTTCACCGCCAGGGATTCGAAACCAGTCGTGCTGGGTCAGGGATTCATTGTTAACGGTCAAAGTGCCATTCAGTAAAAAGCCTTCCATTCCGGTGGTATTCTCGTCCTGATAATAGGATGTGACATGATTAATCGTCACCTGTTCAGATTCATTCTGAAAAAGAGTCCGAATACTGAACCCGTCATGAGTCACCGGCGTAACTTCGCTGATGTTCAGGGCGAGGTGTTCGTGGCCTGAATACTGTCTCAATTTAACAAACAACTCGCATCCCGGCTTCGAAAAAGGTGCGTGTGCAAACCCCTCGGGATTCAGCAAATACGAGCCCGACGGCCAGTCTCCGGCTTCATCACTGAAAACACCCGTGAGGACGAGTATTTCTTCACCTTCCGGGTGTTCGTGACGCGGAAAACTAGCTCCTGGCGCGTAGCGAACACGAGAAGTTACCTGTCCTGATTCCGGCTCACCGACGAGATGGAAACGTTTACGGCTGACCTGAGACGCTGGAGATGAACTCCAGGGTGTTTCGATGTCACGGACAAAAACAGACCTTGTCATGTCTCCATTCAGCATAGTCAGTCGATACCCAACAGCGGACCAGCCTGCAGAAAGTCTTCGAACTGAACCTCGGAACCCAGGTCAACTGCCTCAGAGACCTGAACGCTGATCGTTGAGAACCGACCGTCAGCCGCCTGCAGAATCACGCCCTGGGGGGCATCATCCGAACACAGATAGAGTACAGCCGGGCTCACCTGCTCCGGTTTACCCCTGCGGTTCGGATCGCTCAGGTGTTCCGTCATACGGGTGATCGCGCCTGGAGCCAGTGTATTTACGCGAATACCCTTTCGCTCACCTTCGAGAGCCAACACGTTCATAAGACCGATCAGAGCCATCTTTGCGGAGGCATAGCTCGACTGACCAAAGTGCCCGAAGATACCTGCCCCAGAACTGGTGAAGACAACTCTGCCCCAGTTGTTTTTGGCCATGAAAGGCCAGGCTGCTTTGGTCACAAAAACCGAGCCCATCAGATGAACATCAAAGACGGCTCGAAAGTTCTCCAAAGTCACATTGGCAAAAGTCTTGTCACGCAGAATCCCTGCATTGTTAACGACGATATCGACGGTGCCATAGGCTTCAAGGGCATCATCGACAATTGACCGAGCAGTTTCTTCGTCGGCAACGGAAGCCGTGTTGGCGATGGCTTCACCACCGGCCTGTCTTATCTCGTCAACCACTGACTGGGCTGTGGGGCCAGAACCTGTTCCGTCTACCGCACCGCCTATATCGTTCACTACAACCCGGGCGCCCCTTCTCGCAAACTCAAGCGCGTGGGATCGACCAAGCCCACGACCGGCACCGGTTACGATCACAACCTTATTAAGGAATTGAGAGTCAGTGGATTGAGTACTATTGGATTGGGTCTTTTCAGCCATTTTTTTTAGCTTAAGGGTATCCCCACACTGGCCTTCAACTCAACTGTATTGCCATCGGGGTCTTTGATATAGACCGAAAGACCATATCCTTGTGCCCCATAGCGTTCTCCCGCCTCAGACGCGGAAATACCATGGCTATTCAGCCAGCTGCGCAGTGTTTCCTCGTTGAACTGGTCCAGCGTCAGACAGAAATGATCCTGATTTCGGCCATCATCACTGACCGGAGTGTCTCCACCAAGTTTCGAGCCTATCGTAACCAGGTCGATCAGCTGGCTGCCGGCACGAAGTTGGTAAAGTCCAAGTTCCGGTAACTGTCGTTCCGTTCGACAACCGAACACCTCCTCGTAGAAATGCAGTGAAGCTTCAAGATCCGCAACACGCAATACAATGTGATCCAGCCCGGCAATGGTAAAGGGTCTCATAGGTGGCAGCTCGGCTCTCGTTGACTCATGTCTAGAGTACCATTAAGGCCCTCATGGCAGGCAAGCATCTAAGAGTGGGTGGCAAGAAGGCAGGTGAAAGCGTCTGCCTAGAACACGCCGGCTTCCAGGCCTGCTGCCATGGCCATTCCAAGTTCTTCACATTGACTCAGCTGTCCGTCCTGAAGATCACCGACCACCAGTACCGGATCCTGTATCTCTCGGAAATTGTAGCCATTACAGATGCGACGTATCGCCGTCAGAGCGCCGGTGCCATCATTACCTGCACCTACGAACATACAGTATGGCTTGCCATCCACCTGCCCTTCTACCTCATAAAACGTGCGGTCAAAGAAGTCTTTTAAGGCACCGGACATATAGCCAAAGTTTTCCGGTGTACCAAACATTACGCCATCCGCCCATAAAAGGTCGTCAGGGCCAGCCTCCGAGGCGCGTAAAAAGCGTAACTCAACGTCGATGTCCGGGTGTTCAATGCCACGCTTCACCGCAGCCGCCATCTCCCCGTTCTTGCCGGTTTTGCTGTGGTAAACCACCAGCAGATGTTTCACTCGATCTGACCCTCTTCTATCGATTCCCTGACGTAATAGCCATCGAACAGCACCTGCCAGGTTTTTCCCTCGTCCGCTGTCACCTGCCAGTGTTGTCGTACCCTGCCATCTTCCTTAAGCGTCCAGGTGATGCGATCCAGGACGTCACGGCCCTGTTGATCCCTGCGTTTCCCTTCGAGCTGCATGGCACCCTGATGGTATACGCCCTCGAGGAACAAGTGGCCTCCAGCATTATCGACCCAGGTCTGATGCCATTTGCCGGTAGCCACCGAATAGAAGTTGTAACTGGTACCCCGGTACTGTCCGTTACCGCTCTGCCAGTTTTCCTGCATCACACAACCGCCCATCATGGATTTCAGGTGATTTGTACCCAGCTTTTTCTCACCGTCTTCCGAATATGCTGTCCACTCGCCCAGCCAGAAATCAAACTGCCGGTGCGCTTCCGAAGTGCAGGGTCCGTCAGCGGCGTACAATGTCTGAAAGCACAGACACGCGATCATTGCTAAGAGTATTCTCATGGTTTACCTCACACTTTCCTTAACCGGATAGTATCTCCGGCAACATAGTCATACTCCGGGACTTCAAGATTGCGCTTTGCTGCGGCGCTTTTCTCCACCCGCCCCGAGGTGTCGTATCGACTACGATGGCACGGGCAACTGAAGCCTTCAAAGCCGTTTCGGGCAAGCACCTCAACTTCACAACCCAGGTGGGTACAGTTAGAAAAAACCACGAGGTGCTCTGGCCGGCGCGCCCTTAAAACGTTAGACGCGAAGCCGGGTTGTTTTGAATCTTTAGATACAGGGTCATGTAGTTCAAATGGCGGCTCTGGCTCCAGGTGGCCGCGTCGAACCACCAGGACATTTCGCCCGAGCCAGCGAATGGTTCTCGTTTCTCCTACGTCCAGATCGGAAACATCGACGTCCAGTGTAATGTCTTCTTCAAACGAGGGAAGCAGTGACCGTAAAAATGGTATCGAAAAACCGGCCAGCGCTACCGCGGAGAAAGCGGCAACGATTCGGGTTAAAAGCGTTCTTCGGTCCATCAGTAACCCAGGCCTTCGGGCAGTATCAGGGACTCAACCAAGGTGGTATGCCCGTGTCGCTGTGTCGTGGAACAAAGCGTCTTTTTCTGCTTCAGTTCTTGTTTGTGCCAGCTTCTTGAACGCATTCCACAAAACCGGATAAGACACAGATTCCTTATCAACGGGAAAATTGCTTTCAAACATGCATCGGTCCGCACCGAACTGATCGATGCAGAATTCGTAGTAAGCCCCTGTGGCATCCACAAGCTCATCAGATGATGGAGGCAGTTCACGCTTGTGCCATTCATAGCCATTGACTTTCATGTTGATTCCACCGAGTTTGAAGAAAACATTCGGTAGTTCCGTCAGCGCCTGAATCTCATTTTTCCAGGCATCGAACACTTCATCCTTCTTGCCCTCGTAAGGGCCAATGCCGAGCGGGCCGGCAAAATGGTCCAGGATGATGGTGACGCCGGGATTCAAACGCGCAAGTTCGGCGAATTCTGGTATCTGATGATGGTAACACCAGGCATCGAAACTGAGCCCCATGTCGCCCAGAACGGTGAATCCTTCAAGGAAATCATCCTGCAGCATCTGTCTTTCCACTGGATGAGAATGCGAATTCTTGATATCGGGACTTTTATGCCATCCCGCTGCGTGGCGAATACCGCGAAAACGGTTAATGGAAGCCTGAACATGCGCTTCGAGAACTTCACGCACATCTGCACCAAGCGTCAGGTCTGCGAAACTTACGATACCTGCACAAGCTCGAATCTCACCGTATCCTCCGGAGGCGCTCATGGCGGCGACGCCCTGTACAAATTCGGTTTCTCCAACAGGCGCCATATGAACCGGCAGGTCAGCGCTGAACATGGAATCACACTCTACAAAAACAGTGCTCACCACACGATGGCCGGAGTCGATATCAGCCAGTAACTCATGCAAAAGATATCGACTGCCGTTTCTGTCCCATAAATGGTGGTGAGGATCACAGATCTTGCGTTCCGGTTCCAGGATGTCTTCCTGTACCTGATCCAGCCAGGACTGATTGGTCATACTTCTCCCCTGATGTGCTTCGTGCTAAGTTCCCATCTTTCCGATTGCTTCGTTCAGAGTCAATTTATTGATGTTCCCTGGGTCACCTTATGTCTGATGTTCAAGTGTCTGATGTTCAAGTGTCTGATGTTCAAGCTCTAGCCATCGATCTTGATGGCACGCTCCTGGTTGGTGAGTCACTCTCCCCCCGCAATCGTGACGCGGTGCGACGTGCCTTCGACTCGGGTCTGCATGTGATCATCGCAACCGCCCGCTGGCGTCAGATGGCCGAACGCATTGCTAATGAGATCGGCCTGCACCACACGCCCATTATTGCCTGCAGTGGTGCTCAGGTATATTGCACGGAAGTCAGATCCGACATTTACGATACCCGGCTTCCGGAAGATTTCGTAAAAGAACTCTATGCCATCTGTAATGACCATCGCTGTATCGCTTCAGCGACTGTAGACGCGCATACGTGGTTGAAGATAGACCAGAAACCCTCAGCCGAGTACCTGTCTCAGGAGATGCGGTGGGTTGAGCATTTCCCTGATGTCGACAAGACTGATGGTAATCTGCCACGTATCGCGACCGTTCAGGGGTCATCAACCATTGATCTGGTGCGAGAGATGCAGCGCCGGGACTTCTCTGACCAGGTCAATATATTTGATTCGATTGGACCCAGTGGCAGAACCGTCATTACCATTACAGCGAAAGGGGCAGACAAGGGAATTGCACTTGAAAAAGCCTGTGATCACCTAGGCATTCATCACGATTCAGCCCTTGCCTTCGGAGATGCGGATAATGATATCGCCATGTTCCGCGTAGCCGGGCAGTCTGTAGCCATGGGTCAGGCTGATGACGCCGTCAAGCAGGCCGCAACACACATCACCTCACATCATGAGGCTGATGGCGTGGCGGAATTTATCGAGCAGAACCTGCTATAGGATTCATTGATAAGTTCAATCCGGCCAGTCCCACTGTCCGGCTTCGGGGCCATGTTCCAGAGCGCGCTTGTGCGGCGTATTCAGCGATTCGTAAATGACACGTGTTGCATCAGGCACTGCCATACCTTTCTCGAGAAAGATCGGCGATTGAATGTGCGCCCAGACTGGACCAGGTTTTATGTCGCGCGAGCCTTTCGGTCTTATACCACTGACGCCACTCAGGTAGACAGGAACGATTGGAACCTCTTTATCCAGCGCCAGAATTGAGACGCCATGTTTAAAGCGCGCCATGTGCCGTGAAGTTGATCGAGTACCTTCTGGAAAAATACCGAGGTTTGCCCCCTTGTCCAGTAACCACTTTGAATAGTCGAGTGTGGCAGAACCACCGCCACGCCTGATCGGGAAGCTGCCACCCACCAGAGAGTTGTACCAGGGTTGAAGGGACAGCTCTTTGCGTCCACCTCCCTTTCGCAGAAACCAGCGATCCGCGGCTGCGCCCATGTAGATGTTGGATCTTATACGCATGGGCAGACAACCCTGCATCGCCAGTGTGTCGAAGTGACTGGTATGGTTGGCAACCACGATGCAGTTTCCGGAAAACTTGCGGAAGTTTTCCGCGCCGCTGATGTGCAGTGGTTTAAAGTATTTATTGATCCAGCGATCGTACTGGTACCAGCGCATCGCCAGCCTGGCCAGTCGTGCCCACCACTGAATCTGCCATTCATGGGGCCCTTCTGTTCTGATTTCCTTTCGGATCAGCTTTTCGAACAGATCCAGGTCAATGGCTGGCAGCAGCAGTGACTCATCGGTATCCGTAAATTCCTGGTGAATGACTGCTTTCTGGGCGCGCAGATTGTCTGAGACTTCGAATATCGTGCAGTGATCCCATTCCCCGAGTACAAAATAGTCGGCGAGAATGTTGGCTTCCCATTCTTCAAGGATCTCGCGGATCCGACGCAGATTATTCGGATCTCCTGCTATCTCTCTCTGCCCCCGTTTGGAGTGACGGGCGAGAAGAATATAGGCCGGCATCGGTCAATCTCCTCCGGAATCAGTCTCCTCCGGAGGGTTGCCCTCCCAGCATCTAAACAAATTCATCGACCCCCATGGCGGGCAGTGTCGTGATCTTGATTGTGCCGCGGCTCCCCAGCTCTACGGCCAGTCGCGCCATAACTTCGTTGGTGGGCGCCTCGATAATGTTAACGAAATCGTAACCACCCATGGTCGCAAACTGGGCAGTAACACGCGCTCCCATGGACTCGACTTCCTTGTTGACCGCGTGGAGTCTCTCGGGACGTTCCTTAAGCGTCTTTCTTCCCTCATCAGTAAGATTACTGAGCATGATGTAGGTGGCCATGACTACCCCCGGCTGCTTTTTATTATTGTGACTTTAGTTTTATCACAAATAGCAGGAAACAGTTACCACTCGCCAGTATTCTCCATCGAGCTCCACGGTTCGCAGGGTTCCAGTGGCGCACCGCTCTGCAGAAGTTCAATGGAAATATTATCTGGCGATCTGACAAAAGCCATACGGCCATCCCGCGGTGGTCGGTTGATCGTCACACCACCGTCCATAAGGCGCTGACAGGTTTCGTAGATATTCTCCACGGCGTAGGCGAGATGACCAAAGTTCCGGCTACCCTCACCCAGTTCGTCACCATCCCAATTGTATGTGAGTTCCACTTGAGCGGATTCATCACCTGGAGCCGACAGGAAAACCAGGGTAAACCTGCCGCCTTCATTGTCGTGACGATTGTTTTCCTGGAGCCCCAGCTTGTTGCAATAAAAATCCAGAGACTCGTCAATGTCCTTCACTCGAACCATGGTGTGCAGATACTTCATGTCATTTTCCTCAGTCACTAATTGCGCCATCTTATCACCCTGACCGGTTCGGGAAGTTATCCGGCTTTTCGAGGCAGCTCGGAAAGCAAACGATCGTTGGCCAGCGTTTTAAGACAGGCGTGTGCCGCTTCCTGCCCCTTGATCCGGAAGTGACGGTGAAAGAATGCCTCGCGCCCTTCGCTCATGAAATCCTGAGGCGTGAGTATGCCGTATATGATCGGCGTTCCTGTTTGCATCTGCAGTCGCATGATGGCATCCATAACACTGGTTGCCACAAAGTCATGACGGTACACACCGTGATCTGCAATCAAGCCTGAGACGACAATGATGTCCGGGTCAGTTTGTGAAATGAGCTTTTGGCAGAACAGCGGGATCTCGACAACACCAGGTACTTCATACTCGGTTATTGAACCGGGATAATCTGATGTTTCGAGATGCTCACGACAACTATCTGCGAATGCGGTAACCGCTTCCGAATGCCAGGAGGCTTTTACAATAGAAATCGTTGTGGGATAAGTTATTGAAACCATGGTTCGGTCTCCCTTCAAGTTTAGCCAGGGATCATTCGGACCGACTCAGGAAATGAGGATTGTGTATGAGTGCTGTAAAGAATTACTGAAGAAACGCCTGTCATGAATGTAGACTTTGCCCACGTCGGTGGCACGCCTGGCGAAGGCACGGAAAAAGATTATCTCGCTGAAACAGACAATTTCAATCTTACTATCCTGAGCTTCGTCTATCGACGCGGGTACTTCAGAGACCCGTAAATACCAGGGGTGAGTAGGCAATGGCGCCGTCCTGCTGCCTGACGATCAGGTAATAATAATCCCCCTTTCTTGGCGCACTACGATCCTGGTATCGGTAGGTATAGGTATTGGCTTCTGTCAGGGGTTCTCGTTCTGGCTGGATCGTCAGACGATCTGAATATCCCGCAATTTCCAGCCTTCTTTCTGCGCCGCTATCGACTTCCGATAAGGGCAACAAAAAACGTTTCATCGGCGTTGCCTGTGGCAATCTGTCGTCCGGCAGCCAGGCTGCGTCCTCGAAGCCCTTTGCTATACCAACTTCAAGAACGGTATCCGGCGTCATCTCACTGACATTGAGTGTCAGTCGATTCGTTGTGCCGTGGGTTTTGGTCATGAAGTCCACCCTGCGCTTGCCGGGTTGCGCATTCAAAAGCCAGTATTCTGCATCACTGGCGGTCACGGCAGCTTCTCTTGAGGCAATATAGCCCACCCATTCCCGTGCATTTCTGGGTTGGCTGAGGACTTCACTGAAGGGGAAGCTGTCACTGGAAACGGCAAGTTCATAGGTGCCATCCTCGAGCCTGTTCCCCTGCCGAACGTCCAGAGGCGTGCCATTCTTGTAGAGCGTGACCGCGTCTATTGCCCCTCCAGCAACCACTTCGAACCCGATGATACGTTCCTCGTTCATTCCGAGGCTTCGGGTCATCGGCAGCACAATGATTCGTTCGCCGATAGATACATAGGTGTTACCCCGCCTCATGGCATCAAACCAGTCTTTAGATTCGGTCAGTACAGCCGTGTGCACAGTTGGGAATTTACCCTGATAGTTCAGCGAGTTACCGGACCCGACGAAACCGACAGGAAAACCCAGGCCGGCTACCTTTTTTCCCAGCCAGAGGTGGTGACCCGAGCCTGCAACGACCTGAACCAGACTGAGTGTTTCCAATGTTCTTCGGCGGAGGTCGCTCACCTGTTCGGGGCGCACCACATCCAGCAAGCTGCCTGAGCTACTAGACAAACGCACAACACCGTCGGGTGATGCGAGTGTCCTGATTGTGATCCTTTCCCCTTTGGAACCGGACTCAATGGCCGGTGAACTTTCATCATCAGCCGGAATTACCAGATCATAGTAGCCGGCTCCCCTGCCCACTAACCTGTCATGATCCAGGTATCCTGAAGAGGCAAGACTGGCAGGACCAAAATCCACCCAGAGAAGTTCGGCAGCATGATTGCCGACATGAATCGGGTTCGACAATGCCCTGATGCCACCACCACCTGAGCGCAGCTCAATGCGGTAGACACCCGGAACATCAAAACTGACACCTGACACCTTGTCTACTGACTGGTCAAGCTCGACCCGTTGCCGGAAGGCACCATTGACCCGAAGATCGAGCGACAGGGAACGATTCTCAACCAGATTACCGAACGCATCTTCCATACGAACCCGGACATCTATGTCTTCTCCAGGTCGAACCAGGGACCTTGCAGTGACGCGGATTCGGTCGAATTCTGCGGGTTGTATCGCCATCGGGCTTGCCGATATTTCGAACTCGGACTGACCGGGCTGCTTGATGTAGACGCCGATAGAAAAATCATGATCTGCGACCAATGGCAGTGTCAGATCAGAAATATTGACCAGAACCTCGGTTCCCGCAGGAATATCTTGCCTGGAGGTTCTGTACCCCGGGACCGGCAACGATGAACCCGGATCAGACTGCACGCCAGTAATTTCAAGCCACACCGGTTCAGCGTCACCAAGCCCAATAACGGACAGGTAGCCGGCGGCACCTGGATCATCATGCTGCAGCCTGGATTCATGTCTCCAGTGCTGACGTAACGCTATCTCGGTGCCAACGCGAAGCGCAACAGATGGAATAAAACTGAGCTGAACATCTACCTCTGCCCCGGCAACGGGTTCATCAGAAAGACTGAGCTCCGCCTGCAGAGACATCTGATCCGTATTGGCATAAGCGTCCAGTGAGAGAATCACCAGTACACCGGCGCCAAAAAGTGCGGACACTAACCGATTGCAGATTTGCATGAGTTAAGTCTGATTAAATCTGGCTGCGAATGAAAGCCATCAGCGCGACAGTTGCGAGATTGCCTGACACACCAATAAGTTCATCGGTCCGCTCGGGCGCCTTCTCGGAACCCGGTATCATCACGACTTCAATGCCTGCCTCAGTGAGTGCTTTTGAGTACCCTCTGGCCTGAAGCGTCGAAACCTCCCTCTCGGGGTTATAGAGAAGCGCATGTGGTGGCAGTGTTGTGCTTTTGGGAACATGGGTGATCGGAGATGCAGCAGCCCATACCTTTTCGTCAGCGGTAAAGATGAGCTCATGCTGTCGTCGTTCAACAAAACTGCCCAGTTCACGCATCAGTCTTTTAATGTCATAGCTGGACGAATCTATAGAAACCACCGCCTTGATAAAGCTCGCGTCCAGAGAGTCAGCGCCCAGATAGCTGGAATCTGCGGTGACCAGCGTCGCCAGATGCCCTCCGGCTGCATGCCCCATTAAGACGATTCTTTGTCCGTCCAGACCCCATTTCTCTGCATTCTCGTCAAGCCAGGTCATGGCAGTAACCAGGTCTATTACCTGGTCATAGACTTTATAGTCCCATCTGAGCCGGTAGTTCATGCTGACAAAACCAAAGCCCTGTGCAGTGAAGTAATGCGGTTTTACATTAACATCGCTCTTGTCACCAAAAGCCCATCCACCACCGTGCACATAAAGAATGATGGGCAGCAGATCCATGTTATCTGAAACATCTTCAGTGGATATGGGTGAATAGATATCGAGAGTACGCAGTCGTGAGGACTGATCAAGCTTTTCCGCGATATACGGCACATCGCGAGTGAGGTTGAATCCAAAGGTTTCGTCCCTGACCGGCGCGTTTTCCGCGAATACCGGCCCGGACAGGCAAAAAAACAGGACCAGGAGAATCTTACTGTTCACAACGACAAAACTCTGATGACTGCACCCATTTAAGCGAGTCATCAGAGCTATATCAAGGAGCAATATGTAAGAAAAAGCTACTACTGGTATTGCTTCAGTTCTTCACGGGCTATGACACGGCGGTGAACCTCATCAGGGCCATCCGCCAGTCGGAGTGTGCGCTGAGACGTCCACATGGCGGCAAGAGGGGTATCCTGAGAAACACCGGTGGCGCCATGTATCTGAATCGCCCTGTCAATAACCTTCAGCGCCATGTTGGGCACTGCCACTTTGATTGCCGAAATGTACTTCCTGGCTTCCTTATTGCCGACGGTATCCATCATGTGGGCAGCCCGAAGGACTGCAAGACGACACATATCCAGCTCAATCCTTGAGTCTGCAATGACATCGTAGTTACCGCCCAGTTCCGCCAGGGGTTTGCCAAATGCCGAACGTGACAGGGCGCGTTTGCACAGCAGCTCCAAGGCTCTTTCTGCAACACCGATAGAACGCATGCAATGGTGGATTCGACCAGGACCTAGCCTGCCCTGGGATATCTCGAAGCCACGACCCTCACCCAGAATAATGTTTTCTTTTGGCACTCGCACATTATCGAACCTGATGTGCATGTGTCCGTGCGGCGCATCATCCTTGCCGAAGACATACATCGGTCGAAGGATCTCGACACCGGGATGCGGCAACGGAACGAGAATCTGTGACTGGCGAAGATGCTTGGGTGCATCAGGGTTCGTTACTACCATGGTGATCATAATTTTGCAGCGAGGATCACCGGCGCCTGAGATGTAATGTTTCTCGCCGTTAATGACCCACTCATCGCCTTCAAGAACAGCTGAGGTAGCTATGTTTGTCGCATCAGATGAGGCCACGTCGGGCTCAGTCATTGCAAAAGCAGAGCGAATCTTTCCTTCAAGCAAGGGCTCAAGCCATTGTTTCTTCTGCTCTTCTGATCCGTATCGTTCCAGCACCTCCATATTACCGGTATCGGGTGCCGCACAGTTAAACACCTCTGAGGCTATCGGGTTTCGAGCCATGACTTCTGCGAGGTGCGCGTACTCGAGGTTCGATACGCCCGCACCACCCTGACTTTCGGGCAGGAAAAAGTTCCACAGGCCGGCTTCCCTCGCGTCATTTTTCAGTCCGTCCAGAATTTCCAGCTGACGGTCAGTCAGTTCCCATCGGTCACCAACATCAATCTCGTCGTAGTATTCATCGGTAAGGGGATCAACCTTGGATCGAACAAACTGGTCAATCTTGTCACGAACGGGTAAGAGTCGTTCTGGGATATCGAGATCCATCATCGCGTTTTTCCTCACTGTCTGGATTAGTTCAAGTGCGGTCATACTACAGTGGAGATTCACTGCAGAGACACTGTTATGCGGTTAACTTATGCTGATCAATCGCGGCGATTGATTCCCTCAGGCAGGTCTTAACCACCAATAAATTTCATTACCGTGACTTCCCCCTGGAAAGCCAGTTTCTTGTCGCCCAGCGCATCAAGAAGCAGATTCTGCAACCTTGGTAGTGCCTGATGTCCCGGCTGATTCAGAATTTCAGAAAGGTTGTGTCTCCTCGCATTCGACAGGCACCCGTATAGATAACCGTCGGAGGACAGGCGCAGTCTCGTGCAGGTCCGGCAGAAAGGTTCGCTTTCGTTGGCAATAATTCCGAAATTGCCCTGCCCGCGAATCGCAAACCGCGCCGCCGTCGAATCGTAGGGTGCGTGGGTGCGAGCAAACTCGTACTTCTTGCCAATTTCGTCCAGTAACGCTTCCATGGAGACAAAATCAGCCTGAAAACCGCTGTCTCCAAGCAGATGTCCCATGCGCATCAACTCAATGAACCTGAGTTCGATACCGCGATCAAGACAATAATCGAGCATCGGCACAATCTCTGCAAAATTCTGGGATCTCATGGGAACCATGTTGACCTTGATCTTCAGGCCTAGCTCCAGCATGTCATCTATGCCTTTCAGTACTGTGTCAAGATCACCACCCCGGGCAATCTGTTTAAACTTTAGCGGGTTCAATGTGTCGAGGGAGATGTTGATTCGCTGCAGGCCCGACTCCGCGATGACTTCTTTCTTGGCAGGAAGCAGCTGCCCATTGGTTGTCAGGCTGACATCACTGAGCCCCAGATCCATGACACCCAGCAGGAATTCATCGAACTTTGGGGTCACCAGCGGTTCGCCGCCGGTGATACGCACTTTATCGATACCGGTGGCCTGCTGCAGCAGCGTCACGGCCCGCAGAAGTTGATCGGCGCCAAGCTCATTCTGTGCCTTCATCAGTCGCTTGCCATCAGGCACACAATACGTGCACGCATAATTGCATGCTGCGGTCAGACTGACCCGCAGATTGCTGAACTTTCTTCCTAATCGGTCGACGATCATGACGCTGCTCTCTTTGGTGCGCTAAGATTACACAATTATCCCGTTTCGGAACATCACAGGATTCCATGGAGTCTGTAACCAACTGGCTTAATCGCAGCAGTCAACCTCGCCAGTTTCCACTTAGCGATTTCGACAGAATCTGTCAGGAACTGCGTCCCTGCGACGTTATCCTTGTAGAAGGCAGGTCCAGGGTCAGCAATATTATCCGCTGGCTGACCAACAGTCCTTGGACCCACGCGGCGCTCTACATCGGTCGCCTTTACGATATTGAAGACGAAGAGCTCCGCGATCAGATCGCCGCCCATTACGAAGGACGGCCGGAAGACCGCCTGATGATTGAAAGCCTGCTGGGATACGGCACGATTATCCGGCCACTACGGCTCTACAAACAGGAACACCTGCGGATCTGCAGACCCTCCCGTTTGTCACCACGTGACTCTCTTAGAGTGATTCGTTATGCCGTCAGCCAGATTGGTAAACATTATGATGTACGCCAGATATTTGATCTGGCGAGGTTTCTCTTCCCCTGGTATGTGCTGCCTAAAAGATGGGCGTCAACGCTGTTTAGAAGAAATGCCGGAGAAACCGAGAAAACGGTGTGTTCAACGATGATTGCGGAGTCCTTCGGTCACGTGAACTTTCCCATACTTCCGTTGGTTAAACATACAGAACAGGGTGAAGCCAGACTGTTTCGCCGAAACCCTCGCCTGTGCACACCCAGTGATTTCGACTACTCACCCTACTTCAAGATCATCAAGTATCCATTTATGGATTTCTATCATGAGCAGTACCATCTCTTGCCCTGGAAAGGGGTTGGCATGCTTACCGCTGAAGAGGCAGATTATTACATTGAGGGCGAGGACGAAGAAGATGGAAACGGGAACCCGGAAGAAGGCTGATTCTGTAGCACAGGAATGTCAGCCCTCGAGTGAGCCGATCAGCTTCTGAACAAAATCTCTTTGCCAGAAAACCTTGTTGGAGCCTTTCACAAGAACAGCATCACCTTCTCTCAGTTCCGCCACAAAACTTTCCAGCGGAAATTCGGAAACGTTCGAATGGTGAACGCTTGGCGAAGCGAAATGGCATCCAGAGAAACCCTGACCAAAACTGTATACCTGATCAAGTCCTGATGCCTGCGCTGCCATATCCTGATGATAACGTTCGGTTTCTGCACCCAGCTCAAGCATTTCGCCCAGGAAAGCAATTTTCCGCCTGGCCTTAAGCATCGCAAAACTGTGCAATGACATGGCCATGCTCCCTGGATTGGCATTGTAACTGTCATCAACAATAACGACGCCCGCCTTCTCGGTCACGTTGCCTCGACCTATCGGCAATGGCAGATCCAGCAACGCAGGCAACACCTGCCCGAGATCGACAGCGAGTGCCCTGAGGGCGGCGACCAGCGCGAGCGCGGACTGAACTCTTTCCTTCCCCAGAAACGGCAGGCTGGCGTTGAAACGCTCGCCGTTGACGTTAATCTGCAGGCTGGTTCCGGCACCCTTCGCTTCCGCTTCTGCCCAGACGTCGGCATCAGCGTCACCGAAGGTCAGTGTTCTTGGCCATGGTGATCGACTTTTGAGCGATTGCGGCAGTACGAGCAGGCCGTCATCGTTTAACCCGGAAGCGATACTCAGTTTTTCTTCTGTCAGGGCATCCAGGTTCTCGAAGTTACCGATATGCGCAGGCAATACATTCAGGAGAACCGACACATCTGGAGAGACGAGCTCCGAAAGCGGTGCTATTTCTCCGGGATGATTAGTACCGACTTCAAGGACTGCGTAATCACGGTCATAAGGCATGCGTGCGAGAGACAGAGGCACACCCCAGTGATTGTTCAGGCTACCCGTGGATGCATGGCAGGATCCTGCATTTCTAAGCACATGCTCGAACCAGCTGCGCAACGTTGTTTTACCACTGCTGCCTGTCAGGGCCACCACCCTGCCCTGGAACCTGAGACGGGCACATTGTCCAAGTTGCCACAGACCATCAAGGGTATCGGAGACACGCAATACCGGCACCTCGAGGTTCATGTCACGATGCACCATCACGCCAGCTGCACCTGCAGCAATCGCCTGAGCCACAAAATCATGGCCGTCCCGGGCATTGGGTTCACCGCCGCCAAATCGCGGTCCCGGATCTCCGGAGAGAGCCACGAAAAGATCTCCGGGTTGCAGGGTTCTTGTATCAATACTGATGCCAGTGACGTCGGCAGCGAAGGATTCCTGTTCAAACAGGCTGGCCAGTTCAGCCCCGTGCCATAAAGGAGTTTTCATGTCTTGTCGTCGTACTGTTCAGCGACTTCTCGCAGTCGAAACTTTTGTACCTTACCGGTTGAGGTTTTCTCCAGGGGACCAAAAATAATCGTTTTCGGTACCTTGAACCTTGCAAGGTTCTCGCGACAGTATTCTAAGACCTCCTCTACCGTCAGTTCGATTCCCGGCATCGGCGTCACGAAAGCACAGGGGTGCTCGCCCCACTTTTCATCAGATTTCGCCACGACCGCAGCTTCCAGAATACCTGGATGTTTGAAAAGGACATCCTCTACCTCAATGCTTGAGATGTTTTCGCCCCCGGAAATAATGATGTCCTTGCTTCTGTCCTTAATCTTGATGTAGCCATCCGGGTAGCACACTGCCAGATCACCTGAGTGAAACCAGCCACCTGCAAAACATTTCTGTGTCGTGGCCGGGTTCTTCAGATAACCCTTCATGACAATATTGCCACGCATGAAAACTTCTCCCTGTGTCTCACCATCCCAGGGGACAGGTTCCAGCGTTTCTGGGTCAGCGACCATGAGCGCGCCTGCCAGAACAGAAGAAACACCGGTGCGGGCCTTCAACTCTGCCTTTGCATCTGCGTCCAGATGATCCCACTCACGGCGCCAGGCCGAGACCACCATGGGGCCGTAGGTTTCAGTCAAACCGTAAACCTGGATAACATCAAAACCGAGGGCATCCATACCCTTGATCACCGCAGCCGGTGGCGCTGCGCCAGCAGTCATGACCCGAATACCCAAAGGCAAATCCTGCTTCATCTCATCGGGAGCATTCATAAGCGTATTCAGCACGATGGGTGCCCCGCAGAAATGGCTGACTTTTTCCTCGTGGAATGCGTCGTAGATAGGTGCTTCCCGAACCTGCCGCAAGCAGATGTTTGTTCCTGCAACCGCCGCCAGTGTCCAGGGGAAACACCAGCCGTTGCAATGAAACATCGGCAGGGTCCACAGGTATCTGGGGTGCATCCCCATTTCCCAGGTTAGAGCATTATTTGCCGCGTTCAGATAGGCGCCTCGATGATGGTAAACAACACCTTTCGGATCACCGGTTGTTCCAGAGGTATAGTTGAGAGAAATGGCATCCCACTCATCCTCTGGCAGATGCCACACAAAATCCGCGTCGCCTTCTGCACACAAAGCCTCATAGTCGAGATCGCCAATGAGTTCCCCATCCTCATAGAGCGGGTCATTGACATCGACAACCAGCAGATCCTGTTTGCACTGTGCTGTCGCCGTGGAGACAACCTCACTGAATTCCCTGTCGGTGAACAGCACCCGGGATTCACCATGATCCAGAATGAACGCTATTGCGGCAGCATCCAGTCGAGTGTTGATCGCGTTGAACACGGCGCCGGTCATATTGACAGCGAAGTGCAACTCAAACATCTCCGGAATATTCGGCAGGATTGCGGCTACGGTATCACCGGGCCCAATGCCCCGCTTGCTGAGCGCGGATGCCACCAGCACACATCGTTCATAGACATCCCGCCAGGTCCTTCTGGTTGCGCCATGGACACAGGCTTCGTAGTCCGGGTAAAGAGTTGCGCTTCTGACCAGAAAACTGAGCGGTGTGAGTGCTTCGTAGTTCGCCGGATTCTTATCCAGGCCTGCGTTGTATATGTTTGACATAGGAGAAATATTACCACTGTTCTATTTGATTCGGACAAGCTGAGGCTTCAGCCCGATTCGCCAGACAGAGTTCTACATGCGCTGTACGAGGGTGGTTTGTTGAACTGGACAGCCCGTGTGTGTGTTACGATTTCGGAATGAAAAAAATCTGGAATTTTATTACGGCACTGAAGAATGCCACCGGCAATTTCATCTTCCTCGCAATTGTCGGCGTCATACTGTTTGCACTGTTCAGTCAGGATGGCCTGGAGGTTCCCGACGAAGCGGTCATGATCATTGACCCTGAAGGTATGATCGTGGAACAGGAGCGTGCGATAGATCCGTTCGAGCAGCTGCTGGGTGGTAGTAATACTATCGACACGGAAACCCTGGGTCGGGATATTGAAGAAGCGATCAACCTGGCTGCTGAAGATGAACGAATCAAGGCAATTGCCCTTGATCTGAGCAGCCTGGCCGGCAGCTCAATGCCACTTTACGATTCTATCGGTAAAGCACTGAATAACTTCAAGCAGACTGGAAAATCTGTCTACGCTTTTGGCCCCGGATACAGTCAGTCGCAATATTACCTGGCCAGCTTTGCAGACAAGATTTACATCGACGAGTCTTCTATCCGCCCACTGGGAGGTGTTTTTCTGCAGGGATTCGGCGCCTATCCCCTGTATATGAAGTCAGCACTGGATAAGTTGCAGGTCACCATGCATGTGATACGCGCAGGCGTCTATAAGGACGCCGGTGAAATCTTCATACGTGATGACATGTCTGAGTTCTCAAGGGAATCCAACCAGGAGCTGGTCGATACACTTTGGGACAGTTACCTCTCAACGGTTACACAGCACCGAGAGATATCCCGCGATGACGTCCTCAGCTATATCAACAACTATGACTCTCTGCTGATGCAGCAGGAATCAAATCCGGCACTTCTGGCTGTGCAAAGAGGCCTGGTAGACGATCTGATCTCACGCAAACAGTGGCGCGAGGAAATGCAATCTCTTTCCGGGGTTGCCGGCGACAGCTACAAACATATCGGATACCGGGGATATCTCAGCGCCACGCGCCCCCCTATTCCAGTACAGAACCCAACAACCGAAAAAGTAGCCGTCATTGTTGCCAAAGGTACGATTCTGGATGGTGATCAGCCCGCCGGCGATATCGGTGGTGATTCACTGGCACGCCTCATTCGCCAGGCTCGTAACACCGACAACATCAAGGCCATTGTGCTGCGAATAGACAGCCCTGGCGGCAGCTCTTCTGCCAGCGAACTGATTCGTTCGGAACTGGCGGAAACCCAGGCTAGCGGCAAACCTGTCGTCGCATCCATGGGTGGCTATGCTGCTTCTGGTGGTTACTGGATAGCGAGTACCGCGAACAAGATTTTCTCGCAGGAAACAACCATCACCGGATCTATCGGTGTGTTTGCGACCTTCCCTACTTTCGAGCGAAGCCTCGGCTATCTGGGACTTAACTCCGATGGCGTTGGCACCACGTCATTGTCTGGTTCCTTTAACCCCTTCACGGAGATCAACCCGGTCTTCGAGCGGACCTTGCAGAATTCTGTTAATCATACCTATCAGAAATTTCTGTCATTGGTCGCCGAAGGTCGTGGTCTGACTATCGAAGAGGCTGATGCCATTGCCCAGGGGCGTGTGTGGACCGGAGACCGTGCGCTTGAACACGGGTTGGTTGATGCGATCGGCGACCTGGATGATGCCATTGAGTCAGCAGCGATGCTTGCAGACATCACGGGCTATGACGTTGTTTATATGGAAAAGGAGCTTTCTCCCAGAGAACAGCTGCTGCAACAGATCATTGAATCCAGCATTTCTGTGCTGCCACCACTGATGTCCGATCTCGTTTCTATTGTTCCACAGGAACTGCGAACCCTTAGCAAGATGGTCAGTTCTTCCACACTTTATCTGAAGTGTATGAGCTGCAAAATTACGTTCTAGACCAGCACTATCTGGACCAGAAGTCGGATATCCCCTGGATCATATCCTGGTGTGTCCGGCTGATTCGGGCGTCCCAGTGCTCAGGTAACAGCTCAAGGTATCTCGGTTCTGCATAGCGTCGATCGACGAAACACAGCACACCCTCGTCTGACTCATCACGAATCAATCGACCTGCTGTCTGAAGAACTCGAGTCAGACCAGGATACTGGTAAGCATACTCAAAGCCGTGATCCGGGAAATGATCACGAATAAGGTCTCGTTCAATCCCAACCTGCGGGAGACCAACACCGACGACGATCACGCCGATCAAACGATTACCCTTGAGATCTATACCCTCGGAAAAAGCGCCACCCATAACAGCGAAACCACACGTCTGCGTTGTCTGATTAAAGCCATAAAGAAATGCTTCCCTGTCTCCATCAGACATGGTTCTTTCCTGCACTTGCAGAACCTGACTCGGGTAGTTTTCGACAAACCTGTCGCGAACATTCTCCAGATACTGATAGGACGGAAAAAACACAAGGTAATTCCCCTTCCTGGTATGGATAACCTCGTGGATCAGCGAGCACAGCGCATCGATCGACTGTTTGCGACCCTGATAACTCGTATCGATGAATGGAGCTAAAGCAACATGCAGGTTTTCTTTCGGGAACGGTGATGGCAGGCGATACCAGTTCGCCTGCTCAGGTACGCCCAACATCTGTCGAAAGAAACCAGAGGGACGAAGCGTCGCGGAAAAAGACACGCTTCCCGCGAGCCGATCAAAAACCTCTGCTAACCTGACAGATGGATCTACACAGTAGAGCTGCAAGCGATGCTTGTTTCGTGCACGTGTTAACAGGAACGTATAACTATTATCGAACCACTCCTCTGTCCGCAGGAATCTCAGGGCATCGAAGTAGGTCTCGAGCAATATCTCCCTGCTGCCGGCCAGATCGCTGTGCTCCTGCCGAAGCTCCTCTTCAGCGGCTTCCACGAAACGTCTTAGTACAGCGATGATTTCTTCTGGAGGTTCTGCATCAACGATATAACTCTGATCATCCAGTTGCGCCTTGTGTAACCTCCGATAGTCCAGAATCGATCGATTGACCGCTCTTCCTGCCCTGGCAATCGATGGTGAGGAATCCGACATCAGTCGGGCAACATCAAGGAACTGTTCCTTCAACAGCGCCGCTGAAAACATGCTGCGCCCGCGATCCACCAGGTTATGCGCTTCGTCGACGAGCACGACAGTGTCTTTCTCACCGCGATCGAAAAACCTGCGCAGATAAACAACGGGATCAAAGACATAGTTGTAATCGGCGATGATAAAGTCACATTCACCAGCCAGGTCCAGACCAAGCTCGAAGGGACACATCTGGTGATCAGCTGCCAATTGCTCGACGCGTTCCCGCGAGAATTCACGATCAGTAACCAGGACCTCGCCCAGCACCCCAGGCAATTTGTCATAGTAGCCTTGAGCAAATCGGCAGTGGTCCGGGTGACAGGGTTCGCCTGGAGAGAAGCAGATCTTGTCCTTTGCGGTCAGGACCACACTTCGTATCCTCGTTCCGGCTGACGTCACATCGCGCACGGCAATCAGCGCCTGCTGCTGGGTCGATGTTCGCGCGCTCAGATACATAACCCGCTTTACATCATTGTGCTCCAGCTGACGTATAGCCGGAAAAATCGTGCCCATGGTCTTGCCAAGTCCGGTGGGCGCCTCAACAACCAGATGCTGCCGGTCAGAAAGCGCTCGAAAAACAGCCACAGAGAGATCTCTCTGGCCTGAGCGGAACTCGCTGTAAGGGAATCCCATGGCTGCGATGCTCACCCGTCGTTCGGCGAACCACATTTCCCGGCGATCCAGGTAGCCCAGGTAGTACAACAAGGTATCAGCAAACTGGTGAGTAAGCTCTGCACGACTAATCAGTCGCTCCAGCACTTCTTCGCTTTCCTCTTCCAGGTGAAAAAAGCAGAGGCGGACAATAATCGCATCATGATCGACTTCCTGCAGCAGCATATGGGCATAAAGCAGTACCTGATGCCAATAGCCATCCATGATAGCCGCAGGAATCTCTGACACAGCTACTCGCAGTGTTTTTATTTCCTCTATGACGAAGAGTGAACGCTGCCTGTCATAGCCAATACCATCAATACGACCCGACAGCCGCAGCTTTATCTCACCACCAGAGACCGTAATAGAGACTGGATACTCTGATATATAGTTTGTACCGCGCGATTTCTGGACACGCTGATGTCCGCGAATCCCCTCCATAGCACTACTGCGAGTAGAGAAGCGAAAGTTGATGTCGCCGCCACGGCAGAGGTCCGCCAGGTCACGGACGGATGCACTAAGGGTTTTCATATTCGATATTGACGACTGTCGCTGGAATACTTTGCTGATGAAAGAAGCGGAACCAGCGGATCTGGTTCTTCTGAAGTTTGTCGCCTGGCCCCTTTATTTCGACCATCTGGTACGCGTTATCCCGAAACAGTATGAGATCAGGCAATCCGTTGGTGTTGTTGCGCAGATCAGCCAGCATGCGGCGGAATATCTGGGTCAGATGTTGTGGCGGCAGGTTGTCAAAGCACAATTTGAGCAGTGCATCATCGAACAGCCCCCAGTATACAAACTGGTTTGCCGTTCCGAACTTATCGCGAAGGGTTTTCGTGACATGTGTTTGAAATGTTGATTCGAGTTCGCAGAATTTCTGATCGATCATTTCCTGCCTGAGCGGAACAAAATCAGGCGTGTAGAGATCCGCAGGACCGCGCTGAAACGGGTGGAAAAAGGCCCCCTTCACGGGCGCATAAATAACATCCCAGAAATACAGACCAAAGAGACTGCGCAGCAAGGCATTCTCGACATAGTAGGCATCATGGCCGGCGCGCTCGTAATAGGATCGTGCGCTGATCTCCACTCGATTATCAACTCGCGGAATCTGAATGGTTTCTGCTTTTACCGTACTCACCGGCCTGACAAAGCGCCGGCCGTCGCTCTTGTACTTTTTGGCCTGGCGAGCGCCAAACTGGTGCGCGAACTCCAGCTCTTCCTCATTCTCTGGTGCCTGGGCGATGGACTCACAAAGATCCAGTGCAGCCTCTACTTTACCAAGTTTCTCGAGTAACCTGACCTGGCGCTCTCGTGACGGCACCGATCTGCTGAGCTTAAAAATCTGCAGCGCATCTTTAGGACGATTGAGGCGTTCCAGTTGGCGCGCTACACGGTTTACGACCCGATCGAAACGGCGGGCTAACAGTCTTTCATCTGGACGTTCGGGTAGTCGCGCAGCAAGTTCGATCAGGCTGTCGCCCTGCTCGTCCGACTCGATCAGTTCGTAGCTCTGCTCAGAGAGGACTTTCAACTCAAACAAAGCATCGATGACCGACCTGCTGCTGAACAGACTGTCATCTACATCGAGATCGTAGCTTTCAAAAGGCGCAACCAGTTCATGCAATACAAACTCCGTCATGCCCTGGTGGAAATTACCGAAAAACAGAAGCCGATATATCTCGCAAATCTCCAGTTTCAATTGTTCAACAACCGGAATCTGAAGGCCGTCAAGCGGGTTGATTCCAGCATCGATAAACGACGCCTCAAGCTGCGGCTTGCGACTTGAGGCGGGCAAGCCAGACGCATGCACATGAGTCAGCAGTTCCGCACGATTACAGAGTTTCAGTGCCTCATCGACCGGAGGAAGAACAGATCTGACAAATCCATACTCAGCCAGACCTTCAAGCGCCGAATCGATATCAGGGATGTCTTCATAGGCCAGCTTATCGACTCGAAAAAACTGGCCTTTTCGATTCAGCAAGCGTACGTAGAGTTTTTTTGAAGGTTCTTGCAGTGACAGGAACTCATTTTCGAATTCATGTTCTTCGGCCTGTAACAGGGAGGGATACCTGTCGGTAACAAACGATATCAGGTACTCAAAATTCTCCAGATAATAACCGGCAGGAAGCACATCGGGTCTTGCTTCCTGATGCAACTGCCGCAGCTCATCGGTCAGTGCCATCAACCGTCGATACGAGTGTACCGATGTGAGGTCGCAGTAATCCCATCGACCTGCACCATTTCATTACTGGAGGGAAAGGACACCGTTCGCGCGGAAATTTCATCACCCTCGATCACGAGCTCATCATCGTTAAGAACATACTTGCGGGGCTCAAAACCGTTGATCATGACCTCATCGACTGTATACGTTGTAATGATATCGAAACCACCGACGTCAGAACGCCACTTGCCAACAATCTGCTCGGCAGGAACAGGCGGTGTGCTTACACATCCGGCAAGAACCATCAGAAGCACCAGTAGCGGGATTATTTTCATGCTGTACACCTGTCAATTTACCAAAAAAGCTGATCTTGTCTTCGGAAGAACAATTGCTGAACCATGGTAACCGAGAAGCCAAAGTCGGAAAACACCAAAGCGTGTAGAATGCGCCGCATGACTATAGATAATGACCACGAACTCAAGCAACTTCAGGCCATTGGCAGGATCGTCTATGAAACCCTGATGCTAATGAAGAAGCATCTGAAGCCTGGCATAACAACGCTGGATCTGGATGCTATCGGAGCGGCAAACCTGAAAAAGCACGGTGCACGCTCCGCGCCTATTCTCATGTATGGCTTTCCCGGACATACCTGCATCAGTATTAACGAAGAAGCCGCCCACGGAATTCCATCCCAGCGACGGATAGAACCCGGTGATGTCGTCAACATCGACGTTTCAGCAGAACTTAATGGGTATTTTGGCGATACCGGAGCCACATTTACTGTGCCACCGGTGGACCCCAGAATTCAGTATCTCTGCCAGATCACGAAAAAATCACTGAAGGCCGCGATGCAGGCGGCCAGAGCGGGGGCGAAAGTCAATCAAATCGGCCAGGCCATAGACAGAACAGCCAGCAAAGCCGGCTTCAAGACCATCAAGGATCTGGGTTCGCATGGCATTGGTCGCAGCCTCCATGAAGAGCCACACTTTATTCAGAATTTCTATGATGCTGAAGACCAGAGAACGCTCAAAGAAGGCCAGGTCATTACCATCGAGCCATTTGTCTCAACAGGGTCAGAGACAACAACCACGGCTGATGACGGGTGGACACTGTTAACCGGTGAAGGCAACTACTCGGCGCAGTATGAGTACACCATGGTCATCACCAGGGACAAGCCCGTTATTCTGACGACACTCGGGAAAGCAGCCTGAGCACCACCGCTCAGCGATCGTACTGCGCAAACTTCACTTCCGATTCCAGGAACACCTGTTGCCAGCGCCCACTACGGAAGCGATAGGTGAGCATCGCCGCTTTTACCACATAGTCACCAATAAGCGCGGCATAGATCCATTCAACCGGAAGATCCAGCAGCACAAACAGCCCCGCCAGGCCCACTCGCACACCACAGAGCCCTACCATTGTAGTGATTAATGGAAACCGGGTATCACCAGCCCCTCGGAGGCATCCCCCGAGGGTAAATTCTATCGCCATGAGGGGCTGCACCAGCGCCATGATGTAGATAAATACGACCGTTAATCGAACGACTTCGTCATCATCGATCAGATACCGGGCAATTTCTTCGGCAAAAGACGCAATGGCTATGCTGAGCAGAACCATGCTTGCGATCGCAAGCCATAGTGCGTTCCAGCCGCTTCTGGCTGCTCCTGGATTGTCGCCAGCCCCCAGGTGTTGGCCAACAAGTGTGGCACCGGCGATGGAGAAACCAAAGCCAACCACAAAAGAAATAGACAGTATCTGGACGCCGACACCATAGGCTGCATAGGGAGCCGTGCCGTAAAAAGCCACCAGCCAGAGAAACGCGATAAACCCAACCTGAAAGACAAACTGTTCGATTCCGGCGGGATAACCGATATGAACCAGTTGACGCACCCTGCCCTCAGTCACAGACCCCTTTCCACCTACGCCGACTTTCATACGACCGCCGTAATAAAGCGCCATGAAGATAATGCCACCCGCAGTAAAGGAGATGCCGTTGGCGAGAGCTGCACCTTTGACACCTAACTCAGGGAAGCCGTAGAGTCCGTGTACCAGCAGATAAACCAGAATGACGTTCACAATGTTCGTGACGATACCGATCCACAGCGGTGTTCTGGTGTCACCTGCGGCCCTGAGGGCTGCCCCCAGAATCATGTTCAATGAGAAGGCGAGATTAAACATGCTGAGGTACAGAATGAAATCAGCTGCCAGCCTTGTGGGTTGCTCACTGAGACCAAAAATACTGGCGATTTCGTACGGGAAGATCAGGCATGGAATCATCAAAACGACGGCAACGCCATTACTGATCCAGAGTGACACACTCGTGACCCTGGCAGCTTCCAGATAGTCACCAGCTCCCCACGCACGCGCTACCAGTGCCGTGGTACCTGCAGAGATAGCCATCAGGATCGCCTGAAGCGCAAAGAAGATTCTATGACCGGTGGTAACGGCGGCGACGGCATCTGCTCCGAGGGTACCGACGATCTTGATGCTGACAATACCGATGACAGAGAACAGCAGGTTCGTAAGAATCGAAGGCCAGGCGAGTTCCCATATCCCCAGTTTTATTTTGGTTTCAGGTTGCGACATCTAGAGGTGATACAACTAACCGCTAACCTGCGTCAACCGGTTATTCCATTTCTTGCGCCAGGGGTATCTGTACATAGAAGGTCGTGCCCTGACCTATCTGACTGTCGACAGAGACACTTCCCTGATGCGCCTGTGCAATATGCTTGACAATAGAAAGGCCGAGGCCGGTTCCGCCGATATCTCTTGAACGAGCCCGATCGACACGATAGAAGCGTTCGAAGATACGTTGCGTCTCATCCTTGGCGATACCGATCCCGTTATCTTCAACTTCGATAGATGCCATAGAACCAACCTTGCCCAGTCGCAGAACCACCCGGCCACTATCCCCTGTGTACTTGATGGAATTGTCTACCAGGTTTACAACCAGCTGATTCAAAGCCTCTGCCTCACCATCAACGACGAGATTGTCGACCTGAAGGTCCAGTTCCAGCTCCACACCCGCGTCAGTAGCATCGTAGGTTTTCGACTGGAAAACCTGTCGGATCACGCTGCCCAGATCAACCCTGGCGACACTTTTCTGGCGATCTGAGGAATCAAACCTCGAAAGGTGCAGCAGATCCTGGACGATTCGATCCAACCGAATGGTTTGCTGACGGATTCTTTCCATGAAACGCGAGAACACATCTTCCGGCATCTTCGGATCATCAATGATCGTTTCCACCAGACCACGAATCGCGGAAATGGGCGTTTTCAACTCATGAGAAGCATTGGCAACGAAGTCACTTCGTACCTTTTCCAGATGCCTGCGTTCCGTCGTGTCTTCCAGCACAAGAATACCGCCTGTCTCTCCTTGAAACCCGACATCCAACTGCACACAGGTGGATTCAAATGTTCTATCACCAACATTAATTGTTGAAACGACATTCGTTTTCTCGGATACGCAGGTCTTTACAATCTGTCTGATTTCCCGCGTTGTCGGTATCTGTTCGAAAGGTTGGTCGAGAATCTGTTCGACTCTTAATCCAAGCATGTTGAGTGCAGCATCGTTGATATGGAGAACACGCTGGCTGTGATCGAACGCGACAACACCCTCAGTCAGACCTGCCAGAACGGCGGCAAGCTGGTTGCGATTATGCGTCAGTTCTTCGATCCGTCCCTGGGCGCCGTGTGCAAGCTCGTTGATGACCACGGCCAATTCACCGATTTCATCTCCTCGATCCACAGGAAGACGCAGATGGTAATCCCCTCGTGCCACGTTCCTGGCGATTTCGGTCATACGGGCAATCGGATTGGTAACCCGATAAGCGAGAAAGTAGCCGATAAACAGGAACAAGACGCCCACGGTACCAGCACTGAGAAAAATGCGGTTCTGCAAGGCGTCCATTTGCTCGTCAATAGAAGTCAGGGGTAATGCCAGACGAAGAAAACCTCGATCGCCGGTATCACTTCGCATGGGAACTGCGAGATAAAACATGCTCTGTTCAAGCGTGTCGCTGTATCTTAGTGAAACGCCATAGGAACGGGTGGATGATTCAATAACTTCGGGACGGTTCAGATGGTTGTCCATCATGTCCGGACTGCTTTTGTTATCAGCAAGTACCTGACCTTGAGCATCAATCAGTGTAATTCTTGCCGTGATCCCTGGTGTCATGCGAACCAGGTCCTCCTGCGGCAGAGTTTCGTTATTCTTCAGATACTGCGTCATGGCTGGCGACAGGGCCAGAGCCTGATTGAGCATGGTTTGCTCAATGCGGTTCAGGGCATCACGTTCGACCTGATCGGCGACAAAAAAGCCGAACACCATGGTGCTGATGATCAGTGTGAAACCTAGAACACCCCAGACGTGCCAGAGAAACCTTGAATTCAGCATCGTTTGCTCGGCACCATGGCGATCTAACTATCTACGAGACGATAGCCGACACCACGGATTGTCTGGATAAGGCGGCTGCATTCGCCCAACTTCTTCCTGACTGCCCTGATATGGACATCAATGTTTCGATCGACAACCACAACACCGAGGCCAACAACCCGGTTAAGCAACTGCTCACGAGTAAACGCCCTGCCGGGTTGTGAGGCCAGCTGATAAAGAATCTTGAACTCAGTGGCGGTCAGGTTAACCATTTCTCCGGACACTCTGACTTCATGTTTCGCCACGTCAATGACCAGGTCCTGAATCACAATGCGCTCTTTGCTCTGATCTTCTTTGGTAGGACCGCGGCGAAGTACCGCTTTCACGCGGGCTAGAAGCTCACGCGGGCTGAAAGGTTTGGCAAGATAATCATCGGCACCCAGTTCAAGACCGATAACCACATCACTCTCTTCACCCTTGGCGGAAATCATAATGACGGGAATATCACGAACGATTGGATCAGATTTCATTTGCTGGCAGATGGAAAGGCCATCCATGCCCGGCAGCATCAGATCCAGGATAACCAGGTTTGGAGACTGGTTTCGGATAAGATTAAGACCTTCATCTCCCCTATCGACAGACAGTACGTTATAGCCTTCCCGTTTCAGGTTATAGCTGACAACTTCTACGATGTCCGGCTCGTCTTCAATAACTACAATCTTGTTGCGATTCATGCGCCTTTCTAGCTCTCAAGCTGAGGGTCGTTAGGGGCGATATTTCAGCACAAGCTCGTGCTGGAGCAGTTAAATCTTTGTTAAGAAAAGGTAAAGATAAAATACTGTGTTAAGAATCATAACTTCTGGAAAGCCAAAACGGCGTTGGTTCCGCCAAATCCGAAACTGTTTGAGATAACAGTTCTGATACCCGCATCATCTTCGCGTTTCGTGACAATCGGAGCTTCACCAATCTCGGGATCAAGGTTCTCTATATTGGCGCTGGCACAGATGAAGTCATTCTCCATCATTAAGAGCGAGTAAATCGCCTCGTGAGCACCTGCCGCACCCAGTGAATGCCCGGAAAGAGACTTGGTTGAGCTGATTTTCGGTATGTTTTCGCCGAACACACGCCGAATGGCAGCAATCTCCGGCGGATCCCCGGCAGGTGTGCTGGTACCGTGAGCATTGATGTAATCAATTGGTCCATCCACTGTGGCTATCGCCATGCGCATAGCGCGTTCTCCACCCTCGCCGGATGGCGCAACCATGTCGTAGCCATCAGATGTCGCGCCATAACCAACAACTTCCGCATAAATTTTCGCGCCACGTGCCTTTGCGTGTTCCAGTTCTTCTACCACGACAAAACCGGCACCGCCGGCAATAACGAAGCCGTCACGATCCTTGTCATACGCCCTGGAAGCCTGCTCTGGTGCGTCGTTGCGTGTCGACAAGGCGCCCATAGCGTCAAACAACGACGTCATGGACCAGTGTTCTTCTTCGCCGCCACCAGCGAACACCACATCCTGCTTACCAAGCTGAATCAGTTCCAGGGCATGCCCTATGCAATGGGCGCTGGTGGAACAGGCTGAGGTAATGGAGTAATTGACTCCCTTGATCTTGAAAGGCGTCGCCAGGCATGCAGAAACCGTCGAGCCCATGGTACGAGTGACGCGATACGGACCGACACGCTTCAAGCCTTTTTCACGAAGGATGTCAGCAGCTTCAGTCAGATTGGATGATGATGCCCCTCCGGATCCAGCGACGATACCGGAACGCTCATTGGAGATGTCCGATTCCTCAAGCCCGGAGTCGCGAATTGCTTCATCCATGGCCACATAAGAGAAAGCAGCTGCATCGCCCATGAATCGACGAAGTTTTCGATCGATCCGCTCCTCGATATCCAGTCCCTCGATGCTTCCAGCGATATGACTTCGCAGCCCCATCTCTTTATAAGCTTCCTGAAACTTGATACCAGATTTCGTCTCACGGAGCGCGGTCATCGTCTCGGATATGTTGTTTCCCAACGGTGAGACAATGCCCATACCTGTAATGACAGCTCTCTTCATCGATTCACCCAAAGTCGTCTAACGATGTGAAAAGACCGACTTTCACATCTTCTGCCGTATAAATCTGCTTGCCATCAACCAGAACCCTGCAGTCTGCGATGCCCAGAACGGTTTTTCCCTCGCGAACGCGCTTCAGGTTGATCTCATATTGAAGGAGCTTTGCATTCGGCAATACCTGCCCCCGAAAGTTTACCTTGCCGCAACCCAGAGCACGCCCAAGCCCCCAGTTACCCTTCCAGGCAAGAAAAAAGCCGACCAGCTGCCAGAGTGCATCAAGACCAAGGCAGCCGGGCATCACCGGATCATCTACGAAATGACATTTAAAGAACCACAGGTCGGGATTGATATCCATCTCCGCCATGATCCAGCCTTTATTGTTCGTGCCACCGTCTTCGTAAATTTCGGTAACCCGGTCAATCATCAACATTTCTTCAACTGGCAGATGAGCTCGCCCCGGACCGAAGAGTTCACCCATGCCACAGGCAATGAGCTCTTCTTTGGTAAAACTGTGTTGATCGACAAGTGATCTGTCGAGAGGTGGGCTCGTTGCGGAGTCAGATTGCTGCATAATAGATTTTTGTTTGTACGTTAGCGGCAGCATTTATAATGCACCGGCAAGGAAGCGAAATTATATCACCCGCCAACCAAAACGCTAGGAACAGCCATGGCCACTTTGGATGTTGACTTTGTTTTAAGTTGGGGTGTAATGCGCGATTCCCCGATGTTTCACGCAGCAACGCCATCACAGGCTTATGTTGCTTTGGTGATGCGCCGGCAGGACAGTAACTCGATATTCGGTGGTAAGACATGATTACGATAGACAAACATGCGGTAGTTCATCCCGATGCCGACATCGGTGAGAACTGCGTGATTGGACCCTTCTGCACGGTCGCCGCCGATACCAGAATCGGCGCAAACACCAGGCTGCGATCCCATGTGGTAGTCGAACCGCACACGATTCTCGGACAGGATTGTGATGTTTTCCCTTACGTTACCCTGGGCATGCAGTCTCAGGATCTGAAATACGTGCCCGATACCGTCTGCTATACGGAGATCGGTGACAGAAACATTATCCGCGAATTCGTCAGTGTCCACGGGGGCACAGAAGAAGGTTCAAGCACCACCATCGGGGATGACTGCGCTCTGCTGTCACACTCACATGTTGCGCACAACTGCCACGTCGGTAACCGCGTTGTCATGAGTCATGGCGCCACTCTGGCGGGCCACGTGATTATCGGTGATCACGCCAACATTGGAGGTCTCGCCGCAATACACCAGTTCTGCCACGTCGGAAAAGCTGCGATGATCGCGGGCATGGCGAGGGCCATACAGGACGTACTTCCGTTTACGATTGCCGAAGGGCATCCAGCACATATGCGTGTCATCAATAAAGTTGGTATGGAACGGGCAGGCTACAGCACGGAACAGATTTCCGAGGTGAGAAAAGCCTTTAGAATGTTGTTTATGCGGGAGATGCGTCTCGAGGATGCTGTCAAGGAGGTTCAGGATGCTTTCCCCGGTTCAGAAAGTATTGCGCTGATGCTGGAGGCGGTTGCTTCATCCCAGCGAGGACTGGCCAGACCGGAATCTGCCACCTATGAGATCAACGTCGCAGACGACTAATCAGGTATAGTACGCCTTTTTTAAAAAGGCATTCCCCTTATGTTCAAAGCAGTACTCTGGGATTTTGGCGGGGTCATCACCACCAGCCCTTTCGAGGCATTTAACCGCTTCGAATCAGAGCACGGCCTGCCCCCGGATTTTATTCGCGGCATCAACGCCACCAATCCCGAAACCAATGCCTGGGCACAGCTGGAAAGCAGCGAAATATCCGTTGACCGGTTTGACGAGTTGTTTGCAGAAGAGGCTCGCGATAAGGGACACGACGTTAGAGGCAAGCAGGTACTTGAACTGTTATCAGGAGACATTCGTCCCGAAATGGTGACTGCTCTGAAACGAATCAAGGATAATTATGCCGTTGGCTGCATCACCAACAATGTGAACACCGGTGAAGGTCCCGGTATGGCAAGATCTGCAAACAAAGCCAACGCGATATCCGAGATCATGTCTCTTTTTGAAATCGTCATAGAATCCAGCAAGGTTGGCATCAGGAAACCTAATCCGGCCATTTATGAACTGGCCTGCGAGAAAATGGGAATAAAGCCTGAAGAGGCTGTGTATCTGGATGACCTGGGCATCAATCTTAAACCTGCAAGAGCCCTTGGTATGACGACCATTAAGGTGTTGAATGCTGACCAGGCTCTGAAAGAGCTTGAACAATATCTGAGCCTTACACTCAGATGAAGGAATCCAGATGAAAATCCTGCTAACAGGCGGGACTGGCTATATCGGCTCTCATACGGCGGTCGAATTACTGGTTTCAGGCCACGACGTCGTGATTGTCGACAATTTACGCAACAGCAAAGAGACAGTGATCGACAGGATCGAGGAAGTCAGCCACAGGTCGGTTACCTTCTACAAAACAGATGTAGAAGACACAGAGACTATCTCGAACATCTGCAGTACCGAGCAAATCGAAGCGGCAATCCATTTCGCAGGTCTTAAGGCGGTCGGAGAGTCGGTCGCGGACCCCCTCCTCTACTACGAACTGAACCTGAGAACCTCAATCAGCCTGTGCAAGGCACTTCTCGCGAACAAGATACACAACCTGGTGTTCAGCTCATCAGCAACGGTCTACGGTGATCCTGAACGCATTCCTCTGGACGAGCGATGTCGGGCGACGGTGGCTGCCAACCCCTATGGCAGAAGCAAAATCTTCATTGAGCAGATGTTGCGCGATCTGCACGCAGCAAAACCCGAGATGAATATCGCGCTCCTCCGGTACTTTAATCCAGCAGGCGCCCATCCAAGCGCTCGTATGGGTGAGGACCCTCGAGGCATTCCCAATAATCTGGTTCCGTTTCTTACACAGGTTGCAATCGGTTTACGGGAACAACTGGTGATTAACGGTGACGACTATGAGACTCCGGATGGCACCTGTATTCGCGACTATATTCACGTGCAGGACCTGGCCAAAGGTCATCTTGCCGCGCTGGAGAAGCTGAGTTCCGGTGCAGGCCTTGTCACCTATAACCTGGGCACAGGACGGGGAACTTCCGTTAAGGAAGTCATCAGCGCCTTCGAGCTGTCCACTAACCAGCACCTGAATACACGAACAGGTCCAAGACGACCTGGTGATGTGCCGTCAACCTACACAGACCCGACTCTGGCCGAAAGGGAATTGAACTGGCACGCTGAACTGACCATTGAAGATATCTGCCGTGACGCCTGGCGATGGCAACAGGAAAACCCTGACGGCTATCCCTGAACCGCCCAGCGGGAAAGACCTGGCGCAGTCTCGGCGACAAAGAGGCGCGGCGCAATACCGGTCTTTCTCTCATAATCTCTGGCCACTTGCGGCATCCACAATTCTGCTGTTTGTCGATCTGTTAGCGCTATCGCACAGCCACCAAACCCTCCGCCAGTCATTCTCGCGCCCAGCACTCCTCTCTCGCGGATGGCGAGATCAACCATAAGATCCAGCTCGTCACAGGAAACCTCATAGTCATCGCGCAGAGATGCGTGACTTTGCATCATCAGCTCACCAAGAAAATGCCAATGTTGTTGATTTATAGCTTCAAACGCTTGTCGTACGCGCCTCTCTTCAGTCGTTATATGACGATATCGTTTAAGAAGAAAATCAGGCAGATAATCTGAAGCAGGGGCAGTCACCAGTGAATCGATATTTTCGAGACCATCAATTTCAGCGATCTGGTAAAGCTCATTTACACGCTCGTTGTAGGCTGATCCAGCCAGCGTTCTCTCCACGCAGGTGTCCATGACGACAATGGCAACATCTTCGAAACCTTTAGACGCTTCCTGCCAACGCAGGTCGCGACAATCAAGATAAATCACGCCGCCGAGGGCGATCGACATCTGGTCCATGATGCCGCACTGAACACCGGCATACTCATGCTCAACCTGCTGGCAGATCCGCGCCAGGGAAACGTTATCTACATCAGGCGCAAGCGATTTAGCCAACGCCAGGCTGAACGAAGCGGAGCTCGACAATCCAGCGGTCCCGGAACTCTGACTGACGTAGAGATCTGCGCCCCCTATCTGCTGATGTCTACTGAGCAGACTGATGACACCAGCGACATAATCGCGCCAGTCACCAAAATAGCCGGGGGTGTGATCAGAGCGAACTTCGAGACTGACCCTGTCTGCAAAGCGCTCGGTATAAAGATTAATCATATTAGCGTGGTTAGCGGCAGACAGGATTGTTGTACCACCACGAATGGCCATGGGGAGAACATGTCCGCCACAATAATCGATATGTTCACCGATCAGATTGATTCTTGAAGGTGCATTGACGCACCACTCGGCTCTCCCGGAATACCTGGCCTGATATCTTCTCTCCAGGTCAGAAGTGTTCAAGGCAGCCTGACTTCAAAGACATCCATGGGGCCAATGCCATCCTCTCGCTCTCCGGTCACATAAAACAGATGATCGGAATCACCGAATGCTCCGGACTCAAGCCCGTAAATCTCGGGCAACGGCACTCTTACTGGCAGGCCCTGGAATGTCTCATCCCAGGTTTTCATAAAGTGACGCTGGTAAAGATAAGCTTCCTTGTAGGTCACAACCATGGCATAGCGACCTCGCATATCGAAAGCCGTTGGTGACGAAATGGACTCACCCCACCAGGGGTCTTCTCTCAAATCGCGAGCTGTGGGTGCAGGTACGCCACGAAGATTCGCGACGGGTAAGGCAGTGACGAGACTGTCTGCCTGAAGAGGCACACGAAACACCTCTGCAGGAATACGCCGTTTACTGATCAGGTATACCTGCTGTTCCTTTACATCTACCGCAACGGCCTCCACATCGCGATAACCGTGCGGGAATCTGAATTGGACGGTCCAGGCAGGCGTGAGTGTCTCACCAAAACTGGCCAGATCGGGTTCCGCAATCGCGATGAGCGTTAAAGCAGGTCGCCAGTTGAAGTTATCGCCGGTGTCAGCAATCAGCAGATAGGGAGTACCATCAAGTTCGAAACTCGCCAGATCTTCAAAATCATGCTGGGTGCGATAATCAATCGGCCAGACGCCTCTGTCACTGCCATCGGTATCCACAGCAAAAAGCTCAGGCGCATTGCCGCTGTCATTAACCGAGAAAAGCACGGATGATTTTGAGCCGAAGGCGAGACCGCTCGCTTCGGAAAGGCGTTCATTATGGAGTTTTCCCTGCCAAACAATCTCGACGGACGCAGCATCCAGTTCAGCAGCATCTACCCGAGCATTCCCGGTATAAACCAGATCACGGTTTATCAAACCGCGCGTGAATGTCTGCAGCCCATTGAGAGTATCCAGACCGTGGTAGAAGCCATATCCGGCAACAACAAGATAAGGCAGTGCAGCAAGCAGCAATACACACAGAAGGAGCCAGCGAATCATTTGGTCTGATCAACCACCAGAGATACGATACAGAAAATGCAGCTCGCTGTTATCACTGACCGTTTCGAGAAACGGTGTATGGATAATTTCACCATCAATGGCGACGGCCATTTCCATAAGTTTTTCTTCGCTCAGGGCGTCGTAACGATCAACAAGTTCGGCGACAATTTCTTTAAACCGAGTCGCCTCAACCTGGGTACGCTCTTCTCCAGTGAACAGTTGCAGTTCACTGGAGAAGACAACAGTCGCCATATCAATGCACCAGAAAGACTTAGCCGTTCTGGATAAGCGAGAGGACCCTGGGAGGAGAACAAGGGAGTTCTTCTACCTTGCGATCGATAGCGTTACCGACAGCCCATCCAACAGTTGCCAGAGGCGGAATAATGCCGGATTCACCGACACCTCGGACGCCATAAGGATGGAAAGCATTCGGCACCTCGACAATGATCGTCTCGATCATTGGCAGGTCAGACGCCAGAGGGATGCGATAGTCCAGGAATCCCGGATTTTCCATCACGCCATCTTCGTTGTAGATGTACTCTTCGTTCAGCGCCCAACCGATGCCTTGAACTGCACCGCCCTGCAACTGTCCCTCGACATAGCTGGGATGGATGGCTTTTCCTGCATCCTGAATGGCCGTATAACGAACAACATCAACCTTGCCTGTTTCCTGATCGACTTTCACATCGCAGAGATGGACAGCAAAGCTGGGACCTGCGCCCCGGGCATTGATGTTGCCACTTCCGGAAATCTGACCGCCGGTTTTCTCTGCTGCCTCGCAGACCTCGACCAGTGACATTTTTTCTTCACCTGCCGTGTTGATAGCCACACCGTCAGCATAGTCAACCTGCTCTGCCGTAACATTCCAGATAGCAGCAGCACGCTCCTTGATCTGCCTGACGACATCCTCTGCAGCCTCGATCACTGCCATCCCGGTAGCGAAAGTCACTCGGCTACCGCCCGTTCCCTGACTATATGGCAGACTATCAGTGTCTGCCACGATAGGCTTGAGATTCGACGGTTCAATCTGCAGGACCTCAGCCGCCATCATCTGCATGGAAGCACGCGAACCACCAATATCTGGCGAGCCTTCCAGAATGGTGCCTGTGCCGTCGGTATTCATATTGATTGTGACACTCGATTGACCACCGACATTGAACCAGAAACCTGCGGCAATCCCACGACCACAACCCTCTTCCAGCTCAGATTTATAGTGGTCTGAATCTCTGGCGGCTTCCAGACACTCCACCAGACCAACTCTTTTCAGTTTTGGCCCGTAAATTGTCTGGGTTCCCTCTCTCGCTGCATTCTTGAGACGCAGTTCAATGGGATCCATCCCCAGTTGTTCGGCAAGTTCATTTACCACCATCTCTGCAGCATATTCAGCCTGGGGAGCACCGGGTGCCCGATAGGCAGCTACCTTGCACTTATTGACAACAACATCGAAACCTTCCACAAGGACGTTGGCACAGTCATAGGGTGTGAACATCGTCATAACGCCGGGCATCATGGGTGAACCCTTGAATGCGCCTGCTTCGTAGGCCATCCACCCTTGCATGGCAGTGATCGTACCGTCCTTCTTAGCGCCAACTTTGGCTTTCAGTTTGGCGGCAGAGGTAGGTCCTGTGGCCATAAACACTTCATCGCGATTCATGACCATCTTGACAGGTCGGCCCGCTTTTCTGGAAAGCGCAAGCGCAACCGGCTCCTGGTAGACAACTGTCTTGCCGCCAAAACCACCGCCAATTTCACTGGCGATAACCTTGAGCTTACTGAGTTCCAGTCCCAGCAGTTTCGCGGTACTTGTTCTCACATCAAAGTGACCCTGGGTACAGCACCAGACCATGGATTGGCCGTCTTCATCGTAACGGGCAGTACAGGCATGGGGCTCGATGTAACCCTGATGGGCCGTCGGCGTACGAAACTCTCGCTCCACAATGACATCAGCCTCGGCAAATCCAGCATCCACGTCGCCCATCTTCATCTCAAGACGAGTAGCGATGTTCGAAGGCTTATCAGGCGTTTCTTCATAACCCTGCGTAAACATGTCCTCATGCAGCACGGGCGCGCTAGCCTGCATGGCATCTTCAACGTCCAGAACCGGAGGAAGCGCCTCGTATTTCACGTCAATCAATGCAAGTGCATCGTCGGCTGCCCGCTCTGTGCGTGCGGCAACTGCAGCAATGGCGTGACCGTGGTACAGCACCTTGTTATCCGCCAGACAGTTACGGGCCAGATCCAGCACGTCTGCGGCTCCTTCACCGGCATTGATAGTCTCGGCCTGGACGCTGCCGAAGTCTTTAAAGGTGACGACCGCTAAAACATCGGGATGAGCTTCAGCTTTCGAGGTGTCGATGGACAGTATTTTTGCGTGCGCATGCGGGCTGCGCAAAGTACGCCCCCAGATCATGCCAGGAAGGCTGAGGTCAGCACCGTATTGGGCACGGCCGGTTACCTTATCAAAGCCATCCGGGCGAATTGTCCGCCGGCCAATGTATTTAAACTCTCGTGCTTCACTCATGATCAGGCACCTCCTCTCATCGTCTCGGCAGAATCCATAACTGCCCTGATAATCTTGTCATAACCCGTGCAACGGCAGAGATTTCCTGCCAGATAGTAACGAGCCTCTTCTTCAGTCGGATTAGGGTTCTCTTCCAGAAGGGCCTTCGTGCTGACAATCAGTCCAGGCGTGCAGACACCACACTGAAGCGCGGCATGTTCCAGAAACTTTTCCTGAATAATGTGCAGCTTGTCGTTACTGCCGACACCTTCAATCGTACCGACCTCGGCGCCTTCAGCCTCGACCCCCAGAACCAGGCAGGAACAGACAAGTCGTCCGTTCAATGTGACCGAACAGGCACCGCAGTCGCCGGATCCGCAACCTTCTTTTGTGCCTGTCATCTGAAGTTCATTTCTCAACACGTCGAGAAGCGTGTCACCTGGTACACAAAGAAACTCTACGGGTTCCCCGTTGATCGATGTAGATACGTGTGTCTTCGACATGAATTAACCCCCTTTTGCTCTTTCTGCAGCGATCGCTGCCGCTCTTTTAACCAGGACACCGACTACCTGCCGGCGATAATCCGCGGTGCCGCGGCGATCTGAGATTGGACTGGAAGCCGCACTTGCTGCATCCGCCGCAGCCTGAAGAGCTGCGTCATCCAGCTTACTGCCGATAAGCGCAGCACCTGCGTCAGCAACCAGCAATGCGGTTGGCGCAACAGCACCAATACCGACACGTGCAGCGGTGCAGGTACCACTGTCATCCAGCGTCACACTGACACCGGCACCGGCAACCGCGATGTCCATCTCGGTTCTCGGGATAAAGCGCAGATAGGCGTCAGAGGTATTGTCGGCAGGTCTGGGTATACGAATCACCTTCAGCAGCTCTCCCTTCTCCATGCAGTTCTGACCGACACCCGTCACGAATTCTTCGACCGCGACAGTACGTTCTCCTCCCGGACCGGCAATAACACACTGAGCGCCATTAGCGATCAGCGCCGGAATTGTGTCTGCTGCAGGCGACGAATTACAGAGATTGCCGCCAACACTCGCCCTGCCCTGAACCTGGGTGGAACCGATCAGGTACGCGGCTTCCACGAGGCCGGGATAGACTGCCTTGATATCATCCCTTTCAGTGAACGAGGCACAGGACATGGAGGGGCCCAGTTCCAGACCGCCATCAGTGAGTTCTGCATCTGTCATTCCTGCGATCTTTTTCACATCAATAAACAGACGTTCGGCATCATGGCTGGCGTTGGTCTGAATGATGAGGTCTGTGCCACCGGCCAGTATCCGCGCAGGGATATCCGCTTTCTCAAGCAGGCTTACTGCACCTTCGATAGAATCAGGTGCTTCATAAACGACTGAAACCATTTCTCCTCCTGTCAATTATTCCGGGTCCCGCGTCCCTTCTGGCTTTGCGTTGTTATTGCCCAGTCGCAGCGGGTTATCATTTGAAGTGGCTATATATAACATGCGCTAATAACAGGATGAAGAAGTTCTTCTCGAATCTTTTCCGTCCTCCGGCGGATCAGGAGTTCATATCTCTGATTCAGGTCGCCCTTGAGGAACCTCGTATACGTGCAGAGCTTCTCAAGATTCTGTCTCTGCCCGATCACATCCGCCGCGAAACTCTAATCCGGTGGAGAATGGATCTCGAACAACAAAACGCACCAGAACTGATCACAAAAGCGTTGATATACCTCGAACATGATGGTCGAGCCAAACGCGCACTTGAGATTCTGACCGAAAACACAGATTGTTAAACAATCGATGAACAGGCTTTGCCAGCCTGTTTAATGACCGGTTCCTGTATAATGACGGAATGTCCGACCCCGCCAAAGTCATCGATGTTGCTCGAGCGTCAGCCTCCGATGCCGAAAACATCGCGTGTTTCAATCAAGCCATGGCACTGGAAACCGAAGATAAAAAGCTCGACTGGGACAGCATCATGCCAGGTGTTCAGGCTCTCATTGATGATGATCGTCTAGGTTTTTATCTGGTTGCCCGGCTTAAAGGCACCCTGGTCGGTTGTCTTGCAATCACCTATGAATGGAGCGATTGGAGAAACGGACTCTTCTGGTGGATTCAGAGCGTTTATGTCCATGAGGAACATCGTGGAAACGGTGTGTTCACCGCTATGTACGAACATGTAAAGACACTCGCATCTGGCGACCCGCGCAACTGTGGCATCCGCCTGTATGTCGAAAAAGACAACGCTCGTGCCCAGCGTACCTATGAGAAGCTGGGCATGATTGAAACCGAATACCGTCTCATGGAAGAAGAGTTTTAAGTGGATCTGAAAAGCTACCGAGCACCGAATAATGCCTACGACGAGCTGTTTCTACCTGGCTCTCGCTCCCGTCCCGGCCTTGCTGACGTTGGCAACTTCCTGAAGAAATCCGGACTCAAGGAGTTAAATCGCCGCCGCCACGATGCTGAGCTGGCGATTCGATCCATGGGCATCACGTTTACCGTCTACAGCGATGGCTCTAATATCGATCGGGAATGGCCTTTTGACATCATTCCACGAACCATCCTTAAAAAGGAGTGGGATGGCATTGAACTCGGGCTCAAACAGCGCCTGCAGGCACTGAATCTTTTTATCACCGATCTTTACAACGACAAAAAGATTATCAAGGACAATGTCATACCCAATGACATTGTCGCGTCCTCAAAGGACTACAGGGAATTTTGCGAGGGTGTCACTCCCGTGTTTAATGTCTGGGCCCATATCTGCGGTACTGACCTGATCCGTGACAGCGATGGCACGGTATACGTGCTGGAGGACAACCTGAGAGTACCGTCCGGTGTTTCATACATGCTGGAGAACCGGAACATCAGCAAACGCGTTCTGCCTGAATTGTTCGAAAACTACAATGTGCTGCCGATGGATAACTATCCATCACAGCTGCTCGACACGCTGAAGTCTCTGTCACCGCGGCAGATGGATATGCCTGAAGTCGTCGTGCTGACACCCGGCATATACAACTCCGCCTATTTTGAACATTCCTTCCTGGCCCAACGCATGGGTGCAGAGCTTGTCGAAGGCTCAGATCTGGTGGTCGGTGATGACGACTGCGTCTACATGAAAACAGTCGCGGGGCTCAGCCGTGTGGATGTGATCTATCGCCGAATAGATGACATGTTTCTGGATCCGGAAGTTTTCAATAGGAACTCTGTCCTCGGTGTCCCGGGCCTGATGCGGGCCTGGAAGAAAGGCAATGTCGCGCTCGCCAATGCGCCGGGCGCTGGCGTTGCTGATGACAAGGTCGTCTATACCTATGTGCCCGATATGATCCGCTACTATCTGGGCGAAGAGCCCCTCTTGCCCAATGTTCCCAGCTACATGTGTTCTAACAAAACACACCAGCAACATGTTCTGGAAAACCTTGAAAACCTGGTAGTAAAACCCGCGAACGAAAGCGGCGGGTATGGAATGTACATCGGGCCCACTGAGAGTAAGCGCCGCACGTCTGAGATGAAACGACTGATCAAGGCCAATCCCAGAAACTATATCGCTCAGCCGATTATCAATTTATCAACCGTCCCTACTTTGTGTGAAAACACGATAGAACCAAGACATGTTGACCTGCGCCCCTTTATTCTCCAGGGCGACCAGCCTCATGTCACTGCGGGCGGACTGACCCGGGTTGCCCTTGTGAAAGGATCACTCGTGGTTAACTCCTCCCAGGGTGGTGGCAGTAAAGATACCTGGATTATCGAACCTCTCAAAAAAGGGAAACGTCGCTGATGCTCTCGCGTGTTGCAGAACGGATGTACTGGTTCGGCCGGTATGTAGAACGAATTGAGAACACTGCCCGGCTGATCAGCGTCAATACCAACCTGGTGCTGGACCTGCCTCATGTGAAGTATATCTGGGGCAGCCTCATTTCCATTACCGGCTATGAAAAACAGTTCGCTGACAGATTCTCAATTGAAGATGAGCGCAACGTCATCAAGTTTCTGCTGGATGATGACAGCTGCTCCATCATGATGTCAGTCAGGATGGCCCGCGAGAATGCGCGTACCACCCGCGAAATCATGCCAAACGAAGCATGGGAAAAGATTAACCGGCTGTATCACTACCTCACCAAAAACATACACCGGGGGATAAAGCGGGATGGTCGGCATAAATTGCTGCAGGAAGTTACCGCTCAGTGCCAGGAGCTGACTGGCTACCTGGCAGGCTGCATGAGTGTTGATGAGGCGTGGAACTTCATGAAAATCGGCTCTGATCTGGAACGCGCCGATATGACCAGTCGCATTCTCGATGTTGGCTGCCTGAATCTTCTCAACACTGAACATCCCGAAATCCGGGAACAGGAAATGATTCTCTGGATGAACGTGCTTCAGTCGCTCACGGCATACCAGATGTATAGACAGCATGTGGACGATACGATTAACGGCGAAGACGTTGCAGAGTTTCTCTTGCTCGACGAGAAGTTCCCACGCTCCGTCGCACACTGCCTGTATGACGTGAACGAGGCTTTCAGATCTCTACCTAACCATGAGGAACCGCTGCGCAGCGTGACCCAGACACAACGGAACATCAACCAGGCTGATATCCCACGCCTGCTCGGCGGTACAGGCCTGCACAAGCTGATCGATGATCTTCAGTCGGACATGGCCAACATTCATAACGATATCGCTGCTACCTGGTTTGGTTATAAATAGTTCGGCTATAAATAGCTTGGTTATAAATAGTTAGGCTATCAGCCATTAGCGTACAGACGCGCACTTCTGCCGCTTAACTGCCTTTATCGTCTCGCTTGCCCGCATGCTGCTGATCCCAGACCTTGCTCCAGGTCACGGGCGGCATATTGTTGAAAGCTTCCCTGAGTCGCTGATCCCAGCTGCTGTTTAACTGTCTCAGGTACTCACTGTCTTCCTCAAAGCGATATCGTTTGATGTCCGTCAGCGAATTCACGTCATACATCAGTACTTCAATGGGCGGACCTACCGTGAGGTTACTGCGCATTGTCGAGTCCATGGACACCAGGGCGCAAAGCGCTGCCGTCTCCATGGAAATTTCGGGAGCGATGATCCTGTCGAGAATCGGTTTGCCGTACTTGCTTTCGCCTATCTGGAGAAAGGGTGTATCTCTCGATGTCGTGATGTGATTGCCCTGGGGGTAAACGAGAAATGCTTCATGTTTACCAAGCCCGATCTGACCTCCAACGATGAAGTAAGCCTCATAGTTGATGTCACCTTTCGTGTGCTTTTCCTGCTGAATGGTGTTCACCTCACCGACATAGTCGGCGGCATCTTCAAGATGCTTTATATTCGTCAGATTGACTGTCGCGGATTGCTTGATGTCTCTCTTTATCTGCCCAATCACTCCTTGAGTGGTTGCGAGATTCCCGCTGGAGAGAATCGTAATCTGACGCTCTCCCTCCACAGTGAAGGTAAACATTTTTGAATAGGTGCTGACATTGTCGACACCTGCGTTGGTTCTGGAATCGCTGACAAAACAAAGGCCAGCATCAATTCGAATTGCGATGCAATAAGTCATCAGAAAGGTTATCTACAAGGTTATCTACATGGTCGCTGTCGCGTTGGCAGAACCGAGAGAACCATCAAGATAGGTCTCGATCTTATCCTTCGCAATATTATCCGGGTCACTGAATTGAATACCGACACCCGGGGTATGCGGGCTTTTTACACCCTTCTTGGCAATCCAGACAACCTTACCGGCCACCGGAATCTTTTCTGATTCATCCATAAGGTTAAGGAGGATAAATACATCGTCTCCCAGATCATATTCGGTGCGATTCGCAATGAACAAACCACCGTTTTTTATGAAGGGCATGTAGTAGTTGTGCAGGACGACCTTATCCTTGATCGTCAATGCGATCATGGTCTTCTTGCCACCACCGCGGGCCAGCTTAGCCATACATCGTTACCTCTGGCACTACACCATAAAAATTGCAGTCAAAATGATGCCCTATGGATGGGGTGTAAACAAGCGCCATCAAACAGCCGCAGCAAATACCCATTCCAGCAGCATTTGTGGATTAGCGTTGGAGGTACCCATAAGACTCGATTTTGCTTCACATACACGATCCATCAATGTGGCCCTGCTTTCTTCGGCTGAAGAACTGACAAATTCAGACAATACCTGTGTCTGGTCAACTGAGGTGATCAAGTCTTCACCAGCAGATTCATATTTCATTGAATCCAGAATAAAGCTGTAGGTCAGGTCCAGCACTCGGATTGGATCGCGAGAGGCCAGATCTGCAGCAAGACCAAGGGGCGATAACTGCCCCTTAACCAGAGCCGCCAGCGACCTGCCAATCTCCGAGCGCAAAGCGAGGTATTCATCGTCCATCGTTCGCAGCACCCGCAGCGGGCTGCCTCCTGCAATATCAAGCAGCAAGGAGACATCACTCTCAAACTGCTGTTCCCTGAGCCAGGCAGTTGCGACCTCTTTATCCGGGAGACCTGAGACAATCTGTTGACAACGACTCCGAATAGTTGGCAACAACCTTGTAGGTTCGCTGGTCACCAGACATATTGTTGTCGATCGAGGTGGCTCCTCCAGGCACTTGAGCAGAGCGTTCGCTGCCTGCAGATTCAATTTGTCCGCCGGTGTGATCACACAGACCTTATTGCCCCCCTGTTGTGCTGTCTGCTGCGCCCACTCGATCATCTCCCGGATCTGCTCTATACGTATCTGTTTGGAATCCTCCAGGGTCACCGTCAGATAATCTGGATGTGTTCCGGCATTGAGCAGAAGACACTGGCTGCAGTGACCACATGGCTTCTCATCAGGACCCGCACACAACAGGTAACCCGCAAGGTGTTCCACAAAAACTGATTTGCCAGAGTCTGAGGGACCACTGAGCAGCAGGCCGTGTGGCAGCTTGTCATTGTCCGACTGGCTTTTAACTCGAAGCCATGCGTCTGACTGCCAGGGAAGAAGCTCACTCACGAACCAAGCACCTCTTTCATCACTGTGCGAATCTGTGCCTGAACCTGCGTCAGATCTCCTGAAGCATCGATGAGGCGATAGCGCACGTCGGTGGCAGCGCGACGAGCGAAGGCCGACCTGACCTCTTCAAAAAACATCTGTGCTTCTGATTCAAAACGATCAGCGTCTGAAGTCGCCGTGGCCCTCGCCAGACCCGTGGCTACATCCAGGTCAAGTATTAGAGTCAGATCGGGCCTGAACTCACCAAGAGTCAGCTGCTCCAGCATCGCGACGGGAGCATCCCCCATTCCCCTGCCACCGCCCTGATAGGCAAAAGAGGAGTCTGTAAAACGATCGCAGACCACCCAGCAGCCTCTTGCCAGAGATGGTTTGATCAGTTCTTCAACATGTTGAACCCTGGCTGCAAACATCAGCAACAGCTCTGTCATTGGCATCATGTCTTGCTCTGCCTTATCTAGCAGTATCTGCCGGACTCTTTCACCTAGTCCGGTGCCTCCTGGCTCTCTCGTCAGCAGAACCTCATGCCCTGCCTGCCGAACCATTTCCGCAATAAACTCTATGTTCGTAGATTTCCCGACACCCTCAACACCTTCCACGGTGATGAATCTGCCCTGGTTCATGCCCTGTTTCATGCCCTGTTTCATGACATGGTTCATTGTGCTCACTTATCTTTCCTGACATTTCGCTGATAACGGTTTACGGCCTTATTGTGTTCTTGCAGGGTGATCGAAAATTGACTCTCACCATTACCCTTGGCAACGAAATACATGTAAGGATGCATGGATCCCGCAAGGGCCGCATCCAGAGACGCTGCACCCGGGGAACAGATCGGCGTTGGCGGCAAACCCGGCCTTGTATAGCTATTGTAAGGCTGATCAGCACGAAGGTGAGACCGCTTAAGGTCACCATCAAAACTGTCACCCAGCCCGTATATCACGGTTGGGTCTGACTGAAGCCTCATACCGATGGCTAGTCTGTTCTGGAACACAGACGCTATTTTTGCACGATCAGGCTCGAATCCGGTTTCTTTTTCAATGACCGATGCAAGAATCAGCGCATCATATGGCGAGTGAATTCCAGAGACAGAACCACGCCTCTGCCAGGCTGTAGCCAGTTCTCTCTGCATCTTCTGATAGGCGAGGAGCATAATCTCCAGATCGGAATCGCCTTTCGTGTATGAATAGGTGTCCGGAAACAGCCATCCCTCCGGATCGCCGCTTATGCCGAGCACACCCGCGATCTGGCTTCGTGTAAAGCCCCTGGTTTCATGTCGCAGATAAGGCTGCTCTATCAGATGATCGCGCCATTGCTGGAATGTCCAGCCTTCCGGAAATGTTACCTGATGCTGCAGGACACGCCCGGACCGGAACAGCGCCAGCATTCCCGGAACATCCAACCCTTCAGAAACAAGGTATTGACCCGCCTTGATCGTGCCCTCTGAGCGCGTCAGAAGCGCATAGGCTTTAATCACGGAAGCGTTGGCGGGTGTAATACCGCCCTGCACCAGCTGTTCGGTGATCTCTGAGAGGTTGCTGCCAGATTCGATATCAAACACCACCTCTTCCGGCGTCGTTTTCCCAAGCTCTTGAAGCACAAGAAAACTCACCACCGCCAGGCAAAGCACCGATAAAAACAGAACTACCAGGATGCTGGTGATGACCCGGCTCATAGGGATCTCGACGTAAATATAGAGACTAGTCTACCTTTTTGAATACCAGCGTACCGTTGGTTCCGCCGAACCCGAAGGAATTTGTTAATGCCACACTGATGGGCATTTCTCTCGCCTGGTGCGGTACATAGTCCAGATCGCAACCCTCATCCGGGTTATCCAGGTTGATGGTCGGCGGCGCAACCTGATCTCTAATTGAGAGCGCGGTAATGACCGCCTCGATGGAGCCAGATGCACCAAGGGCATGTCCAACCATAGATTTAGTGGAGCTGACGGAAACGCGCTTCGCATCTGCACCCATCAGCGTTTTTATTGCCTGGGTTTCTGCAATATCTCCCAGGGGCGTTGAAGTCCCGTGGGCGTTGATATAAATGATTTCACTCGCATTCAGCTCTGCATCCTGCAGCGCATTCTGCATTGAACGGACAGCGCCCTCGCCGTTTTCAGAGGGCGAAGTCATATGCGATGCATCGGCACTCATACCGAAACCTGCCAGCTCGCAGTATATGTTCGCACCTCGCGCTTTGGCATGTTCGTACTCCTCAAGCACCATGACGGCTGAGGCATCACTGAGAACGAATCCATCCCGATCCTTGTCCCAGGGTCGACTGGCACGCTCAGGATCATCATTCCGCGTAGACAGGGCTTTCATAGCCGCAAAACCTGCCATCGTGGTTCGCGACGTGGACTTCTCGGCACCACCCACGACCATCGCATCCACATCACCGGCGGCGATCATTCGGGCACCAAAACCTATGTTATGCGTCCCTGTCGTACAGGCGGTGGTGATGGCGATGTTAGGCCCCTGAAGGCCATACATGATGGACAGGTGACCGGCGATCATGTTGATAATGCAGGAAGGCACGAAAAAGGGAGAAACCTTATTGGGACCGCGGTTGTTCACCACATCGTGACACGTCTCGATGGTGACGATCCCACCAATACCAGAGCCCACTGCAACGCCTATTCTGTGACGATTTTCGTCTGTAACCTCGAGGCCGCTATCCCTCATCGCCTGGATACCAGTGACAAGACCGAACTGGATAAAGCCATCCATGCGACGCGCTTCTTTGGGATTCAGATATTCGGAAATATCAAATTCCGGCACATGACCACCAAAACGCACTGGAAACTCTGAGGCATCAAACGATGTTATCGGTCGGATACCACTCTGTCCGGCTGTCAGGCCGGCCCAGGATGATTCAAGGTCAGCTCCAAGTGGAGTCAGCATTCCCATGCCGGTAACCACGACTCTTCTCTTAGTCACTCTCGTCATCTCCAACAGCCCTGAGCGGGCTTATAAACAGCCCTGAGCGGGCACATAAACAGCCTGAGCGGGCTTATAAACAGCCCTGAGCGGGCTTATAAACAGCCCTGATCAGGCTAGTTCCAGCCTGATACGAACCAGAAACCTGCAACCGCCCATGCACAAAACAAAAAGCCGCGATCGTCAGAGACGATCACGGCTTGTTATTCAATCGTAAGAAATCTTACGTATGGGCTTCGATGTAATCGATAGCCTCTTTTACTGTAGTGATTTTCTCAGCTTCTTCGTCAGGTATTTCTGTCTCGAATTCTTCCTCAAGAGCCATTACCAACTCGACAGTATCGAGTGAATCTGCGCCAAGATCCTCTACGAAAGAAGCTTCCGCGGTGACCTCCTCTTCTTTAACGCCGAGTTGCTCACATACCAGTTTTTTCACTCGTTCTACGATGGTGCTCATTTTTAGAATTACTCCTACAAAGTTGCAGTCAAGCTGCGCTAGTTTAATGAAATGCCGGATCGTCCATCAAGTACAATCAGGCCATATACATACCGCCATTGACATTTATTGTTTCACCGGTGATGTAACCAGCGGAGTCTCCCGCGAGAAAAACTACCAGTTCCGCAATTTCTGAAACCTCCCCGAGGCGCCCCAGGGGTATACGTGCCAACATGGCGTCACGTTGATCTTCCGTGAGTTCGTCTGTCATATCCGTACCAATCAGGCCCGGAGAGATGCAATTCACTGTTATGCCACGGGACCCAAGCTCAGCCGCCATGGATTTGCTGTAACCGACAATGCCGGCCTTCGCGGCGGCATAGTTGCTCTGCCCGGCGTTGCCCATAGCACCTACGACAGAGGTCAGATTAATAATCCTGCCCCAGCGGGCCTTCGTCATACCGCGCAGACAAGGTTTTGTCACCCTGAATATGCCAGTCAGATTGGTATTGATCACGTCCTGCCATTCGTCATCCTTCATGCGCAGGGCGATATTGTCTTTAGTGATCCCGGCATTGTTTACCAGAACCAGAGGTGCCTCATAATCATCCTTAATGGCTGCAAAAAAGTCTTCGACAGACTGTGCATCCGAAATATTGAGGACAAAACCTTTGCCGCGGTCTCCAAGGTCTGCGCTGATCTGTTCAGCGCCGGCATCCGAGGTGGCTGTACCAATGACCGTATAGCCTTTATCACCCATTGCCTGAGCGATAGCCTTGCCGATTCCCCGACTCGCACCTGTGACGATAGCAACCTTGTTATCCATGGAAGTTATCCATTAAGCGCTCCGACCACGGTTGACAGACTGTCACCGGAATCAATATTCATACCCGTGATGGATATATCGATTCGCTTCGCCAGACCTGTCAGGACCTTACCTGGTCCGCATTCAACGATCGTATCGACACCCATGGCTTTCATGTTTTCGACGGTAGCCGTCCAAAGGACAGCGCCGGACATCTGGCTGACCAGGTTCGCTCGAATCTTTTCCGGGTCGTCATGGACAGCAGCGTCAACATTCTGCATTAACTTTATTGATGGCTTGTTGAACGTAACCTCGGCCAGAGCTTTCTTCATTTCTTCAGCAGCAGGCTCCATGAGAGCGCTGTGGAAAGGCGCACTGACGGCAAGCGCCATGGCCCTTCTTGCCCCCGCCTCCTTGCAACCCTCAATAGCTCTTTCCAGAGCGGCATTATTACCCGCTATGACGACCTGTCCGGGCGCATTGAAATTAGCCGCCTGCACGATTTCCCCGACTGACGCATCGGAAGCTGCGGTGCAGACATCTTTGACTTCAGCATCAGAGAGGCCCAGTACAGCGGCCATACCGCCTTCGCCGACAGGCACTGCCGTCTGCATGAACTGGCCGCGTTTCTGGACAAGGGCCACCGCGTCTGAAAATTCGAGAACACCGGCCGCAACAAGCGCCGAATATTCACCCAGGCTGTGGCCTGCGACGATATCGGGTCGAGGCGATCCCTGCTGAAGAGCCAGTCGATATAACGCGACGCTCGCCGTCAACAATGCCGGCTGAGTGTACTCAGTCTGATTGAGCTGCTCCTCGGGGCCATTGGCGATCAGCGCCCACAGATCGTAACCAAGCACGTCTGAGGCTTCGGCGAAGTCTGATGCGACGGTATCTGCAATATCCTGCAACATACCGACTGCCTGGGAACCCTGCCCTGGAAATACGTAAGCGAGTTTTGTCATAGGGAAGTTATGCGCCACGAACGTGACGCACTAATTAATCTTAGTCGTCGTCTTTATGGATGACTTTCTTACCACGATAAAAGCCGTCTGCGGTGACGTGATGTCGACGGTGGGTTTCACCCGTGGTTGGATCTTCAGATAGGGCCGGTCCACGCAGGAAATCATGTGAACGACGCTGTCCGCGCCTTGATCGAGTTACTTTGCTCTTCTGAACAGCCATGTCAGCTCTCCGGTTTGTTCTGTTTACCTATCGCATCGGCCAGGCCAGCAAAAGGGCGATGGGTCGTTGCGGGTTCATCTACATTGTCAGCAGCCAGGTTCTCCGAGACCGCGTACTCGCTATCAGGACACTCGCCATTCTCATGTCGAGGGATCATCGGCACCGTCAGTATCAGCTCGTCTTCGACAAGCGCCGCTATGGGAATAAGCTTGTCATCGTTGACTACGCCATCCTGCAACTCATCCAACTGCTCCAGCTCCGCCTCGTCTTTTACAACAATGACAGATAGATCGCTCGAGAGCTTTTGAGTCACTGGCTGAAGACAGGTCTGACATTCCAGTCTGACTTCACTTTCCACGTGTCCACTGACCACGGTTCGGCCGTCTTCTCCCCTGTTGAATTCAAGCCTGAGAATCACTTCTCCTGCATGATCAACCAGCATCTCTACGAGGCGTTCAAACCGTTGAACGGGAAAAGAACCTTCAATGATCCCCTGCTGGTTCGCCAGTTTGCGGTGATCCACCAGATTCGGGAGAGGCCCTGCTAACATAAGGGGCGCATCTTAGGGATTGGGTATTGCCGTGTCAAAAGAAAATTACACAAATTCAGTAAGATATGTCTGAATTCAGGATTATTCTCGCATCAGGATCGCCCTACCGCGCCAGCATTCTGAAGTCGCTGGGTATGACCTTTGATCGGGTCGCCGCGGATATCGATGAAACGCCAATCGAGAACGAAGAGCCCAGGAAACTGGCTCAGCGGCTCGGGTTGGAAAAAGCCAGGAAAGTCGCGGATTCCATCAATATGAAAGACCCCTGGCTCGTAATTGGTTCTGATCAGGTGTGTCATCACCTTGGCACAGTTTACGGCAAACCCGGCAATCGCGAAAAAGCCGTGCGACAGCTGGCAGCGTTCAGTGGCAATAAAGTGATCTTCAGCAGTTCACTGGCAATCATCTGCTCAGATGGCAGGAAAATCAGCCTGGTGGAGGACTATGAATGTCAGTTCCGAGAGCTCGATCTGAGTGAAATAGAACGGTACGTCGACCTGGATCAGCCGTTCGACTGCGCTGGGGCGATTAGAATCGAGAAAGCTGCGGCACTGTTGATGTCTGACACATGCGGCCGGGATATCAACACCCTGCTTGGCTTGCCTGTGATGGCGCTTCGCGAGTCATTAGCAATACTCGGCTGTAACATATTCGACTTTAACTAGACCTTTTATACTATTGTTTTATATTGATATTTCCGGGTATCTAGAATCTACTTTAAGCTGATATTCTTCATCAAGGGGTGCTTTGGCCTTGATCGCGGGATAGTCACCCAGCGATGGAATAAACAATTCTCCTGCATGTAACAGCAGCCTGCCCGAATGGCCGAGCATTCTATCCATGTCATCGTTGCCGTACCGATCATCACCCAGGATCGGGTGGCGGGCCCAGCGCGCATGGACACGGATCTGGTGGGTTCTGCCGGTGACAGGATAAGCGCGGACAAGTGATGTCTCTCCATCTGATGCAAGGCAGGTAAACTCGGTTTTCGACTCCTTGCCATCAGAACTGATTCTCGTGACACGCTCCCTGCCCGCCTTGCTGGTGGTCAGCAGCGGCTCCTCCACCACCCGGAGTCCGCGAGGCCATTCGCCATGAACCAGAGCCAGATAGTGTTTTCGTATCTGGCCCGGTCTACGCAGTGCATCCTGCAACAGCCTGAGGTAACTTCTCCGCTTCGCCACCATCAGACAACCTGAGGTACCTCTATCCAGGCGATGTACCAGTTCCAGGCGATTGCCCTCATCTCTGACATGCCTCAGCGACTCGATGACACCAACATTAACGCCGCTGCCACCATGTACAGCCATGCCCGCAGGTTTGTTAATAATGAGCAGTCTGTCGTCTTCATGAAGGATAAGACTGTCCAGATCATTGAAGCTTCCCACAGCGGATGATCGTTCTGCCAGGCGATGTATGGGCGGGATTCTCACTATATCTCCAGAGGTCAGTCTGGAATCCGGCTTGCAGCGTTTACCGTTTATACGCACCTCGCCCTTTCGGATAATGCGATAGATGCGTGATTTTGGCAGCCCCTTCAAAGTCCGCATCAGGAAGTTATCGAGTCTTTGCCCTGCATCTTCAGAATCAACTTCAATTTGTTGCACACTGGAATGCGTGCTCATTTTTGGTGCCTTTTTGCGCGATGCGACATATCAATTGGCTTCGTTTGAATCATCAAGATTTGTTGCTATGATACTGACCCAGACGGGATATACATTTATTGAATAATACCGTTCTTTTTTATATCGGTTAGTCAAAAGCAACCGATCTTTGCAGCAAGTTTAACGAAAACTTGAGGAATGAATATTTGGGGTCCAGCTTCACCTTAGAAAGAGGAAGCGGCTGGACAGGCTATAACCGCGAACTGCGCGGATAGCGAACGCGTCAAATCGGTATTTTTTGATCTGACTCCGACAATCGGCTTAACGACTTACAACATTAAGTCTACTACATTAAGTTTATTACTTTAGGTAATGGCCCCAGACCACCGGGCATTGAAAGTCGGACTAAGAGACAAACCACTACCCTTTTTTAGGAGCTTTTCCATAAACACGACCATCTATGGTTGTGAAAGACAAGACAAGCGAGATTTGAGCGATTCGCTATCGCAGTTTCAGTTCGCCTGAAACAGTGTGAATCGTAATGAAACGAATGCTAATCAACGCAACTCACTCCGAGGAGTTGCGCGTTGCCCTCGTAGATGGGCAAAAACTCTATGACCTGGACATTGAAAACCGGGTTCGAGAACAAAAAAAGGCCAATATCTACAAGGCCAAGATCACCCGTGTTGAACCCAGCCTCGAGGCTGCGTTTGTAGACTATGGCGGCAATCGCCACGGTTTCCTGCCTCTTAAAGAAATCTCCCGTGAGTACTTCAACGTCCCGCTGAACAAGATCAAGGGCCGGGTCAACATCAAAGAGGTTGTCAAAGAAGGCCAGGAAATCGTTGTTCAGGTCGACAAGGAGGAACGTGGCAACAAGGGCGCGGCCCTCACAACTCAGCTTTCACTGGCCGGCCGCTATATGGTGCTGATGCCGAATAACCCCCGCGCAGGCGGCATCTCCCGTCGTATTGAAGGCGAAGATCGTGAGCAGCTGAAAGAAGCCATGTCCCAACTGGATATCCCTAAGAACATGGGCGTTATTGTTCGCACAGCCGGTGTAGATCGCAGTGTGGAGGAACTCCAGTGGGATCTGAATTACCTGGTACAACTGTTTGAAGCCATCTCCACAGCCTCTGAAGAAAGATCCGCACCCTTTCTGATCTACCAGGAAAGTGACGTCATCACTCGTGCTATACGGGACTACCTGCGTGACGATATCGGTGAGATTCAACTGGATACCCAGGAATCTTTTGACCAGGCGTGCCAGTTCGTTGACCAGGTTATGCCTAACTTCCGATCGCGGCTGAAACTGTATGAAAGTGACGTGCCGCTATTTAACCGCTATCAGATTGAAGGTCAGATAGAATCAGCCTTCAACCGGGAAGTCAGACTGCCTTCCGGTGGTTCACTAGTTATTGATCCTACAGAAGCCCTCGTCTCCATTGACATCAACTCTGCCAGAGCGACTCGCGGCTCTGACATAGAAGAAACAGCGCTTAACACGAACCTAGAGGCCGCAGAGGAAGTCTGTCGCCAGTTACGACTGCGCGACATTGGCGGGCTCGTCGTTATCGATTTTATTGATATGTCGTCTTCGAAAAACCAGCGGGCCGTTGAAAACAGAATGCGTGACTCGCTGCAGATTGACCGAGCACGGGTTCAGGTTGGTAAGATCTCTCGATTTGGTCTGCTTGAAATGTCGCGCCAGCGACTTCGCCCCTCGCTTGGGGAAACCAGTGGTGTTGTCTGCCCTCGCTGCAGTGGCCTTGGCACCATTCGAGATATTGAATCTTCCGCGCTCGCGGTCATCCGCATGGTGGAAGAAGAAGCGCTCAAGGAAACCAGTGCAGAGATTCGTGCCTTCCTGCCAATCAGTGTTTCCTCTTTCCTTCTTAATGAAAAAAGAAACGTACTTTCCGAAATTGAGGAGCGCAACGGTGTACGCATTGTCGTTGTACCGGATCCTCAAATGGACACACCACACTACCGGGTCGAGCGAATCCGTTCTCAGGACAACGAGGAAGCCGAAGTTTCCTACGAAATCACCAGCTCCGATGAGCAGGAAGAAATGGTTGTCACCGCGGCCAAACCCGCTCCAGTTGAAGCCGCAGCAGTAAAGACGGTCGCACCTCCCCCTCCGCCAGCCAAGACTGCGGAAACACAAAAAGCGGTTAACAAGACAGAACCTGCTGAACCAGGTTTTATCTCTCGACTGTTCTCTAAGCTGTTTGCCAAGGAAGAGAAAGCACCGCCGAAACCTGCTCGAAAACGACGGGGTGGTCGTAATCGAAACCAGAATCGGAAAAATGGTCGGAGCCATGAAGCTCGCAAAGACGACAACCGCAGCGACAACAGAACGGAAGATCGCAACAAGCCGCAGGACCGCAACCAGGGTCAGCAGAAGAAGCGCAATGATCGGCAGGAGAAAGACTCTGGTCGAAGAAATGACCGTGATCGCAAGCGTGACAACCGCGACAATCGATCTGAGAAAAAGGATGAAACCCAGAAGCGGCAAAGTGACCAGCGTCGCGACAGCCAGCGGTCTCAGGAAAGAAGTCAGGACACCGATACCGAAAGGTCAGGTAATCGTGACAAGCGGGTACGCGGCAATCGTGAACGATCCAATCAGCGACGTCGAACACAGGAAACCGAAGCGGTCGTGGAGAATGTAGCGGCAGAGCAAGTCGCCGCGCAGGAAACATCGCAGGAAACATCCCCCCCCGTTGCCACCCAGGAGGCGCAGGTCGCAGAAACACAGGCTCAGGCGCCTGCCCAGGACCAGCGAGAACCGACGCCGGAACCAGAACAGATCCCAGAACAGGTAATTGAACAACCTTCACAGGCGGCAAACGCCTCAGAGGAAACGCCTGTCGATGCGAACGAACCAGAGATCAGCGCGGCGAAGAGCCCTGTACTCCAGGAAGAAGCACCTGAAGAAAAACGCGAAGAATCTAGGAAAGAAACGTCGATCAAGACCGATCAACCGCATCCATCTACGATTGGACGTCTCACCAATGATCCAAGAGTCACTCCGCGACAACCCGTCAGCGGGCCGATGCTGGTTGATTCAGTCGCGTTGACCGCGGCTCCTTACCCTGCGACGGAAGCACGGGTTATTGACTCAGCTCACCCGAGCCTCGTCGGCCGTGTTGCCAATGACCCGAGAGGGGTCAATGCGCTATCTGAACCGGAAGTTATAGATGAAGCTGAAGAGCCGAGCTCCGAAGCTGTTTGAGTTTCGGTAAGTTGAGTTATCCGGGATAGATGATGGGTTCTATATCCAGCACTATCCCGAATTCTTCAGTTATCCGGTTTCTTATTCTGCTGACAAGCGCTGCAAGTTCGGGGTAACCACTGTTCTGGTCATGGACGATCACCAGCGCATGCTGCTCTGAAACCATAAATCCACCTTCACGGGCACCCTTGAGTCCGGCCTGATCTATCAACCAGGCTGCTGAAAGCTTGACGCCTGGAACCGCGGGATAATTAGGCATTCCCGGAAATCTCTGCATCAATTCATCTGCCTGCTCTATCGAGACAATAGGGTTCTTGAAGAAGCTGCCCGCATTGGGGTGGCTTATGACACTCGGTAACTTCGCTTGCCTCAACTCACAGACGGCTTTGTATATCGAGTCATGGGTGACATCCAGCTGTTGTTCATCGAGATAAGCTTGAATCCCTGGATAATCTGCACGCAGCTCAGCAGAAGATTCAAGGCTGATTGAGGTAATGCACCAGAGCCGCTCCTGCTTGAAGCGACTATCACGGTATCTTAAACGACAGTCCGCACGATCAAACTCTACCTGTTCGCCGGTTTCAAGATGAATTGCCTGCAGCGACAGCAACCGATCAGCGAGCTCCAGACCGTAAGCGCCAATGTTCTGCATCGGTGCGGCACCTGCTTTACCTGGAATCAACGCCAGATTTTCAAAGCCACCGATCCCATTGGTCACCGCCTGGCTGACAAAGTCATGCCAGTTCTCTCCAGCTGCGATCTCGATCTTTGCTTCTGACCACACGTGGCCTGAAAGGCAGTTTGCGAGGACCAGGCAGTCCAGATCTGCCGAGAGCACCAGGTTAGATCCACCGCCAAGAACCAGTATCGGTAGCTTTTTCATCCGCGCGAATTCGACCGACTCAACAATATCGTCGAGGGAATACGCTTCGCAGTACCAGGCCGCAGACGATGGCATCCGCAGGGTGGTTTTAGATTCAAGGGAAACGTTCTGCAGAAACTGCAAAGCGGTCACTCCAGTCCCGACATTGACCGGGAGTATAGCGATTTCTCAGCTTCGATCATGCTCCAGCGGCTTGTAATTGTGTGTGTTTGGACAGGCACAAAAAAGGGGCCCAAGGCCCCCTTTTCGCTATCAGCAGGGTTATCCCTTCTCTTCATCAAGGATCATTGCGAGTATCTCCTCGAAAGCTTGCTCTGCGAGTGCCTGCATCTCTTCATCGGTTCGATCCTGTATAGGATGCTCGACAAAGACCTTGTGCGGATCAAAACCTAAAGATTCCGCCTGGGCGCGTGCTGCTTCGACAAATTCCGTTGAAGCAACGAAGCCACCTGGAACGCCTCTTTGTTCCAGATTCATAATGTCATGCAAACTGCACGACGTGCATGAGCCTCAGTCGGCCAGCGATTCTATGACCGCATCACACTCTTCAGCGATCTGCTGCTTGAGTTCCAGCGGTGCAACGCGCGTAAATGTTGGCTTCTTGTAACGCAGGGTTTTCAACCCCTTCTGCACGAGAAGGTCTTCCAGGCGATCAATGAAGACATCGCCTCTGGGCTTGGATATGTCCAGCAGCCCAACCGTCTTCCCGGATAGGTCCTGTGGTCTTGGCAAGGGCTGCCGCGAACCAGGATCTCGCTCCGAGGTAGGATCCATAAAGGTAGTCATACACTCTCCTGTCTTTATTTCAGGCAATCCGGCGGGTCACGGGTGTACTCCCGATGCTGCCACTTGCCCCCCAGCCAGCGATAATGGCAGAAAACATACCTGCACTGCCACCAGCCCTGACGATGTTAAATCCCCCTTCCCTGAACTTGGGAATGGTCTTATCCCTGAATTTCTCAGGCAGCCCTTCAGCTATACCGCCTGCACCCCGAACGAGTTCTTCACCTGGGATCATGAGAAGCTCAAGTATTCGGTCTTTTACCTGTTGTTTACTCCAGCCAGCCAGACGAAACACACGTTCGTGTTCAGGACTGACAACGAGAATCGCATCCGACCCGAGAACCATCTTGGGATGCCCCGCAACTCGCAGACCTGCCGCAAAACTCCTGCAAAGAGACTCAGGTTCACGCGATTTCTGATCAACAATACCTTGCATTCCGTCTGCAGCGAACAGAGTGACCGTGGAGTCCTGCTCGGTAAAGCCCTTCTCAACAGCAAGTGACTCCCAGCAGGAATTTGTTTCGTCTTCAGCAAAACAATAGGTGTACTTGCCCGGGTTACCAAAAACAGATCGATCCACACCACCTGGTTTGCCGCCACCGACATTTCTGATCACCAGTTGCAGCGCACGACCAATGGTAGCGTTCGCTCGATTACCCTGCCCCAGCGCGTTACCTCTTGAGTTCATCCCAATAGCCCGACTGATGGGTCCATTGACGAGGATCAGAGGCCCGGAGTAATAAGTCGTTGCGAGAAGACCATGCATGCAGAACTCATCCTGCAGGGCAGCTTCCACCGCAGCAATCACCACCGGCAGATACTCCGGTTTACAGCCTGCAAGCACTGCATTGATAGCAATCTTTTCGATCGTGCAGGGGATCAGGTCCGGCGGGACAACACCAACGACTTCCGCAGGATCACGATCTGTACCCGTCAGCATTCTCATGACCCGTTGCGGTGTTGGCGGTACAACGGGCAGACCGTCTGACCAGCCTCTGTCGAAACAGGCCTCCATATCATCTTCTTCAGCCGCAATGGTCAATTCCCTGGCCTGCAGCTTCTCCATGTCATACCTGGCGGCCAGCTTTTCAGGCATACCGGGATCCTGAGTCATGGAGCCACAGCCAGGCCTGAATGCCGGAATATCAAACACAAGCGGCTCGCCGGCAAGCGCCTCCCAGGCTGCCTGATCCCAGCCAAAGGTCCGGTCTATTTCCTCTCCGGAATCATCCATCTTAATCAGCGTTGGCACTGTTTCGATGCGCTTCTTCCAGGAAAATGCAAGGTCGGTATCATCGGTCACCTTGAGCGCATCTGGAAATCCAGGATTGTCCTGACTATGAATCTCGAGCCCATGAGAGGACTGAAGGTGTTCCAGAACCGGCACAATCAGGCGACAGGTTTCACATTCTTCTTTTACAACAGCAATCAGATTCATCGTTCCACCTTATTCAGCGCTTCCAGCGTACGCAATACATCATCCGGCGTATCGATGCCGGGTGGCATGGACTCACCAATCTCTTCTACCCGAATCTTCTCGCCATTTGCCAGTACGCGCAATTGCTCAAGACTTTCCGTCTCTTCGATACTGGCAGCTGGCCAGCTGACGAATGCGTCCAGCAGAGACACAGAGTATGAATAGATACCAAGGTGCCGATACCAGCCTTTTACAGGCAGCGCCACGTTATCGTTGAATCGATCACGATCCCATGGAACGGGTGCACGGGAAAAATACAGGGCATTATTCTGCAGATCACGGACGACTTTGACGATATTGGGATCAAAAACATCGTCACGACTTTCAATGACTTCACACAGTGTCGCCATTCGGACGTCGCCACCAATCAGGCCCGATACCCGGTCAATGACCGACGGTGGGATCAGCGGTTCATCACCCTGAACATTGACCACGACCTCGTCAGATCCAAGTCCAAGCCTGGTGACGGCTTCATGAATCCGATCGGTTCCGGAAACACGACTGCTCTCTGTGATTACCGCTTCACCGCCGAAACCCTGCACTTCATCCAGAATTCTGGCGTCATCGGTTGCCACCACAACACGTGAGGCTGAACTCTGTGAAGCCTGATCATACACGCGGTGAATCATCGTCTTACCGGCGAGGTCAATCAGTGGTTTCCCCGGGAACCTGCTGGAATCAAACCGCGCAGGGATAACAACGGTGAACTTATGAGACGGGGTGTTTATGAGACTTCGTCCGAGCTGAGTTGCCTGGCTTCATCTTCAAGCATGATGGGAATATCATCCTTGACGGGATAAGCAAGCTTATCGACCTTGCAGAGGAGTTCATCTGCTTCCTTATCGTAAGTCAGATCGCCCTTGCAAAGGGGGCAAACGAGTATCGCCAGAAGTTTATTGTCTAAAGACATATTGATAATTCCTGCTAAATGTAACTTACCCGCCCGACACTGGCGCACCTGCGACCAGGCCGGTTGACGCAAGGATGTTGTCAAAAACAGCGGTTTCAAAATTCGCGTTCACTTCAAGGTACCAGTAATCAGTACCTTCCAGGGAGAGGCTGTCCAGTTTGACGGCATCTTTCTCTGTCATCACAACCATCTGGTCATCCGAAAAATCAAGATCTGCCAGGCAAAAAGCATGATGATCAGGAAACTGATGGGGTGTAAAAGCACACCCAAGATCGGACAGAGAAGCGAAAAATCGCTCAGGGTTACTGATCCCTGCCACGGCATGGATGTTCACTCCTGAAAGACTATCGGGTTCTCTGGCTTCACCTGTCGTCAGGTTCACCAGTCTGGTCGGTGTAACGGTCATCGAGGTGAAGGCTTTAGCCTGACATCCCTGTGGAAGTTCCTGCTCGCCATTAACGACGACGAGATCAACATCCGCAAGACGCGAAGGCGGTTCTCGCAACGGTCCCGCTGGCAGGCAGAGACCATTACCCAGACCTCGGGCGCCATCAATCACAGCTATTTCAATGTCTCTCGATAGCGCGTAGTGCTGTAATCCATCGTCGCTGACTACGATGTCACAATCATGTTGGTCCAGCAGATATTGTGCTGCCGCCACTCGATCAGGATCAACAACAACCGGAGCCCCGGTTCTGCGCAGTATCATCAGAGGCTCGTCACCCACTTCGTCCGCAGGTGAACTACTGGTTACCTCGAGCGGATAGTGCCTGGACTTCCCGCCATAGCCTCGGCTGACCACGCCTGGCCGGTAACCCTGGGACAAAAGATAATTCACCAAAGCTATGACCAGAGGTGACTTGCCAGTACCGCCAACCGATATATTGCCAACGACAATAACAGGCACAGGCGACCGCCAGTCCTTTCTCCGTTCAAGCCAGGTCTTTCTCCAACCAGTAATCTGACGATACAGCCAGGATACCGGAGACAACATCTTGAGCCACGCGGCATCACCGTACCATGCATCCACCAGTCGTCCCGTATCCAGGACACCAGCCTGGTATCTGCGCACAGGGTAGTGCTCGCCGCTGGAGGTAGCCTCTACTGCCGTGGCCTCCCCGGTTATTTCGTCATGGTCATGCAGTTGGGAGTAGAACCCGCCCTTTTCAAGCAGTTGCTGGTGTGATCCTTCTTCAACGATCCGCCCTTCATCAATGACAAAAATACGATCAGCTTTCTCGATCGTAGAGAGCCGATGTGCAACGATAAAGGTTGTTCTACCTTTAACGACTGCCTCGAGAGCTGCCTGAATATAACGTTCAGATTCAGTATCAAGCGCTGAAGTCGCCTCATCCAATATCAGGATAGGTGCGTCTTTAAGGAACGCACGGGCAATCGCGAGCCTCTGTCTCTGACCACCAGACAGCAGCACGCCATCATCGCCGACGATCGTATCCAGTCCTGATTCGAGATCCTCAATAAATCGCCAGGCATAAGCTTTTTCCGCGGCCTGGCGTATCTCATCCCGACTGGCGTCCTTCAATGTGCCATAGCCGATATTGCGCAGTACCGAGTCATTGAACAAAGTGACCTGCTGACTGACGATCGCAATATGCTGCCTGAGGTTCGCAAGCGTGAAGTCTTCGATAGGATGTCCGTCGATCAGTATCTGACCCTCACCTGGGGTATAGAACCTGGGCACGAGACTGACCAGCGTACTTTTCCCGCTGCCTGATCGGCCCACCAGCGCGACCGTCTCACCGGGTTCAACGGTAAAGCTGACGTTCCTGAGCACCTTTCTGCCCGCGGCATTCGCCTCGCTGCCGTCCGGACTGTGCTGATAACTGAAGGTTACGTTTCTGAACTCGACACGACCTTCGACCCGGTCCACTTCCAGGGTGCCGGTATCCTTCTCTACATCCTGATCAAACAGGTCAAAGATATCCTCTGCAGCGGCCAATCCCTTTTGAACTGTCGCAACAACCTCTGAAAGTTGCCGAATGGGTTTAGCGAGAAGCCCGCCAGTGGTGATAAAGATGATCACGTCACCGGCAGACATGTTTGACAGGAACAGTGGATCAAGAACCAGCCAGACCAGACCTGCCAGGGCCATAGACACCATAATCTGAATAGCGGGCGTAGCCAGAGACGATGTCACCACCATCTTCATGGACTGGCGGCGATTATCCTGGCTGACTTTCTCAAAGCGCTCTGTTTCATACTCGCTGCCACCAAAAGTGCGAACTTCCCGGTAGCCCTGCACAGCTTCAGAGGCAACGTGGGTCACATCGCCCATGGAGTTCTGGATACGTTCGCTGATACGCCTGAAGCGTTTGCCGGCCGCATTGACCAGAAGCGCAATCAAGGGCGCTACGGTCAGGAATATAAGTGTGAGCTTCCAATTGAGATACAAAAGAAAGCCGAGATAACCGATCACCGTGAAGCCTTCCCGGATGATCACACGAACAGCATCTGTCGCCGCACCGGTCACCTGCGTTACATGGAAGGTTACCTTCGCTACCAGATGCCCCATGGCATGACGGTCGTAGAAAGCACTGGGCAGCGTCAGCAATCGATCAAACAACTCACAACGCAGGTTATGTACGAGATAGTTGGACACATAGGCAATGAAATAATTGCCAATGAAAGTACCCAGACCCCGGGTAGTCGCAATAATGACAATGGCTATCGGTACGAGCGTACGATTAAGGTCGCCGGGATCACCGAGAATCGAGCTCAGAAAACCTGCCAGTTCCTCGTCCATTGCCACCTGTGATCCACCTGGCTCGATAGAATCAACGATGTATCCAACCAGGTTTAGAAAGGCGACATTCGACAGGGAATAAATCAGAAATCCAAAAATACTCAGAAGAAATGCCGGCCAATAAGGCACCACATACGAGAGGAGCCGGCTGTAGATCTTTATGTCTGAGGTTTCTGTCATGTCAGTGCCAGAGGCGGACCGCTTCTAGTCTGAGGGTTTAGTCAATTGGGTAGTAATGCTCAGCTGGGTGAAACCCAACTGCCCCGCTAGATCCAGCGCCGTGACAACAGACTGGTGGGGTGTCGCCGAATCTGCCGTGATGATCATGGGAATCGCGTTGTCGCCCTCGCTGACCTTCTCGATAGCGCTGCTCAATGTTGCCTGCTCGTTGTTAATCAAGGCCACGCCGTTAATCGCATAATCGCCATTTTTGGTAATAGATATCTCTATCTGCAGATCAGCTGCACGGCTCGATTGGGCGCTCGCTTCTGGCAGATCGATAGAGAGATGCGTTTCTTTCGTAAAGGTCGTGGACACCATAAAAAAGATCAGAAGAAGGAACACCACATCGATCAGTGGTGTCAGGTTGATATCTACTTCCTGGCGCATTCGCCTGGCAAATCTCACCGGTTTGCCACCTGCGCGATTTCCGGCTTGAGAGTATCCATGCGTTCTGCGGCGCTGGAATTAAGTACTTCAACCAGCTTCAGCGCTTCCTGTTCCATGTATATGACAAGCTCATCTACTTTGCGCTGGAAAAAGCGGTAGAAGAACAGACTGGGAATCGCAACTGTGAGTCCAGCCGCCGTGGTAATCAGAGCTTCGGAGATTCCCCCTGCGAGGACGGCGGCGTTACCCGTACCCTCGAGTCTGATCGCCGTAAACACTTTGATCATGCCGATGACGGTGCCCAGCAACCCTAACAGCGGCGTGATGGCGGCGACAGTACCCAGTGTGTTGAGATAACGCTCCAATTCGTGAACAACGTGATTGGCAACTTCTTCAATAGACTCTTTCATGATTTCCCGCCCTTTGCGATGGGACGAGATACCGGCAGCCAGAATCTGCCCGAGGGGAGAACCATTTTTCAACTCCCTGAGACGCTTGTTGTCCATTTCATTATTCTTGATCAAGGTCCAGACCTGGGCAAGAAGGTTTCTGGGGGCGACTTGCTCCGCACGGAGGGTCCAGAAGCGTTCCACTGAGATGGCAGCGGCAATAACACTACACAGGAGGATGGGAATCATGAGCCAGCCACCTGCCTGAACGAGTTCAAACAAGAATCATCTCCGAGCCGTAGAATTGCACTCTACTCTATCACCAAAAAGCCCGAAATTGCTAATAAAATCAATAGATTCCGAACGCTTAATTCAAGAACTGTCCCTCAAAGGGGGATCACTCAGAAGGCAACAATTCCCTCGTCAAGCAATCGCCCGACTTCACCGTCACTGAGCCCCAGTTCTTCCTTGAGAATCTGTTCCGTATGCTGACCCAGTACCGGTGCCGGCATCGCTTGAACATCCAGAGCCTCACCAAACCTTATAGGTGAACCCGAGGCAAGCAGTTCGCCGATACCCGGCTGGCTGACCTCGCCCATCATCGGATTATCCAGAGAACAGTCGTCGTCATCCTCCACCATCTCACGGAAGGTACGGTATGGACCGTAGCAGACAGCGTTATCGTCAAAGACTCGACAGATCTCGACATAGTCGTTGGCAGCAAACCATGGCTCAACCAGCGCTGCAATCTGCTCGCGAGCCTTGAAACGCTCGCCTTCTCCCTTGAGGCTGAAACCGAGATCCGCTTCCAGTGCATTGATCTGTGATTCAATCTGCATCGCCGAAACCAGACCTTTCCACTGCCTTGGGGTCAGGCCGACGATCATCACGCGCTCACCGTCACGAGAGACAAAGTCCCGCCCAAACGCTCCGTAGAGATAATTCCCGGCTTTCTGACGGTCTTCATCATTGATCATGACCTCGCCAATATTGCCGAGGTTGCTGGTCGTAGCGACCGCGACATCTTTCAACGCGACCTTAACCAATTGCCCCTCACCCTGGATACGGCGGTGACGGTCTGCTGCGAGCAATGCTACCGCAGCCATCTGGCCGGTAATGTTGTCCCATGCGGGCAGCAGGTAGTTGGTCGGCTCTCCGGTATCTGGCTGACCAGTAGCACTGGCGAATCCCACCGCACAGTTCACCGTATAGTCCAGTGCCGAACCACCACGCCTGTCTCCAAGAATGTTGACGTAAATAAGATCTTCGCGGACTGCTTTCAGAGCGTCATAAGCGAGCCAGCCACGCTCGGGAAAATTCGTCAGGAAAATACCATCGTCCTGAGAGTCGCCTTCGAGTAGCGCCATAATCAGCGCTCTTCCTTCAGCATGACCGATGTCAACCTGAAAGGATCGCTTACCCTTATTCATACCTGCCCAGAACAGACTGGCTCCGGATTCTGTGATTGGCCAGCGACGATAGTCGAGTCCTCCGCCGATCGGGTCAAACCGTATTACATCTGCACCCAACTGGGCCAGCGTCATACCACCCAGCGGTGCAGCCACAAAAGCCGAACCTTCAACAACACGCATTCCACTTAATACACCAGGTACTTTACCCGCAGACATCAGCGATCTCCTCCCACCAGAACGGCCAGTTGCCAGTCCAATACTTTGATTCCTTCACCGGGTTCTGGAGCTTCGGTGCCGCGTTCCGCAAAAACCTCGATGCCAAGATCCAGGATTCTTCCGCCGACGACAGAGGTTTCCTTCTGCACATGAACCACCGTGTTAAGCATGTCCTGTTCAAACACCGGTGCCACATGATCACACTTGTACCAGCAGAGAATAGTGGCGAGTGAGGGCAGGACCCGGGACAGCTGGGCTGCTGCAAGAGAAATCGTATGCCCGCCATAAACCAGCCGCTTTCCATAGACACTACGACCTGCATCGGTGTGTGTCATCGCCATATTCAGCGTCATGCGAACGACTTCCGGAGCAGAGGTCACGGTATCGCGTGCCTCAAGGCTGACGGTTTCACCCACCTGAAACGTCTCAGGCGTTTCAGGCAGCAGATGCAGTTGCCAGTTCGGGACAGACGCCAGCAGCTCCTCCTCAGAAATGGTTTCCGGCATGATAGAAAGATCATCGGCGAGTCCCGTGTCTGCATCCGAATCCCGGCAAGGGACCATGGGGCATCGCCAGAACAGAAGCACGGTTTCATCGCGCTGATTGGTTACATGAATCTCAAGACCCACCATCCCGGACGACGCCCTGCCCGGTTTAATCGCGTTCTGACGGAGGGCGACTACCTTCGTTCTGGTTGTCAGCGTATCTCCCAGGAAAACCGGCCGCTGAAACCTGAGGCCGCGATAAAATAGATTTCCCAACACCCGCTGGCTTGGAATGGTGCTCTGTCCAATCGCGATATTGCAGACAAGGCTCGGATTCACCAGGGCCGTATCGCTGCCGGTAACTTCCCGGGCGAGCGGCCAGTCAAGGGATAAGCGCGAACGATCCGCGAAAACCATCTGATGGGCAGCGGCATATCCTTCTGTCACTGTCACGGACGGCACCGCGCTCAGATCATCGCCAACGGAAAAATCTTCGAACCAGGGTACTACTGTCATCAGAATGAAAAACCTCTTGCTGAAACCGGCCAGACTTCATGGACCTGACCATCTCTATAAGGAAAATAAAAGTCGTGCAAATTTACTGTGGGGTCGCAGTGCGGCGTCAGCATCGCAAGCTTGTCACCGAGCGCGATTTCCCGCGATGGATTGTCGAGCTGAACAATTCCATGCTCGTCGCCACCCCAGTGATAGGTTACACCCTCAAGGTCCCGGAACTGGGGTGGCATCTTGTCTGAAGCAAATGACTTAAACCCTCCGTCCACAGTAATCAGGCGGGTTTGCGGCTGACTTATGGCAGTTACCTGCACGAACAAAGACACCTCAAAATCTGCAAAAACCGGCGAATCAGCACCGCCGATATCACGATATTCGATATCCATAAACGCATAGGAACCCGCCTGCAGTTCATTGATGAGACCTATGTCCGCCTCCATGCTGTAAGTGCCCGTACCTCCGCCCGAGACTATCGGTACGACAATGCCCCTGCTGTCCAGCAAGGCCAGCGTATCAATGCCCTTCTGCATGATTTTTGCGTACTTTGACTGTCGAGCCTCATAGCCCTCGATGTGCATGCAATTGCCTGCGTACATCTGGATACCGGCCAGACTGAGGTTTTCACATTCACCAACATATTCAACAAGGCGCAGCGTACTTTCACCAGCCTCTACACCTGTTCGACCCATCCCGGGATCGATATCCACGAAGACTTCAACGTTCAAACCCTCGGACCCCGCTCTCGCATTCAGTAGCGATGCAGACTGTTCGTGATCGACCACCACCTTCAGCCCCTGATGAGATTTCCTAGCCTGAATAAAACGGCTGATTTTGTCTTCTGTAGCGAGCGGCGATGTCACCAGAACATCCTGCACGCCGGCATCGCACATGATTTCTGCCTCGCTGACCTTGGCAGCGCACACACCTCGGGCTCCTGCCTCCACCTGTTTACGGGCGATAACAGGACACTTATGCATTTTGGTGTGCGCCCTGAGCGCAATGTCATGGTCTGAAAGGTACGACTGCATTCTTACCAGGTTCCGCTCAAAGGCATCCAGATCAATCACCAGTGCGGGTGTCTGGAGTTGATCCAGCTCGACAGGCTTATCCAGAGGGATCGAATCAAGCGCCCGGGCAGCACGAACCTGCCTGTAGAAGTCATTCAGCGAGGTCATTACGCACAGTCCTGCGTCGCGCAGTCGAAGTCTTTCTCGACCTGGAGCGTTACATGATGAATCTGAAAACGTTCTTTCAGGGCAACACCAATGGAACTATAGCCATCTTCCGAATCCCAAAGCGTGTTTTCCGGCATCACCAGATGGGCTGTAAGACAGGTCTCGTTAGTACTCATCGCCCAGATATGAAGATCATGAACCTCGCTGACACCTTCCACCCCTTCCAGAAACGAACAAACCGCATTTCGATCAATATGTTCAGGCACGGCATCCATCATCAGATTCAGACTCTCCTTAAGAAGCCCCCATGTTCCCCAGACAATGACACCGACGATAAGCAATCCAACCAGACCATCCAGCCACAGCCAGCCGGTGACATACATTGCCGCCGCCGCAATAACCACACCCACTGAAATCAGCGCATCGTAGGCAAGATGCAGGTAGGCACCTTTCAGATTGAGATCCTGTTTGCTGCCGGCGTGGAACAACCAGGCACTGCCAGCGTTGACGGCGATACCGATGGTTGCGACCATCATCATGACGACTTCGGAAACGGGAGTCGGGTTGATGATTTTCTCAACGGATTCATAGGCAATGTAAAGCGCTGCCAGAATCAGCACGAGAGCATTAATCAATGCTGCCAGAATGGTGAATCGTCGATACCCATAGCTGAAATGTTTCGTCGGGTCCCAGGTCGCGAGGTAAGCCGCACCCCATGCAAGAAGCAACCCGAGCACGTCAGACAGATTGTGTCCGGCATCCGCAAGCAGGCTCGCCGAATCAGTCAGCACGGCGTAAACCGCTTCAATGATCGTGAAAACCAGGTTCGCCGCTACAGCCAGCACAAAGCTCAGGTTTACCCTGCTGAAGTCTGCTTCGTGATGATGATTATGGTGATCATGCCCGTGATGACCATGTGTATGAACGGACGGGCCGTGACTGTGCATTCGAGATTCCAGGGTTAGAAAAATCAGGCCTGTAGCCGATCGCCGACAGTTTCTGCTATGGCCATGGAGGAAGTCAAACCTGGAGACTCTATCCCGAACAGGTTTATCAGTCCGGCAATGCCATGACTTTCAGGGCCCTGGATCATGAAATCTGCTGGCGGCTCGCCTGGCGCATGGATTTTCGGCCGGATACCAGCGTAGCCAGGAACAAGCCTGTCTCGATGCAGCGCCGGAAAGTATCGGCGGATCGCTTCGACATGCGTGTCAATACGATATTCAGAAACATCGTAGTTTTCTGCATCCATATACTCTGCATCGGGACCGAACTTAAGTTGCCCCCCCAGGTCCAGCGTGGCGTGAACGCCGAGACCGGCACCGTTAGCTTCCGGAACTGGATAAATCAGCCGGGAGAAAGGCGATTGCCCCTGGTAAGTGAAATAATTTCCTTTGCAGTAATAGAGCGGCGGGATCTCGAGGGTGTGAGCGCCTATCAGGCCGGCAACATTCTGCGCTGAAAGACCTGCGGCATTGATCAATCGTTTCGAGGAAAACCGATAATCCTCTCCACCTGACATGCATATCAACTCGAAGCCGGCGTCACTGGTGTCGATCGCCTTAACACAGGTTTCGAGAGCGACAGAACCTCCTGCAGACTCCATGTCACCCTGAAAAGCCAGCATCAGTTCATGCGCGCTGACAATGCCTGTCGAAGGCGAGAATAAAGCGGCAACACCCTGGAGCGCCGGCTCCTGCGACTTCAGTTGAGAAGCCGGCATCCATTCAAGGTCCGTGACGTGGTTCGCGATAGCCTTCTGCTCAATGACCGCTAGCTGAGATTCATCTTCAGCACTGGTGGCGACAATCAGTTTGCCGATTCTATGATGAGAAACATGGTGTTGAGCACAATAATCGTAAAGCAGTTGCTTACCCCGCACACACAACGCAGCTTTCAGAGACCCGGCCGGGTAGTAGATGCCGGCATGAATCACCTCACTGTTACGACTGCTGATGCCTTCACCGATGCGAGGGCCCTGCTCCAGGACAACGACATCCATACCCGAACGCGCCAGGGTTCGACCAACAGCCAGACCGATTACGCCCGCTCCGACAACACAGGCATCTATTTTATCCATCGCGTGATTATCTCACGCGACTCTTAAATTGAGAAAAAGGAGGCTTGCTATTTGAGAAAGCTGCGACCGGGAGAACGCGTGCGGAGAAAAAGAACTCAGAGCCTCAGTTCACCATGTTTGAAAAGGTTTGAACAGGTTTGAAACAGGAAAACTTAAGCCGGTAAGCCTAAGAATGTTCAAACAGGGTAAATTGAGGCTCCGAGTGCAGCGGCCGTGGGGTACGGCCATTGGGGTAAACCAGGTCAGTTCTTCCGTTAATTTCACGAACGGGGACAGGCTCGCTTGCCAACATCATTTTCAGGTGATGACAGACCGCTTGGCCAGTTTCACGCTTTTTTCGGGTTCGACGCATTTTTCGGGCAGCTTCCATGGCGAGCACGGAATGGTACTCGCCTTTTCGATCTGCTTCCCGATCTGCTTCCCGATCTGCAGCCTGAGCCGAAGCTTGTGAAGCTTGTGAAGCTTGTACAGTTTCTAATCTTATTGCAGTTGAAGTCATTTCTGTCTCCATCTGATTACTGGATAAATGAACAGTATCAATGTACTGGTTTTATGTACAGTACTTTTTTCACTTTTTCGCAAAAACCAGCTTTTCGCCATCACGTGAAGCGACAATCTCATCACCAGCAGTGAACTCCCCGGATAACATGGCTTCAGCCAACGGGTTCTCCACATACTGCTGAATCGCTCGCTTCAAAGGTCGAGCGCCGTAGACAGGGTCATAGCCCACATCTACCAGCAGAACCAGCGCATCCTCATCGAACCGCAGACAAACCTGGGATTCCTTGACGCGTGCCTGCAGAATTTCCAGCTGGATTCTGGCGATACCCAATACCTGATCTTTCTCAAGCGGGTGGAACACCACCGCGTCATCTATCCGGTTGATAAACTCCGGGCGGAACGTTGAAGCCACCACATTCATCACAGCGGCCTTCATATCGTCGTAGGACGACTCAGCCATCGTCTGAATGAGGTCAGAGCCCAGGTTGGAGGTCATGACGAGCACGGTATTCTTGAAATCCACCGTGCGACCGTGACCATCCGTGAGTCGGCCCTCATCGAGCACCTGAAGCAGAATGTTGAAAACATCCGGATGTGCCTTTTCTATCTCGTCGAGCAGAATTACAGAATAAGGTTTGCGTCTGACGGTTTCAGTTAGGTAACCACCCTCTTCATAGCCGACATAACCAGGAGGTGCACCGATCAATCGGGCCACAGAATGCTTTTCCATGAACTCAGACATGTCGATTCTGACCATGGCATCTTCCGTATCAAACAGAAACTTGGCCAGCGTCTTACACAACTCCGTCTTACCAACCCCGGTTGGTCCCAGGAAAAGAAAAGAGCCATTAGGCCTGTTCGGGTCAGACAGACCAGCACGTGATCTGCGTATGGCATTGGAAACTGCCTTCACTGCCTCATCCTGTCCGATGACCTGCTTGTGCAGTTCCTCTTCCAGGGCAAGCAGTTTCGCGCGCTCACCTTCCATCATCTTGGACACAGGAATACCTGTCCACTTGGAAACAACCTGGGCGATCTCCTCGTCTGTTACGCGATTTCGCAGCAGCGTCATGCTGGACACATCGGTTTCCTGAGCACTTTCGAGCTGCCGTTCCAGTTCAGGTATACGACCGTACTGCAGCTCAGACATTCTCGTCAGATCGCCGGCACGCTGCGCCGCTTCCAGTTCCAGTTTCGCTTCTTCGAGGTCTTCTTTCACCTGCTGGGCGCCATGCAGTGCCAGCTTCTCGGCTGACCAGACGCTATCAAGGTCCGAGTACTCCCTCTCCAGGCCTTCAATGTCGTCATCCAGGGCTTCAAGCCGCTGGCGACTGCCCTCGTCTTCCTCATTCTTCAAAGCTTCCTTTTCAATCTTCAACTGGATAAGCCGACGTTCAAGCTTGTCCATTTCCTCCGGCTTGGAATCCATTTCCATACGGATAAGACTCGCGGCTTCATCAATCAGGTCAATGGCTTTGTCAGGCAACTGCCGGTCTGAAATATAGCGATAGGAAAGCTGTGCCGCGGCGATGATTGCAGGATCGGTGATGTCCACACCATGGTGAACCTCGTAGCGTTCTTTCAAGCCACGCAGGATCGCAATGGCATCGTCAACGCTGGGCTCATCAACCTGGACTTTCTGGAAACGACGCTCCAGGGCCGCATCTTTCTCGATGTACTCACGGTATTCATCCAGCGTGGTGGCACCCACGCAGTGCAGCTCACCCCTGGCCAGAGCAGGTTTCAACATGTTACCTGCATCCATAGCGCCTTCTGCTTTGCCGGCGCCCACCATCGTATGCAGCTCGTCAATAAACAGAATGACCTGGCCTTCTTCCTTGGACAGTTCGTTCAGAACGGCCTTCAGGCGTTCTTCGAATTCACCTCGAAACTTGGCACCTGCTATCAGCGAGCCCATGTCCAGCGCAAGAATTTTCTTATTACGCAGGCCCTCGGGAACCTCTCCATTGACAATTCTCTGGGCCAGTCCTTCAACGATGGCAGTTTTACCAACACCAGGTTCGCCAATAAGCACAGGGTTGTTCTTGGTTCGTCGCTGCAGTACCTGAATGGTGCGGCGAATCTCATCATCGCGCCCAATGACCGGATCCAGCTTCCCCTGCTCAGCGCGGTCGGTCAGGTTGACCGTGTACTTGTCCAGCGCCTGGCGGGTATCTTCAGCGTTCGGATCATTCACAGCCTCACCACCGCGCATCTGGTCGATGACGCGTTTCAGAGAGTCTTTCTGAATCTGGAGTTTCGCAAACAGATCACCGATGCCACTCTTGTCTTCTGTCGCCGCCAGCAACACGATTTCGCTGGTAATAAATTTATCCCCGGCCTGCTGGGCCGCCTTGTCGGCCAGGTTGAGCAGTCGTGCAAGCTCAGGAGACATCTGGACATCGCCCAGGTTTTCCTGGATCTGGGGCAGTCGTTCAATCAACTGATCGAGTTCAACCTCCATCGCCGCGGTGTCCACGCCCATCTGCGACAGGATCGGGCGCACAGTACCGCCCTGCTGCCTGAGCAGAGCCTGAATAAGGTGCGCCGGTGCCAGGTGATGATGATCGCGTCCGACGGCGATCGATTGTGCATCTGACAGGGCTTCCTGCAATTTCGCGGTAAATTTATCGATTCGCACGATGATTTTTCCTAGTTTGTTCGAGATTAGTTACTTAGTGGGGCCATTTAAGGTCGATTCAACTGTGTTTTTCCCTAAAATGAGCGCAATCGAGCCTGTCACACGACCATCTATCAACTAATTGATCTGAATCATGACTGAGCAGTATTTCAACAAGAATGAAAACACGGGTTTGCGCCACCTGATCAATGCGACAAGGTTTTCGCTGGCTGGCCTGCGCAGTGCCGTTGAACGTGAATCCGCATTCCGGCAGGAACTGCTCATGTTCCTGATCGTATTACCATCCGGCGCCTGGTTTGCGGATTCCGCAGTGATATTTGTCGCGCTCATATGCGCCTGTTTCCTGGTGCTCACCGTTGAGTTACTGAATTCCGGCATCGAAGCGGCCGTCGACCGTGTCGGCATGGAACGCCATGATATGTCGAAACTTGCCAAGGACTATGGATCTGCCGCAGTCCTGATGTCGCTTCTCATCGTCGCCTCGATTTGGGGCTACATCGTGCTAAAAGGCTTTTTTTTTCCAGGTTGATAATCCTTTCATGAGTCAGAAGTTCTATATCACTCCTGACGGTGCCCAAAAGCTGCGAGACGAATTGAACGGACTCTGGCGGGTTACCCGACCAGAGGTCACGAAACAGGTCAGTGAAGCTGCAGCGCTTGGTGATCGCAGCGAGAATGCCGATTACATCTACGGTAAAAAGCGACTCCGCGAGATCGACAAACGTATCCGTTATCTGACTAAACGTCTGGACAACCTCGAGATCGTTGATCGTCTTCCGGAAGATCAGGACAAGATCTACTTCGGCGCCTGGGTTCGCCTGGAAAACGAGGATGGTGAACTATCGGATTTGCGAATCGTCGGTTCTGATGAGTTCGATCCAAAACTTCGCTGGATCAGTCTGGACTCGCCCATGGCCAGAAGTCTGTTGGGCAAGAAGAAGGAGACGTCCATAGTCGTTGACCTCCCTGACGGTCAGTGCGAATACTACATCGTCGAAGTCAGCTACATACCCTTCGAGGCGGGAAAATGAAGAGTTTCGAGCGAGAAAACATACGGAAAATGGCGGGTTACGCCAGTGGCGAACAACCACAGGACCCATCTACGATCAAACTTAACACCAATGAAAACCCGTATCCGGCATCGCCAAAGGTACGTGAAGTTCTCCATAACTTCGATGTCGAAAGTCTGCGCAGATACCCACCGCCAACCTCTCCAGGGTTTCGGAAAATCGCCGCTGAACTGCATGGCGTGGAAACGAAAAACATCATTGCCACGCGAGGCGGCGATGAACTGCTACGGCTTGTGACCACGACCTTCGTAGATCCCGGAGAGAAGATCGGCATGTCTTATCCGACCTACTCTCTTTATCCGATTCTCGCTCAGATACAGAATTGCCCGACCTTTGAAGTACCTTTGAATGAGGACTGGTCAATACCTGACAACTTTGCAGATGAAATGAACCGCGCCGGCGTAAAACTGACATTTCTGGTTAATCCGCATGCTCCAAGCGGACAACTGGTCCCGGCCGAACGCGTCGCCGAACTGGCGCAGCAGCTGGACTCGATCCTTCTGCTGGACGAGGCCTACATCGATTTTGCCAATATCGAGCAGACATCGCCTGCAATGGCGATTGCCAGCGACAACATCATCATCCTTCGCACGTTGTCCAAGGGTTATTCTCTGGCAGGATTACGATTTGGTTACGGCATTGGACCCGATTCGTTGATTGAGCCGATGATGACCAAGACCAGAGACAGCTACAACCTGGATGCCATCTCCCAGCAGATAGCCGAAATTGCGCTTGATGATCAGGAACACGCCAGACAGAGCTGGCACAGTGTCATCTCTGAACGGGGTCGGGTTCAGGTCGCTCTAGCTGAGCTCGGATTCAGTGTTCCCGACAGCCATGCCAATTTCCTGCTCGCCGAAGCGCCTTCAGGTGAAGGGTTGGACAACGCCGAGACGCTCTACAAAAAACTCAAGGAAAGGCATATTCTTGTCCGATATTTCAATGCACCCCGACTGCAGAACAAGGTAAGAATCAGCATCGGGACACATGAGGAAAACGATCGATTGCTGAGCGCAATCCAAGAGATTTATGGTAGTCGCCGAGATTGATGACAACAGCCGGACCGGCATCATTATTTTGCGCCCGAACAACTCGTGGAGCTGGCGCGCCAATGTCCTTTTTCTGTCCATTCTGATGGGTGTATCCATGGCCATCGCCTTCGGTTTTCTCGCCGCCGGCGCATGGGTGATCCTGCCATTCTCCATACTGGAGATGTCGGTCGTTGCCTACTGCATTTACTACTGCGCACGGCAGTGTTCACGCCAGGAAGTCATCACGATTTCAGATTTTGAGGTACGTATAGAGCGTGGAATCCGGGAACCATCGCAGCAGGAGACATTTCAGCGCATGTGGGCGAAATTCTTCGTCCAGTCACCACGACACCCATGGGACCCAGTGTCTCTTTTTATCCGTTCGCACGGGAAGGAATCGGAAATCGGCAGTTTCCTCAGCCGTCGTGATAAACATAATCTGGTATCGATGCTGAAACGGGTCGTCCCTGCCTGAATGCTCAGATCCGCTATTCCTGAAGAGCTTACGGTTTACTGCTGAGGACGCGCGACGCGCATCAAACCTTCCTGGGCCACAGAACCAATCAGCTTGCCATCTTCCGTGAACATGGTGCCTCGGTTAAAACCCCGTGATCCTGCCGCCGCTGGACTATCCATGGCTATCAACACCCACTCGTCAAAACGAAAATCACGATGAAACCATAGAGCGTGATCAAGACTCGCTGTCATCAGGCCCGTCATCCAGGACATGCCATGAGGCAGTGTCGTCGTGCTCAGCAGCCCCATGTCTGACGCATAAGCCAGAAGGCATTGATGCTGATGCACCTCATCGCCGAGTTTTTTCTTCGATCGAAACCAGATGTGCTGAACCGGTTCGCGCTTCTTCGGATCAACATAGTTGATATCTTCGACCCGTTTCATTTCGATAGGCCTGTTGCGGGTCAACATCTTCACCTGTTCTGGTGTTAAAGAGGACTTCATGGCCTCGAACTTTTCTTCTTCACTGGGCAGTTCGTCCGGACCCGGAACATCTGGCATATCGACCTGGTGGGAAAGACCTTCCTCAAACACCTGGAATGAGACAGACATATTGAAGATCGCCTCACCTTTCTGGATGGCCACAACTCTACGGGTGGTGAAACTTCGACCGTCGCGTATACGGTCCACTTCATAAATAATCGGCACTCTGGGGTCACCGGGTCGAAGGAAATAGCCATGAAGCGAATGACACGGTCGGTCCTCAACTGTACGCAGTGCGGCAATCAATGCCTGGCCAATGACCTGACCACCAAACACCCGCGGCATACCCAGGTCCTCCGAGACACCACGAAAAAGATTAGTTTCTATGCGCTCGAGATCTAGATGCTCAAGCACGGAGTCAATCAGCGTCATACCGTTATCGCTCTGCCGAAAAGCAGCTGAGGTTAACGTCTTGCCGGACAAACCCAAAACGATTTCTGTCCTCGGCAATCCGCACATTGATCGCATACAATTCATCTATGCTTGCCTGTCTTACTCTGACTGCCATTTTGCTCCCCTGTATGGCGTCTCCAGACACCACTCATCCGGGACCTGGCCTCACTGATGATCATACCTCCAGGTTGCAGGTAGATCTGCACCGCACCAGACTCCGCGGTTGACAGCACGCTCACCGACCGGTTCTCATATCTTCGGACAATCGACGTGTCGGGATGACCGAACCGGTTCCGATAACCCGCCGAGATCACCGCAATCGAGGGAATCAGCGTGTTCAGCAAAGCTGGCGATGAGGAGGAATCACTGCCGTGATGTGGCGCAGAGATGATGTCCACCGGCATTTTCAATCGGCTGAGTAACGCCATTTCGCCGCGGGTTTCGATATCGCCGGTCAGCAGCAGCCGGAAACCGGAAGCGACCACAAGCAACAGGCAGGATTCATCATTGGATGATTCTGGCAGCCCTGCGGAAAATGAAACAAACCAGACACTATCTCTCTCCCATTGGTCTGCGCAGTCACTTTCCTGAATGACCTGCCGAACCGGGACAGAAGCCAGAATTGAATCGCGACCTCCTGCATGATCATTGTCGGAGTGACTGATGATCAGCTGCTCGAGATTGTGCCAACCCCGGCCACGAAGCGCAGGCAATACGATCTGATCCGCGGCACTGAACGCTCCCGCAAAGAAGGGACCCGTATCGTAAAGAGAGGCGCCATGACGCGTTTCCAGCAGAACACTCAAGCCCTGGCCCACATCAAGAAATGTCACTCTGAGCGTTCCGGATTCAAGGGGCGCGGGCTGCTCAAGCAACAACAGCATGAGGGGGATGCCCAGCCAGCGAGGCAACAGACCACGGGGCATCAGCAACAGCGCCGCACCGCCCAGTGCCGCTAAAATTCGCCAGCGGTCCGGAGCAGCGATTTCAACCAGCCCGTCAAAGGAAGCTGCAAACTCCAGAAATTGCCATAGCCTGACCGTGATCCAGTGTGCGACCGAAACCGGTAACTGACTGAGAGACTCAAAAGCGATCCCGGCAATAAGACTGAGAAAGATCAGCGGTACCAGCACGAAACCGACGACAGGAATCGCAATCATGTTCACAGGTAATGAGACCAGAGGAAGTTGATGATTCAGCCCGCCCAGCAAAGGTAACAGAGCAATGAAAGCAATCCATTGCGACCGGCCGAGTGCCATCGCACCCTGGTCGCCTGATCTGTTCGAGAAAGCGAGAATCAATGCAGCCACAACCCCAAAACTCAGCCAGAAACCTGCACTCAGGCTTGCAACAGGATCCAGTATCACGACGAAGAGCGCAGCGAGAGATAAGCGGGACAACAGTGAGATGTGACGAACGAGCAACCCTGAGGACAGATAAACGACAGTCATGACCAGAGCCCTTTGAACCGGCAGACCCCATCCGGCCAGCAGCGCATAAACCGCCGTAGTGCTGATTGCGATGCCTATTGTCCAGGCTAGACCAAGACCCAGGACCCGGCATACCAGATAAGTCAGACTGGCAATCAAACCTACGTGTAAACCGGAAACAATCAACAGGTGAGTTGTACCGGTTCTGTTTAATATGGACCATTCTTCCGGTCTCAGGAGACTGGTGTCTCCCAGAGCAAGCGCCAGAAAGGTCGGCAGCGCGTTCGGGGGAACGACGCCCTGCAACTTCTGGCGGATCCGGTGTCGTAAAGTGTCAACGCCGGCACGATAGCCGATCAACACCTGCTCATTATCTGGCAACACGTATCCCAGCCCGTGAATACGCTTGGCAAACAGCCATTTTTCATAATCAAACGTATCGAAGTTAACGGCGCCAGTCGGTTCCCTGAGACGAACGCTCAGGCGCCATATCTGGCCGGGTACCAGGTTAACGCCAGGCTGATACCAGTAAACTCGCACTCGTCTGTTGCTGTCGATAAGACGCAGATGAAAGCGAACTGAATGTTCACTAACGAGTGGCAGATCAGTGACAACACCACGGACTACTACGCCCTGCTCGCCTGCGCCATCCATCAGTCGCGCAATATCCTCACGATGCTGTATTTCCACCTGCAAGGCGCAGAAACCCCATCCAGCACCCAGCAGAAACGAACATGGCAGAACAAGGCGCGTCTTCAGCCCATATATCAACAGAGGCACTGAGATAAGGCCGGCGTCCAAAGGCAACAGCACCGGAACCCGCGCGATCAATACCGTGCCTAGAACGAATGCAATAACCGGGAACAACACCGACTCAGCCTAGCGAATGACAAACCCGTTTCTGAGAGTGGTTAACCCCTTTCAGGGTAGGCGCAAGCCGAGCTTTGCGTCAGCCGTTCATCTTCTAGTGGTCAGCCGTACAGGGCATAATGCGTTCAGCATTCACTGACAGTGTTTTATGAAGAAGTACCTGCCGACACGGGAACAACTCAAGGAGACCAGGGGGTTAAAGTTCCTTGGTGATAGAATCCTTGAGCCAAACCTTTGGCACTTTAACCGCCATTCTCTGTCGTTTGCTTTCCTCGTTGGCGGATTCTGGAGCTTCTTCCCAATCCCTTTTCAGTCTATCCCCTGTGTACTGCTCTGCCTTTGGTTACGCTGTAATGTGCCTGTTGCCATAGCGGTGGTCTGGACCAGCAACCCGATTACGATGGGACCCATGATGTACTTTGCTTTTCTGGCAGGGTCCTGGCTGCTCGGCAGTGACCAGCAGGCAACACCCATAGATCCGAATATTGAGTGGTTTATGGCACAGCTGAACAGTATCTGGCAGCCTTTGTTGCTTGGTAGTCTGGTATGCGGCCTCGTGACGGGGATTTCAGGCTTCCTGGCAGTGCGCCTTTACTATCGCTGGCGTATCGCGCGATACAAGCGACGTAAACAGCAAAAGAGAAAACGCGGCGATATCACGCCAATATAAAGCGCTCGTTGGTTCCGGCCAGCCCTTTTCCGTTATTCGTTTCTGAGAATCATCGCCGGCTTCAGTTTTGCGGCGCGCCATGACGGGTAAAGTGTTGCCGCAAAGCTAATAACAAATGTCACAACAGCAATGACCAGGATATCCAGCCACCGGATATCCGTGGGTATCTGATCGAAATAGGTCCCGGCCACAATACTGAAGCCGGTCAACTCCTCGACCAGACCCATGACAAAAGGCGCATAGGTGGCGAGCACGATTCCAAGCAAACAACCGGCAGTGACACCGACAGCAGCAAGACCAACGCCCTGCACGAGAAAAACCTTGAGAACACCAAGTTCCGTCATGCCCATGGTTCTGAGAACGGCGATATCCCGGCGCTTTGTCGCTACCAGCATGGTCAGTCCGGACACAATACTGAAGGACGCGATCGCGATGACGAATGCCAACAGCACGAACATCATGACTTTCTCCATCCACACGGTTCTGAAGAAGTCACCAAACTCATCTACCCAGCTGCTGGTCTGAAAACCTGCCTTCTGGAGTTGCTCGGCCACCCTGGGCGCGTCAAAGAGATTATCCAGCATCAGTTTTACATCAGCCGGTGCATCCAGCAGGCCAGACACCTGGTTAACATGAGCAACACCCAGCCGATAATCCATTTCCGACCCCACTGAAAAGGCGCCGACGACCGTTGCCGAAAACAACCGGGGTGAAATGTTCTCACCACTTTCGGAAATCGAGGGCAGCACCAGATTCACCCGGTCACCTGTCTGCACACCAAATCGGCGAGCGATTGAACTGCCCAGCACAATGCGGAATCGATCCGGGGTCACAAGCGTCATCTGCTCGACGCCGACTGCCTTTGCCAGCACACCATCGGGATCTTCCTTATTCGGCTCAATACCAAAGAGGGTTAGTAGATGGCTGCCGTTGCGCGTCACAAGCATGACCTGAGCTGTTTTGAACGGTGAGGCTTGTCCCTGCACACCAGCAAGATCCGATGGCATCGCACCTTCGACGACAACATGCGGCACGACACCAAGAATGCGGTTTTTCAGTTCCCGATCGAAACCATTCATCACAGAAACGACGACAATCAACGCAGCGACGCCCAGAACAAGGCCAAGAAAAGAAACCAGCGTGACAAGAGACACGAACCTGTTGGAGGATCGTGACCGGTAGTAGCGCATACCGATGAAGGAAGACACGCTCAAGGTGTTACTCCAGACACGCTCAAGGCTGTTACACCAGGCAAGCTCAAGGCTGTAACCCCCCGCCAGTCAGCTCGCACACTCTGGACAGTCGTGCTGCAAAACGATTGTTATGAGTAACCACGACAAACGCCACGCCAAGATCACCCGACAGTGACAATATCAGCTCGTGAATCTGGTCTCCGCTCTGTTCATCCAAATTGCCTGTGGGCTCATCGGCGAGCACGATAGACGGTCGCGCCACCAGCGCTCTCGCTATGGCGACCCTTTGCCGCTCGCCGCCGGACAGCTCTGAAGGCAGGTGAGCGGCACGATGATCAAGGCCAACCTTAGCCAGCATGCTTCGAGCTTCTGAAAGCGCAGAACTCCGTGATTGCCCGGCGATCATCAATGGCATTGCGACGTTTTCCTCGGCGGAGAATTCCGGCAGGAGATGATGAAACTGATACACAAATCCCAGCCGACGGTTCCGGACCTTTCCCAATTCAATCTCAGACAGTTGCGAGAGGTCCTGCCCATTGATTTCCACACTGCCTTCATCCAGTTGATCAAGGCCAGCAAGCAGATGCAGCAAGGTACTTTTTCCGCTTCCGGATACACCGACAATGGCGACTGTTTCCCCTGCCCTGACCGTTAAATTCAGATCACGAAGGACGCGCACCTCATTGCCACCCTGCCAGTAGCTTTTAGTCAGATTTCTGGCAACAAGAACTTCAGACGTCATATTGCAATGCCTCTACAGGGTTCGCACCGGCAGCCCGCCCGGCAGGATAGATGGTTGCCAGCAGGCTTACGACAAGACTCGCAACACTGATCATCAGAATGTCACCGAGCTGGACTTCCACTGGGAGATAACGAATGAAGTATTCCTGCATGAGATTCAGCTCGAACGCCCGACTAACCAGTTCGTAAAGCTGCGCGAGAGACCAGGTCAGCGCAAGCCCTAGAAAAAGACCGAGCACAAGCCCGACAATACCTACCACCATGCCATGCACCATAAAAACCACTCGCAGATCTAGAGGCGTGCCCCCCATGGTCCGTAATATGGCGATTTCTGAGCGATTGTCATCCACGGTCATCACAAGGTTAGATACGACGTTAAACATCGCTACCATCACCAACAGCATCAGCAGAAGAAACAAGGTGGCTTTCTGGGTACCGATGGCGTCATACAGATTGCCGTTCTGGCGCATCCAGCTGGCGCCGTAAATGGTGTAATCCTGAATGACAATATCCTGAATAATACGATGCACCTGAAACATGTCATCGACACGAATCACGATCCCGTCAATATCTGACTGTCGCTTCAGTTTCTTGGCGTCCTCCAGGTTCAGGAATATATGGGAACGGTCCATATCTGCACCGACCCGAAACAAACCCACCACCCGAATCCGCTTTGTCGTAATCACAGGGCCTGCCAGAGACATCTGCACATCAGGCAGCACCAGGGATATTTTGTCGCCAGGAGAAACTCCCAGATCCTGAGCCAGCTCATAACCGACAATCGCGCCATATCGTGTTTTTGCCAGCGTATCCAATGCTCCTGAATCAACAAAGTCAGGAAGAATGGAAACCGTGCCTTCCTGCTCGACATCTATGCCACGGAAAGCCACACCCGTCATGACCCCATCAGATACCACTAGACCCGTGCCTTCCACGACAGGAGCTGCACCCATCACTTCAGGGTGGGCCAGAATATCCTGCTGCAGGGTTTGCCAGTCACCAAAGCCATCGCGGGAATAGATGGTGGCATGAGGCAGCACGGCAAGAACACGCTCCCGTAACTCCTTTTCAAAACCATTGACCACCGACAACACAGACAGAAGCACAGCAACAGCTATAGCAAGGCCGCCTATGGAAAGGACGCCAACGAAGGACATCAGTTGGTTGGCTGAGGCCGTTCCGAATAATCGCAACGCAACGAGCCAACGCCAGTCAAAAAACATCTTCTTACAGCCTTGGGTAAAAGATTATTGAAGTGAACGACGCGGTTATTGAAGCATGAATCTGGCGCGAATGAATACCGGAGGTACAATACACCCATGCGTTCCATAGAAAGAAGATCTTACCTGCGTATCGAGGACGTTGCTGCGGTTTCCTACAAGACGGTTTCCGATGAGCAGTATCGCCAGCAGTCGGTGGAATCTGTGCTAGGTCTCGGTGCAGATTTTTCCCTGCGCAAACAACTGTTCAAACTCGAGCTAGACGCCCGGGAATTACAACGCGAGCTGGCAGAAAGAGATCGCAAGCTGGGCAGTTACATACATAATCTCAATCAACGCATGGAAGTCATGACCGCTGCCGTCGTCAACCTGGACCAGAGCCAACCGGCCAACCTGGTAGACCTCAGTCCAGCGGGCCTCTCATTTCTCACACGGGAGGCGTTTCCTGCAGATGATCTGCTCGCCCTGAAAATCAGTTTTCACAATGTCAGCCTTGGTATCGCCTGCTATGGCATGGTCCGATACAGTCTGATTGATGAACGAGCCGGCTATCGTATGGGCGTCCAGTTCATCTCGGCGGATATCACGACAGAAAATCTGATCGAGCGCCATATCTCAGCCATACAGGCAGAGCAACGCCGTAAAAGATTGCACTCTCAGGGAAGATAAACAAGATGACAAAGCGTTAGGTAAAGACCACTCAGCTGGCGTCGAAAAAATCAGCAGACCGCCTGGCGACCGGCGCGTCTTCATTACTTTCACACTTGGCAGGGTTTCCACCGCAAATCTCGCATGCGCCATCCACCCCGATATTGTTAAGACCACCGCAGGTGCCACTGATCGGAGCCCGACCTTTCATCACGCCAACCGCCATGCCGGCGACCACCGCAAGCAGGATGACAAAGGACAGTAAGAATTCGATCATTTCACATTCACCGGCGGTTGTTCGCGAGATATTCGCCCAGGGCCCTGGAAGTCACTGACTCAAAGCCACTACTGCCCCTGATTATAGCGAAAACCTTCAAATTATTCGCCTCTGCCACCACCATGGTCCTGTTCAAACCCAGGACACTGAAAGCGGTGGCCAGCCCGTCCGCATAGGCAGCACTTTCATGCAGTACCGTGACAGATGCCAGGTTATGGGAGACTGGCCAGCCAGACGAAGGATCCAGAGTATGGGAATAGACCTGACCCTCGTGCTCAAAATAGTTCCGATAATCACCTGAGGTTGCCATCCCTTGTTCCGTCACCGGGATGGTGCCATAAAGACGCCGGATCTCCATGTCTGGCGCTTCTACACCAATGACCCAGGGTTGGTCACGATCGTTAAGGCCCCGGGTTTTTACCTCACCGCCGATCTCGACCAGATAGCGGGTCTCGCCTCGCTCGTCCAGCAGTCCTGCGATCACATCCACAGCATAACCCTTGGCCACAGCAGAAAGATCAATACTCAGATTGTCGGGTTTGGTCAGTTGGTTGCCCTTGATAGTTACTCTGGAAAACCCGATCCGTCCGAGGGTATCGGCAATTTCAGCTTCAGCAGGCACACCGTTAACCGGTCCTTCGGGACCGAACCCCCACAGATTCACCAGAGGCCCTACGGTTACGTCAAAGGCGCCTTCCGAGATTTCATAGATATCGCGACTGATGTTTACAACCTGTGTCAGCTCATCGGACATCTCGACAGTTCCAGACGTACGATTAAGGACAGAAAGCTCAGAATCGGAAATGTAGGTTGAGAAAACATCGTTCAACTTGACCAGCCTGTCATCCAGTACGGCTTTCAGCTCTGTGGACTCAATGTCGCTGGAGACCACCTTAACCGACCAGGTAGTACCCATTGTCTTCCCGGTAACGGTAACCAGCGGCTGCCCGCGTTCGCAGGCGACCAGAAAACAGGTAGCCAGGACAAGCAGATATCGGGGGATTGAGCATTCAGGGAAATTCATGGTTTACTCCGCGCCGTATGCTTTCATCTAACGAGACTCCAAAGCCCAGGATCTATGTTGATTCAATAGAGTCACTGGAAACTGCCTTTCATGAATTGATACCTATTAGCAAAGCCATGGGCGTGCGCGTGATCAGTTATACTGGCGATACAATGACGACCAAAGCGCCACTCAGCCTGAATATCAATCATCAGCATTCAGCTTTTGGCGGCAGTCTGTTTTCTCTGGCCGCCATGTCAGGCTGGGGCTTGATGCAGATGAAGCTTAGCGAGTTACTCCTTGATTGCAATACAGTGGTTATGGACGGAGAAGCCTCTTACCAGAGCCCTGTGTATGAAGATCTCGAATGCATCGTCCAGCTCCCCAGCAATTCGGATGCACTGTTTTCCGAACTTGCAGAGAAAGGCAGGGTCAGAACCGAACTCGTGGCAACTTTTGAAGCCGATGGCAAGGCTGCCATGCAGATGAAGGGTCGATACCATCTGAAACTCCGAAATCAAGTGCAAGCATGATTCAGCCGCCGCGAATTTCCCTCGCACGACTGCCGACTCCACTAGAACCTCTTGATCGACTCTCGGCCGAACTTCAATCTGCAGGCATTGATACGCGCATATGGATCAAACGTGACGACCTCACGGATACCGTTGCCAGCGGCAACAAGATAAGGAAGCTGGAATTCAGTATCGGACAGGCACTGGCTGAAAACGCCGATGTGCTGGTGACATGGGGTGGTGTGCAATCCAATCATTGCCGCGCCACAGCAGCGCTGGCCGCACGGCTCGGCCTGAAATCCCACCTGATCCTCCGAGGACAGGAACCTGAGGAATCCGATGGCAACCTGCTGGTTGATCGTCTGGTCGGCGCGAACATCACGTTCGCACCCCTGGCGGATTACCAGAAGATGGATGAAACCTATGCCCTGCTTGAGGCTGATTACGCAAGCCAGGGATTAAAGACCTATCGCATTCCTGTAGGTGCTTCTGATGAGGTCGGCCTCTGGGGCTACATTGCCGGCGCCGAAGAACTGAAGTCAGACATGCAGGCAACAAATCTTGAACCGGAGGCAATCGTATCCGCGACGGGTTCCGGCGGCACGCTGGCGGGTCTGATCCTCGGGAAGTACCTTCATGGGCTCCACAGCGACATCTATGCCTTCAATGTGTGCGATGACGAAGCCTACTTCCAGAAAAAAATAACCGAAGACTTTGCCGCCTGGCAGTTAAGATACGGAACCAGCATTAAATCGTCCGAGGTACCTATCAACGTCATTGATGGCTATGTCGGGCCAGGTTATGGTCGCGCAACACCGGAAATCTTCAATACCATCAATCGTGTTGCACGTCTGGAAGGAATTGTCCTCGATCCGGTTTATACTGGTAAGGCTTTCCATGGAATGCTGTCCGAACTTGAACAGGGCCATTTCAGTCGCATGAAGAACATTGTCTTTGTGCACACGGGAGGCATGCTGGGTCTTTTTCCCCAGAAACACGAATTATTTGCAACAAGCGCTGAGTAAGTTGGGCATCATGCTGTACCTAAAGCCATTATTGGCAATCTTTCTGGTGACATTGATCACCTCCTGTTCCTGGTGGCCATTCGGCAATCAGAGTACTGGCAATTGTCTCGACGACGGTACCTGTGAAGTGGCCAACCCCTTTGAAGAACAATTGGTCGGGGGGACCTGGTATTGCTATGGCGTTGCCAGAGATGAGCCCTGGGATTGCAGTCAACAGGAAGATCCATCGAAGGTCATTGCTGTCAGCGACCTACCACCACCTGTATCTTCAGCGCCTGTGGCTGACGAGCAGCCCACATTAGATCCGTCAGCAAATGAATCTGACAGTCGAGCGGAAATCACATTCTCAGAGGATGAAATCTCCAGCAGCGAGCCCCCTCTCCCACCCGCCAATAATTTCCTGGATGCCTTCAGTGATGAAGCATGGGCTGTACAACTGATCGCCCTGCAATCCAGCGATGAAGTGGCAGAGTACGTAGAGAATCACGACATGCAGGATCCCAATTACGTACAGATCGAAAGCGGTGGTGCCATCTGGTACGTGCTGATTCTCGATGTGTTCGAGGACCGCGCCGCGGCGAATGCTGCAGCAGCGGCCTGGGAAACGGACAAAGAACCGTCTTCGCGACCCTGGGTACGCCCTGTCAGTTCGCTCAAGGCCGCTGCCCGCAGGGCGGAGCCCTGACCCATGCCTGCAAGACAGCTGCTGAAGGACATCCCTTCAGTCGATAGACTCCTCGGCAGCGATGAACTTCAACCGGTGCTGGAAACCCACGGCCACACACGGGTTCGCGAGACTATCCGCGGGCTGCTCGACCAGTTGCGCAGCAACCTTCTCGATGGCCAGGTTGATGCCATACCCTCTCTTCAGGCACTCAGCGATGAAGTCAGTGTCCGCATAGCACAGCAGAACCATGGCAGCCTGACGCCGGTTATCAACCTCACAGGTACCGTATTGCATACAAACCTCGGTAGAGCGGTTCTGCCTGATGAGGCTCTGAGCGCGATCACAACTGTCGCTGGTGCCAACAGTAATCTCGAGTTTGACCTTGACGCCGGTAAGCGTGGTGACCGGGATACCCATATTGAGTCTCTACTGGTGGCATTGACCGGCGCTGAAGCTGTGACTGTGGTCAATAACAACGCTGCGGCCGTTCTACTGAGCCTGAACACACTGGCGGCAGGCAAGGAAGTCTGCATCTCTCGCGGCGAACTGGTGGAGATTGGCGGCTCATTTCGAATCCCGGAAGTCATGGAAAAAAGCAACTGCCGACTCCGCGAAATTGGCGCGACCAACCGAACGCATTTGAAGGATTATCGTTCAGCCATATCGAACAGCACGGGTCTGCTGCTTAAAGTCCATACCAGCAATTATGAGATTCGAGGGTTCACTCAGGAAGTCAGCTACGAAGAGATTGCCGGCCTGGCCAGAGAGACAGGCCTGCCTTTCATGGCAGACCTCGGCAGTGGCACTCTGGTTGACCTTGAAAAATATGGACTCGAACATGAGCCAACGGTGCAGGAAGTGATTGCCTCCGGTGCTGACATCGTGACTTTCTCCGGAGACAAACTTCTCGGCGGGCCACAGGCAGGAATCATCGCCGGCAGGAAAGAGTACGTGGATGCCATCAAAAAGAATCCGCTGAAGCGCGCGCTGCGAGTCGACAAAATGACCATTGTTGCACTCACCGAAGTGATGAAACTCTACCTTGAACCGGAAACACTGGCAGACCGATTACCAACACTGCGTCACCTGTCCCGATCGAAGGGCAGCATCGAGCAGATCGCGAGGCAGGTGGCACCACAATTAGGCAAAGTTCTGGAAAAAACAGCAACGGTCCGGATCACGGATACGCACAGCCAGATCGGTAGCGGTGCCCTGCCCCTTGATACGCTGCCCAGTATCGCACTTGAGATTACCCCCACCGACAAAAGCGATGCCGCATTGCAGTCAATCAGTAGCGCCTTTCGCAACCTGCCTGTGCCGGTCATTGGCCGCCTGACTGATGGCAAGATGCTGCTCGACTGCCGCACGCTGGATGCGCCCGAGCTGTTTCTGGCGCAACTGGACTCACTGGCGCCACAACGGCACTCATGATCATTGCGACAGCAGGACATGTCGATCATGGCAAGACGTCACTGGTAAACGCTCTGACCGGTGTCGATACGGATCGACTTGAAGAGGAAAAGCAACGCGGACTGACGATAGATCTGGGTTTTGCCTACACTGATGCAGAATCTGGTGGTCGACTCGGTTTTGTCGACGTGCCCGGCCACACACGTTTCATCAGCAATATGCTGGCAGGCGTTTCTGCCATCGATTGCGCTCTCCTTGTCATTGCAGCAGACGATGGCGTCATGCCGCAAACCCGTGAACATCTCGAGATCCTGAATCTTCTCGGCATCCGCCATGGGCTTATCGCGCTGACCAAAACAGATCGTGTTGAGTCGACCAGAGTCGATGAAGTCGACGAACAGATCAGGAAGACTGTCGCCAATACTTTCATGAGTGAGGCAGAGATTTTTCCTGTGTCATCTGAAACCGGTGAGGGTCTAGAAGACCTGCACATTGCCCTTGAAGTAACGGCGCAGGAGATCTCGAGCCGCAGTCAGACTGGCTTGTTCCGTCTGGCCATTGATCGCCGTTTCTCAGTCAAGGGCTCGGGCATTGTTGTCACCGGCAGCGTATTTTCCGGAGACATTACCATCGGCGACGAGGCACTGTTGCAGCCCCAGGGTCTACCGGTACGTGTTCGCTCCCTGCATACACAAAACCAGGCATCAGACTCAGCCGTAGCCGGCGATCGTTGCGCGGTCAACATTACCAGCAACGATATTGAACTCGAGGATATTCATCGGGGGAACTGGCTTACCAATAACCCGGGACCGGCCACCGATCGTGCAGACATTCAACTGCGCTTGTCTGCCGAAGAATCCCGGCCGCTTTCGCACTGGACGCCAGTCCATGTCCATACGGCAGCCAACCACATGACCGGACGCCTAGCGCTGCTGGAAGCGGGAAAAATTGAACCCGGTGCCACAGGACTTGCCCAGGTCATTTTCGAGCCTGCTGTAAACCTTTGCTTTGGCGACCGCATCATCATCAGGGACCAGGCCGCCACACGGACCCTGGGAGGCGGCGTCGTCATCGACCCCTTCTCTCCAAGGCGCGGGCGGGCCAGAGCAGAAAGAGTGAGCTATCTTGCCGGGCTTGCCGGGCTTGATCCGCAGGATATGAAATCGGCAATCACCCATCACCTTCAGAACGCCAGAACCGGTGTGTACATCGAAACACTGCAGCAGATTTACAATCTGAGCCGAGACGAAGTCTTTGCAGCCCTTGGAGATCAATCCTGCCAGACACTGAATGAACGCCTGCTTCTAACACAAGATCATCTCGAGCTGGCCATGAAGCTGCTTGTTGAGAAAGTGACCCTCTGGCATGAAACCAATTCCGGCAAATCGGGTTTACCGAAAAGCCAGATACAGAAACTTGTGCGAACGTGGCCCGCAGAGCTTCTGGACGCCGTGATCAGCGAACTGCTCTCGAACGGCAGGCTTGAGCAGCACGGCAATCAGATGAACCTGAAAGGGTTTGGCGTGCAGCTCAGTGCACAGGAACAGAAAGTCTGGCAGGCGGCAGAACCTCTCCTGAGAGAGGACCTGACCAAGCCGCCAGTGCTTCACGACCTGGCACGGTCAATCAATATCGAACCGAAAGCACTGGAAAAGGTGTTAATTCAGATCGTAAAAACCGGGCAGCTTATTCGCCCGGTCAAGAACCGTTTCTTCCTGATTGAGGGTATTGAAGCGCTCAGGTCCGCGCTGGATGAGACGGCCAATGGGATGGACACCTTCACCGTCCAGCACTTTCGTGATGCCACCGGAATCGGTCGTAATCTCAGCATTGAGATCCTGGAGTACTTTGACCGCCAGGGAATCACTCGCCGAATCGGCGATGAAAGACAGGTTATAGAACGTTAATCGTGCGGCTTCCCAAGGCTTGCAGCGATGGTGGCACCCAGAAGCTGCAGCAACATGAAGCTGCTGGCTATCAGGCATAGCCGGTCAAGCGAATCAGAAACGTCAAAGTAATGTACACACCAGATGCCAACCAGCAACCCGATCAACATACCTGCAAGAGCTCCTAATATTGGTACACTTGGCATATTCACAGGGAAATTCTGACATGAAACGACTGCTGATACTGCTATTTTTGGCGATCCCGCTGATGAGCCACGGCGATTTAAAAGCGGGAGATGCTGCACCCGAATTCAGCATGAAGGGCTCTGACGGAGAGACCTATACCCTTGAGAACCTCAGAGGAAAGCCATTCGTGATCGCCTTCTTCCCGAAGGTTTTCACCGGAGGCTGAACCCTGGAGTGCAAGTCGCTGCGTGACAGTGGCTCAGTCCTGAAAAACTTCGACGTGAAATACTTCATGGCAAGTACCGATAACCTTGAAGACGTTACTGCTTTTGCCGAGAAAAACGACGCAAACTTCCCCGTGTTGTCCGATGACAGCAAAGAAGCATCGAAGGCCTTCGGCGTGCTCAGCGCGATGGGTTTCGCAAAACGCTGGACTTTTTACGTCGATGCAGAAGGCAACATTATCGAAATAGACAAGTCTGTAAATCCCCGCAGCGCTGGCCCAGACCTGGCAGCCAATCTCGAAAGACTGGGTTTGTAGGCGACCTAAAGCCCACCGGAGCAGGTCAGGATCTCACCCGTAATAAAATCTGACTCGGGGATACAGAAGAGATAAACCGCCCCTGCTCCGTCCCCCGGCTGACCGGTTCGACCGAGCGGAGACGTTGCTTCAAGCCCGTGGATCTGAGAATCACTCAGGCCGACTTTGTGAGACCGACCTTCAACCTCGATAACAGGCGGCTCGTCCTGGTAACGCTGAGTGAGGCGGGTTTCAATCGGACCGAAAGCGACGCAGTTTACTGTTACGTTATAACGCCCCCACTCTTTTGCCAGCGTTTTCGTCATGCCAATGACCCCGGCCTTACCGGCACTGTAAGCAATCTGTGTTGGACTGCCCTGGGTGCCCGAAACGGATGAGATATTGACCACCTTACGACAACGGCTGACTCCGACCTCCGCTTCGGACTTCGCCGTCGTGCGCAGCCACGGAGCCCAGGCACGCAGTATTCGAAATGGAGCCGTGATATGCACATCGAGCATTGCCTGAAACTGTTCATCGGAATGATTGTGCATGGCCCCATTCCATATATAACCCGCATTATTCACGATGATATCGATACCACCGAATGCAGCCAGCGCGCCATCAATGAGCTGTTCAGGAAAGCCTTTCTCGGTAACACTGCCGGTAATGGCGATTGCCTCACCGCCTGAATCACGAATTGTCGCGACAGTCGCTTCAGCGACAGCCTGATCCAGATCGTTCACGACCACCCTGGCGCAATCAGCGGCAAGCTTCCTTGCAGTCGCCTCACCAACGCCGCGTCCCGCGCCGGTTACAATCGCTACCCGATCTGTCAGCTTCGCCATTCAGTATTTCCTGTTGATGATGTAGTCAGCGACCCAGCGCAACCCCTCGACCGACTGTCCTTGTGCCTCGAGATCATCCAGCTGCTTCCTTGCCGCATCTACCTCCTCATGCATGAACGCCCGCGCGCCATCCAGGTTAAGCAGGCTGACGAACGTCGATTTGTTGTTGCCTGAATCCGAGCCCTGGGGTTTCCCCAGTTCTTCGGTTGTGCCCTCGACATCAAGAATGTCATCGCGGATCTGGAACGCGAGCCCGATGTGATGCCCGAAGCCTTCCAGACGTTCTCGATACTGAGGCTCCCCGATCGCGGCCACCATACCAATGCTCGCTTCAATCAGAGCACCACTTTTCTGACGGTGCATACTCTTTAACTCTTCCAGAGACAGCTCCCGGGTTTCTCCCTCAAGATCGATGGCCTGGCCATTAATCATGCCCTGCGCGCCTCCGGCTCTTGCCAGTTGCTTCACCCAGCGAATACCAAGACTGGCATCCACCTCACTGGAACTCAGCATTTCAAAGGCAAAGGTCAACAGCGCGTCACCGACGAGCACCGCCGTCGCTTCATCGTATTGCTTGTGCACGGTCGGCTGACCACGACGCAGATCATCATCGTCCATGGCCGGCAGGTCATCATGGACCAACGAGTAGGTGTGCAGCAGTTCAATCGCCGCCGCAGGACGATCAGCCGCTCCAGCGGGTAAGGAAAGCGCTTCAGCAGTCGCGTAAGACAGCAGCGCACGGATGCGTTTCCCGCTGCTTGCCGCTGCGTAACGAATTGCAGATTCCAGGCGTTGGCTTGAACGGGTACCCGAACTGAAACGATCGTCAAGGAAGTCCGAAATGACGCGTTCAACGCATTCACGGTATGCATCCACACGATTACTGAACTGTACTTCTGTCATGGCATCCAATGCTAACTTAATTGGTGTAGACTTGCCGCCGCCACCGACAACTTCGTACGTATGTCCGATTCAACCGTCACCGTCAGCGCAGCTGCCAACATCGCCCTGATCAAGTACTGGGGCAAGTCAGAACAGGCCGGTAACCAGCCGGCAACGGCGTCCCTGTCGATCGGGCTGGAAGACCTCCGCACGACCACCACTGTTTCACTGGCAGACCATGACAGTATTCAGGGCAAGCTCGACGACAAGGGTCAATCAAGACTAGCCGCCTTTATAGAATCGTTCCGGAAGCGATTCGACATTGATCAGCCGCTGGCCGTGACGACGCAGAACAATTTTCCAACGGCAAGCGGGCTTGCCTCCAGCGCATCAGGGTTCGCCGCTGTTACGCTGGCGCTGTCGCATCTTTTCACAAAGGATATGACGAATCTGGAGAAGTCGCGGATCGCCAGAAGCGGTTCAGGGTCTGCTGCCCGGTCTGTCTATGGCGGCTACGTACAGGTTGTTTTGTCCGATAACAGTTACGCCGAGCCCATCATGCCCGCAAGCGACTGGCCCCTGGATGTGATCGTTGCTGTCACCCAGGAAGAAAGCAAAACTATCGGTTCTTCCGATGCGATGCGCCAGACCGCCGCAACTTCCCCCATGTACAGAGACTGGGTGAGCACTCATGCCGACGACATGGCGATTGCCAGAACGGCGCTCAAAAATCGGGATTTCAAAACGCTGGCAGAAATCAGCGAGCACAACTGCCTGAAGATGCACAGCACCATGATCACCTCAAAGCCGCCAGTGCTTTACTGGAAACCTGCCACGATTGCCATTATCCACCTGGTACACGAACTGCGTGCTGGTGGTGCACAGGTTTTCTTTACCATCGATGCCGGCGCCCAGGTGAAACTGGTCTGCGAACCTGATGACACTCAGGATGTTTATCAGGCGCTCGAAACCATGGACGATGTCAGCAGGTTAATCCGGACCCGTGTCGGCGGCGAGCCAGAAATCCTATGAGCTTGCCGCTGGTAACCGAGGCTCCGGGGAAACTGTTTTTGCTCGGTGAATACGCGGTGCTGGAGGGTGGCCCTGCCGTTCTTGTGCCCGTCCAGCAAAGAGCAAGTGTGGAACTCCATCAGACGAAAGGCAAAGTCACCAGCATCACAGATTCAACGGTCACCCTGGACTGGCCGTCGGCAAGAGAAGAGTTTCCTTTGCTGAAAGCCGTTCAGGCTGGCCTTTCGACCGATGCGCTGGATGGCCATCAACTGACTCTGGATACCAGCGGCTTTTTTCAGAAAGGCCAGAAGTTGGGTCTTGGGTCTTCAGCCGCACTGACCGTCGCCCTTGTTAAGGCATGTTGTCCTGACGAGACACCTGAGGAGATTTACCAACTGGCTAACAGCTGCCACCAGAAATTCCAGGATGGTATTGGCAGCGGTGCGGATATCGCACTTTCTGCCATGAATCACCCTGTGGTGTTTTCCCGGAAACAGGGCCCTTCCGTTATCGATCTACCGGAAGATCTATACCTGCTGGCCATCTGGACAGGGCAACCCGCCTCCACCACTCGACTGGTGGGCTCCATGCAGACCTATCGAGACCAGTCACCCAATGCCTACCGGCAACACATGGATAACCTGAAAAGCACAGCGACTGACTGTATTCGTGCCATATCCCAACAGGACAACTACGGCATCCTGGCCGGAATTGAGCAATACGACCGACAGCTTTACCAGCTTTCGTCTGATTCAGGGGTGAATTTTTACAATGAACTGCACGAGATCATGCGAAAAAAGGTAAAATTGACGTATAAACCCTCAGGTGCAGGCGGTGGTGATTTTGGTATCGCCTACAGCACCGACAAACAAGAAATCATCAATCTGGCAGAAAGGTTGGCACAGGATCAGATCTACGCATTTGTTCCAGGCCAAAAGTTGTATGGATAAAGCAAGATTCCCCGGTTTTTATAAGCTGTCTATCGGGGAAAGACTGAAAAAAGTTTACGAAAACGACTGGATCACAGAGGAAGATCTGATCGCGCTGCGTGATGGCCATCATGTTTTGCCGCCAAGTCGAGCGGACAAAATGATCGAGAACGTTGTGGGCGTTATGGGTCTGCCGTTTGGTCTTGGTCTCAATTTCCAGGTAAACCAGAAAGATTACCTGGTGCCTCTGGTCGTGGAAGAACCTTCCATCGTTGCGGCTTTGAGTTCTGCGGCAAAAATTTTCCAGGAATCCGGTGGCATACAGTCCACAGCAGAAGAAAGTCTGCTGATCGGACAGATCCAGGTGGTTAATCCCCCCGATGCTGATGAAGCCAGCAGCCAGATCCTTTTTCACAAGAAAGAACTCATCGACAAACTGAACGAACTGCATCCCAGCATGGTTCAGAGAGGCGGCGGCGTGCGCGATATGGAAGTGCGCGTTTTCGAGCAGACCGACAATAATCCGCTCATGCTGATTGTGCACATCCTGGTTGATACTTGCGATGCCATGGGTGCCAACATTATCAACACCATGTGTGAAGAGATTGCCGCCGATATTGAAGCCATCACTGAGGGCCGGGTATTTCTGAGGATACTGTCCAATCTGACCGATCGATCCATCGTTCGAGCATCCGTCACTATTCCAGTGGATAAACTTGAAGGCAAAGACTTCCCGGGCGAGGAAGTGCGCGACGGTATTATTCTCGCTTCTCAGTTCGCGGAAATTGACCCCTACCGGGCAGCCACACATAACAAGGGCATCATGAACGGCATCGACCCGGTTGCCCTGGCAACGGGTAACGACTGGCGAGCTATCGAGGCAGCAGCCCACGCCTACGCCGCACGCTCCGGTCAATATTCTTCGCTGACTCGCTGGCGTGCCAACGACGATGGCGACCTGGTGGGTACCATCGAGATTCCTATCAAGGTCGGTATTACAGGCGGCTCGCTGCAGGCCAATGACACCACCATGATCAGTTACCGCATACTTAACCTGTCGAGCGCAAAGGAACTGGCAGAGCTGATGGCGGCGGTTGGCCTTGCCCAGAATTTCTCGGCCATCAAGGCACTGTCCACAGAAGGTATACAGAAAGGTCACATGTCTCTGCATGCCCGAAGCGTTGCCGTCACTGCCGGAGCGCCAAAGGCCTTGTTTGAAACCGTGGTCAGCCGCCTGATTGAGGACGGAGAAATCACCGTCAGTCGGGCAAAGGACATCATTGCCGAGCTCACCGGCTCAGCTCGCAAGAACGACATCAAACGCAAGCAATCCACGACGGCCATGGCGAACGGCAAGGTCATCCTGTTGGGTGAACATGCCGTCGTTTACGGCAAACCCGCGATCGCTGTGCCCATCAAGAACGCTGTTGTCGCTGAAGTCACCGACACGGACCACGCGCCCGAAATCAAGGTGCCGGCATGGGATATTGACGACAAGCTGGAGGAATCCAACTCAATCTGGTGGGATGCCATCCAGAATGTCTTCAAGGAACTGGACGTCGCTGACCAGAAATTCGGCGTTCATGTGAAGCCCAATATTCCGGCTGCCATGGGACTAGGTGGTTCCGCCGCTATTGCGGTTGCCATCATTCGCTCAGTAGCCAGGCACTTCAAGCTGGAGCTCACAAATGAAGAGGTGAACCATTTTGCGTTCATGTGTGAGAAGGCCGCACACGGCACGCCATCCGGCATCGACAATACAATCGCGACTTATGGCACGCCATTGATCTACCAGTCCGGTGAACAGCCAAGAATGGAGGAAATCGAGTTTCCAAAGCCGCTGAATCTTGTCATTGGCGTCTCGGATCATCCATCGCTAACAGTGGATATGGTTGCCGGTGTGCGCGAACGATGGCGCGGGAATGCTGACCTCTATGAATCCCTTTTCGAGAACTTCCGCCAGGTAGCGGAGTCCGGCATCTCAGCAATACGTGCGGGAGACTATCGCGCACTGGGACACATGATGACGATAAACCACGGCCTGCTCAGTGCCATCCAGGTGTCTTCCCCTGAACTCGATCGCATGGTCCAGATCACTCGTGACCATGGCGCTCTTGGAGCAAAACTGACCGGTGCTGGTGGTGGCGGGTCCATTATCGCCTTGTGCGGTGACGAACATTCACAACAAAACCATTCGCACAAGAATATGGATGCGATCATCACCGGGTTAAATCGGCAGGGTTTCAAGGCACTGCAGGTGACCGTGTGACCCATTTAGACGAAGTCGTCTCTTCAGACTCGGAGGATCTCATCCTGGTCAACGAGGATGATGAGTCCATAGGTACAATGACAAAACGTGCCTGCCATGAAAAAGACGGCCAGCTGCATCGTGCCTTTTCTGTTTTTATCTTCAACCGTCAGGGCGAAGTACTACTCCAGAGGCGTAGTGAACAGAAAATGCTGTGGCCAATGTACTGGTCAAATGCGTGCTGCAGTCATCCCAGAGAGGGTGAAACATCAGAGTACGCTGCGCACCGTCGGCTGCAGCAGGAACTTGGCGTCGAAGCCAATCTCACCTTCCTCTACAAGTTTCAATACCACGCCCGCTACAAGGACGTCGGCAGTGAAAATGAGCTCTGCTGGGTCTGGGTCGGTCAGGCTGAAGCGGCCGATATTCACCCGAATGCCAATGAGATCGCTGAGTGGCGATTTTTCAGCCGGGAAGAACTCGACCGCGAACTGGAAAATAATCCGAGCGCCTACACGCCATGGATGAAAATGGAGTGGCAGCGTATCTTTGAGGATCACAGCAACCAGCTTCCCTGAGCCTGAGTTGTAACAACCGCCCCCCTGTGCTTCCATAGTCCGCAACAACTCATAACAATAATAAGAGAGGGAGCGCCGATGAAAATCGACGGTGGATGTTATTGCGGCCAGGTTCGATACACCTTTGAGGGTGACCCATGGGCAGCCATGCAGTGTCACTGCCGGGAGTGCCAGTACATCACCGGCGGCAACCCCAATGTTTTCGTTGTCCTGCCCGAGGCCGGGTTCAGTTATACCCAGGGCACACCGGAAAGTTTTACACGTGACGACATAGAAGACGCCGTCACGCGATATTTCTGCGGCAACTGCGGTACCGCCATCGGTACAAAATCTCCAAGAGCAGAAGGTGCCATGGTCGTCAAAGTTGGGACCATGGATGACCCGTCTTTCTACAAACCCAGCTCCGCGATATTCATGAAAGACGCGCAGACATTTCACCATGTTCCAGACGGCGTGCCGTCTTTCGAGGAACTGCCCGGCTAAGGAAATACCGCTTTGAAGAATCCGAAGTATTCGAACACATACATTCAGTATGTGCTGGGCGTACTTGTTGTCGTATACGTCTTTAACTTTATCGATCGACAGATCCTGGCCATCCTGGCGCCATCCATCAAGGAAGACCTGGGACTTTCAGACACCCAGATTGGTGCTCTTTCCGGCGTGGCTTTTGGTATTTTCTACGCCACTCTGGGCATTCCCATTGCGCGTCTGGCCGACAAACATTCCCGCGTCAACATCATCTCTATCTGCCTGGCTATCTGGTCCCTGATGACTGCGCTGTCTGGACTGGCGCAGAATTTTGTCCAGCTGTTGATCGCCAGAATCGGTGTTGGCATTGGTGAGGCCGGCGGCTCTCCCCCGTCGCATTCACTGCTGGCAGACTATTTTTCTCCTGACAAACGCGCCACTGCACTCGGCATCTATGCCCTGGGAATTCCCATTGGCATCCTTTTCGGGAACCTCGCCGGCGGGTGGATCAATGAATTCTTCGGCTGGCGTAACGCTTTCTTTCTGGTCGGTGTGCCAGGGATCATTCTGGCGATCATTCTGAAGCTGACGGTACAAGAGCCGCCAAGGGGCTACTCCGAAGAAAAACCACCGGAAGTCAATCAGGTGCCGTTCAGGGATGTGGTTAAGACCATGTGGAACTTCAGGGCGTTCCGCTACATCGCTCTGGGCGCCGGCACTCAGGCATTCGTCGGTTACGGATCCATCGCCTGGATGCCCTCCTTCCTGGTTCGCACCCACGACATGAGTACCGGTGAAGTCGGCACAGCGCTGGGCCTGATTATCGGTATCTTTGGTGGTGCCGGCACTCTGCTCTCCGGTCTTATTGGTGATCGGCTGGGCGCACGTGACATCAAATGGTACATGCTGGTCCCCGCCTACGCTTTCCTGATCGCTGTGCCGACAGGCGCCGCTGTCTATCTCGTAGACGGACTCTGGGCCGCCCTGATCATCTACATGATGCCGGCCTTTCTCGTAAACCTGTATACCGGGCCTACTTTTGCCATGACCCAGTCACTGGCACCACTGGCAATGCGTGCCGCAGCCTCAGCGTTGCTGCTGTTTATCATCAACATCATCGGGCTGGTGTTCGGACCGACAACGGTCGGCATTATCAGCGACCTGCTGCAGTCAAACATGCAGATGACAGATATCGAGTCACTGCGTATGGCACTGTTGATGTGCAATTTTGTTTACCTGTTGAGCTTCTACTACTATTTCCGTGCATCAAAAACTCTGGAAGGCGATCTGAACGCCGAAAAATAAGAAGAGAGGAAAGACATGTATCCAGGCAAATGGGCAAAGGAGTTTCCTGACAAACCGGCCGTCATCAACAGTGCGACCGGTGAAACCGTCACTTATCGCGAACTGGATGAACGCTCCAATCAGATGGCGCAACTGATGTATGCAGAGGGCCTGCGGCGCGGTGATCATTGTGCGATCTTTATGGAAAACGACGTCCGGTATTTTGAGATTGTCTGGGCCGCGTTTCGCTCGGGTCTCTACATCACCACCGTTAACCAGTACCTGACTTCAGAAGAAGCTGCCTACATTGTCGATAATTCCGAGTCCGAGGTTGTGGTCACGTCGAAGAAGCTCCTGGACGTTGCGGAAACACTGCCTGAACAATGCCCACGGGTTAAACGCTGGCTGATGACTGACAGTTCGACTGACCTGTTTGAAGATTACGAGTCGACGATAGCCGAATATCCCAGAGAACCGCTGGCAGAAGAGCCTGCGGGCACCGTCATGCTCTACTCTTCCGGTACCACGGGTAGACCAAAGGGGATTCTGCGTCCGCTGCCTGAAGGCACGATCACTGAGTCCGGAAGCCCGGTTGGCGCATTGCAGCAACTGGTCTGGGGCTTTGGTACAGACACCGTTTACCTGTCACCGGCACCCCTTTATCACTCGGCACCCATCGGCTTTACCACCGGCGCCCATGCCAACGGCGGTACCGTGGTCATGATGCCTCGATTCGATGAAGTGGGTGCGCTTCAGGCAATTCAGGACTACAGAGTGACACACTCACAGTGGGTGCCAACCATGTTCTCCCGCATGTTGAAGCTGGACGAACAGGATCGAAGCGGCTTCGATCTGTCCAGCCACAAAGTGGCAATCCATGCAGCAGCACCCTGCCCAAAAGGCGTAAAGCAGCAGATGTTCGACTGGTGGGGACCCATTATTTACGAGTACTACGGCGGTACAGAATTAAACGGCCTGACTCATGTGACTCCCGAAGCCTGGCTCGAGAAACCTGGCACCGTCGGCCAGGCGATTCTCGGCGTCGTCCATATCTGTGATGAAGATGGCAAGGAACTGCCACCCGGCGAATCTGGGCTGGTGTATTTTGAGCTGGAGCAGATGCCCTTCAAGTACCTGAAGGATGATGAAAAAACCAAAGACGCCCAGCACCCTGAACACCCCAACTGGTCAGCACTCGGTGATGTGGGTTACGTTGACGAGGACGGTTTTCTTTATCTGACAGACCGGGCAACCTTCATGATTATCTCTGGCGGTGTGAACATATACCCGCAGGAAATTGAAGATGCCATGATCATGCATCCCAAGGTTCAGGATGTCGCCGTCGTCGGCGCTCCGAACGAAGAAATGGGCGAGGAAGTCAAAGCCGTGGTGCAGTTGATCCCAGGACTGGAGCCATCCCAGGATCTCACTGAAGAACTGATGGCCTATGCTCGTGAGCATATCGCCCACTACAAGTGCCCGCGAAGTATCGACTACGAAGCCGAGTTACCACGTCTGCCAACGGGCAAACTTTACAAACGTATTCTGAAAGATCGTTACTGGGGAAAAACCGACTCAAAGATAGTGTAGTGTCTCTATACACAGTCTTAATCTGCCAGGTGTAGAGTTGGCGGTAAGACTATCGGAGCGGTCATATGCTTTCACGACTGATTATCCTGGGCCTGTCAGCGACAGTGCCCTTCTGTATCGCCGATGAAGACAATCATCGTCACTGGCTCGCCGGAGACCACCACATCCACAGCCAGTACAGCGTTGGCTGGCAGGAAACCGACCCGCCAGAGCCCATCATCGGTGGCGATGCAATCTATCCGATTCCCACCAATGCTGAGATGGCGCGTAAGTTTGGCTTGAGCTGGATGGTGGCAACGGATCACGGTGGCCCAAACCACAGCAAGATCAACCTCGAGCAGGCCTACCCTGAACTGCTGACTTCACGAAAGCAGGTGCCCGAGGTAATTCAGTTCTTCGGCCTCGAACTCAACACACCCGGCGCAGATCACTCCTCCATCATCGTGCCGCACTCGCACGACGAAGCTCAGCACCTGCATGAATACGAGTCACGTTTCGATACGCGCGAACCCTGGCCCGCAGATCCATCCCGGAACGCAGAGTCATTGATGCTCGAAGCACTGAAATATGCGGACAGCCTTGAGAAGAAGCCGGTGGTTTTTGCCCACCATCCATCCCGATCAGCATCTGATCTCGGCGTTTGGGGTAAAACTTCGCCGGCGGAACTGCGCGCCTGGAATGACACGGCGCCGGAAATTGCCGTTGGTATGGAAGGCGCACCAGGGCACCAGGCCGCTGCCATCAGAGTCGTTAAGGAACAGGAAGCTGACTATCCTGCCTGGGTCTTTGCACGCGGCGCCTATGGACGGGGCTATCCAACCATGGGCGGATTTGACCAGATGACCGCTGTCCTGGGTGGCTTCTGGGATTCCATGCTCGGCGAAGGTCGCCGCTGGTGGATTACTGCCAACTCGGACTCACACATCCACTACACCGAGGGCGGCGTTGACTTCTGGCCGGGGGAATATTCAAAGACTTACGTTTACGCACAGAAAAACCACGATGACATTCTGGATGGCCTGCGGCACGGCCGAATCTTTGTGACTGCCGGGGATCTGATCAGCGAGCTTTATGTGACTGTCGCTAACGGAGAAGCATCGGCTTCCATGGGAGGAGAGCTGGAGGTGGCGCCAGGGCATGAAGTCACCATACGAATACGCCTAAGAGACCCTGAGGGAAAGAACGTTTCGGCAAAGTCTTCAGCGGTCAAACGAGTTGACCTGATTGTTGGCAGCGTCAGGGAGCAGAACACGAACCCTGGCCAGGACACAAATACATCAACCCGCGTTGTGCGGCGCTTTACTGAAAAAGACTGGACCAGAGACGGTGAGTTTATGTCAATGACGCACAGTCTTATGGTTACCGGCGACATGTACATGCGCGTCAGGGGAACAAACACCGATCAAATGGAACCTTTACCGGACAGGGAACCCGAGGACCCGTGGACAGACCTCTGGTTCTATTCGAATCCGGTATTTGTCACCTCAAACCGCATGGATTAGTTAAAGAGATCGCCCAGCTTGTCTCCAAGTTTTTCGCGAATCTTCTTTTCAGCTTCTTTCTTGGCATACTGGGCAATGGCATCCTGCACAGCCACCTTGATCTGATCAACAAGCTGATTGGCAACTTCAGCGCCAACCTGCTCCGGCGTCAGACCATTTTCCGGGGTGCCCAGATTACGCAGATTAAGGCGGTTCAATTCAACCTTCTGATTCTCAAATTGATCGCTGCGCAGTTCCATGCTGCCATTGGCAAAGTTCACCTGACCGATGGCCAGGAGAATTTCGGAGCCCGGGGCTTCCGATGGTGAGCCTTCCCCTGATGCCGTTGCCTCAGGCATGCCGTCCAGCAGCGCCTGCACATTAGTTGACGTACCTTTTTGTTCTGCCAGAACACTCACACCATCAACGGTGATCTCGTTGATGACATAAACCGGACCCGTGACAGACCCGGTATCAATGGCTACCTTGATATTGCCAAGGGTAAACACCGGTTCGTTGGAAAAGCCCGGTGGATTCGCCACCGTAAGCCCGCTGACAGTCGCGGACCCTTCCGTAAGTTTGACCTTCACATCGGCCACGGAGACCTTCTGACCAACTGTTTCTGTACCTATCTGTTCGATCAGATTTTTCACAATGCCATCGAGGTTCTGCAACAGATATACGCCAGCACCGGCTACCGCAAGTATCAGGACAAAGACAACACCAATAACAACCTTGGTCACTGTGGGTCTCCACGACCATGGATGAGCACCGAATTATAGCGCTATACTGAGCCCCGACGCAGCAAAGCTGGAGAGATCATGATCAAGTATCACAACCCGGAAGGCGAAGTCGGCATAGAAGCCACGCCTTACAACCTGAGCACAGTTATTCGCGGTTCCAATGCCATCAGCATCGGTTTTCTGGCGAACGGATTTCCGGATTCCGAAAACTTTCTGAATGCCCTGAATGAGGCCATGCAGGTACTCGAACCCGGAATAGAGGTGCACTCCTACAACAAGGGGAACGCCTCCGTTCCAGCCAATGACGAAATGCTGGGCGACATACAGAACAACTGCAATGCGGTGGTCGCTGCCTACGGGCATTGAGGCTCCTGCACTACCGGCACCGTGCGTGACGGCATCAACGTAGCAAAACTGGGTATTCCCGCTGTGGCCCTGGTTACTGAAGAGTTCTGGCCACAAGGCGACTTCGTCGCGAAGTCACTGGGCATGCCCGATGTTCCAAGAGTTCAATTGCCACATCCGGTGGCAGGTACAGGTACAGACAACATGAAAGATATCGCAGCGCAGGTCGCTCCGATGGTGATCGCAGCTCTGGAAGGCAACAGTGACTGATTTCCTGACCGCAGATTCTGAAGCACAAGCCCTGGAAGATCTGCACAACCATGGTCTGACTGATGGTCTGCCTGTTGTGATTCCCACGCCGGAAAGAGTCAGCCGCATGGTACTGGCTTCCGGCCAGGATGCAGACATGGTGCTTGGCACCATGGGACCTGGCCACGGTATTGCCACCATGGAAAAAGTCGCCATCGCTGCCGTCATGGCGGGATGCCTGCCTGACTATATGCCGATTGTCGTTGCGGCCGTCAAAGCCGTGATTGATCCGGTATTCGATCTGACGGAAATGCAGGCCACCACGCACTGTACGGCACCGCTGATTATCGTGAATGGCCCTGCCCGCATTAGCTGCGGCCCGGTTTCGTCGAGTTATGGCGCCCTTGGACCAGGACATAGAGCCAACGCTTCCATCGGGCGGGCACTTCGACTGACCATGATGAATATCGGTGGAGCCAGACCCGGTAGTTCGGACATGGCACTGCTCGGGCATCCCGGCAAGTTTACTTTCTGTATGGCGGAAGATGAGGAGAACAGTCCATTTCCGCCGCTGCACGTTTCACTCGGATTCCAGGAAAACGACAGCGTTGTGACCGTGATCGGTGCTGAGGCGCCTCATTCTGTTCTGCATTCAGGTGACGGCGACGATCCAGATAACCAAAAAGGGCTACTGGATATGCTCGCCATTGGTGTTGCCAACGAGGCAACCAACAACGCTATTTTGACCAGGGGCACGGCCACCATTGTCCTGAACCCGGAACACGCAGCGATACTGGAGAAGGCGGGCCTCACCCGGGAGGACATTGCCGCAGAAATTCATCAGCGCTGCAGATTCGAGAACGCTCGACTTCACAAACTGACACCCGGGTTCGCGCCAAGCAGTGAAGGTACCCGCGACGCCTTCACCGGCCCGGAACAACTGCTGATCCTCATGGCTGGAGGCTCAGGTCTCTATTCCATGGTCATGCCTTCCTGGTGTGCCGGAGCACACAAAAATTCGCCCTCCAGCGTGCTCGTGGACTCAGAGTTCTTCTGTGAAGTACCGGGCCTGGCATCCATCGCTGACGCCAGCTGAACGAATCCAAACAACAATCTGTGATTTTTAAGGACATCTTATGAGTGATTATCCGACGCCCAATGTTTCCAACGATCTGAGCGGCCGCGTTGCCCTGGTGACGGGTACCACATCCGGTCTGGGCCGGCGTTTCGCACAGGTACTGGCAGCATGTGGTGCAAAGGTGGCGATTACAGGCCGCCGCGCCGAGCGCCTGGAAGAACTGGCCAAAGAAATCCGTGATGCAGGTGGCGAGTGCGAACCCATTCAGTTTGACATCACAGACTTCTCGCAGATTTCTCAGGTGGTCGATCAGGCGGAAGCCGCATTCAGTACGGTGGATATCCTGATCAACAATGCAGGCATTCCGGACGCCCAGCGCGCACATAAGATGAGCGATGAGCTGGTAGACAGTGTCTTCGGTACCAACCTGATTGGACCCTGGAAGCTTTCCTGCGAGGTTGCACGAAGACTTATTGCGGCTGAAAAACCGGGACGCATGATCAATATTTCCTCCGTCGGCGGTTTTCGCTATGACGGCAACGGCGCTGCGCTTTACTCAGTCACCAAATCCGCCATTGTGCGCATGACTGAAGTGCTGGCGGTGGAATGGTCCCGATATCACATCAACGTCAATGCAATTGCCCCGGGAGCATTTCATTCTGAAATGATGGACGGCATGGTATCGCGTATGGGGGACTTTTCCGGAAACTTTCCGAGAAAACGTATCTGTGATCCGGAACAGATGGATTCCACCCTGCTCTACTTCCTGTCACCGGCCTCGGAAGCCGTTACCGGAACCTACGTGAAGATCGATGATGGCCAGGGCGCGCGCTGACAGCCACCTGACCAGATAAACGAACTGTGCTGGATCAGCACAGTTCTGGTGCTGGGAAATGGATACCTAAACGAAGGGAATAACCTTTTCTGCAATATCGTTAAGCACATCAAATCGCGGGTCAAATGAAGGCAGGTTCATCACCTGATTCAGACCCGCCTCATCAAGCGCTCTCAATTTCTCAATCAGCTCATCCTGCGTACCGATCAGGCACGTCGCCTGCATCAGCTCGGCGGTGAGAAACTTCTCTTCCTCTGGTAGAACCCAGCAGTTGTGCCCCATATGAATGCGCTGGTGACGCCGCTCTTCGGGATAGGTCTCGAGCAGCCTGGTGTAATCATCCCAGACACTGGCCACCGCATTCGGAGGCTGCCGGCCAAAATTGCGCCACTGATCATAGGCAAAATGCAGCGAGGCCATCGCCATGGCGCCACATTCATGGCGAATACGCGCCGAATCTGCGGCTTCATCATCCTCACGCACGATCATCGCAGTCAGTGCTGTCGTATAGTAATTCTCACGATCAACAGGACCACCCGCTTCAATCATGTGCCAGATGTTTTCCATCATGGCGGCACTCGCAGGCATCGCCAGCACCGCGCCGTCACCATGCTTGCCTGCCAGTGCCAGGGACTTCGGTCCGAAACCGGAGACATACATGGGTATGGGGTCATCGAAGTTAACAAACCCCTTGTCCGGCATCACGTGTTTAATAGGAATCTGCTGATCACCATGCTGCACATGGGATTCCGCCCCTTTCAACAGGGGCCCGATCTCCGTGAGGTAGTCATCGAACTGGGCAATTCGTTGCGGCGGCAGCCCCATAATGCGCATGGCTGTGTTACCGGCACCAACACCAAAGAATGTTCGCCCCGGTGCCAGCGCATTGATGGTCGCAATACCCGCAGCATTCACAGAAGCAGGCCGAGTGCCTGTGATCGCAACGCCCGTGCCCAGTTTGATGGTTGAGGTTCTGTCGGCAGCAAGCGCCAGAGCCGCATAACAATCGGACCAGATCATCTGGCTGTCTGCGAGCCAGGCATGGCTGTAACCCAACTCTTCTGCTCGCACGACATAGTCAATATCACCAACATGACTCGGTACGCAGATTCCAATATCCATGACACACTCTCCGCTGCCTTGTGACTTATGGTTCCGATCAAAGCACGGCTCTACGACGCCAATCAACATGTGATAATCTGCAGGTCAGACTGCAGGAAGTAAAAGATGTCCGGAATTATTCGTGGTGGTATGAAAGGCGATGTCGACGAATCACGTCGCCAGATGTTGCTGATGATGCTCACGACAGGGGCTTTCGCGCTAACTTCGGGTTGCGCCTCGACGACCGTTGGCGGTCCGATACCCAAAACATTGCCCGCCGGAAGATCCATCCATCAACTGGCCGGTGACGTCAGGGTAAACGGTATTGCGGCAACAACTGCCACACCCATCAAGCCCGGCGATGTGGTGGAAATCTTCGAAAGAAGTTTCGTTATCTTTGTGGTGGAGAAAGATGCCTTCATCCTGCGCGCTAACAGCAGGATGACCCTGCCTTCGCGCAACGTGGCCGCTGGCGCCGTCAGTACCGCCTTTGTACTGGACAAGGGTAAAGCGCTATCGGTGATGGCATCGCGGCGTACAGATATCTCTACCCCCAACGCCGTCATTGGCGTTCGCGGCACGGGCGTCTACGTGGAAACAGACCCGGAACAATCCTATGTATGTGTCTGTTACGGGACATCTGATCTTGCCACTGCCGATAACCCAGGCATCAACGAGACCATCGTTTCAGAACATCATTCCGCGCCGCGCTACATTCTGGCGGACACGAGTCGCTCTAATCGCATCGTTCCCGCGCCGTTTGTTAACCATGACGACCAGGAACTGCTGCTGATCGAAACTCTGGTAGGCCGAACCCCGCCATACGTGGTTCCCCGGGGCGTGACCCGAAGCCGAACCACCTACTTCTAGGTAGTCAGCCAAGTTGTATGAGGCACTCGCAAATGCGGCGCAGACGTTTTTCGCCGAACCACAGCCGGAGACCCGTCGCATTTTCCATGGTCGAGGACACCTGTTTCCCGGCCTGGAACATCTTTCCGTGGACTGGTTCAAACCGCTGGTTCTGATCACCAGCTATCAGGACATTGAAAATACCGATGCGCTGCAAGAGGCGATTCTGGGCGCCGACACCAGCGGACAGATTGACGCCGTGATGCTGCAATACCGCAAACAGAAAGGTACTCCCACAGAAATGCTGTATGGCAATCCCGTCAATCACTGTGTCGTAGAAGAACATGGCCTGAAATATGAAATCCAGCCAGGGGTAAACCAGAACGCCGGGCTTTTCCTCGACATGCGACCCCTCCGAGCCTGGTTGATGGATAACAGCGAAGGAAAAACCGTGTTGAACCTGTTTGCCTATACCTGTTCTCTGTCAGTCGCGGCACTGGCCGGCAATGCCCGCCAGGTCACCAGTGTCGATATGAGCAAACCCAGCATACGCTGGGGCCAGCGAAACCATGAGCTGAATGGTCATGACCTGCAGAACGTCAAATCGATCCCACACAACCTGTTCCGGTCCTGGGGGCGAATCAAGCAGTTCGGGCGCTACGATATCGTGCTGATCGATCCGCCCACGCGACAGCGCGGCAGCTTCGATGCAGAAAAGAACTACGGTGCCGTGCTGAAAAAGCTGAAACAGCTGACGACCCCGGGTGCCACCGTGATTGCCACGGTGAACTCTCCATACCTCACCGATGATTTCCTGCTGCATCAGTTTGAACGCTATGCGCCTCAGTGCCGGTTTGTCGGCATGATGGAGCGATCCGCTGAATTTCGGGATCAGTTCCCGGAAAAAGCACTGAAAATCTATCGTTACACCTCTGCCTGACGCTCTACCGGACACCCTGCTACACTCACGCTATGCCAGACATCACCTGCATTGAAGACCTCCGCGATCTGCATGAAAAGCGCACACCACGGATGTTCTACGACTATGTCGACAGTGGCTCCTGGACAGAATCCACTTATCGAAACAATGAATCAGCGTTCGGCAGGTACAAGCTGAAACAGCGCGTCATGGTCGATATGGATAACCGCAGTGTTAAGACGACCATGCTGGGTCAGCATGTTGCCATGCCAACCGCCCTCGCGCCGGTTGGCCTGACCGGCATGCAGTGGGTCAATGGCGAGATCCACGCGGCCAGGGCTGCCGAAAAATTCGGTGTGCCCTTCAGCCTTTCCACCATGAGCATCTGCTCCATTGAGGATGTCGCCGAGGCCGTCTCAAAACCCTTCTGGTTTCAGCTTTACATCATGAAAGACCGGGAATTCATCAAAAACCTGATCCTGCGAGCCAGAGCTGCAGAGTGCTCTGCCCTGATCCTGACCGCTGACCTGCAGATCATGGGCCAGCGCCATAAAGACATTAAGAACGGGTTATCTGTGCCTCCTAAAATGACATTACGCAGCCTGCTCAATATCGCGAGCCACCCTGCCTGGTGCCTGCGTATGCTGAGCGCAAAGCGCTATCAGTTTGGCAATGTCATAGGATATGCCACCGGTGCAGACAGTCTCACGACCCTTGCCCAATGGTCGACAGAGCAGCTGGACCCGACCGTGAACTGGGACGATGTTCAATGGGTAAAAGACATCTGGCAGGGTCCCCTGATCATCAAGGGCATTATGTGTGCGGAAGATGCCCTGCTAGCAGCCAATGCCGGAGCGGACGCGATCGTGGTGTCCAACCACGGCGGCAGACAGCTGGATGGTGCGCCTGCAACCATAGAAGTATTACCCGAAATCGTGAATGCCGTGAAAGGCAAAACTGAAATCTGGGTGGACGGCGGCATACGCACAGGTCAGGACATGTTTCGTGCCATTGCGCTCGGCGCAGATGCCACCATGATCGGTCGTGCTTACCAGCACGGTCTCGGTGCCATGGGAGAAAACGGCGTCACCACCGCCCTGGAACTGCTTCGCAAGGAACTGGATCTCACCATGGCATTCTGTGGCCTGCGCGACATACATGACGTTGATTCCCGAGTCTTAATATAATAATTTCAAACACTTAAGGAATATACCCAGAATTGACATCACCAGAAAGTCCAGACGAAATCCTCATCATTACCACGGGAGGCACCATCGATAAGGTGTACTTTGATGACAAAAGTGACTATCAGGTCGGGCGCACCATTATTGGTCGATTGCTCGAGGAGGCTCAGGTCACACATCCCACACGTATCATCGAAGCTCTGCATAAAGACAGCCTGCACTTGAATGACGAGGACCGCGCCACCATAAAGGGTCTGGTGGTTAACGAACCGAACACCCATATTGTGATCACACACGGCACAGACACCATGGCAGACACAGCAACTTATCTTGGTGATGTTGCTGGAAAAGTGATCGTGTTAACGGGCGCTTTGTCTCCGGCCAGATTCGCCATGACCGATGCCATGTTCAATGTCGGTATGGCGATTGCAGCAAGCCAGACACTGGACCAGGGCGTTTACATTGCCATGAACGGAACCGTTTTCCCTGCAAATTCAGTCGTTAAGAACCGAGATTTGAACCGATTTGAACGGCAATGAAATCACGCTGAAGCGCGATCTGACGGAAGACGCGGCCATGGATTTTGCTGTCAAACTGGCAGAAATCGGCTGTGAGACCTACATCGAGTCGATGCCGTCCGAGGAGGACAACTACGAGGAACGTCGCAAGACCATTCGGCGCATTCGATTCCGTCGCGGGCCAAGGCCAGGGGCAATCGTCCCGGACCGTCGGCTGCTGGCTAGCCGACGAGCAACTGACCTGGAAATGCTAGAGAAAACCGGTGACTTTCCCGGCAATACGGTTACGCCTGAAAACGACCCTTACAAGAATAATAAGTAACTGAACATGACTGACGCAGATATTAAAGGCAGCGCGGTCACCGAAGTGGACATGGAAGAAAGCGGCATTGATGTACAGCATCAGATGCTGGTCGAGTCTCTCATGTTCCTTTACCGCTCTATGCCGAGCGCTGCTGTGGGACACACCTTCGCGGGTGTGTTTATCGTGTATGCCCTCTGGGACGTCGTTGAGGGCCCTGCACTTTTCTCCTGGCTGGCTGTTCTGGTTGTTATCGCCGTATTAAGACTGATAACAACACTCTGGGTAGAACGGCGCCTGCATGATGCCGCCGTCCCCAAGATACAGCAGTGGGCATTTTTCCTGCTTTGCTTTGCTTTTCTGCAGACGAGCATCTGGGACGCATCGGTATTCTGGATCTGGCCCGCTGACATTGCTCACCGCAGTGTACTGGTCGCAACGCTCGCCGGTATCATCGCAGCAGGTGGCATCATGCTGGCGCTTCACCGGCGTTCCTTTGCCATCTATTGCCTGCCTATCGCCATACCCGCAGTTATCCAGCTTGCCCTGGGCGGCACCAAGCTTGAATTGATCCTGGCGATCCTGATCGTTTTCTACTCTGGCCTGCTGCTTGTCTCAGTGAATCGGCTGACCAGTGTCTTCCAGGATGGTCTACGTATTCGCCTGCTTACCCAGACTGAATCCAGAACCGATGCACTGACAGCGCTCGCCAACCGGCGCGGTTTCGACGAAAGCCTGCACGACATCTGGCAACAGGCCATCCGCACCAATCAATCCGTTGGCCTGCTGATCATCGATGTGGACTACTTCAAAATGTACAACGATTATTATGGGCACCCACAGGGTGACGTTGCCCTGAAGAAGGTCGGCGAACTGCTCTCGAGGATTGCGTCACGATCCACCGACCTCTGTGCCCGTATCGGTGGTGAAGAGTTCGCTGTACTCATGCCAGCTACCGATCTTGAAGGTAGCCAGCAGGTTGCAGATGCCATCCAGGCAGAGCTTGCCAAAGCACGCATACCCAACCGATCAAGCGAGCGTGGATTCCTCACCGTCAGCATCGGTTTGAATGTCAGCGCCCCTGAAAGAACCAGCTCTGCAGACCTGTTTGTCATGGAAACTGACCAGGCACTTTACGAGGCCAAAGAATCCGGCAGAAACAAAATCAGTCTGGCGCGAAGCATCGGGCACGTAGAACAACAACCCACCTGACATCATCCCCACACCACCTCGACTCGACCGAAGCAACCACAGGTTGCGCAGCGGAGAGACCTCAAACCAGAGCCCCAAAACCCCAACCTCGTCTCGACCGAAGCAACCGCAGGTTGCGTAGCGGACAGACCTCAAACCTGAACCGAACCCAACACAAAGTATCTGATATCATCCCCCACGGAAGAGCACGCGGGCTGGTGTCCGTCGCGGCCTTCAAAGCCGTTGAGCTGCTGTTGAAGTGGCTGGTGGGTTCGATTCCTACCTCTTCCGCCACAAAATCTAATTTACTTCATATGTTTCAATTAGTTACGAATTTATTGCTACTTCAGACCCATAGTTTGTCCATGCATTTTTCTTTCCCTAAATTCTGGTGAAAAATAACCGCTTCCTCAATCGCGACGCACTACGGCAACTTATAGGCAAGAGCGATTCAACAATCAATCGTTGGGTCAAAGCCGGTAAGCTCCCGAGGCCAGTTGATATTGGAATGGAACCATACCAGCCAACCTATCGCTGGTTGGCGAGTGAAGTTGAAGAGTATCTCAACCTTTCGATTCTTACCGACGAAGATATCGAAGATAGGTATCTTGACATCAAAGAAGTTGAGAAGAAAATCTGCACATCTCACACAACAATTCACCGTTGGAGAAATCAGAATCACTTTCCAGAACCAGTCTCGAACGCAGGCACGAACAACTACTGGAGCAGAGTAGCTATTGATGAATGGATCGCACGAATCTACAAGAGAGATAGAGAGCTTTATTGAATGCCGAAGCCTGAATCACGTGTAAGCAGTTCAGCAAAATCGTCATAGGCTGATTGAACCAACTCATGATCGTGTAACCCTCCCTTAAAATAGTCCCATACCGATTTGGAGTTCTCCCGCGTAAACTGAGACGAAGGAGAACAACATGAAGAAGAGCCGATTCACTGAGACGCAGATCATCAAGGTGTTGAAGGAAGTTGAAGCTGGCCGAATGGTGAAGGAAGTTTGCCGGGAATATGACATCTCGGATGCGACCTACTACAACTGGAAAGCCAAGTATGGCGGGATGGAAGCATCTGACATTAAGAAGCTCAAAGCATTAGAAGAAGAGAATCGTCGCCTCAAACAAATGTATGCGGACTTGAGCCTTGATCACAAGATCTTAAAGGATGTGGTCGAAAAAAAGCTGTAAAGCCAGCGATCCGGCGTGACC
>CBFIJB010000008.1:0-183821 GCA_965662805.1 Candidatus Azotimanducaceae bacterium | reverse complement strand
CCCTGTCAGAGGATACGTAATTTTGGATTTGAAAGTATTCACAACCATTTTTCTGGCTGTCTTTATCGCCGAACTCGGAGACAAAACACAACTTGCAACGATGCTCTTTGCGTCAGACAAAGAGATAGGAAAACTAACCGTTTTCCTTGCCGCATCACTTGCTCTCATCGTCGCCACAGCAATCGGCGTAGCAGCCGGAACCGTTCTATCCGAGTTCATTAGCGAACAATTCCTATCCTACATCGCAGGTGTCGGATTTATACTGATAGGCGTCTTCACCCTGTATCAGGCCGCAGGGCAATAACCTGCAGGCTAACGCACACTGACACTGACACTGACAAGGAATCACCCAATGAACCGACCACGCCCGAGTAAGTTCGCCCACGTTGTTTACCGCACACACCGATTCGCGGAAATGCTTCATTGGTACAAACTGGTGTTCGATGCAGAGATTCAACACCAGAATCCAGCCATGGCTTTTCTGACCTAGGACGACGAACATCATCGTTTTGCGATGATCGATTTGAATGAGGTCAAACCGGATGACACCGAGATGGACAGGAAGGGTCTGGTTGGCGTGGATCACGTGGCCTATACCTATGAGAATCTGGATGATCTTCTCGAGACTTACGAGATCCTGAAGGACAGGGGCGTGGAACCCTACTGGTGTGTACATCATGGCATTACTGCATCCATGTACTACCAGGATCCGGACGGCAATCAGATGGAGTTTCAGGTCGACTGCTTCGAGTCGTCTGATACTGCGTCAGACTACATGAATGGCCCCAGTTTTGAGGCCAATCCGGTTGGCGTGGAGTATGACCCACAGGACTGGCTGACCAGAAGAAAATCCGGCGCAGATGTTTCCGAGATACTCAATCTTCAGGCCAATGAGCCTGTATCACCCATACGGGGAGTACTCAGCAAGTAATTACTTGACGTGATCCACCCAGAACCGGGTACCGCCTGCCACACCCACCGGCATAAGAATCAGGTTCACTACCGGTACCGTGAGCAATAGGTATGCCGGTAGCCCGAACATCACGGCATCCATCCGGCAGCCGCGCAACCGGTCTTTAAGCTCAGCGAAAGACACGTCGTTGTTGTCGGCACCATAGTCAGCGTATTGAATCGCCATCATCCAGGCACCGAACAGTATCCACAGAATTGGCGAGATGGTGTTAACCACCGGGATGAGTGTCAGGATGACCAGTAACAGAACACGAGGCACGACGTAAAAAAGCTTCATGATTTCCCGTGCGACGGTTCTGGGCAGGACCATCCAGAGAGAGACATTGGAAACCGGCGGAGATCCAGTCAGTCTCTCTTCGACCTTGATCGAAAGCAGTGCGTTGAATGGCGACGCTATGATGTTGGCGATAAAGGTAAACAGGAACAGCACCATCACCAGCACCACAAGCAACGCAACGAACCAGATCAGCCAGTACAGTGCTGACATCCAGTCGGGGAACCAGCCCATGATGATATCCATCCAGCTGTTGAAGTACTGGTAGCTGAATCCTGCAAGCAACAGCAACACAACCGTATTGATCAGGATAGGCACAACGAAATAGCGGCGCAGTCCCGGTTGACGGATCAGGGAAAAGCCGTTGAGGAAGCAATCGAACCCGGTCATTTAACAGTCAGGTAGTAATCTCGAATCGGCAGACTACGTATGCGCCGACCCGTAATTTTATAGAGTGCATTACAGACCGCAGGTGCGATCACGGCAGTCGCCGGTTCACCGAGGCCACCCCAGTGATCACCGCCAGACAACACCCAGTGAATATCAATTTCTGGCGCTTCATCCATATGCAGCACCTCGTAAGTGTCGAGGTTGTCCTCAAGAATACGGCCAGCTTCCACCGTCAACTTCCCGTAGATTGCCGCAGACAGACCGAAGATGATGCTGCCTTCAACCTGCTCTTCAGCTGTCAATGGATTCGCCACATTGCCGCAATCCACCGCGGCGGTAACCTTATCAACCCGCATGCTGCCGCCGGATTCGACAGTCACTTCCGCGGCAATAGCGACCAGTGTTCCGTAGCATTTGTGAATGGCCACACCCACCGCGGTACGCTTTGAGGCACGCCGCTTGCGATATTGCGACCTGCGCTCCAGCTCGTTGAGCACCCGCAGATAGTCAGGTTTGTCACGCAACAGAAACTTGCGATAAGTCACCGGGTCCTGATCCGCAGCCGCGGCAAGTTCGTCCACGAAGCCTTCCATGGCAAAAGCATTGATGGAATGCCCGCCGGAACGCCACCACCAGCTACTGAGATGCGTGTTCTTTCTGGTATGCGTGAAACTGTATGCGGGAAAGTCGTAGGGGTGATCAATCAGGCCTTCTAATGAAGCGCCGTCTAACCCGGTTACGGTTTCATCCTGGTCGTATGCGATGGAGTGGGTAACCGAGTGACTGGTAATCACGGTCATATTCTTTTCGACATCGAAACCCGCCTTGAAGCGCATAGCGGACATCGGCCGATAGCCGCCTGAGCGCATGTCTTCTTCCCGCGTCCAGATCATCTGTACGGGTCGACCGATCTCCATGGCGATGCGCGTTGCCTCAATTACGAAATCCATGTGGCTGCGCCGGCCGAAGCTGCCACCGATAAAACAGTTATGCACGTGGACCTTATAGCGGGGAAGTCCCGTCATCTCCGCCACAATATCCATGACGGCTTCCGGATCCTGATGCCCCACCCAGACATCCACACGTTCCTCCTGAACATGAACCGTGCAGTTGAGAGGCTCCAGTGGCGCCTGGGCGACATAAGGTACGTAATAGTCAGATTCGATGTTCCGCTCTGCACCATCCATCAGGCGAACAATCTCACCCCGTTGCATAATCACTTCACCATCGCGAGAGAACTCCTCAAAGAACTCACGTTTGATGGTGTCATCAAACTGCTTGTTACCTTCGTTGGACTTCCAGTAGACCGGCAGTTCATCGGCCGCCTTTTTAGCCTGCCAGAAGGTCTCGGCAACAATCGCAACCGCGTCGCCGAGACGCAACGCTCGAATAATGCCCGGCATATGTCGGATCGCATTGAAGCGCATGCTTTGCAAGCCGGCACCAATCACAGGGTTATGTAACACCGTGGCATAGACCATGTCCGGCACTCGGACATCAATGCCATATATCGCTGAACCATCGACTTTCGCGGGTACGTCCAGTCGCTTCGTCGGCAGCACCAGCATGGAATAGTACTCTGCCGACTTGATCCTGACGTTGGCCACACTGACTTCCGCAGCAAGCGTGGCGACTTCGCCATAACCCAGAGATTCGCCACTGCCACTGCGGTAAACCCGTCCATAGTCTGCATAGCAATCGTCGGGACTGATGCCCCAGGTTTCGGCTGCAGCCTTGATCAGACGCTCGCGCGCTTCGGCGCCTGCCATATGCAGCGCCAGCCTCGAATCAGAAACAGAATTGCTGAACCTGGTTTGCATGCTGCCATAGAGCTGGCCGCGCAGTGCACTGCGGTTCACCTCTGCGTATTCCACACGAATCTTGCGCCAGTCGGCTTCCAGCTCATCGGCAATAAACATCGGTAACGACGTCATCACCCCCTGCCCCATTTCAGACCTGGCCACTCGAATCAGAACCGTTTCATCCGGCTCAATGACAAGCCAGGCGTTAATCTCGGGGGCAGCTATCTGGGATTGGTTATGCGGATTCGAGACGCCGAGTGAGAGCAGCGGAAAACCCACCATCAAACCACCGGCGGCCGTGGTCGTTACCTTGAGAAAACCCCGCCGAGTGACCTCACTCATGATTGACCACGTTCCAGGGCGACTTTTTTGATCGCCTTGCGAATGCGGGAGTAAGTACCACAACGACAGATATTGGTCATCGCGGCGTTAATATCTTCATCAGTCGGATTGGACTTATCGTTCAACAGGGCAATCGCCGTCATAATCTGACCTGACTGACAATAACCACACTGGGGCACATCTTCATCAATCCAGGCCTGCTGTACCGGATGACTCGCATCGTCTGATATACCCTCAATGGTGACGATGTTGTAACCCTGCGACGCTTCGGCTATGGTCGAACAGGATTTAACAGGATGACCGTTCATTAAGACGGTGCAGGCTCCGCAGGCACCTATGCCACAACCGTATTTGGTGCCCGTCATATTGAGGTTGTCACGCAACACCCAGAGAAGCGGGGTATCCGGGTCAACTTCGACCTCGATGTCGTCACCATTCACATTCAAACGCATAAGACTTCCTAGTGAATATTCTGCCAGGCAGCGAGCCTCGCTGTATCACCATTCTCCACAACCGTGGACGTGTTATCAAAATGCATCACCGAGCGCGTTGCCGTCTCGTAGGCCTTCCAGCCCGGCTCATTTCCCTGAATAAATGATGTCCAGGTTGCATGCATCTCATCTGCGACCCGCTGGGGCAGTTCACCCGGCCCGATAAAGGCATCGACACCGGGTGACGTCAACGTGTTGAAAACGAAAGGGATCTCAAGCGCATGTGTCGCTTTCAGGTGCGGTTGGCGAGATTCCCAGTCAAACTGATACATCCAGCCGGCAGCACCCTGCTGCGCGCGAGCTTCCAACATGCGAATCGTCGGCAGGCGGAACAACTGGTCTGACGCCAGCTGAATCGAAAGATCAGTGGCATCAGCATCGGGTAGCATGGCGCGATAATCACTCACCAGACTTTCGCCGCCAAAGGTCTGCGCCTGCTTCATGAGTTTTTCCTCCGCCACGCCCGGCGGGATAAACAGGCTGTTCTCATCCTTGTTGATACCAGCCATAAGAACAATATCCCGACCCACCCCGTTTCTGATGGCCTCAAGGGGCGCGACAGGTATCACCTCATTACCGGTAACCGGATAGAAAGCCTGCACGGTGCCATTTCCGATACCCGCCGGTGAATATTGTTTGTCGACAACTACCATGGCTTCAAGGATTTCCAGGGCAGACGCATTCATCATGTCGCTTGCCGTTGTGGCACCAAGCGCTTCCAGCAACAAGTCGGCCACCTGGCCTCCCTGAGCCTTTGACAGTACCTGCTCGGCGCTGCCCGATTGTGAGACAGCTCGCTGAAAAAGCCCCTGCGCATGTTCATTGGCCACGAGCGTGCACACGGAGAACCCACCGGCGGATTCTCCGGCAATGGTGACCTGCTCGGGATCACCGCCGAAGTTCTCAATGTTATCTCTGACCCAACGCAGTGCGTGAATCTGATCCAGCGTACCGTTCACCCCGGAAGTCGCAAACTCTTCACCGAAGCGCGACAGATCCGTAAAGCCCAACGCACCCAGCCGATAGTTGATGGAGACCACCACGATATCGCCATTCAGGGCAAAACTCGTCCCGTTATACCAGGGTATTGCGCCCTGCCCTGTGCGATAGGCGCCACCATGTATCCAGACCAGAACGGGTCGTTTGCCCGATGTGTCGGGCGTGCAGACATTCAGGAACAGGCAGTCTTCATTCCAGTTCACCGGCACACTATTGGTCATGCTGCCAGTCGCCAGCTGCGGGGCTGCCGGACCAAACCGGGTACAGTCCCGAATGTCATCCCAGGGCTCGGGCTTGACTGGCGCCTTGAAGCGCAGTTCACCCACGGGCGGCGCGGCAAAGGGAATACCGTTAAACATATAGACGCCGCGTTTCTCTTGCCCAAGCACGGGTCCGCTTGCTGTCTGCACTACGGGTGCGGTCACTTCTGCTGATGCCATGATCTCTCTTATTTTTTTCTCTTAAGGTAAGCTTAAGCACCAGATTGTATGGGCTCTTGTTGTAGATGGATATACCGGTAGTCAGTCTTCGTTCGGTGAACGCGCGGAACGAACAATCGCTGCAGACTCTGGGCGATGCGGCGTCTCGCTGGGGGTTTTTCAGGCTCATTGAGCATGATCTGCCAGGAGAGAAGATCGATGCGTTTCTGCAGATGATGGGCAGCTTCTTCTCGCTGCCTGATAAAGAGAAGCAGACGGTGTCCCGAAGCGAAGATAATCCGTGGGGCTACTACGACCGGGAACTCACCAAGAACCGACAGGACTGGAAAGAAATATTCGACCTTGGCATTGATACCGAGGACGGCGACTTCCGCAGCGTTACCCCCTGGCCGGAACAGCCGGCAGGATTCAAAGACAGCATGCTCGAATGGCATGGTCTCTGTGAGCAGATCAGCCTGGAACTCATCCGCGCCATCTGCCTCAACCTGGGTAGAGAGGCCGACTATCTGACAAAGTGGTTCAGCCCGGAAAACACCAGTTTTTTAAGGCTCAATCACTATCCGATCTGCAGCGAACCGGCAGATGCAAAGGTAGATTTTCCGGAAGAAGGAAATCTGGGCATTCATCATCACACCGATGCCGGTGCGGTAACGGTATTACTACAGGATGGTGTATCCGGACTTCAGGTAAGACACGACGATCAATGGCATACCGTTGAAGCCGACCGGGAGTCCCTGATCATCAATGTCGGTGACATGATTCAGGTGTGGTCGAACGACCGATACCAGGCCCCGTTGCATCGGGTTCTGGCGAGTACAGACACAGATCGTTACAGCGCGGCATTCTTCATGAATCCGAGATTCGTCACCGATTGCTCACCCGTGGTAGAAGAAGCCCCCCATTACAAACCTGTAAACTGGGGAGAGTTCAGAGCGGCGCGCGCCGCCGGCGACTACGCCAATCTGGGAGAGGAAATACAGATCAGTGATTTCCGAATCTGAGTCTGGTGGCTCGGACAGATTCAGGCCGCAGGACGCTCCGCAGCAACAATAGAGACTCGTTCACCGTACCGGGAATTCGGATAATAATCCCAGATAGCGTGATGCTGGGTACAACGATTATCCCAGAAGGTCAGCGTATTCGGCTCCCATTGCACGCGGCAGGTTAACCGGGGCGTCGTGGCGATATGTCTGAACAGAAGATCCAGCAGCGCACTCGATTCCTTTGGCTTCAAACCTTTGATATGTGATGTGAAGCCTGAGTTCACATACAGCAGTTTCCTGCCTGTATCCGGATGCGTTGCAATCACAGGATGCTCATTTTTTGGATAACCCCCTTCCGGCGGCGTGCTCTTGTAGGCACCGACATAGGGAAGCGCACCATCGTGTAATGCCACCAGACCATCCAGCATCTCTTTCATGGTTTCAGAAAGCATCTCGTAGGCAAGATACATATCCGCATAAAGCGTATCTCCACCCCCTGAGCCAGGCACTTCTTTCATATACAGCATCGAACCCATGGGCGGGTATTCATCGCAGGTCACATCCGTGTGCCAGCCATCACCGGCTGTATAGGCTGAATGACTGGTGGTTTTGACCATGAGGATCTCGTCATCCTCAGTACCCTTGAAATTCATAGGATGCTTATGGAGTTTGCCAAAGCGTCGTCCGAATGCCTTGTGCTGATCACGGGAAATGTCCTGATCACGGAAGACAAGGACACTCCAGTCCAGAAACGCCTGGTGGATGCCCGCAAATGTTTCGTTATCCAGCGGCTGTGCGAGATCGACGCCGCGTATCTCAGCGCCCAGATGAGGTGTTAAAGGTTGGATATCCATGGGGTGTATCCTGCCATACCCGCCCGATGAAGATGAAGCCCCTAAAGCATGTTGCGCAGCATCAGCTCGGGAGGATGCGGCTCAAGGTACGTCTGGCCATCAATATACTCGTTCGGATATTTCCTGCGGAAATAATTTATCAGCGTAATCGGCACGATCACCGGTACCAGTTCTGCACGATGGTCATCGATCAGCCGGATCAGTTCCGCTTTGTCATCCGCGGAAAGCGATTCCTTGAAAAAGCCCATGATATGCATCAGAACATTGGCGTGTTTCTTCGGCGTGGTCAGCACCTTCATGCCTTCCATCAACAACTTGATATACGCCTGACAGCATTCGTCAATGTCACCCTTACCGGCCTTCGCCACAATGCGACCAAGTTCACGGTAAATCTGCTCATCATGGGACAGCACAGCAAATTTCTGGGCAGTATGAAATTCTACCAGCCCCCGACTTGAATACCCCTGATCCCGAAACTCTTTCCAGCGCGCGTAAAGGAAGACGCGCTCAAGAAAGTTTTCACGCAGCCGGGTATCCTGCAGCCTGCCCTCTTCTTCTACAGGCAGATCAGGCAGCGCCTTCATGATCTCGTCTGCATACATCCCGACGCCAATTTTCTCAGGCATCTTCTGCTCACCACGATAGACTTTCACGCGGGTCATGCCACAGCTGGGAGAATCTTTCTTGAAGATGTAGCCACAGACCTCTTGTAATTGTGGCGCCATTTTTCGGCCGTAGCCTCGCAGTTCTTCCGTGTACTTCAGAGAGTTATCTGCGTTGCTGACGGCGTCAACAACATCCGGAAAGGTCTCTACAAGTCGGATCGTGGGCCGGGGTATACCCAATCCTATCGCAACCTCAGGACACAGAGGCACGAACTCAAAATACTGCGACAGCGTATCTGACACGTAACGACTGTTTTTGTGTCCGCCATCAAACCGGACCTCATGGCCCAGCAGACAACTTGAAACGGCTATTTTTGGTCTATTCAGTGTCATCTTCCCAAACATCCAGGGATACGCCATCCAGATCATCAGGCAGCTCAAGTCCCAGTCTTGCTCCAAGTGTCGGAGCTATATCAATGGAGTGCCGCACTTCTTCCGACGTCTGGTTGGCGACGCCTTGCCCATAGAATATGAGTGGTACGCGACGGTCATACAGATAGACACTGCCATGACTTGTACCCTGAGGTCTCGCAGCGAGACAGGTTTCTACCAGCTGCAACATGATGTGCCCGGACTTCCCGTCGACATAAGAGTTCCGGAACAGCCTGCCTGTCGGGTCTTCACTTGCCATCAGCTCATCCTTCGTCCAGGCGTTAACCACGTGATCCTGATCTTCCAGCCAGCCTTCAAGGGAAGCAACGACATCTTCCACGGTGACACCCAGGGTCTCTGCATAGGCTTTGTTAATAGTAATGCCGGCCGCGGAAAATCCAACCAGATCAGCCGGGTTACCAAATGGCATGGTAAAGCGCCAATAGAGGTGCCAGTACATCCAGAACCCGAAGGAATCCAGATCAACGCGGCCGCCCTCAATGGGGCAATTCATTTCTCCCGTTTCAACCATCCATTCCGGCAACGGCTGAACGCCATGATCTGCAGAGAGTGCAAGCAGGTAGTTGCCATCAGTCTGTTCATCAAGGGCGGTGAGTAATTCACCAAGTTCGCGATCAAGTCGGGCCAGGGCGTCCTCTGATTCGCTGCTGAACGGTCCGTATAGATGCCCTACTGTGTCTGTGGCAGAAAACGAAACCGCCAGGTAATCCGTCACACCTCGCTGTCCGAGCTGTGCTTCCTTAAGAACAATCCTGGTGAGTTCTAGCGTCGCCGTATCCACGAACGGCGAAAAGTAATACTGATTCGCCCGGGCTTTCAGCTCGCCCTGATTAACCGGGTGACCAGAGACACGCAGATTAATCGTTGCCTCCCCCTCATAATCATCAATGCGATGACGCCCTTCCGCATGCGCCCACACCTCGGGTGCCTGACCGCCAAAACCATCAACAAAATATTCATCACCATTGAAAGCGTTGACAAAATCCGGGAGGTCCCCGTAATAACCGGAAGAAGTGAATTTCGCCGCGCGACTGTTGTACCAGAAAACCCCATCGGCGTTCCTGCCACCGAGAGAGATTGCCGCCCGGTCTTTACCCGAAATAGAATATACGCGGGATTGCGGCGAGCTCTGCTTTAACCAGTCACCAAGAGTCGTTGCAGTGATTGCGGTTGCTGCGCGGATGTCAGAAGAACCATGAACCTTAAAGGCCTCGTTGGTGTCATCCACACAGTAACGTTCCGCCATGGTGTCATGATCAATGTAACTGTTGCCGGGAATGCCGGTTTTGGATGGGTTGACACCTGTAGACATAACAACATGACCGGGACAGGTATTGGTCAGACCATGATCCAGTGTTGCTTCATTAAAGACGTAGCCTTCGCGCAAAAGTCTGCCGAAACCACCGGGCATATCCGTACTCAGCCTGTCCGGGCGAAGCTGGTCAATTGAAACGATCACAACCAGACCGGGTTGTTTGGCAACCGCCTGCCCCGAAAGCAGAAATCCGGCAAAGATAACTGACAGGGCAAGGCGAGTCATTATGAAATCAGGACGCATAGTTCAAACTCGTTCCATGGAGAGAATAATTACGGGTGTTACCGGCACATCATCGAACCCCGAGACCGTTTGCGTCTCTCTCAGTTCAATCAGATCAACCACGTCCATGCCTTCAATCACCCGTCCGAACACGGCATAGCCATAGGATTTACAGCGCATGGGCTTGAACATGCCTCTTTCCCGGGCGGCCGCCGCCGACGCCTCATCTTCCCGGGTACAACTCTTTTTCGAGTGATGGTCGAGGGATCCGTTGTTTTTCACATTGATAAAAAACTGACGACTCGCTGAGTCGATCGCATTCTGCCGCGCCATGGAAAGCGTGCCACGTTTGTTTTTCAAACCGTTTGCCGCCTCATTAAAGATGTTCTCTGTTTCCGGTGCTTCGGATAGATCCAGGTAATGACCACCTGCCTGAACCATAAAGCCGGCAATCACTCGATGGAAAATCGTGTCGTTGTAAGCATTCGCATCCACAAGTTTGAGAAAATTGGCCACGGTGATGGGTGCCTTTTCCTGATCCAGTTCGATCAGGATGTCACCCACGTTGGTTTTGATCCGGACCTGGGGCATTTCCTTCTGAACAGAATCAGACAAATCGGAGTCCGGCAGTGCAGGCGCCGGCAACAAAAGCACAAGAACAAGAATGAAAAAACGCATCACAGGTACTGGTTCTCCGCCCATAGAGTAAACTCACCGGCATCAAAGAACTTGCCGTGCTCGTCACACTCCTCATACTGCAGTTGGCTTTCAGAGATATCAAAAAAGCGCCGCATCGGCTTGCTGCATCGCGGGCAATGAATGGTGTCAATCTCATCCATTTCCTCGCCCAGGGAGGGATCGCCTGTATCCACATACTCCGCTACCCAGCGATCAGACAGGGATTCTGCCTCGCCCGTATCAAACCAGAGCCCCTGGCATTTGGTGCAGCGATCTATAAGCACCTCATCGCAGGAGATTTCGTCCATTGACGCTTTGCATTTGGGACAGTCCATGATGCCTCCTTTAGTCCTGATAGGCAGGTGCCGGTACGAACCCGCCGAGTTCCTGATGAACCATTCTAGCGAATTCGATGGTCATTAAATCACGCATTTCACCACCAACGATCTGCACACCAATGGGCAGCCCCTGATCATCAGGACCTGTTGGCACAACCGTGGATGGCAGGAAGGATACCCCGGTCAATCCCGCCCAGAATACCTGTTTCATATAAGGGTACTGTTCATTGTTTACGGTGATCAATCGCTGTGACAGTTTCGGATTATGGTCGTGGTTAAATGCGGAAGTAACACACATGGGTGTCAGCAAAAGGTCGTAGTCCTTAAAAAAGTCATGCCACGCCCAACGCAGGTGAGTGCGACGCTCGTTGGCAGCATGCCACTCACGATAATACAGAGCACTTGCCCTCGTAATACGCGCCTCATCGCTCATATCGTCATCGGCAAGCTTCTGGCGTTTCGCAAGCAGATGCTCAAACACCTCAACGGGCTGTCGGGCTGACATGGCAGAATGAAGCAGTTCTTCATAGGTGTGGTGCGTATGCATCGCACTGAAATCTGGCCGGGCCTCGAAATCAACTTCGGCACCCCCGTCCCTGGCCAGCTGCGCCACGCGCAGAACTCGCTCCTGAACAGTCTTATCGACCGGCGCCATGTCATCATCCAGCCAGACTGCGATTCGGTACTCCGAAAACCTGGTCTTGTCGGGTTTCGGAAGATCCAGGGTCCAGCCTGGCGATTGCAGATCATCTGCGCCACCGACAACATCCATCACAAGAGCCAGGTCTTCTGCGCTGCGAGCGAGTGGACCTATGACAGAAATATCACTGGGCGTGAGCACACCCGGCATCGCGTGACCTCGCATGGGCAAAACATTCCAGGTGGGTTTCAGGCCAAAGACGCCGCAATAGTGTGCCGGGTTCCTGATTGACCCACCGATATCACTACCCATCTCCAGTCCGGAAAAACCCGCGGCCATCGCCGCTGCGGATCCGCCGCTGGAACCACCCGGCGTTCTCGTCAGATCATGAGGATTGCCGCAAACGCCATAAACCTCGTTGAAACTCTGAAAATCTGCCAGGTGGATCGGTACGTTCGTTTTACCAAAAATCACCGCGCCGGCGTTCTGCAGACGCTGGCATGCCACCGCATCTTCCGTGGCAATATTGTCTTTATTCGCAGGATCACCCCAGGTGGTTGGCAGCCCCTCGATGTTAAAAGACTCTTTTACCGTCATGGGTACGCCGTGCAAAGGACCCCAGTCCTGCCCTTTTGCGAGCGCCGCATCCGCTTCAGCGGCTCTGACGCGAGCCTTGTCCAGCTGTGTGCACACCACTGAATTCACTTCAGGGTTGTAGCGTTCTACCCGCTGTAAATAGTGTTCCAGCAATTCAGTTGCACTGATTTCCTTCGCCTTGATCCTGGCCGCGAGCGTGGTCGCATCGCTAAAGGCAAGTTCATCCATATGAGGGGCTCCCTGGCGGTTGTATGACTTCTTTTCTGGTTGAAACGGTAGGACAACAAGCATACCATGCGCGCCGCAATGGACCTGACAACCATCATAAGCACGACCACGATTTTCTTTCTGATCATGGACCCGCTCGGCAACATACCCCTGTTTCTGTCGGAGCTGAAACACGTCCCGCAGAAAAGACGTCTGATGATTACTTTTCGGGAACTGCTGATTGCCTATGTTGCCCTGCTGATCTATCTGTTCTTCGGAAGATACGTCCTGGACATCCTCGGACTGAGCAACGAGGCCATCGCCATTTCTGGCGGAATCATCCTGTTCCTGATCGCCATCCGCATGATCTTTCCGACACCCCACGGCATTTTTGGTGACAGCAACGAAAATGAACCGCTGATTGTTCCTCTGGCTATTCCAGCCGTTGCCGGTCCCTCGATCATGGCCGTGCTGATGCTTATGGCCACGACTCAGCCACTTCTTGAGCTCTTTCTGTGCATCACGGTCGCCTGGCTGGTAACGGCCGGGATCCTGCTCGCTTCAACGCCACTCAACAGGATGCTGGGTCAGCGCGGTCTGACGGCTGTCGAGCGACTGATGGGTATGCTGCTTGTCATGATGGCTGTACAGATGATGCTCAATGCCTGGCAGTCTTTGGCCTGAACTGGACGCCAACCCTAACCTGACGCATCATGCTTTCTTTTTCATAAGGTATGAACATGGGTTCACTGGATGGACAGAAGGTTGTGGTTATTGGCGGCACGTCGGGAATAGGATTGGCGACTGCACTGCAGGCTCGCGATGAAGGTGCCAGCGTCTGGGCAGTCAGTCGCTCACAAGACAAGGTTGAGCAATGTCAGTCAGACCACCCGGGAATCACGTTCGGTCAGCTGGACATCCATGACGTTCCCGGCCTGAAATCGCTGTTCGAAAGTGTCGGGGAGATAGACCACATTGTTGCCAATGCAACCGGTGCCAACCGCACCAATGCCCCGTTCATGGAACAGTCTGATGAACAGTTTCGTGCCGCATTCGAGAAGTTCTGGGGATACACCCACGTCGCAAGGCACGGCGTTCCTCATCTGAAGGAAACGGGTTCACTGACCTTTGTCAGCGGTTTCCCGGCACGTAAGTGTAACGTCGGTATGTCTTCGATTTCCTGCACCGGATGTGCAGTGGAAGGTCTGACACGCGCACTGGCGCTTGAAGTTGCACCCATCCGGGTGAACGTTGTTGCGCCTGGTGTTATCGATACCGCCGCGTTCGCTGCACTCGGCGAAAGCCGCGAAAAGATACTGGACCAGATCGGGCAAAGTATTCCTCTGGGGCGAGTCGGACAATCAGAAGAAGTGGCGGGGTCTATTCTGCATGCGATGCAGAACACCTATATGTCTGGCGCAACGCTGGATGTTGGCGGCGGTAATCTGCTGCCCTAGGACACTCTTCTGCTTCAGGACACTCTTCTGCTTCAAGGAGATGTACTGACTTGGGATAATGTGCTGCTATATGGCTAAACAAATAGCTGGGCGAGTTTAATAGACCACCTTAGCCACATCCCGGCACATAAAGTCATCGCTACCGTTGCTCCCTTCCGGGCCTGGCGGAGTTCACAATTATTTATTGCGGGAGGACCAAGGTGGAAATCCCATTATACCTCAATTCACCGCCAGCGCATCTACCCAGCAACGCTCTGAAATAATCTGGATTTCAGAGCCTTCCTCCTGCAGCTCAATTGCCCGTTCTATGGCGCGACCAAAAGTGGTGTGTACCCAGTCAGGAGAACAGAATTCACCGATCACCAGGTAGTCTGTGTCTTGCTCGGGCGACTCCACGACCTCGCCACCTACCTCGACAATAGTCTCTTCACAATCTTCCCGCGAACCGAACACGAACTTGCCGGTGAGGCAGAACGCCTTCCCGGAAAAGTCCACTTTTGGTTCAGGTTTTGTCAGCGGCAGACTGGTCGATTGATTCGGTTCCTGCAGAGGTGAGCCCTCACCTGTCAGGTCTCGAAGTGTTGTCAGCAGATCAAGCTGTTCATCATCGGACAAGACGCCATCCATGAGCATTTCAGTGACTCTTGCATAGACCACATTCGCTGGCCACTTGTCTGCCAGCTCACGGTGATTTTCTATCCACTGCCCCAGGAAGATCGCTTCGGACTCTTCGATAACGCCGTCGGCAATCACGCCGCGACAGATGCCGATCAGCTCGTCAATCAGGCGATCCTGAATTCTTGATGCATTTTTGGAACGTGCCGTTTTACTCATCTTCTTTATCCTCAAACAGCGACAATTGCCGCTCCTGTTCTGTCGGGAAAATCTGCTGCACGACTTCTTCCCAATTGCATCGGGACAACAACTCCCGCTTGAATTCTATGTCTGGCGTAAAGTCCAGCGGGCTCTTAAAGCCCTCGAGCTCAATGTCTTCTGTCAGGTACAGCCTCACCTGTGTCTCTTCGACCTTCTCAGCAACCCAGTATGCACCGAGCACTGCTTCCTTTGACCAGAATCGACTATAACCGTCAAAAGCCTCCGGTTCATTGCCATCGTCGCGCTCAGCGATTTCTATCCTGAGCAGACGCCAGTCGGCGCCAAGCACTTCAGCTTTCGATACCATTTCGATACCAGCAGGGGCCTCGCGTCTACCAGTGGGTTACATAATTCTCCAGGTTAATGTCCGGCAGCGACTTACGTCGGCCATTAACCTCGCCTATATATAGAAAACCAACGACCTGTGCATTCTCATCAAGCCCAAGGCCTTCCCTAACAATCGGGTCAAAAGCCATGGAGCCCGTTCGCCACATGGCACCATAACCCAGGGCATGTGCTGCTATCAGAATATTCTGTGCGACCGCGCCAGCAGAAAGAATCTGTTCAACTGCCGGCACCTTAGGATGGTCAGTGACTTTCGCGGCGACAACAATGATCGTTGGCGCCCGCAGTGGTTTACCACGCAATTTCTCCAGCGCCTCTGTAGACTCGTCAGGGTTCGACGCGGACCTGGCACGTGCAAACAATGCGCCTAACCGCTCCCTGCCCTCTCCTTCAACAACCAGAATTCGCCAGGGCCGAAGCTGCGCATGGTCAGGTGCGCGCAGACCAGCCTTAAGCATTTCGATGAGTGCGTCCTCAGATACCGAACCGGTTAACCGCGGTGCGGAGTTTCGAGTTTGTAAGGCTTCCAATGCTTCCAAGTTTTTTGTTCCGCCTGATGATGATGTTGAAGATACTTCAATTCGATGCCGTTGTGACCGTCAGAAAGGCCGCAAAAGTGACCATAACAAAATAGACACTATGCGTGCCACTTTGTTGCGTCGCGACATCAAATAGGCATTTTTTTCCTGTAAATTCATTGACTTGAAGCTCTATTTGACAAAATATGAACGCATCTACAGAGATGTAGAGAAAAAACTTATAAGAGAGGGGGAACCCATGCGTTTTAAGTTAATTCCTATCGCATCACTCGCACTGAGCGGATGTGTATTTTCTTTTTCAAGTTTCGCAGCGGAGAAAAACATCGGCATCGAAGAAGTTGTCGTAACCGCACGGAAACAGGAAGAATCATCCCAGGATATTCCTATCGCCATTACGGCGCTGACGGAAGAGCTGGAAAGTTCCACAGTCCGTAATCTGACAGACCTGACGGGCTTTATTCCTAATGCGACTATTGGTGAAGATGGTAGCCGCGGTGGCGGTGGCGCGGTTATCAATATTCGTGGTATCAGCCCGACCAGAACCGATGACAACTCTTTCGACGCACCGGTTTCGGTCATGATCGATGGCATCTACCTCGGCACTCTGGCTGGCCAGGTCGTTGAGAACTTCGATATTGAACGAATCGAGGTACTTCGAGGCCCACAGGGTACGCTGTTCGGCAAAAACACAGTAGGTGGCCTGATACACGCTATCCGAAGTCGTCCAACTGGTGAGCTTGGAGGCAAGTTCAAAGTGACTCTCGGTGAAGAAGGCCAGGAGGAACTCAGAGCAGTTCTGAACACTTCCCTCATCGAAGACAAACTGGCTGCCAAGTTTTTCGCCACGTCTATTCAGGATGATGGCTTCATGAAGAACGTCACCATCGGCGGCAACACCGGCGAGACGGACTATCAGAACTACGGTGCCACTTTCCTGTGGACTCCGAATGATCGGTTCGAGTCAACGTTCACCATTGAAAGATACGATGACAACAGCCAGCTGTCGTCTTACAACACCAACTACAACGCAGCACCCGGCGTTCTGCCTCCGCCAACAGATCCTAACGACTCGGATTTCAGTGGCGGGTTGCTGACTTGTACCTTATCACAAATTGGCGTCTTTGGCGGTGTCGATGGATGTCGTTACAGTGCTGACACACCCTCTGTTTCAGAAAACGATACAGAGAACGAAGCAGAGCTGACGACAGACGCATACACGTGGAACATGTCTTACGAGCTGAACGACAACCTGAGCCTTGTCTATACAGGCGGCTACAGGGAGATGGAAGAGTATCGTATCTACGACTTTGACGGTTCTGCCGCACCTTTCATCACCATTGAAAGATGGAATGAGTACGATCAGACCAGCCATGAGTTCCGCATCGACGGCGCCTATGACAATGTAACGTTTACAACTGGTATGTACTGGTTCCAGAACGAATTCGAGCAGGACTGGGCAACAGCCGGCGCCTTCTGGGGCATCCTGTTTGGCGGCGCACTGTCAGCACCCGGACAATGGGAAGCCTGCCAGGCGTTTGATGGCACTTACACTGTCGCGTGTGACCGAACCATTGATGCGTACCCCGCTTCTTCAGCCAGCCTTGCACAGATTCTGTACGAAACTCAGGAAACCACTTCCTATGCAGCCTTCGCACATGTTGACTGGGAGTTTGCTGAGAACTGGACGTTGACAGCAGGTCTGCGCTACACCAAGGAAGAGAAAGACTTTGTAGCTGGTCAGGCATACCTCACCGCCGTCGAAAGACAACGAAATCGGGATTTCTTCGAATATGCTGACCTCGACAATGAGTGGACGGAAACATCACCAAAAGTTGGTCTGACCTATCGCATCAATGACGACTCGCTCGTCTACGCGACTTACTCAGAAGGCTTCAAGTCTGGTGGCTTCTTCGGTGTGAACCAGAATGTTCGCGACTTCGTTCGTGACCAGTATGATCCGGAGAAATCCGAATCCTATGAGGTCGGGTACAAGTCTACGCACATGAACAATCGACTCAGATTCAATCTGACCTGGTTCCGCAACGACTTCATCGACAAGCAGGAAGCGTCCGTGCAGGTTGATCCGGACACATTGACCGTCGCAACCGTATTCTCTAACGCCGCTGACGCACGCTACGAGGGTTGGGAACTGGAAACCCAGTATGTCTTCAACGAGTATCTGCGAGGCTTCCTGGCTTACGGTTATCTGGATGCCGAGTACGAAGAATTCTTCACTGACATCAACACAGCAGATGGTATCGCGAAGATTGAGGATGCCAGCTTCCTGACACCTCGAAACGCTCCCGAATTCACACTCGGTATTGGCGGAACCCTGTCCATTCCTCTCGGAAATGGATCACTGGAACTCTACGCCAAATACACGAAGATCGATGAATTCGAATCAAACCTTCTGAACACTCAGCTCGGCAGAGTTGACGCCCGTGAAGATGTGACTGCCTCTATCGGTTACTTCACCGAAAACTGGTCAGTCTCGGCTTTCGGTCTCAACCTGACCGACGAGCAGGTAGAAGTATTCGTTCCGGTTGAACCACTGTTCGCAGTGGGTAACGTCAATCAGGGTCGACGCTATGGTGTAGAACTGTCCTATCAGTTCTGATCCCTGGCACTGCAATAAAAAAGCCCGGCATTTGCCGGGCTTTTTTTTGGACCGACTTTTGTTAACCGGATTCGGACTCGAACCACGTCTTCAGCACAAACTTCTGCACCTTGGTGGCAGACATAGGCCACTGTTCAACAAAGCGCACATGCCGCGGGATCTTAAAGCTCGCCATCTTACCCTTGCAGAAGGCAATCAGTTCTTCCGCGCTTAATTCGGTGCCTTCCTGCAATTCAATATAGGCACACGCTACCTCAAACAGGCGGTCGTCAGGCACACCAATGACCTGCGCCATCTTAACAGCGTCATGAGTCATCAGCGTTGATTCAATTTCGATCGCCGCGACGTTTTCACCGCCCACCTTGAGCATGTCCTTGATACGGCCATGGAACTCGATGTATCCATCCTCATCCATGACACACAAGTCACCTGTTCGGAACCAGCCATCGACAAAGGATTCAGCATTCTTTTCATCTGCCTTGTAGTAGCCATCGAATACCGCATAGCCTTTCAGTTGTATTTCACCCTTTTCGCCCGCCGGCATTTCTTCAAGGGTGTCGGGATCTACCACTCTCGCCTGCAGACCAGGCATCGGGCGACCACAAGTATGCAGCCGCTTCTCAAGGGATTCATCCGGGTGGTTAAAGGCAATGACGCCACCCGCCTCTGTGAGTCCGTAAGCGCCGGTTTGCACCGCCTGAGGGAATGCTTCCTGAAACTGTGCCAGCAGGTCTGGTGGGGCCACATTGTTGATACGTCGCAGTTTTGACAGATCGCGGCTTTCGAAATCCGGGTGATTGATCAGATCCAGCGTGACCGCAGGGAACGACGGGAAGGCTACTGTAACGCCCTCTTCTTCCATCATTCGCAGGGACTCACCTGGCTCCACATGGGTCATGGACAGAAGCGCCGCACCGGCATCCATACAGGCCATGAACGGCAGTATGGATGCCATATGAAACATGGGTAGCGGTGCCCAGAACCTGTCACTGCCATCCAGGAAGAATCGTGAGCGGTTCATATTCTTACCGTTACGGACCAGCACCTCATGATTCAAAGGACACCCTTTTGGATTGGCGGTGGTCCCTGAGGTATACATCATGATCGCCGGCTGCCGAAGGCTGACAGAAAGGCGCAGTTCATCAACCCGCTCATGATCAATGTTCTCACCAGTTGCCAGAAAATCGCCATCACTCATGTAACCATCGGCAGGTTCTCCGATCATCACGAGATGCTGCAGCCTTGGATTTCGTTTTTCTGCCAAGGCGGCGTTAATCAGCTGCTCGAAATTGGCGTACTCCGAAATCGCATCATTCGTCACGACCATATCCAGGTCCGCATTGTCCATGACATAAGCAAGCTCAGGCGCTTTGAATCGGGCATTGATGGGCACGGCCATACCGCCGATCAACTGGGTTGCCATCAGGTACTCCATATACTCAATGCAGTTCGCCATCAGAATGCCGACGTGGCTGCCTGCTCCCAATCCCAGGGCAATCATGGAAGCTGCGCGACGATAAGCGGCCTCGCGCATCTCGCTGTAGGTGACTCGCCTGTCCGGAAAAATCAGCAGGTCACTGTTATCAGATCGATCCGCCGAGCTGATCAGCAGATCCCCTAGGGTCGTACATTCAATTATCTCTCGCATATCGTGAAGATACTCCATCCGGCGCATTTGATACACTCTGCTGGATACTCTGCAGCACAGCAATATGATTCACGAACACCAGCCTTACTGGCTGAAAAGATGGTTCGGCAGGTTTGAAAGATGGTACTCCGAACATTTCATCGCGCCACAGCTTGAGGCTCTGGGTCACGGACATTCGCTGATGAAGCCCTGGAACATCCTCGTACACGGTCGCCACATCAGGGCGGGCAATTTCCTGCACATCATTTCAGACAGCCATCGAAAGGTATCCTTCTCAAGCTGGAGTTTCGGTGACCACCAGGGTCACATCAGCCTGGGTGATCATGTCCTCGTCTGCCCGGGTTGTCGGTTTGACTCTGCCAGCAGCATCACCGTTGGCGATAACTGCATGTTCGCAGCAGGCGCTTATGTTACCGATGCGGACTGGCATGACGTCTATGACCGGACAGAAACCGTCGGCAGCACCAAACCTGTGGTGCTGGAAGATAACGTCTGGATTGGCGATGGCGCTACCGTCTGCAAGGGCGTCACCATCGGGAGAAACACCGTGATCGGTGCCGGAAGTATCGTTGCATCCGACATTCCTGCAAACGTGATCGCCGCCGGAAACCCGGCAACCGTGATCAAGCCACTGGACCCGGATCGCGAACTGGTCGTTCGTGAAGCCATGTTCAAAGATCCCGCAGCACTGGAAAAACGCATCGACGACATCAATCGTTACGTTTTGAGTCACAACACCCTGCTTGGCTGGCTGCGGGCAAACCTGTTCCCCCGGAAAGGAGACTAAACATGAAACTCACCCTGGATCCGGCACTCGAAGCCTTCAGACAGGAGGTCAGAAACTTCCTCGATGAAGCTATGACACCAGAACTGAAAGAAGCTGGCCGCAAAAAAACCAGCGTGTGGCAGGAGATCAATTCAGCCATTGAATGGCAGAAGACCCTGCATAGGCAAGGCTGGGGCGCACCAGACTGGCCTGCAGAGTACGGCGGCACTGGCTGGTCACTGGAGCAACGCTATGTTTTCGCCGAGGAGTGTGCACGCGCTTCCACTCCGGGTCTTGTTCCCATGGGTATCAAGATGTGTGCACCCATGCTGATCGGTTATGGCACAGAAGAACAGAAAGCGAAGTATCTCCCAAGGATACTCGATGGCACAGACATGTGGTGCCAGGGTTACTCGGAACCCGGTTCCGGTTCGGACCTCGCATCGCTGAAAACCATGGCAGTCAGTGATGGTGATGACTACATCATCAATGGCACGAAGATATGGACCAGCTACGCACAGCACTCAAACATGATGTTCGCACTGGTGAGAACGTCCACGGAGGGCATCCCTCAGAAAGGCATCTCTTTCCTGCTGATTGATATGGCAACGCCGGGCATCACGATTGAGCCAATCATCAACCTTGAGGGTACCCACGAACTTAACCAGGTATTCTTCGATGACGTGCGTGTGCCAAAATCGAATCGGGTAGGCAAGGAAAATGACGGATGGACAGTCGCCAAATACCTCCTGCAGTTTGAGAGAACCGGCATGTCATCCATCGAGCTGCGTCGTCAGTTGCAGCGCATTGAAAAGGTTGCTACCCAGACCGCCATGGATGGACGAACACTCGCCGATGACCCCGACTATCAGAAGCAGCTGAGCCAGCTTCAGATTGAAGCTATGGCAATGGAAGTCTCCGAAAAACGTGTACTCGCAGATCTGAGCGACGGGAGAGCACCAGGTCCGGTTTCGTCACTACTGAACTTTGTCGGATCGGAAACGCTGCAGAGGGCAGAACTCTTCGCCGTACAGGTTCTTGGAAACTACGGCATACCCTATGAGCTGGCGCGTCTGGAAATCGGCTACAGCGGCCCGCCACTTGGCCCTGAAGATGCCATGCCAATCCTGGGCTCTTATCTGAACGCCCGCGCTCGCACGATCGCAGGAGGCTCCTCTCAGGTGCAACGCAACATCGTCGCCAAAGCCATGCTGGGTATGTAATCTGGCGGGATGTCGCAGAGCCGATGAAACTGTTGCGGGTGAACTATTGCACCAGCGTCTACTGACGCCAGAGTCGCACTTCAGGAGGCAAGGGTTCGTTAAGCGTTCTATGCGCATTGATATCAATGCCGCCACGACGGGTATAACGAGCCGACACAGCCAGTCTTTCAGGGGCACACCGATTCATGATGTCTACAAAAATCCGTTCCGTCACCTGCTCCGCAAACTCCGCATGCTCGCGGAAGGAAATCAGATAACGCAGCAGACCTTCATGACTGATGCTGTTGCCATTGTACTGGATCAGTATCGATGCAAAGTCCGGTTGACCGGTCATGGGGCACAGAGATTTGAACAGATGGGTGTAGACAGATTCGCGGACAACCGTGGAGCTTTCCAACTGCAGGAGCTCAGGGTTCCAGTAGTACTCCTGAACATCGATATCCAGTGTATCCAGACTGGATCCAACAAACTGTCCCAATCCCTCATGCTGAACCTGCTCAGGGGTCAACAGAGCCACACCCACAGCAGCTTGCGCCGCCAGAGTGAGATCAGATTCCAGTGTGGAAATCACCTCATTACGATGGCCGAAGGGCGTATTGCTGTAAGAGCCCAGATACAGTTTGAGTGACTTTGATTCAATCAGGTGGGCCGACTTGCCAGGAATCTGCAACTGGGCAACGGCGACCTCCGGCTTACCCTTGCTATTGAGCCACGTGAACTCATAGGCATTCCAGATGTCCAGTCCTTTGAACGGTAACGCGCCCTCCGTAATACCCAGAGTCTCCCGCTGTTTCTGCCGTGGAATAGATTCCAGCAGAGACGGCATGTAGGTCGTTACATACTCTTGTTTATCATTCGCCATGATTTACCCTTTTGTGCGGTTCAAAGCCCCAGAATGCAATGCTTGGGGCGAAGCACCCGGTCAGTTCACTGTACGCGGGCTGCTTTGTCAATATTTTGTGATAGCTGGCGCTGAATCTCGGATAATCGGTCAGGCTTTGCGCACCCCCAATTTTTCTGTAGAGTCTCGTCCTTTTGCCGGAGTCTGGCACTTGCGATCATTCCCGCACATCTCTGTTTTTCCAGCTGTCTTGTTCACTATCTTGTCCAGCAGCCTGGCACTTGCTTCAGATCTGGATGAAATTGTTGTCACTGCATCGAAATCGCAGCAGCTGTTAAGGGAGACCATCAACAGCATCGGCATCGTGAACGAAGAAACCCTGCGCCTTGTGAACCACACTCACGTCAATGAAGCCATGCAACGTATACCCGGTGTGTGGATCAGCCGGGGTAACGGCCAGGAGCACCTGACGGCAATCCGTTCACCGGTATTAACCGGTGCGGGCAGCTGCGGGGCGTTTGTCATGGCCCAGGATGGCATCTCACTGCGCTCACCTGGATTCTGTAATGTGAACGAGCTGTTTGAAGCAACCACGGAAACCGCGGGTCGCATCGAGGTCATCCGCGGTCCAGACTCTTCCATCTACGGTTCAAACGCACTGCACGGCGTCGTCAACGTGATCACACCGGAGCTGGATCAGGATCTGAAACGCCTGGATCTGGAAGCCGGTCCCTACGACTACTATCGTGCAAAACTCGCCGTCTCCAGCAATAACCTGCGCATGGATTTCTCGGGAACAACAGACGGCGGCTGGAAAGATGATTCAGGTTACGACCAGCAGAAACTTTCGCTGAAGCACCGGTACAACTCTGCCAATCGGCAGATCACCACCACTTTCAGTTACACAAACCTGAATCAGGAGACCGCTGGGTTTATTGTCGGTGACGAGGCCTATAAAGGCAGCGGTAGCCGCAGAGACAATCCGAACCCTGAGGCGTATCGGGATGCTCGGTCCTTCCGGCTGGTCAGTGAGATCAGGAGCGAACACGACCAGGGCGAACTGTCGATAAAGCCTTACCTGCGAAGTGTCGATACGGAGTTTCTCCAGCATTTCCTGCCAGGTCAGCCAGTAGAGGAAAACGGCCACGACAGTGCCGGCATTAGCCTGCTTTGGAAGAGCGACAGCTGGTGGCAGGCCGGGCTGGAACTTGAATACACCGACGGTTTTCTCAAGGAAACCCAGGAAGGCCCTACCGACAGCGGCAGTGCTTTTCTCGTAGAGACAATACCGGCGGGCAAACACTACGATTACGAAGTGCAGGCGATGCTTGCCGGGGCATATGTGGGTTTAGACATGGCCATCAACGAGCAGCTTTCCTTCGTTGGCAGTCTGCGATACCAGTACACCCGCTACGATTATGACAACCGGATGCTCGATGGCAGGACACGGGAAGATGGTACCGAGTGCGGTTTTGGCGGTTGCCGATTCAACCGACCTGCGGACCGGGAAGACAGTTTCAGCAACTGGTCTCCGCGACTGGGGTTTCGCTACGACCTCAGTTCGGATCATCAGATTTATGGTGCAGTTTCCCAGGGTTTTCGAGCACCACAGACGACAGAACTCTACAGGCTGCAGAACAGACAATCCGTAGCCGACATCGACCAGGTTGAGCTGGACGCCCTGGAGTTCGGCTTCCGAGGAACCACGGAGCGCCTTAACTATGCAGTCAGCATTTTCACGATGGAGAAAGAGAACTTCATCTTCCGGGACACCAGCCGAAGCAACGTGGATAACGGCGAAACAAGCCACGAGGGGGTAGAACTGGATCTCGGGTTTCTGCTGACTGACTCACTGAGAGCCCGCATGGCATTTACCTACGCCAATCACGAATACGACAACAATCCGGCCCTGTCCGCGACGCCGCTGTCGGGAAATACCATTGATACAGCACCGCAAACCCTCGGATCCGCAACCCTGCTCTGGCAACCCTCAAACACTCACCAGCTTGAACTGGAGTGGGTGCACATAGGGAAGTACTACCAGGACCCACAGAACCTGCATGAGTATGAGGGGCATGATCTGCTGCATTTTCGAGGTAGCTGGCAGATGAACAGCACCACCCGATTGTTTTATCGAATCATGAACCTGACAGATGAAGCGTATGCGGAGCGTGCCGATTTTACCTTTGGCAACGACCGATACTTTGTCGGCACGCCCCGTTCTGTGTTTGTCGGAATGACTATCCAGCTGTAGCTCAGACACCCAGTTTGTTCAGCGCCTGTTCCAGATCTTTCACCTGGTAGGGTTTGTTAAGCACCTTCAATCTGGTTCTGGTCGAGAGTCGATTAAAGCTTTCCGTCGACTGCATACCCGTCACGATCACGATCGGCAGGTTTGCGTTCAACTCCCGAATACCATTGGTCGCGCCCTCTCCATCCATCACAGGCATCATCAGATCAAGCACTGCACCAACAATCTCTTCCTGGTGCTCAACATACTTCTGGATGGCTTCTTCACCATTGGTCGCTGTAATCACCTTGTAGCCAATGGCCTCAAGTGTCCGTTGAGCGATATCCAGCACGGCAGGCTCGTCATCAGCGAGCAATAGCGTGCCTCCGACGGAGGCGACTGCATACCTGGGCTCTTCGGGTTGCAAACCTTTCTGCTGAATATCGCTGGGCGGAAAATAGATGGTTATGGTCGTTCCTTCAGAGGCTGTACTCTGCACTGCGATACCACCACCATGATCTCCAACAATACCGAGCACGACGGACATCCCCAGGCCACGACCGGTGAACTTTGTGGAGAAAAACGGGTTGAACATGCTCAGCTGAGTTTCAGAATCCATCCCGCTACCTGTGTCTTCAACTTCCATGAAGACATACTCACCCGGAGGCAGATCCGGTGAAGGCAGAAGCCGTGACAGATCGTCCCCCGAAAGAGTTCGCACACCTGTCGACAAAGTTACAACACCGGCACCTTTCTCTTCGACCGCTTCAGAAGCGTTGATTAGAAGGTTCAATATGATCTGTCGAACCTGGGAGTGGTCTACTGTGACGAGCGGCAGATCAGCTTCTACAGACTGACGAAAGACAACGTTCTTTGATACCGAGCTGCTCATCAGCGCCTGCATTTCTTCGAGCTCAGATGAGATATCCGTGCGTACCAGTGCTTTTTCCTCACTGCCACCGTAGACCAGAAGTTGCTGACACAAATCCGATGCCCTTTGAGCACCGGAAATGATGTTCTTGATGTACCGATCGAATGTGTCTCCGGGTGCTTCCCTAGTCAGCAACTCTGCACTGACCATAACTGGCGTGAGCAGGTTATTAAAATCATGGGCAATGCCGCGAGCCATAACACCCAGCGCTTCGAGCTTCTGACTCTGCACAAGTTGCGCATTCATCGCCGTCTGGCGTTCCTCTGCCCGGATCTGAGCACTGACATCCTCAAGTGCAACGACCACTTCCGCCACTCGACTGTCTTCATTGCGCAGTGGAAACACGACGCCTTTCAGCCAGACCATATCTTGAGTTTCATGAATTCTGAAGCCAAAGGGCTCAAGCTCAGCAGGACCTTCGGAGAATCCTTCTGCCAGAGTCAATGCTACACCAGCCTGTTCAAAGCGCTCATCCTGCAGAATGTTATAGCCCTGCGGAAGCGCACCCAGAAGCGCCTGCATCGCCGGGTTGGCATAAGCAAGATCACCATGACTGTGAAACATTGAATAAGGTTGAGGGGATTGCTCAATCAGTTCCGTAAACTTGGATTCCATGACTCTGAGTGAACGGCTGGTTCCCAGAAATCCCGCCAGCACAAAACCGAGCGCAGATAAGAGAATCACGACAACTAAAGCCATGTACGCCAGGTCCAGCAGAGAGCTTCTGACAATCGCCAGCTGTTCTGTCAGATCCAGTTCGAAATAAAGACCACCGAGTGTTCTGTGGTCGAATCGAATCGCGCCGACAAACTCAATGGCCCCAGGTCCCAAGCGATACGCGAAAGTTTCGTTCCTTCTCGACAAATCAAGAAGTGCCTGACTGATGCTGCCTTTTGGCACCATGGTCTGGGCGGAATCAAACAGGAAGCGGCCTTTATCACTGAACACCGCGATGCGGCTTACAGCATTTTGTGATTCCACTATCTCTGCTGCTTTTCGAACCTGTTCGATATCGTCAAAATAAAGTGCATCCGATACCTGACGGCTGAGCGTCGAGAAAATGAACTGCCCCTTTCGCGCTGCCTCGCTATAAACACCCTGCGTTGCACGCTCAGACTCAAACACCAGAAGAATAATAACGGCCAGTGCCAGAAACACACTGAACAGGACTGCGATCAGACGATAACTTCGACTCGAGGATTCTCGATGTACACGGGTGTCGGTAGCGTTCACTGAATCGCCAGCCTGCTGACATCTTCGATCATTCGTTGCGCGCGCTGCATCCCATCGCGACTGACATCATCGAGCGGCACGAACTCCCAGTTCCAGTCGGTGCTGGATGCCATCTGCAGTCGTTGTTCATCTGAGATATCCAAAAGCGCCTTTCTGAGAGGATCAATCAGATCGCTATCGATACCGCCGGCTACCGCCAGCATTTTTCTGGGCACCGATTCAGTAGTGGCGATCACGACAAATTCGTTTCTGACTTCGGCAGGCAGACGCGCCCAATCCAGGCTCGACATGACGCCCGCATCAATCACGCCCTGTTGCAACATCGAGAGGCTGTTTTCCTCATCACCTGAGAAAAAGAATCCGATGCTGCCTGACTCTGGCGCGCTGCATCCGGGAGAGTACGCAAGGTTAAAGCCAGAATCGATCAGCAAGGCAGCAGGCAGAAGGTATCCCGAAGTCGAGTAAAGTGCCTGAAGCCCGATGACTTTTCCTCGAAGGTCACTGATTTGATGAATCTCACCGTCAACTCTGCCAATAATCACACTTCTGTAGCTTCTGCTGCCATCAACCGGGGATTCCAGTAGAACCTCAGCGCCACCGTCTCTTACCGACAGTAAAACCGGGTAGCTGCTATCAATATAGATATCGACAAGACCATTTCGCATCATGGCGGTAATCTCAGGCACGGACCGTGCGATACGGGTTTGTACTCGCTGGGGCTGCCAGCCCATCGCGCTGGCAATATGATTGGCCAGGGGACGCAGCTTGTGCGCCTGATCTGTAGGGGTGTCGGGTTCGATGTCTCCGATGGTGATGTAGGGCTGAATCTCTTGCGCTGACGCCCTGAGCCCATCAGGTGATTGCCACTCGCCCACCGTTACAGATCCGTCACATCCATAAAGAACAGTCAGCCAGAAAATAGCCAGAAGTCTCACCGGATCAATACATCCCGTTGCACAAGCGTCGCGGCAAAGCATACTACACCGTGACATTCTTCCCTAGGCATCCAAAAGCCGCTAGAGTCTTAAGATCACGTCATACGAGGTCAGGATGAAGTCCAAAGCTGCAGTTGCCTGGGAAGCAGGCAAACCCCTTGAAATTGAAGAAGTTGACGTTGCCGCGCCCCGGGAGGGTGAGGTGCTTGTACGAATGGTTGCCACAGGCGTCTGCCATACCGATGCATTTACCCTCTCTGGCGACGACCCTGAGGGTATTTTCCCTGCCATTCTGGGCCACGAGGGCGGCGGTATTGTGGAGGAAGTTGGACCGGGAGTTACCTCGGTTGCACCCGGTGATCATGTTATTCCTCTGTACACGGCAGAGTGTCGCGAGTGCAAATTCTGTCGATCCGGCAAAACCAATCTCTGCTCTTCCGTGCGCGAAACGCAGGGGCGAGGACTGATGCCTGATGGCACCACGCGTTTCAGCTGTGGCGGCAAAGAAGTCTTCCACTACATGGGTACATCGACTTTCTCAGAGTACTCTGTCGTTGCCGAAGTCTCCCTCGCGAAAATCAGCCCGCAGGCACCCCTGGACAAAGTCTGCCTGCTTGGCTGCGGCGTCACGACCGGCATCGGTGCCGTTCTGAACACCGCGAAAGTGGAACCTGGATCAGCCATCGCCGTTTTTGGCCTGGGTGGTATCGGTCTCAGTGTGGTTCAAGGCGCGGTGATGGCAAACGCCGGGCGAATCATTGCCATAGATACCAACCCTGAAAAATTCGAGATGGCGAAACTGCTCGGCGCCACCGACTTCGTCAACCCAAGAGATCACGATGCACCCATCCAGGATGTCATCGTGGACATGACAGACGGCGGCGTTGACTATTCATTCGAGTGCGTCGGCAATGTGCAGCTGATGCGCTCTGCTCTCGAGTGCTGTCACAAGGGCTGGGGTGAATCGATTATTGTCGGCGTTGCCGGCGCCGGTCAGGAAATCAGTACACGTCCCTTCCAGCTGGTGACTGGCCGCGTCTGGCGAGGCACGGCGTTCGGCGGCGTAAAAGGCAGAACACAATTGCCAGGTATGGTAGATCAGTATATGAACGGGGATATCAAGCTGGACGAATTTATCACCTACACCATGCCTCTGAGCGACATCAACAAAGCCTTTGACTATATGCATGAAGGCAAATCCATTCGCTCTGTCATCGTCTACTGAAAGATGTACAAAGCACTTCTACTGGCCTGCCTGTTCATCTCTCCGGCAGATGCAGAAGAAATCCCCCCCTGGGTCAGCGCACTCGATAGTATCCAGTTCGTTGAATCCACCCCGGCTTCCTCACCTGATCGGTGGCTGATGGCCCACGTTGACGTGGAAACCACAGGTCTCGTACCCGGGTACCATGAAATGATCGATATCGGGGTGATCGTGACCGATCTGGAAGGCAACGAGCAGGATCGCCTGTTCCTGTGCATCATGCCGGATCATCCGCAGAGAACTCAGGCAGGTGCGGCTGCGGTCAATGGCTTTTCGGTGGAACGCTGGCAAAGTCTCGATTGTGTCACCACAGAACTCGCCGTTAAGCAGATTATCGAGTTTCATCAGCGTGTAAGAGGCGACAAACAACTGCTGTTTACCGGTTTTAATGCCTGGTTCGATATCGCCTTTATTGACCACCTGTTTCGGGATCATGGCCACACCTGGCGGGCGCTTTATCACTACTTCGTGCTCGATCTGCCTTCCATGGCGTGGAGCCTTGGGATTCAGGATCTTGCTGGCGGTGCTGTTTCACGAAAACTGGCACTGGAACCGGAGACAAGTGATCCTCTGAAACACACAGGGATTACCGGCGCAGAATCTAATGTCGGCATATACCGTGCACTATTGAGACAACGACCGGATTGACTATGTACAGGGGTATCTTCCTGACTGCACTCATGCTGATACCGAGCTCACTGCCGGCAAAGCAGTCACATTACTGGGTGTTAGGCAGCTACTCGAAGATCGAAAATGCCCATTCAGAAAAGGCGCGTTTGTCACAGAAACTGGATCGAACCGTGGAAATCCACTTCGAAGACAGTCTCGGGGTTTACCGGATTCTGACCCCCGCAAACGAAACCAGCCGCGAAGACCTGGGTACTCTAAACGCCTGGTTGCTGCCTATGGAGACCAACAAATCAGTGGTGCTTCCCCCGCCCGAACCGGAAATTGCCCAGGAATCGTCGATGATGAACCAGGAAGACCCACCAATCGTGATTGAGGAGCCTCTCACGCAACCCCTTTACCCGGAGTTCGCTGCCCAGGAGTCACTATATGAATATTGTGAGCGCCTGCCTGAAGCCAGGTTGTGCCAGCATCCACGTATCGAGAAGGCTGTAGAGATCGACAGAAAACTCACTGAAGAGCGGGACAGACTCAAGGGCGCCTGCAGCGAGATTTCGCATCCAGCCTGGCTGGAAACCTGCAAAAGCCTGTATCCGGAGTAATTGCCGGTAAAGGCTTCGTTAAGCTTGACGAAACCTCTGTAGCCCCCTAGAATGCGCCGCTTCCATTGCAGTGTCCCCTTCGTCTAGAGGCCTAGGACACCGGGTTTTCATCCCGGCAACAGGGGTTCGACTCCCCTAGGGGACGCCACAATGGGAAATCCCTGATACAATCGTATCCGAAGAGGGTATCGCTCAGTTCAGTGTTTGCGCGGCAAGCATCAGACTTAGACTTGAAGCTCGCGGAAGCTATCAGGTAACCTCGCAGTAAGACGCTTTTAAAGCGGGTATAGCTCAGTTGGTAGAGCGCGACCTTGCCAAGGTCGAGGCCACCGGTTCGAACCCGGTTACCCGCTCCAATTCCTTACACATCACATTTTTCCCCGCGCTAACACGGCGCGTATACAACTCCTTACATATTCCCGAAAAGCCGTCCAACGCGTTAAGGTAAACTTCTCGAAGGGAATCAGGAGAATCTGTATGGCGGCAAACAGCAAAGGTAAACGGAAGGTATCCAACCTTCTGTTGACACCAAAGTTCCAACTGAATCTGACCTACTACTATATCGCCGTCGGCGTGCTGATCATTGCCGCGACAGTATCAGGTGTTTTTTACAACATGCTGCGCATCCGCGATGTGATGAACAACAGCATCGCCACCGATTTCTCTTCACAGACCCAGATCACTGACCTGACCTTCCAGATCGCTCAAATATCGATGCTGGGTTTTGTCGCCTTTGCGATGGCTTCATTTATTTTTGCGCTCATGGTGTCTCATCGCATCGCTGGCCCCATAGTGGCCATCACTGCCTATATTGAAGAGATGAAAAAAGGAAACTACGACTATGGTCGGAAGCTCAGACCGGATGACGAACTGACGCTCATCATGGGCGGGTTACATGAGCTGAATGCCGAGTTGAAAGCAAAAACAACCGACGCCTGATCGTGAACACCAACTCATACCAGTCGGGTTTAAGCCTGTTCGAGCTGCTCATCGCCCTCGCTGTGGTCGGCATACTTTCCGGTGTGGCATTGCCTGCCTATCGAAGCTATATCGATACCGCTAACATGACCCGTGTGGCCTCAAATTTTGAACAGGGCGTCAAACTTGCACAGGGAGAATTCCAGAAACAGCAGGCAAGGCTCGCTATGGGACTCGAATATCCCCTACCCGAAAGCACAGCTGACTGGGTGGCTCTGTTCAACGAGTCCGGGGTCCAGGCGCCAGGCGGCGGTGATGCGTTTATTGCCTCAAACAACAGAAAGTCAGGGCGCGGTGATGCCAATACGGGTGCTGTTGGTGTGCAATCGCGGAAGAGGCAGCGTGATCTGAGACTCTGGCGTCCAATGTATTCATCACTGAGAGAACAGCGCGCAACCATCACCAGTGAAGGCGTAGATATCACGAACCAGCGTAGACCGTAATGCCTTCGCGCCGCTCTGATTGCCAGCTCAGCGACTACATCATCGTTGGATCAGGCTCTGCCGGCAGCGTCCTCGCGAACCGACTCTCTAAATCAAATACCGTTACCCTGCTGGAAGCCGGCCCGATGGATCATCGATGGGACTTTCGGCTTCACATGCCGGCGGCGCTCTCCCACGTCTTATCCAATGATCGCTACAACTGGTTCTATCACTCCCAACCGGAGGCTGGCCTGAACCATCGACGAATGTATTGCCCCCGGGGACGCGTTCTCGGGGGATCTTCGTCCATCAACGGCATGATCTTTGTTCGAGGACATGCGGAAGACTTTAACGCATGGTCTGAATTGCCCGGCCTGGAAGACTGGAGTTACGAAAGCTGCCTCCCCTATTTCAGGCGCAGCGAATCCCGACCGAACGGTGACCAGGCACTTCGCGGCGACGATGGCCCCATGCTCATCCAGAAAGCGCCGGGACAGGGCGAACTCAATGAAGCCTGGTTGCAGGCCGTGTTGGAGGCAGGCTATCGCACGTCAGACGACTTCAACGGCATTAACCAGGAGGGTGCTGGCCATTTCGATGCCTCTATTCACGGCGGCAGGCGCATGTCCACTGCAAGAGCCTATCTGGACGAATGCAGTGATCGACAGAACCTGACGATCCTGCCGCATGCACTGACCACGAAAATCCTGATCGAGAATGGCAGAGCCGTCGGAGTGGAAGTCTCGAGAGGTCGCTCCGTTGAAAGGCTTTATGCGAATGCCGAGGTCATCGTATCTGCCGGAGCGATTAATTCTCCACAACTGCTGATGCTCTCCGGTATCGGTCCTGCGGATCACCTCAACGCCCATGATATTGTGGTGGTTAACGATCTTCCCGGTGTCGGTGAAAATCTGCAGGACCATCTGGAAATCTACGTGCAGTACACCTGCAAGAAGCCGGTTTCGATTTATCCTGCGCTGAAATGGTACCGGCAGCCATTTGTCGGACTCGCCTGGTATCTGTTTCACAAGGGCCCGGGGGCCACAAACCACTTTGAAACTGGCGCGTTTCTAAAGTCTGAACCCGGCAAAATTCAACCGGACCTGCAATTCCACTTTCTACCGGTTGCCATGAACTACGATGGCTCGGACGTACACAAGGGACACGGCTTCCAGGTACACGTAGGACCCATGAAACCCACCAGCCGGGGCAACATCCGACTCAGGGACAACAAAGCCGATTCAACGCCGCTGATTCAGTTTAATTACAATTCAACCCGGGAAGATGCACATGTCATGAGACGCGGTATAGAGGTGGCTCGAGACATCGTGTCACAACCGGCGTTCAATGCTCTGAGAGGGGAGGAAATCAGGCCAGGGCCGGAGGATATGGATAGCTTCATCAGGAAACACGCGGAAAGTGCTTACCATCCATCCTGCACCTGCAAAATGGGTCTCGATGATATGTCAGTGGTCGACGGTCAGGGTCGTGTCCACAACATGGACGGATTACGAGTCGTGGATGCGTCCATCATGCCCAGTATTACGAACGGCAACCTGAATGCGCCGACGATCATGATGGCGGAGAAAATCAGCGACGATATTCTTCGGTCGCGCTCATAAAGCATCAATGCCTGCATGCAATCAGCGGTGACGTCTCGAACGCAAACACCAGATCATAGGACTGCTGAGGATCATCATCCGTACCTGCTTCCCAGCCATGCCAGGGATAGGCAACCGCCCCATTTTCCCGCATGACAGGCAAACCTGAGGCCTCATCAATCTCAAAGAAAGGACCATGCTCATAACCTGCTGGTAACGGGTATCGCGTTTTTGGAAAGCCGGGCGCGTCACACTCGTACATGCCGCCGGAACCGGTGCCATTACAGATCACCATGTGAGTTTCCGCAAAGGCCGGCGCCAGAGGTGATGGATTGTGACCGTGATTATGAGTCGTCAGATCAACGCCCTTGCCCGCAGTCCAGATATTCAGGAAACAGGTTTCTTCACCGGAAGCGTCAAGCAGATGGAAACCGGGGCCCACATAAGCATCAGCGCCATCGAACGCACCTGTCACTTCACCATACTGCTGCTCGAACGTTCGCCATTGCAAAGCCTCTGAGTGTGGTCCACTGAAGCCAAGCTCCTGCATCGTGAGAACCGCCGAGGGAGCCTGGCTGTCTTCTCTGACGATTGTCACCAGCGCACCGTTTTCCCCAGCCAGAAGTTGATCACCTTCGAAAAGATTATTCTGTCGGCCTTTCGGTTCGCAGAAAGCGAATCGCTGAGGCTCAATCAGACCACCGGCTATCACCTTCACCAGAGTGCGTTGATCGCGCTCAGAGAGGGCAAGACTCTGCCCCGCAGGAATCCATGCAAAATAAATCGTTCTTACACCAAGCTGCCACTCCGGTGATATTTCCAGCTGCCGGGTGTCTTCAAAGCGGACATTGACGTTGCCGCGCTCAGAATTCACAGAAACCTTCATGGTGAAAACTGCTCTCGACGACAGCGCTGAAATATTTGCGTTGCCCGCTCAACGGGGTCAGGAAAACGATCACGCAGATCCTTTGAGCGGATCTCAAGACTGACATCCAGACCGGATCGGCAGACCGCCTCCATGTCTGTCGTGCGTGCCTCACCCTCTCCAAGGCAACAGCGACTGTCGACGGCGGCTTCTATGTAATCCTGGCCGGTCATCACCGACGAAGACTGATAAAAGTCACAGGCCTGCACATATGGGAACTCACTGGCGTCAAGTTGCGGCAAGGCATCACCGGCCCGGTTGAGATGCATCAGGTCAAGCAGGATGCCAGCTTTTGGATGATCGACGGCAGCAATGAAATCTCTTGCCGCCGACAATGACCGTATATTCGTGAACTCACCAAACTCTATATTGATACGAATGTCACCACCTTCGGCTCGCTCGCAAATATCCCTGAACTGTGCAATCGAGGCTTCATAGTCTTTGTGAACAGACACGATCAGGACATTTCGAGCACCGAGCTCAAGCCCAGCTTCTAAGGTCAGCTTGTGTGTATCTGTCGCCTTGTCCTGACCGGCAAGCCACAGCGCCTCAACGTCCACCAGTTCGACACCGGTTTCAGAAAGCGCAGCTTTCGTTTTACCAAGGGCCTGATCATCCCAGGTAGTTTCAGGATCAATCCACATACCACTGCTTTCGAAGCCGGCGGCATGAGCAATCCTGGGAATATCCCAGGGCATGGCATCAGGCACACAACCTGCTGCCAGAGCCCAAAGTGGTTTAGACCCGACTGATAGGGACATCGTTACTGACCCGGGCCTGGAATGTCAGTGGCCTCATAGAAGTTGGCAACGACACTCTTGGGAGGGTTTGCCCCCATGGCCTGTTGAAAGTCGGCCATATGCGGCTCTTTGAAGTGCGCTTCGAGATCAGCCATGGAATCCCACTTTTCCGTGATTCGAATTTTTGTCGGATCATTCATCTCAATAGAAAACGTATAGTCATGACAGCCCGCTTCAGCACGGCTCTTTGCTTCCATGACGGCGATTGCGTCTCGCATTGCGTCAATATTCTGTTCTGTGGATTCAATCACGGCATTTACAACAATCATATCGGTCCCTCTTCAGTTAAGTATCTCGAAACCATACTGCAATGCTCTGAAATAGCATAGAGGTTGCGGACACTTCCGAGTCCTCGTATAAAGGAGGAAACCCACACACGAAGGGGTACTGATATGTCACAACAATCAGATGCGGAGTTCAACGAGGAACTTCAGCGCAAGGGCCATCTGGCATTCACCTGGGAGGACCTGGACAAGGTCGAGTTACCCACGGGCATTGTCACCAGCATGTATCGGGTTGGAGACCCTGCCGACGAGAGCTCACCAACGGTCTTTAAAGTCTACTACCCGCCAGAATGTTATGTCGAAGCACACACCCATGAGTGTGACTACACTGAAATCATTCTGGAAGGTACCCAGAGAGTGGGAGCGACCTGGCACAAGGCTGGTGATATCCGCATTGGCCTGGCCAACCGCGGTTATGGACCACTGGTCGCCGGACCGGAGGGAACAACCGTACTGTTCATGTTTAAAGATGGCCGCTGGCCCGCCATCACGATCGGCAATAACGATGGCTCCACTCTCGGGAGCGAGGTCATATCCAGCCACTTTGACGAGATCAACGCCAGCTGATGACCGACACAGATTATCAAGAAGACCTGAAGCAGCTGGCACGCCGGGCGCTGCAGCATCAGCAGATGCATACAACAGATATGACGGATTCAGTGATGTCCATGCCGGTGACGGCCTATACCGATCCCGGCCGATATCAGGCGGAGCGGGAGCGGATGTTCAAGACGCTGCCCCTGGCAATGGCTCTGTCAATAGAACTGCCGGAGCCTGGTGACTATAAGACGATGTACGCCATGGAAACACCACTGCTGATTGTCAGAGGCGATGATGGCGTAGCCCGTGCATTCCTGAACGTGTGTCGCCATCGCGGCGCCAGACTTTGTGAAAGCGAAACCGGCAACAGCAGATCTTTTTCCTGTCCATATCACGCCTGGGTATACGATCGACAGGGTGATCTCGTTAGCAGATATGGTTCAAAAACATTCGGCGACGTCGATGCCTCACAACTGGGACTGACATCACTTGCCTGTGCAGAGACCGCCGGTATCATCTGGGTCACACTGGGCTCCGCAGAACCTTTTGACATCGATGCCTGGCTGGGTGACATGGCAGCAAAGCTCGAAACACTGGAGCTAGGCAGCTGGCATCTGTACGACAAGCGCGAACTGGTCGGTCCGGGCTGGAAGGTGACGATGGATGGCTACCTTGAAATCTATCACCACAACTCCGTCCATGGCGCCACAGTCGGCCAACATACCATCGGCAACCTGTTAGTGCTGGATACTTATGGTCCGCACCAGCGTCTGACACTGGGTCGACGCAGCCTGGGTACTCTGGCGAATGAGCCCGAAGACAAGTGGCAGCCACTGGAACACATACGCCTTGTGCATAACTGTTTTCCGAATCTTTCTATCTCCGGAATTCTTGGCGATCATTGTCTCGTCAGCCAGGTTTTCCCGGGACCGACACCAGAGACAACTCGAACTGTTCAGATGGTGCTCTCTGCAAAAAAACCGGAATCAGATTCTGAAATCGAGGCTACCCGTAACTTCAGCGCCATGGTGCTGCAGGCCGTGAAAGATGAGGACTATCGTCTGGGAATGCTGATTCAGGAAGGCATCACGTCGGGCGCAAACGAAGAGTTCCTGTATGGCAGGAACGAACCGGCGGTACAGAATTATCATAACTGGATCGCACATTTCATGCGCCAGGAAGCGGATATCCGCTGGTCCTGAGTTTAAGGTTACGGGCGCAGTCCGTATTTCATCTCGGCCTGCGAAGATAGTAATTCAGCGCCACGATCCAGATGGCTGAAACCACTTCGAAAACAATAAACTGCGTTCCGACAGGGGCACCATGCAGTGTCGCCACAAGACGAAACAGCGCTGCGAGTATAAGCATCAGGGCTCCGGCATAGGCAGCACCGCTAAGCGGCCGAAAAGCGCCATAAAAGATAAAGATGCTGGTACCAAAAAAGAAGGCCGCCATGTCACCTATCTGTGTGCTCAAACCAAGGCCTGACTGCATCGCCAGACCCAGCCCATCAAGGCCCTGCTCAGGCTGCGTCAGTATTGATATGCCGATAAGTAAAAGAACAACGCCAGGTAACGCTGCCAGACATTGAATCACGGTTTTCATCTGCTCATATTACCCTACTGACGAAGCTTTTACCTTTTGCTACCTTAGGTTATGAGTCTCAAATTTCGTTACCAGGATTACCAGGTCGGCAATCTCAAAATCCGTCTGCGTACGCTGCGTGATCTTGAACAGAGTGTTCTTGCCAACCTGCTTCAGGTTGAGAACCTGGCAGACAAGCAGGTTCTGGAGATTGGCTGTGGCATGGCACTGGCGAGTCATACCTTGAATGCCATGGGTGCAGATATCACCGCCATGGACATTCATCCGGTCACACAGGAACTGCTCGAGGACAATACATCACTGAATAATCAGCCACCTATATCGTTCGTTCAGGGTTCCTGGAGCAACTCAGGTTTGAATATTGGTCAGTTCGACCTGATTGTCGGCAGCGACATTCTGTACGAACCGAAGCATGTGCAGCACCTGACTGACTTTCTTGACCGGCATCTGAAAGGTCACGGAGAAATCATCATTGTAGACCCGGATCGGGGTCAGTCGGAGACCTTCCTGCAGGACATGAAACAAAGAGGGTTCACGAGTACCCAATACGAGCCTGAATTCTCTGATGGTCTTGGCATTCCCTACTCCGGCTCAGTCTTCAGGTTTCGTCGCGCCTGAACGCTGACAGTGCATTCAGGGCTCCTTGTTCCGACAGTGGACATTGAAACACTGACAGGGAAAAACTATCCTCTCATCTGTCAGCAGATAACCATGCAGCAAAAGCAGATGTCCAAAGAAAAGGAAGAAGTTGCACGCCGCAAAGGTCCCACAGACAGACGGATTCCAGACAGCGATCGCCGGAGCGGTGACCGAGTCGTTGAAGAAGCCGACCCGCGTCGAAAGAAACCGGATCGTCGTAAGAAATAACTCAGAGAAGATACATTTTTATTGGATTCGGTAATGCCGCAGCCGCGGCTGCACCTGCGGATCCTCTGGCGCAACACGGGAAAGTGCCCGCAGCGGCGTATTGATACCAGACAGCAACCCCGTCTTTTCACGGTAGACAACTTCCAGCATCAACAATTCAAACTGGTTGGGCCAGTTTCTGGATGTCTCCTGCAGTAGCCCCACCGCCTCCGCTGTTCTCGACACGGAATCAAGCGCAACGGCATAGACATAGGCAAATCGCGGCGACGCATCCGCCTGCAGAGTCGCCTCCTTCAAGTAAAGCAGAGACGCCTCGGTTTTTCCCTGACGTACCAGATAAAGCCCGTAACTGTGATTGGCCGCGCCACTGTCCGGGGCAACCTCCACCGCTTGTCGAAGCAGTTTACCCGCCGCCTCTGCATCGCCGTCAGTGCGGTATAGATCCGCCAGATTCAACAATGCCGGGACATAGTGCGGCTCAACCTGTATGGCGTCCCGGAACAAGGATTCTGCCTCGTCTGTTCGCCCCATACTCTGCTCAACACGCGCCTGCTCAGTCATTGTGGAAGGCAGATCACTGCTGGGCATCAGACTCTCCTGATAGACCCTCAAAAGCGGCAGCAGCTGACTGAGATCCTCAATACTGACGACCGAAGCCAGTTCCACCAGGCCCCGCCCTGCTTCTCGTCGCACCACCGCATGGGGGTCATCAGCCAGCGACGGTAACGTCATCTGACGAACAACCGCGGGGGCTTCACCCAGTTTGCGCGCTGCCGCTTGCCTCAGCAGGGTTTCACCCGACTTCACCTGTTCCAGCGCAACGCGAATCGAGTCCTCCGTCATGGGGAGCGCAGCCAGTAATGTGGCGCGGCGAATCACCGGGTTGCTGTCACTATTGATGTAATCGATAGCAGGGTTTACCGCCAGTGGATCAAGAGTCTGCAAACGGGCATGGATTCGCGCATAGACATCGCCGGAACCTTTGCGGCCAAGAACCTCCACAGCCCACTCTGGAGTCTTATCGTCATGGCAGCCATTACAGGCATTCGGAATATCATGACTGATCGATAGCGCAGGATCGGGAATGCCGAATCGGTGATCACGCCGATCATCGACCATCATGTAAGTCGTTTCAGGCATGTGGCAGTCCACACAGGCAACACCGGCAGTCGCCGCTTCATGTCGGGTATGCGCCAGCACATCATAGCTGGCGGGATTATGGCACTGGGCACACAGGCGGTTGTCATCATATTTCAAGCGGCCAGTATGGGCATCGTGACAGTTCATGCAGGTGACGCCAGCGGCGTGCATTTTACTTTGCATAAAGGAACCCAGGACAAACACTTCGTCCCTGATCTGACCATCAGGGTAGTAGAGACCGCCTTCCAGAAGTGAAAGATCATATTGATCATGATAATCACCACCGGGCGCGATCTCACCAATCACGCTGCGCCGGGAGTGGCAGCCACCGCACATATCAATATGCGCATCGTTTGCGGTGCCTTCACTCACAGCAATGGGTGCCTCTCCATATTTCCAACTCAGTGTTGACGGCGCGTTAAACAAGGGCGCGGGCTCACCGTTCCGTGCAGAGGAAACATGATCACCAGCCGGTCCATGACAGGCTTCACAGCCAACATTCACTTCAGAGAAAGAGGTGGTGTATGAACTGTCTGCGCGATCAAATGTTTTACTGACATTTGTGCTGTGGCATTCAGCGCAACGACCGTTCCAGTTCTGCAGATGCCTGTCCCAGCTGAAGGGCGAGTCCTCTGTCATCTCTTCACGCAAATGAAACCATCGTTGACCTCCCTCAGCCAATGGCCGGCTGTCCCAGGCGACGTTCAGCGCCTGAAGATGTCCGCCTTCCTGTTCGACCAGATACTGCTGCAACGGACTGACCCCGAAGGTATACCTGATGGGGAGACGAACGGAGGATTCGCCAGTGCCAAAGGTGGCCGTATAGCCATCAGCTCCCTTTTCCATGCGCCAGGGGATGCCGTGAAACACTCGCTGTTGACCATCGAAGTCACCACGGACCGATGTATCGTTGGCAGGCTGCATAGCCTCATAGTGATGGGAGGACTGCCAGGCTGAAACTATGTCATCGTGACAACCCCGACAGTTTTCCACACCTACGTACTCAGATGAGGCGATAACCCATAACGGCAGCCCCAGAAGAATGAGAGAAACCGCGAACAGCCGACACATAACCACAAACATATCCTGATTCCAGGAAAACGGTGAATCCGCCAGTTTAACAACTGTAAGCGTTCACCACATTCCAGTTACAAATTACTTACCTGCTTTAAGATTGAGTTCTTCTACAATGCGCCGCTCCTGACTATAGCAACCGACATGCCCATCGAAACCCTTTGTGATCTGAAATCATTTTTTGTCACACAAAAACTCACGGAGACATTGAGTGCCGCCGAGGTCATCGAAGCTCAGCGCAGGCTCTACCTGCAGCCAGACTACGATCCCAGGCGCCCTGTACTGTGGGACACCAGGAAAGCCGAGATTAAATCCGGCTTCTCTGACATCCTGGAAATGGTTGAAGGTTCCATTGAGCTCTGGGCACGAATGCAGGGAGGCAAATCCGCCATTCTGGTTGCCGAACGTCAACACGCCATGATTGCGCGAATGTACAAGAAACTCGCTGAAGCAATGCCGAGAGATCTCGAGGTTTTCACAGACTATGCAGATGCAGTTCGCTGGCTCTCAACAACCCAGGCGCCGTCATCTGCCGTATAATCCTCTTCCCAGTTAAATAAAGGCAGTCAAACATGTCGACGACCATTTACGGTGTTTCTCGGTCACGGGCCATTCGCTCTCTATGGGCCATTGAGGAAACAGGTATCGAATACACCCATGTCCCTACTCATTTTTTCAAGGAATCGAAGACTGATGAGTACCTGGTCGTAAACCCCAATGGTCGTATACCCGCCCTGGTGGATGGCGATATCACCCTGTTTGAATCCATGGCCATCAACCTCTACCTGACAAAAAAGTATGCACCCGAACTGTATCCGGACTCAGCGGAGTTAGAGGCTCAGGTGAATCAGTGGACCGTGTGGGGAATCAGCGAAATCGAGTTTCTGCAAATGCAGGTCATTATTCAGATGATGCTGCATCGGGATAACATGAATCAGCGAGCGATCGACGAAGCAAACGAGGCGCTGCCTCGTCCACTGCAGGTACTTGACGCACATCTTGATGGTCGTGAGTACCTGGTGACGGATTCGTTCACCGTCGCTGATCTGAACGTATCCAGCGTTATGCTGTTGCTGGACATGATCAAGCTGGATTTATCACCCTATCCAAATGTGCAGTCCTGGCTTGCACGCTGTTACGCTCGCGAAGCTCTAAAGAGAGCCCAGAGCCTGGACTAGCAAAAGAGGCTTTACACGAAAACGGAACCGGATCAGGACTTCACGCCCAGCGCCTGAAGTCCTGCGTCCAGTATTTCCCGGGTCTTACTGACACCTTTCCTGGAACCAGCCTTGATGTCTTCACCGATACAGTAGAGTGCCGGCACCATCAGGAGCGTCACAAACAGGGCGAACAACACGCCAAAGGCCAGAGCCAGCACAGCGGGTTTCAGAAACTGAGCATCTGTTGAGCGTTCAGCCATAATTGGCATCAGACCAACAAAAGTCGTCACCGATGTCAGCAGGATGGGTCGGAATCGGGTGACGCCAGCCTCGATGACCGCCTCTACAATCGTTTTCCCCTGCTCACGCAACCGCCCGATCAGATCCACAAGCACCAGATTATCGTTCACCACGACACCTGCTGCCGCACCAATACCAAAGTAAGAGAACAGGGCCATGGATACACCAAAGATCAGGTGACCATAGACAGCACCCATGAAACCAAAAGGAATGGCCGTCATGATGGGCAGAGGTAAAAAGTAGGATCGGAAGGCAATAGCAATCAGCGCATACATGGAGAAGAAAGCGACCAGATAGAGAGCCACGATCTCTCCGAAGAACTCCTCCTCAGCTTCCTGTCTGCCACTCTTGCCAATCTTCAGCCCGGCGTATTTCTTTTCCAGTTCCGGCAGGAAAGTGTCAGAAATATCCATGTTAATGTCGTTGGTCAGGTCATCCGCCACGTGTGCAGAAACCCGCACCATACGTTCACCATCACGGCGCTGAATGCGCTGAACACCCGTGGTCAGTTCAACGTCAACCACAGAAAGCAGAGGTACCTCCCTGCCATCATTGGTTCGCACGCGGAAGCTGTTGAGGCTTTCAAGATTTCGGCGTTGATCTTTCGGGTACTTCACCATCACCTTCACATCACCATTCTCTCGAGGCAGTCGCTGCACTTCTTCTCCGTAGTAAGCCTGGCGAACCTGTCGGGATACCTCAGACAAGGTTATCCCGAGTTTCTCAGCGCCTGGCCTGAGATTAAGATGCAACTCATCGGTTTCGCCGCGCAGGTTGTCGCGCACGTAATAGGTTCCATCGTATGTATACAGTCTCGCCTGCAGATCATTGCTGGCCGCGCGCAGCACATCCATGTCCCTGTGACGCAAAACATAGCTAAGCTGGGGACCGTTGTTGTTCATCGTGTAGTTCACATCGATGTTGTCCGCATCCGGAATTTCTCCGACCAGTTCACGAAGCCGCGTCGCAGCTTCTTTAGCGGAAAGATCGCGAACTTCCGGAGGCGCGAGCTTGACGATCGCGATCACGCCATCACGGCGAGACCGGGTGTACCAGCCTTCAATAAGCTCCCCTGTACCGCCTCTGGCTTCCGCTTCCTGTTGCACCTCTTCAATCAGCTTGAGCTCGGCATTCTGGAGCTGATCAAGAATACCCAGAGCCCTGGAGTACGGCGTTCCGGTGGGTAATTCCACGTTGATATAGATGATCTCGTTCTCCACTTCCGGCATGAAACTGAACTTCACCCAGCCACTGGAAAAAATACCCACGCTGATAATGAACGCCGCAATGAAACCTGCAGCCGTGGCATATCGATGTTCGATCGCCCCGGAGATCCAGCCACGATAGTTCTTGTGGGCAAATCCCACGATGCCTTCTTCGATACGCTTCTGCCAGGTCGCAAACCTGCCAAGCTTCTCTCTGTGGTGAAGGTTTCTCAGGTGCGCAGGCAGAATAAGGAAGGCTTCAATAAGCGAGATCGTCAGCGCCAGGGTGATAACAATCGATAACTGTCGTGTGATTTGTGCATCCGTGCCTGTCAGGAAAAACCAGGGGGCGAAGGCGATCATTGTTGTAACCACGGCAAAGAACACCGGTTTACTGACAACAAGCGCCCCCTCAATAGCGCCCTCTGGTCCCCCTCCCATCTTGTGGGAATGCTGGTGGATGCTCTCCCCCACCACGATCGCGTCATCCACCACGATGCCCAGAACGAGCAAGAATGCGAACGTGGACATAATATTCAAAGACACATCATTGGCCGGCAACAATGCAAAAGTGCCCATAAAGGCAACGGCGATACCCGCTGTTACCCATAAAGCAACCTTCGGGCGCAACGACAGTATGAGCACGAGAAACACCAGAAGCAGCCCGAGGTAGGCTGACTCACCGATCGTCCCCATACGACTTTTGTAGATATCTGCAGTATCAAACCAGAGGGTCAGGCTGACCCCTTCCGGCAGAGACTTCTGTCGCTCTTCCATCCAGGCGCGCACCGCATCAGATGTCTTTACAACCTGCATATTATCGGTGGACAGAACCTGCAGAAGTACAGACGGCTCGCCGTTCATGGTCGCCAGGATTTCTTCGTCTACGAAACCGTCCACCACCCTCGCAACATCACGAACGCGGACCACAGCACCATCATCGCTCTGACGCAGCACGATGTTGCCGAACTCTTCGTCGTTGTCAGCCAGGTTTCGTGCGCGTAAAACAACATCGCCGGTTTCAGTGCGAACTCGCCCGGAGCTGAGATTGACGGAGCTTCCACGAATTGCCGCAGCCACTTCCGAGAAGGTAACACCGTATCGCCGCATGGCCTGTTCCGAGAGCTCCACGGCAACTTCCTCACGTCGCGTACCAAAGAGCTCAACGACCGAAACATAAGGCAGTGCGGCCACTTCGTCCCGCAGATCTTCAGCCAGCCGAGTCAGCGTTCTTTCATCAAGATCGCCATGAACCGCCAGGCGAATCATTTCGCCACGAAATATCCTCTGACGAACCTTGGGGTTTTCGATATCACGGGGTAACGAGGTGACAGAATCAACCGCGTTTTTGACCTCATTCAGGAACTCTTCTATCCCGACGTTGGCATAGGTGTGGACTTCGATGAGCGCATAACTTTCCTGCGCCGTCGAATAGACACGGCGAACACTGTCGATGTCTTTCAGTGCTTCCTCGATCCGGAAAAGAATCTGTTCCTCAACTTCCTGAGGCGCAGCGCCCGGCCATATCACTTCGATAGAAACACTGTTGTCCTTGAAGACAGGAAAAGCATCCCGCTCCATGGCCGTGAAACCGAGAAAGCCGGAAAGCAGGATACCTGCCATCAACAGGTTGGCAGCGACGGGATTGTTGGCCCACCAGCCGATGATTGCGCGCATCATCAACCCTCCGTGGTGGCCGATGACTTCACGGGTCGAAATTACTCATCCTTCGCTATGACCGAGCTGTCGAGCCCATATGGCAGAGCCTCCAGGGACATACCCTGAATGGGGTTACGGATGGAGGAACCAATCACCTGATCACCGGCTACGAGGCCACTGCCGATCACTGCCTCGTCGGAAGAGCTGTAAGTGACATCCACGGATCGGATGTCGAGCCGGCCTTCATCATTGACAACATAGACCTAGTCTCCAGCCCGAAGCGCATGCCTCGGAATGATGTAAGCGTCCCGAATCTGACGGCCACTTATCTCAGCATTAACAAAGAGCCCCACAGCCAGGGGCATACCGAACTCTGAAACCCCTTCGCCATAAGGATTCCTGACCTCCGCCATACCGAAAATCATGCGGGAACCCGGGTCTATGGCCGCATCCAGTCTTCTTAACTCTCCCTCCCAGTGCTGTTCTCGACCGGCAACCCTCGCAGTAATGTCGACGGACAGACCCTCACCGGGTGCCGCCACAAAACCAATGGGCAGATCCAGCGAGGCCAGCTGGGAATCATTGAGAGGCAGGCGTATTTCAACAACATCCTGACCGAATGCTCTTCCGAGGCGAGTTCCCGGCGTAACGTACTGACCAATATCTACAGAAGTTGAAATTACTCGGCCGTGGAAAGGCAAAGCAATGCGTGTTCGTTCCAGATTGGTTCGGGCCTGAGACAGATCAGCCATGGCTGCTTTCAACCGAGCCTGGGCCTCTGCAACCTGCGGCTTCTTCAGCGCGAGATCTGAAGCACCCTTGGCATCACGAAGCTGATATCGCGCCACGTTTGCATCGGCATCGGCCTGCTGAACTCTCACTTCAGCTTCGGCAACTCTCGCTTCCGCCTGGTGTACAGCAAACTGATAGTCTGTTGGTTCAATGACGATCAACGGTACGCCTGGCTGAACGACACCGCCCTCGACAAACTCCGGTGAGACCTCAACCACGCGGCCTGCAACCTGCGCAACAATGTCCACATCCGTTTTGGCCCTGACCTCACCCTGGGTAGTGACTTTCAAGGGGATATCTGACCTGGTAACCGGCTGCACGAACACGCTGAGCGCCCGCGGAGGCTCGTCTTTTTTCTCGGGCTCAGGTTTCACGGCATGAAGCAGGCCATAGACACCGAAACCCAGGGCGACGAGGCCAATGGGTAAAGCAATTTTTACAACAAGGTTATTCACAACAGCACCGCTCGACATTCAGGCATTAACTTCTCAGGATTAAGACGCAACCGGGGCCAAATAGGTTTACTTGAACTTCGGGCAGCGCCTCGGGGCCTATTGTAACGATGGGGACCTCCGAAAAACGGCAGCTGGTCGCACCGATCACTCAACTCAACTTGCAGCGCTTAATAAGAGCCCTCAGCGGGGGTGTGAAGAGCCCTCAGCGGGGGTGTGAAGAGCCCTCAGCGGGGGGGTGAAAAGCCCTCAGCGAGGGTTAGTAAGAGCCCTCAGCGGGGGTTAGTAAGAGCCCTCAGCGGGGGTAATCAAGAGCCCTCAGCCGGGGGTGTGAAGAGCCCTCAGCGGGGCTTATTAAGAGCCCGAACCCAGTCCTTACCAAAGAGTCGCGCCGCAACCACGCCCATCACCAGGCCGGCGATATGGGACTCAAACGAGACAAACGGCACAGTTGGCAGCAACCCGAAAAACATACCGCCATAATAGAAGACAGTAACCGAGGCAACAGCCAGATCGATAAGACTCCGCTCATAGATCGCCACCGCAAGCAGAAAACCGAAGTATCCAAAGACCAGTCCACTGGCCCCAATGTGGAACGCCGGGCGGCCACCCAGCCAAACGGACAAGCCGGCGAACAACCAGACCGTAACCGTGATTTTAAAAAACAGAGCCGGGCCACGCAGGGCCACAATGAATCCCAGGAAAAACAAGGGTGTGGTATTCATGATCAGGTGTGTGAAGTCACCATGCAGCAATACCCAGAAAAAGATGCCTGGCAATGCCTGTACTTCACGCGGGTAGATCCCGAACTGATTAAAGGCGTATCCCTGAAGGTGATTCAGCAAGGTCGCACACCAGAGCAAGCCAACCAGACAGCCAATCAGCTGGAAGGCATCCAGCCATTTATTCAGGCGAAAGTTCAACTGCCTGCCGCAGCGATGCACTCCTCAACCAGAGCCGGTTCGTAGGGCGCATTCTGGCTGACCATGATAAAAATCGCATGACCACTGACAAGGGCATCAGGAGGTGGATTGGTTGTCATGGCATCATCCCCCGACATAAAGCCTAACGGCGTTCCCAGACCTTTTTCCAGAAGCAGGCTTGCCAGTCTGCCCCACTGCCGTTCTTTAAAAGAGACATCGTAGCGTCGCGGGTGATTACCTGCGTAGACAAACAGATCTTCCAGGATTGACTCCGTGCCCGGAGCAGAAAGTGAGCGCACCAGCAGCTCCGGATAGGCTCGGATGGGTCGAATAACCGCATTCGCCCCCATACGCTTGAATCGCTCCCGATTGGCCTCAAGCACACACTCAACAATGACATGCCCGGGAATCTCGTAATCCTTCATCTGATCCAGCATATCGAGATTAACGCTGTCTGATCTCTCGTCGTTAACGTCAACAGCAAGCAGAACGACGAATTTGGCATCTTCGATATTCGCTTCGGATAGATTGACACGACCTTCGGGTTTACCGGAGCGAAGAACTACCTCCTTGTTCGCAATGTCCGTTGGCAATCCCTCCGGGAAATGTGGAGAGAACACCTGGATTGGGAGATCAGCCACCAGCGGAGTATCGCGAATCTGTTCCACGAGAAGCCTGAGATAACGATCACCGTGTGAATCCGGTGTATTGAGGATCAGGATGTGATTTTTCATTTTCCAACTCCAGATTCCACGCTTCATCCGATCACGCCGGTCAAAGCGGTAATCGATCCATTCGCCCGCAATCTGGGCAAGCATGAAAATTCCAAAAATATAGACCAGAACGATCGTGGCGAACCGCCCTTCAGTCGTCGTGGCGACCAGATCTCCATAGCCAACAGTGGTGACGGTCGTAAACGTCAGCCAGACAGCATCCGGCAAACTCAGCTGCTCGAACCACATCATCGCTACAACGTTCAGAGACAGCAGCACAAAGAGCACCAGGAACAGATCGACTATGTGCCGTCGACGCTCATCGTTGGTCTGGGCATGCAGGCGACGACGCTGTCTGCGCATGAGAACTTCCGACTTGAGTCTCAACATCGACACGCCCGTAACCAGCTGATTAGTTATCTCCTTTGGGTTTCAGTTTCAGAGAAGCTGAATTCAGACAGTATCTAAGCCCCGTCGGTTGAGGGCCATCCTCAAATACATGTCCCAGGTGCGCATCGCAGTCGCTACAGACAACCTCGGTGCGTTTCATGAAAAGGCTGCGGTCTGCGCGTTCTGCAATGGCGTCATCCGACATTGGACGGAAGAAGCTTGGCCAGCCGGTACCAGAGTCATACTTGGTTTCTGAAGAAAACAACGCTTTACCGCAGCAGATACATTCGTAGACGCCTTCCGTCTTGCAATCCCAGTATTCGCCGGTAAAGGCCCGCTCTGTACCCTTTTTGCGGGCAACCTTGAACTGTTCAGGGGTAAGTTGCTCTTTCCACTCGGAAACCGGTTTCTCAATCTTTGGCATAACTAAAACTGCATAAAAGAAAGCATTCTTCCATACTCATGAACGGACTGCCAAGGAGGACAGACGACCTGCGTTTTTCTGTCAACGCCGTTATAATGATTCGCAGGAGGATTCTCAGCAAGCCATGGCAGACATTAACATCGAGAACTTCTACAGGCATATCGCCAAGATATTGAGCATCCTGTATGCCTCTTTTCCTACCAAGGCACCTCTGTACGTGGACGATGTGGCCGGGGTCGATGATCCGGACGAGTATGGCCTGCACAGCCCGCACTACACGGCCGGCTTCTACGCCATGCTGTGGCTCGCCGATGAAGAATATATTCGCTTCACAGATACCATCCGGCAGGATGGTGTCGATCAGGCTGTCCTGACCCACAAGGCTTTCCTCAAACTGACGGAAGTTTCAGAGCCCATCTATCTCGCCAAGGTCTACCAGAAAGACGACTCCAATATCGTGAGCATCGTCCAGCCTGAAGAAATGGAGCCTTCACCGTCCGTACTTGAAGATCAGAAACTGGTGGTCAATCAGTTACGGCGTGCTCTGCGTTCCGGAGACTCGATCGCTATTAACAAGGTGGTCGCGCACATTCTACACGACTGAACGCCCTGTAACACCCGACTGAGAAGACGCTATGCAACTCGATAGAGGACATGGTCCTCATATCCGGTCAGAATCACTCTCATGCCTGAAAGGTCTTCATCCAGACCGGAATCACCGGTATCAACCAGTAACGGGCGCTGTTCCAGAGCAGCGAGCTTCGATTTGGTTGCCACAATGACAATGTTTTCCGGTCCTGCCTTGCGTATCACGGCGGCACTGAGCTGCTGATTACCGCGACCGAACACATGCCCCTGACCGCTGATGGCAGTCACAATAATTTTTGCTTTTGGGTAGTCATTGAGCAGCTTAAGCAGTTGCTGCTCCGTGGCGTCCTCTGCCAGCAGCGCGCCCTGGTAAATTACATCAATACCCAGCAGCGTGGCAGGCAGATTCATGTTTTCAATGATGGCACAGACCGTGGACCCGGAACCCATGATGTAAAGTGTCTCATCATCCATATTTTCGATGACGTCAGCGGCAATCTCCTGAACAACCAGCTCATCACTTTCCCGCCCTCCGATTTTTGTCTGTTGCACATAGCGCAGATCATCCGGGACCGGTAGTTCGCCATAGAATCGTGTTTTGACCACGCCATCTCTGAATGAGGATTCATCAATATCACGCACCTCACCATCCACCACGGATAACGCCTCCCCATCGATAAGTCGTTGTAACAGATCTGCAGCGGCCCTGGGTGATGTTGCAAACACACCAGAGTGCATCTTCACACCACAGGGTATGCCAAGGACTGCTGGCACCAGGTGGAACGCATCGGCCACATCTCTGGCCGTACCATCACCGCCGGCAAACAGGAGCAGATCAATATCTGAACGGCACAGGGTCTGAACGAGCGCCCTGGTGTCTTCCGGACTTGTTTGCTCAGGTGTCTCCCCGACTGCCTGGAACGGAATCGAGCGTACCTCAAGATAATCACCGCCCATGGATCCGCTGGCCGTGAACCATTCGATGCCAACCGATGGCAAAGCATTCAGACACAGAGCAACCCGGTCAGCTACCTGGCTCCGGGCACCACGGGAAAGTGCTTCCTCGTAGACGCCATCACTGCCTTTGAGGCCTGCCGGTCCACCAACACCGGCCAGTGGATTCACGACTAGGCCTATTCTGAAAGCCCGATCAGTCACCCGCGGCCTCAAGCATGCGATTTCTGACACGCTGTCCAAAACTCATCTCATCACAGAACCTGGCAACGTCCTCGGTGGATGCCGGTTTCCTTTCCAGCTGTGCAATTTCAACATCAAGCGGAATGTCTGTCTTGATACGCGTAATCTGCTGGAACATTCGGATGCGGTCTTCGTTCTCCTGCAATGTCTGCTTTGCTTTCCTCGCGCCGCGCATGCCAATAGACTCGATCTCGTCCAGGCGCTGGTAAAGCGTGTCGATATTCTCGAAGTGATTAAGAATTTTAGCAGCAGATTTAGCGCCTATCCCCGGAGCACCGGGAATGTTGTCTACAGAGTCCCCTGCCAGTGCAAGAAAATCCGCGATCTGGCTCGCTTCTACCCCGAACTTTTCGCGCACCGCTTCCGGCCCCTGAAAATCATCGGCTGCAAAGTCCCACAGCAGATCGTCAGCACGCAGCAGCTGACCCAGGTCTTTATCCCTGGTCACGATCACCACGGAACGCTCCACAGCAAGTTTCGACTGCAACGTGCCGATAATGTCATCCGCTTCATAATCATTGAGCGATAGATGATGAAATCCCAGAAGACGTGTCGCCTCCTGGCATTTCTGCAGCTGAAATTCCAGATTGGCATCGGGTAGATCACGATTGGCCTTGTACTCCGGATAAATTCGATTCCGGTAACAGGTATTCAGGCTTTCATCAAAAGCGAAGGAACTGTAGATTGGATTCTTTTCAAGAAAATCCAGCATGAAACTGGCATAACCATAAACCGCATTGACCGACTGTCCGTTTGTCGCAACAAAAGTATCCGGCATCGAGAAGTAGGCTCGAAAAATATAGATCGAGGCATCAACCAGGTAAATGGGTTCGTCGCTGGCTTGGCTCATCGGGAAAAGAGTCTCTTTACCACGGCACTGAAGGTCATCACCACCTGACCGTCACTCAACAACTTTCCCGAAACAAATACCATGAACCCGGTCCTGCGGGTTATTTCCGGTCGACAGGTCACGAGATTGCCTTGTCGCGCTGCAGCGGTGAAATCCGCATGAAAGCTGACCGTGGCACAGCTCTCTTGCTCATAGTGATTGGTGGCTGCCAGACACAGGGAAAAGTCAGCGAAGGTCATCAGCACGCCACCGTGCACCAGCCCGTTCACATTGCAGTTACGGGAATCCGGAATAAAGGCGCAGTCAAAATCCTCACCGTCCCTGCGATAGTAGAAAGGACCAATGTGGTCTTCAGCTGCATCAAAACCCGGGTCTGTCTTGAATCCATCAGGGATAGCCATCAGTTTGGCAGTTCCTCGTAACGATCACTTTGAAAGGCACCATAACATCCACTCGCCATGACAAGCCCATCAATAAACCGGGCAGCCCGCACTGGCATACGATCAAGCAGTTGCGGCACATGCGCTTTCACTACCCGGCGAAAACCCGGCAGATCCAGCGTCGATTCATCAAAATTGTCGCAGCTGACGCGGAAAGGTATCCCTGCGGCTTCGCTCATGATCCACTCCAGAGCCTGAGGCCTTGCCTCAACAACTTCAAATTCGCGCTGTTCTCTGAATCCCCGGTCACCCTTATACCAATAGCCATAATCTTCCTGCAGACGACGCTCCGGACCGGCAATACACCAGTGAGCGATCTCATGCAGCGCGCTGGAGGAATAATTATCTCGAAAGTAAATGACACTAAGTTCATCTGAAGCCAGACCGGGTCTGTAAAACGGTTCAGGCGCGCCGCCCTGCAACCTGGTCCGATGAGTATCGCCCACCGTCAGCTCGAAAATTTCGATCAGCTGCTGAAGCTGCACTCAGCTCGGCTCCACTTCCGAATCCGGCAGACAGATCGTCTGTCGGAGCTGCAACAGATAGGTGTCACTGAGGAATGCCTCACCGGCAAGCAGGTGTTCCAGATACCAGCGGGCAGGCGATAAACCCTCCTGGATATGATCTTCGTTAGCGATATACACCCAGGCATGAACAAAACCATCGTCAACTCTGACCGGCAACGGCCTGCGATCATAACGGACGGGATACCCCTCAAAAGGGTCCATCATTTCGATCTGCTCTGGATGACTGAGTCGGTAGACCACGCCTTCGGTGAGCGCACCTGATTCGGCAACCACGTTGGCGGAAGCCGCACCCGGGTACTTCACCGACCGCTTGTTAAACTTCATACGATAATGCGCGAGATGACCGGCTTCGGCTGAATGAAACGCCATGTTTCGTTTCTTCACCCGTAAAGGATTCATGTTACTGCCGTATGCGAAGTAGTAGTGCACCTCCCGGGACATCGCTCAACCTTTGCGAATCCAATAGAGATAGACGTCACCTTCAGTCTCCTGATGCACCATTTCATGACTCAGGAACTTGCAGAAATTCGGGAAGTCCCAGGAGGTGGAGGGGTCTGTCGCGGTCACTTTGATAACCTCACCGGACTGCATATCCATCATCTTGTTGCGCACGAGCATCAAGGGCTCAGGACATCTGAGACCGGTGGCATCAAAATCGATATCTGCTTCTGGCGTCATGGTCGACATTATACGCCGAACTGCATCAATCAGCAGCCCAGGTCAGGCATGAGATCACGACGGAGGGATTTCTCGAGGTGCTGACATGTCTCATCACGAATATCGAACGTTCGCGCCCAACTGTAATGGTTAGCCGCCTTATCCGGTTGGCCCAGGTGCTCCTGGTAAGCGTCTGCAGCAAGTCGCAGGAAAGCACCAGCCCCGGTATCAACGGGATCGTTCAGTAATTGCGCCTCACCGGCCTCGATCAAAGAGCGCAACTGATCCGGATTAATCTCGTTTCCTTCTCCGCGCAAAAGATGATGCAGTGTCCATATCTTCCCCTGAAGCGTAGCAACCACCAGCAGGAGCCGCTGACGGGACGCCTCATCGAGACCCGCGCGTACAATAGAATCACCCACGACGGCACGCGCATAATCGTAGACGATCTTGTGAAGAAACAACCGAATGAAAGGTTCACGAACGACACCGACCTCCAGAGCGGGGATCAACTGCGCCATGTAACTGTCCAGCTCCGGCAGAAACGCAAAACCCGCTTCCTCGTTGAGTTCATAGTACATGCCGAAGTCCACGACCGTCTGGCCAAGACCTGAAGTCGAGTAGACAGGTCGGGGCGTATGCTCAACAAACTTTACAACCGCTTTCTCCTGAACCGGCCCGGGCAGGTCAGGCCTGACCAGTCGATTCGCAAACAGGATATTGTGCTGGTGGCGAACCTCGATATCCGGACGAACATTCTGAACGTGATGAAGGTAAGCCACCGGACCTGTCTGTGCGTCACCCGCGACAAACAACACCGCATCTCTTTTCAGTGAACTCAGCATCAGGCGGTAATAGGTATCCACTCATATTGTGTCCTGCGAACCAAGCCTGCTGAAGTTCTGGATCGCAATGGCCAGGATCACCACAGCCGCTGCAAAACCCTCGATTGTCGGAAAGCGACTCAAGAGAAACTTCACTCCCAGTGCCAGCCAGATCGCACAAGGAAAAATAGCGAGCAGCGTCCAGGAAACGTAATGGGCCTGCATACTCTCATCGAAGGGATAGCTGCTGATGAGTGGCAGGATCATGACGTTGGAAACCCAGAGCAGCAGCAGAGAAACGGCATATCGCCGAGACAGGCAATAGAACGAATGAAGCATCCCCAGTGGAACCAGCACCCAGGCAAGCATCCCTAGCTGATTGATTGACATAAGAGGCAGCCACCAGAGATAGCTCTGCATTTGGCTGATGCCCTCCAGGTTGCGGTCCTGGTAGGTCTGCCTGGATACCAGCCGCCAGAGATCCTCGATACTGTGAATGTCGCCAATCATCGATACCACTCCGACAGGTTTCGTCAGGATCAGCAGATAAGGCGACAAGCCAACCAGCAGGCACAGCAGCAAAGTGACCAGCAGACCCGGCCTGAACAACACGGCTTGGACTCTGGTGTATTCAGCCAGAAGGATCGGTATGAAGGCGATCGAGGACAGAATGATCAGCGGCCAGTGATTCGACAAACCCAAGGCAAAAGCGAGCACCGCAACAACCAGCCATAACTCACGATGCCCGTCGAGGTAACGAACCGTGCTCAGATATGCCAGGCCGAACAAAAACGTATTTAGAGTGTAGACCTCAATGATGATGGACTGGGACCAGAACGACAGTGCCAGACCAAGAGCAAAGGTGGCCAGCACCGACCACACGGGTTCCAGAGAAAACGTACGACAGAGGGAAAAGAAAACAACCAGGGTCGCCGCCGCAAATAGTGCACTGAACAGATTGCCCGGCAGGGTGCCAGGCAGCGACAGTGACATAAACGGGTGGCAGAGCAGCGTTGCCAGAGGATAGCCAGGTGGATGAGCAATGCCATTGTCCTGGCAGACCATCTGAAACAGACCCGCATCAACCAGGCTGATACCGTCTGACCAGGAAAATACGTAAACAAGCAGGCAGGCAAACGAAATGCCGCCTGCCCAGGCCTGCTCTCGAGTCATGTCCAGTTCAGAGTTTAGGTTCGACGACCCTCGATGTAGTCATCGATCAGCTCGTGGTAACGACGTATTCGTGTTTCCTGCTTCGACAGGTACACGCCCTTAAAGCCACGGGAACGGAATCCCCGTTGCTGGGTGACGAAGACAGCCACGTCTTCTTCAATCGCTGGACCAATCGAATCCTCAGGATAGGTCAATTCATTCACAGGCACTTCTTCCTGCAATTCCGGATCGATATCCCGGTTAGCCCGATTAAAGGCACCTGTCGTCTCCTTCAACGAGGCGGGGCTTGAATACCACCAGTTATCGAACAGGCACTGTTCAGGATCTGTAGGATGCGGTCTTGCTCTCAGAAAGTGGAAACCGTCTGACCAGACTGAAACCGCAAAGTTGGGAAACAGTGTGTAGTGGAACGCATCGGTAAACTGTTCATCGGGGATACGGTCATAATGTGTATAGCCACGCTCCGGGCCAAGCTTTCGCTTCGCCTGCTGTATAGCTTCCCGAGTGTCTTCTGGTCGGCCCTTGAAGTCCTCAGGATCGAGATCCCAGTAACGCAATTGCGTCGCCAGTGGCTCCAGGATATTGCCATCATCATCGGTCTGCCCAACTCCGAAACCACCTTTCATCACCATACGGTTATGTCCCTCGTCAGAGAGATCGAACCGGGTTTCCTTGAAATAGGTGTCGATTGCACCGCGAATTTTCTTGCGGTCAGTATCCGGCGTCGCACGCATGTGAACGGTCGGTACGTGGTATGACTCATTGAAGTTATCCAGCACGACTTTCCAGTTACAGGGCAACCACATGGTGTTAGCCATGGTGCGCTTCCAGGTATGAATATCGCGTTTTTCCCAGTCTTCCCAGATCGGACCGAGATAGTCTTTCAATGGTTTGCAGTCCGGATCCATGTTGATAAAGATAAAGCCCGCAAACGTTTCACACTGCACTTCCTCCAGGCGCACGTTCTTGCAGGGATCACCTTCAGGAAAATCTTCCTTGTCGGGGGCAAAGTTCAGTGTGCCATCGGGCATGAAGGCCCAACTGTGGTACTTGCAAACGAAGCGACGCATGACGTGTCCCTTGGCATCATCCACCAGAGGGTTACCTCGATGCTGACACACGTTATAAAACGCCTTGATCGATCCGTCTTTCTGACGAACCATCAGGATTTCTTCAACGCCAACAGGCTCCATCTGCCAGTCCCCGGGTTCCGGCAACTCGGCTTCACGACCAAGCAGCAGCCAGACCTTCGTCCACATGCCTTCCCATTCCTGGTCGAAGAATTCTTTGGACGTATAGCGATAACCGGGAATCGTGTGACCACGGGTTTCCTGTTCCGGCCAGGCTTCAATATTCGTTGCTTCTGACACCCTCGTTCTCCATTTTTTAATTAGACCTGTATAAAAGTATCACATAGCGGAACTTTTGGAACCCACTACAAAAAAATCATGAGATATAGTTTCTGGCCTGCGCCAACCCACACATTCGAGGAAACCCGCCAACTGGCTGAGCATGCCGAAAAACAGGGCTGGGACGGCCTATGGCTTGCAGATCACTTCATGCCGAACGCGGAAGACACCAGCGCCGCCTGGCCCGAAGCGTGGACAACACTGTCAGCCATTGCAGCGACCGTGCCCCGACTGCGTCTGGGGACACTGGTTACCGGTAACACCTACCGCCACCCCGCCGTGCTGGCCAAGATGGCCGCTACCGTCGATCACATCAGCCGCGGCAGACTGGTATTGGGTCTAGGATCGGGCTGGCAGGAAAACGAACACAAAAAATACGGCATCGAGTTCGGTACCGTCGGCGAGCGACTTGAGAAGCTGGAGGAAGCCTGCCAGATCATTAAGGGACTCTTCACTGGCGAGTCGATGACCTTCGATGGCAAATATTACCAGCTGGAAAATGCGCCACTGGAGCCAAAGCCCGTGCAGCCTACCCTGCCGCTGATGATTGGCGGCGGCGGAGAGAAAGTCACATTGCGCATTACGGCGCAATATGCGGACGAATGGAATGTGTGGGGCAACGTTGATGAACTGACACACAAGATGAACATCCTGGATTAGCATTGTTCCAATCTGAATAGAAATCCCGCCGATATTCAGCGCTCTGCTGTGGCACTGGTGTTTATCACCGATGATGCGGCATTTGCAGAAAAGATGAACGCGTCAACCGATCGACCACCTAAAATTGCCGGTACCGTGAACGAGCTGCAGGACATTATGGGGCGATACCGGGATGCCGGGGTGAACGAGTTTATCTTCCCGGACTTCACGTTGGGCCCAGGTGTAACCCAGCAGAAGCTGGATACCATGGATCAGTTTATGGAATACATTGCACCGGCTGGACGCTAGTCGCGCACGAAGAGCTCAGCGAAACGGCTTGTGACCGCGGACTTTCAACGTAGTGAATCCAATGAAAGGTGCTCTGTATGACCAGGCAACGCACGGCATTAAATCGCCAACACCTTTGTGGTTAAACTGATAACCAAATCACAGACCGCTCCCAGAGATCGTCGACAACCCCCAGGGTCAGGTGGGACACGGCGCCGGCAAACACAAAACGACCACCATGCTTCTCAACGAGACCCAATCATGGCCTCGATCTGACCCGGCTGGTCCGGATGGAGCTGATTCTTAACTTCCATGCCTGACTCCTCCTAGCTGGAGGTGATACCAAACCGTCCCATACCATGCAGATAGTCGATAAAGGACTCCGACACGCCTTCCGCTCGCAAGTGGTCTCGAGGCACCGGCAGTTCAATTGGCTGAAACTCCGGATCTGCCGCAAGCAGGTCCGGATAGTTGTGGTGCAGGATCGCAACGCGACCCAGCATAAGCGCATCAACGCCCGTCGCCATGACCTTATCAGCATCCTGAGGTGTTCTGATATTACCCGCGACAACCAGGCGTACACCATTGCGCGGCAGGTCCGTGAACCACTCAATCAGTGACTTACCCTTGAAACCTTCCTCTTCCGGCTCCTTGAAACAATCCCACAGAGACATGTCCAGATAATCAATCTCGCCTTCCGCCATAAGAGCACCAGCAAGATCAACCATGTCCTGCATATAAACGCCCATCCGTTCAGGTGACAGGCGCACACCAATCTGGAAGTCGTCACCGCATCTTTCCCTTAAGCCGGCAATGATTTCCCTGAGCAACCTCGCCCGGTTCTCCGCAGAACCACCATACTCGTCCTCGCGCTGGTTATAGTCAGGGCTCAGGAACTGGCAAATCAGGTAACTGTGAGCGCCGTGCAGTTCGACGCCGTCGAAGCCAGCTTTTTCGCAGCGTACAGCCGCCTCGATAAAGTTATTGATCACATCTTTGACTTCTTCGTGAGTCATGCCACGGGAGCCGGACTCTTCATCTGCTGAAGGACCGGCTGGCTGCAGACCTGTCACATCTTTCGGGCAGCGATATCCTCCATGATAAAGCTGACAGCTGGACACACTGCCATGCTTTCTGATCTCATCGGCCAGACGTTTCAGGCCATCAAGATGCGCATCATCAAATGCCGCCAGCTGGCCGGCGAAACCCTGACCTTCTTTCTGGACATGAGCCGCACAGGTCATGGTCAAACCAAAGCCGCCCTTCGCGCGCATGGTCAGCCAGGTAAACTCATCATCAGACAGGGTGCCGTCCGCATGACTCTGCTGGTTGGTCAAAGGCGCGAGCATGAAGCGATTCTTGACCGCCGGGCCATGCTTAAAGGAGAGTTCATCGAATAGGTTGTTCATTGTTATTCCTGTCTGGATTTCAAAGCTGTCCATCCTAACGATTAAACAGAATTCGGACAAAAATTTATCCTCTTGACCCTGAAGTGGCTCCAAGGTGGATGATGACGACATGATTACTCGACGACAATTTGTAACTAGCCTGACGCTTGCGCCTTTCAGCACAGGGTTGATGGGAAAGGTGCCGGAACTGGCCGAGAAACAGCTCTCACTGGCCATTGGCAAACAAGCCGTCAACTTCACAGGAAGACCAGCCACGGCAACCACCGTTAATGGCTCGCTCCCGGCACCAACCCTCCACTGGAAGGAAGGAGATCTGGTAACTATCGATGTGCGCAACAATCTCAGCGCGACCAGCTCCATTCACTGGCACGGCATCATCCTGCCAAGCAACATGGATGGCGTGCCGGGTCTCAGCTTTGACGGCATCGCACCCGGCGGTTCTTACCGATACCAGTTTCGCCTGAATCAGTCCGGAACCTACTGGTACCACAGTCACTCGGGGTTTCAGGAGCAGACCGGCGTCTACGGCGCGATCGTTATCGAACCCAGAGATGGTGACCGCCATGGTGTTGATCGAGATGAAGTGGTCGTACTAAGCGACTGGACGGATGAATCCCCGAAAAGAGTTTTTCACAACCTGCAGAAAAACAGTCACTTCTACAATCGAAATCAAAGACGGCTCCAGGACGTTTACAGAGACATCCGCGACAAGGGTTGGTCAGAAATGCTTCAGGACCGTGCTATGTGGAACGCCATGCGCATGCAGGATTCTGACATTTCAGACGTCACCGGCTTTACTTACACCTACCTCATGAATGGTCAAACGCCCGCCTCTGGCTGGGAATGCCGTTTCAAAAAAGGCGAACGAGTGCGCCTTCGCTTTATCAACGCTTCTGCCATGACTTTCTTCGACGTTCGAATACCCGGCCTGAAGATGACGGTGATCGGCAGTGACGGCCAGGATCTGCACCCGATCAGTGTGGATGACTTTCGACTGGGGGTGGCAGAAACCCTGGATGTGATCGTCGAACCTGAAGACGACGTACCCTATGCGATATTCGCGCAGGCAATGGATAGAAGCGGCTATGCCATTGGACATTTGACTCCTGCGGCGAATCTGAAAGCTGAAACCCCGTTACTGGATCCTGTTCCCAGGCTGCAGCATGTAGACATGGGTATGGGTACCTCCACAGACCAGCACCACCACCATCATCACGGACACTCTGGCAACACCCTGACTCACGCAGCGACCGAATATGGTCCGCACGTCGACATGCGCGCCGAAAACCCGACCTATCGACTGGATGATCCTGGTCCAGGACTGCGTCATCTGGCACAGGAAGGACGCAGGGTCCTGACCTATGCCGACATGGCCAGACTTGAACCTGTCGATCGACCAGATCCCGATCGTGAGATTGAGCTGCATCTGACCGGCAATATGGAACGTTATATGTGGTCCATTAACGGCATCGCCTATGAAGATGCAGAGCCCATGCGCTGGGACTATGGTGAGCGAGTCAGGATAACTTTTGTCAACGACACCATGATGAATCACCCCATGCACCTCCACGGTATGTGGAGTGAACTCGAAACCGGTCACGATCATCTGCCGATGAAACACACTGTCGTCGTACAACCCGGTGCGAAGATTTCGTACCAGGTACAGGTGGATGCTTACGGCAAGTGGGCTTATCACTGCCATATGATGTATCACATGATGGGTATGTTTCGTGAGGTACATGTCACATGAGAAGACTAATACCTTTACTCTTCGCACTGTGCACTTACGAAACACACGCGGCCGGAGCGGGTATGCCGGGACCTATGAAACTTCATGCAGCGTCAATCGAACACCTGGAATGGCAGGGAGCCAGCACTTTCGATCTGGAAGTTTCCGGTTGGTATGGCGATCCTCTCAACAAGTTCGTCTGTATGATCGACGCCCATAAAAGTGGCAGCGAAGAGACCGAGACAGAATTCGATCTCGGCTACCAGACTGCGGTCTCACCCTTCTGGGATGCCCGAGCGATCTCCCGTTATCAGGATGATCATGATGGTGGCAGAATCTGGATCGGCGCAGGAGTCTCAGGCACCCTGCCCTACTTTGTACATATGGACAGTAATCTGCTGGCCAGCGAAGGAGACGCGCTGCTGGAGCTGGAACTGCTGCATAAGATCCCGCTGAACCGCCACTGGGTGCTGGAGAGCAGATTCGAAGTCACAGGCATCGCGGGTGACGACAGCGGCATTGAAGACCTATCGATCGGCATGCGGATCGGACACGAATCTGTTAATCGACTGAAGAGGTATCTGGGCGTCGAATGGCAAAAATCACCGCTTGAAAACAGTTCTCGAACCGCCTTGATCGCCGGAATCAGCTACTGGTATTGACGATCTATAGAATTGATAGGTTTGAATCAAATAATCAATTTTACAATTCGGTTTTACCCACACATACTGCGCGGACTTTTGCTAACAGAGAACCCGACCAATGAAGATAGTCTCCCCCCTCAAGGCCTGTCTTGCAGGCTTGATAGCCTTTTATCTGTCAGCCCCCCTTACTGCGGAAGAACCCGTGCGTTCAAACCAGTTCTGGTGGCCTGACCAACTCGACCTTTCTCCCCTGCGTGATCATGATGCCCGCTCCAACCCTCTGGGCGAGGATTTTGATTACGCCGCTGCCTTCGGCGCCTTGGACCTCGACGAGGTCAAAGCCGATGTTGATGCCGCTTTGACCGATTCACAGGACTGGTGGCCAGCCGACTGGGGCAACTATGGTCCATTCTTTATCCGAATGGCGTGGCACAGTGCCGGTACCTACCGAACACTGGATGGCCGTGGCGGTGGTGATGGTGGTCAGCAACGATTTGACCCGCTGAACAGCTGGCCCGACAACGGTAACCTCGACAAGGCACGACGTCTGCTGTGGCCTGTCAAACAGAAATACGGTGCTGCCCTGTCCTGGGGAGATCTCATGATCCTGGCCGGTAACGTTGCACTGGAAAACATGGGCTTTGAAACCTACGGTTTTGCCGGTGGTCGCGCAGATGACTGGGAACCCGATCTGATTTACTGGGGTCCGGAAGTTGCCATGTTGGCCAGTGACCGTCGCGATGAAGACGGCGAACTCAAGCGTCCTCTGGGTGCCACTCACATGGGTCTCATCTATGTAAACCCGGAAGGCCCCATGGGCAAGCCTGACCCGGTCGAATCCGCGAAAAACATCCGCGTCGCTTTCGGTCGCATGGCCATGAACGATGAGGAAACTGTCGCTCTGGTCGCCGGTGGTCACACCTTTGGCAAGATGCACGGCGCACACAAGGAACATGAATGTGTCGGTAAAGAACCCGCTGGCGCCAGCATCGAGGAACAGGGTCTGGGCTGGAAGAACAAATGCGGCAAAGGCCATTCCGAAGACACAGTCACCAGTGGCCTTGAGGGCGCCTGGACACAGGCACCTACCCGATGGACCAATCTGTACCTGCAGAACCTTCTGAGCTTCGAATGGGAAGAAACCCGCAGCCCGGCCGGCAAGATCATCTGGGTGCCTACCGATGAATCTCTGCATCAGTCTGTTCCGGATGCGCATGTCGAAGGCAAGTTTAATCCGCCTGTGATGACAACTGCCGACCTGGCACTCAAATTCGACCCGGAGTACAAGAAAATTGCTGAGCGGTTCCTGGCTAATCACGGGGAATTCGAACTGGCGTTTGCCAAGGCCTGGTTCAAACTGACCCACCGTGACATGGGACCTCGCAGCCGCTACGTCGGTGACCAGGCGCCCGTGGAACCGATGATCTGGCAGGACCCGGTACCCGCCATTGATCACAAGCTGGTCGATGAGCGAAACATTGCGAAACTGAAAGAAGACATTCTTGATTCCGGCCTCAGCGTTACCGATCTGGTTCGCACAGCCTGGGCTTCAGCTTCCAGCTTCCGCGCCAGCGACAAGCGTGGCGGGGCCAACGGCGCCCGAATCGCGCTTGCACCACAGCGTGACTGGGAAGTGAACGACCCATACGAACTGGGCCAGGTCCTGGCCAAGCTTCGTGGCATTCAGGAAGACTTCAACGAAAACGCCCGTCGCGGCATGAAGATTTCTCTGGCAGACACCATCGTTCTGGGCGGTACTGCAGCGATCGAGAAAGCTGCTGAAGATGCCGGTGTTGAAGTTGACGTACCTTTCGTTCCAGGTCGAACAGATGCAGCCCAGGAAATGACGGATGTAAACTCATTCGCGCTGCTTGAGCCGCGTGCTGATGCCTTCCGCAACTACTTCAATGCAGGGTCCAGTTATCGATCACCGGCAGAGATGCTTGTCGACAAGGCTGATCAGCTGACCCTGACGGTGCCTGAGATGACAGTACTGCTTGGCGGACTGCGTGCGCTGGATGCGAACACTGACGGTGGCAGGCATGGTGTACTTACCGACGCGCCAGGCACGTTGAGCAATGACTTCTTCGTCAACCTGATGGACATGTCTACCATCTGGAAAAAGTCAGCAACAAAAGGTGTCTACGAAGGTATTGATCGCTCGAGCGGTGAAGTGAAATACACCGCGACTACGGTTGACCTGATCTTTGGTTCCAACTCAGAACTGCGAACTATCGCTGAGATTTATGCCTACGACGGTTCACAGGAAAAGTTCGTCAACGACTTTGTTGATGCCTGGTCCAAAGTAATGATGCTGGATCGATTCGAGTTGTAATCTGCAAACTGCTGATGCCCGTTCCGTTTCAAAGCGGGATGGGCATCACACCCCTTGAAACTCCTTCCCTCGACGTCTTTCTTTCCCCGGTTCAACCCAATGATCATGACGTCTCTTTTCTCATTGAGAAGTCACGTTGGCCTGGACCAGCAGAGTAGCTGACCAGTACATCAGCCTCTGGTATGAAGCATTCTCATCAACAGGTAACTGCCCATTACACCCATGGCCGCGAAGAACGACAGAAACATAAAGAAGTGCTGGTGACCCAGAGCACCCGGGTTGGCATCGATCATGATACCAGCCACAAGGGCCACGAAAATATCCGGCGTGTAGCCAATAATTGATACGAAACCTACTGCGGTACCGGTCATGGCAGGTGGCACCCGGGCTTCTTCGAAGAGAGCGAAGTAAAGACTTCGAAACCCAAAGATCGCCACACAGGAAATCATGATGTTCCCGAGCAACACCCAGGTGGCCCCGATGACCGGGTCTGTGAAAGCGAAAAACAGATCCGATACGAGCAGAACGACAAATCCGATCAGCAGCATACGAGTCGCATTGAATCGATCAGCGAGCAGACCCGCGGCCAGAGCAGCAACCGGTCTTAACCAGGCCCCCAGCGTAACAATCGCGGCCGCATCTACCTCATCCATGCCATAGGCCTGAACGGCGAACAGCGAATAATTGTCAAAACCCTTGAAAGCAACGTAAGCGCAAAACAGGATCAGCGCCTGAAGCCACACGGCTTTGATACGCAGCACTTCCTTCACATGCTGCAACACCGTGTGATCCTGTCTTGGCTGATCTCCGTTCATCTGCGCGGGATGGATATTCGGCATACCGAACCACACCAGAAAGCCAGTTGCCGCGGTCACCGAGGTATACCCGTAGATGACCAGTCGCAGAGCCCGCTCTTTTTCTGAAATCTCCGCAACACTGTAGCCATCGGGAAATATCAGCCCGAAAAACATGACGCCCATGGATGCCATTGCGGCCTGAAGCAACCCGCGACCACTGTCGAGCAGGCCATAGGCCCTGCCCTGTTCATCAATGCCGCCCCAGTCTCGTGTTGCCCTGATCAATGCCGCCCAGAACAACAATATCGTTGTAACACCAAAGAACGACCAGACCAGTATAGATCCGACATAACCAGGGAATGTCGCCATATAGAGGCCACCCAGCGCCGTGGTCCAGAGCGAGAACGCCAGCAGTTTTCGAGCAGGAAACCGGTCCGCCAATGGGCCGCCGGGGAAATAGGCCAGCATCGCGACCACGCCATAAATGCCCTGGGCAGCACCCAGTTCGGTCGCAGTAATATCAAAGACTTCGAGGACGGTAGAGCGGAAAAAGCGAGCAACGTGGAATGGCAGCGCGTAAACCGCTTCGCCCGCCATGATCAGCGCCAGCATAAACAGGAAACGGCCCTGCTTCTCTTTTCGTTCTTCTTCGCTGGCCATAATGGAGAAACAGCCTAACACAGGACACAGCGTTGCTATAATCCGGACTGCTATAATGCAGACATGGCAACCGATCTTTTAGCATTCGGTCTGACAAATCGACCAGACGAACCTGCCGTCATCGAGGGTGACCACGCACTCTCATTCCGCGATGTACACCATCGTGCAAACGCGCTGGCCTTGTATCTGGCTAAAACCGGACTTCGCAGCGGTGATCGCTTGGCTCTTCTGGCAAAGAACGAACCTCAGTTTCTTGAAATCCAGGCAGCCTGTATGCGAACAGGTGTGATTCTTGTGCCAGTTAATTTTCGCCTGGCAGCGCCCGAGGTCGCCTACATACTGAATGATTGCCAGCCGAAGCTGGTCGTGGCGGCACCGGAGTTTATTCACCTCATTGATGGTTATGCGACTCTGCCGCTGGATCGAGACTATGAAGCCATGGTGACGAGCAGCGCAGATGATGTTCTGCCTGCCATTGATCTGAACGATGACTGCACCATTCTTTACACCAGCGGGACAACGGGCAGACCAAAAGGCGCTGTGCTCACGAACCGGGCGATGTTCGCCCGACTCAATGCAAACGTTTTCGAGTACCAGGCCACTCCGGGAAATGTTTTCCTTCAGTGTCTGCCGCTCTTTCATATTGCATCCAACGTTTCATACACCTACACCTATGTGGGTGCGACCAATGTGTTTCTAAAAGACTTTCATCCGCTGGCCGTGCTCGACCTGATTGAGAAACACAACGTCACGACCGCCCTGCTGGTACCCACCATGATCAATGCCGTGATTCATCAACCGGAAGTCGCAACGGCCAACCTGTCCAGCCTTGAGAAAATCGCTTATGGCGCATCGCCCATACCACCTTCTCTTCTTGCAGAGGCCATCAATACTTTCCACTGCGACTTCCTGCAGCTTTACGGTATGACAGAGACCAGTGCCGCAACTGTTCTGCGACCTGAGCATCATGACCCTGATGTACATACCGATCTGCTTGCCAGTGCCGGACAGGTCGCTCTGGGTATGGAGACCCGCATCGTCGATGATGACGATAACGTATTGTCTAATGGGCAGGTCGGTGAAATCGTCTGCCGTGGCGATGCCGTGATGCGTGGATACTGGAACCATGAAGCTGCCAGTTTCGAGGCACTCAGGAATGGCTGGATGCATACCGGAGATATTGGCTACCGGAACGACCGGGGGTTCTTTTTTGTCACCGACAGGAAGAAGGACATGATCGTGTCCGGTGGCGAGAATGTATATCCCCGAGAAGTAGAAGACGTACTCTACGCGCACCCTGACGTACTTGAAGCCGCCGTCATCGGTGTTCCGGATGACAAATGGGTGGAACGTGTGCACGCTGTGATTGTGACTGAGTCGGACCGGGCACCGAAACTCGAGGACATTATATCCTTCGCACGTGAACGACTTGCCGGGTATAAAGTGCCGAAAACAGTGGAGTTCGTCAGCGAGCTTCCAAAGAACGCAACCGGCAAGATCCTGAAAACCGAACTGAGAAAACAATTCTCCTGATGCGCTCTCTTCTTTTATCTGCCCTGCTTATGTGTGCGCTCAGCCACGCATTCGCAGAACTGCCTAGAATCACGCAGGGCGCTGCCAGCGGGTACGTTGAAGACAAGGTCTGCCGCGACTGCCATGTCTCGCACTACGACAGCTACCAGCATGTAGGGATGGCGCAGTCTTTCAAGAGCCCGGGAAATGCCAGGCGTATCGAAAATTTCGGAGAAGTGTTTTTCCATGAGCCGTCCAATCGCTACTACCAGATGTTGCTTCGTGGCGAAGACATGGTTTTTCGCCGGTTCCAGAAAGATGCAGATGGCGCCGAAATCAACGCCATTGAAATACCCGTGGACTGGGTCCTGGGTTCCGGGAACCGAACACGCAGTTACCTTTACCAGACAGAACACGGTGAAGTCTTCCAGTTACCTTTAGGCTGGTACACCGAGGGTCAGCACTGGGAAATGTCGCCAGGTTTCGAAGCGCCCGATCATTCCGGTGTCAGCAGGAAAGTCACGAGGGAGTGCATGTTCTGCCACAACGCTTTCCCGGAAATCGAGGATGACAGCTACGGTACCGCAGATCGTTTCCCGACAAATCTCCCTGAAGGCACGGGGTGCCAGCGATGCCATGGTCCCGGCGGTGAACACGTGATCGGTGCTCTGAGCGGGAAAGATCTCGACACCATCAAGGGGGCTATGGTTAATCCGGGCAAACTCACCGGAGCACGCCGCGATTCAGTGTGCATGCAATGCCACCTGCTGCCGGCCATCTCTGTCATCAGCCCTGTGCGATTCGGGCGCGGCGAGTTCTCCTACCGCCCCGGCGAATTGCTTTCCGATTATCTGTACCTGCTGGATATTGAGGAAGGCGGTATCACGGACCCGGAGCGTTTCGAGATTAATCATCACGGTTATCGCCTGATGAAAAGTGCCTGCTACAGCGAGGGAGGTATCACCTGTATTGATTGCCACAATCCGCACGTTAAACCCGAATCCAGTATCTTCAGGGAAGAAGTTGCCGGTGTGTGTCAGAACTGCCACGAGTCCGTTAATCACGAAACTGATGTGGCAGCAACCGAGTGCGTGTCGTGTCACATGCCTGCCAGACGAACCCGTGACGTGGTTCATGTCACGATGACCGATCACTGGATCGCCCGCGGTCCTTTTGACCAGGATGCTCTCATCGCGCCGGTTAAACCCGAAACCAGACCTGTCACGGATATTCGACCGCTGGCCTTTGCAGACCACGCTGAAGATGCAGACACCAAAACCTATGAAGCTATTGCCGCAATTCGCGCTAACCGCAGCGTGGATGTTGCTGTACAGAGCCTGCTGGAAGCTCTTGGCAAGCGCGAATACGCAGACTACACACCCTATCTGGACCTGGCCCGTGGCTGGCTGGAACTCGGTAACTACGCCCAGGCGGAAGCGTTTGCCAGAGGACTGATCAGGGGAGACAAGAGCCTTTACGTCGCACATGACATCCTTGGCATCTCGCAACTGGCTCAAGGAAAAACGACGCAGGCAAAACTCTCTTTCCGTCGTTCCCTGGCCCTGCAACCCGAACCCGAGGTACATCTCGCTTTGGCATCCCTGTATATCGAAAGCGGGAGTTTGACCCTGGCTGATGTTGAGCTGGACAAGGCGCTTGAACTCCGGCCACTGATGGCTAATGCCTGGCGTATGAAGGGCAGAATCAGCAGTCAGCTGGGCAACACCACCAGAGCCGCTGAACAGTTCAAACGATCATTAGAAATAGAGCCCCGACATCTAACGACTTATACTGAACTGGCAGCCGTGCTGAACCAGTCAGGAAAGAAAGAAGAAGCTGCTCGCTACCTGAATCATCGTGATCAGATACCTGAATAAATTAACAAGGACATACCCATGAATATCCCTGGATCAGTTTCCATCATCACAGGCTCATCATCCGGCGTCGGTGCAGCAACCGCTCGCATGCTCGCGCAAAAAGGTGGCAACGTTGTTATTAACTATTCACGCAGTGCAGACGCCGCCAACCAGGTAGCTGATGAGTGCAAGGCACTCGGCGCCGAGGTGCTGGTCTGCCAGGCGGATGTCAGTGTCGACAGAGATTGCCGACGCATGGTTCAGGAGACCACGGACAAATGGGGGCGCATCGATGCACTCGTGAACAACGCCGGCACCACCAAGTTCGTCCAGCACGGCGACATGGACGGGCTGGATGCCTCGGACTTTCAGTGGATCTATGGTGTGAATGTTGTCGGACCTTTCCAGATGGTTAGGGCTGCCAGAGATGCCATGAAAGCCTCCGGTGACGCATCGGTGGTTAATGTGGCATCCATTGCCGGGGTCAAGGGTGTTGGCAGTTCCATCGCATACGCTGCCTCCAAAGGTGCCCTCATTACCATGACACAGTCACTGGCGCGGGTTCTGGGTCCGGAAATTCGGGTGAATGCCGTCTGCCCCGGCTTTATCACAGGAGACTGGCTGGCAGAAGGCATGGGCAGAGAAACCTACGAGGCATCAAAAGCCTTCCTCGAACAAAAAACACCACTACAGACGACCTGTACGCCGGAAACGGTTGCTGAATCCATCGTCAATTTTCTGGAAGGCCATTCGGTTGTCACAGGCCAGCACCTGGTACTGGATGGTGGACATCTGCTCCTCTAGGGCGAATAGATAAGGTTTCAATTGACTTCATGTCTGCATAAGCAAACACTGCACGCCCCGAGAAAAGTGTGACTTAGCCACTGGACTCCTATATTTCCGAACTGAACTGGAGATCACGATGGAAGTCATGAAGTAATCGGCATGGACCAGGAACGTCCACCACTCCTCCAAACCAGGCCCTGTATTGATCTGAACTTCGAATTGAACGAGGCGGCACCCAAGGCCTGGTGCGATGAGTTTATGGGTGGCGTGGGTAAACAAACCTTTTCCGTTAAGATCGATCCTGAAATTGGTCTGCACGTGGAAACCTGGGTAAGAACACCGGATCAGATACCAAAATCACTGGAAAACATAAAAATGCTGGTTGAACGGGCCAATGAAGCCTACCTGAAACGCCTGAAGGCAGAGAGCAAGGTAGTCGTTTCCGACGATGACACGGTCGTGATCACCCCGGAGCAACTGGCACTGGACAAGGTTGTCAGTCAGCTGGTATTCGACGACTGAAACCCATGATCGGTGGAGTCACATGACTGTCGAGATTGTTTCTGAAAACCTGAGCCATGGGGGTACCCAGTATGTGTGCACGCACCCGAGCGCTTCCACATCGACCGACATGTCCTTCAGCGTCTTCGTGCCGGATCACACAGAAGATACCCTTCTGCCGGTGGTCTGGTACCTTTCCGGCCTCACCTGTACCCATGCCAATGTGACAGAAAAAGGTGAGTTTCGTGAGGCTTGCGCCGAACTGGGTTTGATTTTCGTAGCACCGGATACCAGCCCACGTGGAGATGGCGTTCCCGACGATCCAGAGCAGAACTATGACTTCGGTCTGGGCGCAGGATTCTATGTAGACGCCACGGTTGCGCCCTTCGACGAACATTACAGAATGTGGAGCTACATCACCGAAGAGCTGCCAAAGGTCATCGGAGACAACTTCCCCTGCGACATGGATCGCCAGTCAATCATGGGACATTCCATGGGCGGTCATGGCGCCCTGACCATTGGCCTGACCTTTCCTGAGAGATACAAAGCCGTCAGTGCCTTTGCACCCATTGTCGCGCCTTCACAGGTACCCTGGGGTCACAAGGCTCTGGCGGGCTACCTCGGCGAGAACGTTGGTGCCTGGCGCAAACATGATGCTGTTGCATTGATTGAGGATGGCCGGAAGGTGGCCGACCTGCTAGTGGATCAGGGCACCAGAGACAACTTCCTGGAAGAGCAATTGAAACCGGAGCTGCTGACAGCTGCCTGCGAGACGGCGGGCATAGCACTGACCCTGCGCATGCAGGAAGGCTATGACCACAGCTACTACTTTATCTCATCGTTCATGCGCGACCACCTTCAGTGGCACCGCGAGCGACTGCTGAAGTAATTCAGTCTACCGCTGTATCCAACGATTTCAGAGCATCCAGCAGATCATCGGGCGGTATCCAAACTCGCCAGTTATCGGTGAGATTCAGCGGGGCGAGCCACAGCGCATGTGTCTTCATCGAAACGGTACATCACAGCACCAGCTTCATATACACATTGGTACAGCGGCTCACTCCTGAAGTAAGCTTCTCAGGCATCGTATTGTCACCCGCGACTTTCGTCATATTATGGAAGGCATAGTTTAAGGAGTAGGCCCGTGAATCTAAGGGAAATGTTCGAACGAGGTGAGTTTGTCAGCGCGCCTGGGGTGTTCGATCCACTGTCTGCACGAATCGCCGAGACCAGTGGGGCAAAGGTCCTGTATATGACGGGTTACGGCGTCAGCGCCAGCCTGCTTGGCAAGCCGGATGCAGGTCTCGTGTCCTATCGCGAGATGGTCGACCGTGTACGCAGCATCTGTGATGTCACCAGAGCTCCGTTGATTGCAGATGGAGACACCGGATTCGGTGGCCTCGCCAATGTCCGGCAGGCCGTTCAGGGATACGAGTCCGCCGGAGCGAGCGTGATTCAACTGGAGGACCAGGAATACCCGAAGCGCTGTGGTCATACCAGGAACCGCAAGGTTATTCCCGTCGAGGATATGGTCAGGAAAGTGAAAGTCGCCGTGGCATCAAGAAACTCGCGGGATTTCATGATCATGGCGCGAACGGATGCACGAACAGAACACGGTCTGGATGAGGCATTGCGCCGGGCTGAGGCTTACATGAACGCAGGAGCGGATATCCTGTTTATTGAATCACCGGAATCCACAGAAGAAATGCAACGGATCACTGAATGCTTTCCCGAGGTACCCAAACTGGCGAACATGGTAGGTGGAGGCAAAACGCCTCTGCTTGCCGACGACGAGCTTAAGCGGCTCGGTTACCAGATCGTTATTCATCCTGTGTATCTGCTGGGTGCTGCAGTTGCCGCCATGCAGTCAGCAACCCGAGTGTTAATCAAGGATGGCACCGAGGGACAGGCATCGGCTGACCTGAATCAATTAAACGACCTTGTCGATTTCCCTGCGGTATGGGCACTGGATGACTTCGAATGACGAATGAAACGACCTTGAGTCTTTCACCTGAGGACTTCAGGTCCTGCATCGCCGAACTGCCCAAGGTGGAGTTACACAATCACCTTGAAGGCGGTGCCATGTACCCTGACCTCGCGCTTAAACTGGCAACAAGAAATGGCATGACCCTGCCGTTCTCGGACGAGACCAGCGCTGCGGAATACTATCGCTTCACCAGCCTGGACCAGTTCATCGATATTCTAAGAACGACGGTAGCTACCCTCAACACAGCAGAAGACTATGCTGACGCAGTGGAAAGACATGGCATCGAAGCCGCCAGGCAGAACATCCGCTATCACGAACTGTTTGTTACCTACGGGCTTGTTTCTTCTCGAGGGGTTGCCTGGGAAGCCGTGAGTGAAGGCCTGATAGAAGGACGCAGGAGAAATCGCGAACAGCATGGGGTCGATACGGCATTTATTGTCGACCTGGATCGCACTCTGCCCGAAGAGACAGCTTTGCATCACGTGGAACTGGCAGCGAAATCAAAAGACGCCGCAGGTATCGTCGGAATGGGACTCGATTGCCAGGAACGGGGCTGGCCCGCGGGGCGACTGCGCAAATGTTTCGACCTGGCCCGAGATCATGGTCTCCGATTGACGGCGCACGCCGGAGAAGACGGCGGTCCTGAAAGTGTCTGGGATGCACTGAACAATTGCGGCGTAGAGAGAATCGACCACGGTGTTCAATCCGTAGAAGACCCGGACTTAATCGCGCACCTGGCTGAACATCAGATTCTTCTCACAGTATGTCCGGTGAGCAATATTGAGCTGTGCGTTTTCCCCTCCATGGCGGAGCACACGCTACCTCAACTCATGGAAGCAGGGATTCCGGTCTGCCTGAACTCTGATGACCCACCCATGTTTGACTCAAACCTCATACATGAGGTCGAGGCCGTACAGAACGTATTTTCCTTTTCACAGGACGAGATCGTCACAATGCTGCGCAACGCCATCGAGCATTCATTTCAGGAGGCATCTGCGAAAGCCTTTCTACTGAAAGCGTTCGACGACATCAGACATCGCTGGGAGAGGCGAACCAGGACCTGACGAGGTCAATTGCACTCCTCGGAGAACTGGAACATGAGGCACTCAATCGAAGGTGTGACGCTCCACAACCCTCTCATTAACATTAGCCTGTAGGAAGCTTCACTTGCCCAGGGGTAGCCCTTACATAATAGAACGATGATCCACGGGATCCAGTCTCGCCAGAATGCGAGACAGCCACTTCTTGAGAAGAGGCAACCCGCGTTCGGAATCAAGATCCATGTCTCCCTCGTAGATTGCAGGCAGTATTCGATGCAGCATGAGCAGCATGCCAACCTCGTACTGCCAGCGAAGCTGATCGCGTTCCACAGAAACACCCTGCCCCTTAAGCGTCTCGTGGTACAGATCAATGAGTTCATTGACCTCCGTTTCACTCGCCTCTACCGGTAACGTTGCGCTGATGAAATAGGCCAGATCCGCCACCCCCGGCCCACGTTGCATGGTCTGCCAGTCAAACAGCAGGACTTCCTGCGTGGAATCGTCGAAGCAGATGTTATCCAGACGGAAGTCTCCATGCAGCAGGGTCGACGGTTCATCACCAAAACGTTCTGTCAGCTCTATGCCATTCGCTTTCAGCCAGCCCAGCATATCCCGCTGCGCCACGCTCAGATTATCAGCTTCCTCAGAAAGATAGCGGCCAACCGAACTCTGATACCGCATCTGCATGATTCGACTGGTGACAGAGTAAGGTGCAATCCAGCTCATCCCGGCCAGGTTTTCGCTTGCCCAGAACTGGGCATGCAATCGCGCCATCGTTGTCACTATCTGACGAATGTCCTCATCAGAACATCCCTCAACCTGATCACCCATGCGATAGCTGCTTAGATCTTCAATGAACAGCGCATACTTACGTGGGTGTCCGGTTACAAACCAGCTGGCCAGCGCCATGATGCCGCGAATCACCCAGATAGGCAGTCGATTCATGCCGTAAAGGCGCTCGAGAATCACATCCGGATCATCGGCAACATCCAGTGCACTGCAGTAATGTTTCGGAGCACGGATAGCCAGTTTCGGCTGGAGATCACGATAAAAACGTATCTCCTTCTCATACAGTCCCATGGTCTGACCAAGGATTCTGTTCTTGGTCGCTGTGGGAATTTTCAGCACAAGGCTCGCCGGCGCATTGCTTTCATCAACGGCGGACAGATTCGCATAGCTGGGTGAAACGATCACCACCTCGCCATTAAAACCTACCTGTTCACCCACAGAACGCAGCGACAACTTTTCGACCCGACCTTCGGTCAGTACACCGGCACCCTGCATTGCCTGCGTTAACCATTCGGCCGTCAGTTCATCAACCGTAAACGGCACATCGTCCTGAACAATCATCGTGCTTCCTTATTCGCTGACAGAAAAGACCAGGAGCAGATTACCGGGCATATGGTTGTAAAGACCATAACCGGAATTAAGCACCACATGACCATCAAATATCGCCGGTCCCGGTCCACTCATAGAGCCACCATGCGCCACAGTGCCAGTCACCGTTTCTACATTTCCAGTCGTGTCCCAACTCCAGAGAACATCGCCGGTTTCTGCGTCGTAGGCCAGAAACCGTCCATCCAGATGGCCCGCGAACACAACGCCGGGAATCGCTGTAATCGCTGATGAAATACCCGGATCACAGAAAGCCTTGTCACCGCAGAAATCCTCATCGACGATATTGCGCCAGAGCACCTTACCGCTGGCGATATCCACGGCATGCAGGCCTGCCCCATAAAGGGAAACATCGTCGCCGCCGGTATTGTCCATATCATTGATCGGCACCCAGACCGTTTCGCCATCCGACGCCATACCAAAATGGACACCACCCGAAGTACCGCCACGGCCTAACCTCTGGTTCCAGAGTATCTCGCCCGATTCTATGTTCAGTCCGTAAACATCACCGGACTTCTGACCGATAACCAATGTCTTGCCATCGCCGGCAATGATTGGCGAGGCGGCAAAGTCAAAGTCAGGACCATCCTCTTCAGGACAATTTTCGTTGCGGATAATTGGCACGCAGGCCATATTCCATGCATCTCTCGGGGTCAGCTGCGTCGTCCAGATTTTCTCGCCAGTTGCGGTATCCAGAGCGAAGATTGCATCAGAATTCGTATCCGCCGGTGAGGAATAGTTTTCACCAGAGCCGAAATAGATACGACCACGTGCTTTATCCCAGGCGGGCGAATTCCATACCGGTGCGCCACTCGGGGCAATCACCGCGGTACCAATAGAAGTTTCACCAACCTTTTTCGGTTGCTCCGAAACTGTATAGGTCTTCCACTGGATATCTCCCGATTCCAGATCCAATGCGACAACGGAGCCTGCAAAGGTACAACAGGCATAGGCTGGATTGGCGGCCGTCACCACTTCAAGAGAGGACAAGGGAACAAACAGCTGCCCATCACCCAGTGAAGGTGATCCCGTGACTGTGGCATTGGGATGATCATCAATTTTTGTCTGCCACAACAGTTCACCGGTCTTTGCGTTCATGGCATAGACCCGGGCATGAACATCGGCAAAGTAGAGTCTTTCACTGTCAGGGTCGACAACAATGGCGGTCCTGACTTCCGCCGGCGCACGCCAGGTCCATCGAGTGCAACCCGTGTCGAGGTCGAACGCATACACCCGGCCATCCTGACTCCCGACATAGATCGTATTCCAGCCTATAGCCGGTTGAGAACGCGCCCGAAGCGCAGAGGGATAAGCAAAGGACCATTTCAGCGACAGATTGGGGACCTGTTCCGGTGAGATACCCGCGATATCCGCGGAAACAAACCGTCTCGTATCATGACCCCATCCCACTCTGGCCGGTGGCTTGCCGGTATAGGTCATCGCATCATCCGCACACATTGCCGGCGGTTCCGGTGGCTTATAGTCCGCAAGCGAGGTTCGGGAAACATACTCTGCGATCAGTGATCTCTGTTCTGATGTCAGATGAGCTGACTGCTCTTTCATAATGCCATCATTCATTGCGCTCAACAGAAGATCCGGAGACATCATTTCGAGCCACACAGCGGCCGGCGCCTTGGCGACGTCGCCGCCATGACAGGTCAGACAGTTTTCTTCAAAAAGTGCCCGCCCGGGATGCGTCTTAGGATCAATCACTGCACCTTTACGACTGAGCAGGGCATCCGTACCAGCCTCATGACCAATAACCGGACTGTCAGGCGGTGGTTCGTTGTCCTCGACAACTTCATTCTGTGGCGCTTTGTTGCAACCTGCCAGAACGACGGTCGTGAGTAGCAAGATAAAGATCAGACGTTGCTTGATAGACATACTCCCTCCAGATACCTGACGCTGTGTCAGCATAGTAGGAGCATAACCCAAGATTCAATTCGGTGTTGCTGAAGCGTTTGGCAGCTATGAAGCTCCCGGGTTACCGCTGAGAGCCCTCTGATCGAGACTGAATCGTCCGACACCCAGCGCAGCCACACAAAGAAGGCCGCCGGTAATCCCAAGATTCTTGAAAAAGTTCTGGGTTTCATGCGCGCGCTCCGCACCTTCAGCCAGATCCCAGAAGTTGTGCATGAACACACTGATCACAATGGTCAGTCCGGCCAGAAGAAAAGCTGCAATCTGTCCTTTAAAACCAACAATCAGTGCTATGCCGCAACCCAGCTGCAAAATGATCGTTAATACCAATAGCACTGGAATGAACGGTACATTGTGTTCAGCCATGTAGGTAGAGGTCGCTTCAAAGCCAGAAATTTTTGATAGACCGGGCAACACGAAGTACATACCCAAAAGAAAGCGCCCGGCCAGCAGACAGAAGTTTTCAACCATCACCATCGCTTACTCTCCTTCCGCCTTGTCGGTCAGTTGTACCGTGTATCCACCGGATCGTTCATCCAGTTCCAGCTCCACCAAACCACGACTCTCGGCCTCCTCCAGCAGATCGCTGAAAGAACGCACACCATAGAACCGTTCATTGAAACCCGGGCGACGTCTTTTCAGTGTCTGTTTGATCATTGAACCCCAAAGGTGATCTCGATCACTTCGATCAACCTGAAGACCCTCTGCGGTTTCCATCAATAACTGAATCGCATCGTCAATATTGCCGTCATCTCCCTTGGCAACCTTGGCTTTCTTGCCGGCCGCCGACTTCGCTGCAGGTTTCTTCGCAGGAGACTTCTGTTTCTTTCGACTGCTTGTATGTTCCCGAACAAGGTCATCGTAAAAAATAAACTCATCGCAGTTATGAGTCAGCAGATCCGATGTGGAATTTTTGACACCAACGCCAATGACCTGTTTGGCATTTTCTCTCAGCTTGCTCACCAGCGGCGAGAAGTCCGAGTCGCCGCTGATAATGACGAAACTGTCGATGTGTTCCTTGGTATAGCAGAGGTCCAATGCATCAACGACCATGCGAATATCCGCTGAATTCTTACCAGACATCCGAGTGTGTGGAATTTCGATAAGCTCAAAGGCTGCGTCGTGCATGATAGGTTTGAATTCCTGGTATCGCTCCCAGTCACAATAGGCTTTCTTGACGACAATACTGCCTTTGAGCAGCACTCGTTCCAGCACCAGCTGGATATCAAAACGGGCGAGTTTTGCATCACGCACACCAAGCGCCACGTTTTCAAAATCACAGAAAAGCGCAAGATTCAGATCCTTCTCTTCAAAAGCCATAGCACCTCCGTGCCATTAAAATGTGTAAGACACAGCAAGAGAGCCGTAGGAGTGTGAATTGTCCTGCTGCTCAAATTCCCTGCTGCGAAAGATGTGGGCATAAGAGAGCTTAACACCACGATAGAGAAAGCTGACACCCACAGCGGCATCCGCGACCACTATTTCTTTATCCACTGAGTGGCTGTTTTTAAACGTATTGCCGTCCAGGAAGATATCCTGGGCAACAACCCGCACATCAAAAGAAACGAATGCGTGCAGACCCCAGTTGCGGTCCACTGCAATCACCGGGTTCCAGACAGAGTTCGGCGTCGAATTCTCGCCGCCAGGGCGTATCGCCGACGTTCCAAAGTCATCAGGGACAGCCCAGCCAAGACGGAACTCGGCACCGGCGTTCACATGCGTCCGGATGTTACCCAGCGCAAAACCGGCATGCCCGATCATATCTCCGCCAAAGCGCGAGTTGTCATTCATCCAGCCGCGTTTTCGCTTGTGTTCCCAGACGGCGACAAAGCCCGGTTCGTTTCGCAACTGATTATCCCAGCCCTGGAATTTGCTGAAGCCACGCAGATCATGGATAAAATCCTGTGCTTCCTGACCGAGCGCTGCAGGACCAACAACACCGAGCTGAACTTCCAGGGTATCGAGTTGGCTGTCTGAGCGTGTCTGATAACCGAGGCCCAGGTAGAGCCAACCGGCATAAGGTCTGTCGTCTTCGATCAGCTCGGTTTCGAATTCATCCTGTGGTGTGTAGATCTGCTGAGCAGCAGAGATAATAAGATTCCGCTGCAGTCCTTCGTGACGATCATGGAAAAAGGTCAGCCGGCGGTTCATCCGCGTCACCCAACCTGGCAGTGTCTCTTCATCGAAGTAATCTTCTATATCGGGAGACACCCAGGAGAGGCGGATACCGCTGGTGTAATCCTGGTCGGTTTCCGAGAACAGGTCGTTCTCGATGTATAGATTGAGGGTCCACTCATCGCGCTGGTCTGGTGTACCCAGCGCAACGAGTGGCATCAAAAGCAGAAGGCAGGCGCACAGCTGGCGCCTGAATACAGACTTAAGCTGCAAACCGATCCAGATGGTAATCGGTGTTTCCGAACTGGGCTTCAATGACCATCAGCCGTTTGAAGTAATGACCAATTCGTAATTCCTCAGTCACACCCATACCTCCGTGTGTCTGCACGGCATTTTCACCGACAAAGGTGCCGGCTTTACCAATCAGATGCTTTAACGCATGAACATTACGCTGCGCATCATCACCACCCGCTGCCACTTCCATCGTTGCGCGGAACAACAGCGATTTGCTCTGCTCATATTCAACAAACATGTCCACCATCCGGTGCTGCAGAACCTGGAAGTCTGACATCGGGTGATCAAACTGCTCACGTTCCTGCGTGTAAGCAACCGTATCTTTGTACAACACTTCCATGGCACCAACCGCTTCCGCTGCGATCGCCAGGATAGCGTCATTGATCGCAGCATTCAGCGCGGAAAAACCCTCGCCGACTTCTCCCAGGATCTCGTCCTGCGCAACGTCAAAAGCATCGAATGTCAGCTCTGATGACTGCAACCCATCCACTGTCGGAAATCCATTCACGGAAAGTCCATCCCGATCAGAAGGAATCAGTGCCAGCGTAATACCTGACTCATCAACCGTGCCGCCGCTGGTTCTGAAAGACACGACAAATGCATCAGCAGTCGCGCCGTGAAGCACCATGCACTTGGTTCCACTGATCTTGTAACCATCACCGGAGGGTGTGCCGGAGACCGCAACATTGTGTGGCTCGTCGCCTGATTCAGGCTCCATGTAAGCCAGCGCCAGCTGCTTTGAGCCGTCAATCACACCTTCAAGCATCTTCTTCTGCTCTGCATTTCCTGCTCGTTTCAGAACGCCACCCCCGAGTACGACGCTTGCAAGAAACGGTTCAACCACCAGTCCTTTCCCGAACTGCTCCATCAGCACCATGGTGTCGATCTGGTTACCACCGAAACCGCCGTCTTCTTCACTAAGGGGCAAACCCAGCCAGCCAAGTTCGGCCATGGATTTCCAGTGATCCGAACTGAACCCTGGCTTCTGTGCCACGATCTGTGTCCGACGCTCAAGGTCGTAGTTGTCCTGGATGAAGCGTTCAATAGAATCAGCAACGAGTTGCTGTTCTTCACTTAATTCAAAATTCATTTTCGATATTCCTGTTGTTTAGGCGACGGCTACTTGGAGGATTTAATACCAAGCACCTTCTTCGTAATGATGTCCTTCTGGACCTCACTGGCGCCGCCATAAATCGTGTAGTAACGAGAGTTCATATAGCCACCTGTACCGCCTCGGGCAAAGTCAGGTCCCGCGTTGATACCACCCCAAGCTGCCGAAAACTGGCCACCCGCTTCCATGGTCAGTTTCTGAATGCGCTGCTGAATTTCAGTACCTTTCAATTTCAGGATTGAGGACTCAGGGCCGGGTGCTGCACCTGCTGCGGCGCTGGCGAGGCTTCTGAGTTCCGTGTATTCAACAGCCATCAGGTCAACTTCCAGTGCTGCAATCTTTGACTTGAAGCTCGGCACATCCATCAGGCTGCCGTTTCCGCGTTTCACACTGCGCGCCTTTTCTTTCAGGTCTTCCAGAGCAACGATGGAATTCGAGATGCCGGCAATACCGGATCTTTCGTGTTCCAGCAGTCCTTTGGCGTAGGTCCAGCCTTTGCCTTCTTCACCAACACGGTTTTCAACAGGCACCTTCACATCCGTGAAGAACACACTGTTCACGGTATGTGAACCACCAAGGGTAATGATCGGCTTGATCTCAATGCCGTCCTGTTTCATCGGAAACAAAAGAAACGTGATGCCTTCCTGCTTGATGCCATCGCTGCTGGTTCTGGTCAGGCAAAATATCCAGTCAGCGATATGCGCCATTGTCGTCCAGATCTTCTGACCGTTGACGGTGTAATAAGTACCATCCTCTGAGAGTTCAGCCTTTGTCTTGAGGCTTGCCAGATCAGAGCCTGCACCGGGTTCCGAGTATCCCTGGCACCAGTTTACTTTGCGCGCACGGATGTCCGGCAGAAAACGCTCCTGCTGTTCTTCTGAGCCATAAGCCATCAGAACCGGCGCCAGCATGGATAAACCGAATGGCAGGTCCCATGGCGTCATCGCCCTGGACGTTGCCCGCTGCCAGACGTAATGCTGGTTTGGTGTCCAGCCTGGACCGCCAAATTTGGCCGGCCACTTGGGTACATCCCAGCCACCTTTCTCACGCGCTTTGTCAAACCATTCCATGCGCCACTTATTCGGATCTTCTCCATCCTTATAGGCATTCTCCGCGAGAAACGCCTTAACCTCTGCTTCAAATTCGAGGTCTTCCTTACTCAGTTCAATATCCATCCAGTTGTCTTCCAGTTGGTCTTCCGAAGACGCTAATATACCAAAACTAGAAAATAGTTCTAGAAAAAGGTTCTAGCACTGTTCTAGTATTAGCGGATGTCCAGACAGAATCGAACCAGTGAGCTGAAAAACCGCGTCCTGAACGTCGCGCTGGCAAGATTTACAGAGTCCGGTATCGAACGCACCAATATTGGCGATATCCTCAAAGATGCTGACTGCTCGGTTGGCAGCCTGTACCACCATTTCGGCAGCAAGGAAGGTATCGCCGAAGCCCTTTTTGTCGACGGCACCAGGCAATTCAACGAGAACCTGCTGGACGCCTTGCTGAAACATAAAAAGGCAGAACCGGGTGTAAAATCGATCGTTCTCTGGTGCTGCCGCTGGGTCACACGACAACCGCAGCTGGCCGCTTACATGCTCTCCCGTGAGATCAAGCTGTCCGAGCAAGCCAGGCAGGAACTTCGCGAACTGGATCGATCCTACCGGGACGCCCTGATTTCATGGTTCGCACCTCGAATTGAATCTGGCGAACTGAAAGACCTGCACTTCAATGTATATGTACCACTCATCAGCGGCCCGACACTTGAGTATTCAAGAATGTGGCTGTCTGGCAGATACTCCCGCTCACCCGAAACGGTATCAAAGGTCATGGCGGAAGCTGCCTGGCAGTCGGTGCGCGGGCAAAACGATGGCTGATAGTCAAAGAGAGAGTATGAAACCTGTTGCCCTGATCACCGTTGCCTGTATCGCCGCGCTCACCTGTTCACTGGCTGGCGCCAGTGTCAGTGCCGAGCGCATCATCGAAGCCGACAATGAACCTGGCAGTTGGCTGAGCCACGGCCGTAACTATGCGGAAGACCGCATGACACCACTCACGCAGATCAACAAACAGAATGTCGGTGAACTGGGGCTCGCCTGGTACTTTGATACCGGTACTACCCGGGGGCTGGAAGCTTCACCCCTGATTATTGATGGTGTCATTTACTCGACAGGCTCCTGGAGCAAGGTCTTTGCTAATGATGCAAAAACCGGAGCATTGCTCTGGTCCTATGATCCTGAGGTACCAAGAGCCTGGGGCGTCAATGCCTGTTGTGACGTGGTAAACCGCGGCGTTGCTGCCTGGGGTAACTCAGTCTTTGTGGGTACTCTGGATGGCAGACTGGTTTCTCTGAACAAGGACACCGGCGCCGTTGAATGGGACGTGTTAACCATCGACAAGGAGCGACCCTATACCATCACCGGTGCACCACGCGTGGTTAACGGCAAGGTCCTGATCGGCAATGGTGGCGCAGAATATGGTGTGCGTGGTTATCTGTCTGGCTACGATGCGAAATCCGGTGCACTTGCCTGGCGTTTTCATACGGTGCCGGGTCATCCGGCAGACGAACATGAATCCGATGCCATGCGCATGGCTGCTGAGACCTGGACAGGCAATGTGTACTGGCAGGTCGGCGGTGGCGGCACAGCCTGGGACTCCATGGCTTATGATCCCGAGGCCAACATTCTCTACTTCGGTGTTGGTAATGGTTCCCCCTGGAACCGTCATATTCGAAGCCCCGGCGGCGGCGACAACCTGTTCCTGTCATCCATCGTCGCCATTAATCCCGATACCGGCACATACATCTGGCATTACCAGACAACACCCGCCGATACCTGGGATTACACAGCGACCCAACACATCATCCTCGCAGACCTGGAGATAAACGGAGAGGATCGAAAGGTCCTGATGCAAGCGCCCAAAAATGGCTTTTTCTATGTGATAGATCGAATCACCGGAGAATTACTGAGCGCGGAAAATTACGTGCCCGTGACCTGGGCATCACATATCGATATGGAAACGGGTCGCCCGGTCGAAACTGAGAATGCTGATCATCTCGCCGAGACCAAGGCCACAAGCCCGGCACAGTTCGGCGGACACAACTGGCACCCGATGGCGTACAACGCTGACACGGGGCTGGTCTATATCCCGGCTATGCTGAATCAGTCTTTCTACAACACGGACCCGGAATTCGAATACCTCGGTGGCAGCGCATGGCATATGGGGAATAACGATGACTCGAGCGAGTTACAGATGCTGACCTCCGTACCACCAAAGCTGATGAGCGCACTTTTTCGGCGTCTGGCAAAAGGCAAATTGATCGCCTGGGATCCAGTGGCACAGAAAGAAGTCTGGAGCGTGATGCACGAAACCATGTGGAATGGTGGCGTACTGACGACCGCATCTGGCCTCGTATTCCAGGGTACGGGTGATGGCAGGTTTATCGCCTATGATGCTGAAAACGGTAAACAGCTTTGGGAGTCTCCGACCGTGACCGGCGTCATCGCGCCTCCCGTCAGCTATGAAATAGACGGCGAACAGTATGTTGCTCTTCTAGCCGGCTGGGGTGGTGCAGGGCCACTGGCGGTCAAGCTGCCGGGCTCCAAGTCAGCTGGCAATGGACGACTGCTGGTTTACAAACTGGGTGGAAACAAACAACTACCCCCGGCACCCGAACGACCTCCCCTGTCAGCGCTCCAGCAGGAACCACCAGCACAGACTGGCACTGACGAATCCATCGAACTAGGCGCGAAGCTCTATCACCAGAGCTGCATGTTCTGTCATGGCGCCGGGCTGAACAGCAATGCGGTGATCGCAGATCTCCGCTATATGAGCGAAGGCAGCCATCAGGCATTTCAACAGATCGTCAGAGGCGGCATACTCAGCGGTATTGGTATGGCATCTTTCGCGGACAGATACTCGAAAGAAGATGTTGATGCGATTCATGACTATGTCATTTATGCCAGCAGGCAGAAATGGGAAGAAGACCAGGCCGAAGGCTGGTGGAAAGACTTCCGTGACTGGAGCTACGAGCGCATCGCAGACCTTGTCGATACCCTGGGGCTCATGTAGCAGAACATCTCATCAAAAACATATTGAATAGAATCAGGATCGCAAACCCGCATGACAACATCTGAAAAATCCAGCCACTTTGATGCTCTCGTCAGAGAAAGACGCTCAGTCAGAGGTTTTCTTGAAACGCCCGTACCTGAAGAGACGATGACGGAGATTTTCAGGATGGCCAGCTGGGCACCCTCCGGCACAAACGTGCAACCCTGGCATGCCTATGTTGCCTCCGGGGAGACACTGGAGACGCTGCGGCAGGGATTCCAGAGCCGGTTCGACAATGGCGATAAGGTAAACACAGACCACCCCGGAGACGGTAAAGCCCCGTCACCCTGGCGCGATCGCAAACGCGCCTGCGCCCGTGTTCTGTATGATTCGATGGGAATCGAATGGGAAGACAGGCCCGGGCGTGCGATCGCGGCCCGCCGAAACTTCGAGTTTTTTGATGCACCCCATGCGGTTTTCCTGGGCATGCACGAACTGTTCGGTACTCAGAGTGCCTGTGACGTTGGTATGTATGCGCAAACGTTAATGCTGGCGATGACCGCACACGGCGTTTCGTCCTGCGCGCAGGGTACGCTGCGTAACTATCCCGATTTCGTCAGAGAAGTTCTTGGCATAGAACCAGAGATTAAAATTCTCTTTGGCATCAGCTTTGGTTACGAAGATCCGGAGATCGCAGCGAACAACGCGCGAACGGATCGAGCGCCAATAGAGGAAACGGTCCGCTTTTTTGACTGAACAATCAGTCCTCTGAAGCGGCTGTATGCTCGACAATAATGCCGACAGACTCCGTTGTGGTCATAACGACCAGATCACCAACTTTTGAGCGTTCAAGATTGCTTGGATTTCGAGCGACGAACTCCTGAGTCACGCCGTCGGCAAACCGCAATACGAAAGTATTCGACTCAAGGTCAATGTTTTCTACTGTCGCCGCCACGACAGTGGCACCCATGAGGAGACCGCCGGGCATCTCACCAGTCTGGGTTCTTGCAGAGGCTGCGAGCTCCGCTGCAACCGGTTCCAGACCTTCTTTGTTGGGGAGGACTTCCACAGACAGACTCACCACATGTTCTGCAATCAGCGTGTCACCGGCAACCACCTCGGACAGGTTTCTGGCTTCATCACTCACGGTAAACGTGATGAGTTCACCGTCTCCCCGACTCAGAGTGACCTCCCGCGTTTCATGATCAATGGCCTCAACCACTGCCGTCACGATGGTGGTGTCCGTTGTGGAAAATGATGGTCGCGGTGCTTCCTCGGCCATTTCGTGGTGGCCAGCCATCACATTGCCAGCGAACACCAGCGTCGCTACCAGACTCATGGTTCTGAATAAATTCATAGTGCTGTTTCCAAAAATTTAATGATTACGATGCAGATGATTCTATTGGTTCGCCGGTTCAGTTCCCAGATCATTTTCAAGTAACTCCCAGGCTTCAAACAGTGCTTCCAGCTGTTCTGTCAGCTCGGCAACCTTGAGATAGCCCGCTTGTTGGTCCTGCTCCGACAAAGCATAAAAAGCCTCACTTGCGATATCTGCGTTGAGGTCGTCAAGCTCCGATTCCGTGCGCTCTATGTCCGCCGTAATGCGGTCCAGATCTTTTTGCCGTTTCCTGGCTGTCGCTCTCTGCCGCTTCTGTGCTTCGAAGTCATCCTTTGGGTTCTCCGAGGATTGACCACGCCTGGATTTCTGAGACGAAGAATCACTCGTCAGTATCGATTGCCAGTCCGTATAGCCACCAACATACTCCTGAACGACCCCATCGCCTTCAAACACGAGGAGACTCGAGAGCACGTTATCCATAAAAGTCCGATCGTGACTCACCAGCAGCACAGTGCCGTCATAGTCGACCAGCAACTCCTCAAGCAACTCGAGCGTTTCAATATCCAGGTCGTTGGTCGGCTCATCGAGCACCAGCAGGTTGGCAGGCATTGAGAAAAGCTTCGCCAGCAGCAGGCGATTCTGTTCACCACCGGAGAGCTTGCGAATCAGCGAGCGTGATTGATCCGGATTGAAAAGAAAATTCTGCAGGTAGGTAACGACATGAATCTCTTTGCCGTTAATGGTCAGGAATTCACGACTGCCACCAATATACTCATAGACCGTTTGCTCCGGGTCGAGTTGCTCTCTCGCCTGATCAAAATACGCCAGATTCAGACCTGTACCTGTTTTAACTGTTCCTGCATCCGGGGTCAGATCTTCCAGCAGCAGCTTTAGAAGAGTCGATTTACCGCATCCATTAGGACCGAGAATCCCAAGCCTGTCGCCGCGCTGAATGATCAGATCCAGATCGCGCACGATTAATCTACCTCCCAGCGACTTCTCCAGCCCGATGACTTCTTTAACGATCTTGCCGCCACGCTCACCACTGTCGACAGACAGCTTAAGTTCTTTTCTTGATATGCGTTTTGCGCGTTCTTCACGCAATACCTTCAGAGCTCTGACCCGCCCTTCATTGCGAGTTCTGCGCGCCTTGATGCCCTGACGAATCCAGGCTTCTTCTTTTCTCAACTTGTCGTCGAACTGCTTGTTGTGTTCGGCTTCCACTTCGAGGGCCTTGTCACGGCGTTCAATAAACTCATCGTAGCGACAGTCGTAACGTGTCAATCTGCCACGATCGATCTCTACGATGCTGGTCGCTACCGACTGCATGAGCTGGCGATCGTGGCTCACGAAGATAATGGTGCCACCAAACTCAAGCAGCACCTGCTCAAGCCATTGGATACCGGCAAGGTCGAGATGGTTGGTGGGCTCATCCAGGAACCAGACGTCCGGCTCGAGCACCAGTGATTGTGCGATGGCGACCCGCTTCAGCCAGCCCCCGGACAGGGATTCCATTGGCGCTTCAGCATCAAGACTCAGGCGATCGAGCACTGCCTCAATTCGATGCTGCAGATTCCATCCATCTGCATGGTCGAGCGCTGCCTGCAGCTCACCCATCCTGTTGGTTGCGGCATCGTCTCCGGCGAACGATTGTGTCGTGTGGTGATACTCCGCCAGTAAAGCGCCGACTTCGGCAAACACGCCTGCTACCGCATCAAATACGGTATCAGGGGACCTGGCTGGCAGAGCCTGAGGTAATGTTGCAAAGCGCAGGTTTTCAGCCCGCCAGATGCTGCCCTCGTCCTCAATCACCTCTCCACTGATCAGCCGCAGCAGCGTTGATTTACCTGCGCCGTTTCTTCCTGCCAGCGCGATTCGTTCACCAGGTTCTATCTTGAGTTCGGCGTGATCGAATATCTGATCGGTGCCAAACGCGAGCGAAAGATTGCTGAGAGTGATAATGGGCATGTCTGATGAGATTGATGATAAGCGAGATAAAGCCCGCCATTGTATGTCGAACCGACGTGGAAGTGTTTATTATCTGGGAAAGCATACAGGTCACCAAACAATGAACAATTATGACGTCATCGTTATTGGCGCAGGATTCGGAGGTCTCTACGCCCTGCATCATCTGCGCGATAACATGGGGTTATCGGTTCGTGCCTTCGACGGCGCCAGTGGTGTCGGTGGTACCTGGTGGTACAACCGGTATCCAGGTGCGAGAGTCGATGCGCCAAGCAGTCCTTTCTACGCCTATACCTTTTCGCAGGAACTGGTTAATGAATGGGAATGGACAGAAACCCAGACATCCCAGGCCTCGGTCCTCGCTTACCTCGAGCACGTTGCTACAAAATTTGACCTTAAAAAGGATATCCAGTTTGAAACCTGGGTAACTGATGCCAGCTACCATGACGCCGACCAGCAGTGGATCATCCGGACCCACACAGGTGAAGAAATCTCCGCCCAGTTCCTGATTTGCGCGACGGGCGCGCTTTTTGTCGCCAACATGCCGGACTACCCGGGAATCAACGACTTTGCCGGTGAGCGTTACCACACCGGTCGCTGGCCACACGAAAAGGTCACTTTCGCCGGTAAACGGGTCGGTGTGATAGGCACAGGTTCATCCGGTATACAGGCCATCCCGGAGATCGCGAAAGAGGCGGAACACGTCACGGTTTTTCAGCGCACGCCACAATACGCGCTGCCCGCCAGAAACCGCCCTCTGACACAGGAGGAAATCACACAAGCCCGGGAGAACTGGGAAGATCTGCGCAAGTCCATGCGTCACCGTGGCGGCTGGCCGTTTAAAACAGCACGCAGGCGCGCAGCGGACTACACACCTGAGGAACGCCAGGCTGTCTATGAGGAACTCTGGCAACAGGGTGGTATACATCTAGCCATCAACAGCTTTGCCGGCGTGATGGCAAAGAAAGATCTGAACGAAGAAGTTTCGGAGTTTGTCAGAAACAAGATCCGCGAGACCGTTGAAGACCGGGAGACCGCTGAGAAGCTTATGCCCGAATACTTTTTCGGCACCAAGCGCCTCATCCTCGACAATGGATACTTTGAAACCTACAACCGGGAAAACGTTTCACTGGTCGATCTGCGCGATAACCCCATCGAAGGTTTCACAAGTTCGAGCATTCTCACTAAAGACGGAGAACATCCGATTGATATGCTTGTACTTGCCACCGGCTTCGATGCGGTGAGCGGTTCTATGCTGAAACTCAACCCGAAGGGGCGTCATGGCATCAGCCTGCAGGAAAAATGGGATAGCCAGTTCGACAATTATCTGGGAACCGCCATCGCCGGATTTCCCAACCTCTTCATGATTCATGGTCCGGGTGCTCCGGGTGTCTTTTTCACCATGCCGCTGGGTGGCGAGCTGACCACAGCGTTTGTCGCCGACTGCATTCAACACGTCCGCGAACAGGGTCTTGGTGCAATTGAAGCCAGAGAGGATGCAGAAACCCGGTGGTGTGAAGAAATCAACGACATTGCGAATCATACGCTCTACCCGCAGACTAATTCCTGGTACATGGGTGCGAACATTCCAGGTAAACCTCGCCAGTTCCTGGGGCACTTGCGTGGTTCACAGTACTTCGACCGGCTGGAAGAAGTGGCTGCCAAGGACTACGAAGGTTTTTTACTCGAGAAAAGGAGACAAGCTTGAAACTCATCAGTGACGAAATTCTGGTCGATACCGGACAACAGGTCCCTACCTACGAGGCGACCTACCCGACATTCGAGGGTTTCAATTTTGGCGACCCCGCCGAATGGACGGGTGGCCACCCCTACGACATCTACAAGAAGATGCGACAAGAAGCTCCAGTCATGTGGTCAAACACCAGAAAAGAGTTGTCTGGGTTCTGGTCTGTGACCCGGTACGATGACATCAAGGAAGTTGAACTTGCCCACTCTGTCTTTTCATCACAGCGCGGCAGCATCAACATGGCCGTGCCGGACAGGAGCCAGTGGAAACCCGAAAAACTCATGCCAGCCGCATTCAACTCGCTGATTAATCTGGATGAACCACTGCACCGTGATATGCGCATGCAGCAGAGCCATTTCTTTTTCCCGGCCTATGTCGAAACCCTAAGAGAAAAAGTCGGGTTGAAAATTGATGCGCTGCTCGACGAAGTCGAACGAAAAGGTCCGGTGGTGGATTTCGTAAAACTCTTCTCAGAAGAGCTGCCGCTGTTCACACTCTGTGAAATGCTTGGCATCGATGAAGATGATCGACCACGCGTTAAAGTATGGATGCACCACCTGGAACTGGCATCACAGTTTCTCTCTAATCCATGGCAGACCTTTTTCTCGGAACCTCTCTTTCCGTTTCGCTTTAACTCCATCGTCAATGAAATGTTTGATTACGGCGAACGCGTAATGGCCGATCGGCGAGCCCACCCTCGTGACGATCTTCTGAGTGTTATTGCCAGGTCTGAACACGATGGCGAGTTGCTGCCCCAGGAATTTCTGGATGGATCATGGCTGCTCATCATCTTCGCTGGCAATGACACTTCGCGAAATTCCCTTTCCGGAACTATCCGACTGATGACCCAGTTCCCGGATCAACGTGCCATGGTTCTGAACGACCCTTCACTCATTCCAAAGATGTCTGAAGAGGCACTGCGCATGGTCTCGCCTGTGATACACATGCGAAGAACAGCCACCGAAGATACGGAACTCAACGGCCAGAGGATTGCCAGGAACGAGAAAGTCGTTCTCTGGTACGGTGCTGCCAATCGCGACCCGGATCTTTTTCCGGACCCGGACACATTCAACATGCTCCGGGATAACGTAGACAAACACCTTGCTTTTGGCCACGGTGTACACAAATGTCTGGGATCTCGTATTGCCAAGATGCAGCTGCGCATGGCATTCGAGAGAATTTTTGATCGTTTTCCGAACATCCACTGGACGGGTAAGCAGAAGGTGGCACCCAATGCACTGGTTCACGCTATCTCGAGCCTGCAGGTCAACCTGTATGGTCCCGACGGCAAACGCCCGACCCAGGTTGCAGCAGCTTAAGTCTCTTGGAAAAGTGTCCTTGCGACTCCGGTGAAAGCGCAGAAAATTGCTGTCTGCCTGTCATCAGGGATCAATCCGCGCAGACGGCCGAGCAGTTGATGCGTTCCCGTTACACAGCTTATGTCATCGGCAACGCAGAGTACCTGAGACAAACCTGGGCGCCAGAAGCACGCCCGCCTCAACTGGAACTGGACGTGAAACAGAAGTGGCTGGGGCTCAAGGTCAAACGTGTCGAAGGAGGCAGTGCCGAGGACGACTCGGGAATCGTGGAGTTTGTTGCGCGTTACAAGATTGATGGTCGTGGCCATCGGCTGCACGAGACCAGCGAGTTTCGCAAAGACAGCGGCCACTGGCTCTATGTGTCAGGATCAATCACCTAGAATATCTCGACGAAAAGCATCGAATAGAGAACAACCATGCCCTATATCGAAGACCGCCTTATCCACGATGCCGACAGCCACCTGATGGAAATGTCGGATTGCCTTGATCCCTATTTCGAGAAAACGCTGCTCAGGCGATTCCAGGAGCATCCGAATCTTGGCGTGCGCGTTGGCGACCAGCTGGCTGTCGAAGATGCGCAGCGACAGCAGCAGGATGCAGCATTCCGGGCAGGCGCGGAAGAAAACATCCTCCTGCGCAAAAACTACGATGCTCTGGGAGCGTTCATCAAAGAAGATAGACCTGCTGCGGTCGACCATATCGGTGTCGCAAGCCAGCTGGTATTTACCACCTTTTGCCTCGGTAACTTCGGCTTTGATCAGACTAACGACATGGACTTGTGCTATGGCGCAGCGGATGCCCATAACCGCATGATGACCGACTTCTGCTCCGTAGATCCGCGACTTCTGGCAACGGCTTATGTACCCCTGGAAGATTTTGACCGCGCCAGAGCCACAGCGAAAACAGCCATTGATCTGGGTGCAAAGGCACTGATGGTGCCGTCCTGGTGCCCACAGCATCATTCACCCAGTCACATCGGTCTGTTTCCAGTCTGGGCCATGGCTGAAGAGGCAGGACTGCCTGTTCTCTTTCATGTTGGCGGCGAAGAGAAAATCAATCTCACCTACAAGGAAAATGGCCTGCCACCTGTGCCGGATTTTCACGGCGGCGATGCCAATTTCACCTCCGTCAGTTACATTCCCATTTCAACTTCGGTTCAGCAGACTCTGGCGACACTCATCATTGACGGTGTTTTCGATGCCTTCCCCAAACTTAAGTGGGGCGCGATAGAGCTGGGGGCGTCCTGGCTGCCCGGATGGTTGCGTAACCTCGATTCAGCCGCGCATGCATTTATCAGGAACGAAGAACGCCTGCAGAAACTGTCCGCCAGACCATCGGAAATTGCACGGCGACAACTGCGGGTGACGCCCTACCCTCATGAAGATACAGGCTGGATCATCCGCAATTCGTTTGAGGAAATGTGTCTGTTTTCTACGGACTATCCTCACGTGGAAGGTGGTCGCAACCCACTCAAGCGTTTTGACGAGACACTCGACGGTCTGCCCCAATCCACACTGGACCGCTTTTACGCCGACAATTTTATCGACATGATGGGCGACGGTCTGTCGCCGGAACTTCGGAGCCTGGCATCTTCTGCTAACGTGTAACAATAACCAATAACAAAACCACCTCAGGAGAGGAAGGAACTATGAGTCTTATGCACCTGCCTTTATACACCGGATTTATCACCGCATTTCTTTTGCTGATGCAGCTGTTCCTCATGGGCCGGGTCATCGCCCAGCGCGGTAAGAGCGAAGTGCTGATCGGCGATGGCGGCCAGGATTCGATGGAACAGGTTATCCGGGTTCACGCCAACTTTCTGGAAAATGTCCCCACATTTCTAATTGGTCTTGGCCTCTGCGAGATCATGATCGGTAGCAATCTCGCGATTGCCATACTCGGCGGCGTTTTCGTTGTCGCTCGAATCGCCCACGCTGTCGGCTACAGTATGTCGGCAGGTGTTACCCAGGGCAGACTTATCGGTACGCTTGGGACGATGATTACCACTCTGGGTGTTGCCGGGTACCTTGCATACATCACATTCACAAAGATGTAGGGCGCGACGCCACCAGGGAGCTGAATGATGGGAAAGAAACAACTGGTTCTCGTATTAAGTGAGCCAACCGAAGGCCGTGAGGCGGAGTTCAATCGCTACTACGAAGATGTGCATCTCGATGAAGTGCTCGAGACCACAGGCTGGAAGCTGGCGCAGCGATTCAAACTGGTGGATCAGACTGGCAGTGAATGCCCCCAGCCTTATCTGGCGGTCTATGAGACCGAAGCAGACCCGGACAAGACAGCCATCGAAATCATGAATGAAACCCGGAAAGATCGGGTGCAGAGCGATGCATTGAACAAGCGTACTGCCGGTGTCTGGGTATTCGAGGAAATCGGACCTGTTCACGAAAAATCGTGAACAAACGGCTATAGCTTGAATGATAATCTTCGATTTTTAATCACCAGAAACGCAATGCAAAAAGCCTTCATTTCCCTTGTTTTCCTCATCAGCATCAGTGTTCATGCACATGAACAACATGGTGATCCCCTGGAAGAAATTGTTGTTTATGGCCGCAGCATTCAACAACTGGGTCAGGCCAACAGCGCTTCCGAGGGCGTGGTTGGCTATCAGGACATACAATTACCTCCGCTTTTACGGGTTGGAGAGTTAGCCGAAGCTGTCCCAGGCATGGTGGCCACGCAACACTCCGGTACCGGAAAAGCCAACCAATACTTTCTGCGCGGCTTCAATCTGGATCACGGCACTGATTTCTCGGCAACCATGGATGGGATACCGCTGAACATGCGAACCCATGGTCATGGCCAGGGATACCTGGATCTCAACCCATTAATCCCCGAACTCGTCAAAACGACCCGGTATCGAAAGGGACCCTATGATCCAATCAAGGGTGACTTCTCCTCCGCTGGCAGTGCAGATTTCGAATACTATTCCGAGCTGGCTGACTCTATGGTTGACCTGACGGTTGGCGAAAATGGCTACAGACGTATCATGACCGCAGGCAGTACCGACGCCTTCATTGGCGCACTGGATGTCACCAAGTACAGCGGCCCCTGGGAGATCGATGAAGACCTGGAACAGTACAAGGCACATCTTGCCTGGTCACAGCAAATCAAACCCGTCGAAACAAGGTTCGCCCTCGACTACTACGATTCGCAGTGGAACTCGACAGACCAGATTCCCCTGCGAGCTGTTGAAAGCGGGCTGATCGATCCACTCGGCTTTATTGATCCGAACCTAGGCGGCGAATCACATCGCATCGCCGCTCACGTTAACCTGAAAAAGAACGAAACTGCCGCGCTGATCTATGTTGTGCGCTCTGATTTCAGACTGTTCAGCAACTTCACCTATCTCCTCAACGACCCCATCAACGGAGATCAGTTCGAGCAACAGGATGAACGCGTGCTCTACGGCGCGAAAGTCTCAAGCTCACTGGAGCTGAACACAACGTCAACCCTGACCTGGGGTGCCGAGATCAGGCATGACGATATCCGCAAGCTCGGCCTGTACAGTTCGGTTGCGGGACAAAGGCTCAATACTATCCGGCGCGACGCAGTTGAAGAGACTTCATACGCAGCATTTACCCGATTCGATTGGCAGGCAAGCGATCAGCTACGCATCATGCTCGGCGTCAGGGCAGATCACTACAACTTCGACGTCGATGCAAACATAGAGGCAAACAGTGGCTCAGACTCCGATACCCAGCTGAGCCCAAAACTCACCTTGGCTTACCTGCTGAACGATAACTTTGAAGCCTATTTCAATATTGGGCGTGGCATGCACTCCAATGATGTTCGAGGCGTCAGCATCACTATAGACCCTGCGACCGGCAAGTCAGCAGAATCAGTGCCACTGCTCGTGCCGACGCTCGGTGGCGAGCTGGGACTGAGATACGAATCAGGCACTAGTTTCAATACGTCACTGGTACTCTTTGCGCTCTCGGTTGACTCTGAACTTGTGTTTGTTGGAGACGGCGGGGGAACAGAAGCCAATGACGGAAGCAAACGTCACGGCATCGAACTCAACACTTTTTACCAGGCCAGTGACTGGTTAACCCTCAATGCCTCGTATACTTACACCCATGCGAGGTACAAGGATGTGAACAATCAATTCGATTACATTCCGGGAGCTATTGAATCTACCTTTTCAGCAGGTGCAAACATGACATGGTCTTCAGGGTTCAGTGGCAGTATCCGGGTGCGCTACCTAGGTGATGCGCCATTGATTGAGGACAATTCCATTGAAAGCGACAGCTCTGTACTCGTAAACGCTGCAATTCAATACGAGCGAGGACCATTCGGCTTGAAACTCGAAGTGTTCAACCTCCTCGATTCAGACGACACCGATATTTCGTACGTCTATGAGTCACGACTTTCCGGAGAGCTTGTCGCGGGCGTATCTGACATTCATTTCCATCCGCTGGAACCCAGAACGGCTAGATTATCCCTGATCTGGAGGTACGACAGCTGATGAACAAACTGTGGAGTCCACTGTGTGAAGAACTGGGTATCGATGTACCCATTTTTGGCTTCGCACATGATGTGTCGACCGCTGCGGCTATTTCTAAAGCCGGCGGATATGGCTGCTATGGTGCTACACGAAGATTCCCGGATGAGATACGTGACGAACTTGCAGAGATACGATCACTCGTCGGCGACAAACCGTTTGGCGTAGACCTTGTGCTGCCACCCGGCATGCCTGAACACAATTCAAGGGAAGCCATCGAGGCGGAAATTCCGGCCGAGCACAAGGTGTTTGTTGATCAACTGATTGAAAAGTACAAGGTGCCGCCCGCAACCGAACCAGGCATGAGGACGCGATTTATTCGCTCGGCGGAAATCGAGGCAGAACAGATCAGGGCTGTTCTGGATTCCAGCGTCAATTTGTTCGCCTGTGGAATCGGTGCACCACCTGATGTGATCGCCGAGGCCAAAGCCCGCGGCAAGACCACGCTGGCATTGATTGGCAGTCCACATCACGTAAAACGTTCCATTGATGCCGGTGTGGATATTCTGGTTGCCCAGGGATACGATGCCGGGGCACACACAGGCCCCATTGGCACCTTTTCCCTGGTACCCCAGATCGTCGATCAGGCCGGAGATGTGCCGGTTCTTGTCGCCGGTGGTGTCGCGACAGGCAGACATATCGCCGCAGCACTTGCCATGGGTGCAGCTGGCGTATGGCTGGGAACGGCATGGCTGCTGTCAACGGAACATCAGGGGCACATGCACCCCGTCAACACCGAGAAACTGAAGGCAGCAGGCAGCGCTGACACCGTCATTACCCGTTCTGAATCCGGTAAAACTTTCAGGCAGGTGCGAAGTGCCTGGAGCCAGGAATGGGAAGCAGAAAATGCACCTGATCCGCTGAAGATGCCTTATCAGGATGTGCTGGTTGGCGATCTGCTGGGCGCTATCGAAGAACATGATATCGAACCCCTCATACATTCAGGGGCTGGCCAGAGCGTCGCCTATTTTGACGAGGTTAAACCTGTCGCAGAAATCATGAGCGATCTGGTTACGGAAGCAACCGAAGTGCTCGAACAACAGTCCCGGTTTCTGAAGTAGCGCGCCCACCAACGAGTTTCCCCACCAACGAATTCCCCCACCAACGAGTTGAATGCAAACGGGTTCAATCGATTCACGGCAGCTGCATCATCTCGGGCTCAATACCCTGTGACACCAGCCAGTCACGAAGTGCAAAACCCGTTCCGGTTGGCCAGGCAATACATTCTTCTGGTTTCACGAGCCGGTACTTGTCCAGTTCCTCGTTCAATGTGATCGTGCCACTGGCCTTGACGTGATACCCAATGATGACCTGATTCATGCGCTCAAACGGATAAACGCCGATCAGCGAAGGGGGTTCCGCATCCAGATCCAGCTCTTCTTTCACCTCGCGCACGGCACATTCCGCAGGACCTTCCGCGTGATCCACAAACCCTGTGATCAGGCCGTAGAAGTCGCCCTGCCAGGCTCGATTATGAGCCAGAACAATTCGCTGTTCATATTCAACGACCATTGCGGCAACCGGGGTCGGGTTGTCATAGTTCACGAACCCACAGGCTGCGGAACATTCAAAGCGATCCTTGATTTTCTCGATCAGCGGTGACGCGCACATAGGACAAAATTTGAATTTCCGCATAGATGCTTCTCCGGTACCGTGCAGCTCTGATGACAGAAAAGACGATTACCCTTTGGAAACGGCGTGCCAGTGCTCAGCGATACCGAAACCCTGCTGGCCGTTCCAGTTAAACTCCGCCAGACCTTCATTGATAAACGTCGCGCCACCAGGCATGGGCACCTTGGTGGGACAAACACTGAGCACTTTGCCAGTAATCTCGATGTCTTCACCATTCTCGATCTTTCCGGTCAGGCGCACCTGATCATGAAGGATTGAACCTGGCTGATAGGTCGTCGTGATAACGATCTGTTTCAGCGGCATCGATTCACCATCGCGCTGTATCCAGCCTGCCCCTTTCATTTCACCGGAAGGTTGCCGGAAACAGGAGCCACCGAGGGCACTGTCTTCACCGAAATTCATGGAAAACCAGTTAACGAACGGATTGGGTGCTTCATCGGTGGAAAAGACCGGCTGGCGAGAACTTTCTTCACCGCGATCACCATCTTTCCTCTGCCCGGCACCCCAGTCCCTGGGTCCCCAGGACTTGTCACGAACGCCGTAACCATCCACCTGCCAGGTTCTACCATCCAGCGTAATTTCTCCCGAGACACGACCACTTTGCTCAAAGTGACCGAAAGCGCCAGTGGAACCGTCTTCAGAATGGCTGAAGTGTGGTTCCGTGATGCAGTCAAAGGTCAGATTCATGACAAGAGCGGCCGGATTAAACCAGCCCTCCGGCCGGAGCTTAGACCGTGTCAGCAGGACGCTGGCATCCGGGATATCCTGCGCTGGTCCCTCGTAGCTGACAGACCAGGCTTTATGTGGAGCAAGACAGTCAATCGCAAGGTGACCCACTTTAAGGTCACCATCATATTGCGTCAGATCCTGCCCGATATCGCGGCGCCCGTATGTGAAAGCCACTCGACTGCCCTCGAGATAAACCACATGCAGCGCATCAGCCCAGCCATCCCCCGGTCTGAAACCCATACGCGTAAACATACCGAGTTTCGACACGGGGTCGACAAAGTTGAAGTAGTAGCTTTCACTCCAGGCATTTTCACTGCCCGTGGGGTGCATCCGCTCATGGTTTGTCATGATGTTGCTCACTCAGGTCCCGGTCCAGTTCGGTGCCCGTTTCTCCGCGAAGGCTTTCGGGCCCTCTTTGGCATCGTTGGATGAGAACACCTTGGCGGACAGTGGCTTCTGCATTTCCCAGAGCTTGTCCTCTTCGATGCCTTCGGCAGCCGCTTTAACAAGCGCCTTTGAGGCGGCAACGGCGAGGGGCGCATTTTCAGCAATTCGCTCCGCCCATCCGATAGCAGCTTCCAGTGCACCACCCGGCTCGGTGAGTTCACTCAACATGCCGGACTCCATCGCAACTTCCGCTGTAATCGGCTCTCCCGTGATGGCCATTTCCATCGCGCGAGTGTAGCCAACACGGGATGGCAATCTGAACACGCCACCGGCTGCCGCAAACAAGCCAACTTTGACTTCACGGATGCCAATCTTGGCGCCCTTGGACGCGACCATCAGGTCACAGGTAAGCGCAATTTCGCAACCACCAGCGAGGGCAAAACCTTCAACCGCTGCGATCAGTGGTTTGGAGCAACCCTCACGAATAAAAGTCGTCAGCGGACCGATATCTTCACCGCGGGAAAAGGCTTTCAGATCCATGCCCGAGCAGAATCCACGGCCATTACCGGTGATCACACCGGCTGTCAGTGAATCGTCAGCATCAAGTTCCCTGACTGCTTCCAGAAGCCCATGTGAAAGTGCTCCGTTAATCGCATTCATGGCTTCAGGTCGGTTTAACGTGATCACCATCACCCTGCCCCGCCGCTCTACAAGCACCGCCTGTTCTTGTGATTCTTCGCTCATTTGGTATTCCTCGTTCTTTTGTTTGTTCTTATATCCGCTCGATAATGATGGCTGGTGCCATGCCGCCAGCGGCACACATCGTCACCAGACCGTAACGGCCACCAGAGCGTTCGAGCTCATCCAGAGCCGTACCAATCAGTACGGACCCTGTCGCTCCAATAGGATGACCCAGGGCCATGGCGCCGCCGTTAATATTGACCTTGTCGCGGTCAAGGTTCAGATCACGGATGAATTTTTCGGCGACAACCGAAAATGCTTCGTTGATCTCAAACACGTCAATGTCATCGATGGTCAGACCGGCACGTTCCAGCACTTTCTTTGCTGCCGGCACAGGGGCATTCAACATCAGCGTCGGGCAATCGCCCATGTTTGCGGTGGCAACGATGCGCGCTCTGGGTTTCAGACCGTGCTTATCCGCGTAGCCAGGGGATGCCAGCAACAGCGCGGCTGCGCCATCAACAACACCCGAGGAATTACCGGCATGATGGACATGATTGATCTTGCCTTCCAGTTCCGGGTACTTACGCGTAACAAGATTGCCGTAGGTATTACCCTCACCATCAACCACGATATCCATGAAGAGGTTAAACACGGTCTTGAGTTCACCCAGCGTCTCCATGGTTGTGCCTGGGCGCGGGAACTCTTCCCGGTCCAGCGCAAGAGAACCATCCAGGTTATAAACCGGCACCAGAGATTTCGCGAAACGGTCTTCTTCCATCGCCCGCGCTGCCCGCTGTTGACTGACAAACGCAAGCTGATCAACCGCCTCGCGATCAATACCCTCAAGTGTTGCTATCGCATCAGCGCAGACACCCTGCTGTGATTGTGGATGCGATTCACGCAGATGCAGGTTACCGGCATCGAGCATGGGTGGTTCTGAAGGGTCAGCCGATGCTGAGGTATAACTCATCATTTCGGTACCGCCAGCAATCACCAGGTCTTCCATACCGGACATCACCTGTGCTGCCGCAAGGCTGACAGACGTGATACCTGAACCGCAGAATCGGTCAAGCGTGACGCCTGAGGCCTTTACATCAAATCCCGCATCCAGTGCGGCCATACGGCCAAGGTCAGCTGCCTGGGAACCGCGCTGCGAGCTCGTGCCCCAGATGATGTCATCAATCTCTGCGGTATCAAGGCTGTTACGTTCAGCAATGGCGCCGAGAACCGTCGCCGCGAGATGTTGAGGATGCAGGTGTGCCAGCGCACCCTTGCCCTGCTTGCCGATACCCCTTGGGGTACGGCATGCATCAATAATATAGGCTTCCGCCATGTTATCTCTCCTAGTCGAGAATCAGTCGTGGAAATTGGATCTAACGAGGTGCCATTCGAATTGCGCCATCAAGACGGACATCTTCACCATTGAAATAAGCGTTGCGGCACATTTCCAGCGCAAGAGAAGCATATTCTTCGGGGCTGCCAAGGCGTGACGGATTCGGTACCTGTGCACCAAGTGCCTGCTTGACTTGCTCTGGGGCACCCTGCATGAGTGGCGTGTCGAAAATGCCGGGCAGAATCGTATTGATGCGGATCAGTTCACGCGCCAGATCTCGTGCGATGGGCAGAGTCATACCGACAACACCACCTTTTGAGGCGGAATAAGAGGCCTGACCGATCTGACCATCTTCAGCGGCGACTGATGCTGTGTTCACAATTGCGCCACGTTCACCGTCAATCGGGTCAAGCGTCGCCATACCGGCTGCAGACTTGGCGATACAACGGAAAGTACCTACCAGGTTAATCTGGATAATCAGGTTGAAAGCATCCATCGGGAAATGACTGATCTCGCCGGTTTCTTTATCCCGGCTGACGGTCTTGATGGCGTTTCCGGTACCAGCACAATTAATAAGAATGCGTTCCTGCCCTACGGCTGCCCGGGATTTTTCAAAACCCGCGTCTACGGAATCATCATTTGTAACATCTACCAGACAGAACACACCGCCCAGTTCCTTTGCCAGAGCCTCGCCCTTCTCTTCGTTCAGGTCGAACAGAGCGACCTTCACGCCATGAGAAGCCAATTGACGCGCGGTGGCTGCGCCCAGACCAGAAGCGCCACCGGTAATGACTGCAGTAATGTTTGAATTAAGTTCCATGCTATCGCACTCCAATATTTTTTAGAGCGCGTATCATAGGGCAGCCGGAGGCATTTGTAATGTGGCCCGGTCCACCTGATGGAAGGCGAATTACAGGCGAATAAGCGGGTTTATTGTACCGTTGAGGGATCGATACAGGTTCCCTGGCGCCGGACGAAAGGCTTTCGACAGCCCCAGTTGTCCCCTGACTCCCGCAGATAGCCGTTTGGCGGAACAATGATTTCCCGACAGGCATCCTCTTCGAGGTCAAACCCACGTTCACATCGGATTGAAACATAGCCGCGATGCCAGGTTAGATAGCCGTTTTCCGGAATCTGAACCTGAATACAGGCATCTTCCTCGGCAACAAAGCCGGGTACACAATCCCAACCTCTGGCCTTGTGATCATAGGCATCTGACAGATACCCATTTGCAGGCACCGCTATCAAGTCACATTGGTCTTCTACACGCCGATAACCGCGATTGCACTGCCATTGCAGGCCATCGTAGGTCGCCATGTAAGTCGCGTTATCAGGCAATTCCAACCTGACACACTTGTCATTGCTCTTGCTGTAACCCTGTTCGCATTCCCAGCTGTTACGCCAGCTGGAACGGTCCAGGTAGGCATGATCAGGGATTTGAAAAGCCACACAGGCTTCGTTTGATCTCTCGTATCCGAAGTCACACGCCCAACCAAGGTCAGTGGCTGTCGGATCCAGATGTGCATTGTCGGGGAGAACAACCTTTTCGCAGCGACTTTCATTCCTGAGATAGCCGCGCTGGCATTTCCAGGGAACACCATAGCCATTGTGATAGTCCTTCAGATAGGCCTTATCAGGTAAAAATACTTCCTCACAGCCAGTGTCTGTTTCACGGAAGCCATGCACGCATTTCCAGTTTTCGGGTCGGTTAGTGTCTGATAGATAGGCATTTTCAGGTGTTGCAGAAGCTGACGTGGCAAAAGACAGAAAGAGCAGAAACGGCAATACGCTCAGAAATCGGTGTTGCATGATGGGTACTCAAAGATTGAATGTGGACCTGGAGTCAGGCGTTCGTGATCTGTGCTGCCCAGGTTCTGCACAGTAATCTGCTGTTACGTTCTACCTGGGGATCGCAGGTATCCAGCTTGCCTTTCGTACGGATTCGAAAGCAATCAGGACACTGCCTGCTGACCCTGCCAATGTTGCCCGCAGGCATAAAGGCAGTGCCGCAAACGTCACAGGTTCTGGCAATCGGTGGTGGAGATTCCACTAGAATGTGCTCTTCTACCAACCGGTACTAGCGATCGGTCAAGACACTCATGGTTGCGGATGCCTTTTTCTTGTTCTTCTTTTCTGCCCGTTTTTCTTTCTTGGTCAACAGTGGCGTTTTCTTGTCTTCTTTGCGCGATTTCTTTTCTTTACTCATCTTACGTACTCCATGGAGCGTGAGTCAGATCCTGCCCCGGCATCTACGGAGCGATCTCGGATCAGATAATGACGATTTCATTTGGGCGAGACGACCCACCGGATTCATCGTGGCGTCGAAAAAGGAGAGTAGAGGTTGCTAACCGGTAAGCTCGAAGAACGGCGTTCTTAAAATGACTATACGCCTAACGGGGACGTTAACAACCTATATCGCCACTATTCTGGAAACGCCGCACGCCCGAGGTAGACTGGAACCAGAAGCAAACTGGACCACTGTGCACAACTTTGGTTTATCCTTGACTCATTAAACTCTGAGGTCCAGCGCATGGCGCTGAAGCGTTTACCATGGAAATCAACAAAGTCGTCTTACATAATTACCCCGCGACCCGCAGTGTCCGGGCACGTTGGATGCTCAATGAGACCGTCGGCGATGACTTTGAGGTCCGACTTGTCGATCTTTACAGCGGAGCGCAGTATGAACCGGAATATCTGGCCCTGAACCCCAACCACAATGTGCCTCTTCTGGAGATTCACTGGGACGACGGTGATGTACAACTGATGCGCGAAAGCGCTGCGATCGTCGAGTGGCTGGCAGACCATTTCCAGGAAACCGGCCTGGCTCCCGCCCCTACAGCCGGACGCAAACGCGCAGAATATCTTCAGTACCTGCACTTTGGCGCAACCTGGATGGATATGATGCTATGGCAGATCCGTACTCATCGACACATCCTTGGCAGCGATGAAGCAGATTCACTGACGATTGCGCGCTACGAGAATAAGTTTCGGAACGAGTGCGAACCACAGATTGCAGAACGACTGAAGGGTGGAAATTACATCCTTGGAAACGCATTCTCCGCCGCTGACGTCATTATCGGACATAACGTCTTCTGGGCACGCGGCTATGGCTTATGCCAGGACGACATCTTTGCCGGCTATCTGAATCAACTCATGGCCCGTCCAGCCCTGCAGAAAGCGCTCGACGATCTGGGCGATTTTTCACTCGAACCAGCCAGTGATGCAACCGTACGTCAGAAATTCACCGGGTAATCCCGTAATCTGACTGGCGACATCTGCTCCGCCTCCATCACGATCGATCCAACGCCTCAAAGCGTCGCACTTCAAAGAGCGATCTTTCTCTGCCGCCTGCCAAAAAAAGGCGAAGACGGTGCGTGGTTTTCAATATCCACCGCACTAGGGAATCGTAAGCACTGGATTTAGCCAGACGATTCAGCCAGGCTCTTCAGCCAGGCTCTTCAGCCAGGCTCTTCAGCCAGGCTCTTCAGCCAGGCTCTTCAGCCAGGCTCTTCAGCCAGGCATGGTCATCGATCCGCAGCCGGAGAGCATGACAGCTGACTCTGCTTTCTCCATGCTGCAAACCACTGATTGATCGTGCGAACTAATATCGAACAAATATAAGTCCATTAATCCGTGAAACACTGCGCGAACAGAGAACAAGAAGAGAGGATCATATGAAAACCCTAAGAATTCCGCTTGCTTTAGCATTACTGCTCGTCGTCAACAGCAGTTTGGCGAAGAAAGACTCAGGAACAGTAACCGTACCAAATGGCAAACCCTTTCAAGCACTACAGGCGCTGATCTCGGAAAACTCCGCTGCGATTAGCGAGAACAGAATGCTCATCGACGCTCTGGGCGTCGATGTCGATAACCTGCAAACCGATCTCGGTGGCGTCAACAGTCGCCTGATTGAGAATGAAGATGCGATTGCCGGAGCCATTGCAAGGATCTCCGCAAACGAAGCGTCCATCGAGGCAACAGACGCCGAAATCGACAGTCTGAACGGCAGCATAGCTTCAATCCTGGCCGACATAACCCAGATGGAATCCGAAATAGCACCGCTGCAATCTGATTTAGCAACTTTGACGAATACACTTGCAGCAGAAGTTTCCCGTCTGGAAGGTCTCATAGAAGATGGCGTGAGTGCAGACGAGGTCATTGCACTTTCAGCGACGGTGTCTGCGCTTTCAGGAACCGTCGCCACGAACCTGGCAAAGATCGGTCAGCTCCACCCTGTCCCCTCAGATTCCTGATGCGCCAGATAAAAAGGATAGTACGCATCACGAACCCCACTTGTTTTTACAGAGTGTACAACCTAAAGAAGACTAATCAGCAGGAAACCTGTCTTGGATTTCAACGATCCGGATAACTCGCCAACCTCAGGCATTCCTACTGCTAGCTGTTCAGTCACTCGATGTGAGCTGTTATATTTCCCGGTACTCAATAGCCCACTACGGAAATCGCATGATCCGCCACGATTGGAGCCTCGACGAGGTTAACGCCCTTTACCAGCAACCCTTTAATGACCTGATGTTTCAGGCGCAGACGGTGCACCGGCAGTACTTCGATCCCAACGCGGTCCAGGTCAGCACCCTGCTGAGCATCAAGACCGGCGGATGCCCCGAGGACTGCAAGTACTGCCCGCAAAGTGTGCACTACGATACGGGGCTGGACGTACACGGCCTGATGCAGAAGGAAGAGGTTGTGGCAGCAGCGAAGCGCGCCCGGGAAGCAGGCGCTACGAGACTGTGTATGGGCGCCGCCTGGCGCAATCCGACTGAACGTCAGGTGGATGAAGTTGCCGATTTGATCAGGGCAGTGCGTCATGAGGGCATGGATACCTGTGTGACACTGGGCATGCTCAACGAAAGCCAGGCACAAAAGCTGGCAGATGCCGGACTCGACTACTACAACCACAACCTGGACACGTCACCTGAGCTGTATAACAACATCATTACCACGCGAACTTATCAGGATCGCCTGGACACGTTGCAGCATGTCAGAGAAGCAGGCATGCATGTCTGTTGTGGCGGTATCATCGGCATGGGAGAAGGCGCTGAAGACAGGGCAGCACTGCTGGTGCAACTTGCCAATCTGCCCAAACACCCGGAATCAGTGCCCATCAATATGTTGGTACAGGTAGAGGGCACACCGCTTTACGGAACAGACAAACTGGATGTTATCGAGTTCATCCGCACTATCGGGGTGGCCCGTATCATGATGCCGGAATCCTTCGTGCGCCTGTCTGCCGGGAGAAACGACATGAGCCAGGAAGCTCAGGCCCTGTGTTTTCTCGCTGGGGCGAACTCTATCTTCTCCGGCGATAAGTTGTTAACGACGCCCAACCCGGAACATGACGAGGACATGCAGCAGTTCAAACGACTGGGTATTACGGTTTACGAAAGCGCCAACGAAGCGCGACCCAACTATTCTAACAACACGCGTTGATTGACCGCATACCTTGTGAAAGTAAACAACATCAGCAATCGGCCTGAGACTGGTCGTAGCAGATGTAGAGGCCAACTAATTCCGGACATGGGTTTAAGTTGTTTTTCTGCCTGAGCAGGTGGTTGGCCATTATTGTAACTATGCGGTCTTTGCCAATTATAATAAGACATAAAGTAGTAATCGATATCCTTGATTGCTTCCGATTTGTTTCGATAGCCTGTTTCTGGAACCCACTCGTACTTTAAACTTCGGAACACTCTTTCCATCGGCGCATTATCCCAACAATTTCCACGCCGACTCATGCTCTGCGTAAATCGGTATCGCCACAACCGCTGTCTGAACAACCGGCTGCCATACTGGCTACCCTGATCTGAGTGGAACATCACACCATGCGGCCGGCCTCTGGTTTCATAGGCATTGTCCAAAGCCTTAACCACGAGTTCTGCATCGGGATGATCTGACAAAGCCCAACCCACGACACGACGGCTATATAAATCGATGATCGCGGCGACATAACGCCAACGGCCAGCTGCCCAGATGTAAGTGATATCACCACACCAAACTTGATTGGGTAGCTCAATATCGAACGCTCTGTTCAACGTATTGGGGATATCTAACCGCTCAACCGTTGCCTTTTTGTATGCATGAGGCCCTGGCTGCTTGCTGACCAGATTCATTTCTTTCATCAACCGCCTGACTTTAAAGCGTCCAATCATGATCCCTTCATCTTGCATCAAACCGCAGATGGTTCGACTGCCGAGCGAACTTCGCGAGGCAGTAAACAGCTCATTAACCTTGGCTTTGAGCTTCAACGTCTCAACATCCACAATTTTTTGCTGTCGTTGATAGTCGTAAAAACTCGATCTTGGCACGTCAAAAACCTCACAGATCAAGGTTAGGTCTTCATGCGCTCTCAACAGATCAATCAGGGTGTACGATTGAACTCGTCCGACATCAAGAGCGCGGTAGCCTTTTTTAAAATGGACTTCTCTCGCTCAAGTCGATTCACTTTTGCTTCCAACTCCTGGATCTTCTGTTGCTCTGGCGTCATGGCTGCTGACTTGGGAGTAGACCCGTTTCTTTCTTCTTGAAGTTGATTGACCCAATTCCGCAACGCGGTTGATGTTAGATCCAAGGATTCGCATGCCTGTCGATAGGTATAGCCTTGATCAAGAATCAAACACGCTGCTTCGCGTCTGAACTCGGGAGTGTAGTTTCGTCGTTGCCTTCTCTTCATTGGACACCTCACTGGCGGTGATAATATCACCTAGATTGGTGTCCGGTTTTATTGAACCACTACACTTCCTCAACGACTTATCATAACGTGTTTTTACAGGGATATATTGGCAGAACAGCCACAGGAGAATTGCGCATGACGGAGAACGAATCAGGTATCGCGGATGAACTGAGAACCGATCGCCCAAGACCTGAGATCACGCTGCAGAGTGGCGATCTGCCAGACCCTGAAACAGTCGCCCTCGAAAGCATTGATGTGAGTGACTCAAGGCTCTACCAGCAGGACCTGTGGCGCCCCTACTTTGACCGATTACGAAACGAAGACCCCATACATTACACACCTGACAGCCCGTTCGGGGCCTACTGGTCGATTACAAAATTTAAAGACATCATGCATGTCGAGAGCCGCCACGATATCTTCTCGTCGTTCCCCACGATCGCGATCGGTGACAGCCCGACCGGTGAGTACATAGAAAACTTTATCTCCATGGACCCGCCAAAACACGATCAGCAAAGAAAATCGGTGACCGGCGTCGTTGCCCCACAGAACCTGGCACGGATGGAATCCGTTATCCGTAGCCACGCCGCTGAGATACTCGAGGGCCTGCCTGCAGACGGAGAAGACTTCGACTGGGTAGACACGGTATCCATTGAACTGACGACACGCATGCTGGCAACGCTGTTTGATTTTCCTTTCGAGGATCGCAGGAAACTGACCTACTGGTCTGACATCTCTATCGGCTCTCCGGAGACGACAGGTATGGATGAAGGACCCAGCCAGGAGGAAGTCATGGTGGGTCTCAACGACATGGCGACAACCTTTATGGGTTTATGGGCCGAACGAGCCGCAGCGGACCCCTCAGAGCGTAACGACCTGATTACCATGCTTGCACACAACGAAGACACCAGGGACATGGTGAACCGTCCACTGGAGTTTCTTGGCAACATCATGCTGCTCATCGTTGGCGGCAACGACACAACACGAAACTCGATATCAGGCGGTGTTCTGGCACTCAACCAGTTCCCGGATGAGTACGAGAAACTTCGCAAAGATTTAAGCCTGATCCCCAACATGGTTTCTGAGATTGTTCGCTGGCAGACACCGGTACTGCACATGCGCCGGTCTCTCAAGGAGGACTATGAGTACGAGGGCAAGCAGATGAAAGCCGGCGACAAGGTCGTGCTCTGGTATATCTCCGGCAACCGCGACGACACCGTTCACGACAATCCCGACAGCCTCATTATTGACCGACCCAATGCGCGACATCATGTCTCCTTTGGGTTCGGCGTGCATCGCTGCATGGGGAATCGGCTGGCAGAAATGCAGCTTAGAATCCTGTGGGAGGAAATCATGAAACGGTTCCGCTGGATCGAAGTTACCGGACCGGAGACAAGGCTCAAATCCAATTTCATCAGAGGCATCAGAAGCCTGCCTGTAAGGCTTCACAGGCACTAGAGAGGGGTTATGGCGTGCTTACCGTTTTTTGTGGAAGATAGGTCTAACAAAAAGGAGGACTCACGCCATGGCTGATCTGTTAGGAAATCTGAACCCGATTCTGTTGCCAGTTTTCGTACTCGTTATCTGGACACTCATCATGCTTGTCTGGATGGCGGCAACCCGCCTGCCTTATATCGCCAAGCAAAACTGGGGCCCTGAGACTGGCGAGCGCACGTCTGAACTGGCCGAAAAAATGCCCAAAGAGATCCAGTGGAAGGCAGACAACTACAACCACCTGCTGGAGCAGCCTACAGCCTTTTATGCCACCGCCATCGCCAGCGCGATGATCGGACTCGGTGATGGCCTGAACCTCTACCTGGCCTGGGCTTATGTCATTTCAAGAATCGTGCACAGCATCGTGCATGCAACCATCAATGTGGTCATGGTCCGTTTCCTGATTTTCCTGGTCGGCACAGTCTGCCTGCTCGTGATGGCTGGCAACGGCGCAATGCACATGATGACAGACTGACGGCTTACCGTTAGCATGTCCGCGACTATTCACTTTCCCTATAGAGAAAGGAGAAAACTCGATGGCAGAGGCGTTCTTTGCTTACCCGGAGCTTCGTAATCCTTACGAAGATACTCCCATTCACCCGGAAGGAAGCGCTACGGTGCTTTATCAGGGCAGAAAGATCACGCTCGAATCAATCGGTGACGGCGACGATCTGCTGATCCGGCCTGAGGATCTCAGCTCGGTCAACGGATTCGAACTGAAACTGGAAGGTGCCTGCTTTGCGGACCTCTGCATCCCGGTGAAGAACGATTTGCTGGTCGACGAGGACGGCAGACAGTGGTTCAACCTGACGGCTTTCGCCAGACTGCTCGATCAGCAGTACGTGGCAGATACCGAGTCACGGGTCTGGAGCTTTGCCGAGATACCCGCTAAACGGGAAAACATGATGGTCAACGCCATGGCCCCCGAGTTCGAAATCAAGGACCGTCAGGGCAAGGTCATTCGCATGACTGACCTCAAGGGCAAGAAGGCACTCATTGTCACCTGGTCGTCATGGTGAGGATGCCAACTCGACGTGCCCGTGTGGCAACAAGTATATGAAGAAGTAAACGACCCCGACTTTGTCCTCATCTGCGTCGCAGAAGATACCGGTGGAGAAGCTGTCGCTGGCCCCATTTTTGATGCAGCTGACCCGAGCTACATCCAGGTCATCGACGAAGATCACATGATCAGCAGTATCTTTAACTTCGTCAATGTCCCGTCTGCAGCGTGGATCGATGAAGAAGGAAGAATTGTCCGGATTGATGAAGGCACTTATTCCAAGGTTCACGAAATGGGTGACGGAGAGCAATCCATTACTTTTGGCAACGACGTCTACTCACCTGCCATCAAGGACTGGGTTGCGAAAGGGGCCGACAGTGAGCATGTGCAATCCGCTGAAGCTGTCACTGGAAACATTCGCCAGCATACAGACGACCAGCTGAAAGCAGATGCGGCGTTCCGCCTGGGCAACCTGTTCAGGAATCACGGCAAAGCAGAGAAAGCTGATCACTACTGGGAGATGGCCAAACAGTTGAACCCTGACAGCATCAACTTCATTCGCCAGAACCTGACACTGACCGAAGAAGGCTCTGCCGGTGAAACCTTTATGAACCTGATGGGTCAGTACATTGCCGAGGGTAAAGAGTTCTACAGACCTCTCGACATTGAATAATCCATGACCTACCAGACTCTAACGACCCACCTGGAGCATCGCATTCTCCAGGTGACCCTCGATCGACCGGATGCCATGAACGCGTTTACCGTAGAGATGGCCAATGAACTCGTCGATGTATTCAATGAGGCCAGCAAAGATGACGCAGTAGGCTGCATTATCGTCACCGGCGCGGGCAAGGCTTTCTGCGCAGGAATGGACCTGTCTGTCGGTGGCAATGTCTTCGGTCTCGATGAAACCATGCGCCCCACGCTGGAAGATATTCAGACCGGATACAACAACGATGACATCGTAAACGGCGTCAGGGATACGGGTGGCAGGGTCACACTGGCGATCTACGAGTGTAACAAGCCTGTCATCGGTGCGATCAACGGTGCCGCCGTTGGCATTGGCGCCACCATGACACTTGGCATGGATATCCGGCTTGCATCCGAGAAAGCGCGGGTCGGTTTTGTCTTCGGCAAGATCGGCGTGACGCCGGAAGCCTGCTCTACCTGGTTTTTACCGAGAATTGTCGGTATGCAGCAGGCACTGGAATGGGTATACACCGCTGACATTCTTACCGCTGAAGATATTCTCGCCGGCGGACTGGTTCGCTCAGTGCACGCACCGGAAGATCTTTTGCCGGCCGCACGCGAGCTGGCGGGCAAGATCGTCAACAACCGGTCTCCGGTAGCCATCGCGCTGGCGCGCCAGATGATGTACCGCAATTCCGCGCAACCGTCGCCTAGAGCAGCTCACGAGGTCGATTCACTGGCCATGTTCTACACGAGTATTGGTGACGGAAAAGAGGGTGTTGGGTCCTTTCTGGAAAAAAGGGAACCCGAGTTCAGTGGTTCAACGAACGAGATGCCACCCTTCTATCCCTGGTGGGATTCAGAACAGTAGTTTTACCAGTCTGGTCCTGTCTCACCCCGATGTTTGAAGTCTGACCCCTTAAGCGCCTGGTTCGAGCCATACCAGGAGACACCCCCATCTACCATCAGGGTTTCCCCGGTAATGAACCGGCCCGCCGGCGACACGATAAAGACGACACCATTGGCGATGTCTTCCACCGTACCTGGGTGGGGCATGGGTGTTTCACCGATATCCGCAAGCACATCTTCATCGTAGGTCTGCTCAAATGCATCGGTAACGACAGAGCCCGGTCCAATATTGTTGATCCTGACCTTCGGCCCCCATTCATAGGAAAGGCTGCGCGACAGATCCTGGATACCGGCACGAGCAGCACTGGTATGCGCGATCCCGGGCATACCGCGACCCAGAGCAACAACGACGTTGCATATACAACCACCTCTGCCGTCAAGCATCTGTTTGCCCAGCGCCTGGGTCATGTTCCAGCTGCCATTCAGGTTAAGGTCAATCACGGTGCGCCAACCGTTAGCACTGTAGTCCTCGGCGGGTTGCACAAACTGCCCACCGGCATTGTTAATGAGAATGTCCACCTGCCCCCATCTCGTTCGAACTTCCTCAGCTAGTGCCGAGACGGTTTCTACATCCCTGATATTGACCAGCAGGCAATCGACCTCTCGCCCTGTCTCCTGACGGATTTCTTCTGCTGTGGCTTCCAGCACTTCTATTCGCCGAGCTGCGAGCACCAGGTCCGCACCGGCTCGCGCAAGCTCGAAGGCAATGGCCTTGCCAATACCGGTGCCGCCACCGGAAATCAGCGCGCGTTTACCGCTGAGTAAAGAATCTGAAAAACAACCTGTTGGCCCCTGCATAATCCACCTCCACTGCTAACAGACTGCATGGTAGCACCAAGGGAAGAAGAACAAGAGCGATCCCCCGATATTGTCAGGGTCGAAGATCAAGATGTACATGGAGCGAGTCACCCTGATTGGTGATCGCCCCATCTGAGGAAGTTGAAGTGTCTAGGAGTTTACTGCGAGCTTCTTATCCGCTGACCGGCGCTTGCCGTCGTAAAGGAACTCCTCGCCGTCAAGATCCGTTACCGGGATTTCATCACGTTCTCGCCAGTAATCCTGGTTGTGTCGCCACTCCGGTTTATCACCACGCTGAGGCAGACGATCAAGATCGCGCATCAGGTAGTTGGGATTGAAGTTGTCTTCTTCGATCCAGGGCAGGATTTCCATCCCTTCGTCTTCTTCGCGCAGTGTAACATCCACGCGCTTCGCCTCAATCTCATCCATATGCTTGAGCAGATTACAGACAAAATCTCCAAGCATATCGACACGCAGAGTCCAGCTGGCACGGAAGTATCCGAACACCCAGACAAGATTAGGCACACCGGTAAACATCATGCCGCGATAGTTAATCGTGTCATGCCAGTCCACCGCCTTACCATCTACTTCGAACGGTATCTCACCCATCACTGACAGGCGAAACCCGGTACAGGCGCAGATGATATCTGCTTCGATTTCCTCACCGGACTGAGTACGCACGCCCTTTTCGGTGAACGTATCGATATGATCAGTGACCACGGTCAACTTTCCGGAAGCTGCCGCCTTGAACACATCACCTTCGGGACAGAACGCCAGGCGCTGCTGCCATACCCGGTACTTGGGTGTGAAATGCGGCTCGAACTCAAAATCATCGCCAGCATATAACCGGATCAGCGCTTTCAGCTCTTCAAACACGACATCAGGTTCGTTCTTGCAGCGCTCAGTCATCAGATTCTGATCATGCATGATCTGGGCACGCACGACCCTGTGAACGGTCGGGTCATCGATGCCGATTTGACGAAGTCGATCAGCCAGTTCGTTACGGTTTTCCTGGCAGTAGAAATAGGTAGGTGATCGTTGCAGCATGGTGACGTGCTCCGCCTTTTCGGCGAACTCGGGCACGACTGTCGCTGCCGTGGCACCGGAACCGATCACCAGTACTTTCTTACCACGGTAATCAATCGACGGGTCCCACTTCTGCGCGTGGATAAAGAGCCCCTTGTAGTCATCCATACCTTTCCATTCCGGCAGGTACGGATTTTCATGATCGTAGTAACCCTGGCACATCCAAAGGAAATGACAGGTAAATTCCAGCTCTGCGTTATCCTCCAGACGCACAGCCCGCACCGTCCAGAGATTCCTGTCACTGGACCAGCTGCAACCGACTATCTTGTGACCGTAGCGAATGTGCTGGTCTATATGGTTCTCTTCAATGACCTCCTGCATGTACGCAAGTATCTTCTCAGCCTTGGCAATGGGCTCACCTACCCAGGGTTTGAAACGGTAGCCAAAGGTGTAAAGGTCAGAATCAGAGCGGATACCCGGGTATTTATGTGTTTCCCAGGTGCCACCAAACGTATCCTTCATTTCAAGAATCACATAGCTCTTGTCCGGACATTGGTCCTGGAGATGGTAAGCCGAGCCAACACCGGATATCCCGGCGCCGACGATAAGCACATCAACATGTTCCGTCATTTTGGTAATCACCCTCTTTTATCTTGTATGTCTGCTTGTATACACCGAGGCTATCGCAGACGCAGACTGACGTGAATCGCAAACACTTTGTTAGTTGACCCAGGTCAGAAGTTAGTTAACCCAGCCAAAGAGTGTGACGCCTTGCCCCTATTGTCTGACAATCATACAATTTACAAATGCAGACAGAAAATAACAGAGAGAAGGCACTATGAATGCCTCATCTACCTCAGTTCGAATCGGTGGGGGCAGCGGATTCTGGGGCGAATCAGACATGGCAGTGCCACAACTGCTGGCATCAGGGCGTATCGACTATATCGCCTTTGATTACCTTGCAGAGATCACCATGTCGATTCTCGCCAGGGCCAGGGCAAAGAACCCTGAAGCAGGCTATGCAACGGACTTTGTCACCGATGTGATTGCACCCAATCTGCAGGACATCGCCAAGCAGGGAGTCAAACTGCTCTCCAACGCCGGAGGCGTCAACCCGCTCGCCTGCGCCAGAGAAATCGAGAAACTGATCGCCGAGGCTGGACTGAACCTCAAGGTCGCTACCGTCACTGGTGATGACCTCATCGACAGAGCAGATCAGTTCACCAGCAAGCAGGAAATGTTTTCCGGTGCTGCGTTTCCCAGACCAGAGGACGTGGCAAGTATCAACGCCTATATTGGCGCCTTTCCCATCGCCGAGGCACTCGACATGGGCGCTGACATCGTCATTACCGGTAGATGCGTCGACAGTGCGCTCACCCTGGCCGCCTGTATACATGCTTTTAAGTGGCAACCTAACGACTGGGACTTACTGGCAGCTGGCAGCCTTGCCGGACATCTGATCGAATGTGGCCCCCAGATCACAGGCGGAAACCATACCGACTGGAGAGACATTGCAGACTCGTTAGATCATATCGGCTATCCGATCGCCGAAGTCCGGCATGACGGAGCAATCAGAATCGAAAAGCCGGAGGACTCCGGAGGACAGATAACCCCGGGGACTGTTTCAGAGCAGATGCTTTATGAGATCGGTGATCCCCGTGCCTACTTTCTGCCCGACGTCGTGTGTGATTTCTCTGAAGTTACACTGAATATTGAGACCAGTGATTGCGTGCGTGTCACCGGCGCCAGGGGCAGACCCGCCACGACAACTTACAAGGCAAGCGCCACCTACACGGACGGGCACAAGATCATCACACTCTGGTACTTTATTGGCGAAGACAGTGGCCGCAAGGCCCAGGTGTTTGCGGACGCAGCACTGAAACGCGTTCGCAGGAAACTGGAAGGGCTTGGATTAGACGATTTCACTGAAGTGGCCATCGAGCCATTCGGCAACGACGTGCATTTTGCAAACTCAACGGCATCTTCCAGGGAAACGGCGCTGCGACTATCCGCCAAACACGAAGACCGGCACGCGCTGTCCCTCCTGCTGAAAGAAGCCACCGGACTTGCTCTGGCTACACCACCAGGCATGGCGTTGCACACAGGCGGCCGCCCATCTCCCTCACCCGTGGTACGACTTTTCTCCTTCCTAGTCGACAAACAGGACGTCGATATCCGGATTCACATGAATGGCGGGCAAACTCATCACAACCTATTCGGTTCCAATGCCGAGCAAGCCGAGACAACCCCGGCGCCAGAGCCTGCATTGCCTGAGAACAACAGTGTCACCAGAGCAGTCACCCTCAGGCACATCGCCTTCGGCCGATCCGGAGACAAAGGTAACAACGCCAACATCGGCATCATCGCGCGGAACCCTGTATTCATGCCTTATATATGGCAGCAATTAACAGAACAGCGGGTCGCGGACGCCTTCGCCCACTTTCTAGGCAGCAATGCCCGGAAACGGGTTGATCGCTTTTATCTACCCGGGACGTCATCCATCAATTTCCTGTTGCAGGATGTACTGGGCGGCGGCGGCGTTGCCAGCTTGCGCAGCGACACTCAGGGCAAGAGTTACGCAGAAATTCTGCTGGACACCAGAATAGAAGTACCAGAGGAGTACCTGACATGACCGTTTTCAAATCCAGGGCAAACACCAGTTCGGAAACCTATCTGCAGAACCGCTCTGACATGCTGGCGATGGTGCAGACCCTGAGAAATCTGGAGAAGCGCACCGTCGACCTGTCGAACAAGCGTAAGCCTGTTTTCGAGGAACGCGGCCAGATCCCACCACACGAGCGACTGGCTCGACTGCTGGATCCGGGCATGCCCTTTCTCCAGCTGCACAGCCTTGCTAACTACCTGGTAGAAGACGACAACCCGGAAACGAGTGTCCCCGGCGCCAATGTCATTGCAGGCATCGGTTACGTCAGGGGTGTACGTTGCCTGATCTGGATCGACGACAGCGGCATACGCGCCGGCTCCTATACAGAGACCACCAATGGGATGGTTCTCAGCATCCAGGATATCGCCATGAGGCAGAAATTACCGGTCGTGCATCTCGTTGAAAGTGCCGGTGCTGATCTGATGCGATTTACCGTTGAGAACTGGGTTCGCGCCGGAGAGATGTTCCGAAACCTCGCCCAGTTGAGTGCCGCCGGTATTCCTATCGTCACGGTGTTACATGGTGCTTCGACAGCCGGCGGCGCGTACATGCCGGGGATGTCCGACTATGTCATTGGCGTCAAAAATAATGGACTTGCAGCGCTGGCAGGTGCGGCACTGGTTAAAGCAGCCACCGGGGAGATTGTTGACGATCGGGAACTGGGTGGCAGTGAAATGCATGCCAGCGTTTCTGGCCTTGTTGAATATCTGGCAGAAGACGATGCCCATGCAATCGAGATGGCGCGAGATGTCGTTGGCCGACTGAACTGGAACAGAACCATGACGGCACCAGAACCGAAACCACACAAACCGCCGGCTTTTGACATAGAAGATATCGTCGGGATCGTGCCGGTCAACTACAAGACGCCTTATGACGTACGTGAACTGGTCACGCGTATCGTCGACGGCTCAGACTTTGACGAATTTAAATCGCGGTACGGACCCGGCACAGTTTGCCTGCAGGCAGATATCATGGGCATGCCCTGCGGCATCATCGGTAATAATGGACCCATTGATCCTGAAGGTGCCAACAAGGCAACTCACTTCTTTCAGCTATGCGATCAATCCCACATCCCACTCATCTTCCTGCACAACACGACCGGTTACATTGTCGGCACAGAATCTGAACGGGCCGGAATGATCAAGCACGGCGCGAAGATGATTCAGGCAGTAACCAATGTCAGGGTTCCAAGAATCTCCATGTACGTCGGTGCGAGCTTCGGGGCAGGGAATTATGGAATGTGCGGCATGGCCTATAACCCGGACTTTCTGTTCTCCTGGCCGAATGCGCTCACCAATGTCATGGGAGGCGAATCTGCCGCAAGCACGATGCGCCAGGTCAACGAGGCCGCAGCGATAAGGCGCGGCAAGCCATTGTCTGTGCAAGAACTGGACTCAATGCAGGCTCAGATAGAAGCGCATTTCTCCCGGCAGGAAAGCGCCTTTTACTCCGCTGGCCGCCTGCTGAACCACGGCGTCATTGACCCAAGGGACACCCGAAAAGTACTCGGCTTCTGCCTGGCAACCTGCCTTGAATCCAGGATGCGCGAGCTTCGGACCAACACCTTTGGTGTGGCGCGGCCATAAGGAGAATATGAACATGAAGATTAACAAGCTTCTTATCGCTAACCGCGGTGAAATCGCCTGCCGGATCATACGCAGCGCACAGGCCATGGGAATTCGAACTGTCGCCGTTTATTCCGAAGCTGATCGTCACGCTGTTCACACCGGCATGGCAGATGAAGCCGTTCATATAGGGCCTGCGTCTGTGGCTGAGTCCTATCTGAGAATTGACAGGATTATCGAGGCAGCGAGAGAAACCGGAGCGGATGCGGTCCACCCGGGCTACGGCTTCCTCTCTGAAAATACAGACTTTGCTGCGGTCTGCGATGACGCGGGTATTATTTTTGTTGGACCTTCTGCCCATGCCATCAGCCTCATGGGTGACAAGGCAAAAGCCAAGCGAGCCATGATCAAGGCTGGCGTACCCTGTGTACCGGGCTATCAGGGAGAAGATCAGTCATCGGAAGCGCTGATCACTGAAGCGACGTCCATCGGTTATCCCCTGATGATCAAGGCAGCGGCCGGCGGTGGCGGTCGCGGCATGCGCCTGGTTCAAGATGCCGCGAAACTGGAACAGGCCATCGAAGCGGCCAGATCTGAAGCAATCAATGCCTTTGGTTCCGGAGAACTTATCCTGGAGAAAGCCATCATGCGACCCAGGCATGTGGAACTGCAGGTTTTCGGAGATAGTCAAGGCAATCTCGTATACCTGGGTGAACGGGATTGTTCTGTTCAGCGTCGTCATCAGAAAGTTATCGAGGAAGCACCCTGCCCGATCATGACGCCTGAACTGAGACAGGCCATGGGTGAAGCCGCCGTCTCTGCTGCGAAAGCAGTTGACTATGTAGGAGCCGGGACCGTCGAATTTCTGCTCGCAGACGACATGAGCTTCTATTTTCTTGAGATGAATACGCGCCTTCAGGTTGAGCATCCCGTCACGGAAGCAGTGACAGGCCTGGATCTGGTTGAGCTGCAACTCAAAGTGGCGTCCGGCGAACCTCTGGGATTCTCACAGGATGATGTCTGGCTCACCGGTCATGCCATTGAAGTCAGACTGTACGCTGAGGATCCCGAGAATGACTTTCTGCCCAGCACCGGGCAGATTGATGCCTGGTTCGAACCGCATGGCACCGGCATTCGGGTTGACGGAGGTATTGCCACAGGTGGTGAAGTTTCTCCTTTCTATGACCCGATGCTCGCGAAGGTGATTGCCTGTGGCCGAGACCGGCAAGAAGCTCGAAGCCGACTGATCGACGCCTTGTCCCGAAGCGCACTGGTCGGCCTACGAACCAACCGGGACTTTCTGATCGACGCACTGAAGCGGGAAGTATTCGCTCAAGGTGAAGCCACCACAGCGTTCATTGAGGATGAGTATGGTGAGGCTGGTTTCAGAAAGGCACCCAAACCCGAAGATCTTGCTCTGGCCGCGGTTACCCAATATCGGCTGCGTGCTCGAGGCGCACTGAGCGAATCCCTGGGTGTAAACGCGGAGCTGCTGAACTGGTCAAGCGCCGCACCACTTGAGAGCGTCAGCATCTATAGAACAGAAGCCGGTGACCGGACAGTCACTGTCAGACCGTGCGACGAGAACCGCTACCTGGTTCACATCGATAGCGACTTTTCATGCGAGTGTTCTATCGCTTCAGAAGAAGCACAGAGTCTCGATGTTCAAATCGGGCATACAAGACAGCACCTGCTCTTCCATGCAACTGACGACAAGACACTGAGCCTGGCAACCCATGACATGCAGTTTACGGTTCGCGATATCGCCGCAGGAGAAGCACTGGAAGACACAGCCGGTGACGGCATCGTAACCGCTCCGATGCACGGGCAACTGCTGGAACTGCTGGTTGCTGAGGGAGACGAGGTCACAAAGGGTCAGCGCCTTGCCGTTCTTGAAGCCATGAAGATGCAGCACGAGATCATCGCTGAGGTGGACGGTAAGGTCTCCGTCGTACACGCGGTTGCGAACACCCAGATCGCACTGGGTTCCTTGATCATGGAGATCGAATCTTGAGTTCGCCCAGATCCGGTTTCACACCTCTGAAAAAGCGACCCGCCTACCTGCTGGTTTTTGATGCGCTCGAAGATGAAATTCTTTCCGGAAGACTGACCGAGGGCGACGCGATTCCAACCGAAATGCAACTCTGCCAGGAGTTTGACGTACAACGCTCTACCGTCAGGGAAGGTATTCGACTGCTGGAACAATCCGGGCTCGTTGCCAGAAATGGCAAAAGACTGACGGTTGTTCGACCAAAGACAGAAGAAGCTGCTGAGACAGCGAGTCGTGGGCTCGCTCGCCATGGCGTAAGGTTTATCGATGTGTGGGAAGCAAATCTCGCGATACTTCCGGGTACGGTCCGCCTTGCGGCGCAGAAGATCAGCGAAGAAGACAGGCAACGTCTCGCGTCGATGACGGATAACTTGTCGAATGCCAACGTCTCCGAAGAGGTTGTCTCCATTGCCATCAAATACCTGATGGCTATCGCGGAAGTGACAGGCAATCGAGTCCTTGGTGTAATGGTGCACTCATTAAAACTGCTGCTGGAATCCAGTCTGCAACAGGTGATTGGCGCACTGCCGAATCCTCGAGACAGAATCGTCAAGGCACAACGCGAGATCAACACCGCGCTCGAGAACAGGGATGCAGACCAGGCAGAGGCCTGGATGCTGCGCCATCTTGAAGATCTGCGCAGAGGCTATGAGGTTGCCGGCGTTGATCTCAGCAGCGAAGTCGGTACTTTTTTGTAAGTGAGTTTGGACAAGAAGATATAGAGGCAAATATGAGCAACGGACCATTTTCTGACATCACCATTCTCGACCTGACCAGCGTCATCTCCGGCCCCTTCGCAACTGCCATCCTGGCCGACCAGGGCGCCCGCGTTATCAAGGTCGAAGGCCTGACCGGAGATACCATGCGATTTGGTGGTGCCATGCGAAACGGCGTATCCAGTCTTTTCATGGGATTGAACAGAAACAAGGAATCCATCGCCGTTGATCTCCGGAAACCCGAAGGCGTAGATCTTGTACTGAAGCTCGCCGAGAAAGCTGATGTCTGCCTGCAGAACTACAGACCAGGCGTTGTCGACCGGCTCGGCATCGGATACGACGCACTTAAAACAGTGAACCCGTCGATCATCTACGGCTCCATCAGTGGCGCAGGTGCGTCCGGACCCTATGCAGATCGCCGTTTCTATGACCCCGTTATTCAGGCCCATGCAGGGTTTGCGAACGCCCAGAGTTTCGATGGTGAACCGCAGCTCATCAAGATGATGCTCTGCGATAAAGTCACGGCGTTGACGATGGCGCAGGCGCTATCTGCTGCCCTGTATCACCGGGCCAGGCATGGAGAAGGTCGGCACGTGGAAGTATCGATGCTGGAATCGTGTCTCTACTTCTTCTGGCCTGACAGAATGATGGCACAGACCTTCACAGGTGAACTGGACTACCCGGTACCCGACCCTTACGCCCTCTATCGAGTCATGCCGACAGCCGATGGCTTTATCACCTTCATCGTCATCGCCGTAGAAGAGTTTCGCGGACTGGCCCGCGCCCTCGAGAGAGAGGAATGGCTGAGTGATCCTCGCTTCGACAGCACACAGAATTTCCGGATGAACTACAAAGACATTTTCCCGGAAGTTCAAACTGAGATTGCAAAACGAACCACCGATGAGATTGTTTCGCGGTTCCTCGAAGCCGACGTGCCCTTCGGCGTGGTCCTCAATGAAGACAGTATTCTCGAAGACCCACAAGTCATCTCAGAAGGTATTGTTGAGACCTTCGAGGACGAAACCTGCGGTGGCGTCAGGGCAGTGAAACGCAACATCCGTTTTTCCGATATGGATACAGGCTTCAAAACAACGGCACCCGCACTGGGCGCACATAGCGACCAGGTGCTGTCAGAATTCGGATTCTCTGCCGCAGATATCAAGCGGATGAAAGCCGAGGGTGCTATCGGCAGCTAGCGAACGCTGGTCTGCCCACCATCCACAGGAATAAGTTGACCTGTGATAAATCGCGAAGCCTCGGATGCAAAGAAAACCATGACCGGACCAAGATCCTTGTCAGGATCGCCGTACTCTTCACCAAGGGCAATGGTTCGCCGATTCATCCAGTAACTGGCCTCGAGCGCGGCTTCGTCAGCAAGCGCCATAGCTTCCCGGTACATGGGTGTCGCCATCGCCGGAAGAATAGCGTTCACTCGAATATTGTCTTTACCCCAGGTTCCCGCCGCCGTGCGTGTCCAGGAATGGACGGCACCTTTTGCCGCCGAGTAAGCCGCCGCTGAGGGCTCAGGTCGCTGACCGCTGATGGACCCGAAATTGATGATGGAACCACCCCCGGCTTGCTTCATGTATTTCGCGGCGACCTGATTGGTCAGCATGGTGCCCCGCACATTAATCGCGAACATCAGATCCCAGTCTTCCACGGTGACATCGCTGGCATCAGAGGATCGCTGAATCGCTGCCGGATGAGCCAGGACATCCAGACCACCCATACTTGCCACCGCTTCTGCAAAAGCCGCTTCCACACTGGCAAGATCCGCGATATCCACATGCCGATATTCCGCTTTACCGGGTCCAGCTTCAGATGCCTGTTGCGCGACCGCCTGACCATCGGCATCGTTAACATCCATACCGACCACATGAGCACCCGCTCTGACATAGTTCGCCAGGGTCGCTTCTCCCATTCCCCTCGCGGAGCCGGTGACAATAATCCGTTTTCCCTTGAGCTCCATCAGCTTTTCCCTGTTTTTATTTTTGTCCAGACTAATTAATACACAGAACCGGTTCAACCAGATCCAGAAGACAGAGTACACTGCGCCAGAATCAGAACACCAGCAAAAGAACCTTGAGCCCAACAACAGGCGAACTTGTCAGCACGATCCCGCGCTTAACACCCGATGAATGGCGTGCCCTGAACTGGATGCAGCACTGGCTGGTCATGACCAGAGCCGCGGTACTTATCATGACAGTATGCGCCGCGCTCATTGGCGTTCTGCTCGCGACGGTTGACGGCCATTTTTTCGCTGATCGATTATTCGCACTTCTTGTGGGTCTGACCCTCGCCCATGCTACCAACAACCTCATTAACGACTGGGTAGATCATCAGCAGGGCGTGGACCGGAACAACTACTTTCGGCAACAGTATGGTGTACATGTCCTGGAAGACCGACTGATCGGGAAGCGCAGTTTTCTGAGTATCACAGCCGTTACCGGCGCAGGCGCACTGATCTGTGCAATCTATCTCTACCATGTCCTGGGAGATGCCGTTTTCTACCTGACTCTGGCAGGCGGTTTTTTCGTCGTGTTCTATACCTGGCCACTGAAACACTTCGGCCTGGGTGAACTGGCGGTCCTGCTCGTGTGGGGGCCGCTTATCGTCGCCGGTTCCTACTACGTCATGAGTGGCAGCATGTCGGCGACGGTTATCGCGATTTCACTTCTGTCAGGGATCAGCCCGACCCTCGTGATTTTCGGCAAACACATGGATAAGCGCACCCATGATGTGGAGAAGGCCATTCACACACTGCCTGTCATAGCCGGTGAAGACAGGTCACGACAGATATGCCTGGCGTTGCTGACGACGCAATGGCTGATGATTACTGTTATGGCAGCCATGGGCAATCTATGGCTCGTTGCCTGTCTGATCGCATTGCCAGGTCTATACCCGCTTATAAAGGCGTTACGAACCCGAGCACCAAACACGAAACCTGACGACTACCCCGACTCAGTCTGGCCACTCTGGTTTGCGGCGCTTGCCTTCAGGTACACCAGGGACTTCTACTTGGCTCTACTGCTGGGCTTACTGGGATACCTGCTGTTTATCTGACCGCAGATCAACCTGCCAGTGACTGCTGATCGCCATTTCGACAAAAAGGAACTGACAGAAAACTGCATCTAAACATGGGTTAAGCTTGACCCCTTCAGATCAGGTGCGGATAAGAGTGAACCACAAGCGAAGCAAGCTGGTTGCCACATCAGGCACGCCAACTCAGTGCGTGAACTGCGCCGTTCGAGAACGGGCACTGTTTCAGGGAATACCGCCGGAACAGCTGAAGTGGACGCAAACCTATCGGGAGAACCAGTACCGCATAGAAGCAAGAAGCCAGCTGTTCGAAGAAGGCGAGGATCACCCTTTCGCCTACACTCTGTACAGCGGCTGGATGATGCTGACCAAGTCCAGCACCGGTGGACGACGCCAGGTTCTGCGCTTCGCTCTGCCCGGTGACTTTATCGGCTTCCAGGCAAACCTCAGGGGCAACATGTCCTATGGTGCTTACGCGCTGACTGACTGCCGGCTGTGTGCCTTTCCCAGATCCGAGCTATCAACCATGATGAGTGAAACGCCGGCACTGGCCAGACGGATGGCAATGCTGAGCGCCCGGGATATGGCCTTCATGGAGCAGGTGCTGCTGGCGACCGGGCAGAAAAATGCACGGGAACGGCTGACCTCACTACTCCTGCAACTGTATGTTCGCGTTCAGGCACTGGGCAACCTCATTCCCGAATCTGACGAGGACAGCATCAAATTGCCAATATCCCAGGAAAAGCTCGGAGAAGCGCTGGGCATAACGGCGGAGCATGTCAACAGAACACTCAGGGAACTTCGTGAAGAACAGGTACTGGAGGTGAAGTCCAAGCGTCTGAGAGTATTCAATCTGAATCGTGCTCTTGAGATTGCAGAACTGGACACCGACATTATCGAAGAACAGGCACTGCTATAAAAAAGACCGGAGACCCACACTACAGGTCTCCAGTCACACGTGAAGTTAGTGTTCGCGGCTGATGCCTGAGGCGTAGCTCATGACCAGGGCAACCAGCATGCCGATGCCTATCACGGTCAGCAGGAAATTGATCACACCACCCACACCCGGCAAACAGACAGCGACAATCACCGCCACTAATCCGACAAACAGGGTCAGAGCCAGATTCCCCTGCTGATCCCTGCCGCTGAAAATCATGGATCCGATCATGTAGGCAACCACGATCTTGGCAAAGTAGATCAGCGCGGCCCAAAGGAAAAGCCCGACAATCGCAATCGGCAGCCCTACCAGGCTGGCAGCAAAGAGCCCAAATATTATCGGCATGCTGACCAGAGCAACCAGACCGATACCTGCTGTCTTAAGCCCATCCATACCACCATCCAGATCTGCATCCCGGACGGCTGGCACCAGCCAGAGCAGCAACAGGCCCGACAGGAAGGCTGCGGCCAGACGCACCAGTTGTCTGAGATAATATTCGCCCGTGAGATAACGGTTCTCCGGTGTCAGGTCTTCAGGAAGTTCAGGAAACTCAATCACACCTTCAACAATGGCGCCGCTGGACTTCTGCAGGTTCTCTTCATCCCCGCGAAATCGAACATCACCTCCTACCCGGGCCTGGCCCAACAGGCTCATGGACGGGGCGAAAACGTCGAGATCTTCACCAACAGCGCCATTAACTTCGAGCAGTTCGGCAAAGGCAACCAGGTCTTTCAGAGTTTTACCCGAGAAGACGATCGTTTCCGCAAAACCGATGGTGTTACCCGACACATCCGTTGCTGAACTGATCTGCAGGTTGTTGGCAAATCCCCAAAGGTCCCCGCCTATCGAAGGCGTATCCACTTCCAAAGAAGAACTGGCACCCAGCAGCAGCCCTCCGACATCACCTCTGATGGTCACGAACTCCGCAAACGTTATGAGATTTCCGGAAACATCACCATTGACCACAACGCGACGACTGAAGGCAAACAGATCTCCCCGGACATCGCCATCAACAACAATGGTTTCCCCGGCAGCAATGAGCGTATCTTCGATGACCTCATCGGCTTCAATCGTAATCAGGGCACCCTCAAGACGAGTCTCCAGTGCCTCTGCATTCGGAGAGACCAGCAGTGCCCCGCTCAATAAACTTGCAGACACAATCGCCAGCATATTGAATCGCGCCCGGCGCACCGAAAAGGTAATCCAGAGCGCAATAACACCAAGCACACAAACCCCAATAAGCGCGAAATAGTTAGTAATCATGTTGACTCCCTCCTCGGAGATAAACAGCAAACCCGCTTCGACCATCACGTCGAAACCATCCGGTACAGGCACCGAAAACCTTGAAAGCGCGGTAAACAGAAGCTCAACAGCGAGTTCACCGAATAACGTTTTCCAGACAAACTGCAGAACCCAGATAAGACCACCTGTTGCCAGATTGACCATCGCAAATTCCCGTAGACCAACACGTCTGCGAAAACGTGGCATCTCCGCAGGAACCTCCAGCCCCTCCAGAGATGTCACTGAGGACTGAATCAGGTTACGTTCATTGCGCCAGGCGTCTATCTGCAGAGCGCATGTTTCACATTCAGCCAGATGCTCAGAAACCCCGATATGTTCGTCAGCCTCAAGGGCACCATCGACATACATGGAACACTGGAGTTCGGTGAGATGATTCACGACGGCTCCCCTTCTTCTAAAGATTTACGCAATTGTTGCTTTGCCCTGAGCAGCAGCACGCCCACATGATTCCGACTGATATCCAGATCCCTGGCGATGTCGTCGTAAGTAGCATCGTGGAAATAGGCCAGGACCAGCGGCACCCGGTACTTGTCGGGTAAGGCACTGATGGCATCGGCAAGGGCCGTCGCATCCTGTTCACCAGCAAGCTGGACGGGCGGTGGCGGTGCGCCTGACGAGAACTGATCAAGCTCGATCTCTTCATCCTCAATCGCAGAGCCGGCGAATAAGGTGCCGGACCTTTTACGCTTTCGCAGCACATCAATACAGTGACGATTCGCAATCGTCGCAATCCACTGCCAGAAAGGCAGCGTAGCGTCGTATCGATCAAAGTGACGGTAAGCCCGCATAAACGTTTCCTGTGCAGCATCCTCCGCAAGTGACGGTGAGCCAAGCAGCTGCCTGCATAGCCCGAACACCCGAACGTAGTACTCTCGGTAGAGAATCTCGAAAGCGACATTCGTGGTCATTTGCTGGATCCCGGTTCGTTACACGGTATTACGCGTCAGTCACCAGTTTATTACAGATGTCTTTCAATCTTTTTACAGGAAATCAGAAGACTACCGAAAGCTGAGTCCGGACTGGATGTAGACAGGAACTGGGTTGTACTCAGGTGATGAGTTCAGGGAGGGACTGCGAGAGCACAAAAAGCGCCACGACAATCAGGAAGATGCCGAAACCGGCTTTCAGTTTTTCCTGGGGCACACGGCAGGCGAAATGACTGCCAACCAGGCTGCCTAAAATACCCGCCGCGACAAAAAAGCCAATGACTCCCCAGTCGATGGACAGGTTTGTCGCCTGAATCACTTCCAGGTATTTGATGAACCCGGCAATGGACTTCAGCGAAATGATCACAAGGCTGGTCGCAACGGCCTGCTGCATGGTGAGACCACCCAGGAGCACCAGTGCGGGAACAATCAGAAAGCCCCCACCGACACCGACAAACCCTGTGACGATACCAACAACAAAACCTTCGGCGCCGACCTTATAAATATTCGTTTGCGACTGGCAGGGTTCAGGACTGGCTGGTCTTAACATGAACCAGGATGCGCCAAGCATCACAACAGCGAAGGTAAGCATCTGCAATGCGCCGGGAGCATAGACCGAAAGCGCAGCACCGGCGTAGGTACCGACAATGCCAGGAACACCGAACATCAAGACTGTTCGCCACTGAACCAGTCGCTCCCGAACAAACTGGGAGGCACCTGCCATGGAAATGAGTGCCACAATCGCGAGAGAACTGGCAATCGCCACCTTCTCATCCTGACCGACAAGATAAACAAGAATGGGTACGGTCAGGATGGATCCACCCGAACCTAGAAGTCCGAGACTGAGACCGACCAGCAATGCACCGGGAAGAACGAGAACCATATAAGGATTGGCTATATGTATATAGGCAATAATTATATGCTTATTCCCGTGGGATACAAGGCTCCTCAAACCCACTGAAGACGCTAGTTTGGTGAGGTTTCTCCTTTCAGAGAGTATTCAACCTCATCACCCAGAAAGCCCTCCACGGGCTGACTGCCAAAATTGACCTGCTTACCCAGTTGAACGGCTTCTTCCAGAGATAGCCCTTTGATCGTCGTCAGGTATGCGACCCAGAGGTGAGAAGCGCGCCGGCCACTGGCACAGTGCAGGAGCACGGGTCCACTGGATTGCGCTACCGCACGGGAAAATTTTTCTACTGCGGCAGGAGAATAGGGATAGTCGGGGCCACCTGTCGGAATATGAACGTAGGTCATACCCAGTGATTCCACAATCTCGTGTTCACGGGAAAACGGACCCTGAGACTTCATTTCTTCAGGTGTTCTGATATTAACAACCGTGGTTGCACCTTCAGCTTTAAGCGCTTTGATTGCCTCTACTGTCAGTGGTTGCCCCGCAATGAACAGATCGTCAGTCCGGTAGAGTCCACCGGCAAAGTCTTTCGTCGCAATCGGTTCCGGCGTCTGGGCATTCACCACAAGGGCTGCAGTCATCCAAAGACACAGGATGAATCTAGGCATGATTGTCATTATTTAGAACCTCGGGTACTAGCCGCCAAACAGATCCTTCTGCGCCTTGCGCCAGAACAGCAGACCGATGGCTGCATTAAACAGAATAAAAAAGTTGTGCTGAACGAAACCGAAAGCTGCCATCTGGCCCTCATTATCAGGGAACAGAATGACCCAGAAGGTGATCGCCGCAGCCCGCATCGGCGTCGGTACAGCGGCCGCAAAGAAAATCACTGGCAGATAGGGCCAGACCATCATCAGGTCTGCCTCCACACCAAACAAATTCAGCGCGATGGTGTAGACGCCAATCGCCGCGAGCAATGCCGGTGAACGCAGGACAAAAAACATGGCGTAATGCCATGGTTTCGCCAGACGAAATGCGTGAAGGAGACGTTTGTCACGAAGATTGAAGCCAGAGAGTATCCAGCCCTGGAAGTAGGCAATCCAGATCACGAGAAACACAGCACCGGCAAGCGCCATCCAGGGTATCAGCCCGAACACCGCAGGCAACGATGCCCCGCTGAAGAAGTAACCCAGCGTCGCCCAGACCATCAGATAGAAAACTTCACAGAACATGATGAACAACATCACTGAGCCGACTTCCCATCCGGGAACTTCATGCCGTCGATTCAGATAATACGCCATCGCGCCTTTACCAATCTGTTCATTAAAGACCGAGATAATATAGGCGCTGGCACGAACCGGCAGGATATCCGTGTACTTGATGTCAGTGATAAACCAGTTAAGGGTGCGCGTAACAACCAGCGTGTCGATGAGGAAAAAGAATATCGAGTAGCACACCATCACCGCGAGCCAGGTTATCCAGTCGACCGCAGCAAAAACCTGAACCATATAGTCTGCCACCGAGAGACCCTCGCGGGAGGCAGCACCGTGCAGCTTGTAATACAAAAATGCGAAACACAGGAGCGTGATGATCAGAAAGATTATCCGGCCAATGAGATTGCCGCGCTTGGGTGCTGCAGCTTCATCAACCTCTGGTTCAATAGGCTTGTCGTCAGTCAAAATTCATTACTCGAATATCGGGCTTGAACAGCAGTTTACACGAAGCACCTGATCAAAGGCGTTGAACACCGAATCAAAATCACAGGGCAGATGGCTTTATTACGCCAGTACCTGATTTCGACCATTTTCCTTGGCTCGGTAAAGATTTTCGTCGGCCCTCTGCATCCAGGACTCGACGGTTTCATCCGGTGTGAGGGACGCCACCCCAATGCTGACCGTGAGTGGGCGGGAAGGGAGCAGATGGCGCTCCTCCACCAGGACGCGCAGTTCCTCAGCCGTGGTCACCGCCTCGGTATCGCCGGTGTCGTTCAAAAGAACAAGAAACTCCTCACCTCCCAGCCTGAATATCTGGTCAACCTGGCGGAATCGATTTCTCAGGATCTCTCCGAGTTCAGCGAGCACCTGATCACCAACCGCATGACCCAGCTCATCATTGACCGCCTTGAAGTGGTCAACATCAATCGCGAGCAACGCCATCGGGGTTTTCGAGCGAATGGATTGTTGTATGGCACGATTCAGGGCATCACCCAACATCACTCGATTTTTCAAGCCTGTTAAGGGATCTGTAATCGCCAGCTGCTGCAGTCGTTCCTGCGCCTCCATGATGGCGAATAGAAATATCGAGGTGAAAACTCCGACGGCAACCAGCGTCGCACCGGCACGCATACCTATGCCGCTGCCAAGCTCTACCCACGCCTGGGGAACAATCACTACCACCAGCAACAAAGCCGCCAGCGGGGCCATGCGCTCCTTGAGAATAATGAAGAAAGACAACAGCCCCGGATAACACCAAAGCAAACCAATAATGCCCTGGGTCTGAATGGACATGAACAGGAAACCAATCACGGCAGGCACCACAAAGAAAAGCGAAACCAGCCCCGGGTCCCGTCGGTTATAAATCAGCCAGCCTGTCACAATCATCGCCGCGCAGATTGTCAGCGACCCGAAGCCCAATAGAAGACGACCCTGCACGAGATTGTTCAGTCCAAAAGGCCCGAGGATAACCAGGCATGAAACCGCGAGACCAAAGTTTGCCCGGCTTCGAAAATCGAGACTGCCAAATGTTTCGAGGGGAGACATCAGAGTTTATTAATATCCGCCCAATAGGAATGCGTACCCACACAAATACGTTGAGGCAGTTTTACCCTCGCCACAGGCCCGGTGGTGATATCAGCCGCATCGAATATCCAGCAAGCAGACTCATCTGCGTTGACGTCGGTAACAAAGGTCACAACATAACCATCATCTTCCCTGGTTGACCCTTGCCTTGGCGCCATGGGGCTCTCACTCAGGAACACCCCCTCTGGCAGCGGGAATTCCTGCCTCTGACCGGTTTCCGCATCAAGACGGACCAGCCCGTTCATAGCGAAAAACTTTGGCGGAGAGGTCACCGCCCAACTGAAGCGATAGGGTTTACCCGCATGGGCGGGATTGATCATCCCAAACTCGCTCAAGGCTTCTTCCAGAGGACCTTCGGTTACATCACCGGTTTTCAGGTTCAGCTGCCAGCGATAAGCGTGACAGCCGGCTTCAACCAGAGAAAATTGTGTTGGATCTGTCTGGGCATAGCCATCCATAACAATCACATCACCCTTTTCGTAGGTGTTGATCACATGCAGTGCATAACTCGGCTGCGCTTCAAACCAACGAATGTGCTCCGGCTGTCCACGCCTGGGTACCACCGCAAATCGAGTCGGCATATCAGTATGAAATCTGACCGCATGCGCATTGTGCTTCAGGGCTTCCGGGTCCCAGAAGAAAGGGAAATCGTGAAGTACCGCATAGTGATCGGTAAAACCCATGTCATGCGGCAGGCGTGGACCCGGAAGTTCAACGGGTATGTAATGCACGAGATCACCGAGCGCATCGACAACGCCATAGTGCATGTAGGGCGCCTGCTTTGAATAATTGAAAAACAGAAGCTCGTCCGTAGCTTCATCTACCTTGGTATGCGCCGAAACGCCCCAGCCTGGAGTGACACCTTTCAACCAGTCAGCCTTGCCTGATTGTTGCAGGGTCCTGGGATCAAGCTCATAAACATCGCCACACTGATAGAAACTTGTCGCCACCCTGCCCCGATGGATCACGACATCTGTGCTGGAGGAATCCTTAAGTGCCGTTCTGGCACCCCAACCCTCACGTTCTGACTTTTCAGGCCGCTCGAGAAGACCACCCCACAATGCTCGACCGGCGTCTAGTTCGGCGTTGAATCCGTCTGTGCGAATAAACCGATTTCTATACTGGGCTGACTGACCGTCAAAAAAGATACTGTGCAACATGCCATCACCGTCAAAGGGATGATATCGGCCGAGAGAGTCATGCAAAGGATTTTCAGTATTGCGGACATAAACCCCCTGAAGATCGGCAGGCAGCTCACCCTCGACTTCCAGGTCCCAGGCATTCAGTTCGGTGTGGTTAGGCTTCCAGCATCCAGCGCGATAGGGATGGCTGTCTTGATCAGACAGGTTACTGTCAAACTCCTCAACGATCTCCAGACGCATAGTCCCCCCTTGTATGCTCTTTTTATAACAACAGGCTTATAACGACAGGTTCTCAGCCGCGGCCAGCTCCCTGTGCATCCGCTCTTCTTCGTGAGCCCGCGGTTTCGAAAACCGCGCGACGAGCAGATAAAGTGCCGGTGTCAGAAAAAGGGTAAATATTGCAGCAATACCAAGCCCCCCGAAAATCACCCAACCGATGGACTCCCTGGCTTCGATGCCAGCACCCGATCCCAGAATCAATGGCAGCCCACCAAGCACTGTCGACATCAATGTCATCGCTACCGGGCGAAAGCGCACCTTTGATCCCTCTGTGATGGCTTCGATCAGAGGGTAGCCTCTGTCTCTGAGCTGATCCGCGAACTCGACAAGAAGAATACCATTCTTTGCCATGAGCCCGATCAACATCACAAGACCAATTTGTGAGTAAATGTTAACTGATGTGCCGCTGAGGAAGAGTGCGAAAACCGCGGCTGCAATACCAAACGGAATGATGAGTGTAATGACGACGGCGCTGGTAAAACCTTCAAACTGCGCGCAAAGCACCAGGAAAACCACAAGAATCGCAATCAGATAAGTCGCTGCAACCTCCCGGGATGATTCATCGAGCTCAGCCGCCTGGCCTTCCAGAATGACGTCAATGTGTTCAGGGAGTGACGCATCGGCAATCGCCATCAGTTCATCTACAGCTGATTTCAATGGGTGACCCGGCGTCACATTAACATCCACCTCGATTGCGCGGCGTTGCGAGTGACGATCCAGCTCAGTCGCAACGCCTTCTTCCTTGATCGTCACAAGACTGGACAGCGGCAGCATTCTGCCGTTGTTTGCTGACACGTACAGATTCACCAGATCCATGGGGTCATTAATGTCACCGGACGATGACTCCAGGACGATCGGGATTGCCTCATCGCCAATGTTGAGATCGATAAGTTCATCGCCATCAATCATTGCACGAAGCGTACCTGCCAGATTATCCAGATCGATGCCGAGGTCCGCCGCTCGACGACGATCAATCTCCACTGACAGTTGCGGCTGTGTCGGCTCATAGGAGATTCGCGGATTGGACAGGTTAACCCCCTGCACTTCGATCGCTTCGGAGAATGCCCGGGCCGCCTCATAAATATCGTCGTAATCGTTGCCCACCAGCGCAACTTCTATACCGCCGCCACCTCCGCGGCGTAAATTCAGACTGTTGTCAGCAAAAACCGCGCCGCGAACACCGGGTAGCTGATCAAGTCGCTTTTTGATTTCCTTTATCACATCACTCTGCGCAACATCTCGCTCTTTCCAGTCAGCCAGTGGAACAGAGACAAAGACTCGATTCGGATCCCAGTTCCCCACCAGGGCATAAACAGATCGGGCGACACCGCGATCCATCCATGGCTGCAGAATATCTTCGATCAGATGCGTCTGACGCTCCATGTAATGCACACCGACGCCATCCGGCCCCGAGGCAAAAACCCGGATCATGCTTCGATCCTCAGGCGGCAGCAGTTCCTTATCAAGGACGGGATAAAGTGAAGCTGCGGAAGACCCCAGCACCGCGGCCAGAATCAACACCATCACCGGGTGGCGCAGAACCACGCCCAGAAGCTTTTCATAGAGAAGACGAATCTTGTGACCTAACGCCACAATAGCCAGCCGAACACGTCCAGGCTCGCCGGCTTCAGGCAGTCTTGCTGCTGCCGCGGGTACCAGCGATAAGGCAACAAAGCTGGAAATACCTACGGCAAGCGCCAGCACAAAACCAAATTCACGAAACAGACGACCAGAGGTACTGGGCAGAAATGCAATCGGAACAAACACGGAAATCAGAACGATACTGGTCGTGATCACCGCAAAGAACACCTGACGGGTTCCCAGTACAGCCGCAGCCCGGGAGCCAATACCTGCCACTCGACGGCGCTGAATATTTTCAAGCACGACGATGGCATCATCAACCACCAGCCCTGTTGCGAGAACCAGTGCCAGTAAAGTCAGGATATTGATTGAAAATCCAAGTGCCCAGATACCGGCGACGGTTCCTATCAGAGCAACCGGTATGGCAATACTGGGAATCAGCGTTGCGCGGATCGAGCCGATAAACAGATAAATAGTCGCAATCACAATAGCGACTGTAATCAACAGCGTCTTCAGAACTTCATTGACACTGCTTCTGATAAAGGAAGCGCTGTCATCGGTAATGACAATCTCAAGATCATCAAACCGGCGATTCAGTTGTTCTACCGCTTTCTGAACCCCATTGGAAATCTGGATCGTATTGGACTGCGCCTGACGCACGATGCCGAGACCAATAACCCCGCGACCATTAAGGCGGGTGTAAGAAGTCGCATCTTCGGGGCCAAAGTAGACATTCGCGACGTCTCCGATCCTTCGCGTATCGGCAATGATGATGTCTTCGACCTGCTGCGCGGTGACCACCGTTGCGTCAGCTCGAACCAGCAATTCCTGATCTTCGGAACGAAAGCTGCCAGCTGGAACATCAAATGCTGCCTGCCGCAGGACATCCGCTACGTCCGTAACCGACAGCCCGTAACTGGTCAGGCGCAACGGATCAATGACAATTCGAAGCAGCTTTTGCCGAGCCCCCGACGTCTGAACATCAGCTACCCCCTCGATGGACAGAAAGCTGGGAATAACATCGGTTTCGACGATATGTGTCAGCTCGTCTTCCATCAGCTGGTCAGAGACAACGGCCAGGTTCACAATCGCACGGGAGTCATCATCGGCCTTGACGACGATGACCTGCTCTACCCTTTCCGGCAGGCGCCTCGATATTCGACTGACGGCCTCTCGAACATCGGAAGCCGCACTGTTCAGATCTGTACCCGGTCGAAATTCAATCCTGATTCGACCCGTCGTCTCTTCAGAAGAGGACTCAATTCGTTTGATACCGGAAACGCGGGCAACCGCGCCCTCGATACGGCTGACAACTTCGGCGTCCATGGTCTCCGGTGACGCGCCGGGATACACGGTACGCACAGTGACGATCGGTCTATCAACATCGGGAAGTTCACGCACTTCAATGGCAAGTATCGCTGCGACCCCGGCAAGGGCTATCAGCAGGTTGACCACAAGCACCAGCACAGGACGTCGAATAGACAGGCTTGGCAGGTCGTCAATCCTGGCGCTTTTATCTTCACTCATGAGGCTAGCCCGGCTCGACCCCAAGAGGTGGCCCGGACTCCCCGGCGACAGCGGTATTGGCAGAAACCGGCAAACCGGGTCGAAGGCGCTGAACACCCTCGACAATAATGACATCGTTCTCGAATAGCGGACCGTCCACCATTACCCTGCCCTGCTTGCGCTGAACAACAGAAACTCGTACTCGTTCGGCTTTGCCATCGACAATTTTCCAGACAAAGGCACCACCCGCACCCCATTGAACCGCGATCTCCGGCATGATCGGGTAGGGTTCACCGACAATATCCATCGAGACCCGAAAGCTCATACCCGGGCGCAGCCGGTCATCGTCGTTTGGCACTCGTACGCGGGTAACAAAAGTGCGAAGTTCAGGGTCTATGCGTGAATCAATTTCCACTATCTGGCCCTTGAAGGGCGTCGCGTTCAGATCCCAGGTTTTGATATCCACTTCCTGCCCATTGCCGACATAATCGATCAACAGTTCCGGTAACTCGAACGTCACCAGCACAGAGTCTCGGTTGTCCAGCGTGGTAATTGCCGCACTGGTCTGCACACGATCTCCTGGATCGAAGTCCGTGATGCCCACATGACCGCCGAAAGGCGCAATGATATTCCTGTCTTCCAGTGCGATTTTTGCCTGCCCAAGCTCTATACGGGCCGCTTCAAGCTCGGTACGCGCTGTATCGAGAGTTGTAGGCAGCGTCGCCCCGGTTTCCGCGCTCTTTCGATACCTTTCAAAGAGCCGCTCAGATTCAGACAGGCGGTGTTCGGCCAACTGGACGGCCAGTTTTTCCTTGCGCTGATCCAGCTCAACCAGGACATCACCCTCATCGACGTGCTGACCTGGCTTGAAGTTGATCGCGACAATCTCGCCTGATGAGGGAGGGTAAAGAGTCACAGACTGCAGGGCCCTGGACGTACCAACGGCCTCAACACGCGTTTTCTGGTTATTAATCCTGACCGGTTCGGCCACAACCCTGACTGGCTCACGTTCAGCGCGCACGGCAGTCTCTTCGCTGCCGCATGCCGCAATCAGCATCAGCGCGAGTAGACATAAGCCGGTACTCACAGTTTTGGCAAACATCTTGTATAAGAAGGCAGGGCGGACACGTATTATAGCAAGAGTAGTGCCCTGCCTGCTTCCTATGATGGAGAGTTCCTGAATGCCTGAGATTGAAGAAAACTATGACATTATCGTTATCGGATCCGGTGCAGCGGGCCTGACAGCCGCTGTCACAGCTGCTCTGAAAGGTGCCGATAGAATCGCCGTATTCGAAAAAGCAGAAAAAGTCGGTGGAACTTCTGCCTGGTCCGGCGGACAGGTCTGGATACCCAACAACCCACATATGCGGGATGTCGGCATCGAGGACAGCAGAGATAAAGCCATCACCTACATCATGTCGCTGTCACGGGACATGCTTGATCAGTCACTGGTTGAATCCTACGTGGATGCCGGACCAGACATGATGAACTTGCTCGAAGAAAATACAGCCGTCCAGTTCTACGCGGTGGATGGTATGCCTGACTATCATCCGGAGTTTCCCGGCGGCAGCCCTGAAGGCGGCCGGACTGTCGAATGTCCGCTTTTTTCTTTTAGCGAACTGGGTGACTGGGCAGACCGGGTCACGCCCTCTCCTTATTTTGCGAATCCACATATCACGATGAGCGAAACGCCACTGGGGAAAGCCATTCCGGAAACGCCCTCTAAAGAGGAACTTGCACGCCGTGCAGAAAGCAACGAACGGGGTTGCGGTCAGGCACTGATCGGCCGCCTGCTGAAGGCCTGCCTGGAACTGAACGTGCACATAAAAACTTCCTGGGCAGCCAGAGAACTTTTTGTTGAGAGCGATGAGGTTAAGGGCGCGATGTTCGACTCACCGGAAGGTATCGTGCGCGTGACAGCGAATCGCGGTGTCATTCTTGCCAGCGGTGGCTTCGACTGGGACAAAGACCTGTGCCGCTCATTTCTGCGTGGCCCCATGACTCACCCGGTTTCAATCGAAACCAGCACCGGTGACGGACTGCGCATGGCCATGAAAGCCGGCGCCATGCTGTCAAATATGCGCGAGGCCTGGTGGATCCCGGTCGCCGCGGTTGCCGAAACAGAAAACCCCATGGGACGGATTCTTATCAATGGCCAGAGAACCCTGCCCCATTCAATCATGGTAAACCGACATGGCCGTCGGTTTACCAATGAAGCTGCCAACTACAATGCGTTCGGCGCCGCATTCCATGTCGAGGATGTTTCCCGATTTGAATACCAGAACCTTCCATGCTGGCTGGTATTCGACCAGAACTATGCGGAGAAGTATGGATTCAGAGTCGCATCAGGCGTTGAAGGTGACGGTGTCGCTTCGTGGGTAACCCGCGGCGACACGCCGGAGGCGCTGGCTGAGCAGCTGGACATCGATGCGGTCAATCTGAACGCCACCATCAAACGCTGGAATATGCTCTGCGATGAAGGTCATGATCCGGATTTTGGTCGAGGCAACAGCGCTTTTGACTGCTGGTGGGGGGACCCCTATCGAAAAGGGCAAAAGGACGCGACCCTCGGCCCATTGAACCGCGGGCCTTACTATGCCGTTGAAATCATGAGCGGATGCCTTGGCACCAAGGGCGGACCGAAGGTAGATACCCAGGGGAGAGTCATCAACGTCGACGGAGAGGCGATTCGAGGACTCTATGCCGCGGGCAACGTTATGGGTTCACCCTTTGGCATGACCTATGGCGGTCCGGGCGGCACACTGGGACCCGCCATGGTGTATGGATACCTGTCAGCCGCGCACGCCGTTTCACGAAACGACTAGGCTTTCTTACTACCCAGCTTACCATCCAGTATCAGTTCGCTGGCTCGCCACCCGACCGCCATCGCAGGTGCATTCGTGTTGCCGCTGACCAGGGCAGGCATGACCGAACAATCGGCAACACGCAACCCCGAGACACCTCGAACTTTCAGCTCATGGTCCACAACAGCATGCTCATCGCGGCCCATACGACACGTTCCGGTTCCATGAAGACCGCTGGTGGCGCCATGAAGCACTGCGTCCAGAATCTCCTGATCGGTTTTGCAGTGACTGCCTGGAATCAGCTCCTCGCCAAAGTATCTTGATGCGGAAGTTTCGCGGACAAAACGCCGCATGGTTTTCACCATCTGGATGACAGCCTTCTGATCGTACTCTGTTTTTAACCAGTTGGGCGTGATCACCGGTGGCACATCCGGGTCAGGGCTCTCAATCATAACTTCGCCTTCGCTGGTCAGGTTAAGCAACTGTCCATAGATAGTGATGCCAGGTTCTTTATCGGGGGTGCTCAACTGAACCGGTCGTGTGCCTTCCGTGCGTTCATAACTGAATGCACCCATATATAGCTGGGTATCCGGTCTGTTGGCACCAGGCATGGAACGAACAAACGCACCGATCTCAAATGGCCCGGTTGCCATGGGACCGCTGCGAGTGACGTAGTACTGGATGACACTCGCCACCAGCCCAAGACCACGAAACCGGTGGTTGATTCCACGTCCATTCTTCAGCCGGTGCGGCATGGAGAAGCCAAGATGTTCGCGCATGCGACGACCGACATCCGGGCTATCCTGAACAACAGGAATATCGAGTGAACCAAGTAATGTGGCCGGTCCAACCCCGGACAACTGCAATATTTTGGGTGACAGAATTGTGCCAGCACTGAGGATGACTTCGCCGCGGCAGTCAAAGATCTCGCGCCGACCTGACACATCACATTCAACTCCCACAGCAAAACCCTGATCAATGAGCACCCGCCTGACGTGCGCGCCGGTGACAACCGTCACGTTATCGCGCTTCATCGCCGGTCGCAGGAATACTCGGGCCGCACTCATGCGCCTGCCTCGATGAATGTTGTGGTTGTAGTAACCGATACCCTCGAGGGTTTCGTCGTTCAGATCTTCTTTTCGCTGCAGACCGAATTCCTCACCGGCACGAATCAGATTGTCAGCAATGTCATAACGGAACTGCCCAGTCTGAACCCTGAGGGGACCCGAACCACCACGGTGATCTGCCGGACCCAACTCATGTCGTTCGATCTGCCGATAAACCTGCTTCATGTCTTGCCAGCCCCAGCCTGGACCACCCAGCGTATTCCATTCCTCGTAGTCTTCCGGGTGCCCGCGGGAATAAATCATGCCGTTGATGGAGCTGGAACCGCCGAGCGACTTACCGCGGATCCAGACTTCACTGGCCGGCAAGTCGGGGCGGCGAGGTTGCCGAACAGGGAAGGTCCAGGTGAAATCCGGTCGCCTGACCAGTTTCGCAATACCTTTTGGCATCGTGACGAACGGGTGAAAGTCAGAGCCTCCCGCTTCAAGCACCAGTACTCTGGAGGCAGGGTTAACGGACAGGCGTTCTGCCAGAACACAACCAGCGGAACCCGCGCCAACAATAATATAGTCGTAGCTGGAAATAATTCACCTCAACCCGCCTAGCCGGACTTGTATACTACCGCAGATAAAGAAGAGGGAGACACTCGAGATGCAGGCCACCGATCATGTTGTCATCGAGAAATACGAAGAGTTCACGCCAGAGATCGCCAACAGGACCATTGGATACCTGTATGACGAGCCAATAGTCGCCACCGAGATACGCTCGCTGGGTGAAGGCGTCGGCCTGATGTCATCGATCGCCCGCGGTCATCTGACCCTGGAATCCGGGCGGGAAACCACCGTCATCGTAAAGTGCATTGCCAGAACAGATAACAGTGCCCTGTCCAAAGGGCTGAACTTCTATCGGAATGAGGTCAACTTTTACCTGCACCTCGCAGATGAAACCCCGATCCCTGTTCCCCAGGGTCACTATGCAGCGGTCGACGCAGAGACTCAGGATTTCCTCCTGGTGCTGGAGGACATGGGTGATGCAGAAGCGGGAGACCAGCTGATTTCCTGCACAGAAGAACAGCTGCGGGTGGCTTTCCAGCGCGCGGGTCAGTTGCACAGCACATTCTGGGGACGCACCGGTGAGTTTGACTGGCTGTTCTACCAGATCGACATGCGTTCGATTCTCTTTCGCCGGGATTCAATCTTTCGCCCCGGCGTTCAACCGGCTATCGACAACTTCTCGGAAGTATTCACCGGAGAAAGAGCAACGATCATTCACAAGATCACCGAACAGTACATCGAACTGTTTCAGCAGGCACTGGGCGGCGAACCCACGATCATCCACGGCGATTACCGCACGGACAATATGTTCATGACCAAGGATGATAGCGGCGCCGCGGACATTATCGCCTTTGACTGGCAGAACACCATGGGTGGCAACGGCACCCATGACATTGCCTACTTCTGCTCACAGAGTGCCGATGCGCCGTTGCACGGCGACGCGCAGATGTCAGCACTTCGGCTCTATTACGACACTCTTGTTGAGGGAGGTGTAAAAAAATACAGTTTCGATGAGTGCCTGGCACGCTATCGACACAACCTGCTGATCACCATGATCACCCCCATCGCCATCTGCGGCACTCTTGATCAGGGCAACGAACGCGGACGTCAGTTAGGACAAACTATCCTCGAGCGCTCCTTCTCGGCGATTGAATCGCTGGACTGCGCCGAGCTGTTAAAGTAGCTGTCACTGAATCTCAGAATAAAAACTGTCATGGAGTCAATATGGGTCGACTGAACAACAAGGTTGCCATCGTTACCGGTGGTGCGTCAGGGCTGGGCCGCGGCATGGCCACGCGTTTTGTGGAAGAAGGCGCGATCACCTTCATCACAGATATCAGCGAGAACGGCGATGAAGTTGCAAAGGAGCTTGGTGCCAGTTTTATCAGACAGGACGTCAGCGATGAAGATACCTGGAAGTCTGTTATTGGCGAGGTAGTCAGCAAACATCAGCGCCTCGACATACTCGTTAACAATGCCGGCATATTCTCCAGCTGCCCGGTCGACCAGACACCACTGGAAGACTGGCAGCGAGTCATGGACATCAATCTCACGGGCGTTTTCCTGGGCTGCAAACACGGCATCGCGCAGATGAAAGCCAATCCCGACGGTCCTTCAGGATCCATCATCAACCTATCTTCTGTCGTCGGTCTTCGAGGCCAGCTTGGCGGTGCTGCCTATAGCGCCAGTAAGGGCGGCGTTCGATTGCTGACCAAAACGGTGGCACTGGAAAACGCCCCACTGGGTATCCGCTGCAACTCGATTCACCCAGGCGTGATCGATACTCCCATCATGGACCCTATTTTCGATGCCGTGGAAGACCCGGAAGCACTGAAAGCACAGATCGCAAAGACCTTGCCGATCGGTTACATGGGTGATCCAGCCCGGGATATTGGCAACATGGCAGTCTATCTTGGTTCCGACGAAAGCATTTACCTGACCGGAACAGAGATGGTTGTCGATGGCGGCATGACCATCGGGCTGCCTTCGTCATCGAATCAATAGCGCTGCAGCAGGTTCAGATCAAACCGGGGATTTCCGACCTTTCAGCAACCGACAGAAAACCCCGACTTTTCTATAAAGCTTTCAGCTGCGCCAGACCATCGTGGTCAAGAGCCGCCTGAACATGTCTGCGCGCCATGCTGGCCACCAGCTGCACACCGCGCTCGTTGGAAAGATCCATCGAGCCTCCAGTTACCATTGAGGTTGCCAGACCACCCTGCAGATGGCTGAGGCCATAGTCCTGCCAGAGTTGTTCGAAGCTGTAGTCTGTTACACCAGCGGATATCAGCGTGTCGTGGTAAGCACGCACAAGCTCATGTTCATGCTGACGGCGTAGCTCGGTATCAAGAGATCCACCCAGGATATAGGCCAGATCGTAGGAACCTGGTCCTCGACCGATACCCTGCCAATCAATGACCACAACCTCACCGGAACCCTCCGGCCCGAACAACATGTTCTCCACCCGATAGTCCTGATGCACAAGCGTCCAGGGACTGCGGCCGGCCAGTTTACGGTTGATACTCAGATAGTTACCGCTGAAGCGCTCATAGATTTCTAACCCGCCTTCAGGCAGGTATTCGGAAAAAGCCCCGGAGAATACCGGCAGTATCTGGGTCAGCAGATCATCAACGAACGCTATACGCTCACTGACCATGTCGGGAATCCACAACATGCCGTCATTCCTGACATCATCCCACCAGACTGCATGCACCTGTGCCAGGACTTTAACCGCGGCCAAAGCCTGGTCGATGGACATGCCACGGATCTGGTCTACCATCGTCATGCCGCTCAGGTCCTGCATCACAATGACAAAATTCGCTGTCCCGCTTTCAATCTCCGTATAGTAGATTTCCGGCAGACCGACGGAGACTGCTGGCGCCAGTTCGGAATAGAAGCGTATTTCCGCATCGAACATACCCAGGGCAACGCCCTGTGTCCGATTCTCTTCAAAAGACGAAGGGAGTTTCACAACAACGCTGTCCGGAACACCCTCTCCGGTTAACGAGACGCGAAAGATATCGCCCATAAGGCCGATGCCCTGACCTATCTGCTGGACCTCCATCTCGCGCACTTCAGCGGCAAGCACATCTGACAGCCACCTCGGAGTTACATCGGCGATAGAACCTGGAATCATCACAATCTTCCGTTATCTGAAAGACACATGATGCCGAAAAGGGTAAGGCGAATTCCAGAAAGAATCCCATTAGACTAGGCTTTTTTTCGACAGGAGAGCCTGATGTTCGATTTCACTGGAAAAGTTGTGCTCATTACCGGTGCCAGCTACGGCCTGGGTGAGGAGTTTGCCTACGCCTTCGCCGATGCGGGCGCGAATCTTATTCTGACCGCCAGGAGTATTGAGCAACTCGAGGCCGTGGGCAGCAAGTGTCGAGAGAAAGGCAGCCAGGTGACTGTGGTTCCCGGTGATGTCTCCATCGAAGATAACGTCAAAGAGGTGATCGCCACTGGCATTGAAGAACAGGGGCAGATCGACATCCTGATCAACAATGCGGGCATCGCCGATCCCAGGGGAGTCAGCGCAGAGTCATTCGATTCAGAAACGTTTAATCGAATTCTTTCCGTAGACCTCGTTGGTGCCTTTTACTATGCCAGGGACTGCGGTCATCACATGCTTGAGCGTGGTTCCGGCAATATCGTCAACATCTGCTCGATCCTTGCCAGTGGTGGCAATGAAAATAATGTCATCGGTTACAGCGCTGCCAAGGGCGGCTTGCTCAACATGACCTATCAGATGGGCGTGGAATGGGCAGACCGTGGCGTCAGGGTCAATGCTGTCTCGCCAGGCTTTATCGTCACAGAGATGACTCGCCCGATGCTTGAGGCGCTGGGCATGGACAAGTGGATTGTCAGCCGAACGCCCATGCGCCGGGTTGGTGAAGTGCAGGAAGTCACCAATGCTGTGATGTTCCTTGCCTCGGACCTTGCCAGTTACATTACGGGTGTTGATCTACTCGTGGACGGCGGCACCAACGCCAGTAATGGCACATTTCAGATTCCGCCGATCCACCATGAGTGGAACAAGGATATGCCGATGGTGCCGAGCAGCTATGAGCCAGTGCAACCAAGACCCGACTGGTACCAGGCGCTGGAGAAAGGAATTCCCGGACTGCACTACCCGATTGAAGACGACAGCTAATTGCTGCCTGACGGAAAAGCGAAGTTCATCGTCGTGTCATCTGCGGCCGACTGCCAGCGTTCGGTTATGGTTTTGCGCCGGGTATAGAAGCGAACGCCATCCGGCCCATAGGCTGCAAGGTCGCCGAACCTGGACCCTTTCCAGCCTCCGAAACTGTGATTCGCCACCGGAACAGGGAGCGGGACATTAATACCAACCATACCCGCTTCCACTTCCGAGGCGAATTGCCTGGCTGAAAAGCCGTCGCGGGTGAATATGCAGCTACCGTTGCCATACTGGTTGCCGTTGACGATCTCCAGCGCCTGACCGGCCGTCTCCGCGCGCATCAGACAGAGTACCGGGCCAAATATTTCTTCCCGGTAAACAGACATATCCGGGGTGACGTCATCAAACAGACTGCCACCGAGGAAATAGCCGGGTTTCTGGCAGGATGGATGAATTCTACCGTCCACTATCAGGTTTGCGCCCTGGCTGACGCCTGATTCGATAAGGCTAACAATCCTTTCTTTCTGCAGGCTGCCGTTAACCGGCCCCATATCAAGGTTGTCAGCACCGGCACCAATCTGTAATGCGGAAACTTTTTCCTTGAGCAGCGTCTGAATACCGTCAGCCGTCTGCTGCCCGACAGACACAACAACAGACAAGGCCATGCAGCGCTGACCACAGGAACCATAAGCAGCACCCATAATTGCGTTGGCCGCGGCCTCCAGATCTGCATCGGGAAGTATGACCGCATGGTTTTTGGCACCACCCAAGGCCTGAACCCGTTTGTCATGTTCGCTCGCCGTCTTATAAATGGACCGAGCCACGGGCGTTGATCCAACGAAGCTGACAGCCTGTATGTCCGGGTGGCTGAGCAGCTGCTGCACTGTCGACTCGTTACCATGCACGACATTAAGAACACCGTGTGGCAGCCCCGCATCAACGAACAACTCTGCCAGCCTTACTGCCGCCGTCGGTACTTTCTCTGAAGGCTTCAGGACGAAGGTGTTACCGCATGCTATGGCGAGCGGGAACATCCACATGGGCACCATGGCAGGAAAGTTAAACGGCGTAATACCGGCACAGACGCCGAGTGAAGCCAGCTCACTCCAGCTGTCAATCTCCGGTCCCACGAGTCGGCTGTGCTCGCCCTTCAGGTGTTCCGAAATACCCATGGCGTATTCAACGTTCTCGATACCCCGCTGGAGCTCCCCGGCAGCATCCGCAAGCGTCTTGCCATGTTCTTCAGTAATGATGGCGCAGAGTTCGTCAGAGTGCTCACCCAGCAGTCGATGATAATCTCGCAGAATCACCGCCCTTTTTGCAGGCTCAACGCAACGCCACGCTGGAAAGGCTTGCTTCGCTGAAGCCACAGCCTGATCCACCAGAGCTGCATCGGCGAACTTCAAGGTCGCCACCTGTTCCGCAGACGCTGGATCTACAACCTGAAAGTCTTCAGAGCCAGCGGAAAGGCGGCAGCCGCCGATGTAATGTTGTACTTCTCTCATCGTTTATCCCGGAATGACGTGAGTAACACGTGACTGATCGTTACCTCAGGCATGGTAGCCAATCGCATATCACCGCGCAAAGGAATTGCTATGGCGTGGAAAATCCTTTTGACTACTGTTTTCAAGCAATCAATTGGAGACAACATGTCAGAAGGTATTTCTCTGGAAGAGGCAATCTACAACTGTCGCGCGATGCGTCGGATCAAGTCTGACGAGGTACCTGAGGACATGCTGATCAAACTCATTGATGCAGCTAACCAGGCTCCATCCGGCTCGAACTCACAAAAAGCCAGATGGCTGGTTATTCGCGACCCTGCGGTTAAAAAGCAACTCGCCGACCTGAACCGCCTGCATGCAGAACCCTATATCAAACCCAATCTGGACAACCCGGCGAATGAAAAACAGAAGCGAATGCTGGATGCCGTCGTTTGGCAGATGGATCACATGCACGAGATTCCCGCGCTGATTGTCGCCTGCTTCGATTACCCGGAGAAAGTGGCAGGCATGGATATTTACCGAAGTGCCGGCTCTGTCTGGCCTGGCATCCAGAATCTTCTGCTGACAGCAAGATCACTCGGGCTTGGTGCAGCACCGACGACCCTGGCACTGCGGGATCAGGACGCCGTCAGGGAAGTCCTGAACCTGCCGGAGACCTTTGCAGCACTCTGTCTGATTCCTGTCGGCTACCCGGCCGGGAAATTCGGTCCGGTATCGCGAATGCCTGTTTCAGAAATCATGCGCTTCGATCGCTGGAGCTGAGGCACCGATAAAGAGGAACGAAGCCCGCCAGCATTCAGGCAACCGCGTTCAGCGGGAAGCTTGACATCGGACAGCAGCAATTCCTAAGGTGCAGTAACACTGAAAAATTCCGGAGCAATGGTATGGAGCAGGATCTGCTGCCTGTCCGCGGCGCGCCCGCATCCCCTTATACACGCAAGATGCTTGCCCTTTTAAGGTATCGACAGATCCCGTATCGCTTCATTCAGGAAGCGGGCGTCGAGGATTTGCCTGAACCTAAGGTTGGCCTGATTCCGGTGTTCTATTTCCGGGACCAGACGGGCGCGCTGGAACCCACCGTAGACAGCACACCGATCATCCGAAGACTTGAGCAGGAATATCCCGGTCGGTCGGTGATCCCTGACGACCCTGTTGTCGCGTTCCTTAATTACCTGCTGGAAGACTACGGAGATGAATGGTTAACAAAAGCCATGTTCCACTACCGCTGGTACTACGATGACGACATTCAGATGGCCGGCTCAATCCTGCCGTTTTACCGTGCAGGCGTCACTCAGCCGGATGAGACCATTGATGAGTTAAACAAGGTTTTCGCCGAGCGACAGATTTCTCGGCTTTACGTCGTCGGTTCAAACGACACAACCGCCAGTGTCATTGAGGACAGTTACCACAGCTTCCTTTCCGGACTGAACGAGCATCTCAAGTCTCTGCCGTTTCTGCTGGGCACAAGACCGGCATCAGCTGACTTTGCCTGTTACGGACAACTGACCCAACTGACCCAGTTTGACCCAACCCCTTCGAAAGTTGCGATAAGGGAGTTCCCCCGTATTCACGCCTGGGTGAGCAAGATGGAGGACCTGTCGGGATGGCAGAACGGCGAGTTTCTTTCCGCCGACGATGTACCGGAATCACTGATCACACTGCTGCAGGAAATTGGCAGAACCTATGTTCCGGTGATGTTGGCCAACGCGAAAGCCATCGATCAGGGGCTGGACACCGTAACAACCGTGGTTCAGGGGAAAACCTGGGAGCAGGTACCCTTCCCCTACCAGGCCAAGTGTCTGCAGTGGTTACGTATCGAGTACTCGAAACTGTCCAGCGAGGAGCAGAGCTCTGTTCTCGCGCTGCTGGATGGTAGCGGCTGCGATCAACTTCTACAGAAACAACATTAAACGATAACTAACGATAACTGATGCTGCGACTTTTCCTGGTCCCGATTACCCTGCTCTGGACGCTTTCAGCGTCAGCGGTATTGCCGCAGGCGAAACCGCCTATTGCCCAGTTCCGTCCTGATCTGGATATCTACCCGCAGAACTTTACCATTACGACGGACAGCGCTTCGCGCGTCTATATCGGTAATGGGGATGGTGTTCTGATCTACGACGGCGAACACTGGGAGCTGACGCCCACCGCCAATGGTGACATCGTCCGGTCACTCGCCTACGACGGAAGAGAACGGGTTTATGTCGGAGGCTATGATGACTTCGGCTACCTTGAGCGAGATGCCAGGGGTAGATTTAAGTACAACAATCTCAGCGAACTCTACTCAGAGTTTCTGGGCGATGATCTTTTCGCAGACATCTGGCACCTGGCGGTCACGCCGAGCGGAGTATTCTTCGTTGCCCTGGAACATGTGTTCTTCTATGAACCCGTATCAGGACAAACCCCTGCCTGGAAACATGAAGGCAGGTTCGGCCCTATTGCCACGCTGAATGATCAAACCTATCTGCACTGGCGCGGCAATGGATTGTATCTCTACCAGGACGGCGACTGGCAAAAGCAGCCAGGTCCTGACTTTCTGACCACTACCTTCATGGTGTCCCTGGTCGCAGGTGACAAGACGCTACTGGGCGTCAGTCCTGAAGACAGCTGGTTTCAGTATGACGGCAGTCACTTCGAACAGTTACCGCAGTTTGATGCCATACCACTCAAAGGCTCCATCACTTCGGCAAGAAGAATTAATTCTCACCATCTGGTCATCACCACACAACTTGGCAAAGTTATCTATCTGAACCTCGAAACCATGGAGTCCGATGTCATTGACGTCGCCAGTGACTTCATACCCGAGGTTGCCACGACCCACACCGGTGACACACTGGTGGTGGACAATCTGGGCTTCTACTCAGTTCATTGGCCCGCTCGATAGCGCAACATCGATTCCACAAGCGGTGTTGCTGGATCTATTAAACGGATTGTTGAAGTCGATGGCATCAGTTATGTCTTAAGCAGCAGCGGAATCTTTACGAGCGGCCCGTCGGAATCGACATTTTCTCGCAGCGACTGGACAGACTACGAAGCCTGGGACCTGCTTCCCCTGGCAGATCGTTCCCTGCTGCTCGCCGACTCATACGCCATCAAGCATATCCGGGACAACGTCATAACCGAGGTCGACAACCAGACGACTGCCAGAACCTTCATACAGTCTCAATTCACCCCCTCCTTGATTTATGTGGGTACGGAGCTTGGTTTTCAGGTGCTTCGCCAAGCGACTGACAGCTGGGAGGTGATCTACAGTAACGCCGATATGAATAATCTGCGCATCAACAAGATCATCGAGCTGTCAGCCACCGAAATCCTGATCAGTTCCGAGCGTGGCGGAATACAGAAACTTGATCTGTCCAATCTCCAAAGCGGAGAGGTTTCGGCCTATATTTTCGGCAAGGAAGATGGTCTGGAGGCTCAAGACCCCAGCAACTCGATGATGATCAGTGAACTGGACGGAGAGATTATCGCGTCAACCGATGCCGGTTTATTCAGAATGGAAAACGGCACATTCGTTCCGACAGAGATGGATGGTTTGAGTTCCATTATCCCCGAGAACGCCGTGCTGGATTTCGTGCAGAACGAAGACGATATCTGGGCATATTCCTACAATCGACTATTCGGGAAAAACGGGGAGTGGTACGAGGAAGATGTATCAGGATTCAGTGTCGGTGGTATTGATACTGCCAGCTATCTGGACGACCAACTGGTCGTTGGTGGTCTCGGCAACATTCTACTGTTCACCGCAGACAGCGACAGACCTGCCCCGAAGACGCTGCCTGTCACGCTGACTTCAGCTGTGCTTGTTTCAGGACAAGAGATGTCCCGTGACCTGCCCCTTGACGAGGTTGTTGTCAGCACGAACGATCGGCTGACGCTTCAATACGCCGTCGCCGATTTCTCTGAACCAGAAGAGGTGCGGTATCGAACGCGCCTCCAACCCAATAAGATCCAGTTCTCGGCATGGACAACCGGCAGTGAGCAGAGTCTGGTCGCCCTTGCGCCGGGAGCCTACACATTCAATGTAGAAGCCAGAGACAGCCTCGGTCAGGTATCAAGCCTGAAGATCCCGGTGATCGTCGAACCTCAATGGTTCGAAACACTCTGGTTCAGGTCAGCCATTGGTCTTGTTCTGTTCTGTGCGCTCTAACTTTTAGGCACCTATGCCGTGCGCCAGCGAAATCGAAAACTCGCTCTCGAACGGGACCGGCTTGAACGCATGGTATCTGAGCGCACCAGAGCTTTGCAGTCCGCTAACAAACAACTGGATCAAATGGCGCACCTCGATGGACTGACGCAAATACCCAACAGGCGACGCCTGGATGCCTATCTGGATGATGTATGGCGACAGTGTGTTGATAGAAACCGAATGATGGCCATCGCCATTATCGACGTAGATCACTTCAAGAAATACAACGATACACATGGACACCAGGCCGGTGATGAACTCTTAGTCAAGCTCGCACAAACCCTGTCCAGCAACCTGCGTCGTGCGGAGGACCTCGTGGCGCGCTACGGCGGCGAAGAATTTCTCGTGGTGCTACCCGGCGCTGAAGAACACACCGCCCAGGAAGTGATCGAAGAAATGCGCAGCCAGGTCGAGGTAAGCGACATGGGCATCACCATTTCAGCCGGCGTTCACGCGAACATGCCTCACAATGCCATGCCCCTGAAGGACATGATCGAAAGCGCTGACCGTGCGCTTTACCAGTCAAAGTCACAGGGTCGAAACAGGGTAACTGCTGAACTAGATCTAGGCCATTCTGTAAAGTTCCGGTTCCGCCTCGTGCATCCGAACCCAGTATTCAATGTTGCTGAACGGCGAATTGTTCACTACCCGACCTTCTGAGTTTTTGTACCAGCTCTCAACACCCGGATGACCCCAGGCAAGGTTCCGGCTGATCGCCTGGACTTCCTCGTTATAGGTGTCACATGCTTCCTGTGGAATCTCTATTCTTGCTGCCTTGTTCTTCAGCATCAAAGCAAGACACTGCATCAGATAATGAACCTGGCACTCGGTGTTATAGATAATGCTGCCACCATGGACGATGTTTGTGTTCGGTCCGTAAAGGCAGAACAGGTTGGGGTAGTCCGGCACCAGCATCCCTTTATAGGCTTCCGGAGATTCACCCCAGCGGGCATCCAGTGATTCACCAGACTCACCGACCACTTCCATCGGCCAGAGGAATCGATTGGTGTTAAAACCCGTCGCAAAGATCACGACGTCAAACTCGTGGGTGGTGCCGTCTTCAGTCTCAATACCGTTTTCGTTGAAGCGCACGATCGGACTGTCCACCAGGCTGACATCATCTCTTGCCATGGTGCCGTACCAGTTGTTGTCGATAATCACGCGCTTGCCAAAGGGTGGAAAGTCCGGGACACATTTGGCCATCAGTTCCTGACGGTCGCCCAGTTGATCACTCATATAGGCAATCAACGCCTGACGAACACCGTCATTGGTTTCATTCATGGCATGTTTCTTGTCCTGCCAGTCAGGGTCACCAGGTACCGCTTCCCAGTTCCGGTCCATGAAACCGAAAATCATCCGTGCCCGATGCCACTCTGCGTAACGCGGCAGGAAATTGAGCGCCCACTTGATACCTTCTTCCACCGGTCGGTAGTAGTCCTTGTTGGGTGAAATCCAGTGTGGCGAACGCTGAAACACTGTGAGATGCTGCGCCCGGTCTGCGGTCTTGGGTACCAGTTGAACCGCGCTGCAGCCAGTACCAATGACGGCAACACGTTTGCCTTCGAGCTCAACATCATGTTCCCAGCGGGCGGAATGAAAAGCCCTGCCCTTGAAGCTCGAGAGCCCGTCGAACTCAGGAATGACCGGACGATTCAGTTGGCCAACCGCGCTGACGACAAGATTTGCCTGAAGTGTCTGCTCGTCTCCACCATCTTCCACAAAGGTCACTGTCCATAGACTGCTTGCCTGATCAAACTGCATGCCACGTACTTCGGCTTTCAGGCGAACGTTATCGCGGATACCAAACTCATCTGCACAGTTCTCGAAATACTCATACAGCTCATCCCGTTTCGAAAAGTATCCAGACCAGTTGGCGTTCCGCGCAAACGAGAAAGAATAGAAATGATTGGGCGTATCAACGCCGCAATCGGGATAGGTATTCTCGTACCATGTACCGCCCACCGCGGCATTCTTCTCAAGCACGGTATAGGAAATACCTGCCTTCTGGAGTTTCGCAGCCGTGCAGATCCCCGACATGCCCGCACCCACGACGACAACATGAAAATCTACCGGGCGTTCCTGAGGATCCTGCTGTAACACCTTCTCTATTTCAGGCAGCCAATCACGATCACGATCCACAAAATCGGTTTCTTCCAGCAGCATGGCGCTGAAGTCGTCATCCACCGGCTCGGCCGTGGAGAACTCCATCATGGCCTTGAGTCTCTGTAGATCAGGCACCGGAGGCATCTCACCACCTTCATCGCGCAACTTTACCACCAGCTCAAATGCCGCCTGCCTGATTTCCAGGGCGACTTCTTCGCTGTAGTTACCGCTGTCATCCGGGAAAAGCTCGCCTTCCGGGGTGTGAATGGGCTCGGGTCTATATCGCTCCGTCATCCAGCGATCGTCGCCGGCGAACTCCGTCAGAACCATCAAAAGTGTCGGCAAGTTTACATCCAGCAAAGCTGCTTTTATCTGTTCATCTGAAGTCGGAATGTTGAACGTCATTGTTATTTTCTCTTCTATGTCTTTTCGGGATTTTATTAGGAGATTCGAGTTCCAGCCGCGTTATGGCTCACACGATTCTGAATGACCTCGGGATAGAGTTCTCTGAACAGCGCAAGCATACTCATTGTGGATCTTCGGTCTGCGCTGTCATGAAGGTGGCCTGGCGGGCCTATCGTTGGCGGCAGGGCAAAACCGTGTGGAGTTCTGGCGTAATCATGAAAAATCCATTCAACGCCTGCTTCGTCCATCTCAGCATAGAACTTCTGCCGACTCTCGTCAGATACCAGATGATCATCCTTACCATTTTCAATCAGCACGACGGTATCCGTGTTGTAGTTATTCTCGCAGCGCTTCAGTGGCGGTCGGGTTACACCCCAGCCATCCGGACTATGATCTTCACCGGTCTGCAAAAGACCGTGAAAGGAAACGACACCTGCCAGATCGAGGCCGCCGCGCACCGCTTCCAGAACGGCCACACCGCCAAAGCAATAACCAATGGCTGATGCAGACACTGAGTCATCGACCGCATCATGAGCGAGCCCGGCATTCAGCCACTCCCGCAGCAGAGCACGAAAGAATTCGTAGTCATGATCGCAGGCAACCATACCTTCAAAGCACTTTTTCTGAAATGCCTGTGCTTTCTCAGGATGACTTTCATAATCTGTGGGCCAGAGGCGTTCATCCGCCGGCACCAGTTCACCATACATATCGATCGCCAGCCCGGCGTAGCCGAGTCGTGCCAGGTACTCGGCGACATCTACATCGAAAAACTTCAGGCCCTGATAGTTGTGAATCACCAGCACCAGCGGGCGCGGCCCCTCGGATTCAGGTGGTGCGACCAGGTGACCGACATACTGGTTACCTCTGAAACTGACACCAACTTCAGACCGGCGAAGATCAGGTGCCGGAGGCCAGAAATCCATCGTCATAATCTGCCACCTTTGAGCGCTACTGCCTTTTCCCGAGCTATCATCTTGCCACCATATTTGTTCCTGAAGTCTGTGCGGCTGCCTTCTGCTTAACGCCGCTTATTCTAACTGCCTCTGTCCAGAGGCGACAGCAGAGCATAGAATTCACGTTTTTGCTTGTCCATTACTATGGCAGAGTCACTACCACAGCGAATCGCAGGCGCATTCAGATACCGCGATTTTCGTTTTCTCATGGCAAGCATTGTTGGCAGCAGCATTGTCGTGTGGATGCGCATTCTGGGTACCTCCCAGTGGATTCTGGACGAAACAGGTTCGGCTTTCCTGGTTGCCGCAATCGGCGTGGTGCAGCTGGTGGTACAGATTCCGATTACGCTGTGGGCTGGCACGCTGGCGGATCATCTTGACCGCAAGAAACTGATGACACTCGCTCACGGTGTCACCGCCTTAACCCTGCTGGCGCTCGGCATTGCAAACACCACCGGGCTGCTCAGCCCGTTTTTTGTCTATGCAGGCATCGCCATAACCGCAGCGACTCACATGCTGGCAAGCCCTGCCGCTGCAGCAATGATCCCAGTGATTATCCCCAACAAGGACCTGATCCTGGCAAATTCAACAGACACAGCTCTGCGAAACATCGCTGCGATTGCCGGACCGCTGCTGTTCGCGGCGATCGCAACCACGCTCGGATTAACCACGGTATTCTTCACCGCAGGCGCAATCGCCATGATCTCCGCGCTGGCACCCTTTCTCATTCGAGCCGCAGGACAGGCCGAGAAACCAGAGGATCACGAGCCGCGCTCACAACTCGAACTGACTCTGGAAGGTCTTCGCTACACGGCCAAGCATCCGATATTACCTGGCCTGTTTCTGTTGGACGCCGGTATTACAACGGCATCTTTCTACCGGGAAATACTGCCTGTCCTGGCACTGGGTCTGTTTGCCGGTGGAGCCAGCGCGACAGGAATGCTCGGTGCCGCGAACTCAACCGGGGCCATTCTTGGCTCGTTCGTCGCCGTCATGCTGGTGGGCTTCCGCGCCAAGGGCATGATGGTGCTGTATGCCTCTTTTGCTTATGGATTCTTCCTGTTCGGGTTTGGTCTGGCGAACAGTCTGATCATGGGAATCCTTATGATCGCTCTGCTCGGTGCGGCAGACGCCGTAACAGTCACGGTGAGACAAACCACCGTGATGCTGACGACACCCGACCATATGAGAGGCAGGGCTTTTGCACTTCTCGTACTGGCTGCGCAGACGGCAAACAATGTAGGCACGATCTGGGTGGGCACCTGGGCCGGTCTCATCGGCGCTTCCAACACCATGCTGATGGGTGGCGTGATTTCCATTGTGATGACGGCATTGATCTGGTGGCTATGGAAACCGATCCGCGAGTACCGGTCTGACAGCTGACTCGAATAGGCTATAATTCTGCCCCTCTCGCCGGAACACGAAACTTCTTTCCCATGACTGAATCTCTGGATCACAAGCCGAAGATAGGAATTGTTGGCGGCGGCCAACTTGCGGGGCTGCTTGCGGAAGAAGTTCATCAACAGTCGGGGGAATTATTCTCTCTGGACCCTGACCCGGAGTGCCCGGCCGTACTGATGGGAGCCACACATGTCACCGGGGACCGTCATTCAGCGGAAGACATCAGGAAGCTCGCCGAGCTTGTGGATGTCATCACCGTCGATCTGGAAGATGTCAATGTGAACGCGCTGGCTGAACTCTCCTCTGAGGGTATCCCGGTCATTCCTGATCCCAAAACCCTGCGGCTTCTGACCAACAAGCTGCACCAGAAAGAAATCTTCCAGCAGAATGACTTGCCCACCAGTCCATTTACAGCCTACGACGGCATAGATCCGCAAACACTGGGATGTCAGGGGTGGCCTGCCGTCCAGAAATCTGCCGAGGGCGGATACGACGGAAGAGGCGTCGCGATCATCAAGGGTCCGCAGGATGCCGAGCAGCGACTGCGAGTTCCGGGCTTCATAGAAGCTTATGTACCGGAAGCGCTGGAACTCTCCGTCATGGTTGCCAGGGATGCACTGGGTCACGTGACAACCTGGGCAACGACCGAAATGGAGTTCGATGATCGCGGCAACCTGCTGGCTTATCTGATCGCACCAGCGCGAATAGCAGAAGAAACGGCCGATGCAGCCTGCACCCTGGCAAAAAAGGCCATTGAAGCCCTTAATGGTATCGGCATTTTCGGAGTAGAACTGTTTTTGACCAAAGACGGGCAACTGCTGATTAACGAGATCGCACCCAGAACACACAACAGCGGGCACTACACCATAGATGCCTGCGAAACATCGCAATTCCGGCAACAGTACAACATTCTGACTGGACAGGCGCTCCAGGAAACAACACAGAGGACCCCTGCCGTCATGTTTAACCTTCTGGGGGACATGGACTACGAAGGGGACACTGTGGTTGAAGGTCTGGAGCAGCTACTTGAAACATCAGGAGTCCACCCATACCTTTATGGAAAGAAGTCATGTTTCCCCCTGCGCAAGATGGGTCATGTCACGGTCGTCGCTGAATCTCTCGATGAAGCGCAAAAGCTGGCCGATACAGCAAAAGAACAGATCATCGTTCGCGGTGACAAGAGGATAGAGAAATGAGTGAAGCACCTCCTGTGGTCAGCATCATCATGGGCAGCGATTCGGACCTGGGGGTCATGGAACCTGCAGCAACTGTGCTGGAAAGTCTCGATGTGCCCTACGAACTGACAATCGTATCCGCACACCGCACACCAGAGCGGATGTTTGAGTATGCCCAGGCGGCAGAATCGAGAGGAATAAGAGTAATTATTGCGGGTGCCGGCGGCGCGGCACACCTGCCCGGCATGGTCGCTTCACTGACCGTGCTGCCAGTGATTGGCGTACCGGTTTCAGCAACCAAACTCGAAGGCGAAGATGCGCTGTTATCGATTGTTCAGATGCCATCCGGTGTCCCGGTAGCAACCGTCGCCATTGATAATGCGACCAATGCGGGATTGCTTGCTGCCAGAATCTTAGGCACCAGTGATGAGGCTTTACGTGAACGACTTCATGGCTTCAAGGAGTCACTCAAGCTCAAAGTCATGGAAAAGGTCTCCAAGGTCGAAAGACAGAACTGAGTTCCGATCGACCCTTCCCACAATCCGGTTTTAAAAGGGCCTATCTACGCGATGGGCCCCATTCGGCAACTCGGAATATCTCGGGCTGGAACTAGTCCTGCTCCATCGACCAGGTTTTACTGGTCAATCTCGCAAGTTCCCACTCCGACAGGGACTCATCCACGTCGTGATACTGCATGCGCTGCTTCACCTCAGGTGATTCACCCGCAATGAAATTGTCTGCTTGTAGTTCGAGTTGTGGCATGGTCATCGGATTAAGCCTCTAAATGAAATTTCAAGTTACTGCGCCTTGTTACTGCAGCAACGAAAAGAAATTTAGCAGTCCTGGCCAGATACGCCTAAGGAATAATTAGAATGTAATGTATTCCCATATGGAAACATTAAAGCGGGTCTACAAAGTCGAGTGCTTTGATGAAGTCTTTCGCATCCGGCAGCCGATGGCCCATGTTGGTGACTGTTAGAAGGTCGATGTTTTCAAACCCGGCACGCCGGTACTTGCTGAACACATTTCGCGTATCCTGATAGTTGAAATCATTGGTGCCCGTCAGAAAGACGTAACGATGATCACGGAAGCGGTCAAGATCATCCCTGCCATCCTGCCAGAAGTTAACTCCGCAAATGTAGATCGCGCCTTTATAGATGTGAGGATATTCAAGAATCGCCCAGCTCGAGACCCGACCGCCCCCGGAAAATCCCGAAACATAGACGCGATCCGGATCTATTGAATAGCTGTTCGTCACCAGGCCTGAACCCAGAACAGCATAGATAACCCGCAATTGAGTCGTTTGCGCGTTGCCAGAGTTGTTCGCACCAATCCAGATCATGTTGCGCTCGGACAAGAGCGGTTTCCATTCTTCAAGTATTCGTCCGCTTCTGGTCGGGCTGATGTAGGTAAGCAGGCCTGCGGGTTGATCAGGATCGTATCCTTGAGGCACATAGACTTCCCAGGAGATGACGTGCTCAGCATCTACGTAGGGCGCGAACTCTGATGCTTTCTCCTCTGAGAAAAGGTCCGTCGCAATGACATTAATGGAAAACTCCCCTGTTTGACCGACCGGGTCTTCAGCGGACACAACCGTGGCTGGCAAACAAAGTTGCAGGAAAAAGGTGAGTCGGAAAAAGATGGCTGCTGCTATCTCGCGTCCTGTTGCATAATGTCTCATAGATCGACCTGGCAACTGATGGGATTTGATCGAGAGTTTAGCAAAAGTGAACGGTAAGCAATCACGCTTTGCGTAAACTTCGAACACAACGTTAGAATCGTTCAGGCGAATCAGAGAAGCACGCTACGCACCCAGGAACAGGTTGAAACCATTATGGATTTCACAACATTCTTCGATATCTATATGCGGCCCCGATCCAGGAAGCCACTCAACCGCGACGGTATCGAGTTTCGCTACGCCGCTGCCTCCCTTCTGATCGCCTGCTCGAAATCAGACATGGATGAAGACCCGGAAGAGCGAAAGGTCATCAGGCAGATTCTCGCCGAGAGCTTCAAGATTTCGGAACAAACCATCAATCGATTGCTCGAATTCGCCGACACTGCCAGCGAAGAAGAGTACTTGAGCGAGATTACGGAGCTCATCAACGAGCAGTTCACTGATCATGACAAGCGGTTTCTGCTGGAAAAACTCTGGGTCGTTGCCTATGCAGATGGACGCATCGAAAGCCAGGAGAGAGCATTTATCGATCGCATCGCTGTCGGGATGAGCATGTCACCGGATGACGTTGAAACGGCTCACACACTTGCTCAACATCAAATCAAGGACGCATGACATATTGTTCGATGCCAACAACCGGGAACTCCCATTCAACCCTTTCAAGGCGCTGGTTGCACCAAGGCCCATCGGCTGGCTGACAACCGTGTCTTCCGATGGCGTAATTAATCTCGCACCCTACAGCTACTTTCAGGCCGTGGCGGACAATCCAGACATCGTTATGTTCAGCGCAGCACCACAAATGGAAGTCACCGAAAAAGGCATGACCTTCAAGGATGCCGGCAAAGACTCGCAGACGAATGCGGCAGCCGGTGGCGAGTTTGTCTGCAACATGGTCAGCATGGACCTGGTCAACGTGATGAACGAGAGCTCTGCGCACCACCCGGCTGATGTCAGTGAACCCGAACTGATCGGTATCGAGATGGCGGCGTCTACGCACGTAAAGCCACCACGTGTGGCAGCGGCACCGGCAGCCCTGGAATGTGTCGTCGTTGACACCTACACAGTTCAACACCGGGGCGGAGATCATCGTTACACGATGACATTTGGTGAAGTTGTTGGTATCCATATCAACGATGATTTCATCCACGATGGACGAGTGGATACGGCGGCCATGCAGTTGGTGACCCGAATGGGTTACGATGAATACGCAGTGCTCGAGAAAGCATTCAGCCTGAGCCGCCCTGACAATGACCCGCTTCTCAGTGGATTCGTTAAGTCCTAACTCACACCAGTCAGCAGGTCTGTCCGCCCGATGTAAATAAGCGTGATCGCGATGGTATCGATCAATCCGTGAGCGATGATCAGTGGCCACAGGCTGCGACCACAGCGGATAAACACAACGCCAAATATCAACGCCAACACAAATATGTTTATGACGCCCATCCAGCCTTGATAGAGATGCGCCAGAGCAAAGATCGCAGCCTGTGCGACAACCGCAACCCAGGTATTGGACAGTGATTCCAGCCGGTGGAGCAGATAACCGCGAACGAGCAGTTCTTCGCCAAAGGCGGCACTGCCCCAGGAAACAGGAATCAGGAACAACAGGTAGTTAGGCAGACTGCCATGGATCAGGAAAGACAGAGCGGAAACATCTGTCGGGGCAACTCCCATCTGCTTCAAAAGCGGTGTCACCACAAAATTACCAAGCAAGTAGGTTACGCCTAAAGCGACAGCTATCCAGAGCATCAGCTGCTTCCACGGCAGGCGCCGGAACAAGCGAAGCTCTCGCCAGGTTTCACCCCGAAACCACAGAACCGCAGTCGCTACCGAAAGAGGCAGACAAACCGCCAGAATCGGACCCAGAACAACGACACCGGTAAGCGCGCCAAGGACAGCACCGACGGGCAACAGCAGAGTGATACCGAGCACTTCAGCCCATCCCGCAACCCTGCTTCCGGCATTCATTTAAAAGGTGGACCCCCGACCCAGCAGACCAGGGAATAACGTGAGCCCGCAAGCAGTGGATTGACTCGATGATATTCAAAAGCAGGAAACACAACAGCACTACCCTGCCGCCTCAGATCTTCTCGCCAGGATTCAGCAACCTCTGACTCACAGCTTAATCCAAAAAGCTCCAGGTCAGCGCCTTCATAGTCTTTGGGATCCGATAACTGAACCACGATGGAAAGCTTACGCATGGCGAGCTCCCCCTCGAGACCATCCTGATGCCAGTCATAGAAGTCACCCGCCGCGTCATAGCAGGTGAACTGTGCATCTTCCGTGAATCCCAGCAGATCATACTGATAGGTTTCATTAGCTCGCTGGATAACAGAGGCCAGCTTCTCGAAAATCCACATTGCTTCACCCTGTGGCGACATCCAGGCGATGCTGGCCTTGCGAGTTCCGTGATCCTGGTCGCTGCCGGCACCGCCAGAAACAAGCCCCTCATCCACCGGAAGCGAAAGACCTGATTCGATGATACGTGCGCACTGCCTGGGCCCGAAAACTCTCGAGAAATAAAGAGGACTCTCATACTTTCGGCTCATGGCCGACGAGAATGCCTGCAGGTTTCTGGGTGTCAGATCACTAATAACCGTTAACCCCCGCAAAAATGGCTTCGGGCTGAGTTTACCTGATCAGACACGTCGATATCGCGACAAGCTGGATGACTTGTCACGCCAGCCTCTCTAGAATGAGGACTTTCGTACTCCAGAAACGAGTCAGGTTGTGGATTTCGAGCAGTTTTTTAACATCTACATCAAACCCCGTTCCAGCGGACAGCTGAACCGGGACGGCATTGAATTTCGGTATACCGCCGCATCGATACTGATCGCCTGTTCCAAAGCTGACCTGGATGAATATCCCGATGAACTCAACACCATCCGGGGAATTCTCTCATCAACATTCAGTGTCCCCGATGGCGTGATCGACAGATTGCTGGAAGTCGGTGAGACTGCCAGCGAAGAAGAATATCTGAAGCAGATCACGACCTTTGTAAACAATCAGTTCAGCCAGGAAGACAAACTGTTCCTGCTGGAAAAACTGTGGATGGTCGCACTGGCTGACAACAAGATTGATACATTGGAAGAAGCGTTTATCAGCCGGGTCGCCGATGAGATCAATCTCGACAATATGGATATTATTTCTGCCCGCAGCGAAGCTGAAAACCAGCACCACTCAAAGTAATCATTAAGCGTGGATTCCCTGCTGCTAATTATCATCACCGGCTGTAGCGCCGGCGCCGCACACGTTTATCTTGGATTAGACCACCTTGCAGCGTTAATGCCTTTGTCTCAGGGGAAACCCAGGTGGCAGGCTTTCACCCTGGGTATTCGCTGGGGTCTGGGTCACAGCCTGGGCGTGCTGCTGGTCGCGCTGGTGCTGATTGGCGCGCGGGAGCTGGCCATTCTTGAATTCGATCTGGAATCAATCGGCGCGTTTGGCGATCAGGTTGTTGGCTTTATGTTGATTGCAATCGGCATGTTCGGAATTCGAACTGCGCTGCGTGAGCATGTGCATTCACATCCTCACGAGCATGAAGATGAGGTTCATCAACATCTGCACGCACACGAAAAAGGGCATGACCTGCACGAACCTGTATCTCACGAACACAGCAGGCTGCATGCCCACACAGCCATTATGGCGGGCCTGATACAGGGCATTGCCGGGGTTTCCTATCTCTGGGGCGTGCTTCCTTCGCTGGCACTGCCCGTGAACGCTGCCCTGTTGTACCTGCTCAGTTTCGCGCTCGGTTCCATCATTGCCATGGGCGTGTTCGCTGTCGGCTTCGGATTACTGTCCGGCAGATTCGAGCGTGCCCTGCCGGATCTGGTTCGACAGGCGCGCATCACGGTTTCCAGCCTTTGTATCGTCGTTGGCGGTTTCTGGCTGAGCCAGCATATTCTCCCGCACCTTTGACAAACACCTTACTGCTCTCTTTCACCTTCTAGATCATATTGGTTGTACCAGGACATCAGGTACAACATGGTGCGCATGGCATTAGACGGATGAGTTGATGTGCCATGGTATTGATCATTAAATCGCATAAGCTTCGCAGGTACACCAGCCAGCTTGAGCGCCGCATAGTACTCCTCTGACTGAGCCATGGGCGTTCGCAGATCCTGCTCGCCGGTCATCACGATAGTTGGTGTTTTCACATTGCCAACGTACATGATCGGCGAATGGTGCAACCAGTCAGTAGGATCTTCCCAGAAAGGCTTCTTAAAAAACGACTGAGTGAAATTCGGGATATCGGTCTGGCCCAGCATGCTGACCCAGTTGGTTACGGGACAGCGCACAGATGCCGCCGCAAACCGGTCGGTGTGCCCAATCACCCAACTGGTAAGCACGCCGCCACCACTGCAGCCACCGACATACATACGTGAAGCGTCGACGTAGCCTTTATCCAGAACCGCATCAACAGCACCCATCAGATCCAGGTAGTCGACGCTTGGATAGGCGCGATCAATAGCCTGAGAGAACTTTTCTCCATAACCGGTAGAACCACGTGGATTCGTATAAAGCACAACAAAACCATTCGCCGCATAGGTCTGGTAAAAGAAGTTGAACTCACCACGGTACATGGCGAACGGTCCACCGTGTATCTCCATGATCATCGGATAGGTCTTTTCGCTGTCAAAGTCCGGGGGATAGACAACCCAGCCATGAGCTTTATTTCCGTCTTCCGCCTCGAACCAGATTTCTTCCTGCCGACCAAGCGTCTTGCCCGAGAGCAGGTCAGCGTTAACCTGCGTCAACCGCTGTTCGCCGTCTTTACCGCGCAACGCAATGGTCGCTACGTCACCAGGTTCATAGTAGCTGCTTCGAGTACCGGCAATGGTTGAACCATCCGCAGTGATCGAGCTCATGCGAAAGAGACTGTTCTCTTCCGTGACAGCGGAGACCTTGCCGTTAGGTGAAATCCGGTACACAAGACAGTATCCGGTATCCTGAGCGGTAACCAAAAGGTCCTTCCCGGACCATTGTTTGTCACCCACGACTGGGCGATCAAAACTTTGCGCCAACATACTGACGTCGCTGCCGTCGGCATTCATGACATAGAGGTCACTGAGCTCATAAGTGATCTGACTGGGACGATGGCCTTCAAAAACAATTCGCTTGCCATCGGGACTGATGACGGGTTCAGCCCAGTAACCGGAATCCTCGGTCAGTTGAACTGGCTCACTGTCTTCCAGCCCTATCCTGTAGATATGTGATCGACGATAGGCAGACGGTTCGTACTCAGCCCTGTAACCATCGAACAGAATTCCGGAACTGTCGGGCAGCCAGGAGATACCAGCACCATCAAACTGGCCATCCGGGCTGCGTCTGGCGCCAACATTCCAGGAACCCGAGGTCAGCTGTCGAGCGGTACCACTTTCTGCAGGGACAACAAACAGATGAGAATGGCCAGACTCCATATAGCCGACTCTGTCCTGACGGTAATGCAGGTCATCGAGAATGCGGGGTGCTTCGGTCCACTTCGCACCTTCTGGTTTCTTCGGCAGTTCGATTTTCCATTGGTCTTCTTCAGCAACGACCGCGACAAAGGCGATCTGCTGACCATCCGGAGACCACCTGGGCGAACGAGGTTTGATATCACCCCGGGTGACCTGAGCTGTCGCGCCGTCACTCATCCAACGCACAAAAATCTGAGACTGGTCATTCGTCCCCTGGGCCAGATAAAGAATACGGTCGCCACTGGGCGACCATCTGGCATTTCCACCCTTCACCAGAAACCGTTGCCGCGACCCGTCGGCATCCATGATCCAGAGTGCTGAGGACCAGCGGTCAATCTTCTGATCGACCCATCGTCTTGTGTAAATAACCTGACTGCCATCCGGCGATATCTGGGCATCTCCCACCTGCTCAAACTCAAGGTAATCAGCAACCTCAAGCGTTTCCGACATGGCCAGACCGGGTATCAGAACGAGCGTCATGAGCAGTGCCCATCGTCGCCACATATTATTAAGGTAACTCATAATTTTTCCTTGCAAGTTTGCCGATTCAAGTTCGCAGATTCGTGCCGTAATTCATGATAACCCAGACAGCCTGGCAGGGTTTTCGCTGCACCAATATGACTAAGGACTGTGATGATACCTGTTAAGAAAGTGAAGACCTGGGCTTCAGCGCACCTGTTTTTGCCGGGAGAGACTGACCGACGGTTTCACGTACCGGAGGATTCAAACTCGTAGGGCTCAAGCGTGTTTTGTGCTTCCTTACGAATCTTGTGCCACTTGCCGCCGCCATAGTAAGCAAGGCTTCCAGGATCTGCGTTGCCATCGCCGTTGTAATAGGAAAGGCAATCTCTTAACGGTGCTGTCGCGATATCCGAGTGACGACAGTGTTCAGCGTAACGATCTTCCGGTTCTTTTTTTATGTCTACAATATCGACCCCTGTGTCACGCATGGTTGATAGCAACCAGGTGATGTAGTCAGCATGGGCATCAATGGCATCAGTGAAATTGAAACTGCCACCGCCGCCCTGAGGTCCGGTCACGATAAAGAGATTGGGAAAGCCCTTGCTGTGAACACCAAGAAAAGTCTTCGTGCCCTCCTTCTGCCACTTACCGTTCAGCGTTTCACCATCCCGACCCTCAATCATGTTGAACGTAGAAGTGGCCATCCATTGAAAGCCGGTGGCATAGATGAGCACATCCAGCGGGTACTCGACACCGTCATGCACAACACCCCGCTCATTGATTTCCTGCACGCCAAGCGGCGCAGTATCGACGAGCGTCACATGAGGCTGATTGAAAGTCGGCAGGTACTCATCATGAAAAGTCGGGCGCTTACAGCCATACGGATAATAGGGCTTCAGAGCTTCTGCGGTTTTTGGGTCTTCGACAATGGCATCTACTCGCGCTCTTATCTGCTCCATGATCCGGAAATTCGATTCCAGGGTTTTCTGAATCATTTCCTCGGGAGTCAGCGGCCGTTCGTGCTCTTTGCGCTCCTTGAAATCGGTGACCTTGCCGGACAGATAGTCATCGTTGGCTTTGATCGCGGTTCGTCCAGCGGAGATTTTTGAAAACCTCGAACGCCTCGCTCTTGCCCATCCAGGTTCCTGCTTCCAGGTTTCAATTTCCTCTTCCGTGGTTTCACGCTGGTCTCGAACATCCACAGACGACGGTGTTCGTTGAAAGACATAAAGCTCACCCGCGATCTTTGCCAGTTCAGGAATGGCCTGCACCGCCGTGGCGCCGGTTCCGATAATGCCGACCTTCTTTCCGGCAAGATCCACGTGATAGTTCCAGCGGGAAGTATGAAAAGCTTCACCCTGGAATTTTTCCATCCCCTTGATACGAGCCAGTTTCGGCGTTGTCAGAATACCGTTGGCAAGCACGACGTAGCGCGCCTTCATGGCATCACCGCGGTCGGTATGCACCGTCCAGCGGCTGGTCTGCTCATCCCAGACCGTTTTTTCTACCGTGGTGTGAAACAGGCAATGGTCATAGAAACCAAACTTCTCTGCCATATTCTGACAGTACTCAAGAATCTCGAAACCCGACGCAAACTTCATCGAGGGGATGTAACCCATTTCTTCGAGTAAAGGCAGGTAGCTGTATGCTTCCACGTCACAGGCAATTCCAGGGTAACGGTTCCAATACCAGGTACCGCCGACATCTCCACCTTTCTCGCAGAAGCGTACATTCCTGAATCCCGCTTCGCTCAACTTGTGCCAAAGCAGTAGACCGGCAAAGCCGGCACCGACAACGAGAATCTCACACTCGTCGTCCAATGCCTCTCTGGGAACAGGGTCATCGGAATAGACATCATCGAGATAGCGGGCAAACTCTCCCTCCATCGCCATGTAATCAGCAGCGCCTCGACGGGCTTCCTTGTAGTCCCGGTACTTCGCCTGCTCCTCTGCATTGAACACAGCCCCTGGAGGAGGTTCAGGCAGTGCTTTCAGCGCTTCGTCTTCAATGACGGCATAACCACGACCTGCGATCTTGTCAGTCGCTTTAGCGGCTCTGGTGTTGAAGATTTTAAGTCCTGTCTGAGGGTCTACACGGATCGACATGTTGCTCAACTCTGGCGGATATATCAGCAATCAATAAAGCAGCAATCACCTTCGCCGTCAAATTCAGAGCCTGTGATCAGAGCGTCATCATCAGGAATCCGGTCAGCGCGGCATTGTTCGGCGCAAGCGAGGGGTTCACGATGCTTTTCATTTCCAGAATCGCGTCACGGTAACCGGAGTAAAACTCCCAGGTGGGTCTTGGCTTATAGGTCAGGTCCAGTTCAAGCTTCGCCACAATGGCTTTTGCCGTGGTGGGTTTAACAAAAACTTCTTTCTGTGGCCGGTAGTAGACGAGACCAATTGTCATCAGGCTCCACTTGGCCATTTTGCGCCAGGCAAGAATCTCGACCACTTCCTCGAACCCTTTCTGCTGGTTGCCGTGAAACAATTTCTTGTAACTTTTTACCAGCGCCTCCCGATCTTCCGAGTTCAGATCTTTCACCATGTCTCGAAACTTGGGCTTCTCAAACAGGCTGACCATGGAAGATCGGGAAACAACTTTGACAAGGTTATCCAGGAATTCGTTGGGTTTATCAAAAGACTTTTTCGCAAACACTTCCTTCGCGAAGTCCGTCGCCCTGACCATGTTGTGTTTCTTGCCGATGGCCTGCAGTTCCGGATCGGCGAATCCACCGGGATAACTCTGCAGGAAATGGGCTTCGGCGATGCGAAGTTTTTCTTTGTTCATGTGTCTCCTAGAACAAGTATATGCCGTGAAGATTCAGTATGTTGTAACAGACTCTAATGGTATCTGAGATGTATAGAATTAGAGCCGCGAACAAGAACTCTTTTGCATGTGAAAAGTTGGCTGGAGGCACGAATAACTCTTGGATCTCAACCTTAACCTGAAGCAGAGTGGAGTAAGCCCAAAAAGCCATGAACACACCCGCAACATCAACCAACTTCTCATGCCAAGTTAGATCATTTTGCCAGCCTAGAGAGTAAAGAGAATCGATTAAGAATAAGAGAACAATCCCCCTTGCGAGAAGGAGAATGATCTTTTGTTTAGGTGATTGATAGCTAAACTCGTAGTTGTTGTTCATCACAGATCCTTTGCGGAGCATCAACTAGAAATGGGCGAGAATTACTCGCCCACCAATTCTACTTTGAATTAAATGTGTAGTAAGCGGCTTCGCCTGTGGACATGCTGAACGTGCTATTCACGAACGAATTGACTTTATTGCCAACCCACTCTCCCGTCGCATACGCACTGGCAATCGACAAAATCGCGTAAGCGTTACCGCCCGACACCTCTTCCAGTTCCTTCTCAGTTAATTCTCTCATGATTATCTCCTTGGATTAATGTGTATACCTGAATCATTCAGGCCATGACACATTGAACCCCGGTACCCGAATCGGCTATCGCCGTTCGGGTCCTGCAAGGGTGATCTATTGCCTAATTTCATGTGAGCGTTGTCGGGAAGTGGGGCTTTTCTAATGGCTGAGGGCTCTTTACTCGTTGATGGCTCTTTACTCCCCGCTGACGGCTCTTCACTGGCTGACGGCTCTTCACTGGCTGACGGCTCTTCACTGGCTGACGGCTCTTCACTGGCTGACGGCTCTTGAAAGATTCGTCAGGAAGCCGCCCGGGGCATTCAGCAGGCTCTGCACCTTCACATCTTCGTCAGCATCCACTGTCAGGAACCATTTGCCACTGCCATCGCCCAGCGCACCCACGACCCCGGTAGTACCGGATTCAAGCTCGGCCGCGGTGAGCGTTCTTGCTTCCCCCGCCCCGAGGTTAAACGATAAGCCACCACCGGGCGCTGCGGTGCCACTGTCATCATAGCCATCTATACTGATAGACGCCGTGTTGTCAGAGGGGTTCACAAATCGCAGAGAGCTGGCCTGATTCTGATTTGCCCCAGGATTCACGATAAACAGTTGACTGGCGTTTCCAGTCTGAGGCGCCAGCCGGCTGAGGTTGGTCAGAAAGCCATCCGGTGTACGCACCAGACTCATAACCCGTATTGCCTGGTCTGCCGCGACTGTCAGACGCCAGCGACCACTGCCCTCACCCAGGGATCCACTCAGTCCTTTGCCGACGTTGCCGCTCTCGAGGTCCGCGGTCAGCATCTGCTTCGATGCAAAAGCAGGCAGCGTGAACGTCACATTGCCATTGGGCGCGATGTTGCCCTCATCGTCCACGCCACTGATAGTGACATTAGCCGTGGCTGCGGCTGTATTAACGACCCGAATAAAGGTCGACTTGGTCGTTTCGCTCCCAGGATTCGCAAAATAGATAACCGGATTACCGTCACTGTTCTCCGGCACAACAGCGCTCAGATTGGTCAGGAAACCGTCCGCGGTCCGAATAAGGCTGAGCACATCCAGATCAAGGGTCGACGAAATCGCCAACTGCCATTTTCCGGATCCGCCTCCCAGGGCACCGGTGAGCCCCTTGTTGGCGTTTCCATTTTCCAGATCCTGTGCCGTTACCTGTATTGATTCACTGGCACCAAGGCTGAATGTGACGGTTCCTGGTGATGCGCTGCCGGCGTCGTCATAACCACTGATCGTCACCGTACCACTGGATTCGGATTGGTTGGAAATTCGAATGAACGTCTGCTGATTACTGTTGCTGGCCGGGTTCGCGAAATACACTTTGTTGTCGCCCCCTTCCACCGGAACCACATCGCTCAGTCCGGTCAGGAAACCGTCCGGGGTTCTTATCAGGCTCATCACTTCAATCGTGCTTTGCGATCGCACGATCAGCTGCCATTTCCCTGAGAGATCACAAAGCGCACTGGACAGCCCCTTGTTGGCGTTTCCGCTTTCCAGATCCTGCGCCGTGATCTGCAGGGCAGAACGTGCTGCCATCTGGAAACTTACGGGCCCGCTCTTGCTTGACGATCCGGTGTCGTCAATACCATAAATCTCGACTTCTGTAGCCGAAGCATTGTTATTCACAAACCGCAGGAACGTCTGCTGATTGCTGTTTGATCCCGGGTTGGCAAAAACAATCCGCTTTTCATTGAAAAGACTTGAATCGCTGGCAGCTGGTGCAACAGCGTTGGGGTCATCACAAACGTCGTTTGCATCAGAGACCTGTGGATCAGTGTCACCCTGGTACTCTTCAAGATTAGTGGGCCCGTCACCATCAGGGTCTTCCGCCGCATCGTTGACCAGGCTGTTGAGACCATTGCTGAGCTCAAACACATCCGGGATTGCATCATTGTCGTCATCGGTATCTGCGTTGTTGCCTATACCGTCCAGATCTGTATCAAGCTGCTCACTGGGGTCGGCTGGAAACGCATCCGCGGAATCAGGCGTGCCGTCTGAGTCTGAATCCAGTTCATTGGTGAATCTGGCCACCTGGAAACGCACAGCATTCAGGCTTCGTGCTGCGTCGGCTGGCTCGCTTTCATTGATAGCGACGCCACACGGTGCACCATCACACAGAGTGACCTCCGGATTCGAAAAATACGGAGATTCAGAGAACAGGTTGAACTCACTGGCATAGGCCATGATGGTCGAGAAATTGTTGGGAACACCATGGCCACGAGACCAGACAAAGGTACCGGTTTCATTCTGAACAAAAGAATGTCCAAGTCCCAGATTGTGCCCGATCTCATGGATCATGGTGAGATCACCACAGCCTGACTCAATAATGCTGGTTGATATATGTTCCTGACGAGCCATAAGACCCTGTGTCGGGAAACCGCCCAGCGTTGCTAGCCCGCAGAGTGACCCGCCATCATCGGTTCTCAATATCGCGACCAGATCGGCACCGGTCTCCAGACGGATACTTTCAAGATCGGCAAACACACCTGCGCCACTTTCAGCATCACCCAGCAGCGTCGAGAGCGACGCACTTTCCTCGAAATCAATCTGGCGATAGTCGGCGATCCGCAATTCAATATCCACGTTGCTGTCTTCCAGCGCCTGATTGGATACCGCAAACAGCTGATCGATTCGTGCGGTGGGATCGCCATTGTAGGTTGAAACAACTCCCGAGTTGTACACGACGAGAACGTCAATCGCTGAAGAAGCCGGAGTATCACTCGACGAGGCAGCACTGGTGCCTTCCAGTCGCTCATTGTCATCCGCCACACCATCGCCATCGGTATCCGTCAGGTAATCAACGTTAGTCTCCGCAAAGGAAAGCACGTCGTAGACCACACCTTCCGGCGCAGCAACCGTATGCACAACCCGAACGAATCCACCACTGAGAATCATGACATGGGAATAGTCGAAGCCTGCGGAAGGCGACGTATAGGCGAGCTCCGCGACATCTGCACCGGTCTGGCTCAGCGCAGGCACTACGGTAACGCCATCGTACTGGGCAAGGGTTTGAAATGAATTGAGAAACCTCGGTGTTTCTGTAGCGACAATTCTGACTTCGACATTTTCATCCGTTGTGCTGCCGTTACCAAGCCCGGACCAGTTGAGAGTGACCGTTGCGCCGTTGACACTGATCGTTGGATCATCCACCAGGTACAAGTCAGTTCCCGAAGATTCAGCACGAAGGTTGCCGCCAAAAGTCACCTGGCCGGATGTTCTGGTTTCATCAACAACAAACAGGTCCTCCAGCAGGAGCAACGTGATGTAGTAGTCGCTTTCCTCCGGAACAGCGAGCCTCGCCCGGTGTTCACTGATGTCCAGCTGGCTGGTAGCCCCCAGCGAAGATGAGACATAAAAGTTCGCAAGGAAAGTGGCGTTCTGGGCGTCCCGGTAGTTTTCCTCAGTGTGGGCATAAGCGCGGACGATCAGTTCACCACTGCCGGCACTTCCTCGATTAATGACACCGAAGTCGCTGATGATTGAGCTGGACGAAGCCGATTCCACGGTACAGGGACAAATTAGCTCAAGGTCCGGACCAATGCTGCTGTCTTCTGCTGATACCAGCGCAGGGAAGGCGACAACCAAACACATCAGCAGTCTTTTCATCATCTCAGTTCTCATCTACGTTTGCCGGCTCCTTGCGCTCAGGTATGACAAAGTCAGGTTGTGAATAATCTCTTTTCTCGTTCAGCGTGCTCTGGGCAATCAGCGTTCCCTCACCATCAGTGAGTTCGAACTGATATCTGTCCCTGCTCGTCTGGATACTTCCAAACGTCTGGTATTGACCCACGGTAATCACAAAAGAGTGGGCCTGATCACCATCCCGAATCCTGCCCTGAAGCACACGATTACCTGCCTTCGAGAAACTCAGTCTCTGAACGGTCCCCTGCAAGATACGGTCCTCCTGGGGTATGTAAAGGGAGAAAGATTCACCGACGCCGGCGCCGGAAAGATCCATCAGAGTAACCGGCTCTGATTGCGTTTCGAGGACCACCTCCCGCTCACTGGCGCTATCGGCACCAGATATCGATGTACTGGCTTCCGAAGCGACGTTATTCGTATCCGTCGGTGATTTCTGGAGATAAACAATCATCACGACAGCAAACACGACAACCATGGCAGTCAACACCAATGCTTTGCTTTTCACGATTGCCATCCAAAGGGTTCAATACCGAGACCATCAATACTGCAGAGCACGTCCAGAACTTGCAAGACCGGACACCAACTTACAAATGACTTATTGAGCTCTGAGGTACCCTCGGTTTAAGCTCCTGCCATCGAATTCTAGTCGTGGTGCATATTCATTGACTGTCAACGAACTGCACATAAAGGCAGGACCAACCTCTGTCCTGATACTGGAGGACCTGGAGGAGACCCTCGCATGGTTGCGGGATATCGTCTCAGAGACATTCCCCGGTGCAGAGATCACATCGACCAGCACGTTGATGGAGGCCAGCCAACAGGTCGACCAGTCTACTTACGACCTTGTGATGGTTGATCTGGGTCTCCCCGATGGCTCCGGCCTGGATCTCATCAAACAGATTCGGGCGAGCTCACAGGATACCTATATCGTCGTCGCAACCATTTATGATGACGATGAGCACCTCGTAAACGCCCTGCGAAATGGCGCTAACGGCTACCTGTTGAAGGATGAGCATCGCGACCGCCTTATCGAACACCTCAAGGGCATTCCGGCCAGTCGTGCTCCCATGTCTGATCGCACACTGAACCGGGTCATTAATCAGTTCACCGACAACAGATCAGATGTGATCGCGCTGACCAGCCGGGACGAGGAAGTGCTTCAACTGGTCGCCAAGGGTTACAACGTCTCGGAGTCTGCCGATACTGGGGCTTTCTGCCAATACAGTAAAAAGCTACTTGAAGGCGGTCTACGGAAAACTGGGGATTTCCTCCAGAGCAGAAGCGACGGCCGAGGCAATCAGGCGCCAGCTGATCGAAGTTTAAACCGACAGCAGGCGATCAACAGATAGCAGAATTCGAACCCGTACCCGATCTTCGACCAGAGAGCGCTGCAGCTCCGCAACCAGTTCTTCTGCCCGCGCAGCCATATTGCGAGTACCGATGCCATCCGACCAGGTAGCAGGATCACTCACAGCACCATCGTTCTCAACCTGGGCCACAAGATTACCGTTCAGCGAGGTGATACTGACCGATACGTAAGTAGCCTGTGCATCCTTGATCGAATTCGTCACACACTCACGCAGAATATGCCCAAGGTTAAATCGATCTCTGCCGGAAAGTGCATCCTCGAGCTCTGTAAGTTCCCTGTCTACTATCCAGTCAAACGTTGCGCCAGAACTTTCCACCAGGTTTCTCAACTGTGGCTCCCATTGCTGAATCATGTCACCGACACTGGTCGACTGAGTGTCTACAGCCGCGAGAATTTCTCGCAGCTCACCCATCGCCTGCCTGGACTCGGCTGCAACCCGGTCATCCTGGGCCGAATGCATGATGGTTAACAGCCTGCCGCCAAGACTGTCATGAATATCCCTGCGCAACCGTATTCTCTCTGCTTCGGTTGCCTCATCAGCTGCGGCGCCCATGGAAACGTTCATTTCGAACAGACCTTTGAGTGTATCCATCAACGTGACATCCAGAGAGGTGAACAATCGAGTCCCTTCATCTGCATAAGACAAGTGATAGCTCGCACCACCTTCAATGGCAGGAACCACGAAGCCTATACCCCGCTTAACCACTGTGGGTTTTACAACGCTGATGGATTCCCGGGTAATCTCAAGCGGCTTGAAAATCTCAATGACCTCATCACGCCATAACCCGGCAACGTCTTTCTCCCCGGATTGAGACATCCTCTCAACGATCTGTGGCAGATGCTGTTGAAAGTTCCTGGATGCCCGATTGAACACATACTGGCTGCCCATAGCCCGCAGTGGCAGAGCCACCGCCAGGAAAGAGGCGATGATCATACCCGCCGCACTCAGATTAGACAGGCCAAACCAGGCAGCAATGAAAAGATTCAGGGTAATCACCATCAATCCCCCGATCATCCAGATCAAACAGCGGATAGCGCGCAACGCCCACGGCCAGCCCCACATAAATCGTTAGAAACGCCAGGAAAGCCAGACCCTGGGAAACAGCCGTATCCTCACCAATCAGCGGTGGAATGAAGATCACCGCGATAAAGAAAACACTGCCCGACAGGGTGACGGCAACAAACCACAGCAGTGATTGCCTGGTCAGTGGGTCGCCCCGTGATCTTCGCCACTGCAGGAACAGTGCACCCCCTGCCAGCAGCAGCGTTGCTATGGCCGGCAGTCGACGGGTGATATCCAGGGATTCAATAAGTCCGAGGTAGTCCACCAGCAGGAAAAGCAACAGCAGTGGGTACCATAAATAGGCAACCGGAAATTTGAACAGAGGTTTCGGATAGTTCAGCATCATGCAGAAAAAGCCGGCACAGAAGGTGAGCGTGCCAGCAAAATTGAGATAAGACAGCATGCTGAATTCCATGCCGTCCAGGGCGAGTGGCCTGCTGCTGTAGATCGAGGCAGCCATGGACGAGATGGCCAGCCCTAGACCTGTGACGGCAAAATGGCGCGCCGCGGCATTCGAACGCTGGAAGGTCCAGACCGACATGCCAACCAGAACACCCACGTTAGCGACAATCATCTGAATCCACAAAATAAGACGAGTCGGCAAACGCTCAACATGAAAAGTCAGCGGGACAGTGCCCTGATCCGTCACGATCTCAGCGCCATCTGTCTGGAGAATGTCAAAAATGATGGACTGCCGCTCAAAAAAGGATCGCAAAGCGCCTTTGTCCGGAAAGACATCGGGTTCTTCAATCAGGTCTTCTGGAGAAAGACGAAGGCTGGTGTCGCCTGCGCGGATTTCAAAGGCGCGAACTTTCCCCTGCGTGAGGCCATCGGCGGCTGGACTATTGCCCGGCATCAGCACATAGACCTGTTCTCCATCGGTCGAGAAATCCTGATCAGGATGAGGCTGGTTGGACAGAAACTGCAGCGCAGCGAGATCCACAAACAGCAGCAACGCAACGATCGCGCCTATCATTGGCACCGGGGCCAGCATAGAAAACCCGCATAAGTTCAAAAACGAATGCGGGTACTATAATCCAAATCAGTTCTCTGGATTCAGTAAGGCTTATTGTTTACAAAGCCTGCGACGCCTCGCTGCATGCCAGATAAAGCCTTGATGCGGCCATAGGCATCAAGATAGGGCTGAATATCCCCACCCGCTTCAATCAACGCGGTAACTCGCGGATCTTCTGTTGGCTCCGGAATCTGCGTGGCTGCCTGTCCATTCACGGCATCGGCGCTGGTATAACCCGCGGCGGCGAGGTTTGCCTGGGCGACGCCGTTCTGAAGCGCCACGTTGGCCGCCATACCGGGGCTGATACTGCCAAGTGTTGCGAGACTGGTCAGGGAACCAAAACCACCGAACAGTGCATCAGCATCAGTCCGGGGTGCCTCGTAGGGACTGGCAACACCGGCGGCGCCATAGTGAGCGGCCATTGCCTGACGATGTGCTTCGACCCGAACTTCTGACGAGGTCCAGCCGCTGCCTGCCCAACCATCTTCATAGCCTGGGGTTAATCCATCCACCTGGGTCGCGACGGACTGCGCCTCTGACGCCAGATTCAGAATACTGTTCAGATCAAGACCCGCACCGGTAGTTTCCTGTGTCAGCGCCTGATTGTAGGCGGAAATGTTGTTGTCCATATAGACGACTGCGTGATCTAGCATTTCACTGATGTTGGCCACACCAATCGTGATCTCCTTGTAGCGCTTCTTGGCTTCCTTTTGCTTCATCTCACCGCTATCCAGGGCAGTCTTCAGATCTGTGTAGGCGGTTGCATAGCATTCCTGTGACGCCATCGAGAAATCCGCTACCTTCTGCATATCAACAGCTTCCGTCGCCATACGTTCGCCGTAGGCCACATAGCGATCACTGGCATTCGGGAAACTGGTGGTCATCGTCTCGGTAAACGCTGCGACATCCGCAATCGTCTCACTGTACTGGGCAACGGTGGAAGCCGTCGAAGCCATGCTACCCAAACCACCGCCAAAGCCACCAAAACGACCTGCAATGCCAGCAGCAGTACCAATGGTTTTCGCGGTTTTCTGAACATCCATGGATGGCTCAGGTACCATCTCGCGCATGTCTGAATAGTCCGCATAGCAACTCTTATAGTATTTGGGTTTGAGCTTTTTTGCCTCAGCGGCTTGTGGTGCCATTGAAATGACAAGTCCGGCAGTCACTGCCAGAAAACCGGTTTTGATTGATCTGCTTGTTGTTCTCATTATTTGCCCCTTTTAGGTCACCACCAGATTATCCTGCAACCGGTCGCCAGCCAGACACCCCCAGACGGGTGGAATGCGTTAAAGTAAAAGCAACAATCTGGTGTACACCATATGCAGCGCTTAACCTCCACTTTGCCAGTATTCCGCTGATGCTGGATCGTCGATTTCTGTTTGCGATTATTGTCGCAGGTACGATCGTCGGCTTGTCCGGAACAGACCTCGTGTTACCCGCGGTGCCAGGGCTGCCTGACTATATCGATGGCAATCTGACCCAGGCACAACTCGTACTTGCCTCATTCACCGGCGGCACTGCGCTGGGACTTCTGGTGTTTGGAGAATTGGGTGCAAGGTTCAATCAGAAAAACCTGCTCGTCATCGCCCTTGCAGGATACGGACTGCTGTCTCTGGCGGCGGCGATGAGTCGTACGATTCCTGATCTGGTTCTGCTGCGTTTCTTCCAGGGTTGGTTCGCCGCTGCGCCGGCGGTATTCGCACCGGGAATGGTACGCGCCCTGTTCAAAGAGCGGCAGGCTTTGCGGGCCCTCGGCCTGATGGGGAGTATCGAGTCGCTGGTGCCCGCGCTGGCGCCGGTGCTTGGCGCCTGGTTACTGACTTTTTTTGACTGGCGAATATCCTTCTTTGTGACGGCTGTGCTGGCTGCTCTGCTAAGCCTTCTCTGGGCTGCAACACCCAACATACCAGCCACCTCAAATCGCCTCGCAGAGGAAGGCTATCTGTCGCTGCTCCGATCTCCGGTGTTCCTGCGCTACTCACTGAGTCAGGCATGCACCCTGGGCGGACTGCTGGTTTTCGTGTTTGGCACTCCAACGGTCATGACAGTCGCCATGGGCGGCACTATGAGCGATTTCGTAACCATGCAGATCATCGGCATTTCCCTGTTTATCCTGGCTTCAAATACCGCGCACCATATCGTGGACAGACTCGGATCCGAACAGACAATCTACGCGGGATCCGCACTGGCTGCCTTTGGTTCCGTCGCGATCATTATCTATTCACTGATCAACGATGATCATGAGGCAGTGTGGCTCTGGTTTCTGTTTGCCTTTGTTAATCTGGGCCTGGGGGTCAGAGGACCACCCGGGTTTTATCTGGCCGTGGTTGCCAGCGGTGATAATCATTCTCGCGGTGCTGCCCTGGTTATGCTTATGATCTTCATGACAACAGCCCTTGGCACCGCTGCGCTCGCCCCGTTTATTGCCAGAGGGCTTGTGCCACTTGCCATAACCGCAGGCGTTATCAGTGTGACCTCGCTGATTGTACTTGCCCTGTTTCCAGCACTGCAGCAGACAACCGATACACAGTCTTAGGCAGGACCTCAGGGTGTTATTTTGCAACTGTGGTGATACGCTTTCCGCGAACAAGACTTGCGTGTACCACCGGAATGGAACACCGATTGATTCAACCCACCATTGTATTACCGAGCGTCGGCAACACGGACATTCCGGCCAACATGCTGTTCTAGTTGAATAACCTGCAAGCACATCCTTTGAATCGCATTCTGACCAGGTTCCAGATCCCTCTGCAGTGCCTGATCATTGTCGTGGTAACAACAGCTGTCTACGCCCAGGTGCGCCATCATCATTTTGTCTGGGATACCATCCCATTCGTTCTGGAAAATCCCTGGATACACGAGTGGACGCTCGACAATGTCATAGCCATGTTCACCCAGGCGCATGAGGCAAACTGGCACCCGGTTGTGCTGCTATCACATGCTCTGGATGTTTCGCTGTTCGGATACGATAGCGGGAAACACCACCTGACGAACCTGATCCTGCACCTGCTGAATTCACTGCTGTTGTTCTGGTTAGTACACCAGATCCTGACCAGGGGAAATCTGGCAGCGCAGACGGCTGTCTGGGTCGCATTTTTGACGTCGCTTATCTTTGCCATCCATCCACAACACGTGGAATCTGTTGCGTGGGTGGTCGAGCGCAAAGACGTCATCTACTCTCTATTTGCGCTGCTGTGCCTGCTGGCCTATCTGCACGCCGCCTCTGGCGATCGACTCAAAAGCCACCTGCTGGTGTTCGCTCTGTTCTGCCTTTCTGTCGGCGCAAAACCCATGGCGGTTACGCTGCCCGTCGTCATGCTGCTGCTGGACCTCTATCCCCTGAAAAGAATCAGCAACCTGCAAACGGCAATACAAGCCTGCATACGGAAGCTTCCGTATATCGTGATCGCCGCAATTGTTGCTCTGGTCACGCTCAGCACCCAGTCCATCGCCATGCCAGACGCACAGGCGCTGCCGCAATGGGCAAAGACACTGAACGCTATCGACAACACCTGGTTTTACATTGCGCATTACGCCTGGCCCCTTGAGCTATCACCGTTCTACCCCTACCCCAGGGATGCGTCATATCTGGCCAGTCCGTCCTTCTGGCTTCCTGGCCTGTCTTTCCTTGTGCTCGGCGCTGCAATCACTCTGTGGCTTGCGCTCTATCGCAAAGTCTTCTGGCCGGGGCTCTTGCTGGCGTTTTACCTTGTTACCCTGCTGCCGGTATCAGGCCTTATCCATGTCGGTCCCGCCAAAGGGACCGACCACTATGTGTACATGGCAACGATCCCGCTATCGCTGCTGACGGCACTTGCCATTGTTACCGCTTGGCAAAGGGTTATCTCCGCAAGATTGTTAACGGTTTCACTGAGTTGCTTTTACCTGCTGTTTCTTGCAGCGATTGCACACTTTCAGGTACAGGTCTGGAATAACCCGGTCTCCCTTTGGACCCGGGTTGTACAACTCCATCCAGAGGATCCGTTCGGTCACAGAAACCTGGCATCGGGATATGCAGAAATCGAGTTGTGGGATCAGGCTTTGCATCACGCAGAACTCAGCCTGCGCTTAGGCTCTCCTGATGAAGACTATGTCATCAGGTTAAGAAATGAAGTCATGAAACGGCAGTCGACAGATGGGAGATAGACTGCTTACCCGGGGCATTCTGTTACTCGCATTCGGTTGCCTGATGCTGGTTTTGTACTGGGCAACCTTTATTGATCCATTCATGCCAACCTCACAGGGGACCCTGGGACACGACCATCGCGGCAGCCTGGTGGAAGCGACCATCGGTTATGTGCACTTTCAGAAAAGCGCCCTGACCATCCCCTGGTTCACGCCCGCAAGCTGTGCCGGCAATATGTACATTGCCGGTGCTGCGAACCCCTATCTGAATCTTCAGCAATGGCTTACGTTCCTCCTTGATCCTTTAACCGCGAGTAAGATCAACTTCCTGATTTTCGCTGGACTGGGTTTCGTTGGCACTTATCTGCTGTGCCGCCGACGATTTCATTCGGATACGACGATGAGCCTGCTCGGAGCATCCCTGTTCATGTTCAACGGGTTTTATGCCTACCGCATGATCATCGGCCATACGGCGTTTCACGCTTATATGCTGGTACCACTGATCGCGCTGCTGCTGATTACCCGAACAACATCTAGCCCGGTTATTGTGGCGCGGAACACCCTGGCGGCTGCGCTGCTCATCGCCTATACCACCCTTGCCTCGGGAGTCTATGTGCTGGTGACGGCAGGTCTGGCACTCACCGGCATCATTGCGCTGCACAGGATGGTTTCCAGCCGACCTGCACATCTTAACGATTTTATGCTGACCCCGTGGCTGCCACTCGCCGCAGCGTTCACGATCGCCATGCTGATCTGCGCTTTCAAGATTACATTGACACTGGCAACAGCTTCGAACTTTGAGCGGGACTTTTACCCCCTGCCTGGAATCCCTGGCCTCATCGACTCAGTGACGCTACCACTTCGATTGCTGTTCTTTTCTACCCCGGACTGGCAGACCGAGAGTGGTTATCTGTTTACAAACTATCGATGGCCTATCGAACGTCATGAACTGGAGATGGGGGTCGGTATGCCGGTACTGGCGATACTGGTGTTCGCTGCGGTCACTGCGCGAAAGAAGCTGGGAAGCCTGCTCGCCGAGAATCGATTTGCAGCCGCGGTACTGCTGGGGGCGATGATCATTCCCATCGCCCTGAATCACTATCAGCCAGCATGGAATGAATTTCTGAAATCTGTACCGGTGCTGAGAAGTTTTTCACTCTTCGTTCGACTGTACGCAGCCTATATCCCCCTCGTGGTCCTCATGACCGTTCTCGCGTTCTCGAATGTCTCCAGATACAGAACCAGTCTGGCAATACTGATCGGCGCCATGAGCATCGGCAGTCACTGGCTGATTGATCGTTCCTACTATGAAGAGCAGATATACAAACCCGACGTCCTCCTGGCATTCTATGACCGCTTTCGCCAACAGCCTAAAGACATCCCTGCCGTCAACGCGACCACAGAACTTAAGTATGCAAACTTTCAGGGAGAGGCGGCCATTATCCAGAACGAGATGTTCGTTTTTGGCAGCAGCAATATCGAGTGCCACAACGACATGTTCGGATACCGTCTTGAAGCGTTTCCGCAACGCGAACTTCTCATTCCCAACACATCGATATTCAATGAATCGGGTGGTCGATTGAATTTCAAGAATCCCAGCTGCTATGTTTTCCCCGATTCAAATCAGTGTAAGCCGGGCGATCACTTCACGGCAGATCAAGCCGAAGTGCTGGAAGCGTTTGCAGACTATCAGGGCATGCGATTCCACATGCCGCGGTACCAGTGGATCAGCAACGCCACGAGTCTTGTTGCCCTGCTGCTGGTACTTTCAAGTCTGATTATTCTTTCCGCGCAAAGAAGAAAAGCATCCGGAAACTCTTCGGAGACTTGATAAGCGGGTGAGTGTGGAGCTCGCAGAAACCTGCTGCTACTATCACAGCCATGAAAATACTAATAATAATACTCAGCCTTCTCATGATGTCCGCCTGCAGCGAGCAACCGGAGCCCGAACAACCAGCGACAACCTCCGGTACAGACCCCGCCATCCTCGATGACCCCAACAGCCTGCAGGCTGTTACAGAAGAACGGACGGCCCGGGAATCACTTCCGGGTAAAGCACACTACGACAAAGCCTGCGCCAGTTGTCACAACGGCAGCCTGAAAAAGGCACCACATCGAGACATGATTGGCCTGATGACCCCGGAGGCGATCCTCAAGACCATCACCACCGGCATCATGCAGAACGAGGCCTCGGTGCTCACGGATACGCAAAAGGCTGAAGTCGCAGAGTATCTTTCTGGAGACGAACTGGGCGGAGAACTGGCACAGATTCCTGCATGCGCAAACCCTGGAGAGTACCAGCCAGGCAAGGATATTGTCGGTGCGAACTGGGGTATTGAGCCCTCAAACATGCGGAACATCTCCAAGGAAATGGGCGGCATCAGTAGTGACAATGTCGACAGATTAAGGGTCCGCTGGGCGATTGCCATGCCGGGCGCCAACCGGGTTAGATCACAACCGACGTTTGCAGGTGGTCTGCTGATTGTTGGTTCGCACAGCGGCATCGTGTATGGCCTGGACCCGGAAACCGGCTGTTCAAACTGGCAATTCCAGGCTTCGGGTGAAGTCAGAACTGGAATCGCCGTTTCCGAAAATAGTGACGGCGCAACAGCCTTCTTTGGTGATGTGCTGGCGAACGTTTACGCCGTCAACGCCGCAACAGGAGAACTTGTCTGGCGGCTACGTGCTGACGAACATCCGAACGCCACCATCACAGGTTCACCGACGCCGCATGAAGGCATGCTGTATGTCCCTGTCTCTTCTCTGGAAGTCAGTCTCGCCATTGATCCAGAGTACGAGTGCTGTACGTTCCGGGGCTCGGTCGTGGCAGTCGATATCGCTACCGGCAAGCAACAGTGGAAGACCTATACGATTCAGGAAGAACCCGGGGTAAGTGGACAGAATCCCGTTGGTACCAACATCATCGGTCCATCAGGGGCAGTGGTCTGGAACAGTCCATCGATAGACCCTCAAACGAATCAGCTTTTTGTGGGTACCGGCGAAAATATGTCTTCTCCGGCCAGCCTGACCAGCGATGCCTTGATCGCCATGGACCTGGAAACCGGAAAGATCAACTGGGTATTCCAGGCAACCGCTAACGATGTCTGGAACGGTGCCTGCGACACAGAGTGGCCTGAGAACTGTCCGGTAGAAGGCGGTCCTGATTTCGACTTCGGTGGTGCCACCGTTGTGATCGATTCAAAGACACACGGTCGCCTGGTGGTTGCCGGCCAGAAGTCCGGAATTGTTCATGCCGTTGACCCGGAAACCGGCGAACTGGTCTGGCAGACCAGGGTCGGTCGTGGTGGTATACAGGGTGGCATTCACTTCGGCATCGCCGCCCATGGGAATATCATCCTCGTGCCGATCAGCGACATGGCGGACGGGCGAACCTACCCGGATCCGGACCGCCCAGGCATGCACGCCCTGGACGTAGACACCGGAAAGATCCTCTGGTCGACCCTGCACGAAGACACATGCGCGGGCAAAGCCTACTGTCATCCTGGCATTTCGCAGGTTTCCACCGTCATTGGCGATCTGGTGTTTAGCGGCGCCATGGATGGAACAGCCCGCGCCTACGATATCAGCACGGGTGATATCCAGTGGGAACTGGCAACAGCCTGGGAATTTGATTCAATTACCGGAGAAAAAGCCATGGGTGGATCCATGGGAGGCGCCGCTGGCGCTGTCGCGCTGAATGGCCTGCTGGTACTGAGTTCCGGATATGGCATCTACAACCATATGCCGGGGAACCTGTTGCTCGCCCTGGAGATTGCGGACGACTAGACTCGCTCCGTTCGGTGCAACCACCAGAGTCGTAACGAGTAGGTAGCAACGGGAATTGACAGAAAGACTGCTGCAAGCAGGTAAACTGAAGTGGCATTGGTCACCTGCTCACCAATGACGGCATATATGAAGGCAAGGACCAGGTTGCCCAGCGTCATCACCGCCAGAAATTTGCTGAAAGCGTAGCGGTGGAAACCGGCGACCATAACGCTGAGTTCTGCCAGTATCGGGACGCCGCGACAGATAAGCAGGACGACGAATCCATACTGCGACAACTGCCTGGAAAGTTGGCGAAATTCATCGTCCCGGTACCACCGTTCAAAATGCCATCGCCTGAAATAGAAGCCAAAGCCATAGCCCAGCAATGCACCCGCTGACAATCCCAGAAAACAGGCGAGAAAGGCCATTGGCATGCCCAGCAACATACCTGCACTGACACTCACCGCACTCGAGGGCACGGGGACGAAGACATCAGCCGCCAGGAGCACAGAGGTTGCAAGAAAAATCTCCCCTGCCCGCTGACCGGACAGCAGCTCCGTCGCCATGGTATCGAACAGATTCTCGAAAAGCAGAAACGGAACAATAATCAGGGCAAGCATGACCGCATGCAGAATGACCAGCGCGGAACGCCACTTTATCTTCATTGCCTTCGGACCGGGATCTAGCGGAAATCAACGCCCTCGAACTGGCCGGAACTACGCCAGTCGTTAAGGTACTTGAAATAGGCGACCGGACCATAGGGATAGCTGACTGCGCGGGTCACGCCAGCACCCCAGCCCTGACCTTCATTGTTATAGTAGCCGGGCGTGCATTCAGTCGTACCGATCATCATGGGGGGTGCCTGCAAAAGCAGTTCCATCCATTGGGCTTCCGCCTCTTCTGTCACCTCAATCTCCTTGAATCCATGGTCAAGTGCATGACGCACCATGATCGCCATGGTGTTCCCGCACTCGGTCAGGTTGTGGGGATAGTTGGATATGAGGTTCGCACCCTGTGTCGCCTGAGAGATAAACAGATTCGGGAAGTTGTGAACATGCACACCGTGCTTCGTACGCATGCCATCGGCCCAGTATTCAGAAAGCAGCAGGCCGTCTCTACCAACTGTGTCATAACCGGCGCGACGCTCAAACGGCGTACCAACTTCAAACCCGGACGCATAAATAATGCAATCGACCTCGTACTCAACACCGGCAACAACCACACCCTTTTCCGTGATTCGCTGCACGCCCCTGCCATCCGTATCTACAAGGTGACAGCCTGGTTCGTTGTAGGACTTCAGGTACTCATCATGAAAACACGGCCGCTTGCACAGCTGCTGGTACCAGGCCTTGAGCTGCTCCGCTGTGTCCTGATCTTCAACCACAGAGTTACAACGAGCTCGGATCTCCTCCATCTTCTCGAAATCCGAATCCTCATAGGCGGCCATCATCTTTTCGACCGTCAAATCGTCTTTCGGCAGCTTTGCGATTTTCGCCCGCACGCGTTTAGAAATATCTGTCCAGCCATCTGCAACCAGGTCTTCTTCAGCAGGTTGTCCTGTCTGATTGGCAGTGAAGTTCTCAATCCATCGCATCTGCCAGCCCGGGGTCGCGATGTTGTGGAACCACTTGGGATCAATTTCATGATTGTCACGGACATCGACCGATGACGGGGTTCGCTGGCACACGTAGAGTGCTTTGCAGGCTTTCGCGAGATGCGGGATACATTGCACCGCTGTTGCTCCTGTTCCAATAATCGCAACTCGCTTCTCACTCAGCTTATCAAGCGGCGCGCCCTCGGGGTTTCCGCCTGTGTAGTCATAGTCCCAGCGAGATGTGTGAAAGCTGTGACCTTTGAATGATTCGATGCCTTCAATGCCAGGCAGTTTCGGCACATGCAATGGTCCCGTACCCATACCAACAAAGTTCGCCGTAAAATCATCGCCACGATCAGTTGTGATACGCCATAGCTTCTCGTCCTCATCCCATCGCAGTTCTTTCACCTGCGTATGGAACAACGCATTTTCATACAACTCGTACTTTCGACCGATGCGCTGGCACTGCTCGAGAATTTCAGGGGCATGGGCATACTTCTCAGTCGGCATGTGACCGGTTTCTTCCAGCAGAGGCATGTAGACCATCGCCGCGGTATCACATTGCGCTCCCGGATAGCGGTTCCAGTACCAGGTACCACCAAAATCACCGCCCTTTTCGAGAATACGCACATCCTTGATGCCTCTCTCGACCAGACGAGCACCCGCAACAAGACCGGAAAAACCACCACCAATGTAGGCGACAGTGACATGATCGTTGAGTGGCTCGCGCGCCTGGAAAGGCACGTAAGGGTCTTCAAGATAGTGGGAAAGCTGGTCCTTGATCTCGATGTACTGCTCGTTACCCTCCGCCCTGAGCCTTTTGTCGCGTTCTTCCGCGTACTTCTTCCTGAGCGCTTTCTTATCAATCGCCAACTGTTCTGACATTTCTCAACCTCTGCTATTCACTGCTTTAAACCGTCGCTGAGTGTTGCATCGGGCAGGCTGTATCGTCAATTGAACTCATTCTCGTGAATGGGGGTTTTACGCCGCCCCTGATTAGGCGTATTTTATAAGCATGAATGAGTGTCCCTTTTCAAAAGCATCAGAGATCGACTTCATGGACCCGGAGGTCCAGGAGAACTGGTTCGCCGCCTACGATCTGATCCGCGAAGAATCGCCCGCCTATTATATGCCCCAGTTAGGCATGTACGTTCTGACACGATACGACGACATCGAGTATGTCCTTAAGCGCCCCCTGGAATTCACTTCCGGTCAGGACGTGCAGGAAACAGAACCTCTGATCAAGTACGAGTCCTCACGAAAACTCTACGAGGAAACTGGCTGGCCCCGTTTTACACCGCTTGGCGAAAACCCACCTATGCACGGTAACTACCGCGCCCTTGTCGACCCGGCACTGACTGCCGCCGCGATCAAGAGTAAAGAGGTTTTTATCCGCGCCACCATCGATGAACTGATCGACAGCTGGATCGACGATGGAGATATTCCCTTCATCGAAAAGTTCGCTGAACCGTTACCGATGATCGTTATCGCTGAGCTGCTTGGTTTCCCCAGGATGGATCTGCCTCAGCTTAAGATCTGGTCCGGCGCATGGGTTCTTCCCTTCAGTCGCGGCTTAAGCGAAGAGCAGGAACTGGAAGCCGTAAGGCTGCACATTGAGCTGCAGCACTATATTTTCAAAACCATGGAGCATAAACGGAAACATCCCGGTGACGACATCATTACCCGACTACTGAATATTGAGGTGGAAGACAGCGCGCTCGGAACCAGCCGACCACTGACTGATTCAGAGATCATCGGCATTACCGACCACCTGCTGATCGGTGGTAACGAAACCACCGCATTCGCACTCTCCAACGGCCTCTGGATTTTGTTCAAGAACCCTGACACTTATGCTGAATTGCAGAAGTCACCCGAGAAGATCCGGAACTTCGTCGAGGAAGTGCTGCGCATCGAATCTCCAACCCAGGGTCTGTATCGTTTCGTTAAGGAAGACTGTGAGATCGGTGGAGTACCAGTGCCAAAAGGTGCAACCCTCAGCATCCGCTACGGCGCGGGAAATCATGACCAGCGACGATTTCCGAATCCAACCAGGCCCGATCTGGAACGTAAAAACGCCGGCAGACATCTGGCATTCGGCATGGGCGAAAAGGTATGCCCCGGCGCAACCTTAAGCAGATACGAGCAACGATGGGCCTGGGAAGCCCTGTTCAAACGGGTGAAGGACATGCGCCCTGCCCCTGAGAAGAACAACTATGTACACCTGAAAGGGATCTGGCTAAGAGCCCTGGAAGAAATCCACGTCGCCTTCGATCGGGCCTAGCCTCAGCTTTTTCTGAGCAGACTCTATGGGCAGATTCTGTTCTGCATAACCCGATAGGGCATGCCTTCCAGGAAATAGTAGCCATCGCGGTATTCGATGACCGCACTGGTAATCCCCCCATTAATAATCCTTCTCAAAACTAGGACTATGCTGCTTTCTCAAGCATCTGTTTTGGGGTAAATCCCCCATTAGCCATGTTTGGCCGTTCGTTGTTATACCTCCAGAGCCATTCTGTCGCGGTTTCCCTGGCATGGCCAAGAGACTCAAATAGATGTTGATCCAACCACTCATGTCGAACAGTTCGATTGAATCTTTCGACATAAGCATTCTGCTGGGGTTTACCCGGTTGTAT
>CBFIJB010000007.1:67180-189508 GCA_965662805.1 Candidatus Azotimanducaceae bacterium | reverse complement strand
CATCTAACCAGATTTACCTGTCTAACTTGAACAGGTCCCAGCTAGGCTGTGCCAAGCAAGGCTGAAGGCTCTTTACAGTCGTCGACTAACCGGCTTTACCTGTCTAAGTTGAACAGGTCCCACTTAGGCTGTGTCGAGCAGGGCTGAAGGCTCTTCTATTTTTGTTTTCTCGGGTGCTTTGCTGAACACCAATGCCGAATCTGCAATCGGCGTCTTGCGTACCATCTTTTTGTCCGCCGCGAAGTCCTGGGTATTGCGCCAGGGGCCTTCACCCTGCTTCGGGAACAGATGCATCGAGCGGGTCATATAACCTGCAGGGAAACCATCAATCCAGGGTCGTACTTCCATACCCTGATCCTCGTCACGAAGTGACGGTGTGACAGCCGTCATACCAATCTCGTCCATGTAGTTCAGCAACCGGCAGACATACTCGGATGTCAGATCAGCTCGCAGCGTCCAGCTTGCGTTGATATAGCCGAAGGTCTGCGCCATGTTCGGAATACGGGAGTACATCATGCCCTTATAGGAAAAGCAGTCAGCCGGGTTGACAGTTTCACCATCCACAACGAACTCTACTCCGGAAAGCACGATCAGCTTCAGACCCGTCGCGGTAACAATAATATCTGCAGGCAGTACCTCACCATCCTGCAGCTTGAGCCCTTCTTTAACGAAAGAATCAATCTGTTCAGTGCGTACTTCCACATCACCTCGATTGATGGCCTTGTAGAGGTCCCCGTTAGGTATCAGGCAAAGCCGCTGATCCCAGGGATTATAGGAAGGCGTAAAGTGCCTGGCAGTGAGTTCTTCCCCAATCGCGGCTCTGACGCCATCCAACAGTTTCTTCTTGACCCAGCCAGGTGCTGTCCGGGTCCGCTTATAGAAGTAACTCTGCAACTGCGTATTCTTGAAACGGGTGATTGCATACGCCCAGCTGTCCGGCAACCAATCGCGCAGAAAGTTGGCTATCTTGTCCTGGTCCGGTCGAGAAACGACATAGGTCGGTGAACGCTGCACCATGGTGACATGTGCGCCTCGATCAGCCATGTTTGGCACCAGTGTCATCGCCGTGGCTCCGCTGCCGATGACGACAACTTTCTTGCCACTGTAATCCAGATCTTCCGGCCAGAATTGAGGGTGAACGATCTGCCCTTCGAAGGCATCCATATCAAAACCGGGATCGTGTGGTTCCTCATAGTTGTAATAACCGCCACACATGCTGATAAAACCACAGGTGACTTCCTCACTGCTGCCATCGCTCCTGTCAATCGTCAGGCGCCACTTTGTATCATCGGAGGACCATTCAGCCTTTTTAACTTTGCAGCCCAGCTGAATTTTCTGCCTCAGACCGAACTCATCCGTGGTTTCGTTGACATAACTCAGAATGTTGGGTCCATCGGCAATAGACTTGGCTTCAGTCCAGGGCTTAAACGCGAAACCCAGCGTGTGCATGTCTGAATCCGAGCGAATGCCCGGGTAACGGAACAGATCCCAGGTACCGCCAATCGAATCGCGACCCTCGAGAATAGTGAAGGATTTGTCCGGACACATTTTCTGCAGATGGACAGCAGCACTGATACCCGAGATACCGGCACCGACAATAACGACGTCATAGTGATTCATTTGGATTCTTGATTCAGCCAGGAAAGGCGCGATTGTATCGTTTTCGGGGCACGGACTCCCCTTCTATATTTTCCGGGATAAGTGGCCCTTATGAGTCAGCTTTCTTCCAGCGCGAGAAGGTCTTCAGGGGAAGCGACCATGACGTCGAGGTGTTTAATCAGCCCGTCTTTTATACCGTAAACGAATCCGTGCACATCAAGCTCCTGCCCGCGCTCCCAGGCATCACCAACGACGTTGGTGGCACACAGTGACTTGACCTGATCAATAACATTCATCTCGCAAAGACGCTCCTCCGCCTGGACAGGATCCAGTGCATCGAGCTCTTTTCGGTTTCGCTTGTAGAGGGCACGAATGGGGGAAAGCCAGGTATCCACAATGCCATCGGTATCGTTATCCATGGCGGCCTGCACACCGGCACAACCATAGTGACCACAGATAATAATGTGCCTGATCTGGATCTTGGAAATGGCAAACTCAACAACGCTCATGCAGTTGATATCTGTTTGGAGCACAACATTGGCAACATTGCGGTGCACAAAGACTTCACCCGGCATCAACCCCATGATCTGGTTGGCCGGCACCCGACTGTCGGCGCAGCCTATCCAGAGGAATCGCGGCTTCTGTTGCCCTGCCAACCGCTCGAAAAACTCTGGATCGTCCTTGATGACGGAAGCAGCCCAATTCTTGTTTCGGTTTAGTAGCGCAGCAATCTCTTCGTTCATCGGAAATTCCGAACAATCAACAGCCGTAGATTAACATGGGATCCTCCGTTGGGGATCAACTCTTTCGAACCAGAACGCCTAAAAGAGGATACCGGGCACATGATTTTTCTCTCCCAAGATGAGACAGTTGAATCATCAAAAAAGAAAAACAGGAACCCAGAATGACACAGCCGCTGATCCGCGCATTATTACTATTCATTTTTACTGTCACTCTTTCACTGCAGGTTCTCGCAGACGATCACTGCGAGGTTTCGGAATGGGGCCCTGAAGACCAGGCTGGAGCAGCAAATCGTATTACGGCTGAAAGCGTGCTTGCTGCTTCAGAACTGATCAAAACCGGGAAGACCTATTCTCTCGGTATCGTCATTGATTCCACTACACCAGCCTTTCCACCTCGAGGATTATCCTTGACGGTGGTGCAACCTAATCAGCAGGAAGGCGCACGCCCTTTCCATAACATGACGTACAACGATGACATCTTCACCGGCTGGCTCGGCATTGGTTCACAGATCGATGGACTCGGTCACCTGGGACACAATGGCATGTACTACAACTGTAATCAGGCAAAAGACTTTTCAGCGATTGACGGTCTGACAAAACTGGGCATTGAGAATGTGCCGCCGATTGTCGCAAGAGGCGTCGTGCTCGATATGGCGGGACACCTGGGTGTAGAGCATATGGAGGCAGGCCAGACCTTCAGTGTCGAAGATGTCAAAGCCGTTGAGAAGAAACAGGGCACACCCATTCGTGAAGGTGATGTCGTTCTCTTCCACACAGGCTGGACCGACGCCACGCTGAAACAGGACCCAGTCGCCTGGGCGTCCGGGGAACCTGGCCAATCAGAAGCGGTTGCTGACTATATTGCGAGCAAGAAAGTAGTCGCCGTTGGCGCTGATACCTGGGGTCTGGACGTCGTGCCATCAGAGGTCGAGGAGCGTCCCTTCTATGGTCACGGTGTGTATCTAAAGGAAAATGGTATCTATATTTTCGAGACCATGAACACCGGCGCGCTGGTGAGTGATTCGGCTTTCGAATTCCTGTTCGTACTCGGTCAGGCGAAGGTTCGCGGCGCTGTGCAGATGATCATTAACCCCATCGCAATCCGGTGAGAAACTCATCGCTTCTCAGCTGACAGCGGCAGGCTGCGGAACACGCAGATGCAGCAGGTGACAGATAAATAATGTGATCGCAACGATCAACAGCGTCACGAAACAGAACTGCATGGCACTGCCGATGTCGCCTGTCATGTCGACAATCATGCTGCTGATGAAAGGCGCCAGCGTCGACCCAAAACCGCTCATTAACTGCAGGTAGACCACATTTTTGTGCGATGGTCGTTCAACAAAAGATAGGCCGAAAGCGACATAGGAGTTGTAGGTCGCTGAAACGGAAATGCCGTAACCGTAGGCCAGCAGAAGTACGAACGTGACCGAACTTGTCATGTTGAGCGCAAACACGGACAGCATGGACACCACGATAAAGCCGTAAAGCAGATATTTAACATCTATCTTCGATGCCGCCCAGGTGCCCAGCAATGACCCGATAAAGGCCGCCGTAAACACGTTGGCCATAAACTGCCCACCGACTTCCGGTCCAACACCAAATGTCTGCTGAATAAACTGCGGCGCCCAGACGAAGATTGCAATCTTGGCCATCATGAACAACAGCAGACTGAAACCCACCAGCAGAATGCCGAGATTCCAGACACCTACCGGGTCGACCTCTTCTTTCTGTTCAACTACCGGCGTAAAGCTGGATAAAGCAGTCAGCAGAACCACAGCACCAATCAGCGCCGCGACAACCAGATAAACCGCCGTCCACTCAAACTGATTGAGCACAAACCAGGTTGCCGCCCCGGAAAAAACGATCCCACCGCCATTAAACATGGCGTCCTGCCCCACCATGATCATCTGACGCTGCTTATCCACCCACTGCTGGGTGATGACAGTCACACCGCCACAGATCACAATCGCCAGCAAGGCACCGATTACCGAAAGCAAAACAGGCAGCAGCGCATAAACTGAGGTGAAGTGAAGCCGGACAATCAGCCCGATAGAAGCAAGGTAGCTCCAGAGAATGACCGGCTTGATGGCAAAGTAATCAAAGACAAAAAAAGCAAGAATGCCACCCAGAAAGACTCCACCGGTAAACCAGGTGAACTGGGATGCGATATCGGTGATGGTGACGCCGTAGCGTTCCGAAGCAGGTTCCGTCAACAATCCCACGGTGGTCACGAACCCCGCCATGATCAGGGTGGCAAACAGGGGGATCAGCATAAGCCGATACTGGTTAGCTGTCATTGAATCCCCTGTTTACTGAGTCTCCGCTTCCCGATACGTCGCCTACCAGACGTGCTCTTCCCCGTTCCACTTCCAGAAACCGGATTCGGTCATATTGGCAATCACATCCTTGATACCGCTGGCGCTCTCTGTCGGCGTCAGATCCGCCGTCGGGCCACCCATGTCAGTCTGAACCCATCCTGGATGAACCAGACCTACGGCAATGCCTTCCTTACCCAGCTCCAGAGCAGCCATCCTCATGTATTTGTTCACACCTGCCTTGGATGTGCTGTAGGCATAGACCGCCGGCATATCGAAACCTATCGCGCCATACTGGCTGGTGACGGTCATAATCTTGGCACCGTCAGCTGCTTTGAGATTATCCATCAGCGCCTGAAGTACCCGGACCGGACCAATGGTGTTCACATTGAACGCATCAAGCCAGCCGTCGGCATCCAGCGTCGTCAGCGTCTGCTGATCCATCGCAGGACCTACGGTGCCAGCGTTGTTGATCAGGATATCAACCGGCGTACCTTCCAGGTCTTTCCCAAGGGCGGCAACGGAATCGTTACTGCCCACTTCCAGCTGCTTCACTTCAATGTCACCTTCCAGCGCTTTCAGATCCCCTGCTGCATCCGGATTACGACAACACGCAATCACCTTGTCACCAGCCTCTGCGTAAAGCCGCGCCAGCTGAAGACCAATACCTTTGTTTGCGCCTGTAATTACTACTGTTGCCATGATTCCCACCTGTTGTTTTTTGTAGTCAAGACCAAAAAGAATAGCACTCCTGTTTTGTCAGGTGAAAGCTCAATCGGGGGAAATCTCTTCAAGACGTCGTCCGGAGGTCTCCGGCAGAAACATCCAGACGATCAGCGGCACGACCAGCGAGAGCGCACATAACACGCTGATCGCCACCCAGTTTGAGTCAAACACCAGGTAGAGGGCTGAAACCGCAAGCAGACCAGCGATACCGGCAGTAGTACTGACAATGGAGCGAAAGCCCGTGGCAGTGGTTCGATACTTCGTTGGAAACAGTTCCGTGCCGTAACTGGTCAACGTCACATCGCTGCCAAAAACAAAGAAAATCATGACGACCCAGAGCAGCGGAACCAGCATGCCAACCGAGGCATAGAAGAAAACCGCGGTCAGGGCAAACAGGCCTGTGAAAACCATGGTCACGGGTCGTCTGCCGAAGCGGTCACTCAGCCAGCCGGCGAGCGGGTTACCTACAACGGCAAGCGCCCCGCCAGCGATATTCAGCATCGCTACTGAGGAAGGCGTCCATCCATGCACATCCTGAAGATATTTGGGTGCGAAAAACCCCGCGGAGCCGCCAGCTAACGCAATACCGAATACAGCACCGAATATGCCCCAGGACCATCGGGGATTTCTGGTGAAGAGTTCACGAACATGATTCATGACCGGCTCATGAACAGTTACCTGCTGGAAGCGGGCGGTTTCGGGCATGGTTCTGCGCCAGTAAGCAATCAAAACGAGCGGCAGAAGGCCAAGGACATAGAGTGAGCGCCAGCCATAGGGAAGATATTCAACGAAGCCGAACATCAGCGCGGCAAAACCGGCACCACAACCCTGTAAAGCAAACAGAGCACCAATACCCCAGCCGCGGTTTTCGGGTGCAAACTCCTCGGCGATCACCACAGCCGCAATCAGGACCTCTGCGGTTCCGAAGCATCGTGCAAACATCTGGCAGACCACGAACATCTCGGCGTTAACCGAAAGCGCGGTCAGGCCGGTAAACAACGTATAGCCAACCACAGTGATCAGGAGCAACAATCTTCGCCCGTAGCGATCGGCAGCGATAGCCAGGATGACAGCAAGAAATGCACCGGCACGAACAACAGCGCCGAGAATACCCAGGTCCGATTCCGGTATCCCCAGCTCTGTCTGGATCTGCTTCAAGTTCAGCGAGAACAGATACATGTCGTACTGTTCGAAGAAGGAAACCGCAGCCACCAGACCCAACAACTTCCACTGATGCTTTGTCAGATCGGGCGCCCTGCCAAGAAAGGGGGCAAAGCGGTACCAGAAGGGGACGTTACTCAAGGCGGCGCAGATACTCGTCGAGTAGCCTCACACCCCAGCCAGAGTATCCAGCCGGAATCGTTGGAATCGCTTTGTCCAGCTTGTCTACACCGGCAATGTCCAGGTGGACCCATGGTTGATCTTCGCTGACGAAGGAACCGATAAACGCAGCACCAGCACTCGCACCCGGGTCTCCAGCATCACTGTTCTTGATATCCGCGTACTTGGATTTGATCTGCTCGAAATGGCTTTGATCAAGAGGCAGCCGCCATACGGGTTCATTCGCCGCCTGCCCTGCCGAAGTCAGCACGTCCGCAAGATCATCGTGGCGGCTGAACAGACCGGCATAGTCATCGCCAAGTGCCCGCCCGACGGCTCCGGTTAAAGTCGCCACATCAATCAGAACCTCAGGTTCATAGGTGATCTGCGCGTAGTGAACCGCATCCGACAGGACCAGTCTGCCTTCTGCATCGGTCGACAGCACCTCTACGGTTTTCCCTGACATGGTCGTCAGAATATCACCGGGCCTGGTCGCCGATCCCGATGGCATGTTTTCAGCAAGCGCGGCAACAGCAACAAGATTAACCTCCGCATGCCGGCGAGCAGCCGCATACGCGACACCGGTGACAACACCCGCGCCACCGAGGTCACCTTTCATGGCCCACATGCCCTTGTTACTTTTCAGTGAGATACCACCGGTATCGAAGGTTATGCCCTTTCCGGCAAGCACGATGGCAGGCGAATCCTCATCCGGCAGATACTCGATGATCAGAAGCCGCGGCGGCCGAACAGAGCCTTTACCGACGCCCCAATGGGCGCCCATGCCCAGCGTCTGCAACTCAGATTCATCCAGCACCTTGATGCGCACCGTGTCCACATCATTGAACAACGCCTGCGCACGCACCACAAAGGATTGCGGATAGATGACGTTTGCGGGTTCAGAGCTCATATCGCGGGCAAAGAAAACGCCTCGTGCGACATGCAATAGGTCGTCGCTGAACTCTGCTGCCGATTGATCGTCACTCAGCAACACAATCTCTGGTCTGAGCTCCGGATCCTTGCGTTTTTCCTGATAGTGATCGAAGCGATAGCTTCGCAGTTGATAACCAAAAGCTACTCTGGCTGCCGTCGCCCCTGCTGCCAGGTTCTCGGGCTGCCAGAGAATCTTTACGCTGCCACCTTCCGTATCACTCAGCAACGCAGCAGCTGTTCCACCAAAATCTTCTGCGTCATTCCGGTCTATGGATGAATCACCCAGACCAATCAGATCGATCCGGGAGAAAGGTGCAATACCATAGAGCGAGAGCGTCTTGTTCAGCTTACCCTGAAAACCCACCTCAACGGCGGCAGCAGATACTGCGCCGCCGGTACTCTTGTCGATTACGGCAGCAACACCACTGAGGGTATCTCCCTCGCGCACCGGCACCACTATTCTGCCGTCATCCGGGACGGTAAATGGCTGGAAACTGAAGCGCTGTTCAGCGGCAATGCAACCAGTAAACAAAGATCCGGCAACAAGCAGCAGGCCGGTTATCAGGCGTAAACCGTTCAATACTCGAACCTTCTTATCAGGCAACCTGAGACGCGACAGGCATGACCTTTTCTGCAAACTCTTCCATGCGATCAAGACCACCCGGACCGGCAAAGAAGAACGCAGGAACCATGACACGGCCAACACCCGCAGAAGCCATCTGCTCAATGCCCGCAACCGGGTCGGCCATCTGGGCGCCAAACATTCCGTTAATCTCGATTGAACCGGGATCACGGCCAGCGGCTTCCGCCTTGGCGTGGAGTCGACCCAGCAGAGCGACCAGTCGATCGTGATCACCCTCTCCCGGGAAATAACCGTCAGCGAGTTTTACAGCTCGATTAAGCGCGGCTTCTGAATCACCACCAACTATCACAGGGATATCGCCATTGACGGGCCGCGGACTGCAGGTGCAGGGGTCGAAGTCGACAAAATCACCGTGATACTCAGCATGGGGACCTTTCCAGAGTTCGCGCATTGCTTCTATGTACTCATCGTTACGACGACCACGTGCTTCCCAGGGTACACCCAGGGCATCAAATTCTTCTTTCATCCAGCCGACGCCAAGACCCAGTTCCACTCGACCACCAGAGATCCGATCCAGTGTTGCCAGCTCTTTCGCCAGTATCAGCGGGTTGCGCTGCGGCACAATCAGGATACAGGTGCCAAGCTTCAGCGTCGGTGCAGCAGCCGCCGCGAATGCGAGCCAGATAAGTGGATCAGGAATCGGGGTTTCCGGTTCAGCGGGTATCTTGCCGTCCTCCGTATACGGGTACTTGGATGCAATAGCATCCGGCAAGATCACATGCTCACCACCCCAGACTGATTCAAACCCGGCAGTTTCGGCCCGCCGACAGATATCCAGAGCTTCAGAACCCTCGATACCAATACTGCTTGCAAATGCTAATCCGACTTTCATATATCTTCCTCTCATGCCTACAATTCGGAAACTATACAGGTTTAAGGAAAAAAATTGATCAATCTGGACAAAGAAGGTTCGGTATTTATTCTGACTATGGACGACGGTGAGAACCGCTGGAACACGACCTTCGTGCGCGCCTTCTCCGACGCGTTAGAAGAAGTTGAAGCTTCAGAAGGCCCCGCCGCCCTGGTCACAACCTCTTCATCTGAGAAGTTCTTCTCAAACGGCCTGGACCTTGAATGGCGCATGTCTGAGGGAGAGCATCCCGGTGGTGACCGAGAGGTCTTCGGACCTGAGTTCATGTCACTGATGGGGCGAATCATCACATTCCCTGTGCCTACCATTGCTGCAATTAACGGCCATGCCTTTGGCGCGGGCCTAATGTGCGCCCTGTGCCACGACATTCGTCTGATGCGGGAAGATCGGGGCTTCGCATGCGCCAACGAAGTGGAAATCGGTATGGTCATCCCGAACCCCGAGCTGGCCCTGTTTCGACACAAACTGCCAATGAATACTTTCTTTCAGACCGTTCAACTGGCCAGACGCTGGACCGGACCTGATGCGGTGGAAGGTGGTATCGCAGAACAGGCGCTGCCACTCGACAAACTGCTCGACCGGGCCAAAGCCCGTGCCGAAGAACTGGCCAGACTGGGCGCCAACCGGAAGGTCTATGGCCGAATGAAGGAAGCCATCTACGGAGAGAATGCGGCCATTAACGGCATTCATGGCCCCGCCTATATGCTGAAGAACATGGAACAGTTCCACTAAACCGTGATCGCCTCTGATCTAGCTCTCAAGTTTTTCGAAACCAGGAGTGGCGACACCGATATCGGCACGTTTCTCAAGATAGAGAACCAGGGCGATAGGCCCATTCTTCGGAACTGGCGGCTGTACTTCTCGCTTGGCCTGACACCCTGCGAAAACACGCTGCTGAAACAGGTTCTGATTGACGGACGATACGGCTACCTGGAACCCACCGATGCCTGGCAACCGATACAGCCCCGCGCCAGCATGCAAGTCCAGGTAGAAAACTGGCTGTTTTCCGGCATGCGGTTGCTGACCCGACAGGGATTCTTTCTCGTTGAGCTTGATGAGCATGGCGACGAAGTATTTCTAGGAGAACCTCCCTGCCTTGCACCAGAGTTGCAACCGCTCACGGACATCAGGAACCCGTCGATTACCGCCATGACGCCTGGCGTTCGTACATCGGAGAATGCGCCTCCGGAAACGGTTGATGAACCACACACCATCATCCCGTCACCAAAAGTGACTGAACTCTCAGAGACCCATCTGCACATCGACACTCTGACAACAACCAGGATGATCGATGCCTCACTCGCCAAGGGATACGAACTTGAGATCAGTGACACTGGAATCTCGATCAGGGCGGGCAGCGAAACCCAGGCGTTCTATGCAGAACAGACTCTGGAGCAGCTCGCGGCAAACGGTAACCTGCCTGCCGCAACGGTAAGTGACCACCCTGACTTCGATCATCGTGGTCTGTTCATCGATATCGCCAGACATTTTCATGACAGTAAACAACTGACGAAGATCATCAGAGCCATGTCGTGCTACAAACTGAATCGCCTGCAGCTTGGGATCTCAAATGACGAAGGCTGGCGGCTTGAGATCAACGGCTTGCCTGAGCTAACCGAAATCGGTGCCAGAAGAGGTCGCTTCGGACCAATCTACCCAAGCTGGGGAGATGGCCCCGAAGAAGTATCAGGACATCTCACGCGCCAGGAATTCGTGGAACTGCTGACATTTGCGGCGGATCACCACGTCACCATCATTCCGGAGATCAATGTACCAGGGCATGCCAACGCACTGCTCCGGGCGTTTGATCATTCGATGGACTGGCAGCTGACCGAACCGGAAGACGCTTCCAGTTATCGATCAGCCCAGGACTATTGCTGCAATGTGGTAAACGTTGGGCTCGAGGATACCTACCGTGTCATGGAGATCATCATCTCTGATATCCAATGCATGTTCGACGAAGCCGGCGTGCCGCTAGAATTTCTTCATCTGGGCGGCGACGAGGTTCCTCATGGCGCCTGGCTGCATTCACCGGCTTGCCGGAATCTGGAGGTTTGGGATTCGGCCTGGGATATGAACAACCCTGAAAACCAGAACCGGGCAACAGCAGCACTCATGGGTTATCACTACAGGCGGATGCTTGAGATCGTCTCAAAGATCGCGCCGGAGACCAGAACAGGTTTCTGGCACGAAATGGCTTTGCACGGCGACGAGCGCAGCTACTACAACGTCTGGCTAACGGATGCAGGAGACCGATCAGCGCTGGATCATATACTCGACAACAAATTCATGTTCGTCATTTCCAACGCGAGTCACCTCTATCTGGATATGCCCTATGCAATGGCAGCCGATGAGCCGGGTCTGCCCTGGGCCAACTATACCGATACTGAAGACATCTACCGGTTCAATCCAGTCTCTGCCTGGAACCTGTCTGCTAACGATCAGATTATGGGGATACAGGCTCAGTTATGGACAGAAACTGTGTTCACCGGGGAGCTGATGGACTATTACCTGTTCCCACGACTGCTGGCCGTCGCTGAACGGGCCTGGAACCATCGACCGGTCGGGGAATGCTGGCCAGATTTTTATCACGCCATTCAACGGCGGGAAATGGACAGACTGTTAGCAGCCGGACTTAATCCGCGTCACTCGTGACAACCTAGACATCCGTCGGGCTCTCCGTCGGGTAACCAGCAGCGAGCCACGCATCAATACCGCCTTGCAGAGGAAAGACATTTTCAATGCCGATCCGCTTTAACTTGAGAGCTACACGAGCACTCGAGGCTTCATCGGGTCAGTTGCAACAGAGCACGATGTCATCGTCGGGAGGGATTCGATGCTTGTGTCGCTCGATGGCTTCCATAGGCACCCGCACAGCATTTGGCAGCAGATGGGGCTGCGCCTTCACATCATAGTCGTGACGCAGATCGATGATGTGGATATCCTCGCCTCGACTGATCCGTTCATACAACTCCTGCGGCGGAATCTTGCGCATTCGCAGCATCCGGAGGAATCGCTGCCTGTGATAAAACTTCCACGAAAAGTAGGCGACGACTGTTGCTGCGAGAATGACACCGGCGAGAGAACCAAGTTCTGAAAATGCTTTGACGACGCTCTCAATTTCAGTGTGGAACAACAAGCCCAGAGCAATGAAGAGCCCAGCCCAGAGCAGCGTGCCCAGAGTATCCAGCAGCAGGAAGACATAGATGCTGACACCTGTCAGACCCGACATGGGCGGTGCCAGCGTTTGCAGACCAGGCACAAACTTCCCTACCACCAGAGAAATCGGTCCCAGCCTGCGGAATACGTTCTCGGTGTTTCTGACACAGTAGTCCGGCTCCAGGGACAGAATACACAAGAGATGCAGCACCCTCGCACCACGTAACCTGCCTAACCAGTACCAGAAAAGGTCGATGGGCACCGATGCCAGCAGTACCGTCGCCAACACGAGAACAAGGTTCAGTTCGCCCATGCCAACCAGTACACCCGCCGCCAGCATCAGGGGGACAGCAGGCAGCGGCAACCCGGCCTGATCCAGGGCAACCCAGATAAATATCAAGGAGTAGCCATGCTCGACGACAAATGTCAGCAGTTCATTCATGAGGCTATTATGGTGAGCATGGGCTCATGACGCCAGAGTCATGATATTCATCAGGCAGCAACTTCTCATGCTGCCTGACGTCAATACGCTCCCGGCAGTCAACAAGCTCTAGGCAGTCAACAAGCTCTAGGCAGTCAACACGCGCTCTAGGCAGTCAACAAGCTCTAGGCAGCTTTAACCTTCAGCTTGAGTGACAGAGTGCCAAGCATGATGCCGGGTTGATGCAGGAAATCGTTTCCTTCGGCGTACTCGATGCCATCGAGCCGATCCAGCAACAGGTTCCAGGCGGTCTGCTGCTCTACCCTGGAGATACCTGCACCCGGACATACCCTCGGACCTGCCGAGAATGTCAGATGGCGTGTCACAGCTTTGCGGTCAAGCCGAAGCTCATAAGGACATTCGAACTCATCCGGATCCACATTCGCCGCACCAAAGCGCAGGTGCAGAACCGAACCCGCAGGCACCTTAACGCCCTGAAACACTTCGTCCTGCTTGGTGCGTCTGGTAGACAATCCCTGAGTGGGCGATCGCATGCGCATGCCCTCCTCCGTAAACTGTCGAACCAGGCTTCTGTCGTTCTTCAACTTTTCGAACAGACCTTCGTTCTCGCAGATTAACTGCGCCTGTTCTTCAAGGGCGTATTGAGTCGTTTCCAGACCACCGATGATCATCGCGTAGACCACGCCATTAACTTCCAGGTCTGTCAGCTTTCGGTTCAGTGGTGAATAAGTGACCTGTGTAAGAAAGGAGATCATGTCGTCCTGAGGATCTTTACGTTTCTCGGTGACCTTCTCCTGAACATACTCCTTAAAACCATCCAGCAGTACGAACTGTTCGCGAATCTCTTCTTCATTCAGCTGGTTAAGATGACCTCTTCCGTAAACAAAAGACTTCACCTGAGCCTCACCCCACTTGGCCAGCTGAGGGATATCTTCAAAGGGGAATCCAAGCACACTCGCCATCACGCGCTGCGGCAGTGGTCGTGCGAACTGATGGATGAAATCCACTTCCCCATCATTGATCCAGCTGTCGATCAGGTCATTGGCATGACCAGCAATCATCTCTTCATGACGATTTGCACCGGGACCCACCCATGGATCCGTCAGTTCCTGCTTATGCAATCTCCAGAGTTCCATGTTGGGGCGTAGCGTTACCATGGATGCCTGCATGGCATTCAGGTTAGGGACTTTTTCAACATCAACCCCTGATTCCGCCATTTCCTGAATCGCTTCAGTCATGAGTGGCGGAAAACGTTCGGGGTCCTTAACCACCATGCTGATGTCTTCATGCTTTGTCAGCACAAAGCCGTCCGAACCCGGGGTCAGCCCCTGGCCTTTCAGGATATATACCGGCGCCTCCTCATGCAGGATGGGATAGGCGTCGTACCAATGTTCCTGTGCACCTGGTGAAAACAGATCAACCTCACCCAGGCTGGCAGGGCACTTCATATCAGTCAGAAAATGGTTAGGGGTCTTTTCCGTCATGTCGGATTCCGATTTTTGTAGCAGACTACAAACATTACCTTACGGGCATCGACAGAGACAAGCCCCCTGGAAAACCGCGGTTTAATCGGCCCTGGAGGACAGCTGTCTTAGATTATCCGCGTGATCCTCGCGACTGATGCTGTAAAGACTGAGCACAATCATCGCGATGAGATAGAAGAAAAAGACAATGGGAATATATAGGTAGGTAAGCTCGTACACGGTTTCCGTGGGCACTTCGCCAAGACCAGCCTGGGTTGGAAACTCCACGATCGCCAGTATCTGACCCGCTACAACGACCCCCAGACCATTGACAGCTTTCTGCGCAAAACTGTTCGCTGCAAAGAAGATACCTTCCGAACGACGCCCGGTTTTAAGTTCACTCTGCTCCACCACATCGGCAATCATGGCAGCAATCAGCGAGGACGCCATGATGATCAGCGTCACTTCGACCGCATTAAAGACAAACAGAGACCAGAACAGTTCAGACGTGCCGTTCTCCGGAAACCAGCCGAGAATGCGAAGCACGAAGGGTACCGGCGCAAGAATGAAAGCCGCCGAGAGAATCGTCATCCCGCCACGTTTTTTCCCGAACCAGCGGGATACTCTGGGTGCAAGCATCAATGCAACAAACGCGGAGAAAAAGTACGGTAGGTTCAGATAGCCGATCTGGGTACTGGTCAGTTCCCAGAAATGACGTGAGAAGTAAATAGACAGAGAAGTCGAAACACCCGCGGCAATCGCCATCAGAAGGGCGGCAAGAAACAGCGCAAAGAAGGACCGGTTGGACAGGGTTTCCTTCAATTCTATTTTCGTCTTCTCAAAGCTGAACGGGGTTTTCGCGGGCGGCTTTTTCAGGTTTGGAATATGCCTGTGTGTACCCAGAGTCGAGACATAGATCGAAACAAATATGACAATCGAGGCCGTCAGCCCATAGTTAGTCCAGCCCTCAACATACTCGAGACCACCCTTGCTCTCCGGAAGAAAGACGAGGTAGTTCATCACTGCCATGGTTAAACCACCCCACCAGCCGAAGAAAAAGCGGAAGCTCATCATCTCCGTGCGCTCGTCATAATCGTCCGTGAGCTCTGCCACCAACGCCGTTGCGGGTATCTCATAGAAAGTGATCAGCGTGCGAATCAGAACCGCCATACAGACAAAGTAAAGAAACAGCGATTGCTGATCCCAGGCCGGGGGCGCCCACATGAAGTAGTAAGCGACGGCAACTGGCAGGCCCGCGGCATACATAAAGGGGTGACGTCGCCCGAGGGGCGAATGAAATTTGTCGGAGATGTAGCCTACGAGCGGGTCCGAGATCGCATCAAAAATCAGTGCAATCAGAATCCCCAGAGAAACGAGATCAGCCCTGAGCCCGATAACCTGGCTGTAGTAGAAAAGCAGAAGGTAATTGAAACCATTGGATTTGGCACCGTTGGCTACGGCACCAAATCCATAATAGATCTTCGTGGCAAGGTCGACGCGTTGCGACGAGGGGGAAACTTCCGACAAGGTTTTCTACATCAGCGGGAAAGCACCGATGATAGATGCAGCATCCGGTTAATACCAGACCATCAAGAATGCTTTACAAACCACAATCCGGGGTAGCCAGCAGAACCGGAATTGGTTACAAAGACCAAACCTACTGTTGGAATCAACCATGAAAAATCTGCTGGCACTCATCCTCGTAATCGCGTCCTTCCCCACTCAGGCTGGCGTCATTGACGACATCATGGCCTGGTTCAGCGGAACAGACGAAGAACAGACCGAGACCGCTCCTGCGAAAGATGCAGCCAAAACAATCACATCAGACAAGCCGTCACCACAACAGGCGACCGGCAAAGTAACCCAGCTGTTACCACTGGTTACCGGCACCCTTGGAGTGACAGAGAGACAGGCCAGAGGTGGCCTTGGCGCTGTCTTTCAGGCGTCAAAATCTGTCCTGACCGCACAGGACTTTGCCCTGATTGAGCGCTACGTACCCGAGGTAAACCAATTAATGTCTGAGGCGCCTGCGACCAACCAGCTGATGGGCGGAGCGTTGCAGATGGCGGGCGTTGGCGCAGGAGGAACCGCTGCTGCCAATCTCGCCACCCAGTTCCACGACCTGGGGCTTGGTACCGACATGATTCTGAAATACAGCAACCTCGCGGGCGACTATCTTAAAAACAGCTCCCCTGAAATCGCAGGACGTTTTACTGACGCGATAACTGGACTGCTTTAAGGCACATTGCAGACCTGACCGGTCTTTAACATCGGATAATCCGCCGGTTGGTAAGTCATCACGATCGCACGTCTCGACTGATCAGAATGGTTAGGGCCGGATCCGTGAATACTGTGAGGGTCGAAAAACACCAGTGAGCCGGCAGGCGCTTCCATCAGTACTTGATCCTGCTCATCGAAACATTCCGGGTCTGTGAAAAAGCCACCCAGCTGGGTTCCATTAGTGGTCCCGGGTAGACAACCTTGTTGATGACTGCCATCAATAACGCGCAGGCAGCCATTGGCCTCCGTGGCGTCGTCAAAAGCGAGATAGACATTGGGGAGCAGATCAACATGATCACTGTCATGAACCCAGTAGGGTGAATCCTGGTGCCAACCAAAGCCTGATCCTTCGCGCCCCCGCTTCAGATTCAGCTTGTTCGTCCAGATACTGACAGAATCGGTGCCCAGAATACTCTTCACCGGAGCAACAATTCGTTCATCAAACACGAGGTCCTTCAGGCCCGGATGCAGATGCTGAACCGGCTCAATCACCCGGATAGTGTTACTCCCGGTCTCATGTTCGTACTGCACGGTCATATCGCCCACATCGACAAATCTCTTGTCATCCAGATAGTAGGTTTTACCTTCGGCAGTCTTGCCGTGGGCAAAATCCACGGCCAGTTCGACTATCTTCCGCAGGTGGACCAACTCCGCTTCCGGAAAGACTGAAGGACGAATCAGGAAACCGTGAGTACGGTAACTGTCCAGCTCTTCCTCCGACAGGGAATGAGGCTGACTGTATTGTTGAAGCATGCTTTATTGTAGCCTTACCGCTTGATGACTAGACAGGGGTCTTTCACCCTGAAAAACACCGGATGCAGGAGAAAAAATGACTGATACCTATGAACCACCCAAGGTCTGGACCTGGGACACAGAAAGCGGCGGTCGCTTTGCCAATATCAACCGACCTGTCGCAGGCCCGACGCATGAGAAAGAACTGCCACGGGGCGAACACCCTCTGCAACTGTACTCCCTGGCGACGCCCAACGGCGTCAAAGTCACGATACTCCTGGAAGAGCTCCTGGAACTGGGTATTTCAGAGGCCGAATACGATGCGTACCTGATCAACATCGGAGATGGCGATCAATTCGGCAGTGGCTTTGTCGATATCAACCCGAACTCAAAAATTCCTGCGCTGCTGGATGTCAGCACTGACCCCGAGACACGGGTTTTCGAAAGCGGTGCCATTCTCGTCTATCTGGCGGAGAAGTTTGGCAGGTTTATTCCCTCTGACCTTTCGGCGAAGGCCGAGTGCATGTCCTGGCTGATGTGGCAGATGGGCAGTGCACCCTACCTGGGCGGTGGCTTCGGACATTTCTACGCCTATGCACCGGAAAAATGGGAGTACCCGATCAATCGATATGCCATGGAAGTAAAACGTCAGCTGGACGTACTGGAACGTAACCTGGCTGATCGTGAGTACCTGTGTGGCGATGATTACAACATCGCTGACATGGCTAACTACGCCTGGTACGGAGCTCTTGTGTTACACAATATTTATGATGCGGCTGAGTTTCTCGAAGTCGATTCCTACACCAACGTCGTTCGCTGGGCCCGGGAGATTGAAGCCAGACCTGCCGTCGAGCGGGGCAGACGTGTCAATCGCCCCTGGGGTCCCGAGGAAACCCGGGTACCTGAAAGGCACTCCGCGGCTGACTTCGAAACCAATTCCTGATCAACCAAAGATACGAGCGCATCAAGATATGAGTGCCAGAGAACAGATACATGAACTTCAGCGCCGCATGGCGCAATCCATTATCGGCCAGGAAACCGTGGTCGAGAGGCTCATCATCGGCCTGCTCGCCAATGGCAACCTGCTGGTGGAGGGGTTACCGGGGCTGGCGAAAACCCGGGCAATCAAGTCACTGGCAAAAAACCTCGAGGCTGACTTCAGCCGGATTCAGTTCACACCGGATCTCTTACCATCTGATGTCACCGGCACTGAAGTGCTTTACCAGACGGACCAGGGAAACGAGTTTCGTTTTGAACAGGGTCCGATCTTTGCAAACATCGTGCTGGGCGATGAGATTAACCGCGCGCCTGCGAAAGTTCAGGCCGCCATGCTGGAAGCCATGGAAGAAAGACAGGTCACCGTTGCCGGAACGACCCACAGCATGCCACCTTTATTCATGGTGATGGCCACACAGAACCCGGTTGAACAGGAAGGCACTTATCCGCTACCTGAAGCACAGCTCGACCGATTCCTGATGCATGTAAACATCGAATATCCGCCGGTAGAAGATGAGGTGAAGGTTATTCAGCTTGTGCGCGCGGAGGAATCTGCCAGCGCTGAATCATCTGCCCCCGGTGACAGTGCAAAGCCAGAACGTATATCACAACAGGCCGTGTTTGATGCCAGAGCCGAGATTGCTGCGATTCATACCTCTGACGCGATTGAGCGATACATGGCAGACCTGGTTTATGCCACTCGCGAACCCGCGAAATACGCAGAAGATCTCGACCGCTGGATCGATGTGGGTGCAAGTCCCCGCGCATCTCTGGGTCTCGACAAGTGCTCTCGCACCCACGCGTGGCTGAAAGGCTGCGACTTTGTTGATCCCGAGAACGTTCGAGCCATCGCCCACGATGTGTTACGACACCGATTGATGCTTTCCTATGAGGCCCGCGGCGAAGGTATCAGTGCGGACGCCGTCATCGATCTCATCATTGAGAAAGTGGCGCTTCCCTGACAGATCTGAACATGTCAGACGATCCTCGAGTTCACGTCTCTACCCACCACCTGAGAAAGCTGCAGGCGGAATCCGGCGGTCTGTCGTTTATGCCGAAACAGGCAGTTGCCAGCGTTTTAAACGGGCGCCACGGTTCCAGGCTGAGAGGTCGCGGCTTGAACTTCGAAGAGATGCGGAACTATCTTCCCGGTGACGATATTCGTTCCATTGACTGGAAAACCACCGCGAAAACCGGCAAACCCTACGTCAAGGTCATGACCGAAGAAAAAGATCAGCCCGCCTTGCTGGTTGTCGACCAGAGGGTGTCGATGTTTTATGGCTCCGTTCGGAACATGAAATCAGTCACCGCGGCCGAGGCAGCAGCCATAGCAGCCTTCCGGGTCCAGGCTCAGGGAGACCGGGTTGGTGGGCTCATCTTTGACGACAACCACTTTGACACGGTTGCGCCAAGCCGCAGCCCCTATGGGCTGAATGCGTTTGTTTCAACCTTAAGCCAATACAACTGCGCACTTCATGCCGACCTGCCTGCATCCGGCACACAAACACTGAATCAGATGTTATCGCAGGCTGCTCGGTCCACCAGTCACAACCACCTGGTGATGGTGTTCAGCGACTTTGATGGCGCTGATGAGGAAACAGAAAAACTGTTGGGCGGCATCGCGGAACACAACGACCTTATACTGATGCTGGTCAGCGACCCCAGTGCGCGCACGCTGGCGATCCGTCGTTCGCTCAATGTCAGTGATGGCACTTTTCAGGCCGAACTCGACGTGAGTGACAAAAGGGTCGGTGCAGCCATACAGGCCATCTCGAGCGCCCGCCTCGATGCGATTCATGACTGGCAGACCCGGATCAACCTTTCAGTACTGCCACTGAGTGCCGGGCAAGAAACCTTGCCTCAGATCCGAACCCTGATGGGTAACCTGGCACCCCGACGGAGAGTCCGGTGAGTCAGAGCGAAATCCCTGAGCGCTACGCAGGTCTGAATCTGCCTGATCTGATGGAGCTGATGCACGGCATCGTCTATCCGGAAGCCGTCAATCTCATGCCGCAAACTGTTGGCTGGCAGATACTGGCAATCTGGTTGGTCGCATGCGGTGCAATCATCTGTGTGGATCTGGCCAGAAAGTACCGTGCCAATCGATACCGCCGGGAAGCCATTCGATTAATCAATGGGATCGAACAACGGGATACTAAAGCGGCGCAAGAGATTGCTGCCCTGGTAAAACGCTCGGCAATCGCGGGCTTTCCAAGATCAACCGTTGCCTCACTGACGGGCGAGAAATGGCAGCACTTTCTTTATCAGACTTCGCAGCAGAAATTGGCACTGGATGAAGTGGCGCTGTTAACCAGAGCGGCTTATGACCCGAGCGTTCAATTCGACGACGTTCGCGAAGTGGCCATTCGCTGGATCAGGGTGCACCATGCTTGAACTGGCCTATCCCCTGCTGCTGATTCTGCTGCCACTGCCCTGGTTAATCTCGAAGATACTGCCCGCACACAGAGAAAGTGTGCCTGCCATCCGCGTCCCTTTCTTTCAGGCAATTACCAGCGCCGCAGGTGCCTATGTCGGTGAGGGATCAGTTATCCGGCGACGCAGCCGTCTCCGGTCTGTGCTCCTGGCGATTGGATGGATCTTGCTCGTCGCAGCGCTGGCAAAACCGCAATGGGTTGGCGAGCCGATCACACGAACCGAGACGGCAAGGGATATCATGCTGGCCATCGATCTATCAGGCTCAATGGACTACGTCGATTTCGACAATGATGCGGAGCAGGCGAAGATTCAGAGACTTGATGCCGTTCGCCAGGTTGTCGACGAGTTCGTTGCCACCCGTGAGCAGGATCGAATCGGTTTGATCGTCTTCGGCTCGAAGGCGTTTCTGCAGCTGCCCTTCACCCGGGACCTGGAAACCGCGAGGCAAATGGTTGCCCTGATGGATGTTGGTATCGCCGGACCCAGAACAGCCATTGGCGACGCGATTGGCCTTTCTATTCGCAGCTTTGAAGAAAGCCAGGTTGAACAAAGGCTGTTGATTCTGCTCACCGATGGCAATGACACAGCGAGCAATATGACGCCGGTTAATGCGGCCGCCATCGCGAAAACCCATGGCGTTGAGATCTTCACCATCGGTGTCGGCGACCCGGAAGCAACCGGTGAGGACCGTGTCGACTTTGCGGCGCTGGAGGAAATCTCCGCACGGACTAACGGCGAATTTTTCCGCGCCGGAAATGTCACAGCGCTCAAGGACGTCTACCAGAGAATTGATGACATGGTGCCATCGGAGGTGAAAACACAAACCTGGCGGCCCAGACAATCTCTGGTTCACTGGCCTCTGGGCATGATCGTATCGCTGGGCATGCTGACCCTGCTGACAGGAGCATTGAGGCGAGCATGATCGAGTCATTCCACTTCCTGCGTCCGATGTTTCTGCTGCTGATACCAGTGGTAGCAGCACTCTGGTGGTGGACCCGCCGAATAGAACGCGATACCCGGATGACCACGAACCTGGCACCCCACCTGGCAGAAGCGCTGACGGTCGGCCAACGGAATCAGCGATTAATCAAACCTGTCGACACGCTTTCCGCCATTCTACTGCTTGGCGTGCTTGCGCTCTCAGGTCCCAGCTGGCGACAACTTCCTGCGCCCTGGTTTTCCGAAGAAGCTCCGGTGGTCGTTGCACTGGAAGTCAGCGACTCGATGCGCAGCAATGATGTGCTGCCGACCCGCCTGGACCGGGCGCGAATCAAGGTGCTTGAACTGATCAAGCAACGCACCGGTGCCCGCACGGCACTGATCGCCTACGCGGATTCAGCACATCTCGTCGTGCCTTTGACCACCGACCTGGAAGTCATTCGCCTTTTCCTGGAGAGTCTCGACCCGCTGATGATGCCAATGATTGGGAGCGCATCAGGAAACAGTCTTGATGAAGCGCTAAACCTTTCACGCTCGCTGTTTTCTGGCGCTGAGCAGAGCGGCACGTTGGTTATCATCACGGATTCACTGGAGGCCACCGACAGTACAACACTGGCGCAGCATGAAGAGATAGAACGTGCGCCATCCGTCATTGTTTATGTCGCCGGCACTGAGGCTGGCGGAGTTGCCCTGCTACCGGATGGCACGATGGCGAGAGACAGAAATGGAGGAAGCATCGACACCCGGGTTCAGCTTGACCGAATCCAGTCGATCACCAGACCCCTTAGCATTCCCGTTATCCAATTAAGTCCGGATACCGATGACATTCGACAGCTCATCCGTACCATCAAATCACAGGCCACAGCTGCGGAAGATCCCGACAGTCTCTGGATTGACGAGGCCTGGTGGCTCCTCTGGCCCATCCTGTTTCTCATGTTGATCCATTTCAGGCAGGGATGGACCGCATCGTGAAGCTCTCCCGGCAATTGATGGCAATCACGCTTGCGCTATTTCTCGCACTTGGCTGGCAGCTTGGCCAGAGATCAGCCTGGGTCGACCTTTGGCTGACACCGGATCAACAGGGTCGCCGTGCATATGATGCACTTGAGTTTCAGCAGGCTGCGGAATTATTCCAGGATACTGACTGGGCGGGTATCGCACACTACGAAGCCGGGCAGTACAGCGAAGCGGCAGGCCTGTTTTCCCGTTCGATTGAAGCGACTGCCGCTTTCAATCGCGGCAACGCGTTGATGAAAGCAAGACAGTATCAACAGGCTATCGGCGCCTATGAAGCAGCCGCCAGCGCAGAACCCGAGTGGGTGGAAGCGCAGGAGAATCTGGCACTGGCGCGTTACGTCACCGACTATATCGAGAGGGCAAGGGAGCAGGGCGATACCGGCGACGAAAGCGAGATCAGCGCAGACGGGTATGTGTTCGACAACCGCAAGAACAAGGGTGAGGAAATGACCATCACCAGCGAAAGCGTGATGGAAGCCGCCAGTGCCGAGAAGTGGATGCGCGCTGTAGACACTGAAACCAGAGAGTATCTGCAGATGCGCTTTACACTTGAAGCTGCAGGCAAGGGCTCGCAATGAAGTGGTTCTCGTTCATCCTGTGTTGCGCACTGCCAATGGTCATGCTGGCAAGTGAGCCCAAGCCTGTTGTCGAGATCAGCGTCTCTCCGGAAACGGTGATGGTTGGAGAATCCCTGCAACTGGAAGTCACCGTTTTCGTGCCAACCTGGTTTGCAGGAACGCCGGTATTTCCTTCCTTTGAACTCACCAATGCCATCACACGACTGCCACCGGACAGCTCTTACCCGACGAGCAGACGCATAGATGGAGATACCTGGTCAGGCATCGTTAGACAGTACGAGGTTTCACCTTTGATCGCCGCGACCTTCGAACTGAAGGAAGAGATCATTAAAGTGGCATGGGCGAATCCGGGCAGAGCACCCTATACGGCAGAACTAACCGTACCGCCGATTAGATATCGGGGAACGGTACCTGCAGGCGCAGAAGCACTCTCCCCTTTTCTCGCAGGAACTTCTTTTACGCTGGAACGCAGTTTATCGCAGACAGATTCTCTGAAACCTGGAGACGCTGTCGTTCTGGAGATCATCGCTGACCTGCAGGGATTACCGGGATTTTTTATACCCGAGTTGTTCAATACGCCAGGGATACCGGGTGTGCGCCTGTATCCGGGCGAACCCCTGGTCGACGATACCCGCAGAATCGAGAAAGCAACGCTGGTGTTTGACGAACCGGGAGCGGTTACGATTCCTGGAGTCAGCATCGAATGGTGGAACCACGAGCAGGGTCGAATCGAGAGCACGTCTCTTGAGCCTGTCACGCTGACGATTGAAGGATCGGCAACCAGAGTCGCGGCACCCGCCACACCGACACCATGGCTCTGGATAATCATCGCTATCTTGGGCGGTGTTATTACACTATTGGCAGTTTCCGCTGTCAGAAGAATACTGAAACCGGACCCTGAAACACTTTCCTATCGGCAGGTAGTTCAGGCCATCAGGGCGCGGGACGCCGAACGGACCTATCAAAGTCTTTTATCCTGGTCTCGTATTGCCACAGGACTGGACCCAAAGGATTCCTTTCAACAGGATGCCCAGGCGGTATTGACCGCCCTTCGCCGGCACCTTTACCAGGACGAAGCAGAAGACTTCAGCTTTTCAGAGTTACGAAGGGCGCTGGAGACTGCTCGACGGACGGCGCGCCACGGCTTCCATCCAGACCGCCGGTCACTGCCACCATTGAACCCCTGAAAGGCATAGCGCCTGAAGAACAGCAAGCAGCTGATACTACTTGAACCCACCGTTCAGGAATCTGAAGAATGGGGGATTTACCCATACACGGTCCACTCGCAGCACCCAGTCGCCACCTTCCAATGCTTTAACCACATCCGCCGTTCGATCTTCCAGCACCGTCAGCGTCGCTTCGTAACCGCCTTTCGACAGGATCACGAGTGAGATGGGCTGGAACCCATCGAGAGTGTCATCCGTGTAGTAGAAGGGCTGCCACCAGGAGTGAGTAATCAGGCCCGGTTCGTCTGCTTCATCTTTTTTGGCAAAACGGGTCACCAGTTCGTGGAAGCGCACTCGATCGCTGCTTGAATCGAAGCGAAACAGAACGGCCATCTCGCGGCCCTGCATCACCAGACGGCCATCAGGCAGGCTGACCACATTGTCTCCTGGCTCACCCCAGTCATCGCGGAACAGAAACGCGGACACTTTTGGGACAAGGTAAACCCAGCCATTAATAGCTTCACGATGCATCAACGTTAACAACTGTTGAATGTGGTTCAGACTGGAGTGAGAGTAGATAAAAGTCCGGCCCTCCGGGAATCCATCATAAGTCGCACGGCGGCGCAGGTCGTATCCCGTCAGGATGCCATCCGAGAGCGCCTGGTGGAGTGCCGCAATAAATTCGTTGTCACTCAGAAGCGCTCCATGATCCAGGGGTTCTTCCAGGCGAATGAAAACAGACGCATCGCCGATGCGACCGAGCAGGCCTGGATGTTGCTCTGAAACCACATCGCGAAAATCCAGGAGCCTGGCTTCGGCAACCGCAGGGTCTGCGAGATCGCTCGCCTCTATGGCGCCCAGGTCGACCAGAACTGCCGCGGCATTACGCTCAGATGCTGACAGCTCTTTGCCATGGGCACCCAGAACGCTGGTATCAGCCAGCGGTATCAATTCGCCTAACTGAAGTTCAAAGGCAATCTCTTCGTAACTGTCCGCGTAAACCTTCGATACCAGCAACAGCAGCAGCGCAAAAGCTCTAAGGACCAATGGAGCGCCCCTCCCCCGGTCGATCAAAATCTCCCTGTCTGAATTTGCCACTGTCGATCTCCATGTGAGTTACCGGTTCGGATTTGGTGTATTCGTGAACACAGACTCGCTCGAGAATGCGCCACTCGCCGTCTCTTTTTTCATAGAGGTCCAGGTACCGACCGTGCCAGGTATCCAGCACATCCGCTTCCTTCTGCAGCAGGTAGGTCACGTTGTAAATCTCGCCGCGGGCATGTTCGCCATCCTCATCCAGTTCGATCACATGATTAAAAATGCAATGGTTCGTTGAACGCCAGCGCAGGTGCCCAACCATACAGTATTCCGCAAATTCCCAGGCGTTACCCACGAAGGTGCCGTGATCGTCCGTAGCATCAGGCCAGTAGGCAGATTTCATTTCAACCACATCCAATCGATCAACACCCCGACAGTAGCGTTTCACCACGTTCCGGATACATTCAAGATCGGACAGCTGATCAACAGAGAAAGCCATAGCACCCCTTTTTTGTTTACCCCAGTTTCAGGCACTATAGTACGAACATTCCCGCCGGGTCACTCAGCTCATGACGATGATAGATAAACCAACCGATCGCACCATTTTTCAGAACGCCTGGGTTGTTCAGGATGTTGAAGCCGCCTGTCGCAAATGGATTGATGAGATGGGGGTTGGTCCCTTCTTCATCACGGACTACACAGCCGATCGATTCGAGGAAATCACCTACCGAGGTCAACCGTCTGAACTCGCCATGCGTGTCGCCATAGCCCAGGCAGGTCCCGTTCAGATTGAATTGATAGAACCTATCTCTGAACAGTGTGCTTACCGTGACAGTGTGCCAAAGGGTCAGATGGGCTTTCACCACATGTGTGTCTGGACACTGGATTTCGACGCAGACCGCCAATACATGGAATCGCTGGGTTACCAGGCAGCGAACACCGGTAAAGTCGGAGAAGTGGAGTTTGCCTACTTCGACACTCGCCCACTGATGGGCTGCATGCTGGAAGTCGTGACCCGAAATGAAGGCACGGTTCAGCGTTTTGCTGAAATCGCCGCGACTGCAGAAAACTGGGACGGCAAGGACCCCATCCGCTGACTTGAATGATGCAGGCCGAGCACAAACAGCCAACAATTTCGTACGTTCAGGCATCAGACAACTTCGTTAAGCGGAACCTGGTGAACCTGATAGAAGTCGCTACCGGTCGAAACAAGCTGACAGAGATCTATCAACAGCTTCGACAGGAGACGTTCGATATCGCACCGTTTCTCGGCAGGGGAATCGAACTCGGGAAACTTCATCTCGACTACAATCGACAAGCCGAACAGCAGATACCGAAAGAAGGGCCCCTGGTATTCATTGCGAATCACCCCTTCGGCATTGTAGATGGGCTGATCCTATGCGAACTCGCTGCCCGTACCCGGGGCGACTTCCGCATACTCCTGAATAACCGGCTGATGAAGGATGAGAACCTGAATGAGTTCTTTCTACCCATTGATTTTGACGGGACGCGGGAAGCAACCAAACGCAATGTCGATACCAAACGGGAAGCCGAGCGTCTTCTGCAAACTGGTGGCACATTGATCATTTTCCCCGCCGGCGGCGTATCAACGCGCTGGCAGTTTGGAATGGGGCCGCTCGAGGAGTTTCCCTGGACAACTTTCACAGCAAAGATTGTCAGAAAATCCGCGGCAACGGTCATACCCGTGCACTTCCAGGGCGAGAACAGCCTCCTGTTTCACTTTGCCAGCAGCCTCGGGGAAGCACCGCGGCTTTCTCTTTTTATCCATGAGGTCACCCGGCAGATTGGCACCACCATCCGGTTCACCATCGGTGAACCTATTCTCTATGAAGACATGTCACACATTGAGAGCCGCAAGGCACTGACCCGTTTTCTGAAAAACAAAGTCGATACCATGGCAGCTGAGCCTCCCAGGCCCAGGCTAGCGATCTTCAAACAATCCGCCACCCGCAACTGGTAAGCAGAACATCTCAGTCTGAGAGCCGACGATTAAGGTACCAATGTCGAATGGCTAACGCCCCGATAGCCCCACCACTTCACCGTTGGAACGGGAAAGTGTTGGGGCTATGGGAGAAGAGTGTTTAACGTCCTTTAGTTGACGTTTACCTCATAGACAGCCAGCGTGCCGCTGACCTCATGGCTGACCAGCAGGAGCGGTGTGCCGGAAGGACTGTCAGATGCAGATACAAACTCGATCGCCTCAGGACCCAGGTCAATGGAATCCGCTACCGTGGGATCTTCCACATCGGAAATGGAGAAGTCTCGAGAGTTCAGGTACTGAACAAAGCTTGCTGTCTGTGGCGTGGTAATGTCATAAACCATGACGCCACCGACTCTTTCGAGCGCGATGAAAGCGTAGGTCCTGGTTCCAATGACCGCCAGAGTTACCGCTTCAGGCTCCGGGCCTTTCGCATCACTGCGTGAATCACCAGAGTCGTTTTCATCATTGTCACTGTTGAACTCATCGCCCAGCTGCTGCGCGGTGATCACTTCAAAATCGCTGCCAGAGTCAAATACCAACTGACCCGTAACAGCGTTGAAGATTGAGAACGACCGGCCGCCATAACCGTAGATCGCTTCAAAATTACAGCCGGAGATATCACCATCTGAATAGTCGCAGGTACCAGTAAAACCACGCTCAATGGTCATTGCGTAACGGGCGAGACTGGCATCGGTATTCAGGTCGGCTTCATCAACAACACCGTCCAGGTTGGAGTCAACCAGGAAGCTGGCCACATCCGCATCTGGCAGATCAATAGTCGCACCCGCATCCAGCAGATCTTCAACGTCGAATTCATCAATGAAGATCAGACATCCGTCATCAGAATCGAAATCAAAACCGCCAGCTGCAGTACACGCCGCGGCATCGGTAATGCTTTCGTCAAAGTACTCGCGAGCATCACCCTCATTGGCCGTTACCACATAGGGCGTACCAGCCACTTCATAAGCCGCAATCGCGTCGGGCAGGTACATCCCATAAACAGGCCAGTTCTGAATATTGATGATGCCGTCATTGTCCCCCACATCCAGTTCGTTACCCACAATGCGGTGGTTTTTGAAGCCAAGGGGCCAGACTGCCGTGAGTGTGCCGGCATCTACATCAATTTCAGCGATGGCATTGTTCTCCTGAAGAGACACCCAGGCCGTGGCACCATCACTGGACAGTGCGACATACTCAGGCTCAAGATCCTGGGCAACGGTTGCGCCTGGACCGAAAACACGAACATCGCCCATGTCTGTGCCGTTCAGTGAAGCAAAGCTCACATGAGTAACGTCAGCCTCCGACACGGAACTGGCACCGCCAGACAGATCAATAATGCTGACGCTGCCTTCCGGGTCCACCGTGTAAGCCCCGTTCGGCTCACCTTCGTTCGCCACGACGACCTTGCTGCCGTCCGGGGTAAACGTCAGCATGTCAGGCAACGCACCGACTTCTACCGCAGACAGGAAAGTACCATCACTGGCCTGATAGAAGGCAACGTAGCCATTTTCCTGCTTCGGGTCGAACTCAATGGCGACTGCCAGTGTGTTGCTGGCGCCATCCACATCGACGCTGTTGGCCGCACCGAGATCCGATGCGGAAACACCTTCAACGGCGGCGGCAACATCTGCATCAACGTCCAGAGTCGAAGACAACGTAGGCGCACTGGGTGCACTTAGAGAGAAGACGTCGATATCGCCAGATTGTGCGTTGACAACAAACGCCTGTTGACTGGCTGCATCGTAGCTGACGATCTCCGCGGCACTTTCATCAAACTCTGCAGCAGGATTACGCGCGCGACCTAAAAAGGAAATACTGAGTGATTGCGCAGAGGCATCATTACCTGGTGTACCCGCCGGACCCGCCGGACCCGCAGGGCCTGCTTCACCTGCCGGACCTGCCGCACCTACTGGTCCCGGATCACCATCGTCGCCATCATCGCACCCGGCAACCAGCGCCAGGGAGAACAGCAGAAGAAAACTTTGCGTCACTTTGTTCATCGCCTTCAACCTCATCAACTACATCAAAACAAGAAGGACAGACGTTATAGGCGTGTCTTTAACCCAGCGTTAAGCAAATGTGAGCTTTAATCGGGAAACGTTAAGTTACAGCGTATTTTGTTAAGAATTTTGCTTGAGCGGTGCTGGTGTCCCTTACGGGGTTTATGGTTTATGAAAGAAGCAATTGTCGGGCAGGTGACATTCGGCGGATTTTTACGCAGCGCGGTCGAGTCTTTCTTCGGCAGGCTCATCAATCGTACTTGCCACGACTGCTTCCTGCTTGCGCAGCTCATTCCAGTCGATCAATCGCATCTCACCCGCTTCGTCTTCAACAATCGCGGTGGCGTGCTCAACCCAGTCACCACAGTTAAGGTAAGTCATCCCGTCGATGTCCTCTATGTTCGGATGGTGGATATGTCCGCAGATAATACCGTTGTGAAATCGCTTGGCGGCTTCCCGGGCGGCGGCATACTCATAGTCATGGATGTGCTTAACCGCGTCGGCAAACTGGTACTTGGTCCAGGCTGCCAGAGACCAGTGTGTGTATCCCAGCAGCTTTCGAACTGTATTGAGTTTGCGGCTGATATTCATGAGCCCGTCGTAAAGGTCCGCACCAATGCGATGTTTCCAGTCGCTGGTGAGCACAATCTCATCGAAGATATCACCGTGAACTACCAACAGACGTTTCCCCTTACTGCTCTGGTATACCAGCTCGTTAACCACCTTAATGCCGCTGATCAGGCTGCCGTAGACCTTGCGAACAACCGCATCGTGGTTCCCCGGGACATAGGTGACTTTCGTTCCTCGCGAAGACAGATCCAGCAACCGGCTCATCACTGCCGTGTGGGCGTCAGGCCAGCACACCTTCTTTTTGAGTGACCAGAAATCAATAATGTCACCGACCAGATATAGCTCGTTGCAGGTATTGGTATCGAGGAATTCAATCAGACGTTCTGCCTGGCAGTCAGGGGAGCCGAGATGAATATCCGAAAGAAAAATGCTTCTAAAATGCATGAGTATCACGTCCGAAGTCATTCTTTCCCGGGGATTTTTATGCGGAAATGTTAAGGCGTGCTAAACACCGGGTTAATGTTCAAGACCTGACCCGTTTTAGGGATCGCAAACCTCGTTGACTGACATGGCGTCACCATGGCTCTTCATCAGAAGCTAACGAACCTGCCTGGAATCCAGCGGACAAACCGACTCAGAACTTGGTCCCACTATAAAAGTACCAGGGTACCCGTGAGCCTGGCAGCAGGGGCAATCGCGTCATCGACTCATACAGTTCGTTTTCCTGCAGGTTCGATTGCAGCCATGGAACATGGCTGTTGGACAGATAAACACTGTCCCAGGAAAACCAGGTTTTCCAGAATAACCGGGTGAACGCGCTGTGCCTGTCTGCAATATAGAAGTCGACAACATGAACCTGACCACCGGGCTTAAGTATCTGCAGCGCGTTAGTAAGCGCAGCCTGCCATTCGGGTATCATCGTCAGCGAGTATGAAAAGAGGATCGCGTCCGCCGGTTCAGACGGCTGCCAGGTGATCGCATCCGCTTCATGTAACTGAACGAATGACTTGTCTTTGGTTCGACTGGCTGCGACATCAATGAGCGGGCGACACAAGTCGACCAGGTGCCACTGTGCGATCTTTTTAACCTGCGCGTCAATCAACCAATCAAGGTTTGCACCGGTTCCACCACCCATATCGACAACAATCGCGTCTGGTGGCAACTGCATCGACTGAACGATCTTTTCTCGGCCCGGCAGCAATCGCCGGCGGAAATCATCATAGTTGTCTGCCTGTCCGGCATAGAACCGGTCCAGCTTCTCCTTCGTTGTTCCATGGCGGCCGGCTCCTCGCAACAGGTGCAGGGCGATACGCAGGTCACCCAGCAGGCTGCTCATGCTGCAACATCAGCTATGTAGAAGCTGCCGTAGGTACGCACACGATCCACCTGGTGAAGTTCGGCGGCTAGTCCTTTGTCATACCGCAGCACTTGCCCGAGAGGTCGGCGTGCACCCTGGATGTCGACCTCGATCGGGTCCACAAAATCCACCTCCGGTGAAGCACTTCGCCACAGAATACGGGCTCCTGGCGCTGCGCGATCAACGATCGCCTGCCATTCCGCAGCCAGAATAGGCTTGCCGTAAGTTGCAAGCCAGTCCATGTGGTCAAGCAGAACGAACCGGTCGATATGGACTTCGTGCGCCTGGAGATAGTCGAGGATACTTCCGTCATAGGTCGAGACGCATCCGGCTCGCTCGCGAAGTGTTTCGAAGTTCTCTTCCCTAAGATATTCCGGACAGCACTCCGGCATGTAAAAACCAAAGAAGTAGAGCCACCAGAAATAGTTCTCCTTGGGCGGCACGTCCACAAAAACCGATGCCAGCGCATCCTCCATGAACTGCACAATGCTGCCGTACTTTTGTTCTATCTGTTGTCGCTGAGCCCGCGGCACACCTAGCAGCGACAACGTCGCATCATAGCCCAACACGCGACGAATCAGATCTGTCCAGATCAGGTTGCGAATGTGCTCGTTGTAGTAGGCCTCACGCTTCTCGGCAGACTCAATCTCGTAGAGCCCTTCAATAGCATCCCTTGCTTTGCGAAACCGCAGGTAGATGTTGGCAAGGCGTGCAAACAACCCGGTCGTACCATGATGATAAAAGGTTTGATGAAAACGGTCTGGTGTAAAAAAGTCTATCTTCCTGTCCCAGAACGCTCGAGAACGATCTGGCAGGTTATGCCGCAGTTGCCGGGTATAAACAGACTTAACGTCATCCAGCCGCCCCTCACCAAACATCCGGAAGAAGTCGTCATAATCCAGATTTCTCAGACCAGACAGCTTCAGTTGCAGGAGCGCATTCTGACGTGGATTCATATCGATAGCATGGATACGGGCAGGACCATCAAGCAGATAATCAAGGACATTGCAGCCGGCTGATGTGATCACCAGGATTTCATGATCAGGTCCAAGCTGCAGAGCGGCGCGGTCACAGCGCGGATCTTCCCAGCAGGTGTTGTATACGAGGTTGCGGCCGTGGACCTGGCTGAAGAAGTGACGTGAAAGCCATTCGTGCATGGGCAAAGTTCCTGAGAAAAATTAACCTGGTTTGATCGCCAAGACCCTAGAGCCACTCTTCCAAGTAGATGGAAACTTTCTGGGCCACGACGCCGTAATACTGCAGTTCTCCCGAGGGGATCGCAGCCCAGTCTTCAGGCCACACACACCCCAGCAGCTCGTCTTTGCCGCTTCTTTGACGTTCAAAAAATGCGGCTATCGCGAAATGAGAATCTTTGCTGGCGCTGAATCCAAGGAGTCGACTGCCGGTCTGGTCGCGCAGCGAGTTAAAACAGGAACTGTGGGTCACAAGTATCCTGTTGCCCTCACCATCGATAGATTCGACATAGTCCTGAAAAGAGTCCTTGCATGGCTTGGTGACGTTGGGATTTTCTTCTGAGTAGCCGAAAGCCAGCTTTGCTGTTTGCGTGGTTCTTTGCAGGCGGCTATGCGACACCTGATATGAGCCACCAAGCGATCGCTCGAATCCTTCTCCAACCTGTCTTGCCTGCCGCTCACCCAGGGGCGTGAGAGTTTCATCACCATTCGTGCAACCCGGAAGTTGCGGGTCACAGTCACTCGCATGCCTGACGATAGCTGTCACCCGCCCTTCCTGCCATGCATCATGAAGCCGTGCGAATTGCTCGGGCATTCGTGCAAGCGACGTACAGTCGTCCGAGGCCACATGGTACGCTGCCACGTAAGAGGTAGCCGCAAGGAGAAGGAGTGAAAAAAACCACTTTTTCATATCCACCTCTTCCTGACATACCCCACATAGGTACCTCAGATGCTACGAACTCGGTTTGAAAGACATATGAGGATTTGGGAAAAATCAGCCGGATGGTGATAAAGATCCGGAAAAGATGAGTTTTCTAACCCACTCAGCAAATTGAGTGAAAAACGTGTCGCTAAATCAATCGCAAGTGTCGACGGGGAAAGGATTGAGTTTGCAATTGTGTAAGATGGCAAAGATGACGATGTCACTAATTCACCGACTGACAATTAACAAACAAGGCTAACGCTCATGGCAAGCATACTCATTATGACCTTACCCCCAAAAACTAGACCATGAGCAAGATGGGATTTCCCGATAAAGTAGACCCTGGGAGGTCCCAAAATGAAGAGAAACAGATTCAAAGACGAGCAAATCATTCAGATTCTTAAGGAGCATGAGGCAGGCGTGCCTGTCGCGGATCTTGCCAGGAGATATGGCTTCGCCGAAGGCACTTTGTACACCTGGAAGTCGAAGTTTGGTGGCATGGAAGCATCAGATGCCAAAAAGCTTCGAGACCTTGAGGCGGAGAACGCAAAGCTAAAGCGCTTACTCGCCGATGAGATGTTAGAGAAGACCGCATTGAAGGAGGCGCTCTCGCGAAAGTGGTAAAGCCTGCAGCTCGAAGACGTGTTGTGCAGTTCTGGATAAAGTCCGGATTGCTATCAGAGCGTCATGGTTGCAGGCTGTTAGAAGTATCCCGGTCGACGGTTCGTTACAAAGGTCACGGTCGTGATGACACATGCCTCAGGACCAGAATGAAGGCCTTGGCAGAGAAGTATCCGAGGTATGGATATCCGACACTGCACACGATGCTCCGCAGTGAGGGACTCGTAGAGAACCCCGAGCGCACTTACCGCATCTATTCTGAAGAAGGGCTTCAGGTGCGAACGAAGAAGCGCAAGAAACTAACCCGACCCCGGATGCCGATGGTTTTACCGACCAGGGCGAACGAACGGTGGTCGATAGATTTCGTCAGTGATCAGCTAGCAAATGGTCGTCGCTTCCGCGTGTTGAACATTGTCGACGACTTTACCCGCGAATGTGTTGGCCAGTTAGTCGACACTTCAATATCCGGCGTCAGGATGACCCGGTTCATGGACAGTCTTGGTAGGCGGCCGAAAACAATCGTTTGCGACAATGGCCCCGAACTCACGAGCAAGGCGATGTTTTTTTGGAGCAGAGACAGGTCCATCAAACTGCAATTCATTCAACCGGGCAAGCCAACTCAGAACGCCTTTGTAGAATCATTCAACGGCAAGTTCAGAGAATATTGACTCAATCTTCATTGGTTTAAATCGTTAGATGAGGCGATAGAGAAGATCGATGCCTGGCGATTGCATTACAACGAAGAGAGGCCGCACAGCTCTCTTGGCAAGCTGTCACCACGTCAGTTTGCAGAGCAAGCAGCATGAGATTAAAGTCCAATCTCCCATCTTACTGGTGGTTTAGTTCTGGGGGTAAGGTCAATGTTAGCTGGATGCGCTTTACGGCTAACCCATCAACTGATCATAGGCCAGCGGCAGTGGCGGTCGCAGGAACCCGAGCGCCTTCACATCTTCGACCCACTGAGCAAGCGGCATTGCCCTGGAATAGCTTGCGCCACCTACCACCTTGACCATTCTTGAAAGGCCCGTTTCTATCAGCTCTGCACACACCACTTTGCATCGGGTCGCTGTCACGTGCGCATCTGCTTCTTTTGACTCAATCGCCTTCAGCGCCCCTTCATAGGCCTGTTCAGCCAGCCACAGTTCATTCTGACATCTGACCCATTCAAGCTGCTCGAACGCACGCATGTTGGCTATCTTTCCTTCAAGCTTCGATTTCGCGAAGGCCAGTGCATTATCTGCCACACCCAGGATCACACCGGTGAACATCATATTGGTAACTTGCCCGGACACTGGTGCCACCCGCACCAGCACTTCACTGGACGCGGTCTTGGTCGCAGGAAATTTTTCAAATCGAAAGGCATGAGATTGTGTGGCAGACATACCCATGCCATCCCAGGGTACTGTCAGACGGCATCCAGTTGAGCCATCCCAGGGCTCATCCTTGTTTTGCAGGAAAAACAGATCAGGCAACTCAGAACCATCAAGCCGGGCAGTGGTCACCATGTAATCGGCGTGACCAGAGCCGCTGCCGAAGTGCTTGTCCCCCGTAAGCAGATATCCCCCGTCCACAGGCTCTGCCAGGGTTTTTGTTTTCATGATGTCGCCGCCTGAACCAGGCTCCGATGTCACCGTACCCCACCAGTGGTCTTTCGCGGAATCAATGACCCACTGACGCTGGCTCGACCAGGCTTCCGGCTCATCGTCCACAGATTCAACGCCAAGAAAGAAAGTTGTGACCGCTGGATGCATAGAGGCCACCAGCGCGACACAGGGGTCACCATGGGCGATGGTTCGAACCAGTTCCGCGTAGTTCCTGGCGCTTCCCGCGGCACCCTGCCACAAACCACCCTGATCTGCGGGTACGCCGGTCAGCATAAATCCAGCACCCTTCAGCCTGACAAAGTCCTCGGGATCCAGTTCCCGCCGTTTCTGTCGCTCAATCGTTTGACTGGCAAACGCCAGTGAAATGTCCTGCAGATTTGTAATGACTTCAGAAGCGTCCATCAATCGTCTCTTCCCGGTGTGTTAAAGTCGCGGCCATGAGTGTTCAGTTCAATAATACGTACGTCCAGCTACCCGAAAGATTCTACTCGAAACAGACGCCCTCTCCTGTAGCGAAACCCGAACTCATTCGCGTCAATGATGAGTTGGCCAATCTACTGGCCGTCGATCCCGCATGGCTGAAGTCCGAAGAAGGTATTGCAACCATCGCAGGCAATCAGGTCCCTCGGGGGGCCGAACCTATTGCGACGGTATACGCCGGGCATCAGTTTGGCGCCTGGAACCCGCAACTGGGTGATGGCCGCGCTATCCTGCTGGGAGAAGTCGTTGGCACCAATGGTCAGCGATACGACCTGCAGTTGAAAGGCGCGGGTCAAACCCCTTACTCACGGATGGGAGATGGTCGCGCACCGCTTGGCCCTGTGATTCGCGAATACATTGTCAGTGAGGCGATGCATGCGCTGGGCATTCCAACAAGCCGCGCACTTGCGGCGGTTACAACGGGAGAGCCTGTCTACCGTGAGGAAACCTTACCGGGAGCCGTGCTGGCTCGGGTTGCCAGCAGCCATATCCGTATCGGTACCGTACAGTTCTTCACCTCGCGGGAAGACCATGAAGCTTTAGCGTTACTGGTGGATCACACACTCGCGCGTCACTACCCGGACAGCTATGACTCAGGCATGACGACCGGAGAGAAAGCCTTGTCGCTTCTCGATAACGTGATGCGGGCGCAGGCAGATCTCGTTGCCAGATGGCAGATGGTCGGCTTTATCCATGGGGTCATGAATACCGATAATATGCTGCTCTCGGGAGAGACCATTGATTATGGCCCCTGCGCCTTTATGGATACCTACAACCCGGAAGCCGTGTTCAGCTCCATCGATCATGGCGGTCGTTATGCATTCCGTAACCAGCCTGGCATTGCTCACTGGAATCTTGCCTGTCTGGCTCAGGCGCTGGTGCCAGTGCTCTCTGAAGATGAAGATACCGGCATCAATGCAGCAAGAGATGCCCTGGAGAATTTTCCATCCTACTTCCTGGATGCCAACATCAACGGGCTGCGGGCAAAACTCGGGCTGACCAGCAAACAGGAAGGTGATGAACAACTGGCAAAGGACTTTCTTGATCTTCTGGAAACTCACCAGCTGGACTTCACTTTGTCGTTCCGGCGCCTGTCTGAAATGGCTGGAGATGAAACCGAGCTTAGTGTCAGCAAGCTGGCAGGTTTTCCCTCAGCTTTTGATGAGTGGATGGCTCGATGGGAAACGCGATGCTCAACGGAAGAATATCCGCAGCGTCAGGCAGGAATGATGGCAACCAACCCTGCCATGATTCCACGAAACCATCTGATCGAAGAAGCGATTCAGCAGGCTTCGGAAAATGGTGACTTTGCGCTGTTCCATTCGCTCGTCGATCATCTGGCCACACCATTCGAGCTTGAAGGAAAACCAGAGAAGTTCTTAAAGCGGCCACGCCCGGAAGAAGTGGTACGTCAGACTTTCTGTGGCACCTGAAATAAGAGGAGATCAAGATGAAAATAGGCGCGTTGATATTCGCGACTGATTACGCTGTTCGCATGGACGAACTGGCACCGGAACTGGAAAGTCGCGGTTATGAATCCCTGTTTGTCCCGGAGCACACGCACATTCCCGCCAGCAGGGAATCTGCCTGGCCTGGTGGTGCTGATTTACCTCTTGAGTATTCACACACTTACGATCCGTTTGTTGCCCTGTCGTTCGCCGCGGCTTCAACCAGAGAACTGAAACTGGGCACCGGCATTTGTCTGCTGCCACAACGTGACACCATCACTACCGCCAAGTCAGTGGCCAGCCTGGATCACCTGTCTAACGGTCGATTCATCTTTGGTATTGGTGGTGGCTGGAACAAGGAAGAAATGCGACAACACGGCACCGAATACAATATCCGCTTTGCCAGAATGCGTGAACAGGTGCTGGCCATGCGCGGTCTGTGGACCGAAGACGAATCCGGCTACCAGGGCGAGCATGTCAATATCGAACCTTCGTGGCTGCATCCAAAACCGGTCCAGGATCGACTACCCGTCATCCTTGGCGGTGAAACCGACTACACGCTGAAACGGATAGTCGAGTACGGAGATGGCTGGTTACCGAGAGCGCGTCACGGTTTCGATGCCGCAGAAAATATTGCACGACTGAAACACTTTGCTGATGAAGCCGGGCGCGATATGTCGGAACTTACCATCAGCGTCTTCGGCGTCGCCCCCGACAAGGCCGTTCTGCAAAGCTATCGAGAAGCAGGCATTGACCGTGCGATACTGCCAATACCACCGGCAGACAGGGACAAGGTCTTTTCCATTCTTGACCGCTACAACGATCTGCTGAATTAGACGATTAAACCGGAGGGAATCATGATTGAAATCAGGTCTTACCACTACGACCCAGAAAAATTTGAAGCTTATAAAAAGTGGGCCATCGAAGAAGCAGCACCTTTCCTGAAAGCCAACCTGCCCGTTATCGGTTTCTGGCTGGACAACGGCAGGGAAGCTGAACTGACCGGCGCGGAACCCACTCCCCACAAACACGGCGTTGCCAATGTCACCTGGATCATCGACTGGGGTTCCGAAGAAGCCCGGGAAAAAGGGTTTGCAGAGATACTGGGCGGTGAGGGCTGGAAGGATATCTGGTCAAGGCATCCGGATGCTGATGGCTATCTGCAGATGGAAGCGAGATTCGCTGAAGCGATCTAGTCTTGTAGCTGGCTTGCCAGCTGCGTGTAGAGATGACGATCCACTTCTCCCCCTAAGACTTCAACCCGGGCGAAGTGATACTTCGCCCGGTTAACTTCACTGAGAAGCAGCGCCAGGTTAGCCGCCTGAAGCGCTGCTTCACGCGTTTTTGGATGCTGCGGGAAGTCCAACTCAAACCGCTCGAACAGTTCCAGTAGTCGTGCGCGTTCCTCACGCTTTTCTGCCGTAACCGACAGCTTGAACAGCGTCGCACCTGACAGCAGCCGAAATTCACCACGGGACTCCTCAGCCAATCGCAGAAACAGTGCCCAGGCATGACTGACCTGCCCCTCCTGCATTCGATCGATGTAACCGGAACTGAACCGGTAAAGCAGCCGGCGATCACTCATGTTATCCAGCAGTTCAAAGTAAACCGGATCATCACGGTACTGGTGGCGCTTCAGCTCCCGTTCGAGTAGCGCCAGCGCAGCTTTGGTGCCACTGGTCTTGAATACAAGACGAATCTCTTCGAACTTCCTCTGCGCCTCATCACGATGCTGTTGCGCGATCGCCGCTTCAGCCTGCTCCTCACTGAACTCGGTTCTGATCCCCAGCTTCTCACGATAGACATGCAACAGCGCCCCTGCAGCACGGAACATCATCAGTACAGCCATGACCGCACCAAGGGAGATGACCATCTGCCCAGCCTCAGTTCGGGCAACCGGGAGTTCTCTTGATGCAACATAAAGTGACAGAGGTAGAACGCTGGTAGTAATAATCGGCAGTGCAAGATAGCCAAACCCCATGTTCGACATGAACTGGTAAATGCGTTTCGGGTTGAGCGCACTGATCAGGGGCTCGTGAAAAACGATGGATGAACTGACTGCGGGCGCGATGGCCAGCAGGATTGAAATGGTCAGCCAGCGAAAACCACCCGGTGTCCACTCCACCAGTGTCGCGGCGATCAGGATCGCGACACACTCTCTTAGCTATCGCAGCCTTGAACCTGTCAGCGCTTCAGACAAGGGCGGCGCGCTGGCATGACCTCGGGCGGTGTACTCGATAACGTCAAGACCATAGTTGAAGAACAGGATCGCAAACACACCCCACAGACAGGCAGCCAGGTAGAAACCGAAAGCGCCAGGTTCGGCAAGGAGAACCAGCCAGGTAAGAACGGACCCGGTAATCCAGAGGAAAAACACCGGGGGTTGAGCGATAAAAGTGAGCAGTGGCAGTGAATGGAGCCTCTCGCTCACCATGGATCAGAACTCCATACCTGCGCCAATCAGGAAGGTCAGGTCATCATTCGACGCGCCATCTGCAGGCTCGGTGTCGTAGTCATAGTTGGCCTGAAGGTTAAGATAAATATCGTCGGTAATGTCGTAGCGAATACCCGTCTGACTGTTCAGGACCATGTTTTTCCTGCCTTGCAGGTTTCGATAGATGTTGTGGTTGTGAAAAAACTCCATGTCCTCACCCATAAAGGTCCAGAGGAACTCGAGTCGCCAGTCGATGTTGGACGATGATTCATCCGCCCCGGCTGTACTTTCAGTCGCGTAACCAGCGCCCAGCTGAAAGTTCAGCACGCGGTCAGCCTCATCAAACACGTCATAACCCAGTGCGGGGTTGACTGAAACACGACGGTCAAGCTGAGCGACCGGGTCACGCTCTGCGGTCAGGTTAACCGCCAGGAACCAGTCCTCATGAAACAGATAGTTGTAGCCAACGTTCAGACGATCCCTCTGCCTCGTCTTTTCACCATCCAGTTCCTCACGGGCAATCGAAAGGTCAGTACTGTAACGATGGTCTCCGGTCTTCAAGCTACCCTTCCACTGGAGGTTCGTGGCCTGGCTGTTGGTATTACCCCGACTGAAGTTTGAGCTGACATCAAGGTTCGCAGACCAGTCAAACTTCTCAATTTTCTCGGTTTTCTTCACTTCAGAAAGGGCAACCTCGATACTTTCGTAGGAAGAAGTCAGGCGAACATTACCCTCTTCGTCACCGGCTTCGATAAGGTAAGCGCCCTTGGTGCCATCAAACAGCTCTACCTCCATGGCAATATCTGACTCAACGCTGGCGATATGGTCGAACTCCACGTCAAATGCATCGCTGTAATCCGGTGCAATGTTGATGTTATCGTCCCAGATCTTCTTGATCTCACCGGTGATGCGGTCGCCGTTCTTCAGGTGAACGACATCTGCCAGCAGCGATGAAACTGGCAGGCAGAGGAAAATGAGAACAAGGCAGGCGGCTTTTATCATGGATAAACCAGAGAATTGACTAAACTGCGCGCATTCTACGTATGTGCTGTACGTCTGCCAAACTGACAGTTTTCGTCAGCCCCGCGCCTTCACTGGTAGTTTTGAACAGATGCTCGATGCCGCGAACGAGGGGTATTGGTGTTCGAGTCAGCGCTTGTCTTCGAACAACCGGGTGATGTTATTATTGAAGTCTCTTACAAAAAAGGCGGCTTCACGATGAGCATCAAGAATATGATGGAACAGATCACGCTCCCGGCTGACACAAGTCTTGCGCCAGGCGAAGCGCGATGCCCGGGCCGTTCCGTACAGGACGTGCTGCAAAATGAGGACAGTCGCAACGATCCTGGCCTGATGGACTCCAGTTACGAGTTCCTTGGCGATCAGGACCTTTCCTTCTCACGCTACACCAGCCAGGCGTTTTACGATGCTGAGATGCAGCATCTCTGGCCAAAAGTCTGGCAGTGGGCCTGTCGCGAAGAACATATCCCGAACCCCGGAGACTACTACGTCTACGATATTGGCCATTACAGTGCCATGGTCGTGCGGGGTGAAGATCATCAGATCAGGGCATTTATCAATTCGTGCCCCCACCGGGGAATGGCATTTTTTGATCCAGGCACATCCGGCAGTGGTAAGCAGTTCCTGCGCTGTCCTTTCCACGGTATGTCATGGAACCTGGATGGCAGCTTGCAGGAGATCCCCTGTCGCTGGGATTTCCCCCATGTTGAAGATGAGAATTTCGGACTGACAGAGATACCCTCAGGCACCTGGGCAGGTTTCGTGTTTATCAATTTTGATAAGGATTGTATCCCGCTCAACGATTTTCTTGAGGTGCTGCCAGAACACTTCAAGGACTGGGGGCTGGAGAACCGCTATGTGGCGATCCACACCTATAAGGAACTGCCAGGAAACTGGAAGATGTGCATGGAAGGGTTCCTTGAAGCCTACCACGTCCTGCAGACACACCCGGAAGGTTTACGCCAGTCATCCTGGGCGAATACCCAGTACGACGTATTCGGTAAGAACGTGACACGATTCCTTCAGAATCTGTCTACCGGTAACCCGCACATGAATCTGACCGAGGCTGAGACCTATGGCGTTCTTGGCTACAACCCGGACGATTTACCCGAAGGGAAAACAGCACGCGAGGCGCATGCCGACAATCTAAGAAAGACTATGGGAGAAGCTTACGGTGTTGATCTGTCGAATGTCAGCACGTCAATCATGCTGGACTCCATTGAATACCACCTGTTTCCGAATGCCTGTTTTTTCCCCGGTATCCAGATTCCTTTAATCTATCGTTTTCGCCCCACCTCCGTGGGGACCTGCGTGCACGAGATCATGATTCTTCAACCGGTGGCTGATGGCGCAGATCGTCCACCACCTGCCGAGGTATCAAAGCTTGGCATGGAAGATTCCTACAAGACCGTAGAAGGATTCGCGCTGGCTCATGTACTGGATCAGGACACCGAGAATTTCTACCGACAGTGGGCGGGTATGAATGCCTCTCAGAAAGCCGGGCAAACCCTGGGCAACTACCAGGAAGTCAGAATCCGCAACCTGCACAAAACCCTGGACGAATACGTCTCAGGGTAGACGTTTACCCAGGCGCTATTGGGACAGAAACTCGTGTGACGGATCATCAGCCTGATTCGTCGCTCGAGCGATGGGCGCCAGCGATGGATTGCCTTCAAAGTTATCTGTGCATGGCGCATCCTGGTGCCAGGTCATGACGATTTTTCGGAAACTGATCTTCCAGACATCATCACGCTTCTCCAGGTCATCCAGGTAGCGCCCGATATAGGTCATCTCAGTATCGTCCGGTCTTCGGTGATGTGCGGTGAGATAGGTCTCCGCTTTGGCTTTGTCACCATCCAGAAAAATCAGTGTATTGCTGATCTGGTGCTGGGTATTCACGAACTTTCGCAGCCCATCCGGCAACGCATCGCAGAACGGATGCGCTGGCCCTTGATACCCGCCATAGTCCACTTCCGAGTCTGGCCAGCAGGCCGACTTCAAAATATCCGCATCCGCCCTGTCTACACCTCGTGCATAGGTATGAATCACTTCCTGAATCGCCAGGCGATCTGCCATTTCTTCCAGGGAAGGTACCTTGCCTGTTTCCGTCATTGCACTGTCTCCTCTAAATAATCGGTTGGGCCGGCCCAAAGAAAGCCTTTGTTAATCTCGTTTTTATGGCCTTTGTGCTCATCCCCATCCCGGGGAACTGACCCACAGGTCGATAGTTATCATGAAAACGATCGTTAAAGAAAGGGACTTCTTCTCCACCTTCACGCAATTCATAACTGGTTGAGTAAGTGAAGGGCCAGATATTGGCAATGGGAATCAGCGCGAAAATGTTCTCGAATATCCCGTTGACGAAGCTGAGCAAAGGAACTCTTCTTCTCGGTCCAATTGTCCAGGCGTTCCTGGGCGCTGCAGCTCTAATGATCTTTTTGTTCACCTGATCAAAAAATTCCCTGTCACGAAGAATAATGCCTGCCTCTGTATTCAGCCTGGCCGAACGCGGGTCCAGATTAAAGGAACCCAGTCAGACCACATCATCATCGAAAAGATAGGTCTTGGCATGAATACAGGTGTAATGATCGTCAGTATGTTCAACGCCTTCAACGTCGTGCACCATCATAGAATAGTCAGGGGGCTCAGGCTTTAACTCGTGAATTTGCCACTTGAACTTTTTGAGATACTTTTTCTTGTTCTTGTAGGAATAGGCATAGGCGTAAAAATGATCTGCAGCAGCCAGGGAATTCGTTGATACGACAAACTCCAGATCCTCGTTTTGCTTCATGAGACCCTTGAAAAACTTCGTATCGCCTGCAACCAGGTACGGCGTCTGCATCACGATACGATGTTCTGCCTCCTGCATGAGTTTGATCATACTTTCCGTCGTTTCTGCATAATCATCACCATACTCATGCTTGCCGGGATGATCCGCCACGAAAATCATCTCATCAATCACCTCGCCGCGACTGACGATGCGCTGAGTCATGCAGGCATCATCTTCGACGCATCGATCCAGCTCATGAAAGATTTCCGGCAAGGTGTAATCACCATCAAAACGCTCAACCTGGACAGCCTCGATCGCCGCTCGAACATCACGCATATCCTTGCTGCGAACGGATCGCTCGTTCGCCCAGTATTCCTCGAATGACACGCGCATGTCCGTCACGACCGGACCGATAACCAGGATATCTCTGTCCTTGAACGTTCGATTAGTGCCGCGATCGTAGTAATCGTTCTGATAGTTTCGACCACCGGTAATACCATAGTGGCCATCAACAATCACAACCTTGTTGTGCATCCGATGGTTCGCTTTCCCGAACTGAAAGGTGAACCGGCCGATGGTTTTCAGGGCACCAATATCAATATCTTCATGCAGCGGGTTGTAATGACGTATCTCTATATTGTCGTGCAGTACCGCGAGTATCGGGACGATCCTGGCGTGACCCCTCAATGACAGGTCATCAATCAACAGTCGAACACGAACGCCCCGCCCTGCGGCTTTATACAATTCCCAGAACAGAAATGTACCGGTTTCATCTGCCGCCCAGATAAAGGTCTGTATCTCAATCGTTTGTCGAGCTTCCCGGATCAGATTGATTCGAGCGAGCAATGTATCATCACCCAGCTCAAGCAGGTAAGCGTAGTTAGTGTCATTTGCAAATGCATAAGCACGATGCTCTTCGAACACAGCTCCACGGGCACAGGAACAGACTAAGACAAATAAAAAAAGGAACAGCAGGCGCGACATCGTCGAATTATTGCACGGCTAATCACCCAGGGCTAAGCTCATCGGCTTTTCAGATCCCAGGCCACTTAACATGTCACGATGGTTCTCAGGACTCACGCTATTGATTGGTCTGATAGCAAGTTGCCACACGCTCGCGGAGAGACACAAAATAGGACTCGTGCTCAGCGGCGGCGGTGCTCGCGGCGCGGCTCATATCGGCGTTCTGAAGGCTCTGGAAGACAACCACATCCCGATCGACTATATCGCCGGAACCAGCATGGGCTCTATTGTCGGGGGACTTTACGCCAGTGGTTTAAGCGCTCAGGAGATCGAAGAAGACCTTGTCTCCATGGACTGGAACGACAAGCTTTCTGATGCGCCTTCCAGGTCAGATAAACAGATTATCCGGAAAGTTACCGAAGCACAGTTCTCCGTCTCGGGCCGTCCAGGTCTGGATAATGGAGAACTGGTTCTGCCCCAGGGCCTGATCCAGGGTCAGAAGATCCTGCCGGAGCTTCAACGACTGACCAGCCACGTCACACATATTCATGATTTTTCAGAACTGCCAATTCCGTTCAATGCGGTGGCCACAGACATTGTTGAAGGAGCCATGGTGGTTCTGGACAGCGGTGACCTGGCAGTTTCGATGCGTGCCAGCATGGCCGTGCCGAGTATCTTTGCACCAACCAGCATCCAGGATTTGCTGCTCGTGGACGGCGGCCTCACCAACAACCTGCCCGTTGATGTCGTCCGAGCCATGGGCGCGGAGATCGTCATTGCCGTCGATATCAGTTCTCCTCTTAGAGGTAAGGAGGACGTGAACAATATTCTCGACATCACAGATCAGTTAACCCGCATTCTTACCGGCGTGAACTCCAAGGAAAGTCGCAGCATGCTGACAGAAATCGACTTTCTGATAGAACCACCGATTGGCGATTACTCTGCTGCTGATTTCAACGATGCCCAGATGATTATCCCTATCGTTGAACAGGAAGCGCTTCGTCAGATGAAAGGGTTGCGCAGACTCGCATTGCCGCCTGCCGAATTTGCTCAGCACCTGGCAGACCGAAAAAAGGTCAGGCCCGACGCTCCGAGGGTTGGAAAAGTGACTTTGACCAACAACTCAGGTCTGAAAGATGAAGTTCTGCAGGAATGGATCGGCACCAGATCCGGCTCAACACTCGATCTCGATCGGATGGATCAGGACCTTAACGACGTGTTCGCCCTTGGCAATTTTCAGTCTGTGAGCTACTCACTGGATCACACATCCGACGGCGTGGACATCAATCTGGATGCTGCTGCCAAGAGCTGGGGCCCAAATTATCTGTATCTCGGGCTGGACCTGGAAGGTGATCTGGCAGGCGACAGCCTGGTCAACTTCTCAGTAGGCTACTCAAAGGAAGAGGTCACCGACAAGGGTGCCATCTGGACCAGTTGGGCAACGGTGGGTGATGAACCCGGTCTGGAGACACACCTTTACCTGCCTCTGTCACATTCACTGGGGCCCTTCGCCATGGTGTCCGCCGGGTTCAAGCGGAATGATCAGGCAATTTACCTACCGGACGATAACGACAAGATTGCAGACTACAGGATACTGGATGCTTACGTTGCCGGCGGACTCGGTTGGGAGTTCAGCAGGCGATCCGCTTTCACGCTGGGGTTCGACCGCCTCGAGGGTGAGGCCGATCTCCTCGTCGGCGACCCGAGAAATCCTGAACCCGACTACTCCGATGGAGGCATCTGGGCGCAGTATCGCTATGACTCCCTGAACGACAGGTACTTCCCTGACAGTGGCTCATACGTCAATGTCATGGCTCGAACCTCGCTGGAAGGTCTTGGCGCAGATGAACAATACGAGCGCTACGGACTGAGCCTTGCGCACTTCATCCCCTTTAAAAATCATCGATTCGTCTTCGCCATGCAGTCCGGCACCACCGAAGGAGAAGGCACTGTAGGTGGCCTGTTTACCGCCGGCGGGGGTCCCACCCTGCTGGGTCTGAAACGAAACCAGCTCATCGGACCACACCTTGCCGTGGTACAGGCCTACTACTATAAAGAGTACACACCCGCACCATTTTTGAGCGGCTATATCGGCGGCCTTCTCGAATATGGTGGTATCTACGAGGAGCGCAGTGACATGCTGGGCAGCGATTCGATTACGTCAGGCAGCCTCTGGTTTGGCATGGACACGCCTGTGGGTCCATTCCAGATTGGTATCGGTGCCACCGATGGGGGTGATGTCAATCTGTTTACCCGAGTTGGGCATCTGTTCTGATTCGGGTATCTTCTCCCGAAGAACAATAATAAGAGGGAGAAAAGGCATGATCAGACTCGTCTTCGCGCTGCGTCGAAAATCAGGGTTGTCCCGTGACGCGTTCCAGGATTACTGGCGTAACCAACACGCCCCCCTGGTTGCCAGCTTCTCCACTGACCTGAACATCCATCGTTACGTACAGACTCATACGCTGACAGACCCGGCCAACGAGGCTGTGCAGAAGGCACGGGGCGATATGGAAGCGGAGTATGACGGTGTTGCCGAACTCTGGTGGGAAGACGAGCGCGCCTTGATGGAAAACATGCAGACTGAAGCTTCAAAAAAAGCCAGCGCTGCACTGCTTGAGGACGAGGCGAAAATTATTGACCTGCCTAACTCACCTCTCTGGTTTGCTTACGAGTATCCACAGATCAATCCCTCCCCGGAAAACGTGGTCGCGCGGGAGAAATCAAACATCGTCCGGGTGTTCTTCCCACTTCGACACAAATCAGAACTGACGGAAGAAGAAGCCCGGCACTACTGGTTAACCCACCACGGGCCAATCGTGAGAGCTCATGGAGCGGCTACCGGCAGCCTGTGTTACCGACAGGTACATCGAGCGAATTCACCCATGGATGACGGAATACAGAAGGCACGGGGCACTCAGGTAGAGTCTTACCTGGGGCACGCCGAGGCCTGGGTAGATCACGGTGCTTTGCCCGGAACCCGTGAATCCAGGGATGCAAACGCTGCTTTTATTGCCGATGAGCACAATTTCATCGATATGGCGCGATCAACGATATTCTTTGGCAAGGAATACACCGTGATCGACAAAAGATAGGGGATTCGTCCTTTACAATTCATTTCTTCCATCAGCCGGGAAAAGAAGGCAGTATTGCCGCGAGAAATCAGAGACAAACACATGCGCGTACTATTATTTGCCATCTTCCTGCTTTCCAGCATGGCCACACAGGCAGAGGAAGGTGAAGGTTTTACTATTTACCCTCACATTGGTCAGACATTTTACTCTGGCAGCAGCGATCTGGACGACGACAGTCATATTGGACTGGGCATCGGCTATCGTTTCGATAATCCCTGGGCCATAGAGTTTACCTACCTCGAAGGTGAGGCAGATTCCGTTGCGCCCGGTGTCGGAGACATCGATGTCGATATGTACCACCTTGGCGCCCTGTACCACCTGAAAAGCCGCAACAATTTCACACCCTTCCTGTCATTTGGTGCCGGTGAGGGTGAATACAGCCTTCCTGGTGTCGGCGACGACGATGAGTTCCAGGTGAATGCTGGTGCAGGTTTCAAGTGGGCATTCACCGAACAGGCCCATCTGCGAAGTGATCTGCGCCTGTTTCATGGCAACAACGAAGATGCTGTTAATGCCGCCGTTTCTGTAGGCCTGCATTACGCCTTCGGAAAGGCATCAGCCCCTGCACCAGCACCAGCGCCTGCCCAGGACGGTGATGCTGATGGCGATGGCGTGATGGACAGCGCTGATCAGTGCCCGAACACGCCCGCAGGCGCGGACGTCGACAGCCGCGGTTGCCCGAGAGATGACGATGGTGATGGTGTCTATAACTATATGGACGATTGCCCGAACACCACCAACAGCAATGCCCGTATTGACGGTCGTGGATGCTATGTCAAACTCGATCGCAAAATCGATATCACACTGAACCTGGAATTCGACTTCGATTCTGCTGAAGCCCGTGATGAGCACGTGGCAGAAGTACAGAAGGTTGCTGATGTGATGAATGAATACCCGGACTCAAAAGTCACAATGTCCGGGCACACTGACAGCAGGGGTGCCGAAGCCTACAACCAGAACCTGTCTGAGCGTCGCGCGAATACCATCGCAGACATGCTGACAGAGCGCTTCAACATCAGTGACAGCAGAGTCTCAACGATCGGCTATGGTGAGAGCCAGCCTATCGATACCAACGACACGCCTGAAGGCCGACAGAATAACCGTCGCGTCGTGGCCCACGTTGAAGGTGAAACTGAAGAACTGGATATGAAGTAACGGGTCGCGGGGTCTATTCGACCCCGCCGCCTTCTTCCAGCCATCTGGCACAATCCGGGGTAAGCACTTTATCCCGGGTCGTCCGATACATCGCCAGCTCTTCCTCGCCTAACAGATCGCGCCAGCGACCATTACTTCCCTTATTGATAAAGGTTGCCTGACCACCTGCAAAGGCATCTGGCTGACCCTTGGTTGCTTCGCTCTCGGCAACCGCCTGTTCTTTCACTCGTTTAAAAGAAACCGCGCGAGTAACCGCGTCAACATCATCGTCGGTCATTGGATGCTCGATAAAGTCGGCAATCCTGCGAACAATGGCGGATGTATCGCCGACCATGTCCGAGTAATGCAGAAACATGAAATTAGGCAGATGTTCAAAATTCCAGCAACTCTGGGTGTGGCCCATGTTCTGCCAGAAGGGATAGCCTTCCTGTTCCCACGCAAACCAGCCCTTCGAGATCCACTTTCGCCACAGTGCCAGGGGATCGCCATCGTACCTCGGCTGTTGCGGCTCACCCTCCCATTGGAGCAGCTGATACATCAGGTCGGTATAGGCGCCATAGTGATTAAGCAGTGACATGAATACATAACGGGGGTCCCGCGCCACGATGAGGTACTTCGCCTCAGGAAAATATGGCAGGCCGTCCAAAGGCAAGTGACTTTTAATGAACCGGCGGTGTGGTAATTCCTCCAGGGTTTTGCGGAGCTCGTCTTTGCTGTCCTGGTGAAAACGTGCATCAATCCAGGGAGAAGCCTGATCAATCTGTGGAAACTGCTCATCATCGAACGTGTTTCGCACCAGCATGTTGTAAAGAATCTGTTGAGTAAATGTCGTACCACATTTGTACGAGGTCGTGACAATGATGTCGTCAGCCCGAGGGGAATAGACTTCCCAGCGAGTCGAATCCAGATGCGGACTGATATAAGTCCGCGTGACTTCTGGAAGTTTCTGGGACTGTTCCCGCCTCATAAACGATACCTCTCAACAAATCTTTTCAAAATCAGGTTGGCGTGTGCCAATTGTTCGTTCTGGATACTGGCGATCAAGGCGTCTGCCTCGTCAGGGTGGAAGTAGCCGTGCTCCCGATAAACATTGATTCTCAAAGTGAAGCCAGCCACATCACCCTCAGGATGAAACTGTGTTGCATAGACGTTCTGTTTCAATCGAAACATCTGCACCGGGCATCGGTCACCTCTAATCAACAACGTGGTACCCGGTGGCACATCATCACAGGCCTCCTTGTGACCCAGAAGAACCCGGAACTGCTCAGGAAATCCTTGCAGCAGCGGATCAGTCCTGCCGTCATCCGTCAGACTGACCCAGGTGCCGCCTACCGGCTCTCCGAACTTCTTCGAAATAACCGCCCCACAATGGTGGCCCAGTAATCCGTTACCTGAACAGCAGCCGAGAAAGGGAAAGTCCTGCGCCTCGATGCGCTCAAACAGTTGTGCGAAGTCCCGCTTTATCTTTTGCTGAATATCAGTCTTGTGCTCAGCGCTCACGTCAAACGGGCTGCCGCCAACAATGATGCCTGAGTACTTTTTTAGGTCGATGTTCGGCAACCCGTCAACTTCAGCCCGTATGCGCTCGACCTCATGGTCGGCCAGAGCACCGTAGCGACAGATGGCAGCCAGCTCATCGTCTGCGGTTTCATCCTCGGGACGCAGTTGTATGACTAAAAATGGTCTTCCCATACAGGCATAATAACGCCATGAAAAAGACCGTGCTTGCCATCCTGATCCTCCTGCCATTGATTGGCTGGTCCCAGACATTGGAGTTCGATAATCCCGAGGAGGTCAACTACAAGATTGAGCCGAGATTTGGCGATCTCGACAAAATCGCAGAGCGTGGCATTCTGCGCATTCTGGTCACCCACAGCCAGACGGATTTCTTTTTTGACCAGGGTCGCATTCGCGGCATTCAATACGAACTGGCGCTGGAGTTCCTGAAACAGATCAATGAGGGCAGAACCAATCGTTACCACGCCAGTGAAGCCAACCGCATTTTCCCCCAGTTCATACCTGTCACTTTTTCAGAGCTGATACCGGCACTGCAGGATGGTCGAGGCGACATCGCTGCAGCGTTCCTTACGATCACACCGGAGCGTGAGCAGGAGGTTGATTTCGTCAGCCCTCACGGCCGCGATGTGGCCGAAATTGTCGTGGCCCATCGGAATGCACCCAAACTTAACCGCTCCGCCGATCTTTCAGGCAAGAAGGTCTACGTTCTACGTGACAGCAGCTACCAGCGACATCTCACGTTACTAAACGAAAAATTCAAGATCGCTGATCTTGAGCCTGTAGAAATTATCGAAGCCGACGGTCAGTTCCTGACGGAAGACATTATTGAGATGGTCAATGCCGGCGTTATCGACTACACAATCTGCGATGACTTCAAAGCAGAGCTCTGGGCAAAAGTCCTGCCTGATATCAGGCTCGATTCAGAAGTTCGAATCATCGAAGAGCAACACATTGGCTGGGCCATCCGCAAGGATTCACCAGAGCTGTTGGCCGCATTGAACACATACGCCCAGAATGTGAAAAAGGGGAGTTACCTTGGGAACGTCCTGTTTAACAAGTACTTCGACAACACCCGATGGATCGACAACCCGCTGTCCCAATCCGAACGGGACAAGTTCAACCAGATGATCGACCTGTTTTTCACTTACGGAAATCAGTACAAATTCGACCCACTGGCACTGGCCGCACAAGCCTATCAGGAATCTCGACTGGACCAGTCAGTGCGTTCCCACGTTGGTGCTGTCGGTGTCATGCAGTTGATGCCGACAACCGCACGAGACCCCAATGTCGGCATCCCCGAGATCGAGATCCTGGAAAACAACATCCATGCCGGCACCAAATACATGGATTTCCTGCGCAATCGCTATTTCTCAGACGAAGACATCACGCCCGTTAACCAGCGATTGTTTGCATGGGCAGCCTATAACGCGGGGCCGGCCGGTATCACTCGCGCCCGAAACGCGGCAAGGGAAGCAGGTCTGGATCCCAACGTCTGGTTCGGAAATGTTGAGAACATGGCGGCGCGCAAGATCAGCCGTGAGCCTGTGCGCTATGTTGCAAGCATCTACAAGTACTACACCGCCTACCGGCTGATCGAACAACAAGGCAGAGAAAAAACTGAAGCCCTGAAAACCGTGCTCGGTGACGACTCCTGAATCAGGCCGCACTCACATTGACAGGGATACCGCTTGAGCGTGTCATCGCCGTAAACGGCTGCAGCTCAGATTCACTGTCGACGAGCAGGTTGGTATTCGTACCGACTTCCCGCACCGGCGCCTGCTGACCTGGCGCTACGCCCCAGCAATGGTGAATGGCAATCACCCCGGGCTTGATCCGATCGTTCGCCTGCACGATCGCCGTGATCTTGCCGTGTTTTGATTCAATCGTGACCTCGCTGTCATCTTCAAGCCCGAGGGCTGCCAGGTCATCCGGATGCATATTGGCAGAGTTCGTCGTTCCTGACTTCTTTCGTATCGCAGGCAGGTTTCTGCCAAATGAGTTCAGTACGTACTTGCTGCGAAAGCCAATGAGCACGTGACTGAAGTCCTGCGCTTGCTCGCCAAACTCGGCCAGGGCCTGAAACTCTTCCGCAACACCTTCCGGATAAAGATTAAGGCGGCCTTTGGCTTCTTCCGGGGCAGGCTGCACCAAGGTTTGCAGATCTTCGAAAATGTGACCACCGGGATTGTCCCGCAGCCATTCGATATCAACTCGCGAACCCTTTGTAATTGCTTTCAACAGCTCGAACTTTGACGGCTTGCGATCAATGGGCATCGACTCTCCCTTGATCTGGACATCGAGCCCGAGACGCTTCGCAAGTCCCCAGTAAACTTCCCACTCTTCAACCACATCATGGTCGGTTTCAATAACCGCTTTGCTGTAGTGGCTGTAAGGCTTTTCGTACCAGGGGTCTGCCAGCAACGTCACATCTTCGCGCTCCAGCGTCAGTTTCGGAGCAAAGACATAGTCGGCCATCTCAGAAGTGGCGGCCATGTAAGGGTCAATGCAGATCAGAAGATCCAGATCCTGCATGGCGTCATAAGCTTTCTGCTGATCCGGCCAGGCCATCACCGGATTACCGGCAACAACGATCAGTGCCCGGATCTGCCCTTCACCTGGCGTCAGAATTTCATCCGCCAGCTGAGACGTTGGCATCTCGCTGACACCGCCTGGCGACATCAGCTCCCCGAATTCAGGATTCACACGACATCGCTCACCACGCCCCCAGGCTACCGGTGGGTTAAAGACTTGCGCGACTCGCGGGGTATCGGCTGACAGTGCACCGGGGTTCGGAACGGTTTCACCTGCACGGTAGTAACGACCACATATCGTATTCAGCGACGCCACCAGGTGCTGAACCAGATTGGGATTCGCACCCATCTCAGGGCCAGTGCCGGTAATCGCGATGCCCCGTGGCCCGGCGGCGAAGAGTCTGGCAGCTTCCGCGATCTGCTCAACAGGAATATCCGTGCGCTGAGAAACGGTATCCAGATCATAAGCCTGCACTTCGCGCTTCAGATCATCCAGGCCACCGACAAACTCATCACAGAATTCCGCATCATGCAGGTTCTCTTCCAGGATCAGGCGAATCATACCTGCCAGCAGGGTCGCATCTTCACCGGGTTTAATCTGCAGATGCAGGTCCGCTCGCCTGGCGATTTCTGTTTTCCGAGGATCGATGGCGATCAGTTTCTGACCGTTCTTTTGCGCGCGACGCAGCTGGTCAGATGGACTGACGGAAGGCACACCGCCGGGTGGTGCATAGTGTGAAGCGATCGGGTTGTTACCAATCAGCATCGTCACATCGGAGTCATGAAAGAAATGGGATCCTGCCGTCCAGTAACCAATGCGAGAACCCACGAAGACCTTGGCAGGCTGATCAATGGTCACGCTGGTGTAGTAGGAAGGCGATTCCAGAGCTTTGTGCCATTCACGGCTGTAAACCAGTTGGCCGGAATTCTGGAACGCGACGGTGCCGTTATAAGTCGCGATTGCTTTGGGACCATGCTCCTGAATAATCGCACGCATCTTCTCGGCGATTTCATCCAGCGCCTGTTCACTGCTGATTTCGGCAAAGCTGCCGTCAGGCTGTTTTGCCTGACAGGAAGTCAGCCTTTCTGACTGATACATCTGTTCCACCAGCTGGCGGCCCTTGATGCAGGTATAACCACCGTACATCTCATTATCCGTATCTGGTTTAACCGACAGCACCTTGCCGTCTTCGACCTCGGCCACCATGGCGCAATAGGCATGACAGTATCGACAGAAAGTTTTGTGTAGTTCGCTCATAATCTTTTTTGTAGTGGATTACAGAAGTTATAGAGACTATCAGGGTAAATGACCCCTGCGCCAGAGTTTCTGTAAGATGCGCTCATGCTCACCGTCATTTTTCTGGTATTCGCAACCTTCGCGGCCACGAATATCGACAATCTCCTGCTGATGGTCGGACTGGTGCTTTCAGGTACAGCGCGCGACAGACTTTTCCTGGGCTTTATGGGAGGGATGGTCATTCTGCTTATCGTCTCCGCCGCGATCGGCCTGGTTTCCCTGGTCATGCCAGTAGCGTTCATCGGCTTTCTCGGTGTCATCCCCGTGCTGGTAGGACTCAACATGCTCTACGGTCTCTTCAGGAAAAAAGAAGATGAACCCATAAATTTTTAGTCTGTTTCTGTCTCAACCATCATCACGCTACAGCTATCCAATGGTGTCGATACCATGCTGGTATTCGCGCCGCTGTTTGCAGACAGCCTGATGCAGATCAATATCTCTATCGCGATTGCGTTTCTGATCGCGGCATGTGCCTGGTATATTCTGGCGATTTCTATTGGTCACCATGCAAACAAGGTCGAGTTGGTTGCCCGCTATGGCTCATGGATTGCACCCGTCATCATGGTCGTTCTCGGCCTGTATATTCTGGACAACACGGTCACCGATGTTGTTAGAGGGTACTGATATGAAACTGTTGCTATGGGTCTTCGTCTATGTGGCTGTTCACTCGACCTGCAAAGCCGATCAGTCTCTGCACAACCAGACCTACCAGAACCAGACTAAAATCCGTCAACTGGAAATCGACCAGCGAATGGGTCAGATCCAGCAGGATATGAAATCCCAATCCGAGGTGATGCTGAACTCAACCGCCGGCAGCCCGCGCGCCTTTTCTCCCTCCCTGCCAGGCTATGGTTCACCCGCAAGGATTCGGTCCTCTGCCATTAACGCTGAACAGATCGCGGCATACATTCAAGGACTGGGTGATCCTGAGGAGAAAACGGGCATCTATGCCTACCCGCCCGAAGAGCGCCTCTATCGGTATGGCTTGATGTGTATTGACGTCGGTTTGTTTGAGGAAGGTGTGCGTGCCATCACGGAACACCTTCGAATCAGCGCAGAAGCCGGCGAATCGCCAGACTGAGTGATCTTTAGCTGGTGTAGCGTTTCACCAACTGCCGACCCAACGCCATCATATGCACCTGGTCAGGACCGTCAGCCTGTCGACACCACCTGGCATAGTTAAAAGCTTCAGCCATCGGGTAGTCGCCTGTCAGGCCGCCTGCTCCATGTATCTGCATGCAGCGGTCTATAACTCGCTGCGCCATGAGAGGCACCGTGATTTTTGAGGCTGCAATCAGGTCACGTGCATCTTTGGCACCCACTTCATCCATGCGGCGCGCTGTCTTCAGTGTCAGGAGTCGCGCCTGCTCAATCTCGCTGAATGACACGGCGATGTCTTCCAGCACTGACTGATGTTCCGAGAGTTTGCGACCGAAGGTCTCTCGTGCCACGGAACGCCGGCAGGCAAATTCCAGCGCACGCTGGGCGCTGCCAATCAGGCGCATACAATGGTGGATCCGGCCAGGGCCAAGGCGGCCCTGGGCGATTTCAAATCCGCGACCTTCACCCAGCAGGATGTTTTCTTCAGGGACACGAACATTGTTAAAGACAACTTCGGCATGTCCAAGGGGCGCATCGTCATAGCCGAGCGTCGTCAGCGGTCGAATCACTTCAACACCCGGCGTGTCTTTCGGCACCAGAATCTGGCTCTGTTGCAGGTGACGGTTGGAATTCTCGGGATCGGACTTACCCATCACGATAAAGATCTTTGTACGTTCGTAGGGTGCGTTGGTGATAAACCACTTGCGACCGTTAATGACATACTCATCACCCTCGCGGGTAATTGCGGTCTGCACGTTGGTCGCGTCGCTGGAGGCAACGTCAGGTTCAGTCATGCAGTAGGAAGAACGGATCTCACCTTCGAGCAAAGGTTCCAGCCAGTCGGCTTTCTGCTTGTCAGTTGCATACTTCAGGAACACTTCCATGTTGCCGGTATCCGGCGCATTACAGTTGAATACTTCGGGTGCCCAGAGTACGCGGCCCATGATTTCTGCGAGTCCGCAGTAGTCTTCGTTACTCATGCCACCGAACTCGCTGGGCATCCAGAGATTCCATAATCCAGCGGCTTTCGCTTGCGCTTTAAGCTCTTCCATCAGCGGCACCGTGCCAAATCGATCCGGCAACGCATTCAGTTGTTCATGATAGAGAGTCTCATTGGGGTAGATGTTTCGCTCCATGAAATCCTGAAGCTGATTAGTGATCTGCTCAATGCTCATTTCCGTGATCCGCTGTAATGGAATTCGCGAAGATAGAGAGTCATAGCCGCCATGACAATTGGTGTTCAGCAGGATGATTGGACGCTATAAACGTCAGCGCCCCGCCAATCTCATGTTGACATGAAGCTCGGCTCTTAGGGTCGTTGTGCTGATGAACCAGCACACCACCTTTTTGCTTCTCATTATCTTGAATTGCTCGCACAATAATCGTGTCCATCCAGAGAAAAACTCGATGCGCTATCGTTCTTTTAAGCACGCACTCGTTCTGACGATACTCCTTGCTGCCAATAGTCTCTGGGCACAGCCACAGGGTACGGCCACGATCATTCTCGAGAACGTGGTGATTCCCAACATGGCGAACCCGGAAGAAGATCGTGTGGTCAATCTCATTATCAAAGATGGGTTGCTGGATATTGTCACTGAAAGTGGCATTCCTGATGAGCCTGGTGTACCTGCCTACGATGCCGAGAACGGCGTGCTGATCGGCCGACTCACCATCGGGCAACCAGCCGCTTTTCTGATCCTGGGTCAGGACCCACGGGAGAAGGTTGAGGTACTTCTGGACACGAAACAATTCGGAGATTTCGCCATCGCCGGAGGCGCTGTCGAGCGAAACAGACTTCGTGAAGTAGTCAACAGTGATCAAAGAGGCAGAGGCTGGTTCTCATACACACCGCCGCCCATCTCTCTGCCGACACGCTACGAATCACAACAGAAATGGAATTATTATCAGGGAGAGAATTTTCGCAATCTCTTTACGGCAACGATGGCCCTGGATCGGACAACCTGGTCTTCACAGGACAGTACGAACCTGACTCAGGTTGGCGACCTGGAGGCCTATAATGGTGGAGAAATCCGGGCGCTTCGGTTCGGCGTCATTGGCGCAATCACCAGATTCAGGAAACCCTGGCTGTACACCGTATTCGGTGCCACGACCGCCTTCGACAAGGGTTTCGACGACAGAAAAAGTGACAGCTTTGTCTGGTTCGATTACCGACTCGATATCCCTGTGTTTGAGAAAAACACGATTGCTATCGGCAAGCAAAAAGAACCGATTAACATGGAGCGAATGACTTCTCTGATTTTCCTGCCTTTTCAGGAGAGGTCGGCAGCAGCGGACACCTTCCTGCCTTCTCGCAACATTGGCGCTGTGATCTCTGGCACGCAGCTTAATCAGAGACTGTCCTGGGCAACAGGTGTGTTCAACGACTGGCTCGAATCAGGTGATTCACGCAGCGACAGCGCAACCACGTATACAGGACGAGTGACCGGCATACCGTTCTCCACGAAAGATGAAAGTAATCTGCTGCATCTGGGCTTCGGTTACCGGTACAGCGACGCGAAGGAAGGACTCAGGACCAGTCAGACACCCGAGACCACTCAGGCACCAGACTTTCTTGCCTCGGGGTTCATCGATCAGATCGACAACTCCCAGACCTTCAACTATGAATTATCCTGGCGCCAGGGTCCGAACTGGCTGCATGGTGAGTATCTCGATGTAAACATCCAGGATTCATCCTTTGGCGACCTGAACTTTTCCGGATACCACGTCTCCTTTTCACGAATTCTGACGGGTGAAATGCGCAGCTACAATCATCGCAGCGGCATATTTAATCGGCTGCAGATCGCCCGCCCGGTGAATCAGAATGGCTGGGGTGCCTGGGAGGTTGGCGTCCGGTATTCCCATACTGATCTGGCCGACGGCCCGGTTCAGGGCTGCGAAATGGATATATGGACACTGGGTCTCAACTGGTGGCTGCGCAGTGACATCATGACCAGCCTCAACTGGCGGCATGTGGAACTTGATCAGGTCACCGACACGGCTTTCAGCCCGGTCAGCGGACAGTCCAGTGGCTGGACCTACAGGGTGCTGCTCATCCTGGACTGAGAACAACGAAAGTTGACATCGTCAAGCCGATTCCAGACAGGCCGCAGGTTGTTTATCCCTGAACAGCCGGTATGCTTATCGGCCACAAAATTCAGAGGATCGCATGGCGTTTCGATCTGCTTTAACCCTCCTGATAGCCTGTCTTGCCATCAGTCCCGCGCACGCTTCCAACGACAACTGGTTTATTTCGCTCGGCAGCGGTCACATACAACATGATGCCGATCTCAGGACTGATACCGGCAGCATAAATCTCCTGATTGACCCTGCTGAAGACGGCACCCCGGTCCAGGTCGAAATCGGATACCGTTTCACACCGAACTGGTTTGTGGCCGCAGAATATACCTTCGCTGATCTCGATGAGACAGAGATAGAGAACCTGGCGGCCTCCATTAATTATGGCTGGTTTCTGGGTGAAAAAGTGCAGATGTATGTCGGCCTGGTCGGCGGTGCAAGCACACTCCAGTGGCAGGAAGACCCGATTTTCGCGACAACCATTGAGAACGAAAACGATGAATCGTACATGGGCGGGCAATTGGGTTTCAAAGCACAATTGTCGGATCGCTGGTTCTTTCAAGGCAAGTACCAATTCCTCGACATCGATCACACCACCCTGTTAAGACCACAGGGCGCTTCCGGTGAATTCCGGCAACGCGACTACCACGTCGTCACCTTTGGTCTAGAAGTCAGGTTCTAACGCAGGCTATAACTATGTTCCGATCATCAGCACTCCTCCTTCTTCTGTCAGTCCTGCTTACCGCCTGCGGCGGCGGCGGGGGTTCTGATGCGGAGTTCATTGATGATCGGGTGCTGCTTGAAAACATTCGTGTGACACCCGCGAGCGCAAGCATTGCCGCAGGTCTGACACAGGCCTTTACCGCGACCGGCGAATATTCCGATGGCTCTGAGCAGGACCTGACCAACAGCGTGAACTGGTCAAGTTCGGACGCTGACGTCGCGAGTATCGACGCGACCGGTTCAGCCCTGGGCGTCAGTGCGGGTACGGCAGAAATTCAGGCATCTCTGGATGGATTCAGCGGCACCGCGACATTGACGGTGACCGACCCTGTCATCGTTGAAACCGCGATATTACCGCCCCTGGCGGACATCCCCCTTGGCGGCACCCAGGACTATCGTGCTTTCGCGATCTACTCGGACGGCCGATACGAAAATGTGACCTTTAGCGCCGAATGGGCCCTGCAGAACGAATCCGGCATCATCCAGGCCTATGAACCGGTGCTGACAAGAGGTCTCGTTGCACTGGACGACTTCGGTACAGTGATTGGGGTCGCGATCGGTGAAGACGCACTGATCGCGAGTGTTAATAATGTCTCAACACAAGCCGGCGCGGCCGTGATCAGCCCCCAGCTGTCGGGTCTGTCCATTTCACCCCGTGATGAATCCTTACCAGCGGGCGCCATGCTGCGCTACTCGGCGACAGCTACCTATACCGATGGCACCAGTGCTGACCTCACTAAAGTCGTAGCCTGGGCGAGCTCGAACGACGCCATCGCCACCATCAGTAATGAACCCGGAGCACGCGGAACCGCGAACGCTCTCTCGCCCGGTCAGGTCGACATCAGCGCCACATTCGAGGGATTTACAGACAGGACCACACTCACCGTTATCGCCGATGACGGTGACGAGGTCATCAGAGTCGATGTACTGCCGCCGATGGCGACCATCGGGGTCAGCGAAACACTGTCGTATATGGCCATTGCGATTACCAGGGACGGCGACACCTTCGATGTCTCGAACAGTACGACCTGGTCAAGCAGCAACGCCAGCGTCGCGACTGTCAGCAGCACCGGCCTCGCCACCGGTTTGTCGGGCGGAACCACAGAAATCACAGCAGAGTTTGCAGGTGTCGCTGGTTCAGCAACCCTTAAAGTCGAAGCTGAAGTGATCCTGGAATCCATCGTCGTCTCCCAGGCAAACCCAACTTTCGTCTCGCTGACCCGCGCAGCATGTCCTGCATCAGCTTGGAAACCTGAACTTTCTGACTCTCGAAGCTGCGTCGCATCATGTAGTTTGTGGCGCGCGCGATGAGCCTGAACACAACCAGAGTCAGCAGGAAAACCACAAGCTTGGTAGCAAAGGCACCCGCGTTATTGCTTGTCCACTCGGAGAGGCTCCTTAACTGTTTCTGGAGAATGCCGAGCATAATCTCCGGATTGAAAAGGTCAGCAGTCACCTCTCCCGTTTCCAGCAACAACTGGCGGTATTCTCTGGCATCAACACCCAGACTGTTCATGGTTTGCACCAGCATGGCGAGCGACGACAGAATCGAACTGCGACGGACATTAAGAGCCTGAACCTGCGCCTTGAGTTCACCAGGCATACCTTCACTGGCACTGCCTGCCTCAATCGCTTTACGCGAACCATCAACAAGCTGAAGCTGGCCGGAAAGGCTCGAGGCAAACCTGTTCAGCCGATTGATTAGATTCTCACGATGATTTCCGGTGTCGACACCCAGTTTTTCAAGTTCCTGGATAGTCTTGAGCTTCGCCTCAATCAATTCCTGAAGCCACGCCATCGTGGCGGCGACATTCTGCTCGAACTCAACCAGTTCAATACCGCTCAGCTTGTCTGTGCGTGAGCGAAGCTCCGAAATCGTTTCTTCTTCACGGTCCAGAAACCGGTCAAGCGCATTGCTGGTTCGAACCAGGTAACTGACAACGACATCTCTTAACTCTGCTGTGTTTTCACCCAGCGCATCCTGCCGCTGCAGATTCAGCGACAGCGCAAACAGTTCATCCAGGATCTTCAGCGACGTCTTCTGCCGCTCCAGAATAAGGATCTCCAGTCGATCGCCAGTCGCATGTTTTATAGAGTCATCCAGAACCTCGAAATCGTCAGCAATCTTCTGAATACGACGGTTGATTTCCTCCGCTTCAGCGGCGAGTTGTTCACGCTTTGTCAGTTCTTTCGGTACTTCCTGTGCTTCCGATTCAACGACGGGCACAGAGTCTTCTGCGTACACAGCAGAAACCGAGAGCAAAAGGGTGAAAGCGAGACTGGTTATGAGCTTTAACATGGCGCAATTATACCTGACGAATGCCTTGTCTATATGGCCGGTGTATCTGTTTTGTCCAGAAGTCTTGTCCACAGGTCTTGTCCATAGGTCTTGTAGATCTTGTTCAAATGCGGTTTTCTTGCCAACACTTAGCGTTTGCTCGACAAATGGGGAATCCAATGCGTTCTATTATTCTGGCTCTGGCCATCGTTTCACTCGCCGCCTGTACTTCGACACCCACAGTCCAGCAGGGTGCCGGTGCTGAAGTTACCTATGATGGACTTCACCGGGTCAACAACACCCGGTTGGATAAAGTCTGGGTAAAACCGGACATCGATCTCAGCAAGTACGACAAAATTCTGTTGGAATCAGCCGGCATTCAGTATCGACACCCGGATGCGAAAAGCCGCTATGACAGAAATGCCGATTCTTTCCCTCTCTCCGAGAAGCAAAAAGCCAGTCTGCAGCAGGCAATCAGCGAAGTCTTTGCGAATGAGTTGAAGAAAATCGAGAACTACGAATTCACGGAGGAACCTGGTCCCGGCGTGCTCGATGTCACTATCGGACTGATGAATGTTACCTCGAAAGTTCCTCGGGAAATGACCTCTGCAAGAAGCAGTACCTATATAGCAGATCTTGGCTCCGCCACACTGATCCTGGAACTACGTGATTCAAGAACAGAAGAATCCCTGGCGCGGGTCATAGACTCCAAACGCATAGAGCCTGTTGTAGCCAGGGAAAGCAATCCTGTAACCAACAAGATGGAAGTCCAGCGTTACGCCAGAATGTGGGCAACCAGACTGGTTAACTCCCTGGACGAACTCCATGCCCTGGGATGCTATGTCTGCAGCATACCCGGTGATGTGCAGAACTAGATGGATCTCGGACTTTCAGGTAAGAAAGCCATCATCACCGGCGGTAGTCGGGGTATCGGTTTACACACTGGTGCCCTGCTTGCCGCAGAGGGCTGCGATATTGCCTTCTGCGGACGTACCCCGTCAGACATCAAAACCGCCACAGAGCGGATCAATGCAGCCGGTGACGGCACCGCCATCGGCTTCCAGGCTGACCTAGAAGATGAAACCGCGACTCGAGACTTCGCCAGGCGGGCACAGGAAGAACTGAACGGTGTCGATCTCTTGATTCACAATGCCAGCGGATTCGATATGACTGGCGATGAGCAAGGCTGGATGCGCAGCTTCCAGGTCGACATGATGGCGGGGGTCAGGCTGGTGAATGAATGCCTTGATGCTTTGAAAGCCAGCGATGCCGCGAGCATAACTTTTATTGGCTCCATGGCCAGTAAGTTCAACTTTGGCAGACCAGCCAGCTCCTATGGTGCGGCCAAAGGAGCCATGCGAGTCTATGCCAACGACCTGGCCCAGCAGTACGGGAAAGATGGCATCCGGGCCAACGTGATATCTCCCGGCGCTGTCTGGTTTGAAGGAGGCGCCTGGGATTTGCGAAAACAGGAGAATCCAAAGTTCTATGCCGCCGTGGAAAAAGGTATTCCGCTGGGGCGACTCGGCACGGCTGACGAACTGGCGCGCGCCATAGCATTTGTTTCGAGCCCGGCCGGGCTCTGGATTAACGCTGAACATATCGCCGTCGATGGGGGGCAGGTAGCAGCCGTCGATTGACACACAGAGGTTTCGTTTTGTCGCGCCATTTGCTCATTTTTCTTTGTATCACTTTCCTGACCGCGTGTGGCGGTGGTGGTGGCGGCAGCAGCACGCCTGCATCGCAACCGGTGACGAACAGCCCTGAGCCAGATAACAGCCCTGAGCCAGACAACAGCCCTGAGCCAGATAACAGCCCTGAGCCCGCTCCAGAAACAGAGCCTGAACCCACACCGGATTCCGGATTTGCCAACGACACCTTCGAGCCCTTTGGAAATTTCGAACAGATTTGTGCCGACCCACGTTCCGGGGTCGATCTCAACGGCAACAGCTTCCCGGATATTCAGGGCACTACTGAAGACGAAAACAACTGGTTGCGTTCCTGGAGTAACGAACTGTATCTCTGGTATGACGAAATCACCGATATCGACCCCGCGAGTCTGAGCACGCCGGATTATTTCGGAGAGATGCGCACTTTCGACACGACACCTTCCGGTGCACCCAAGGACAAGTTTCACTTTTCGATTCCTACCGAAGAATGGCAGGCACAGTCTTCAAGTGGCATCAGGGGTGGCTACGGAGCAACCTTTGCGATCCTCCAGGGCACACCACCCAGGCAGGTGGTCGTTGCCTACACAGAGCCAGACACCCCGGCAACCTCGCCAGAGGCAGCCCTGCTCAGAGGCACTGAGATCCTTGAGATTGATGGCGTCGATGTCGTCAACGGCAGCGATGTCGCGACCCTGAATGGTGGACTGTTTCCAGGGGACAATGAAACTCATACCTTCGTGGTGCGTGATGTGGATGCGGCGGAAACCCGCACCATCTCCATGACATCGACTCAGATCACTTCGACGCCCGTGCAGAACATCAGGACGCTGGAGACAGAGACCGGCCTCGTCGGCTACCTCACCTTTAACGATCACATTCGCCCGGCCGAGGGACAGTTGATTGATGCCATCAGTGAGCTTCAGGCTGCGAGTGTAACTGACCTGGTTCTGGACCTTCGCTACAACGGTGGTGGTTTCCTTGATATCGCCAATGAGCTTGGCTATATGATCGCGGGAGATAACGCGGTCGGACAGATATTTGAAGCCCTGGAATTCAACGACAAACACCCTGATTTTGACCCGGTTACTGGCCGAGTACTGACACCGGCACGGTTTCACACCACGAGTCAGGGATTTTCTGTCGCTTCCGGTCAGCCGCTGCCAACATTGGGACTGAGTCGCGTGTTTATTCTGACCGGGTCTGCCACCTGCAGCGCCAGCGAATCCATTATCAACGGCCTTCGGGGTATTGATGTCGACGTCGTGATGATCGGCGAGACCACCTGCGGCAAGCCCTACGGTTTCTATCCCTTTGATAACTGCGGCACTACTTACTTCTCTATCCAGTTCCGAGGCGTCAATCAGAAAGGCTTTGGCGACTACACGGATGGCTTCTCACCGGAAAATACTCCGACGGTCGAAGGCACCCCTGTCGCCGGATGTCTCGTCTCTGACGACTTCACGAAACAGCTTGGAGACCCGGCAGAGGGTCGCTTGAAAGCTGCGCTTCAATATCGCACAGATGGCAGTTGCCCTACTGTGATCGGGGGTCCCAGCACTGGACTTGCCAAAGCAAAGCCGCGTGCAAGACAACGAGTGAGTATCGCGAAAGACGCCTGGCTCACCAACCGGATCATGACGCGATAGCATTTTTCTGAAGCCAAAAAAAAGCCCGGGTTAAACCCGGGCTTTTCTAGCTGACTTTCGAACCTGATTACTCACCAAAGTTGGCGGTCAGCGTGATGCCGTAAGTACGGCCAATGTTGGAAACCGTCGTCCAGCTACCTGCCTGGAAGACTGAGTCAAACACCAGCATGTTGGTGGTCATATCACCCAGATTGCGACCCCACAGGGTAGCGCCCCAACGTCCGTCGTTGGAAAGAACACCGAATGAAGCATTCACCATGTTGAAAGCACTTCGTACCTTCTCCGGGTCCAGGTCAGAACCTGTGTTGGCTTCACCAACGTGGGAGAAGTTCATGTTGAAGTTGTAGCTCCAGTCAGTGCCCGGAATCTCGTCTTCAACAAACAGGGCTGCAGAACCCTGCCACAAAGGTGACTGTGTCAGACGCTTGTTATCCAGGGCAGGATCATTGATGTTGCCATAACGGGCATCCGCATAGGTCACACCAAAGCTCAAAGTAGCGATATCACTGATCTGATACAGACCCTCGATCTCAACGCCTTCTGTAGTCACTTCCTTGACGTTACCCACAGTGAAGCCAAGACCGGTAAAGGTGTTCAGCTGCATATCGTCAAATTTAGTGTAAAACAGCGCCGTGTTCAGGGTCAGCGTGTAATCAAGGAAATCACCCTTCAGTCCCAGCTCATAGCTGTCGGAGGTTTCCGGGTTAAATCGACTCTGGTCAACAAACTCACCGGTCGCGGGGTCACGGTTACCCACGGCTTCCTGGTCAAGGTTATAGCCACCCGCCTTGTAACCACGTGAATAGCTGGCGTAAGTATTGATGTCTTCAGTCAGCTGGTACGCGATCTTGATGGTACCGGTGGTTTCAGACTCGGACTCACTGTTCGTCCAGCTCTGGTTATCACAGAGACTTGGGATGGGAACCGCGCCACAGAATGGATCGTCAATCGGCGTACCCCAGACAGGCGCACCATTAAACACGCCACCGGCTTTCTTCTCTTCGTCGCTGTAACGCACACCAAAAGTGAAGTCGACCTTATCAGTTGCATGCCAGGTATTGTGTGTGAACAAAGACCAGCCATCCGTTTCGGAGAAGTACGCAGCGTCATATCCCTGCCCGGGAACGCCGCCAGAATTGCTTCGACCAGCCGGGTTACCTGCGAAGGCAGGAATCAGGGCATCGCCTGCGCCCAATAATCTGCTCAGGTAAGCAGGACCGTCAGCGCCAAGAACGATCATTTCGTCTGAATCCAGATCTTCCGTGTAGTAGTAGGCGCCAACCAACCAGTCGACGCTGTCCATTGAACCGAGCAGTTGAAATTCCTGACTGAAGTTTTCAAAGCTCTCGTCGATGTCCTGCGGCATCAAAATGTCTGCATTACCGAAATCAACATCCTGAACACGGAACACTTCAAACTCGCGCTGAGCCGTGATGGAGCGGAATGACATGTTGTCGTTGATTTCCCAGGTAATATCCAGTGATACGCCCCAGTCCTCAACATCTTCAACCGGCTTGTGGTTTACACCCACCTTGATACCGTCATCCTGGCGGAAAGGCGTAATATCACCACCGAGACCCTCTACGATGGCACCTGTCGGGCCATTGATGTAGTAAGCACCTGGACAGCAGTCCTCATCTTTTTCCGTGTAGTCATAGATGAAGCGAACCGACAAATCATCGCTTGGCTGCCAGAGAGCCTGCGCCTTGATGGTGTAACGGTCACGACTGTCGTAGGCATCGCCGTCGTTGATGTCTTTATAGTAGCCATCTCGCTCAAGCATGCTGCCGGAAAGACGGAACGCCAGCTCTTCTGATGCAGCGAAGTTCACATGGCCCTTCACTTCGTTCATGTTGTAGTTACCCGCACCCACTGTAAGTGAAGCATTGGTATTGAACTCAGGCTTCTTGCTGACAATGTTCAGCGCGCCAGCCACTGTGTTCTTACCGAACAGAGTGCCCTGTGGTCCACGCAGAATCTCTACCCGCTCAATATCGACCATGTCGTTGAACGCCAGACCAGCCCGTGAACGGTATACACCGTCAATAAAAGTACCCACTGCAGCTTCAAGACCCGGGTTGTTACCCGTGGTACCCACACCGCGAATACGGATCGTACCGCCGTTTGAAGTCGAGTTAGAGTTGTAGATTGCAATACTGGGTGCTACTTCCTGCAGACCGTAAAGATCTTGGACACCACGCTTTTCGAGGTCATCCCCGGAGAAAGCACTGACGGCAATAGGTACATCCTGAATGGATTCTTCCCGCTTGGTTGCCGTGACGACGATTTCTTCAATCTGTCGATCAGCAGCAAACGTTACGGGAGAGACATAGCAAAAACATACGCCAAGCATGGCGATGAGTAATCGTTTCATTGAGTCCCCCTCTTTTGAAACTAGCCTTTAGCGGCTCTTTGTATAAGCCTTTAGCGGCTCTTTGTATAAGCCTTAAAAGGCTTTTTATAGGTTCTTTTCCGGCAAAAACCGGTCCTGAACAGCTTTACATCAGTCGCAGCTGGACTGAAGATGCGCAACTTAACGGCGACGATTAGTCCTGTCAAACAAACAGCAGTGATTGTTTTGTCATGAAAATCAGCCATTTGGGGACACTGGTTCCAGAATAAACAAAAGATCCGGCAGCAAACCGGGCGGAAGCACATTATGGATTACCCTCTCAGCGACCTGAAAGTCCTTGATTTTTCAAGAGTTCTGGCCGGCCCGTTCGCCGGGCGCATGCTTTCAGACCTTGGCGCCGACGTTGTCAAAGTCGAGCCACCGGAAGGGGATATCACCCGCTACTGGGGTAGAGAAATCGCCAACATACCGGGCTATTTTCACCAGCAGAACGCCGGAAAGCGCAATATCTGCCTGGACTTGCGCGCGGCAGGTGCAATAGACCTGGTAAAGCGAATGGCCAGCGAGGCAGACATTGTCATTGAAAACTACCGTCCGGATGTCATGGACCGCCTGGGCATCGGGTACGAGGTGCTCAGTGCTGTTAACGAGAAAATCATCATGCTTTCCATATCAGGATTCGGACGCAACGGTCCTGAGTCGACACGCCCGACCTATGCACCGGTCATCCACGCAGAGGCTGGTTTGATCTACCGGAACACAGACAGAAATGACGTGGTACTGCACGATATGCCTTTGTCAGTCGCCGACACCAATGCTGCACTTCACGGTCTTGTCGGCCTGCTGTCCGCCGTGCATATGCGTGAACGCACCGGCAAAGGCCAGCATATCGATATCGCCATGATTGATGCCACCATCGCGACCGATGACCAGTTGTCGTTCGATATCGAGGACGCCAACAGTACCCGTTCACTGCCTAACGAAATTTGGGAAACACCGATCGGACCCGTACTGCTTTCAACTGACTTTCGTGTGTTGTTTCGCGGACTGACCACCGTGCTGGGCGTTAAAGATCCGGGAACCCATGATATGGAACTGGATGAGAAGATCGCCGTGCGTCGTCAGGCTGTCGGCGAGTTCATGAATACGCTCGATACTCGAGAAAAGTTTAGCCGTGCCATGAAAGCGATCAATATCGCCTGGGGTGATGTACGGGACCCAGCCACTATCCCGGAGCAGCCAACTGTTTCATCGAGGGGCAGCGTCATTCAGATCGATGACAGACAGGGTGGCACAAGACCCGTTGTTCAATCGCCTTACCGCTTCTCAAATGCCGCCAGTGGTGTCCGCGGACCAGCCGCTCACCGCGGCGAGCACAATACGGAGATACTGCAGGACTGGCTCGGACTCTCTGAAGATGAGGCCGCCGAAATTGCAAAGAGTGATGCGGTTGTCGCCTTCGACCCGGACTGGCGCCATCACTAGTGTTAACTAGTTTACGGTCACTGGCCTGGCTCGCCGTTTTCGCGACGGTGTTTGTCTGGTCAGCCATCAACCCGAGGGATGGCTTTACCTGGTTCCTGGAAACCCTCCCTGCGCTTATCGCTCTGGCACTGCTTGCGCTGACCTGGCACAGCTTTCGGTTTACGACCCTGGCCTACCTGCTGATTCTGATTCACAGCGTCATCCTGATGGTGGGAGGCCACTACACCTATGCCGAAGTACCATTTTTCGACAACCTGTTAGGTATGGAACGCAACAACTACGACAAGCTTGGACATCTTGCCCAGGGATTGATACCCGCAATCATTGCCCGCGAACTGCTGATCAGGCTCAATGTCGTCAACGGCAAGTGGTGGCTGGCGCTCTTTGTCGTTTCGTTCTGCCTGGGTTTCAGCGCCTTTTACGAGTTGATCGAATGGTGGGTAGCCGAATTTACCGGGGAAGGTGCTGATGCCTTTCTCGGAACACAGGGTTATGAGTGGGATACGCAGTCCGACATGATGTTTGCGCTTCTGGGTGCTATCAGCGCCCTCGTTCTTCTATCCCGTTTACACGACCGGCAGATCGGGAAGCTTTCTCGTGAGTAACAAGCCACAGGGATTCAGTTATCACGCAACACGCGATGGGCTCGTCACCATCTGGCATCAAGGCAGGCCGGCGACAAAGCTCAAGGGAACGCAGGCGGCGAAGTTTCTGACATTTTGCGAATCGTCCAACGAGGAAAATCAGCAACATCGAATGGCGCGACTTACCGGAAACTACAAGCGCGGCAATGAGTCCTGATCAACCCCACTGAATCGCATCTACCCCGCTTGCAGCGATAGCACTATATACTGGCCCCATGAAACCCCGAATCATCATAAAGCGCCTGCTCATGGGCGCACTCATCAGCGATCAGCGCCGTAGACTGACTCATCTATCCGGTCGACTGCGCAGGCGCGGCGCGCCGGTTGTGCACTACTTTCACCAGGCAGACGATCCGTACAGTCATCTCGCCGCCCAGAAACTGGCAAGTCTGGTAGATCGCTACGCCGTGAGATTTAAGTATCATCTGGCTGGACAGCCCAGCGCTGAAGAACAGGGGGACAGCAACCGGTTTACAAGCTGGGCCCTGCAGGATGCCAGAAGCATCGCGCCCTTTTATGACGCCCGACTACCCACCGCCATTGATGCACCAGCAGCAGAGCAGGTCGCTGCCGGCGAACGCTATCTGGCCGGCTATCTGCAATCCAGCGAGTTTCCGGAACGCGCGGTGCAGGTTGGCGAGGCACTCTGGTCAGGAACACTCGATGTCGATGGCGCACCGACGGACGCCACAGAACAAGGTTCAGCCTGGCGACATAAACTCGGTCATTGGCTGGGGGCAACTTTCTATTTCGAGGGTGAGTGGTACTGGGGTGTAGATCGGCTGATTCATCTGGAGAACCGTCTGAGAGACATGGGCTTCTCTCGAGAACCTTCCGGTATCTGCGTACCCAGACCGCTGCCTGAGGCCGTTGCCGGCACGGCCGCTGATGTCGTTCTGGAGTACTTCCCGTCGCTGAGAAGCCCCTATACGGCGATCAGTTATGACCGCACCATTGAGATGGTAAAACGCACCGGTGCCCAGCTGAAGCTGCGACCCGTCATGCCAATGATGATGCGTGGTGTGCCAGCGCCACGTTATAAACAGTTCTACATCATGACAGACACAAAAAGAGAAGCGGACTATTACAATCAGCCGTTCGGTCCGATTGTAGATCCGTTCGGCGAGCCGGTTAAGCGGGCTTTTTCTCTGCTGCCATTGATGGAATCCAAGGGCAGGGCCACTGAGTTTTGCGGAGAGTATCTGCGCGCAGCATGGACACGCGGCATTGATATCACAGAGGAAGCGGGCTTGCAGAAAATCGTCGAATCCGTCGGAATCCATTGGGAAGAAGCAAGGAACAGTATGGACAACGAGGACTGGGAGCCTCTGCTGGAAAGTAATGTGAACGATATGCTCGCTGCAGGATTATGGGGCGTGCCCAGTTTTCGCGTCAGTGGCGGTGACGCACCGCCGTTCAGCTGCTGGGGTCAGGACCGTTTATGGCTGGTTGAGACCGAGATTGCCAGACGCTCAAAAGCGACGACTGAACGGAATGGAGATATCGCATGAAAAAATTTCTGTTGTACCTGGTGTTTGCCATCGTCGTCCTGGGCGGCCTGCTTCGCTACTCCCTGGAGTTCGAGGGCATGCAGGATACCGCCATGGATCAGATGGCGAGAGCCGCCATGAAACGGAACAGTGAAGGACTTCCTCAACCGGATGCGCTGCGCGTGTTCATGTGCGGAACCGCCTCACCACTGGGCGTGTCTGATCGCGCCCAGGCCTGCGTGGCAGTCATGACACCCTCGCACTTTTATCTGGTTGATGTTGGTGCAGGTGCTGCTGCGGAGATCCAGAGGGCGAATCTGCCCATGAGCCGTCTGCAGGGCGTGCTGCTGACGCACTTTCACTCGGACCATATTGCCGAACTTTATGAAGTGAACCTTGCATCATGGGTGCGAGGCAGACCGGAACCCATGAAAGTGTTTGGCCCCCGGGGTGTGCGCAAAATCGTGAATGGCATCAACGACACCTATGAACTGGATCGTGGTTACCGGATTGAACATCATGGCGCAGACCTGCTGCCTGAACATCTTGGCAAGCTGGCACATGAAACCGTGAACGAAGATCTGATTATGGAAGACGGAGATCTGACGATTACGGCCTATCTCGCCAACCATGATCCTGCTTCTCCTGCTCTGGGTTATCGTTTCGATTACCGCGGCCGAAGCGTCGTGGTTTCGGGCGACAGCAATGTCACCAGTGAAACCATCGCGATTACGAGTGGCGCCGATCTCCTGTTGCACGACGCCTTATCCACACCACTGATAACGACCATGGCCAAAGCAGCAGATCAGGCAGAACTGAATCGACTGTCGAAGATCATGAACGATGTGCTGGACTACCACGCTTCCGTCGAATCACTGGTGGCGCTAAAGAACAAGGTGGAAGTCGGCATGGTTGGCTACTATCACCTGGTCCCGGTGCCAGGGAACCTCATCATGGAGCAGATATTCGAACGTGATCTGCCGGAAAACTGGGTCATCACGGATGATGGCGACTGGTTTGAACTGCCATTCGGCAGTGACACCATCGTTCATATCGAACCCTGAAGGCTGAACAACCTGTTGGGTCAGCCAATCACCGTTTCAGCAACTTCAGGCGCGACCGTGTTCTCAATATAGCCAAGCTTCTCTATTTCGACGCGTACCTTGTCGCCTTCTACCAGCCAGGAAGGTGGTTTCATGGCCGCCCCGACACCGGCGGGCGTGCCCATAAACAGAATGTCACCTGCATCCAGAGTAAACGCCTGGGTCAGATGCTCAATGGCGTCATAGCAATCAAAAATAAGGTGCTTCGTGTTGGAGTTCTGTCGTTCCTCACCGTTCACCGTGCACCTGATGCTGAGGCTATGAGGATCACCCACTTCATCCGGCGTCACCAGCCAGGGACCAACAGGACCATGGGTGTCAAAGGATTTGCCAATCTGAAAGGTCTGCACCCGAATCTGCCAGTCTCGAACACTCACATCGTTGCCGCAGAAGTAGCCACCGATCACTTCATGAGCACGATCCCTGGGCACATGCTTGCAGGTCTTGCTGATCACCAGGCAAAGTTCAGCCTCGTAATCCAGCATTGGAGACACTGAAGGCAGATTGATATCATCATACGGACCATTGATACAGTTATGCTGTTTGTTAAACCAGACCTGGTGCTTCGGCGGTTCCATGCCGCTCTCTTCGATATGGTCACCATAGTTCAAACCAATGGCGAGGACTTTGCCCGGGTTGGTAACCGGAGCCATCAGATGCACATCAGCCAGGGATTGACGGTCACCTTTCGCAAGGCTGGCTTCGATCGTATCGATAGCGAGCCCTGAAGCAAGCAGCGATTTCATATCACCCGCGAAACCACAGGAAGCCAGATTGATAATGTCGTTATCTACAACGACACCGACCTGTGGTTCACCACCTGCTTTGGATTGATAGGTTGCCAGTTTCATGATTTTCTCCTTAAAGGTTAGCCGCCAGTGCCCGGCCGCTCAGATTCAGTTCGTATCGTTGCGAATAAGTTACATATCTCTGGATGGACCAGGTGCAGAAGCAAGACCCTGTGGCACTATCTCAGGCAGCGCCTTATGCGCCAGTTGCCTGGCTTCATCTGGCAGCACCCCCAGCGTGCGCAACAGCATTTCAACAATCTGATCGATCGCCTTACCCGATTCGTTAGACTCAAATGCTGCGAGCATGCCCTGTACAAAACCACCAATCATAAAGGCAGAACCAATCGAAACCTCGGGCACATTGAACCGCCCGGACAGAAGACCCCGACCCATGTCACGCGCGCTGTAGGCGCCAATGGCATTTCTCATGTCTTCTGCCGGGACACCGGAGTGCTTCAGAAACCAGCGCCAGAGCTCATCACCCGCAATTACCCGACCCATTTGCCGCGCAGAAAAGGCCAGTACTTCTGCAGGATCATCCATGCCCTTCACCCTGGCCTGAATCAGTTCATCCCAGCGCATGCCTTCTTTCTGAATGATAGGTACCAACACCTCATTCTTTGACTTGAAGTGCAGGTAAAAACTACCGTGCCCGACATCCGCTGCCTCGGTAATCTCAGAGATAGTCACTTCATCCACGGGCTTTGAGCGCATCAGGCGCTCAGCCTCGCGAATGAGGCGCTCTCTGGCTTCCCGGCGTTTTCGATCCACTCTGGATTCGGTCAGTTCCACCCTGCCCGACTGTTCTGGTAGCATCTCTTATTCATTTATTGACTGGAGTCATAAATGATATTTTAATTTATTGACTGTAGTCAATTATATTCCGGCATGATGCAAACTTTTGACATCGCGATCATCGGACTCGGTCCTGTAGGTTGTACGGCAGCCCTGTTTCTCGCTGACGCAGGCCTGAAAGTCGTTGCGATTGAACGGGATGAAGCCGTTTATCAGTTGCCGCGTGCCGTCAACCTTGACGGTGAAATCATCAGGGCGTTTCAACGGATTGACCGGGCCAAAGCGGTCGATGCGATGATGCAGTCTCTGAGGCCAGGAGATCGCGCCGGTTTTGCTAATTCCCGTAGACAATGGCTGTTCGGCCAGGACTTCATAGCCTTTGGTGCCAATGGCTGGCAACCCACCAACATGTTTGATCAGCCGGAGTTTGAAACCTATCTGCGCGAACAGGTCCTCGAACATCCGGGTATTACCAGCTTCGTCGGTCACGAGGTTACAGACATCATCAACCATGACGGACAGGTAACTGTCGGGTTTGCCAGGCACGGAGAACCCGAGTCCGTCCGCGCTGCCTATGCGATCGGATGTGACGGCGCGTCCAGTTTTGTGAGACGCAGTTTTGATATCGGATGGCAGAGTCTGGGTTATGACTGCGACTGGCTGGTTGTGGATGTGGTAATCAAAGATGGACACACCCTGGGCAACGATACACTGCAGGTTTGCGACCCGGATCGGATTCAGACCTACGTCTGCACCAAAGATCCTTATCGGCGCTGGGAATTCAAGTTCAACCCCGGTGAAACTGCAGAAGAGATGCAGCAGGAAGAAAAGGTTCTGTCACTGATCGATGCCTGGACACCAAGAGGCACCTACGACATTCGTCGCACCGCGGTTTACCAGTTTCATGCGTCAACCGCAGATCGATGGCGCGCTGGAAACGTATTCATTGCCGGCGACGCCGCCCATCAGACACCGCCTTTCCTTGGCCAGGGGATGAACGCAGGTATGCGTGATGCCATCAACCTGAGCTGGAAACTGCCGCTGGTCATTCAGGGGAAAGCCGGCGATGCGCTGCTGGATAGTTACGAACTTGAACGAGGTGGACACGCTCACGACCTGGTCGACTGGGCAGTCAACATCGGCAAACTGATGGACCATACAGCCGAGGTGGAAAAAGCCACACGTGAAAATCGCGCACCACCCCCGGCTCCGGCGCAAATGAAATCATCCGGTTATGGTCAGGGTCGGGAACAACCACCAATCAGGAACGGCGCTGTCATGATCGATCAGGTCAGCGACAGGGGATCTACCGGCTACCTGTTCAACCAACCCGACGTCATGAATGAAGGTGAGGAAGTGAAACTGGATGAACTGCTCGGATCCGGGTTTGCACTCGTCTGCAAACAAGAGCCTGTCGATCTAACCAAAGCTTCACACGAGATACTCGACCACCTCGGGGCAAAGCTGGTCAGCCTGAATGAACTTGAGCTGACACGCGGCAGATTCGATCGACTTTTTGAAGAACATTCGGCGGCTCTAATCAGACCCGACCGCATTGTTCTTGGACATACAACCGATCAGATTTCCATCAACGATCTGATCAGAAAAGCCGCTAGTTTGTTAGCGCTTACAAACTATAAAAGGCCTTAATTTATTGGCTTTAAAGAAGGAACAAGACAATGAAACTAAGCTGGTCACACGCTGTTCTCTACGTGAAAGACAAGGATAGAATGCTGGATTTTTATCGCAGGGTACTGGGTTTCGAGATAACAGATCAGGGTCCTTTGGGCGATGGTGGTCCTGAGATTATCTTCATGAGTCAGGATCCGAACGAGCATCATCAGCTTGCCATGGTGACTGCACGGCAGGATGAGGGCGCCAGCAATTCAGTCAATCACTTTGCCTTTCGCGTTGAAAGCTTCGAAGCCGTCACCAGCCTCAACAAGGTGCTGAGCGAGATGGATGGTATTGAGTGCCTGCCGCTGTCTCATGGCAATACCCTGTCGGTTTATTTCAATGACCCGGAAGGTAACGGCATCGAAGTATTCTGGGATACCCCCTGGCATGTCGCGCAGCCGCAGGGAAAACCCTGGGATGCTTCAGCAAGCAAAGAAGACGCGCTGGCCTGGGTTGAGGAAAACTTCAGCGACGAACCTACGTTTGAACCCAGAGAAGCTTACTTTTCCCGACGGGCGACCAAATGAACAAGGGGTGATGTCAGTGGATGGGCAGGCAGACAGTGTCTTGTTGCGATTTCGCAAATGGCTTAATCCAGCTGGACGGTTGCCTTGCCTTCCAGCAGACGCTCACCGTCGCGTTCCAGCCAGATATCACAGTCAACGGTTCCATCATCACGAACGTCTGTCACCACACCTTTAGCAGTGACCTGATCTTCACTTAACACAACCTTCGGGAAAGTCATGTAGACACGGCGGACACATTCCGGGCCTGCCCAGTCATGCAGCATATTGATCATATAGCTGAGCCCCAGGGGACCCTGGTTGATGGTTCGTTTTCCGGTGCCCAGAGGCAACGAATTACAGAGCTCATCGTCCCAGTGAACAGGATTCGGGTCTCTCAGGATTGCTGCCATGGTGCGCATTCGCGCCCGGGATACCGAGGGCATTTCCCACGACGGAATTTCAAATCCGACTTTAATCATCTGAAGCCCCTCTGTTGTAGTGCCAGATAATGGTGGTTCTGGCGACGGCTTCGCCATCATGGGCAAGGTCAAACTGAAAGGATATTCGGTCGTAAATACGGCCATCGGCATGCTGGCATCGTTCGGCACCCACAATCCTGCCGGATATCTGGTAGGTCAACTCTTCTCTGAGTGACTGAAAGATTTCCCAGTCGTAGCTTTCTATACCAATGGAAAACTCAGAGGTTGCCTGTCCAAGCTGGAACATTTCACCAATGGTGGTTTGCGCACCAAGAATGGGCACGTGGAACAGTGCAACCGGGTGCGCAAGCCCATCCGGCAGCGCCTCGGCACCGGTACATTCAGTCAGCAGAAAATTCTCCCAGTGGGCGATGGCATATTCGCCACCGGGGAACTCATGCCCAACGATACTCTTTATTGCAGATTCATCTGGTAGATTCATATTCAGAGTGTAACCGCGTTACACTTCATCAACCACTCCCAGACGAGCACGACATGGCAGACAAACCCTCCGCACCCCAGCAGGATTTCTCCGAGCTGGTTACCCAGTGGGAACGCGCTTTCAATGAGTTCTCGAATCAGGTCATGGGCACGGACGAATTCTCGCGTTCCATCAACCAATGGCAGAAGACGCAGCTGGAATTCCAGAAAAATTTCTCAGTCGCGATGGCCCAGCAGCTGGCCAACTTCAATATGCCAAGCCGGGACGATGTCATCACCATCAGCGAGCAGTTACGGGAAATCGAGGCGCGTCTGGCACACATTGAAAAAGCTCTGACCAAAACCAATATTGGCTTTGAGGATCCAGGCGCGAAAAAACCTGGTCCTAAACGAACCCGGAAACCACCGGCAAAGAAGGGTGCCGCTGAAAAAGATGAAAAGTCTGCGGAAGGAGGCCAATCATGAGTGAGCAGGCTCAGATGACATCCCAGATGCGGGATATGGTTGAAAAGACCATTCAAAGAAGCGTCAAGGGCATCGACTATGTCAGGTCCGGCAGCGCCGCTGTCGGTCTGACGCCGAAGGAAGTGATTCTTGAGCAGGGCACCATGCGTCTGTACCACTATGAACCCGTCGTCGATGAGGTTTATCGCATTCCGCTATTGATTGTCATGGCAACCACGAACAAAGGCTACCTCTTCGACATACTGCCGGGACAGAGCATGGTGGAGTACCTGCTGAACGAGGGCTACGATGTATTCATGATCGACTGGGCGCCGCCCACCATGCAGGAGCGAGGTCTTGGCCTGGAAGATTATACTCAGGGTTTTCTGCCCACCTGTGTCGATGCTGTACTCGAATGCACCGGCGAGCAGGACATCAATATCATGGGCTATTGCCAGGGTGGCGTACTGTCCCTGATCTATGCGGCAACACACCCTGAAGGTCCACTTAACAATCTTGTCTGCCTGACAACACCGATCGATATGCACCAGATGGGCCTGTTCAGACTCTGGTCAAACGAGGAATACATGGATCTGGATAACATGGTTGAAACCCTGGGCATTATCCCGGCGGATTTCATCACCAACTCCTTTGAGATGCTGCGCCCGGCACAGAGAACCGCTGGACAGCTCAGGCTCTGGGACCAGCTTTGGAATGACGATTTCGTGAAGTCTTACCGGGCGTTCCAGCGCTGGGGTGATGAGACACTGCCGTTACCGGGCGCGTATCACCGGGACTGTACCCGGGAACTGATGTGGGAAAACCGCCTCTTCAAAGGTGAGCTGAAACAACACGGCAAGGTTGCCGACCTGAAGAACGTCAAAGTGCCGCTGATGAACGTCATGGCACAGCACGATCACATCGCACCCTATGAGGCGACCAAACCTCTGCTGGATCTGGTGGGCTCTCAAGACAAGCAGGAACTCGTGCTTAAGGGCGGCCATGTCAGCCTCATCGCCGGGCCCAATGCCATGAAACGCATGTGGCCACCCGTGAATGAATGGCTGGCGGAGCGATCAGTTTGAAGAAGTTAGAAGACCGTTATCCCAGAACGATCGACTGCAAGGGCCAGCAGATAGAGTTACAGATAGCCGGCTCACTGGAAGCTGAAGATATGCAGGCATTCACTTCCGTGCTGCCGGAGAGGGATCTGTTGTTTCTCAGTCGCGATATCCGTGAACCCAAAGTCCTGGAAGCCTGGTCCCGAAGTCTGGAGGCAGGAGATCTGATAACCATCGCAGCGCTGCGCGACGGAGAGATTATCGGGACAACAGCCGTCGTAACAGACAAACACTCATGGTCCGCCCATGTCGGTGAGCTGCGGATTCTCGTACATCCGGAAGCCCGCGAGATTGGTCTGGGCAGGCAACTCATTCAGGAAAGTTTCCTGATCGGACTGAGTCTCGGACTTGAAAAACTCACCGTAAGAATGCTGCTTGATCAGGAAGCGGCGATCAATGTGCTTGAGGAAATGGGCTTTCGCTCGGAAGCACTGTTCAGGGATCATGTGAAAGACCCTTCCGGAGAAAAGCATGATCTATTGATCATGAGCCACGACGTCGCTGGCGTCAGCGGCATGATGCAGGCGTACGGTCTGGATGAAGCTCTCTAGCAGATTGAGCTTCATTTAAACATCAGGGGTTTCAGGAAGATCGTCGATCTCTGATGATCTTCCCCGCAGCTGCGGCCTCCTCCTCGTGCGCCTCTTCCCGCCAGGATTCATTCACACCCGCTTTATCCCATGCCTGCATCGCCGGTAAATTCAGAAGACGTTCGCAATAGGTCTGGGCCACTGATGGCAGTGGCAGCTGGTATGACCTGACCCGAAACGCCACCGGGCAGAAAAAGGCATCAACCGCGGTGAAGGTCTCACCAGCCAGGTAAGGCCCACCAAAGGATTCAACCCCTGTCACCCAGAGTTCGCCGATTCTATCAAGATCACGCTGCAGGCCAGCGGATATTTCATTCATCTCGACCGTAATCGCACAGTTCATCGGGCATATGTTGCGTAGTGAACTGAAACTGCTGTGCATCTCTGCCGTCGCACAACGGGCAAACGTTCGTGCCTGCCTGTCCCTCGGCCATACACCTTCATGAGTTTCAGCCAGGTATTCCACGATAGCCAGCGAATCCCATACCGTGGTTTGACCATCCTGAAGACAGGGAACCGTCCCCGAAGGGGAAAATTTGCGAAATTTGTCAAAGTTATCCGCTGACTCAAAGCCTTCCAGGCACTCCTCGAACTCAATGCCAAGAGTCTTCATGAGCACCCAGGGTCTCAGGGACCAGGAAGAGTAATTCTTGTTCGCGATATACAACTGATACATCCGGGACACCTCTTGAATTCGATTTCAGGCCTGTTTTTTTGGACAAAAACTTGCGCAAGGAAAATTGTTTGTCTACATTGCCGCACCAATGTTGCACCGCAACATAACTATCACCCATTACAGGACTCAGACCATGTCAAATCCTATCGAAAATGCCAACAAGCTTGGTAACGAGCTGTTCGACATCCAGACTCAGACCCTTACAAAACTGACCGAAGTTCAGCAGCAGAACCTCGAGCGCTTCATGCAAAGCTCGCGGGAATTTTCTGAGCGTATGACACAGGTCAATGACCCCCAGGGATTTGCCGAGCTGCAGCGTGAAGCACTGGAAACCTACTGGCAGAACTACCAGCACGATGTGCAGACCACGTCCAATCTGGTGCGTGAAGCCTGGGAACAGGTCGGTGAAGCCTATAAGAACGCTTTTCTGCCCTCAGACAAATAGTCGCAGTTTCTGAGCGAGAGTGTTGCTGAGCGAGAGTAAGGTGCAGATGGTGCGCCTTACCTCACTCGCCATCTCGCTTTATTAGTTATCTACCAGCTTTTTTTGCTACCCTGAGAATTTTGAGGGAAAGCCATGACCGACGCGCCCGAAGGATATCAGGTAGAGACTGTTGAAGCCTGGATTACAGAGAACATACCAAGCCTGACACCGCCGTTTCAGTGGACGCGCCTGGAGGGTGGTCATTCCAACCTGACTTATCGCCTGGAAGACCAGACTGGCAAAGAAGCTGTCATTCGACGCCCGCCTCAAGGACAGCTGCTGCCAAAAGCACATGACATGAGTCGGGAATGGGCGCTGATTTCTGCACTTGGCCCAACCGCCGTTCCTGTACCCGAAGCACTCGGCTTCTGCGAGAGTCCGGACGTTACCGGTGCCTGGTTTTATATCATGGGCTGTATTAACGGCCGCCCCCTGTACAACAACGAAGAGACCCTGGAATGGGTACCCGAGGAACGCCGCATCACCCTCGCCAACTCTTTCGTTGATGTCCTTGCGGACCTGCATGCTCTGGATCCTGACGAAATAGGTCTGAGTGACCTGGGCAAGCGTGACAGCTACGTCGGCAGACAACTGAAAACCTGGTATCGGTCCTGGACCTCATCCATCGAGGGGGCTGACTATGATGATCCGAGAGCACACGAGCTGCAGGAGTTCTTTCTCAACAACCTGCCAGACCAGGGCAATATCAAGGTAGTCCATGGAGACTATGGTCTGCACAATTGTCTGACGGGTCCTGATTCAACTGTCGCTGCGGTTGTCGACTGGGAAATATCCACCCTGGGCGATCCACTCGCTGATCTCGCTTACGCGCTGAACTTTTTCCCCGATCCCAGCGACACGATCCCCATCGCACCCGAAGCGGCCACTGCCGTACCGGGGTTTCCAACGCGAACGGAAATGGCGGCGCGCTATGCAAAAAGAACCGGGCGAGATCTGTCCAACCTTGACTACTACACCGGCTTCAACCGCTGGAAATCTGCCTGTATTGTCCACGGCGTGTACGCACGCTATATGGAAGGCATGAAAAGTAGTGAAGGCGTCGACCTCGAACATATGCGCGGACGCATCGATGGTGCACTGACGCTTTCCGAGCAGGCCGTTAATCGATTAACCGGCTGATTTGTCCAGGCAACCCATAAACACATTGCCTGCCTGAAAAGGTAGGATTCGACCATGAGATCCATTGCTTTAATCGTCCTGCTGCTCCTGGCCTCCGGGTTGTCGTTCGCAGAACCGGAGTATGCCGCCCTTCAACGTGAAGGCACGCTGTTGCGTCTCCAGGGAAATGTCGAGGGTGCTTCTGAAATCGAACAACGACTGCTGAACGAGTACGAAATTCCGATCGGCCATATCTTTGCGCTGAACAGTATCGTGACGCACCTCACATGGGATGAAACAGACAAAACCCACGATGACGCCCTTCAATATCACGTGAGTGAAATACTTGCCTGGTGCGAGGCACGGCTGGAAGACAACAAAGGCGATGCGCTCGCAAACTATTACTCCGGACAGGCAAACTTTGCGCTCAGTTTCTTTCATGGCCTGAAGGGTAACTACTACACGGCTGGAAAGAAGGGCACTGCGAGCATCGAGTACCTGGAAGCGGCGCTGGCAACTGACCCAACGCTGATCGACGCGAAGATGCACCTTAGCGTTTCTTACTATGTCGCTGACAATCTGCCCCCCTTTATCAGAATGTTCAGCCGGTTACTGTGGTTCATACCTTCCGGTAATTCGGAGAAAAGCCTGCCGTATCTGCGCGAAGTCATGACCTCCGGTGATCAATACAAAGATGTGGCACGATACATTTATGCCACGGTTCTGCTTGAGGATCCGGTTCTTCGAATTGAAGCAGAGGAGCAGCTTAGAACACTGGTTGATCTCTATCCGAAGAACTCACGTTTCCAGCTTCGCCTCATTTCTGTCCTCATGATGCAGGATGACTTTGAGGGCACACTGGAAGCGGCGACTGCCTATCTCAACAGCGACTCACCACCTGCTGAACCAGACCTCAGCCTGACGAAAATCTGGCTTGTTCGCGCTTATATGGGATTGAAGAAACTGGACCAGGCAAAAGCGACCTTCGCCGAAATCGGCAACGTATTCGCAACTTCATCAGAGGAACTGCCGGGCTGGAGTGTGACCTGGCACAAGCTGACAGACGGACAGCTGAACGATCTCGCTGAGAACCGGAAAAAGGCTCGCGCCATCTACCAGGACATCCTGGAGATTGCCAAATCCACTTACGTTAACGAAGTGATCATCGACGCAGCCAGGGCCGGTCTGAAATCCCCCTACACCCTTTCGCACTAGGGGCATCTCACAACAAGCGCATAAAAGCCGATCACCATGATCCGCTGAGTCTCGGGCCAGGCAACCCTGGCGACATCATCAGAAGCCTTGAGATGGTGATGCTACGCATCTGTGATTACAATGCAGAGCTCACCTTTTCCTGGATGGTTTATGTCTTACGAAACTTTGAACTACGAGGTTGCGGACGGTGTCGCGACAATCACATTGAATCGCCCGGACGCTGCCAACGCGCTGAATCTGACCATGGCTCGAGAGCTGAGTGACGTGGCCATTGTTTGTGATGAATCAGCTGACGTCCGAGCTGTCATCATTACTGGCAACGGGAAAATGTTCTGCGCCGGGGGCGACCTCAGCGTTATGGGTGACGCCGGGGATAACGCGGCCGCTGTGGTGAAACAGATGGCAGGCGATCTGCATATGGGCATCTCGCGACTGACACGCATGAATGCACCGGTCATCGCTGCGGTTAACGGCACCGCCGCTGGCGCCGGGTTCAGCATCGCAGTCGCTGCAGATCTGGTCATATCCGTGGACACCGCACGCTATACCATGGCTTACACCGCAGCAGGTCTCTCCCCGGACGGCAGCTCCACGTTCTTCCTGCCGCGTCGTGTTGGAGACCGTCGCGCAAGAGAATTGATGCTGACCAACAGGGTGCTGACCGCGGATGAAGCGCTTGAATGGGGTCTTGTTAACCAGGTCGTGGATTCAGAAGCGTTTATGGACACGGTCAACAAACTGGCGGCAAGTCTTGCGAGCGGTCCGACGCTGGCGTACGGACAGGTTAAATCACTGCTGAATGCCTCGTTCGACAATGGACTGGAAACCCAGATGGAACTTGAATCCCGGGGCATTGCCGATATGGCAAGATCCACAGACGGACGTGAAGGTATCAGCGCATTTCTTGCCAAACGCAAGCCTGAGTTTAAGGGAGAGTAGTCATGTTCAGGGAGACGGATAACGAGGTTGTACCGGAGTTTCACGAACTGGCCAGGCCTGTCGCTGACACTGCACCTTGTACCTGCTGCTCTCCCGCTTTCTCTGCGCTTGTCTGTAACGCCAACTGGGACGACATGACAGATGCTGCAGCGTGGTACGACGCAGGCAAGAACAGGGACATCTATCTACCCGCTGCTACGGCAATATTCGTCAATGCCAAAGTAATCACCATGGACGATGACTCATCCGAGGTCAGCTGCATCGCAATCAAGGGTGACCGCATACTCGCGGTCGGAGAAAAAGCAGACATGGATGCCCTGGATGAACCAGATGTCGAAATCATCGACTGCGAAGGCCGGACCATCCTGCCGGGATTCATCGAACCGCATTTCCATTTCCTGCCCTGCTCGACCATGGAGCCAATCGAAAATGTCGGCCCTTTCAGATTTGAAACGGTCGACGATGCGCTCTCAAGACTTCGGGAACTGGCAACAGAGGTCGGACCCGACGACTGGATTATGGGGCGGCAGTTCGACCCGTCACTGCAGGAGGGGCCTGATCTGTTAACCCGGGATCTTCTGGATACTGTCAGCGCTACAAACCCGGTGCTGGTTTACAATGCATCGATGCACTTCGCGTACTGCAACAGCAAGGCGCTTGAAGTTGCCGGGGTCACCAGAAACACTCCGGACATCCCCAACTCCCCCTACAATCGTGACGAACAGGGTGAACCGAATGGCGTGCTGGCAGGTGGAATGGCGATTTCCTCCGTCGCAAAACACAACCCTGCGGGGAAAGCGATCGATCTTGTCAGCAATAGCCTGAAAGTTGTTGAGCGCGCCAACAGCCTTGGTATCACGCTTTTCTGCGATCAGGCGACGGGCATGACCAGGGGCGTCAAGGAGATAGAGGTTTACAATACCCTCGCAGAATCCCCAGCCATGACCGCCAGGTTACGCTATTCACTCTCCTACGGAATTCAGGAGAAGTGGGATGCGCTGGAGATCTCCTGCGGTGACGGCAACGAGGTTGTCCGCTGCACCAGCTGGAAGATTGTCTCCGATGGATCCAATCAGGGTTTCTCCGGCCTGCAGAGAGAGCCTTATCTGTACAGGGAAGACAACGGCATTCCCTACGTGGAACCAGACGCCCTGAAAGACATGGTGATCGATCGTGCCGAACGCGGTTGGGCACTGGCCATTCATGCCAACGGTGATCAGGCGATCGACAATGTTCTCGATGCCTATGAGCAGGCTTTTGATCGCGGCTTGTTAACCAACACGCCCTGCCGAATCGAGCATTGTTCCATCCTGCATGATGAGCACATCGAGCGCATCGCAAAAATGAACTTGTCTCCCAGCTTTCTGATCGGTCACGTTTACTACTGGGGACAAGCGATGCGCGACAAGGTTTTCGGGCACGGCAAAGCCCGACTGCTGGACCGTACCGCCGCCTGCGAACAAAAGGGTATACGCTGGACCCTGCACTCCGATGAACCGGTCACAGAGATGGGGCCGCTGCGTTGCGTTGAAAACGCCGTCACCCGAAAGATGTGGAAAGAACCGGAGACTATCCTGGCACCAGAGGAGTGTATCTCTGTGGATGCGGCGCTCCGATCCATTACCCGGGACGCCGCATGGCAGTGCCACTCTGACCACGAGGTAGGTACAATAGAGCCCGGCAAATTCGCCGACCTCGTCGTTCTTGAAGCCGACCCCCGGGACGTTGACCCCAACGATATCGGGCGCATTCAGGTGCTCGAAACCTGGATGGGCGGACGACGGGTTTACTCAAACTAACCGATACAAAAAGGAGTATTCGAAAGAAATGATTCGCGCAGTTTTTCTAAGTTTCTTGCTGATCACAGGATGCGCAACAACAGTGCCCGAGGCTGATATCGCACCCCAGGTTGACGGGAATTTCTTCGACAACCTGTTTGATTCAGACTACTTTGCCAGCCAGCCAGATCCTTTTCAGGAGATGAGCCGCATCACCGAGCAGCAGGCTGCAGAAGCAGAGCAACCTGCCAGATACAGAAATGCATTCAATATCTGGTACTGGGATCGCTTCGGTCGTTATCCCGCCGAACAGATCCATTATCGCGAGGATGATAACGCCTTCTACATCACGCTGGATGTCCACCAGCTGGACAACCCTACGGTCAACATGAAGATTGAGGGTGATGTGCTCATGATTAACGGACAGCTGATTCGTAAAGCACGATACTCAGAACGCAAACTGAGATTGAAACAACAGCTGCCCGTACCTGCCTACCTTGATCCAAGGTCCATTTTCTCGTGGAAGAACGGAGAAGAGTTCATCATCAGGATTGAAAAAGTATCCTGATCAAGCTCATTGACTGACACGCTTTAGCAAAAGCTAGTGAGTGATCAGTGCGCGATCAACAAACCGTCCGGATTGTGGTGCACTGATCTCTCGCCTCTCCCGAAAACCCCTGATCAGAACATCTGCTACCGGTTTGCTCGCGTTGCTGACGGGTCAGGGCGAAAAAACGCTTTTTGTCAGAAAATTGTTCAGCATGTCATCAACGTAAACCATCAGATTGCAATCGTCTAACCTATGTGAATTGCTCGCCAATGCAAGCTGTGGTTTAGTTCACGCACTGACTAGAGGGTGAAAATTATGGCTGGTTTAGAAACCGCAGAACAACGTGAATTCCGGGAATACTGCCGCGCCTGGCTGGAGGAAAACCGTCCCCCGCCCACGGCAATGCCTTTGCCCCAGGCTGCTTATGAGGTCATGACCGAAGATCATCGTAACTACCTGGTCGACTGGCAAAACAAGTGCTACGAGGCTCAACTCATTGCAACCGATGTCGACAAGGCTTATGGCGGGCACGGTCACAACGGCTTCCAGCAGATCGCGAGCACGGAAGTCAGACGCGCCAACGTGCCCTACTTCATCAATTGGATTGGGCTTGGCATGGCCGCACCGACATTGCTGGTGCACGGCACCGAAGATCAGAAAAAGACTTACCTGCCACCGATTTTTTCCGGCGAAGACATCTGGTGTCAGGGTTTCAGTGAGCCCGGCGCAGGTTCTGACCTGGCTGGCCTCCAGACCAGTGCCGTCAAGGATGGCGACAACTGGATCGTCAATGGCTCGAAGGTCTGGACGAGTCTGGGACACTTCGCCCGCTGGATGCTCCTGCTTGCCCGAACCGACAAGAACGACAAGTACAACGGTATCACCTACTTCATCGGCCCCATGGAACATGAGGGCGTTTCGGTACAGCCCATACACAAGATGACGGGTGAGTCCGGCTTCAACGAGGTTTTCCTGGAAGATGTGGTGGTCCCTGACCACATGCGCATCGACGAGGTTGGTACCGGCTGGAAAGTTGCCATGTCGACGCTGACCATTGAACGCGGCGCAGCACAGGGTGTTGGCGCGGTTGCAACCAGCGATTCTCCATTTGCCGCCATTGAGGCTCTGATCAAGCTGGCCAAAACCAGGAAACGCAACGGCAGACCAATCTGGGACGATCCGGTCTGGCGTGACAAGCTGGTTAAAATCTATGAGCGAACTGAAGCCTCAACACAGAATTTCAAGCGCGCCCGGATCGATGCACTGAATGGCGGCGCCATGCGAATCCCTCTGCAGGGTAAGCTGACCGGCAGTGAGCTGGGCCAGGAACTGCACCAGATTGCGCTCAGCATTCTTGGCATGGAGTCCAGCCTCTATATAGGTGACGAGCATGCCGAGGAAAACGGTCGCTGGGCCCTGGGTTATATGAACACCTATACCGGGACCATCTCAGGCGGCAGCAGTGAGATTCAGAGAAACATTCTTGGCGAGCGGGTCCTTGGCCTGCCGAAAACGAAGTAAGGAGCATCATCGTGGCACAACCTAAAGATTTCGGATTCGGTGAAGAACAGTTGATGTTGAAGGATTCCGCACAGCGGTTCATGGAAGACAAGGCGCCTCTCACTTCGTTGCGAGCCGCAACGAAAGGTACGGAAGACCCCTATCTCGGTGACGAGCGCACCGGCTTCTATGACAAAGACGCCTGGAAAGAAATGGTGGAACTCGGCTGGACCGCACTTGCGATACCTGAGGAAGCCGGGGGCGTTGGCATGAACCTGGTCACCGCAGTCTCTGTTGTCGAGGAGCTTGGCCGCGCAGCCATGCCTTCTCCCCTTTTAATGACCCTGCTTTCTACGTTCGTTTTGCGAGAAGCCGGTACTCCGGAAGCGAACAGCTGGCTGGAACGAATCGCCGGCGGCTTGTCCATGACGCTGGCAATTCACGGCAAAGAGGACTTCCTTGAACTGGATTCCACGGAAGTTACCGTATCAGACGGCAACCTCAGCGGAACCTCCTGGTATGTGCAGGATCTCCAGAAGGTTGAAGCTGTACTGGTCGCAGCGAAGGACGGCGACAACGTCCAGCTCTATTGTGCGGAACTGAGCGCCGATGGCATCTCACTGCAGCACGACCGTATTATCGATCTCACGCGAGACCAGGGACGGATCACCTTCGCCGGCACGACAGCAGACAAGGTCGCTGATTCCGGAGTCGAGGTGCTGAAAAGTGCCCTGCCCTCGCTACTGACGCTGCTGTCAGCCGATACGGCGGGCGGCTGCGAATGGCTGCTCCAGGCAACGGCTGAGTACGCCAAGGTCCGGACACAATTTGACCGGCCGATAGGGTTTTTCCAGGCAGTGAAACATCCCATTGTGAATATGATGATCAGTGCGGACGAAACCCGTTCTCTGGTTTATGCAGCTGCCTGCACCTGCGATACCGAGCCGGAAGGTGCGGAACTGGCCGCAAGACTGGCCAAATCCAGTGCATCCGACACCGCGGAATTTTGTGCCAACCGAGCTACACAGCTGCATGGCGGCATCGGCTTCACCTGGGAGCATGATGTGCAGATCTATCACAAGCGAGTCATGCACACGCAGCAGCTCTTCGGAGATGGCGTCTGGCAGCGGGCTCAGGCTGCAGAGCTGCTCTGATTATCAGAGCAGCGTGGCATCGCTGCGGCCTCAATCTTTCCTGCCGACGATCCTCCATCTATCGCCATAAGCGCCAGCTATGGCGATAAATCAGAATAAATGCGGAGCGCTTCCATATCCTCTATAATGCCTCCGCTTTTTTGAGCTCCATCTCAGCCCTGACCCGGGCAATCACGTACAAAAAGTATCCAAAAGATACCGATCAGAGAAGGCATAAGATTTAATGACTGAGTCACCGAAGATCGTCTACACCGACACGGATGAAGCGCCAAGGCTGGCGACCTATTCATTCCTTCCGATTATCAAGGCATTTACCGACACTGCTGGTGTCGATGTTGAGATGCGAGACATCTCCCTGGCAGGGCGCATTATCGCCACCTTCCCGGAACGTCTGACAGAAGAACAAAGAATTCCGGATGAACTGGCTTACCTGGGTAATCTGACCCAGAAACCGGAAGCCAACATCATCAAACTTCCCAACATCAGTGCATCGAATCCCCAGATGCATGAGGCAATCAAGGAACTTCAAGAAAAAGGCTATGACCTGCCCAACTATCCCGAAGAACCGTCGAACGAGGAAGAAGAAGCCATCAAGGCACGCTATGACACGGTAAAAGGCAGTGCCGTTAACCCTGTACTCCGGGAAGGGAACTCAGATCGCCGCGCCGCCAGAGCAGTTAAGGACTTCGCGCGTAAATATCCGCACCGCATGGGTGACTGGTCCGGCGAGTCAAAATCTCACGTCGCGCATATGAGCGGCGGTGATTTCTACGGCAGTGAAAAGTCTGTTGTCATGAGTGCAGACGATACACTGATGATCGAGTTTGAAGGGGGTGCCGGCAAAAAGCTCCTTGCCGAGAACGTCGCCGTTAGTGAAGGCGAGGTTGTTGACGGTGCTTTCATGAGCAAGAAGGCACTGTGCAGTTTCCTTGATGAGCAGATCGCCTCTACCGAAGAAGGTGTACTTTTCTCTTTGCACCTTAAGGCCACCATGATGAAGGTCTCAGATCCCATCATGTTTGGTCACTGTGTTCGCACTTACTACAAAACAGCTTTTGAAAAACACGCGGCGGTCTTCGAGGAGCTCAGTGTTGACGCCAGCAATGGCGTAGGCGACGCCTACGAAAAGATTCAACAGCTGCCCGCGGATCAGGCTGCAGAAATCAAGGCTGACCTGGACGCCTGCATGGCAAGTGGACCGGATATGGCCATGGTGAATTCGGATAAGGGAATCACCAACCTGCACGTCCCGTCAGACATCATTATCGATGCGTCGATGCCTGCGGCAATCCGGGAATCCGGCCAGATGTGGGGCCCGGACGGAGAGCTGCATGATATGAAGGCTGTGATACCCGATCGATGCTATGCCAGCCTCTATGATGAAACCATTAAACACTGCATCGCAAATGGCGCCTTTGACCCGACGACAATGGGATCCGTGCCCAATGTTGGGCTGATGGCTCAAAAGGCTGAAGAATACGGTTCTCACGATACGACCTTCGAAGCACCTGGGAACGGCACGATACGTGTCATCGACGGCGAGGGTCATGCCCTGCTGGAACATCAGGTAGAAGAAGGCGACATCTGGAGACTGTGCCGGATAAAAGATGGCCCCGTGCAGGACTGGGTAAAGCTGGCAGTAAATCGTGCGAAAGCAACCGGCTGGCCAATCGTATTCTGGCTCGACAGTAATCGCGCCCATGATGCCAACCTGATCGAAAAGGTTAACCGTTATTTACCGGAGCACGATCTGACAGATGTGGAATATCACATCATGGCGGTTCCTGAAGCCGCCAGACATTCTCTTGAACGCGCGCGCAACGGTGAGAATACCATTTCAGTCACAGGCAACGTGCTGCGGGACTACCTGACTGACCTGTTCCCGATTCTGGAACTGGGCACCAGTGCAAAAATGCTTTCCATCGTACCCCTGATCAACGGCGGTGGTCTTTTTGAAACTGGTGCTGGTGGTTCGGCACCCAAGCATGTGCAGCAGTTTGAGGCTGAAGGTCACCTGCGATGGGATTCCCTGGGAGAGTTCCTGGCACTGGGTGCTTCACTGGAGCATCTGGCGGCGTCTTTCGATAATGGTCAGGCACAGATCCTGGCAGACACACTGAACGATGCCATTGCGAAGTTCCTTGAAAGCAATAAGTCACCTTCCAGGAAAGTTAACGAGATCGACAATCGCGGTAGCCACTTCTACCTGGCCATGTACTGGGCAGACGCTGTCGCAGCGCAGAATGCAGACCCTTCGCTGAAAGAAAAATTTCAGACACTTGCCGATACGCTTCATGCCAATGAAGACAAGATCAATGAGGAACTGCTGGCAGCCCAGGGTAAGCCCGCGGATGTTGGTGGCTACTACTCACCGGACCCGGCCCTGACCGCGAAGGCGATGCGACCCTCTGCCACTTTAAACGCGGCACTTGATGCCCTGATGGCATAGCCGGAACTCAATGGCACCGATACCATCAGGCGGCACAGTTGCGGTAACCGGCGCCGCCGGGTTTATCGGTGGGTGGGTAGTAAAGCGATTGCTCGACCGCGGTTATCGCGTTCGGGCCTGTGTCAGGGATTCGAGCGATAACTCGAAAGTCGCGTTTCTGAAGCAGATGCCCGGCTACACCAGTGGCAGACTGACACTTCACAATGCTGACCTGGATCAGGATGGCTGCTACGACGAGATATTCAGTGGCTGCCACGGTGTCGCACATGTCTCTCACGTCAGTGACTATACGGATCATGACTACCTGGCCCGTGTCTGCCAGCACATCATCAATTCGATCAATCTATCTCGAACGGTTAACCGCGTCGTCGTGACGTCGAGCCTGGCTGCCGTCATCTCTGAGATGGATCTGGAGGAACTGGCAAGACGGCCGGTGATTTATGAAGATCGTTTTCCGGATGATGCAAATCCGCGCCGGACGGCGACAACCCAGGGTTACTCCATGGGTAAACTCATCGCGGAAGATGCATTCGCTGAGGCGGCTGAAGTCCATGGTGGCTGGGACCCCATTACCTGCTGCCCATCGGACAATCTGGGGCCGATATTATCGGCTCATCAGAAAAACGGTGGTCCCTGGCAACATCACGTCGAACAGATGCTGCTCGGGAGGTACGAGCAGAATTGGGTCTACAGACCCTGGTTCCCGGTGGATGTCCGGGATGATGCAGATTGTCACATCGGTCTGCTGGAAAGCAGCGATGTCGCGAATGGCGAACGCTTTATCGCCTGGTCAACTGATGCCATAGATGTGGCCGACGTATGTGCGGGCATTGCCGTAGTTCTGCCGGAGCTCGATTTCAAGGTCACAGACCCCATCGAAGTCCATCCGGAAAAACTGCAACAGCGTGAACGACGCTACCGGGAACTGTGGGCGGGATGTGACTGTCGTAACGACCGTATTTGCAATGTCACCGGCATCGAGTTTCGTTCTTTCGAGGATACCCTTCGAGACTGCGTTGAGTCGTTGGTGTCTATTGCCGGGATAACTCCGGTTACCGAAAAAGAATAATAAGAAAGGGAGATGAATGTGGGGGACTTGCCTGATTTTCCGGAAGGGTTGACTGCGCCATTTCTGACAAAGGTGCTGCATAACGACGGCTGCCTGCCAACTTCGTCGCGCATTAAGAGTGTAGACAGAGAAATTTTTGCCGAGGGCACCGGCATGAGCTCAGAGCTCGCCATGCTGACGCTAAGCTATGAAGGGGACGCAGGAGAGGCACCGCGCACGCTGATTGCCAAGTTTCTACCCACAAATGAAGCCAATCGAACATCCGCCGTGGGCTTCAACCTGCCAGAAAGAGAGGTACGGTTTGCCGCCGAACTGGATCCACTGACTGAAGCCGTGACACCCCGAACCTATTGCACCGACCTGGATGGAGACAAGTTCCTGATTCTCATGGAGGATCTCACCGAGTATTCGGTTGGCAGCCAGTATGAGGGCGCAACGCTCGAGCAAACGGAGCTTGCGATCGACGAACTTGCCAAATTGCACAGCGCTTTCTGGAACAAGGTAGACAAGCTCGACTGGATTCCGGGGATCGCAGACAGTTACCACGCCGATGGGCTCTTCAACGGTGCAACTTTCGGCTGGCCCAACATGGTCGAACGTTTTAATATTCCCGATCACATCAACCTGCACAAGGATCGATTTCTGGCCTCGATTCGCGACCTTCAGGCCGAACGTATGTCAGCACCTGTAACCCTGGTTCATGGTGATTATCGAATGGAGAACCTGTTGTACGGTAATCAGCCCGAACACCATGACGTGGTTGTGATCGACTGGCAGGGTCCACTCAAAGCGCGCGGCATGTTTGATGTGTCGCTCTTCCTGACCCAGAGCACCAGAACGGAAGTCCGCCAGGCCCACGAGCGAGAGTTGCTGGAACGCTACCTGGATGGACTGACCTCACGCGGCGTCACGGGCATCGACATGGACTGGCTGTGGGAAGACTATGCACGATGCACGCTTTACGACTGGGTCTACACCGCGGTGGTTGCAGGTACACTGGATACGAGCAACGAAAACGCTGTTCGCTGGATGACAAAGATGATCGAAAGACATGTCGCCGCCAGTGACGACCTTAAGGTATTTGACTACCTGCCATAAGTCGGGACACCCCACATGAACCTGCCGGAAGAGTTTCCCCTGGTACGTGCCAGGCGCACGCTGCTGACCTCACTGGTTATCGTGGGCATGGGCTTCTCCGTTTATTTTCCGCTGCTCGCGCCCATTGGAAGGGAAGTGGGTCTGACTGAGTTCCAGATTACCAGCATCATCGGTATTTCAGCGCTGATTGTGTTTCTCGCTTCACCCATATGGGGCCGGCAGAGTGACCGTTGGGGTCGCAAGCGGGTCATGCTGGTGGGCCTGTTCGGTTTTTCATTTGGTACGATCCTGTTCACGCTGGTCCTTTCTGCAGGTTTGTCCGGCTGGTTAATGGGATTACCTCTGTTCATTGCATTGATTGCTGCCAGGATGCTGCACGCGATCGTGATGTCAGCCACCATGCCGGCCTCTACCGCCTACATGGCGGACATCACAAGTCTCGAGAATAGAACGAAAGGCATGGGCGCCACTGGCGCAGCCAACAACATCGGCAATATGGCAGGACCCATGTTCGCCGGGCTAGCTGCAATCTCTCTGTTGGCACCGCTATGGCTGATGGCAGGCCTGGCATTTCTCAACGGCCTGTTTGCCCTGCGGTTCCTGCCTGACCCACCGAGACAAATGGATAAACCGGTCAGGCGGGAACGAATGAAGTACACTGACCCCAGGATCCTGCCATTTGTTATCGTCGGAGTGTCCATGTTCATGGGTTTCGCCCTGGTCCAGCAGACCATGGGTTTCAGGTTTCAGGATGCTCTCGGGCTCAGTGCCACAGACACGGCAAAGACCCTGGGTCTTGCCATGATGTTGTCTGCCGGTTGTTCTCTGTTCTCCCAGATCGTCATCGTACAGCGCATGAGCTTTGCACCCTTCACCCTGTTGCGAATAGCAATTCCCCTTCTGATTATCGCCTTTGCTCTCATGGGATATTTTAATTCCCAGCTGATACTCACCATCGCCATGATGATTCTCGGTCTGGGCATGGGGATCGCCGGACCAGGTTTTATGGCAGGTGCTTCTCTTGCCGTTTCACCGGAAGAACAGGGAGCAGTGGCCGGTGTAGCTGGCTCATGCGGACCACTCGGTTTTTTCATCGGCCCAATGCTGGGGGGCGCCCTGTATCAGTTGAACCCTGTATTGCCTTACTATTTCGCAGCAGGCGTGTACGTGTTGCTGACCATCGCCATGGTTTTTCTTGCCAGGCGCGTTACGGTGCATACTTAACATCATGTCGCTGCAAATTCGCCTGACCACCGGACAACTAATATCACTGACAGGTGTATTGCTCCTGGCGTTTGCCGCTTCTATCGGCATGCCCTTCAACATCGATGCCATTGCTTTGTCATTCGATGCCAGCAACACCATGGCCGGCATGGTCGCGTCAACGGAAATGGCCGCGATAGCAGCCGGCAACCTGACTTTCGCCCGTCTCGCCGCAAGGCTTCCTGCCAGGGCGGTTTATCTGGTGGGTGTTGTGGTTGTCGTTACACTGAATCTCGCATCGACCATTGCTCCGGACACAACCTGGTTACTGCTCTGCCGAGCACCGGCTGGTTTCGCGCTCGGTGCAGTCGTGGCTACAGTCATGACCACAGCCGGCCGCAGTCACAAACCGGAGCTGACCTTCGGTGTCATCAATTCCATGGTTGGTGTCATGGGTATGTTTATGGCGTTCACGCTACCACGGGCGCTGGGGTTGCATGAGCACCTGCCTTCCATAACCACCTGGAGCGAAGTCGACGGTCTGTACCTGGTTTACGCGCTATGTTCACTGTGCGCACTGGCATTCATTCGAACAACACCACAGACCGAACCCATTCACATTGCTGAAGAGACTGTTGAAAAACCAAGCCTGATGATTGGCTGGCTGGGCCTGATCGGCCTGGGCGTTATCTTCTTTGGTCACGGCACTCTGGGTCTGTTCATTGTCAAAATTGGTCGAGCAGTGCCACTGGAAGCCGAGGTGATCGGTTATGTGTTCATGGCAGGCAGCCTGGCAGGTATCGCACTGCCACTGATTTCCGGCTACATCGGGGAGCGGATGAACGCACTGGTACCGATCAGTACTATCCTGGTCATTCTATTACTGTCTGCACTGCTGCTGGCTACGGCATCCTCACCTCTGCAGTTTTTCATCGCCGCCCCTGTTTTTGCCATGCTGCCGATTGCCATCATGCCGATATTTCTTGGATGTCTTTCCCGATTCGACCCTACCGGGTCATTAGCAGGTTCCCACGCAGCATTCGTGCTGATTGGTGGTGCTGTGGCACCGTTCGTCGGTGGTGCGCTGAGCGACCTTGGCGGTTTTACCCTGAGTGGCTGGTTTGTCGTGGGCTGCACGCTCACAGGTGCGGGTCTGATCTACCCCGTAATTCGTAAATCCGATGGGATCAGAAGTCAGACCGTCTGACAGCTCAAAACCATCTGACAGTTCAAAACCATCTGACCATTCAAAACAAAGAAGAGCGACTTACTGTACTATCAGACTTATGCAGAGAGTAGATTCTGACATTGTCGGCTGGCGTGAATGGGTGAAGCTCCCTGGGCTCGGTATTCCGGCCATCAAGGCGAAAGTGGATACCGGTGCGAAGACCTCTTCACTGCATGCATTTCAGGTTGAGTTGATAGAAGGCGAAGGCGGCGAAATGGTGTCTTTCAAGATTCACCCAATCCGCAAGCGCCGTGACATTGTCATTGACTGCCAGGCACCGCTTTTTGACCGACGAGTGGTCAGAGATTCCGGTGGACACAGTGAAGAAAGGTTTGTGATTCTGTCCACGCTGAAGATGGGACCTTTCACACTTGAAACCGAGTTTACTCTCACCAGCCGCGACGACATGATCTTCCCAATGTTGCTGGGCAGACGCGCCATTCAGGCCGGCAATATGCTGGTGGATGTCAATCAATCCTACGTTCACGGGCGCGTGAAGGTGCGCAACTACGACGCCATGTTGAAGGAACTGACCGCATGAAGCTAGCCATCCTTTCCAGGAGCTTGAAAGCCTACAGCACACGCAGGCTGAAAGAAGCCGCGCTGAATCGTGGTCACGAGGCCAAGGTACTTGACACACTGAAGTTTGCGATCGACCTTGAACAGGGTAATCCGGACCTCTATTTCAGACAGAAGAATCTCAGTCACTATGACGCCGTGCTGCCGCGAATCGGCGCGTCCATAACCTATTTCGGTACAGCGGTAGTTCGCCAGTTTCAGGAAATGGACGTGTTCTGTGCAAACACGGCGCACGGCATTCTGAACTCACGAGACAAACTTCGAAGTCTGCAGATTCTCAGTCGACACAATATCGGCATTCCCAGGACGACATTTGTGCGCGACAAAAACGATGTCCTACCCGCTATCGAAAGGGTCGGAGGTGCACCAGTCGTCATCAAGCTGATAGAGGGTACTCAAGGTATTGGTGTCCTGCTTGCCGACACAGTCAAACAGGCGGAATCGATTGTTGAGCTGCTTCAAAGCCAGAAACAGAATGTACTCATTCAGAAGTTCGTCGCAGAGAGCCGAGGCAAGGATATCCGAGCTTTCGTCGTGGGCGACCAGGTTGTCGCTGCAATGCGCCGGGTGGCTCAGGGCCAGGAGTTTCGCAGCAACGTTCACCGGGGCGGAGTCGCTGAGCCGGTTGAACTGGATGACGAGTATATCGAGACCGCAATTCGCTGTACGCAGATTATGGGTCTGCGAGTCGCCGGCGTAGACATGCTGGAAAGCAAGGAAGGTCCCCAGGTCATGGAGGTGAACTCATCACCCGGCCTGGAAGGCATTGAAACCTGTACGGAGCTGGATGTCGCAGGCGCGGTCATTGACTATATTGCCGCACAGGTAGATTTCCCCGAGATCGATGTCAGACAGCGTTTAACCGTCAGCCGCGGTTATGGCGTCAGCGAGCTCTACATCCCTGAGGGATCGAAGTTTGTCGGGTCAGCCATACGTGATACTGAACTTGTCGAGAAGGACATCAATGTACTCACTCTTTACCGCGGCGCAAAGATCATTCCGAATCCTAACTATTCCCGTGCACTGGAAGCCGGAGACAAGATTCTCTGCTACGGCAAGCTTGAAGCCATGCGCGATATGATCCCGCCGAAAACGAGACGACGCAGGAAGCCAAAGGTCCAGGAGCTGGACACCCAGGAGCTGCCAAGTGATGTGCATACAGGCACCGAAGGTTCATGACAGGATTTGATGGTTTCTTACGGGTTTACGGAGCACCGGATTATTCTCATCTCAGGACCATAGAACGGTTCCCTAGCTCACCGAGAGTGTAATTCCAAGCGCGGATATCTGTTCAGCTTCCCGCTCCAGGTTCGCTGCAAACACCTGTCTGTCCAATAGCCAGTCAACACCGAAGTCGAGGGAGATTTCATTCTTCTTTACGCTGACCGAAATATCAGGGAGCACCTCGTCCTGCCTGGTGAAGTTCAGCAACACGCCCAGACGAAGCAGAGAGATCAACCGACTTACCTCTGGCGGCGCAACCATAATGAATTCCCGAAACTCGCTTTTCTGAATCTTTTTCCTCTGGAAGCGCACCAGCGTCGCCAGTAGATTCTGCTCTTCGATGTTGAACCCCGGCAACTCAACATTTCGGAGGATATACTCCGAGTGCCTGTGCACATTGCGAGAATGGATGTGCAGACCGACCTCATGAAGCAGTGCTGCCCAGGTCAGCAGGTTCTGCAGCTCAGGATTATCGATACGCCACTTCTTTTTTACATGCTGATAGAGATCCAGCGTCGATGCACTTACCCGCTGAGCCTGCTCGACATCGACGACATAGCGAGTGACCAGGCTTTGTGCCGTTCGCTCACGGATGTCCTTTTCTTCCATGCGCTCTTCCATCTCGTAGAGCACACCTTCTCTTAGAGCTCCCGGGGAATACTCCAGAGATTCAATGCCAAGGCTCTCAAACAAAGCCGTTAGAATCGACAGCCCGGCGGGGAGGACATTCTGTCGTTCATCAGATATGCCGGGGAAATTGAGTTCATCCACATGTCCCGCCTCCGTGCAGATCTTCATCAACCGACGCAGATCATCGAGCATGATGTGATTCTCACGGGATTCGGTACCCAGACTGTGTGCGAACTCGACGACAGCCTTGACTGTCCCGGAAGAACCGACGCAGGACTCCCAGCCGGTTTTAAGGTAGGCGCGGCCAACAGCCTCAATATCCTGTTTCGCGCGTCTAATGGCTTTTGTAAATCCCTTCTCCCGAATCACGCCGTTCTTGAAATGCTTCTGACTCAGGGTGACACAACCAATCGGCAGGCTACGAAGCAGAATGGGCTCATAACCTTCTCCGATGATCAACTCCGTAGAACCACCACCAATATCAATCGCCAGGCGATTACCTTCGTGATAATTGGTATGCGCGACACCTGAATAGATCAGGCGCGCCTCTTCCTGGCCAGAAATAATCTCAATCGGATACGGCAGAATTTCTTTTGCCGCCTTAATGAATTTGTTGGCGTTCTTGGCCTTGCGCAACGTATACGTCGCGACGATTCGAACCTGATCGGGATGAAAGTCATTCAAGCTTTCCGCCATCAAACGCAGATTATCCAGCCCCCGTTCAATCGCTTCTTCAGACAGATGGTCTTCTTCATCAAGCCCGTCCGCGAGCTGAACACGGAACTTGAGGCGATGCAGAATCTGCACATCCTGGGCGACGATTCTGGCGACAACCAGATGAAAACTGTTTGAACCGAGATCGAGGGCAGCGACCTTTTTTACTTCCAGCGCAGGATTGGCCTCAACCACCAGTTCGGTTGTCATCAGGCATCCATTTCAGCGAGACGCATGATCAATTCCTCAACCCGGGAAGAGTAGCCCCATTCGTTGTCATACCAGCTGACGACTTTGACAAAGTTTCCATCCATAACCTGGGTAAGCTCAGCGTCGAAAATAGATGAGTGCGAGTTGCCAATAATGTCAGACGAGACAATGGGGTCAGTACAATACTCAAGGATACCTTTCATTGAGGTTTCAGCGGCCTGTTTGAATACCGCATTCACATCACTGACAGACACATCTTTGCCTAACTCGACAGTCAGATCTACCAGAGAACCATCGGCAACTGGAACCCGCATCGCAACACCATCCAGCCTGCCTTCAAGTTCCGGCAACACCTGACCTATCGCTCGAGCCGCACCGGTTGAGGTCGGCACAATATTCGTCGCAGCATTCCGGCTTCGGCGCATGTCGCCCCCGTGGGGTGCGTCAATCAGTCTTTGATCAGACGTATACGCATGGACAGTGGTCAGCAACCCCCTGGTGAGTCCAAAGTTCTCGTGCAGAACTTTTGCCAGTGGCGCCGCACAGTTCGTTGTACAACTGGCATTCGAAATGATTCTGGCGTCCCGGGTGATCACATGATCGTTGACCCCGGCGACCAGCGTTGCCTCCAGTTCATCCTTCGTCGGAACGGTAACAATGACGCGGGATGCGCCGGCATCAATATGCTGCTGCAGCTCGGATGTTTTCCGAAACCGGCCACTGGCTTCGATCACGTAATCAACGCCAAGCTCACCCCAGGGCAATTTCGCGGGATCCGGCTCATTCAGCACTTTGAAGGGATCACCATCAATCTGCATCACATCACCCTTGAGACTGACTTCACCGGGATAGCGGCCATGAATGCTGTCGTATCTGAAGGCATAAGCGAGCTGCTCGGGACCCGCGATATCGTTTACCGCGATCACGTCATAGTGATCGCGAAGTTTGGCTATTCGAGTAATCGTCCTGCCAATTCGACCAAAACCATTGATGGCTATTCTAGGCTTCATACGTCAACACTTGGGTTGCGAAACAGACCATCAGAATATCACGAGCCCCGGACATCGTCGAAGCAGCTGATCATCCTTCCTTGAAGTAAAGCCTTGATACAGATCAACGCACAGCGGAGAAGAACCACTGATACTGGCATCATCATAAATAAGGAAGTGCACCATGCTCGAGAAACATGATCTGATACACGAACTACCTGAGTACCGTGAAAAGATTCACGATATGAAAATGTCCAACGCACACTTCGCCAGGTTATTTGCCGAGTATCACGAGGTTGACCATGAAGTGCACCGCATTGAGACAGGGGCGGAGAACACCACAGATGAGTATCTGGAAGAACGAAAGAAGGTCAGGCTGCACCTGAAAGATGAGCTTTTCAGGATGCTGCAGGACTAGAAGAAGTCATCAGGACGACAGTTTTGCCAATGCCCGGTCCAGGGCATTCACCATCAGATCAACTTCAGCATCACCAATAATGAACGGAGCACCGATACAGATGATGTCTCTCGCTACCCCGGTTCCACCGGGGTAGAAGAAAACGCCTTCTGCCATCGCCTTCCCGACCACACGCTCCGTAATGCGCTCGTTCTCGTCAAACTTCTCCAGGGTTTCGCGATCTTTAACAAGTTCGAGCCCAAGCAGAAGCCCTTCACCGCGTATCTCCGCAACATGCGGATGCTGACCCAGGCGGTCGTTCAACGCTTCCCGCAACTTCCCTCCCATGGACTTTACCCGGGGTAACAGCTCCTCCTCTCTGAGGATCTGAAGCACTTTGGTGGCCGCAGCGCAGGAAAGGGGAAGCGCACCAAAGGTATGGAACATGACGCTGTAACCGGCATGACCAATAGCCTCTGCGATCGACTGGCGCCCGTATACGCCCGAGATCGCGGCATAGCCACCCGCCATGCCCTTTCCGGCAACGAGCAGATCCGGCTCGAGACCATAGAGATCACTGCCGAACTTCTCTCCGGTTCGACCAAAACCGGTCATGACCTCATCCATGATCAACAGAATCTCGTGTTTACGCAGTATTTCCTGTGCCCGTGGCCAGTATCCCGCCGGTGGTGTGATGGCGCCACCGGAAGAACCATTCAGTGGTTCAGCGAGAAGAGCTGCAATATTTTCAGCACCGATGGCGTCAATGGTCTCTTCAAGGTTCTTCAGGTAGTAATCAGCTGCATCAGGATGGTGGGGGCCAAGGGGACAATGCAGCGGATATGGCGTTTCAATTCGTGGCACTTCGGTAATCAGACCTTCAAGCCCTCGCTTGCGTGACTGGTGGCCGGAGACGCCCGCCATCTGAATCGTCGTCCCGTGATAGGAGAGGCTGCGTGCCAGGATCACCTGCTTTTCCGGACGTCCCATGGCCGCCTGGTATTGGGTCGCGATCTTGACCGCAGACTCATTGGCTTCTGAACCACCCGAAGCCAGATGCACACAGGGCAGATGTTCCGGCAGCCAGTGCTGCCTTAACTCTTCGAGCAGCGCCTCGCGCTCCGGCGTCAACCAGGGTGGTATCGCATAGGTGCAGTTCACCGCAGCAGCAGCAATCGCGTCGGCCACGTCCTGGCGACCATGGCCGATGTTCGTCACGATGGCGCCGCCCGCGGCGTCCAGAACGCGATCACCATTGTCCATAATCAGGTAAGCGCCTTCTGCACGCTTAAGCCGTGTGGGGTTGGCATTGGGGATAAAAGGCCAGAGGACTTCAGACGACATGGTGACTCCTGGTTCAGTCGAATCGGGAACAAACTCCGCGGCTTGCGCCACCGAATCCAGAATCATATCCGGCAGCACCGGGTTCTAGCCAGCACCACAGAGTCATTCAGGTATCTGCTGCCAGCCTCTCGTCTTCCCATGGTAGAGAAAAGAAACGATGTTCTGATCCACCCTAGGGCTGAGTAATTTCTCGCAGAACAGAACCCGCGGCACTCGATGGTGGTTTCACACCAAGGTAGGACGACAGAGTGGGCGCTATATCATAGGGTGCAATTCGGCGATCCACACGTTTTGCTTCAAGTCCGTGACCTGCAAAGATCACAGGTACATAAGTATCGTAGCGCCACGGCGAACCATGAGTACTTGAAACAATCAGACCGTCAAAATCGTTGATAAAGACATAGGGTTGAAAAACCAGGTAGACATCCCCGGATCTTTTGCCATAGTCGTTACGCTGCACTGATCTCGTTACATCGGTAACGGGGACCGCACCTGCTCGCAGGGCGTGGCTGGATACAGCTGCCGCGATGCCAGGCAGTTTCAGTACTTCTCCGGCTACCGCTGTCTCGACAGCCACAGGGTCAAGACCTTTCTCGGCAATGACTTTCTGGTTCAGATAAAGGTAGGGCTGGAAGAATGCCTCAATCAACTCGCCGGCAATACCGAACCGGGCTTTCAGGTTGCTGACGGCCTCAGACTTGTCCAGCGACTCCACATCAAAGTAATGTGCACCGGCAATACCATGTTCATGAAGGTAGCCCGGCGCCTCAGGCTGGCCATGATCTGCAGAAAGAACGATCAGCGTGTTCTCCAGACCGATCTTCTTGTCGACATGCGCAAACAGCCTACCCAGGGTGCGATCAAGCCGGACCAGATTATCTTCCGACTCCAGGCTTGATGCGCCAAAAACATGCCCGACATAATCCGTTGAGGAGAAACTGACCGAAAGATAGTCGGTGACCTTGTCCTGCCCCAACTCTTCGTTGTCGATCAACGCCATGACAAAGTCTACAGTCAGTTCATCTCCCGCGGGGCTTAGTGTCAGCTTGGTTGTGAAGTAGCTGTCGCCCAAAGTTCCGTAGGCGTGAGGGAAAGTTCTTCCAAAACCTGCGACATCGGTCTCATAGTCGTTGTCATCTCGATCGCCAAACAGGTAACGGGAAGCTTTATGGGTCAGCTCCCAGGATTCACCGGAATAGGCAGCGGCCGGATTACGCTCATTCCATCACGTTACCCACTGCGGATACTGATCGTAGTAATAGTTGCTGGTGACAAATTCACCCGACTTTTTGGAAAACCAGAAGGCTTTGCCGGCATGCCCTGCCATGGCGACGGCACCACGATCCTTGACTGAGACCCCAAAGACTTTTGCGGCACCATCAGTGGCAAGCGCCAGCTCATCACCAAATGTGGTCGCCAGTATATTGGCAGGTGACCGGCCATCCGACCTGGCAGCTCTCTGGGTCGGGTCGATTTCCGTGCTCCGGTCGACATCCGCATCCGCTGTCAGCAGATGATAGGCGGGGTCTTCGATATTGTAGACAAGTCGGTTCTGACTTCGATCAAACCAGACATTGCCCACCATGCCATGAGCGGCCGGGAATGCCCCCGTCGATAAGGAAGTGTGGCCAACGATCGTTTCCGTGTTGGCGTGAAGATAGTGTGCGTTGGTGAAATGTACGCCCTGCTCCATCAGGTATCGCAGCCCACCATCACCAATCACTTCACTATAACGTTGCGGCAAATCTCCACGCAACGCGTCTACCGTTATCTGCAGCACCAGCTTCGGCGGCGCCTGATCGGCGCTCGCAGAACTGAGCATGAACAGCAACCAGGGAAGCGCAATGGCTTTGAGTATTCTCATGACCCGGCTCTCCCCCGGATAACGCTGACCGGGCATCAATTACCCGGTCGCTCCAACAGACCCTTGCCGTCGATCTGCTCCAGAATCTTGAGCGCTTTCAATGAACGATAGTTAATACCACCGGCGTTCAGAGAAGCGCCTTCCTGGAAAGGATAACCTTCCATGGAGACCAGGAACTTCTGCAACTCGACCTGAACAGGGACAAACAGCCACATATTGTCAGCCATCCAGCGCAGATACATCTTGTCAGCCATCCAGCGCAGATACATCGCTGAATGCTCCCAGGCATGCTCATAAGGATCTGCCTTCAGGTTGATAACAATCGGCCAAGAGGTCTCAATCCTCTGAGCGTTCGTGATATTACCTTCCAGGATGGCGAAATGGATCTTCCAGTCATTCCAGCGCACAGCATTGAGCTCACCACCCTGGCCAAAGTAGAAAATCTGATCCCGTGGCCCCTCGTCCGCATCACCTTTAAATCGCGGCATGAAGTTATAACCATCAAGATGAACCTTCCACTTATTACCGTTGGCACGATGCCCTTTCTTCAGCTTCTCGACAATGTCAGGTTCACCCACGGCCGCCAGCAAAGTTGGCATCCAATCCTCGTGAGAAATGATGTCGTTGTTTTTCGTGCCGGGTTCAATGACACCAGGCCAGCGAACTACCAGCGGTACGCGGAACCCGCCTTCCCAGGTCGTGCCTTTCTCGCCCTTAAATGGCGTAATACCACCGTCAGGCCAGGAAACCGTCTCTGCACCGTTGTCCGTGCTGTAAATCACGATCGTGTTATCCGCAATGCCAAGCTCATCGAGCTTGTCCAGCAGGATGCCAACGTGATCGTCATGCTCGGCCATACCGTCCGGGTAGAGACCAATACCAGTTCGTCCCTCGGCTTCTTTCTTCAGACGCGTCCAGACGTGCATCCTCGTCGTACTCATCCAGACGAAAAAGGGCTTGTCAGATTTGTGCGCCCGATCAATGAAATCAAGACCGGCAGTCAGAAATTCCTCATCCGCAGTTTCCATGCGCTTCTTTGTCATGGGGCCAGTGTCTTCAATCTGGCCGTCTGCTGAAGACTTGATCACGCCGCGCGGACCGAAGCGCTTACGGAACTCTGGGTCGTCCGGGTAGTAATAGGTCTCCGACTCCTCTTCTGCATTCAGGTGGTAGAGATTACCGAAGAATTCATCAAACCCGTGGTTGGTTGGAAGATGCTTGTCCTGATCTCCCAGATGGTTTTTACCGAACTGGCCAGTCATATAACCATGGTCCTTGACCAGGTCCGCGATGGTCGGTGCCCAGTCAGGGATACCATGATCCGATCCGGGCATACCGATGGTTAAAAGACCGGTGCGGAAGGGATGTTGCCCAAGAATGAAAGACGCTCGACCTGCCGTACAACTCTGCTGGGCGTATGCATCAGTGAATAAGGCCCCCTCGGCGGCGATTCTGTCTATGTTGGGAGTCTGGTACCCCATAATGCCGTGGTTGTATGCGCTGACGTTATGCGCTCCGACGTCATCTCCCCAGATAACGAGAATATTGGGTTTATCTGCGGCGAGGCTTCCTGCTGAAAACAGGACAAGAAGCGGCCCCGGTAATCCATCGAGACATGATCACTCTCCTTTATTGATCTGGCTGAAAATACCTGAAGTTACCGTGTTTTACCAATGGACAACGACAGTGGACAACGACAGTGGACAACGACAGTGGACAACGACGGTCGAAATTGCACATTCAGACAATTACCTGAGCCAGACTTTTACCTGAGACCTACCGGCTCCTTGCTCAACGCAATTTCAAACCTCAGGATTGCGCGCCACATGAGCTCCCGGTCCGCCTGCGCGTCCAGCTGTCGATAGTTAACACTGGGTTCAAACTCCAGAAAAAGGTAGTCCCTGAATAGTTGCCGACGGTAAACAAGCCCTAGTGCATAGTTACTGACATAGCTGTCCGGGCGGGTCACACCCGAAGCCGCCACATAAAAGGATGCGGCGATGGGTCGGTCATGGGCCACTCTGTAACGGTTGAGCCACGAGATACTGGTGGACCACTCAACGCCCTCGGTCTTCTCACCGTAGTTAATACGACTGGACCAGTTCATGATCCGGTTATCTGTGAGTCGCTGACTGATCCTGAAGTTGGTTTTGGAATAAAATTTCTTCTTGTGCTCGTACTGAATGCGTTCGGTCAGGCGATAACTGCCACGATCACCCAACGCGCCCTGATTTCGGTAGCGAATTCCGGGTCTCGGATTACCGGAAGCCCAACCCATAGTGTAATCAAACCGGGATCGCTTGGTTTCCCTGCCCCGAAGCTGCAGTCCTACCCTGTCTTCTTCCTGCTGGCCAGGAACAAGATCATCAAATGCCCCCTCGTCCTCTTCATCCGCGTTGAACACCAGAGAGAGCCGCTTTGACAACCTGGGTAGATGTACACGCCCTCGAATTTTTACCCTGGTGCTACCGCCCTCCAGATTGTTCCAGTCTTCGCTGAGCTCAACCCGAACGATCGACTCAGCCTGCTCACTGTCGTATTCGGTATCACCGAAGAAACTGTCCATCCAGTTTGCCAGAGCCTGTGTCCGATCAGTCAGGTAAAGGTGGCTGTTGTCGAGCCAGTGCACTTGGGGATCATCAGGCTCGGGCGACGCAGCTTCCCAACCCTCTGACTGCTGAACATCCGAATCAGGGACCGGCTCGCCTCTGGAATACTGGGACCAGAACAGGACCGTCCCCAGTATCATCAGCAATAACAGGACTTTTTCTGAACAGAAGTTCAGGATTCGCGAGGTAATTGCGCGCTCCATGTAACAGACTATTATTGTGTAATACCTTGCCACCAACTTAAACGGTGTCAAGCAACGAGATAGGCACTGCCCCTTGGTAGCACAGAATTTGGAGCTCAGGAATTGAAAACACTATTAAACGCATTGATCTGTAGCACCCTGCTGGCTACTTCGATGGTCATGCAGGCAGACACGCTGGAGCTAGCAGACGGCACCCTGCTGGAGGGTGACTTCGTGGGCAGCAGCAACGGCATCATCATGTTTAACACCGGAGAGCAGATTGAGGCCTACCCCGAGGCAGACATTGTTGGCATCTTCCTGTCAGAAGGTGTCGCAAACCGGTCCAGGCAGCAGGAAGAACCCTCAGTTCTCACTGTACCTGCGGGAACCCGCCTGGTGATCAGAACCACTGACTATATCGACAGCAGCCGGCATGGTGTGGGGCACAGATTCCGGGGACAGCTTGAAAGTGCGATACCCGTGAACGGACAGACGGTGATCCCACGAGGCACCATGGTCCACGGCCGCATTACCCAGGCCAGCCAGTCAGGTCGTCTTGCAGGCTCTACCTCACTCGCCATCGAGTTTACCGACATCATGCTGGACGATCAGTTGTTTCCGATCCGCACCAGCGATCTGAAAGCACAGGGTGCCAATGAGGCCGGCCGCACGGTCGGGCGAACTGCCCGGGCAGCCGCCATTGGTGGACTCATTGACGGAAAATCCGGCGCGCGCACCGGCGCCAAAGTCGGCGCCGGCACTTCGCTGATCACGCGTGGAGCTACGATCAGCGTACCGCGAGGTACAATCCTGGAAACGAGACTGGACGCACCTTTAACTATTCCTGGAGACTGACCCAATGCCGGATATGTCCATCGCACACTTTGGTACAACACTGATCGAAGAACCGGCACCTGCCGGAGCAGATCAGGCGAACATTCCAAAAACGGGCGACCTGGCAAGGACAGACCGATTCCTGGAATTGTTTGGTGCGAAGGTCTATATCAGCAACATGTATCCCGGAATCGGCAGGCAGTACATTTACCGCCGCGGCGAGTTTTCAGACCCTGACTACTTCGAGAAAGATACATTTACCTCCTACACGGCGTCGAGTGTGCCGGATGCCGGCAGACCCCGGGTAGGAGACATCATCTTTCGATTGCCCCACCGGGACCCGGTTGGTATCGCGAAAATCCTGACTGATGAAGAAGTCATCCAGCCCATTTCCGACCTGGATGCCTTTGTTTCAGGTGACGCTGATCGTCTGCTGTTCACAGGACCGGACCAGCAGGTTTATGAGCTGATCCAGTCTTCTGATCAGCGATGGCAAAATCATCGCGTGTACATCTGGACCGCGCAAAAGGACCTGGAAGCCCATAAGCAGGGGTATGCAGAGAACTTCGATCTTGTTTACACAGAGTCCGAAAGCTTTCAAAACCATGCGACCGCACATCTGCTGGTCAGGCAGGAACCCGGCATGACCATTGCGCTGCTCACCTCGAACAGCGATGATCTGGCACCGAAAAACAGTTTCGATATTTTCGGCGATGCAGGTTATTCGCACTTCCGTCTGGGCGCACCGGACAAGCAGAAAGCGCTCATAAGTTCCGAAGAAGCTTTTCCAGATGGCGGTGGAGAAGTCTCTTACGTTCACTTCCAGAATTCCTACCTGGAACTGGTACAGATCGGCACTGAGATAAAGCACGCTTGAAGGAACTTTATTTTATTCGTCACGGACAGACGGAGTGGAACGCGATCCGCCGCATGCAGGGTCAGTGGAACTCAAACCTGAATGAGCTGGGCCGTCGGCAGGCTGATATCAACGGACAATTCCTCTCGAACCTTGAGATCGATCACCTGGTCGCTTCGCCCCTCGACCGCACACGCCAGACAGCAGAGATCATCAATCGATACCTGACCCTTGATGTTACCTTTGATGAACGCATCAAGGAGTGGGATTGCGGAGACTGGAGCGGCGAGATGTGGGATCACGTAGCTGAGAAATGGCCAGTCGAGTTCTCAGAATGGCAGGCAGACCGGTTTCACTATCGCGGACCCAACTGCGAGAATTACCCCGATATGATTGCCCGGGCAGAGCCCTTTCTGGAAGAAGTGATGCAACTGAGTCATCGTCGAATCGCGATCGTGTCACACGGCATCATCGGAAGGATCATGGTAAGCATTCTGCTCGGTCATGACGAGCAGGAGATGTTCAGTTATTCCCAGTCCAACGACACGATCTTTCATCTGACAGAGGCGGATGAAGGCTTTCAAACCCGGCATTTCGTTGCCGGAGATGGACCTTATCCCGGATTACCCCCGAGCCTTTACTAGTCCTCCAGCAATTCCGCTTCTCGCAAACCACGCAGGCTGTTGGCCACGAAGATACGGTCAGCCTGCGCCAGATCTTCTCGTGTTAACACCGCTTCAACGGCCTGTCCCGAATCAAGCATCTCCTGTCGAAATGTACCGGCAAGCAATCCACAGGAAACCGCCGGGGTCTTAAGATCGCCACCCAGTTGCAGAAAAAGGTTAGCAATACTGGTTTCCGTCAACTCGCCGTTTTCATTGAACAACAGCACATCATCACAATCTGATACTGAAGCCCTGGCGCGCTCATAGGTATCCCTGTTCGTTGTCTTATGAAACAGAAAAACATCTTCACTGCTTACGGGGGACGGCGCGAGTCGTAAACGAACCATGCCACTGCTTAGCGGTACTTCCAGGATCTGCAGCGCTGTCTCCCCATACTGATTCAGGACAAGCCTGATACGCCGCGGCTTCGCCTCATTGATTGCCTCCAGTTCACGACGGATCTGTTCCAGAGGACAGCGGTAACCAAAGTAGACGGCTGAACTCGCTAACCGGGACAAATGATATTCGAGCCGCACCACACCCACACCTGGCTCATAACGCATGGTTTCCAGCAGTTCGAAGTCAGGCCTTGTGGTCGTCAAAATCGCTGACTTGGTCAATGCCTCCTGCCATTCTTCTTCGATGTCAGAGTCCCAGACAATGCCGCCACCGACACCATAGGTTGCCTTTGCTGAGGCTTTATCGATCTGGAGCGTGCGAATGGCAACCGAAAAACAACAGTCACCGCCCGGCCGGATGACACCCACGGCACCGGTATAAACACCGCGGGATTCCAGTTCCAGTTCGCGGATGATACTCATGGTTCGTGCTTTGGGTGCACCAGTCACCGAAGCGCAGGGGAACAGGGCCGAGAAAATTTCTGAGATATCCGAATTTGACTCAGCGGACACCGAAGATACCTGCTGCCAGACAGTCGGCAGGGCTTTCAGTTGAAACATATCGTCAACCCGCACGCTGCCCGCACGCGCAATTCGCCCAAGGTCGTTGCGAATCATATCGAGGATCATCAGATTCTCTGCCCGATCTTTCTCGGAATGCATCAGTGACTGACGTCGAGCCTCGTCCTCAGCCGGGAATCGCCCCCTGGGCCTGGTGCCCTTCATGGGTTCGGTACGCAGTTTACTGCCATGCCGTTCGAAAAAGAGCTCGGGAGAAACACTACAGATCACGTGCTCATCTATTTCGAGCAGCATGGCGTAAGGCGTTGGTTGCGCTTGGAACAGCTGCGCCATCAGTTCATCTGGATTACCGCGCAGCGTGCCTTTGAGTTGCTGAGTAAAGTTAACCTGGTAGGTATCGCCCTCAGCAAGATAGTCATGGATGCGATGCAGTGCTGTCTCATATTTCTGTCGGGATAGACTGGGCTGCAGAGCCAAGGATGCATTGCCGGGTAAAAGGTGTATCACTCGAGGCTTATCAAACACACCGAATGCCGCAAGCGGCAAACCACCGGGCGCATGATGATCAAGAGCCGGGTCAAAAGCGCTGGCCGCTTCGTAGCTCACGTAGCCCGCGACATAATATCCCTGCTTTGCCGCCGCCTCTGCACGCATCAACACCCCGGCAACTTCATCATGAGAACTTGCTCGAAGCACATCACGCGGCCGACTGAACTCCTGCCAGTCACCGGACTTGTCGGGCATAAGGACTCGGGACACCATCGGCCAGCAAACTAACAGTTCCCTGCCCAGATATCGACTGGTTTACAATCCCCGCATGGACCTCGATCACATCAGCCATGAAGAACTGTCTAACGCCATGGGTCGAAGCGTTCAGTCCTGCACCATGGAACCACTTCAAGGGAGATCTCGCGGCAATCTGGCTGAAGGTTATATGGCTGATGTCTTTAGACTTAGTTTGATGATTGATCGCGAACCTCACTCGTTGATCATGAAGGTAGCCAGCAGCGATAGTGAGCGGCGCGATATTGCCGAGCGCTTTGGTTCCTATCGCAACGAGCAGCGTTTTTATCGGGAACTGAATGACGGTCTGCCGTTTCGCGTTCCCAGGTGTTACTACAATGCCAGTGATCGATTTCTTCTGCTCCTGGAAGATCTCGGCGACGAAGGAACCGTGGATACACTGCAAGGTGCATCTCTGGAGCAGGCAAAGCAGGCGATTCGGACTCTTGCGCAAATTCATGCGCACTTTCACAGGCACCCGCCCGAAGGCAATCAGCCCATCACCACCGGTCTTACTTCCGCCTCGACTGATATGAAGACATTCGTGCTGGATGGCCTGATGACGATGACCTGGGCGAACTCATCAGCCCTGGCGCTGGCCCGACACTATACCGCACACAGCACAGATTTCACCCATCTCTTTCAGCAGCAGAATCAGGTTTTCACACATCTGGACTTTCGCCTGGATAACCTGAAATTTCTCGATGAAGTGGTTGTGCTGGATTGGGGTGAAAGCACCCGGGCACCCGCAGGGTTTGACCTTGCAAGCTTCCTGACGAGCAGTATCACGGTTAACAATCGTCGGGATTGGGAGCAGCCGCTGCTGGCGCTTTACAAGGATGTACGAGCGGACATCGACGAAGCGTTCACGCCGGACAGAATATTCGATGAGTATCGCCTGGCCCTGTTACCCGCTCTGTATCTGCCAGGTCTGGTTGCAGCCCACGGAGATCGGGAGGAAGGCAAGGAATTGCTGGCTCGCAATCTTGCCGCCATCGAGGACCATGATTCATTTATCCGATTTTCAACAAAGCCCTTGGTCCAACCGATACCAGAAGGTACATTCTGAATATGAAACAACTTGCACCCTTACTACTGCTTTTTTCGTCTTACTGCTGGGCAACCGGTTTTCTGCCTGCCCGGCCCATGCCATCTGCGCAGCTGGATCAGAACGGCGCCGTCACCCGGATTGCACTGGGTTCCTGTTTCACGCCCTATGAATCAGATGCCATGTTCGCTGAGATCAGTCGTCAGAATCCCGATGCTTTCCTGTTCATGGGGGACAATGTCTACGCAGAGGATGAATCTGATGATCCCGAACTGAAAAGCCTGCGCCATGCGTATGGCGCACTCGCGGCTTCACAGCCGTTCGCCACGCTGCGCGCCGATACACCATTGATCGTTGCCTGGGACGACCATGACTATGGCAAAAACGACGCGGGTGCCAGTTTCCCAGCCAGGAGTTATTCAGAAAATCTGTTCGAACATGTCTGGGCTGTTCCGACGGATGATGCGCGCCGGCAACGACCAGGCACCTACTACGCCCAAACTGTTGGACCCGAAGACCGCAGGGTCCAGTTCATTGTTCTGGATACCCGCTTTTTCAGCACGCCCTTCCAGATAGACCCGGAACTGGCTCGCGGTGAAGGCCGTTATACACGCAGTCAGGATCCACAACAGAATCTACTGGGTGATGAACAGTGGCAGTGGCTGGCAGAGGAGCTGAGGAAACCTGCAGATCTGCGTATCCTCTTGTCCAGCCTTCAGGTGATCGCCGAAGGTCACTACTGGGAAGCCTGGGCCATGATGCCGCGGCAGCAGCAGAAGTTATACGACCTGCTCGCCACGACAGACAATCTGGTTATCGTCTCCGGTGACCGGCATTCAGCAGCACTGTACCGCCGCACGGACGTCACGCCGTATCCGCTGTATGAGATGACCAGTTCCTCACTGAACCTGCCTCTGTCCGCCTGGGTCGATGATATCCAGGTTGAACCCGGGCCCCATCGCCTCAACAAACCCTATTACGACGCCAACTACGGCATGCTTCTTGTGGACTGGGATGAAGGTAAACTCGCCATGCAGTTACTCGATGAGTCGAGCAATGTCATCGCGGAACAATCCATCAGCCTGAGTGAACTCCACGGACGTTAAGAGGCACTACATCGTGTGATCAGAATCTATCTTGGCAGCTTCGTACTGTTAACCCTCGGTTTGCTGGCCGGCATCTTCATTTCCAGCCGAACGACTGAAACGGCAGAGGTCGCGTTTCCCGCGGACGCGGTGCCTGTGATCACCGAAAACACCGAGGATTACGAGGCAAGGATCCGCATTGCTGCCCTGGAAACCGAACTCGCTGCTCTGAATCATCGTCTGGCACTTCTGGAGTCCAGTGCCTCGCCGAAGGAAGAACCGCCTGCTACAGCGCCAGCGGCAACCGCTCAAACCACGGAGTTCGCAGGCACGGACGACTCTATCTCCGTTGTCGAAGGCCTGGTCGCTGCGGGCCTGAATAGTGTCAGGGCAGAAGAGATTGCCCGACGTATCAGCGAGTCTCAGCTTAAGCGTCTTGAGTTGCAGGACAAGGCTATCCGTGAGGGATACATAGGTTCAAAGCGTTACCGTGAGGAGCTGACTGCGATCCGTGATGAACAGGTTCAGGTGCGCGACACAATCGATGAATCCACCTATGACAGGTATCTCTACTTTTCCGGGCAATCCAACCGAGTCGCAGTATCATCGGTGATGCTGGGTTCTGCCGCGGAAAGCAGCGGTATTCAGGCTGGCGACGTACTGCTGAGCTATGAAGACGATGCCCTGTATAAACCAGGCGACATTCGAGGTCTGACGAGCCAGGGAGAGAAAGACGAACTTGTCGATCTGACTTTACTGCGAGATGGCAACCGGATGACCGTTTCCATACCCAGAGGTCCGCTGGGTGTGAGGCTCTCGGCAATACGCATCAACCCCGATAACAACTAGTAACCCGTCTCTTCCTGCCATGCCTGTTTAAGCAGGCGACGCCATTCGTCGACCTGAAAATCGAGCGTGCCATGCAGCTGCACCACTTTCCCAGCAATCTCAGAGACTGTCGGCTCGGTTTCACGATCAAAGCTTTCTGTCAGCTCACGCAGGGCATCCTCGTTCATCTTTGATTCCTGGTAAGTCTTGTAAACCCGCTCAAGTGAATACCAGGAACCCCGTGTGGCTCCGCGTGTCACATCAATGGTTTCGAGTTTTCGATTGCCCATAATCAGCTCGTAACTGTAGTGGCGCCACCAGGCGTAAGTCTGACCAATCTGACGCTGCAGACTTTCGTAATGCGCATCAATACTGTCGGCAAACAGGTATTCGCTCTCACGAATTCGCTTGATACGCATAAAAGTCGGATCATTCAGTGCCGGCAGCCCCGCCAGCACCAGACCGTTTTCTGTCTCCTGCAGATATCGACCGAACGCTTCCCCCGAAAGGGCTCTGCCATAAACAACCGTGGCCACGTCGAGCAGCGTCTGCAGCTCATCGTCGCTGTAGGCTTTCAGCACCCTGGAAAGGTCGTTAGCTATCTGGTTGTAGACATCCTGAAAAGGATCTTCGTGATAGTCAGGGTCCTTCGAATAATCTGATGCCATCGCAGAGTCACTGTAAACACGATCCAGCCAGACCCTGCCGGCCGCATCGACTGCTTGCATAGAAAGCGAGAGCACGACACCATCTGATTCAATCAGTCGACCCGACAGATTAAGTTCTGCGGAAAGATCCGTTCTTGGCATGACTCGCACAGCACCCCAGTAACCTGATCGGTCCAGGGTCTTTTTAAGCTGATAAGGCAGGTAACGCTGCTCTACCGATCGAACCTGTTTCTGAGCGCCATAGAGTGAGCCTGATTCAACACCGTCGACGTCAAAGACCTGAATACCAATATTCAGCGGTGAAGACAGGGGCTGATCAGCAATGCTGAGGGCAGCCGAAACTGGTTCAGGAAGCTGAGGGCTTTCCCGTCTTTCCGGCGTCGAGCTGCAGGCGAGGAGAAGACTGATCAGCAGGAGCGGCAACGCGCTTTTCATTCGCTCTGACCGCGGAGTGTACAAGTGGTTTGTGTGGCAATGGTGAATTCGCAGTCATACAGCCCCTCACCTGGCTCGTAGGGCATATACACCCGGTTCAGGATAAAGGGATAACGGATACCATCAACCAGCACTGTCGTTGCGATATTCAACCGGCTTCTGTCAGCGGCAATACTCAGTCTGTGCAGGACACTCAGACCTTCCGGCAGGGCGACCTGAAAGGTCAGCTGGTCCTCCTGCCATGCGCAACCCTCAGTGCCAATGGGGCTCTGTTTGAATCCCATGTCAGCAAAGTCACATACCAGCGAATAGTCATCGTTCCTGCGAATCACGACATGGTCATCTCTCTGGGAAACATCCAGCACCGTGGCTTTAGCAATTTTTTCTGCCAGTCGCCCAAGACCAATAATGGACTGGAAGTTAAAGACCTGCGGGTCGACATATCGGCCGGAGTTCTGGGCACGTTCCACCAGTCTTTCTGCCTGGGACTTTGCCTGTATATAAAGGCTGCGGATCTTCTCCTGCGGGTGATCACTCAACTGATAATCCAGCTCCCAATGACCGGAAAAGTCTCGGTCATAGGGATTCAGAGGATTGTCTTCGGCACCACTGATCAGTGGCATCAGAAGAAGCAGCAATATGGTGTATTTCGACAACGCTGGAGTTCGCAGGTCAGGGTTCGCAGGTAAAGGGGCGGACCCATTATGCGTTACCCGGCTGCTTCCTTGAAGGCTGCTTTGATCTGTTCGCTGGATGATCTCAGGTCTGCGATCTGTGGCAGGTAGAAATCGCCCTCTTTCTCCAGCTTGTGAATAGCCGCAGGCGGATATTCGGATAACTCAGGCACCCAGCGCTTGATATAGACGCAGTCGTTGTCAAAATTCTTCTGTTGGCGCCATGGGTTGAACACTCTGAAGTAAGGCTGAGCATCACACCCTGTAGATGCCCCCCACTGCCAGTTGCCATTGTTCACGGCCGGGTCATAGTCGACCAGATGCCGGGCAAAGAAAGCTTCACCCTGCTGCCAGCTGATATGCAGGTTCTTTGTCAGAAAGGACGCGACAATCATTCGCACGCGATTGTGCATGTAGCCTGTTGCCACCAGCTCTCGCATGCCAGCGTCAACAATGGGGAATCCGGTTTTGCCTTCACACCAGTGCCTGAAATCCTCTGCGTCTTCCTGCCAGTGAATAGCATCGTATTGCAGACGGAAAGCGTGGCCGAAAACACGCGGGAAATACCAGGCGATCTGCGTGTAGAAGTCTCGCCAGTAAAGCTGGCGAATAAGCGGATGATCAGGGCCCAATTGCGTCGCAACGGTGGCCGCCATCTGCCTTGCCGAGCAGGTACCGAACCGAAGATGCGCAGACATCTGGCTGGTCATCTCCATGGCAGGCACGTCTCGTTCTGTATCGTAGCCTGCAAGCGACGAACATCTCTCCAGTGCCTGCCTGGCACCACTGGTGCCAGGCTTGAAGCTTACGACGTCAGTCTGGAGGTGTTCGGAAAGCCCTGGAATATCGACCAGTTCTTCCCCTTCAATGGCAGAGAAAGTGCCCTCGACCAGCGCCTGGGGTTGCGCCAGCTGAAATCGTTGCGCCCGTCGAAAGTATGGAGTGAACACTGTGTAAGGTTTTCCATCATCTTTCAGCACCAGACCCGGGGGATTTAAAAGGTGATCATCAAAAGCATGGAACCGCACACCTTTGTCTTCGCACAACTTTTCAAGTTCCGCGTCCCGCCTTCGCGCAAAAGGCGTGTAGTCCCTGTTCACATAGACGGCAGAGTACTCTGACTCATCCAGAAGCCCGGCAAGGGCTCTGGCTGGCGTGCCGCTGCGGAATACCAGATTTCCTCCATGGGCTCCGATCTGCTCAGAGAGCTCTCTCAGGCTTTGCGCCATAAACGCCAGTCGCTTCTCCGACTGACGCCATCGGCCTAACAGCTCTGGATCAACGAGGAAGGCAGCAGTGACCTGATGGCCACTGCGCAACGCCTCGTTCAGAGCTGTATTGTCTTCCAGACGCAGATCGCGCCGGAAAATAAAGAGTACATTCACCTAGTTGATGTGCTCGCCGTAGCCTTCGACTTCAATCACCTCAGTCAGCGCCTGCTCCATGATCGAGCGGGCCTGGCTGGTCAGGTCATAAAGACGACGGTGCAACTCGGCATCTTCCTCTGTCTGGGAAATGCAGTCCTGGGTGTAGTCCTCGAACTGGTTTAGAGCGACGACAAGTTCCGAGAGGTGTTTCGGGCATTCACAGTCCACCGTACCCGAGAGCTCTGCGAGCCTGGCGAGCTGCATTTCGTTGTACCTTCTGGGTTGCGCTCTGGCTACGGGTGCAGAATCTCCGCTCAACAGATTTACCAGCGCGAACGGCTCCAGAGGTCCTTTAAGTAACTTGAAGCCCCTGGACGTCAGCGAACGCAATTGTGTGCGCGATGCAAAACGGTATACCACGAGACAACGTGGAGCGTCCGTTTCAGAGACATGTCTGAGGATTTCCTGCTCGTTTACCTCAGAGAGGCTGGGCATATCAATCACGATGAACTCATACTTTTCGAGTTCAATGTCATCGAGGGAAGTAAACCAGCTGACTTCATTCTCTGACTGTGCAGCAATACAGGCTTTCAACCATGCCGGTTGCTGCACACTGAACACAGCCCAGGTACCTGCCGGACCCGTATTGATCTTGCGATTCACACCCAGCAGACCGTTGGTTCGATCCTTGAGTTCATCTTCGGACAAGCGGCAGATGGTACCGATAGCCTGCCCTGCATCAACAAGGCGCTTCACGCTGATGAGCTTCTTGATGTGCCCATCTGTGTAGTAGCGATTATTGTTTTCGCCACGATTCGGTTCTACCACCTGGTAACGTCGCTCCCAGGCCCGGATGGTGTCCGTTGAGATCCCTGTCAGTTTTGCAACTGCGCCAATTCTGTATCCTGTGTTCATGCTCAAACCTCCGTCCAAGCTTTTAATAAATAAGGGTTTGTGGATATTCCTTGAACACATTTACGAGCGTCAGAAGGTTTTGTCTCACTTTTAGCCAGTTTTGTTCAGGTATACCTTGGACAATCTCAACTTATGACGACCCGCAGAAACCTCTCCACCAGCAACCGCACTCACCTTGCGTCTGAAACCTTCTTCCGCCATCGTTGCCATAACCTGAAAAACTTTGTCGCTGGAAAAGAGGGAAGAAAGATGGGCAAGCTGGATAACCGTGTCGCCATTGTCTCGGCCGCAGGTCGAGGTATTGGAAAGGGAATAGCACAGTCAATGGCGCAGGCCGGGGCAACGGTGATTGTTAACTCTTACAGCACCGAAACCACTGAACGCACCGTTCAGGAAATTGAATCTGCAGGCGGAAAGGCCATTGCCATGGCCGGTGACATCACGGAGCCGGAGTTCATGCTTCAGGTCGTCGACGAAACCTTGGCGGGATTCGGGCAGATCGACATTCTGGTCAACAACGTCGGTGCAGGGCCCAAGGAAATGGAAGCACCTCCGGAACATCCTTTAGGTCAGATAGAGGGCCTGTGGAATGCCCTTTACCGGCAGAACCTGTTACCAGCAGTACTGATGACCGAGGCTGTCGTTCCCCATATGAAGGAGAAGCAGTACGGAAAGATCGTGCATATCTCCTCAATCGCTGGTCTCGGTTCTTTTTCACCCAAAATGCTGTCGGGGTTTGTACACCCGAGTTACAACGCCATGAAAGCTGCACTGATCAACTACACCCAGACACTGGCCGATCTGCTGGGTGCCGACAATATCAATGTCAATGCGGTGTGCCCGGGGATTGTCTACACAGATTCCTGGAAGAGTAATGCTGAGAACGCGGTTAAACACATGCCGGAATTCCAGGGAATGGAACCGAGACAATGGTTTGAGGGCATTTTCAACGACAGCTATCCGACCATCTTTGACCAGACACCTTTGCGCCGCGAACAAACCGTCGAAGATATGGGTAACGCGGTATGCTTTCTCGTCTCCGAAGACAGCATGAACATCACCGGCCAGACACTGGTCGTGGATGGAGGGATGGTGAAAGTATCATGACCTATGCACCCGACGATCGCCCCTACTACGATGCCGACAGCCATATTATGGAGCTGCCTGACTTTCTCAAAGCCTATGCCGACCCGAAAATCAGGGATGACATTCCGGAAGTCAGTTACAGCGCTTCGCTGGTAACTGACGAGGAGGTCGCCGTCATCGTCGAACAGGGCGGCCGACACAGTGAAGAGCACATCGCGGCACAGATTGCGCTGGGCGACAAACTGATTGAGAGCTCAAAAGAAATCCAGGCGCTGGGCGCCTTCAGCAAAGACGACCGCAAAACAGCGCTAGATTTGCTGGGCTTCAAAAAACAGCTGGTGTTTGCAACCCACAGTGTCGCCATGCCGTTTCACCCCAGCCAGAAAAAGTCGGTAAAGCTGAGGTACGGTGCTACGCGGGCACACAACCGGCACATGGCAGACTTCTGCAGCGACGATGATCGCCTGATGGGTATCGGCATCGTGCCACTGGATGATCCAGAATCTGCTTACAAAGAGGCCCTGTGGGCGATTGAGGCTGGCATGAAAGCCATCTGGGTACCTCACCGCGCCCCCGGAGAGCGTTCTCCGGGCCATGTAGATCTCGAGAAGTTCTGGGCATTACTGGCGGAATCCGGCATACCCTTCGTTCTGCACGTTGGCGGCTCCCCCTTGCAGGCGCTGAAATCATGGAGCAACAACGGACGTGCCGCCGTCAAGGACTGGATGGGTGGCGGCGAGAATGTCCGGACGAAAGATGCAGCACTGATGCACCAGCCACCGGAAACATTTATCTCCATGCTGCTGCTTGATGGCGTCTTCGCCAGACACCCGAACCTTAGAGGTGCGGCAGTTGAACTCGGTGCCGGCTGGGTCCCCGAGATGCTGAATCGACTGGATTGGGTAACCCGAATTTACGGCCGGGTAGACGAGTCTGTCAGATTTGAAAGATCGCCTTCAGAACAATTGAGCGAACAGATGGGCTTCACCCCATTTCCGCATGAGAATGTCGCCAGCCTGATCGATCAATCCAATGCTGACCTTTACCTGTTTTCAAGCGACTACCCGCACGTGGAGGGAGGTCGAAACCCGATTGGCAAATTTGAGACGACACTCGCGGATCGCCCGGAGTCCGAGAAGACACGCTTTTACAGCGAGAATTTTCTGCGGTTGTGGCCAGAAGCCCGGGTTGCCTGATTTTGCCTGAACCGCTTACTCGGGATTAGCCGGGAAACCGGGTATATCCGGATCTACCGGATCCCAGGGTCGTGCGGACGTTTCCCAGTAGCTGGCTTCCGCCCTGACCCAGGAAGGATCATCAAGACTCCCTGCCTTGATGAACTTTACATCGGGCTGCTCGGCCGTATAGCTGATAATGGGCGATCCACATTCAGGACAGAAACCCCGACTGACATGAGCGCCATCGGTACCCACGACGGTATAAGTCTTGAACTCTCCTGCAAGGTTCAGGCTATCCGCCGGCAGAAAAACAATTGTTGCCTTACCACTGCCAGTTGCCTTCTGACAGTCTGTACAGTGACAGTGGCCTGACGATATTACTTTGTCGCGCTCGAATTCGTAGCGAATCGCACCACACAAACAACCACCGGTTTCCTTCGACATGAACTGACCCTCTATCCGCCAAATCCGCGGTGCAAGCTGTGATCCCTGACTATCGCGTCTACCCTGTCCTTAAGAACATTCTTCCACTCTTCATGAGTCAGAATCCAGAATTCGTTGTTCCTGATCGCCTGCACAACCATGCCGGCAACGTCAGCAGGGTCCTTGCCCATCTGAGCCAGCAGCGCGCCGGCGTTCTTCTCAAAGGCCTCTTCCTGCGGACTCGTCTTGTGATCCTTTGCAGAGTTCGGGTCCCTGTTGCGTTTGCTGTGCACGATCTGTGTGTTAATCGCACCGGGACATAACACGGAAGCAGAAACGCCACAGTTCGCCTCATCCAGTTCGACCCGAAGGGTCTCCGTCAGCGCCACCACACCGAATTTGGCGACATTGTAGGGCGCAATCGCCCCTGTGGCTTGAAGACCTGCCGTGGAAGCCGTATTGATGATGTGCCCCTCGCCTGCTTCCTTGATCAATGGCAGGAAGGTGCGCACCCCATAAATCACACTCCACAGATCGACGCCTAGCACCCACTCCCAGTCTGAAAGGCTCAGCTCCTCAATGGGTCCTGACACCACCACACCTGCGTTGTTATGAACAACGTTAACCCCACCGAACGCAGACAGGGTTTCCTCGGCCAGTGATTCGATCGCCTCATTGCGCGAAACATCTGTAGGCACACCAATCGCATCAAAGTTTCTGTCTCTAAGTTCCTGTACCGCTTTCTCCAAAGCCACTTCTTCAATGTCAGCCAGCACAACTTTCATGCCTTCTTAAGCAAATCGGGTTGCGGTGGCTTTACCAATACCGCTGGCAGCGCCGGTGACAACGGCTACCTTGTCTGCAAATTCTTCCATGGTCATCTCCTTGTAAAGTGGCGGAAGGCTGCAACATACCACGGGACAGATATTCCTGATATCTTGAGAACCGGCTCATAAAAAAGCAAAAGGAGCGCCGTGATGACGGCCTGGAATTTCACCAGAGGACTGCACGAAACCGGCAATGGGATCTACAGTTACCTGCAACCGGATGGCAGCTGGGGCTGGTCAAACAGCGGGCTTATCGTTGATGGTGATCAGTCACTGCTGGTAGACACCCTGTTCGATGCGTCCATGACTCGCGACATGTTGAAAATCATGCAGGATGCCACCGGTATACATGCAGACGATATCGGCACAGTCGTGAATACCCATGCGAACGGCGATCACACCCACGGCAACGGATTGTGTACCCATGCCGAAGTTATCGCCAGCGAGGCCGGGGCGCGAGAGATGGAAGCGTTCGGCCCGGAGCAGATGAAAGCCATGATGGACGCGGCGCCATCCATGGGGGCGCTGGGTGAATACATCCTCGAAATCTTCGGTCCGTTTGACTTTGCTGACGTCGCCGAGAAATTGCCAACGCAGACTTTCAGTGGAGAGATGACTCTGGCAGTCGGCGACAAGTCGGTGCAGCTGGTGGAAGTTGGTCCCGCGCACACGCGGGGCGATGTCCTCGTGTTCGTCGAGGAGGACAGCACCGTATTCACAGGCGACATCCTGTTCATCGACGGCACACCAATCATGTGGGCGGGGCCGGTCAGCAACTGGCTCAGGGCCTGCGACCTCATCATCGATAGAAACCCCGAGGTCATCGTGCCCGGGCATGGACCTATCACAGACGCGGCAGGCGTCCAGAGAGTGAAGGACTATCTTAACTACGTTGATCAAGAGGCACGTAAGCGTTATGACGCTGGCATGAGTGTACGGGATGCCGCCCACGACATATCACTGACAGACTTCGAGTCGTGGACCGACGCAGAGCGCATCGCCGTCAACGTTCACACGCTTTATCGCGAATACGAAGGCGACACACGCGCTGGTGATACGGCCGAGATTTTCACATTGATGGCGGAAGTCCATCGAGCACGCAGGAAGTAAACCAATGGCATTTCTCCCGATTCTTAAAACAGATTCTGACAATATCCCCGAGCGTGTCCTGGTGGTAGGTGACCCATTCCGTCTGGACGTAGTCGCGGAGTCACTCAGTGACGTCGAAGAAATATCTCATAACCGGGAGTACCGGAGTTTACGGGGCACATATCTCGGCATGGAGATTGGTGCCATTTCTCATGGTGTTGGATCAGCAGGCGCTGGCGCCTGCTTTGAAGAAATTTGTCAGTCAGGTGCGCGCAGGATCATTCGGTCTGGTTCAGCCGGAGGCATGCAGGAAAACGTCGGCGCCGGTGATGTGGCCATCGCCACGGCCGCTGTTCGCGAAGACGGGCTGTCTCCAAAACTGGTGCCTGTCGGCTATCCAGCCGTTGCCACTCCTGATCTGGTGATAGCCATGGGTAATGCTGCTGCTGCTGCGAACATCGATTACCACGAGGGCATTCTGCTGACCTCCGACATGTTCTATCCACATGACGTTTTCGGCAGCGACCTGCCTATGTGGAAACGCGCCGGTGTAACGGCTGTCGAAATGGAGGTGGCGACATTGTTTGTCATTTGCGGGCTGCATGGGGTGGAAACCGCCGCCGTCGTTGCCATCGATGGCAATCCGCTGGCACAGGATGATGGTTCCATGGAGAGCTATGACCCGCACCAGGACAGCGTCAAGAAGGCCGTCGCCGACAGTCTTCAGATAGCGCTTACGGCTCTTGTTTCCTGAGCTGAGGGCTCTTGTTTCCTGAGCTGAGGGCTCTTTTTCTCGCTGAGGGCTCTTGTTTCCTGAGCTGAGGGCTCTTTT
>CBFIJB010000007.1:0-67081 GCA_965662805.1 Candidatus Azotimanducaceae bacterium | reverse complement strand
CGCTGAGGGCTCTTGTTTCCTGAGCTGAGGGCTCTTTTTCTCGCTGAGGGCTCTTGTTTCCTGAGCTGAGGGCTCTTCAAAAAAAATCAGTCCAGCCGCATGACCAGACCAATCTGGCGGCTCTGCGCCACGAGCTGACCTGTGGAATCCCAGAGACTACCGCTTTCGATCATTCGGCCGTCAGCCAGATCATCAGTCACGAATCGGGCCTGAATCCAGCCCGGCGCAGGCCTGCGCCTTACATGTACTGTGAGCTCAATAGTCGGCACCCAGCCCACGACACCCTGCACGCCGAAGGGTGAAGGCGGAAACGTATCGCAGAAGAGCAACAAGGCGCGCGCATCAGGTTCACGGCCATCGGGAAAACGAATCCAGCCTGCGATCTCGGGCTTGTCGGATTCGCCAGGCCTGCAGAGTTCCGGATGCAACATGACGTCCAGGTTCTCCACCATCCCCACATCGATATTCTGCATACTTCCAGTACGCGGAATACACTGTTCAGGTGTTGGTATTGACGGAGCATTCAGGGTCATATCGGCGTTAACGCCTGCAGGCACGGAAAGATCACCATAAGCGGCCATAACCTCAAGGCGTTCCTTACCCTCCTGAATCAGCGTCGCGCGAACCGTGCTGAGCGTTCTGCCAACCCGCAGAACATTGACTCGCACATCACACTCGGCACCCGCAACACCTGGGCGCAGAAAGTGGGTGGTAAAACTCAGAGGATCCGGATGTTCAATGGATTGCGCTATGGCTGCACTTACCACGGATTGCAGGTAACCGCCGTTGGGGTTGTCTCCTATGTTCCAACCCGAAGTAATGCGTCCGCGAAAAATGCCATCACCGGAGATATCTACACGGGTATCTCTGTCAAATCCGTAGTTCATTGGTCCTCATTGCCACTCTGCTTTTTTGCCTTCGCCAGAAAGACTTCCATTTCCTTCTGGGACTGTTTGTCTCCCGCGCTGACTGCAATCGGCAATCCCGTTTCGAATACGCGAATCGCGTCTGCCTGATCACCTTTCTGTAAATGTGCTTTTCCCAGAAGCTTGTAGGCAGCGGAGTATCCACCGTCATGTTCAAGGCAGGCTTCAAGATGTCTGATCGCGCTGTCGAAGTCCTTATCATTGAAGTAAGCACTGCCAAGACCAAACCGCAGCATGGCGTCATCCCTGCCGGTTGCCAGCATCGACTCGAGATTATCGACCATCGATTTCTTCATTGATTGGCTGGCTCAGTCTTGCTCAAGGTTGACGTAACTCCCGGGATAAAACCGGGGTGTACACAGGCAGTAAAACCGTAACTGCTGGTCGCGCAGAGCCGTGACTCGCTGGGGAGTACCCGGTGGGATGATCACCTGATCGCCGACGTTGATCTCAAAAGCTTCATCACCTACCTCCATATGCCCGCAGCCCTCTATGACAATATAGGTTTCAGTCAAACCCGTCAGCGAATGCAGCTGTGTGGTCACCCCAGGTTCTACCCTTGCTATCGCCAGAGATCCTGAGGCAAGCATCTCCGTATTACACAGTTCAGTAATGTAGCAACGCTCGTCCGTCCAGAACTCAGCCCCGGGTGGAGATACCAGATAGTCAGACATGTTTTCAGACACCTCTTAAGTTGGCACCGACAATACCAGTGTTATCATCCAACATCATCTGAGGAACCGGAACAAGGTACATGCAGTTATCTCTCGCCGGACGCAACGCACTGGTCACAGGCGCCAGCAGCGGACTGGGTCCGTTTATCGTTCACGCGCTTGACGCGGCAGGCGCCAATGTCGCACTTCACTATCATAGTAACCAGGCCGGTGCGGAATCTGTCGCGGCTGCCTGCTCGAACCGAACAGCCGTTCTTCAGGCTGACATGGGTGATCCAGACAGCGTCGACAAGCTGTTTCAGGATGCCGCTGCCGCACTCGGCGAGATGACAATTCTGGTTAATTGCGCCGCCGCCGAATCACAGAATGTAGAGGACCTGGCCAAACTGAGCAACGAACAGTGGGCGGCGACCCAGCAGGCAAACGTTCAGGCGCCAATGAAACTCATTCAGCAGTTCGCGGCACAAGGCATTGCGGGTTCCGTGATCAACATTTCGTCTATTGAAGGTTCGCGACCCGCATTCGGCCATGCGCATTACGCAACGTCAAAAGCAGCACTGGAGATGCTGACACAGGCCTCAGCCCTCGAATTCGGTCCCATCGGGGTCCGCGTCAACGCCATCGCCCCGGGATTGATACATCGTGATGGCATCGAAGAAGGCTGGCCCGAAGGTGTAAATGCATGGAAGACCGCAGCCCCACTTGGTCGGCTGGTCGACCCGCAGAATATTGCGTCCGCCGTGGTCTATCTTGCCAGTGATGACGCATCTTCAGTTTCAGGATCGCTGCTCACTATTGATTGCGGTCTTTCCGTTAGACCTGGCTGGTAAGCATGCTCAGCAAAGCCGCAGTCATTGGCGCCGGCCTCATGGGCACCGGTATCGCAAGACATCTGGCCCAACAGGGCGTCGACGTCCTGGTCGTGGATGCCTCCCGCGATCAGCTTGATCGCGCAGGTTCCGCCAAGGGGAACGAGGCACTTGGCTTCACCGAGGATTTTTCGAGACTGAACGATCGAGATTTTGTCATCGAGGCGGTATTCGAAGATCTGGCAGTCAAGCACCAGGTGCTGAAACAGATTTCAGACGTGGTCAGTGAGCGTTGCATAATTGCCTCCAATACAAGTTCACTGCTGATTTCTGATCTGAGTTCTGCTGTTTCCGGCAAGCACAGGTTTGTCGGTGTGCACTACAACAATCCGGCAGATATGAACCCCGTTGTTGAGATTGTGGCGACTGAACACTCTGACGGGCAACTCGTCTCCAGCATACATCAGTGGATGTGTGACGCAGGCAAACTGTCAATCCGATGCGCCGATACACCCTGCTTCGTGCTGAACCGGCAGTCTCTGCCTTACATCAACGAGGCGGCGCGATGTCTGGACATCGCCACCCCAGCGGCAATAGACCAGATCGCGACCGAGAAACTGGGCGTTGGCCTTGGACCTTTCGCCGTCATGAACCTGGTCGGTCTGCCGGTCATGGCCGCTGCCAGCCGCAACCTTTCGGTACTGGGCAAGGGTTACACGCCTTCGGTTCAATTGCAGGAGCGAACCGAGCCCTGGCAGATTGGACAGGAAACGAACGAAGAACCCGGCAAGGATACGGTATCCAACGTCGTTAAACGCCTGCGCGGCGCCATGATTTTTCCAGGCAAGGACATTCTCGATCGGGGTTTGTGCAGCCGTGATGATCTGCACGAAATCTGCATCCAGGCGCTGGGCTACGAGAAATCTTCTGCAGAATGGCTGGACATTCTTACCCCCAGGGTCAGGGACGAATTGATCTCGATCTACCTGGCGAGCTGCGAGTCTTAAGCCGTCTTTCTATACTGATCGATCTGAATATCATCTTCACCCAGGTCGGTGTAGTTATCGTCGACACGGCTTTTGATATATTCCCGCCAGGTGAAACTTCGATACCTGGGTTCATCCGCAGATAATCGCGATAAAGGTTCAAGTACGGCATCACTGGTTGGATTGTAAAAATAGGGCGTACTGTATCTACCGGTACCCTTCATCGGCAGTACACGATGCACTGCGGCCCGATACACATCATTGCTCCAGACCTGAAGCGCATCGCCGAGATTCACCACAATGGTGCCTGCCTCAGGAGGCACATCTATCCAGCCATCCTCGTGCGAGAGCGTCTGCAGGCCGCCTGTCATGTCCTGCAGCAACAGGGTCAGAACCCCGGGATCCGTGTGATGATGTAACGCCATGTCACCAAGGCCTGCGACGGTATCCTGCTCATCTGTTGTCAGAGGATCACACACGGGGTAGTAGTTCAGACGTACCGTGCTGGTTCTGGCTGCACCTTCAGGCAGTGTTGCAATATCTACCTGATCCGCGCCAAGCGCACGGTATATAAGTTTCAGCGTGCGTTCGGCGACGTCGGTTGAGGCCTCGAAGAACCCTGTTAACGCATCCTGAAACTCCGGGTCCCCTGGCGGCCACTGATTCACATCTGAACCATCGAGCCTCGGCTGCATGTAATCAAAAACTTCTTTCAGGTCACGCCTGCGTTTGGTCAGCTCCCGATCGTAATAACCAAGGGGAATCTTCTCGGTACGCAGCACCCTTCGTTTCACATCCGCGGGCTGAGAAAAAAAACGCGCCGCGGCAGCCCACATTCTGTCTATCGCGGTTTGCATGCCGTGATTGCGCAGTAAAAAGAATCCATGATCGCGGCAGGCACGATCCAGCGGAACGAGCACATCCGCATCTCGCTCTGCCAGCTCAAGATCAATGACCGGTACCTGCATGGACTCTCCAGTTTTTTCAGATTCACTGAGCGACATCATCATTCAATTCGCCGACCTGGAGCAACTCTCACTGAAATCCGGCCGGAACCAACGTTCGTATAAATAGCACTTGCAACACATGTTAACGCTGTTAACATCGCGGATTCAAACAAACGTTTGAAATAAACCCTTTCAGAGCAGAAAACCGCATGAACAACACCGCGAACCTATCTGAACAATCGGCGTCCACATCTGATAACAATACCTGTGGCACCAGAGAACGGATCCTGGATGCTGCAGAAACCCTGTTCATCGAACATGGATTCGCAGCCACCTCCGTTCGTGCTATTGCCACGCAGGCAGGCGTCAATCTGGCAGCTACCAACTACCACTTTGGCAATAAAAAGGGATTGTTCGCAGCAGTTTTGCATCGTCGCATCGAACCCATCAATGCGGCCCGCCTTGAGCGACTTTCCCTGTTGCACAGGGATATAGCTGATGGTAAGCGCCAACTAACATTGAGATCCGTGCTGGAATCATTCTTCGAGCCGCTGAAAGAAGGGATAGCCAATCCTTCTGCACCGGCACTGATCGGCAGGATGTACGGTGAACCGGAGTCTCTGACTCGACCCATTTTTGAAGAAGAATTTCAGGAGGTCGCGCAGACCTTTCAGACGGCGATCGCCGCCATTTTGCCAGGCGTTTCCAGAGAGGAAATACGCTGGCGCTTTCACTTCATGATCGGCTCCATGATCCATCTGCTTCAGATGCATGCGCCACTGGGTAGTGAACCTACCTGTGAATCATTCACTGCCGGCCTGCCTCGCCTGATCGATTTTGTGCAGGCCGGACTGGAGCAAACAAATAACGGAAATAGCCATGTTTAAGCGCTTTTTATTACCTTTAGTTATAGTCGCAGGCGGATTCGGCCTGGCCGGTATCATCATCGCCACCGGCCCGAAGCTGGAACAGTTACCGCCACCAAACAACGCACCGATCGTCAGAACCTGGCGCGCCGATGCCGAAACAGTTCAACTGACATCCATCACCCATGGCACGGTCATGCCCCGGACACAAAGTGAACTGATACCAGAGGTCTCAGGGCGCGTCATCAACATGTCAGATGCGATGGTGTCCGGTGGTTTCTTCGAGGAAGGTGATGTCCTGCTGGAAATTGACCCGCTGGATTACGAGGTTGCCCTGGAACAGGCAAGAGCGGCACTCGCTTCTGCGAAGAGCGAACTTAACAACGCCGACCGCGCCCACAAGCGTCAGCTGGATCTGGCCTCCAGACAGTCTGCCAGCCAGTCCCAGCAGGATGACGCCCTGAACCGATTGCAATTCGCCCAGGCGTCACTGCGCGAAGCAACAGCCCGACTTTCAAAAGCTGAACGTGATCTGCAGCGTACGCGTATCCAGGCGCCTTACGATGGCAGGGTGCGCGCGGAAAATGTGGATATCGGTCAGTTCATCACCCGTGGGCAGCCTATCGCCAGCCTTTACGCCACAGATATCGCTGAGGTAAGACTGCCAATCCATGATGAAGAGCTCGCTTACCTGGAATTGCCGCTGGCGGGAATCGCGAAAACCGAGCTGCCCACCGTCATGTTGCGTGCGCGTTTCGCCGGTGCCGATCACATCTGGGAGGGCAAGGTCGTTCGTACCGAAGGAGAACTGGATCCCGAGACGCGGATGATCAATGTGATTGCGCAGGTGGACTCCCCCTATGAACAGGATGACAAACCGCCCCTGGCTGTTGGATTGTTTGTGGAGGCAGAGATCGTCGGAACCCGGGTTGACAGCGTATTCATACTGCCTCGCTCAGCTTTACAGGCCAACGACCAGGTTTACGTTATCGGAGAAGACAATCGTCTGCAGTTTCGCGATGTGGATATCCTTCGCATTGTCGGTGAAGACGTTTATGTGCAAAGCGGATTCAGCATAGGAGACACCATCTGTCTTTCCACACTCAGCAATGCCATCGAAGGCATGCAGGTCAGACCTGTTGACGAAGCGGGGCTGGCCGCATCATGAAACCGATTATCGCCTGGTTCGCCTCGAACCACGTCGCCGCCAACCTGCTGATGGTGCTGATCATCCTGGCAGGTCTTGTCACCCTGCCGCAGATGCAGCGAAAGTCCTTTCCGGATATTGATCTGCCGCTGATCAGCATCACAGTGCCCTACCTGGGCGCTGCACCTGAAGAAGTTGAGGAAGGCGTTTGTGTCAGGATCGAGGAAGAACTCGAAGGCATAGAGGGCGTAAAACACATCAACAGCAACGCCAATGAAGGTCTCTGCAGCGTCTCAGTCGAGTTGTATGAAAGCGCCGACGAGGCAAAGGCTCTCGATGAAGTTAAGAACCGGGTGGATTCCATCGACACCTTCCCGGAAGAAACGGAAAAGCCGATCACGACGCTGGTTGAACCTGTTCGCAACGTTCTGGACATCACCATCACGGGACCGAAAGACGAACGTACGTTGAAAGAACTTGCCTACCAGGTTCGAGATGACATCACACAGCTGCCAGGTGTCACCCAGGCATCCGTATCGAACACAAGACCTTACGAGGTTTCCATCGAAGTTTCCGAAAAATCCTTAAGACGCAACAACCTGACATTTGATCAGGTAGCGAGGGCCGTGCGCAGCGGATCCCTGGATCTTCCTGGCGGTTCCATTAAAACCAGCGCAGGCGAGATCCTCCTGCGAACCAAGGGGCAGGCCTATTGGGGTAAAGAGTTCGAAGATCTCGTGGTCTCCACGAGATCAGATGGCACACGGGTCTACCTGAAAGATGTCGCAACGGTTATCGATGGATTTGCGGATACCGACCAGGCACTCAGGTTCAACAGCAAACCGGCGGCCCTGATACGCGTCGCACGTTCAGGCGACCAGGACATTCAATACATTGCCCGAACCGTCAAACAATACGTTGAAGACGTCGCCCCGAAATTACCCGAAGGCGTTGAACTGACCGTCTGGAACGACGACAGTACTTTTCTTGAAGACCGTCTGAATACTCTGCTGCAAAGCGGACGTCAGGGTTTTCTGATGGTGTTGATTCTGCTCGCCCTGTTCCTGCGGCCTCGTCTTGCATTCTGGGTAAGCCTGGGCGTGCCGGTTGCTTTCCTGGGCGCCATCGCACTCAGTAATCAGGTTGGCATGTCTATCGATGCCATTTCCCTGTTCGGCTTTATCCTGGTGCTCGGTATTCTCGTGGATGATGCCATTGTCGTTGGCGAAAGCGTTCACTCCAAGCACCAGCAAGGGGGCAGACCGCTTACCGGGGCCATTGAGGGTGCGCAACGGGTCACCATTCCTGTCACATTCGGCGTTCTGACCACTGTCGCCGCATTTATGCCCCTGCTGTTCGTCACCGGTTTCATGGGGCAGGTCATGAGTGTTATCGCAACGACTGTGATCTGTTGTCTGATCTTTTCCCTGATTGAATCGCAAATGATCCTGCCTTCGCACCTGGGACACAGCAATATTAAATCTCCAAGCGCCGAAGTCGGACTCATGTTGATTCCCTTTATCGGCATCCTGCTACTGGGCGTTGCCTGGGACACACGATCCTACATCGCATTCGCCATTGCGGCTGCCTCTATTGTATTTGCGCTCCACTTCGCAGGTTATTTCGCCGGATTCGCGGAAAAGGTCATTGCTATTCAGTCACGGTTCGCCAAAGGTCTGGAATCGTTTATCCACGTACAGTTCAGAATGGCAGCGACAGCGGCACTGAAAGCCAGATATGTCACTATTTCGATAGCCACCGTTGCCCTGCTGTCAGCGATAGCCATAACTGCAAGCGGGCGACTGCCATTCTCATTCTTTCCGCCGCTCGCCTCAGACCAGGTCATCGCCAAACTCACCATGCCTCTGGGAACAAGCGCCGAAGTGACTAACGCCGGAATCCAGCGACTCGAACAATCTGCCGCTCTGGTAAAGGAACAGCTGAATCGCAAGTACCCGGATGCACCACCGGTAACGCATACACTTTCCGTCGTAGGCAGCCAGCTATCTGGTGGATTCGGACCACCGGGCTCAGGCGGAGGCGCAGGCGGAACTGCTAACGGTCACCTGGGCGAAGTATTCCTGCAGCTGACACCCAGCGAGACCCGCGACATCAAAACCCGTGAAGTGGCTGATCTCTGGCGCGAGATAAATGGACCGATTCCGGATGCCGTCGAGCTCAAGTTCAACTCCTCACTGTTCTCCGCGGGAAACGATATCGATATCCAGCTTGAAGGCGAGAATGTTGATGAACTGCAGGCTGTCGCAGAAAAGCTGAGGTATAAACTCGCGGAGTATCCCGGCGTTGTCGATATCACTGACTCCTTCCGCTCCGGGAAAAAGGAAGTCAAACTTTCGATTCTCCCCTCTGGCGAGTCGTTAGGTCTTACTCTGGGCAGCCTAGCCAGCCAGGTTCGCCAGGCATTCTACGGAGAAGAAGCACAACGTATTCAAAGAGGCAGAGATGACGTCCGCGTCATGGTGCGATATACAGAGGATGAGAGGCGATCTCTTGGCTCCCTCGATTCCATGCGTATCCGAACACCCGCCGGCTCAGAAGTTCCATTCGGCACCGTTGCTGAAGCTGACCAGGGCAGGGGCTTTTCTTCTATCCGAAGAGCCGATGGCAGGCGGGTGGTTAACGTGGTGGCCGACGTGGACCGGACTCAGATTACCGCCAATGAAGTGCTTGCTGATCTAAGATCCGGTCCCATCCAGCAGTTGATGGAACCTTATCCGAGAGTCACCTATCGACTGGAGGGCGCGCAGGCCGATCAAAGCGAATCCATTGGCAGCCTGATACCCAACACGGTCGTAGCACTGTTTGTTATCTTTGCACTGCTTGCAATACCACTGCGATCCTACGTCCAGCCACTGGTGATTATGAGCGTGATTCCATTCGCCTTTGTTGGTGCCATCTGGGGACATCTGATCATGAAGAACCTGGGCTTTGTTCCGGGTCTTGCCATGATGTCGATTCTCGGCCTGGTCGCAGCTAACGGCGTCGTTGTGAATTCATCGCTGGTGCTGGTGCACAACGTCAATGCAAGACGCGAGACCGGCGAGGATATACATGATGCGGTTCTTAATGCAGCGGTTTCACGCTGTCGTCCGATCTTACTGACATCTATCACCACCTTTGTTGGTCTGCTGCCACTCATGCTGAACAAGAGTGTTCAGGCACAGTTCCTCGTCCCGATGGCAGTATCACTGTCATTTGGTGTGTTATTCGCGACCGTTGTCACGTTGCTGGTTGTGCCTTCCGGCTACCTGATCCTGCATGATCTGGGTAACTTTGTAAGGCGAGTATTCAGCTCAATGGATGGTTCTCAGGATCAGGAATCCGCCAGTTCACCAACCACATCCCAGTAGGTCTCGAGAATTTTGATGTGTTCCCGGGGTGAGGTCAGACCCTCACCCTGACCACGCAAAGCCATGCCTCGCATGGCAACGTATTCCGCCCCCACATCGATCCAGTCCTGCACTTCCCTGGCCCACTGATCGGGTCCGGACTGGTAGTTAAGCAACGCCTCTACTCCAAAGTCTTCCGGTGAGCGTCCTTGTTTATCGAGATGCACCTGCAGTTGTTTCATACCTTCCAGATTTTCCTTCTGACCGCTGCCGAAGATAAACCCATCACCGATTTCAGCGGCGCGCCGGAACGCGACGTCAACAAAGCCACCAAACCAGACAGGAATCTGGCGCTCGGGTAAGGGTTTGAGACCCGCGCGGTCAACCTTGTGCCAATCTCCCTCGTAACTCACCACCGGTTCAGTCCACAACCTGCGCATCAGATCAATCTGCTCCACCTGTCGCTTACCCCGTGAGGCGAAGTCCTCATTCAGACTGTCATACTCAACATAGTTCCAGCCGGTGCCTACCCCAAGCCGAAGTCGACCACCGGACAGGATATCCACCTCCGCGGCCTGTTTCGCAACCAGCACTGTCTGTCGCTGCGGCAGAATCAGAATACCGCTGGCCAGCCCCACCCTTTCTGTACAGGCAGCAAAGTAGCCGAACAGCACAAACAGTTCATGAAACGCCGATTCTTCCGTGTAAGGTCCCCACAATGCGGGTTCCCGGTTCTCATGCACGGCGCCAATCACGTGGTCGTAAACCAGCAGATGCGAATAACCAAGGCCTTCCGCTGTCTGAGCCCAGTCTCGAATCACGACCGGATCGTTGCCGATTTCCAGGTGTGGAAACACCGCACCAATTTTCATCTTTGTATCCCTCGCGTTACCGTTTAGCTTTATGCTTTGTTCTTTCTATTATTCAAGGAGCATAAACCATGAAGACCCGCTACGTCACAGAGATGGGTATGGGTACGGATGTTCACGGCCGGGACTACACACAAGCCGCAGAGCGAGCGGTATTTGATGCGATTCATCACTCCAGCCTGCATTTCTTCGCACCACTGGGTAAGACTGCCAGCGACATGTACATTGATCTGATCATTGGCGTGCCCGAACCGGACAAAATTGACAGAGCAAGGGTTGCCGCTGCCCTTCCCTATGGGACGGTAAACATCAAGGTCGAGAAGGGCGGGCTGGAAATTCCCGCTGACGATGGCCAGGATGCCATCGTCATTGCCAATGCAGGAATCATCGTCAGACTTGACGACTAGTGAACGTGTCCGTGCTCAATTTCTTCGTCGGTTGCCGCTCGAATCGCGGTGATTTCAACCTTGAAATTCAGTGTGACACCAGCCAGCGGATGATTACCGTCAATGGTCACCATATCGCCTTCAACGGCAGTAACAGTGATCAACTGGGCATCGCCGCCCGGGCCTGAGGCACGAAACTGCATGCCGGGTTCGACCTTTTCGACACCTTCAAACACGCTCACTGGCACGGTCTGGACAAGTTCTTCCTCAACTTCACCATAGCCCTCGCCAGGCGCGACCGTGACGTTGAAGGCATCACCAACGGTCTTGTCCAGAATTTCCTTCTCCAGGCCAGGAATCAGATTACCGACACCATGCAGGTAGGTCAGCGGATCCTGACCCTCGGAAGAATCCAGCACGTCGCCGTCGTTGTTTGTCAGTTCATAATGGATAGAGACCACAGAATGGTTCTCGACTTTCATAGCTGCTCCAATACAGGTTTTTGAATGTATGACCTGATGCAAGCAAGCAAAATGAGAGAACCAAGCCGGTTAATGCGCAGGGTAACGCATCGAAACGACGATGTCATAACGTGACGATGATGTCATAACGTGGCGATATTGCACTGGCAATCTCTATCTTTATTCAGCTTCAGGAATCTGAACAAAGCATTAAGAAAAAACACACATCGTTTGCTATATCTTTAATCAACGCTCATAAGATTCCGCCCTATGAGCTATCGACCTCACGTGTTGACCGCAATCCATGAATGGGACGTCTTTACGTTCCGCCGTGTGGTAACTCGCCCGACCTCTTCGCCACTCATTCGTGCCGCCCGCTTTGTTTCACACACCGGAAATGGTTACCTGTACCCACTGGTTCCCCTGGCCGTTCTGCTGGCTGGTTTCGCCAAGCCCCTGCAATTCCTGCAGCTTGCGCTGGTGGCATTTGGTATCGAAAGAGTCATCTATCTGTTCGCCAAGAATTCGTTTAAGCGAAAACGACCAGCCAATGTGCTGCCGAACTACCACAGCGTCATCAACGCTTCCGATGAGTTCAGTTTCCCCTCTGGACACTCGTCTGCTGCTTTCCTCATGACATCACTGCTGGTCGTGTTCTACGGCCCCATGTTCGCGGTGCTCTATATCTGGTCCGCCATGGTTGCTGTCTCGAGGGTGCTGCTTGGCGTCCACTTTCCTACAGATATTCTTGTGGGCAGTATCCTCGGATGTCTGCTGGCTTATCTTTCCGGCGAAATCTACCTGTGAAAATACTGTATGGCGTGCAGGGAACCGGCAACGGGCACATAACTCGAGCCATAGCCATGACTGAGGCTCTCTCCAGAATCAATGGGTCAGGGGTGAATCAGGTCGAGCTGGACATGGTGATATCCGGCAGACCCCCGGAGGCGATCCCCATTGAGGCCAACAGCTTTATCTGGCGGGACGGTATGACCTTTGTTACCAGCGGCGGCAAGGTACAGAAGGGCAAGACGCTGATTAACAACAACATTCCAAGAATGATGATGGATACCTTCAACCTGGACGTTGACGATTACGACATCATCCTGACGGACTTCGAACCAATCGTGTCATGGGCGGCAAAGCTTCGCGGAAGAAAGACCATCGGGATCGGTCATCAGTATGCGTTCAACCATACAGTCCCCATGCGCGGAGAGAACTGGCTGAACACAAAGTTTATGCGGAAGTTCGCCCCCGCGAACACACCGGTCGGCCTTCACTGGCATCACTTTGATCACCCTATACTGCCTCCTATCATTGATATCGAACCGGACCTTGACCGGGACATCCAGCGCGACAAGGTGATTGTTTATCTGCCATTCGAAGATGCTGAACCGATTATCAGCCTGTTGGAGAAGTGCCCTGACTATCACTTCTATATCTATCATCCCAAGCTGAGTGACGCCGATGAGGGGAACATTCATCGACGCAGAACTTCTCGGGTGACGTTCAAAGATGATCTGTACAGTGCCAACGCGGTGATTTGTAACACCGGTTTCGAACTGATCAGCGAATGTCTTGCGCTCGGTATCAGGATCTTTACGAAGCCTCTTGCCGGGCAGGTAGAACAACTGAGCAATGGTGCGGCACTGTCAGAACTTGGCTACGCCACAGTCACAGACAACCTTTTCCTGCCATCCATCGATACGTGGCTGAAGAGCTGCCAGTCAGTTCGAGTGACCTATCCAAATGTTCAGGAGTGTCTGGCGCGCTGGATCAGCACCGGAACCCGGGAAACCGTTGAGGAGCTGGCAGAAAAGTTGTGGCGAAACGTTAAGGTGGAAACGCGCCCGGGCTAACGCTCACCTTGCTGCTGGGCGGCCCTGAACACCTCCAGCTCAAAGCCTGCCTGACTGTCCGTGGGTTCCTGCTGATAGCAGGCAACATCATAAAAATCCCGAAATGCACTGATCCTGCCTTCGCAGACTTCAGCGACCCCGCAGATATGTGGCGTCATCAGGTCACGACCTGTTACATCCCAGTGATGATCAACCCGCTCGGTAAAGACTACCGTCAGGTTGCCAGTCGTGTTGCTGGCGATATGCAGCAGATCCGCGCTGAAATGCGTCATGGGCTTAAGGATCGGTATGACGCTGGCAAATCCGCCATTCGCCATATGCTCAAACAGCGCTTTCTGACCAGAAACCGTTTCGAGGCCACTATTGGCCCAGGTAAAGTCCTCGGTACAAAGGGTTTTCACCGCGTCAGGCAGCTCTCCTGTCTCCATGGATCGGATCAACTGGAGCACGAGCCGTTCACTGTCGTTGTTTGCTGCCTCAACATCAATCATTCCGGGTGACCTATTTCTCGACATTTGTGCGGACAATAACGCTAACAGCTTTTTCTCAGCCGCCAAAATCCTGTTAGCCTTCCATCAACGCTCACAAAGAGAACGATCAATGTCGGATTCATTCCAGTTTATTCGCTATGAAGGCGTCGACCAGGGCGTCGCCACAATCGCCCTTGCCAGGGCTGACAAGCGTAATGCGCAGAACAAGACCATGCTCTATGAGTTAAATGATGCTCTGGACATGGCTGCCCATGATGATGACTGTCGCGTCATTGTGCTCACTGCCGACGGGCCTGATTTTTCATCCGGCCACGATATGAAAGACAGGGAACCCATGGACCACAAACCCGTTGGGACCTGGGGAGGATTTCGCCAGCCGGGCATTGAAGGACACTGGGCTTATGAGGAAGAGCTCTATCTTGGCTTCTGCTGGCGCTGGCGCAATATCCCGAAGCCAACCATGGTGGCTGTGCAGGGTCGCGTGATCGCTGGTGGACTGATGCTCGTCTGGCCTTTCGATATCATCATTGCATCAGAAGATGCACGGTTCTCTGATCCCGTTGTGGCCTTTGGCGTCAACGGCGTCGAGTATTTCGCGCATCCCTGGGAAGTTGGCGTCCGCAAAGCCAAGGAAATGCTGTTTACCGGAGAAGCCCTGACTGCAGAGGAAGGCAAAGCACTGGGCATGGTTAACCATGTTGTCCCGGGCGAGGAACTGATCGACTACACCATGAACATGGCCAGACACATCGCAAAGCAACCCATGGTAGGCCTCAAGCTGGCCAAACAATCAGTCAACCAGATGCAGGACGGACAGGGTCTCTGGCCATCGCTCCAGGCGGCGATGTCACTCCAGCACATGGGCCACGCTCATGAGCGATTGCTGCATCAACGCGCCGTTGAGCCAGAAGGTGAGAAAAAGATCCGTGAGCAGGCGAAAAAGGCAAAATCCAACGAGTTCGATAAATAACCAGGACTTAGGGCGGAAAACTGGCGTCGACTACAAAAAGCTGCTACTTTTTCCGCCTTCTACAAGCTTTTGAACCCGGAGGTAGGTATGGGTCAAGTATCAATCAACGAAAATGTTATGGATCTCACCCCAGAGGGCCCAAGACTGAAGGGAATGCGCTGCAAAAATTGCGACAATCATGTGTTCCCAATGCAAAAGGGTTGCCCCAAGTGCACCTCCGATGATGTCGAAGAAGTGCATCTTGGTACACGTGGCACACTCTGGGCATGGACGATCCAGGGGTTTCCTCCCAAGGCACCGCCTTATCTCGGAGAGACAGATCCCGCGAAATTCAAACCCTACGGTGTCGGCTATGTCGAACTACCAGGGCAACTCAAAGTAGAATCACGACTGACGATCGCTGACCCAACCGCACTGAAGAACGGTATGGAAATGGAGATTGTCGGTGAACCCATCGGGCAGGACGAAGACGGGAACGACCTGATCACCTTCGCCTTCGCGCCGGTAGCCTAACGAGGAGAAAATCATGAGTGATGATGTAGCAATTGTCGGCATTGGCATGCATCCCTTCGGACGCCATGAAGGCGTGACCGGGATGGAACAGGGCGCTGTCGCCATCAGAAAAGCCTGCGCGGACGCCGGTATTGTATGGGCAGATTTGCAGTTCGCCTTCGGTGGCAGTGTCGCGGCAGGCTCACCGGACCACATGGTCTCGCAGATGGGGCTGACCGGTCTGCAGTTCATTAACGTTGTGAACGGCTGTGCAACCGGCGGATCAGCGCTGATATCCGCATACAACACGATTAAGTCAGGTGCTTTTGACATTGGTCTGGCCATTGGCTTCGACAAGCACGAACGCGGTGCTTTCCGTGTCTCCACCGGTAAAGCAGGTGAGCGTGACTGGTACGGTGGCAGCGGCATGGCGCTGACCACACAGTTCTTCGGTATGAAGATCAACCGCTATATGGAAGAGTACGGCATCAGCCAGGATTCACTGGCGAGAGTCTCATCCAAAGCATTCCGAAACGGCTCAATGAATGAAAACGCCTGGCGTCGTCAGGCATTCAGTGAAAAGGAAGTGCTGCAGTCTCAGATGCTGTCTTACCCGCTGACGCAGTACATGTTCTGCTCCCCGGGTGAAGGTGGTGTTGCACTGATCCTGGCGCGCGCTGACCAGGCGCACAAGTACACGGACAAGCCAATCTTCCTGAAGTCCGCCGTCGTTCGATCACGACGTTACGGCAGCTTCGAAGTACTGGCGCCTTCTCTGGCGCTGGACTATACAGATGGTCCCACAGTGGATGCTTCGAAGGCAGCATTCGAAGCCGCTGGCATCGGTCCGGAAGACGTTGATGTTGCTCAGCTTCAGGACACCGAGTCTGGCGCAGAGATCATGCATATGGCAGAAAACGGTTTCTGTGAGCACGGCGAGCAGGAAGCGATGCTGGCAAATGGTGACACCGAAATCACCGGTAAACTACCGGTGAATACAGACGGCGGTTGCCTTGCTAACGGCGAACCCGTCGGCGCCTCAGGTCTGCGGCAGGTGTATGAGAACGTACTCCAGTTGCGCGGTGGTGCAGGAAAACGTCAGGTTCCCAACGATCCGAAAGTCGCCTACACCCACGTGTATGGCGCACCGGGTATTTCAGGCGTGACCATTTTAAGCACCTGAGTCATAACTGAAGTCCCAGCCGTTTTACAAAAACGCCCTCCTATCCGGAGGGCGTTTTTGTTTCAATAGTCTTCTATAAGAATTCAGGTCAACCGGAAAGGGGTCGCTGCAATGAGTATGACGGTCAGAAAAGTCGAGGGTCCACTCGGCGCCATTATCGAAGGCCTGGATCTCAGTGTTCAGCTGGACCAGACCCAGATTGCAGCTCTCAGACAAACGTGGCTGAGCCACCATCTCCTCATATTTCCCGATCAGAACCTGTCTAACGCTAAGCTTGAGCGCTACACACGTTACTTTGGTGACTTCGGTGTCGACCCCTACTTCGAGCCGATCGATGGGCAGACGAATATCGTCGCCATCGAGCGCAAGGCCAATGAGAAAGCACCGGTCTTCGCAGAATCCTGGCACAGCGACTGGAGCTTTCAGCAGATTCCACCGGCAGGCACCTGTCTTTACGGCATCACCATTCCTCCTGTCGGTGGACAGACCGGCTTTGTGAACCAGCATCTGGCATACGAGAAGATGCCGACGGCGCTGAAGTCACAGATTCAGAACAAGACTGCCATTCATTCAGCAAGATCGGGCTATGCGCCGGATGGTCTTTACGGTGACAGCGATCAGGAAGCGGATCGCAGCATGCGCATCATCACATCCGAGGAGGCGCTGGCGACCCAGCAACATCCACTGGTGCGCAGGCATCCGGAAACCGGTGTGGAATGTGTCTTCAGTTGCCTGGGTTACATCATCGGCATCGAGGGTATGCCTGATGATGAAGCGAGAGACCTGCTCTTCGAACTCTACCAGTGGCAGACCCGCGATGAGTTTATCTACATGCACGGCTGGCAGAAAAACATGCTGCTGATGTGGGACAACCGCAGCGTTATTCATCGCGCCTTCGGTGGCTTTGATGGTTATGACCGGCTGTTGTACCGAACAACCATCGCTGACCGGAGCCCACAGTCCTGACAGACTACCTCAGGGGTTGTACCAGATGGGCGAGGTATAGGCTCTTTCCTGCGTGTAAGGTTTCGTCTCTTCCGGCAAGGGTAGCCCGAATCTCACGGCATCGTAAGTTGACCATCTTGGCGTCGGAATCTCGATCACCCTGACGTAGTAAAAGGCTTGTCTGTTAGGTTCAAAATCCGGATCCACCCACACGGTGGACAGGTCTGCAGCACCGATCGTATTGGTCCAGGTCGCGGTTTTCGCATCCACAGTATTGCCTACCGCTGGCAGTTTGCCGTCAGCGCCTGGTTCACGAATACCGGACGCTCCGTCAGACCAGGAAACGTCATAAACCTGCTCATGGACTTCACCCTGCTCATCCAGCCAGCCCTTAATCACCTGCATGCGATCCAGATTACCGCTGAGCGGATCCTTGCTGGCATAGATCAGGAAACCAGGTGCTTCACCTTCTGGCGCACTCGAAAGTTCGCCACCCATAGGAACACCTTTGCTGTAACCAATTTTGTCCCGGGTGCCAGACCGAGCATCCGATGATTCAAACTCCCAGCCGCCGAAGAATCGCACTGTCATACGCGGTCCCGTAGTGGCATAGGTTTCGCGACGGGACATGGCATCAAAAATAGATGCCCGTGTGTTCTCCTCAGCCCAGACTGCAGCCAGACCCGAGGCCACCATTTCCCAGCCCAGACGGTCATGATCCATCCGACCAACGCCAGGCTCTCGGGAGGAGTGTTTACCGAAGAAATTGTTTTCCGCCGCTGTCGCAAGGGAGGTGTGTGAGTCTGTAGAGCCAATCATGCCGAACTTGTATGGGTTGGTGCCCAGACGGGCCTCCAACTGCAAGCCGCGCTTCAGGGCTTCCCGGGCGTACTCTCCAGCCAGCATGTCATCCGTTTTAGGCGTTGAGCGATCCAGATTCCACTCATCCCAGTTTTCATAGTCAGCAAACTCATCATTGGGAGAAAGGAAAGGATGGGACTCACCATCGCCCTTGATCTGTGTCACCTCATACAGAGGTTCCCACTTGCTTCGGGTCTGGACATACACATCATCCAGTTTCTGACCCGTGTACTGCTCATCAATAGGGAACAGGATGCCATTCGCAAGATTGCCGTTATGCGCAATCGCCAGAACATCGCCGCCGGTCTCCTCCTCGTAGCTTGCCAGCCATTTCCAGAGCTCACGAGGGTCCAGGCTGCCGAAAGGTTCCATCGTGGTATAGGGAACCATCTGCTTGGCTTGTTCTGCGCCATCACGATAGATCACGACGCGGTGCATGTTTCCACCCAGAGCGAGAGACGTCCATTCATAACCGACAAATGCCGTAAAACGTCCGGGTTCGTTGTGCTTCTCTGCCGCTTCTATCGTCTTCATCCAGGCGTTCATATACGACTCGGAATCCGGCGTGTAGACCATATTTTCAGGGAAGATACCCTGTGAGAACTTCGTCACGATCTCCCAGGCAACGCTTGCTCCCTGTCCGGTATGAATCTTGTTGTGCCAGTCACGACCGATTTCCTGTGAAAGGATGTATTCGGTTCCCTGAAACAGGTCCGGAAAAAAACCCATATTGTCTGAGTGATCTGCAATCACAAGAAAATCCAGTGGCTCCGACAACTGCGCCTTTAAACCATGCGTACTGGTAACTTCTTCACCTTTGGCAAACCGGTAGGCTGCTTCGTGACCAAGTCGATTGCCGTAAGCACCTGCATCCATCGACATGTTAGTGTGGAGATGCGTATCGCCCCATAATACCTTCGTTGGAAAATTACGGTTGGCATACGGTGAAAAATCACCCTGTGCCATGACCTGAGCGGAAGCCGCGAGCAATGAGGCTGTTGTTACTAATTTTCTCATAGGGTTCTCCCGTACATCCCCTGGAGTGCTTCACCCATGTTCGCTGGGTGTTCACTCTGCGAGAAATCAATAATCTTGTCCCAGTGCTCAGCCACGGCTTCAAGCGTCACGGCTTCTTCTCGAGGGTCAATATTGAGTCCAACGCTGCGCTCCCAGCGCACTTTCTTGAAAGATCCGGCAGACGCTTCAAACATACTGCCGGATTCCCGACAATCGTCATGAGCCAGATAGGCGACGAGGGGCGCCACATATTCGGTTTTGATCGCCGTCTTAAGCTCTTCCGGAAAATTGGCGCTGTTCATCTCTGTCGCGCCAAATGGCGAAACACAGTTACAGGTAATATTGAACTTGGCACCTTCCATAGCAATGGATTGCGCCAATCCATACATCGCCATTTTGGCAGACGCATAGTTCGCCTGGCCGAAGTTGCCATACATGCCTGCCGAGGAAGACAACAGAACAATGCGACCGCCACCCTGGCTTTCAAAATGTGGCCATGCCGCCCTGGCCAGCTTGAATGAAGCTTTAAGGTGAACATCCAGGACAGCATCCCACTGTTCATCTGTCATTCTCTTGAGGGTCTTGTCCTGGATAAACCCGGCGTTGTGCACGATGGCATCGATACGCCCACAGCGTTCAACTACGCGGGCAACAAGATCATCACTGTTTTCCACTCGCCCCGCGAAGTGCACCGCTTCACCACCAGCATCAAGAATAGCCTGGGTAACCCCGCGGTCATCCTCAGATGTGCTGTTCAGGGCCACCATCGCACCCGCGTCTGCGAGACATCTGGCGAAGGCTTCTCCGAGGCCACGGCTGGCGCCGGTGACCAACACGACTTTATGATCAAATCTCACTGACATAATAAGAACCTACTTTCTTTCCAGCTGCGCAATCGCGGGCGTTTTAATTTCATAAAGCTCAATAATGTTTCCACAGGGATCTCTGCCATAGATTGCAGAGGACTCGTCGCCGAAATGCACGACCTCACCCACGAACTCCATCCCATGAGTCTGAAGTCGATCGTACTCGGCCTGAATATCATCAACCTGTAATGCAAAGTGCGGATACCCATAGTCGCAGGGCCTTGAGCGCAAATCTTTCGGTTCAGGATTGGTGTACTGCCAGAGCTCTATGAAGGCATTCGGCGCCTTGAGCATGGCCATCTGGGCTTGTGCGTCTTTCAGGCCGATCGCCTGATCCACTTCGGGACGCCGATCGAACTGACTTTCCTGCACAACTTCGAAGCCAAGGGCTTCAGTGTAGAACTTTAGAGCTTTATCAAAATCACTGACGCCAATGGCGACGTGGTGTATGCCTACGATCATTGCTGTTTTCTCTTTGATTTTTTTATTTTTATTCGCGAGATTCCCAGTCTATCGCGAGCCGTGATACAGATTCATCCACGTTGCTGGATCATGCCCGCGCTGTGGGCACTCGTTTATTCGCGAGATTCCCAGTCTATCGCGAGCCGTGATACAGATTCATCCACGTTGCTGGATCATGCCCGCGCTGCGGGCACTCGCTTATTCGCGAGATTCCCAGTCTATCGCAAGCCGTGATACAGATTCATCCACGTTGCGGAATAGCCCCAAGCCATGGTCACACACGAGCGCCCGCAGCGCGGGCACCGCCGTCAATTGGCAAGAATCTCAAACTACTGCTCGCGAGAATGTTGCACGGACTCAAGCCACCAAAAACAGAGAACTAAACAGACTTAAGCCGCTCGTTATAGAACGCCAGTATCTCGTGAAGTGCCTGTTGTGTTGGCTCACCCTCTTTATCAATCAGATGCCGGGTGACGACACTATGAGGGGGCAAGCCGGTACCAGGTCGAGCTGACTCAGCAGGCAGGATAGTACCGACAAAGCGATCACCTAGGGCAGCCTGATAATCATCAAAACGCTCCGACTGGCAAAAGCTGTCACCTTCGAAACAGTAGCCAAGCACAGTCAGATCTTCCTCTTCCAGGCGATCCTTGATGCAGCGCAGCTCTTCAGGTGAGACATGCATTCCACCTTTCTGGCCTATTGGAAGTGACGGTTGAGACAGGACCGGTGCAAGCACCGAGGGTTCCAGCATCAGGTTAAAAGCAAAGTTCCCGGTAAAACACATGCCGATCGCGCCCACCCCCTTGCCACCACTTTCCTGATGCGCATGCTTTGCCAGCGCTCGCAGCCAGTCGACAATAGGGCTGGATCTGTTCGCGGAGAAGGCATGAAACTCCCTGGAAATACAGGCACGAGCCATGGAGCCCAGTGTGTAGCCTGTGGTTGGCACCTTGCCGGCCTTGCCAAACATATGAGGCATCCAGACCGTGAATCCCTCACTGCGCACCCGGCGAGCAAAGTCCGCCACCAGTTGGTAGATGCCGGGCATTTCCGACATGATAATGACAGCTGGCCCTTCGCCGGAGACATAAACATCTTTCGTTTTACCGTCAAAGGTGAGTCGCCGCTTGTCGAAGTCTTCAAGCGGCTCAAACTCGATTAACAGCAGCTCAGTCACGGGTTTGTCATGCAATCATGGATAGGCGTTCATGGGCACCGGTCATACGGTACTTGATGTCGATGTCCTGAGGACAGGCTCCTGTACACGGCGCACTGCACGTCACACACTTATCAGCCTGCTTATCAAGCGCGGCATACAGCAGCATCGCTTCTTTTTCATCGCCATAATCTTCGAAATACATTCGGTGACGCAGCACATCATTGATCGGCAAAGACTCGGGGCAACTGTCGAGACAATCACCACATGATGCAAAACAGTGAGTGCCTGCAATCAGATCATCGTACTTGTTGAGCACTGCAACATCGGAATCGGTGAGCGTCTGACCTGAAGCATGCAGGTATTCATCCAGATGCTCAGTTTCAAAGAAGGACACAACCAGACAGGAGACGTTGGGGTCCGAATTCACCCACTTGAATGCCGCCTGTGTGTAGGAAGTGGCGTCGTCCTGGTATTCAACCATACCGCGATGCTTGGCACCCTTGAGTGTCTTCATCGCAACAATGCCCATGCCTTTTTCAGCGGCGCGCTTGATGATGTCCTGCTGTTTAGGCCAGGCACCGTGATGGTAAGCCAGCATCATGACGTCGAACTTGCCGCTTTCAATGGCTGTATCTGCGACTTCTTCGAGGTTAGGTGTATGGGTTGAAACACCGAGGAAACGGACCTTGCCCTGGGCCTTCGCGATCTCAAAGGCCTCAAGCATGTTGGGGTCCATAAGACGTTCAACGGTGTCACAGGAATGAACGTGGACCAGGTCAACATAGTCGGTCTGCAGTCGAGACAGGCTGTCATCCAGCGCGGCAATGTAATCTTCCGGTGAGGAACCCTGACGAACGTGACCTTCAGAAGTACACCACTTGGTAACGACAAACAGGTCTTCGCGTTTACGATCCTTGATGACGTTGCCGACGGTGGTCTCTGATAACGCGCCGGCGTAATCCGGTGAAGTATCGATGAAGTTAATACCGCGGTCCAACGCTTCCCGCAGCAAATCCTCGGGGTTGGTATGGCGCATAATCCGGCCTGTGCCGATCGAGATATCCGATGCCATGAAGCCGGTGCTGCCCAGTGGTCTTTTGGCAACGATACGGGCGCCCTTCCAGCTATCATGTGGGTCTTCGGACGTCAGCACATCCTGACCGACCTCGTTCATCACCGGCAATGTTGTCTGCATCCAGGGCACCATCTTGCCAACAACCGCTGCTGTACCGCCAACCAGACCGCCGGTCACCGCCGCACCACCAAGCAGGAACTTGCGTCGCCCGGTGGGCGCTTCTGCTTCAGGCTCATCACTGCCCAGATTCTTGGCCCAGATCACTGTCAGTACCAGACTGACCAGAACAAAAACGACAAATACGACACTGGGTGCCAGGGGCAGCATGGATCGATCCATGCCTTCCATCATCTCGTACAGATAGGTTCCTAAACCAAAGTAGCCCAGCAAACAGGTCACCAACCAGGCTGCCAGGGCAAGTTGTCCAATATTCTTCATTTCGCTCTCCTGAATGAATGTCGAGCCGGACCGCGCTCGTTAGCCGTTCACTGTAGCGCATTTTGTTGGCGATGTAACAGCCCGCATATGTCACACTTACCTGATCACAATCGCAGTTTTCAGATGATTAACACCTACCGCACTACCGCTCTGGCTTTTCTGACCTACTTTGTCATGTCTGCGATGCTCGCCCCCATAGGCATCATTTCCACGCCCATGGCCGAATACTTCGGACAATCAGTGACCGAGGTAACACGACAGTTCAGCTGGCTGACCGGCGGAATCCTGGTCGGCGCCGTCATTGCACTGGTTATCTACGATTACGCAGACTTGCGCAGGGTGTTTCTTGGCGTCTACGGTGTGATGACCGCAGCACTGCTGTCCCTGATGATTGTCGACAGCCTGACATGGGTCAGTCTGGCACTCGGCATTGTGGGCACGGGCTGCGGGATTGGACTTGCCGGTGCCGCTATCGTCATCTCACTCACCTACAATGACAATCAGCGAGCCTCTATGCTGGTACTGACAGACAGCTGTTTCAGTATTGCTGGCTTTGTCACTGCCTGGTTAACCACGTACCTGATTTCCAGAGAGTTCGGCTGGAGCACTTCATACCAGATTCTCGGACTTGTCACTGTCACGATTGTCTTGTTAGCCGTTCTATCCAGCTTCCCGAAGACCACAACTGAGAACGCAGAGGAAAGTCAGCGGAGCCCGTGGCCAATACCGGTCTGGCTCTGCGTCATTTCCCTGTTTCTCTACACGCTGGGGCAATACTCTATTCTGTTCTGGCTTCCCAATTACGCCATCACCCAACTAGCTTCTGCAGAAGGTGCTGCCGGCAATCTTGTTGGCCAGTTCTGGCTGGGCATGTTCTTAGCGCAAATGTTTGTTGCCTGGTGGGTGCTGAAGATTGGCGTGCGGAATCTGGTGCTCATTGGCTCCATCACAACCTGCCTGGCTTCAGCGCCACTATGGCTGATCCCCGATATGGGTACTCTGACGATGCTGGCATTGATCTGGGGTTTTATGAATCTGGCCATGTTGAAGGCCATTCTCTCTTTCGCCACTGAGATGGTAGAAGTCCCAAGCCCACGACTGGTCTCACTCATGCTGCTGGGTGCAACCGTTGGAACGGCTGTGAGTCCGGCAGTCACCAGTCAGATCGTCGAATGGACGGATAACCGTACCATCCTGATGTTTGGAACTGGCTGTTATGCCGCTCTCTTCCTGCTGATGTTCCTCGCAAGGCGAATGAGCCCTGACAAACGTTAACGACCCGAGAGTTGGAAACTCCACCAGTGCTCAGGTCTTGGAGACCACTCCCTGCCGAGCTTGCTCAGGCGAACTGCCCAGATAGCATCAAGATGAGAATCATTGGTGATGCGTTCATAGGAGACTGGATACACGAGCCCTGCTGCCCGAACGAATCCATCCGGATGTTCAAGCACCCTCGCTGCCCACTGTTTGTCTGCACAATAGGAACAACTGACAAAAAGCTCGCCGCCAGCCGACATGCAATTTACATTCATTGATCGTGGAATCGGAAAATCCACCTGAATCTGGCAAAGAGGGACGGCCTCTATGTCATTCACAAAAGACCAGTCGCTAACGGTATCTGTTACCTGCTCGCCCGAGAGGGGACCACCCGGGATGGTTTCACAGGGACAGGCGAACCAGTAAGTCCCCGCTGCAGCGAAGATTCCCAGCAACAGCACAGCAACGAAGGTCTTTATGATCATCGCCACTGATTCCTGTCAGCTGGCGTTTTCCCAATAGGGCGCACGCAGTTTGCGTTTGTTGATCTTGCCCATGGTGTTACGTCCCAGGTCATCCACATAATCCAGGGTTCGTGGACATTTGTAGTGGGATAAACGCTCGCGGCACCAGGCAATGAGTTCCTCAGGAGACGGCTGTTCCATGTTCTCACGTGGAATGACCAGCGCTTTCAGCTCCTCACCCATGTCCTTGTTAGGGACCCCGATACAAGCAACATCCAGTACAACCGGATGATCGATCAACACCTGTTCGGCTTCAGCGGGATAAATATTTACACCACCGGAAACCACCATGTCACTGAAGCGGTCCGTTATGAACACATAGCCTTCTTCATTCATGTAGGCAATTTCGCCGAGTGTAAACACTCCCGGCGCAATGTGTGCGGCCGCCGATTTCTCCGGGTCGTTATGGTAAATCACACCACGGCCCGTCTCGTCCTCGAAGAAAAGACGACCCTCCGTATTCGGCGGAACTTCGTTGTTGTCGTCATCCAGAACCTTTGCTGTAAACGGAGGAACCGCCTTGCCAACAGAACCCGGATACTTGAGCCACTCTTCAGAAGTAATCATGCAGGTAGTTCCAACTTCACTGGCACCGTAGGCATCAACGAAGACAGGACCAAACCATTCAATCATGGCGCGCTTTACATCTACGGGGCACTTGGACCCCGTATGGCTGATGGTCACAATGGAGGACACATCGTACTTCGCCCTGACATCTTCAGGCAGCGCCAGCAGACGTACAAAGTGAGTCGGCACCATGATCGTGTTGTTCACCTTGTATTTTTCAATCGCTTCTAGCGTGTTCTCCGCATTAAAACGGCTGAGAATGACAGAGCTCATACCGGCAATCAGCTGACGCGTACCTGACAGCGGACCCGTGTGATACATAGGGCCGACAACCAGCTGGGTCCCGATCTGACCACCGGTGCGTTCCAGTACACCGGCCTTAAAATTCACCAGGTGTTCATCCACGGTGTCACCACCGGCAAACATCGTCGGCGGCAGATCAGTGCCTTTCGGTCGACCGGTTGTTCCAGAGGTGTATAGGAGGTTCGGTCTTGGCGGAACACTCTGATCCGGACCTGCGGGATCGTTACCTGCCAACCATTCATCCCAGGACGTCAGATCCGCATCTGCCGGGGCGCCCCAGCCAATAACGGTGTGCACATCTGAATTCTTCGCAGCTTCAATACCGCGGTCATACGTCTCAGGGCCAACAAACAGAACACGGGCGCCGGAGTCACACAGAATATAATTCACTTCTTCCGCAGTGAGGTGAAAGTTCACCGGTACAACGGAAGCCCCTGCGATCAGACCACCCAGATTGGCCAGCGCAGTTTCAACGGCATTTTCCGCGAACACTGCGATCCGGGTTTCAGGGCCCAGGTCCATCGCCTGCAGACCACTGCCACAGCGGTTTAATTCGTCATCGACTTCCGCCCAGGTCAGGGCTTTTTGCCCGTCGCGGATCGCAATGTCTTCAGGATTCTCTTCGGCATAAGGTTTGGCAAATGTCATGAATGGTCCCCGAATGTAAAGTGAATAGTTTAAAAGTGGCTGATCTAAAAGTTGATCGTTCGACCGTAAGCTGAAAGCACGGATTCATGCATCGCCTCAGACATCGTCGGATGCGGGAAGATGGTGTCCATCAGCTCCGCTTCAGTCGTCTCAAGCCCGATGGCAACAGCAAAACCCTGAATCATCTCCGTCACGCCCGGACCGATCATATGCGCACCCAGCAATTCCCCACTGGTTTCGCTGAAGATCGTCTTAATCATGCCGTCAGTGTCATTCACGGCAACTGCCTTGCCGTTCGCTATCAGCGGAAACCGGCCTACCTTGATTGGTCCACGCGCCGCCGCCTCTGCTTCCGACAGGCCAATACTGGCAATTTGTGGGTGACTATATGTGCAACCCGGAATTCTTTCGCGATTCATCGGATGCGGCATTTCACCAACAATTGCTTCCACCGCAATCACACCTTCGTGGGAAGCCTTGTGTGCGAGACATGGCACACCTGCGACATCGCCGATCGCGTAAACACCATCAACGCTGGTCTGCTGATACTCGTCGACGACAATAAAACCACGATCGATTTCGACACCAAGCGCTTCCAGCCCCATGCCTTCTGTATTACCGGAAACACCAACAGAAAGGATCGCAGCGTCGAATTTTCGAGCCTCACCCCCTACTGTAGCCGTCAGGTTCTTCTTGGCGACGGTGACTTCATCGACGCCGGTGCCAGTCAACACTTCAATACCGTGGGCCTGAAAAGCGGATTTCGCTATTTCAGCAATTTCAGCATCTTCCGCCGGAAGAATCTGATCCATGACCTCAACGAGCGTTACATTGGCACCCATGGTGTTGTAAAAGCTTGCGAACTCAACGCCGATAGCGCCAGCACCAATAATCAGAAGATTCTTCGGCATAAATGTTGGCGTCATCGCATCACGAGCATCCCAGATGCGATCGTGATCAACCTGAATATGCGGCAGATTTCGTGCACTGGCACCTGTCGCCATAATGATGTTGTCAGCGACAATCACATCATCCCCGACGGTCACGGTGTTTTTGTCCTGAAAATTCGCTTCACCGACAAAAACCTGGACCTTGTTCTTACGCATCAGGTGCGAGATTCCACCGGACAATTGAGCCGCCACGTCGCGGGATCGCTTGACGACTTTCTTGAGATTGAATTTAGGCTTGGCAATCTCCAGGCCCAGTTCCGACGCTGATTCAGCTTCACGAAGCACATCTGCTGTATGCAGCAGCGACTTGGTCGGAATACATCCCCAGTTCAGGCAGACGCCGCCCAGCTCGGCTTTCTCAGCAAGGCCAACGTTGAGGCCCAGCTGCGAAGCTCGAATGGCCGCGGTATAACCACCGGGACCACCACCAATAACCAATAGATCCAGATTATGTTCTGACACGGTAAACGCCTCCTAGACCAGCAGCCGGAAAGGAGCTTCCAGCAATTCTTTCACTGTCACCAGATATTCCGCAGCCGGGGCACCGTCCAGAGTCCGGTGGTCCCAGGTCAGCGACAGGTTCATCTTCTTGGTCTTAACGGGCCGATCCCCGTCCCAGGCAACACCGTCGTATAGTCGGTTCACGCCCATGATACCGCTCTGCGGCTCGTTGATGATCGGCGTGAAGGAATCAACCCCAAACATACCCAGTGCAGAGACTGTGAATGTACCCCCGGCATAGTCGTCGAGCCCGAGGTTGCCATCGCGAGCAGCGACCGCAAGCCTCGAACTTTCGCGGGCCAGGTCCTTGAGGCTCAACTGATCTACGTGTCGTATGACAGGCACCACCAGGCCCTCTGGTAATGCCACCGCCATACCGACGTTAATCTCATTCTGGATCACAATCTCTGCACCGGTGAACTGACTGTTCATCAGCGGATGGATCTGCAGCGCTTTTGCACAGGCTTTGATCACGAGGTCTGTGTAAGTAGGCTTGACTCCTTCCGCGGCCCATTCTTCGACCAGCCCGGTACGCATTTTCACGGCATCATCCATCACGACTTCCATATCCATGGTGAGCTGCGCGCTTTCCATAAGACTGTGGTGCATTCGTGATGCAATGGTTTTACGCATGCCTTTTACCGGAATGACTTCACCAGGTTTCGGTGCATCCGCAGGCTCTGCACTCGTTGATGTGGCGCGAGTTGCAGCCGGGGCTGCGCCTTCTACATCTGACTGCACGATACGCCCACCAGGACCTGTACCACGAACCGAGCGAAGATCGATGCCGCGCTCTGCTGCGATGCGTTTCGCAAGTGGTGAGGCTTTGGGTTCGGGGCCGGAAGCGACGATGGGGCTCACTGAAGTCGCAGCGTAACCCGCTGAACCTGAATCTGCTGCAGCCTGGACATCCGCTTCAACGATACGGCCACCAGGACCGGTTCCAGCAATACGGGTGTAATCCACACCGAGTTCACCGGCAAGACGGCGTGCTGCCGGGGAAGATTTAATACGGCCGTCGGCGCTAGTAGCAGGTGCGCTTGCTGCAACAGGGGCGGCTACCGGTTCAGGTGTCGCGGTTGCAGGGGCATCAGCCGCAGGGGCGCTGGTTGCAGGAGATTCACTCGCAGCAGGCTCGCTGGCTGCAGGAGCCGGGGATGAAGCAGTGCCACCGAAATCAGCAGGTATTTCCTCGCCCGCCTCAAAGATATAGCCAACGACGTCACCGGGGGCAAGCGTAATACCCACATCCACAGAATGCTTCACGATACCGTCATACTCGGCGTCTACATCAAGGTTAACCTTTTCGGTTTCCAGGGCGTAAACCAGTTCACCCTTCTTGACCTCACCACCATCCGGGATATACCACTCTGCCACCATGCCCTCGGTCATCGACATACCGACCTTGACCAGGTAAATCTCTTTTGGCATTTGCTGCTCCTATATCTTCAGTTAAACACCCTGCGGGAGGCCGCGAGATGCATGGTTTTATTAATATCCAGAACGCTGGGGCCAGAGCGGCTGACCCGCATTCTTACAGTCTGTCCCGGCTGGATTTCCCGCTCACGTTCACCGTCGAAAGCCAGGACACAAGGACCTTTGAATTCAACAACATCATCAAACGCAAGCTCTTCGACTTTCTTGATTCTGAGTGTTTCGTACATACCAGGTGCTATCGGTGCATGCACTCGATGCTTACCTCTTGCCACCAGCGTGATATGTAATCCGGCGTCTTTCTCTTCCGGAAGCGGATGAATCAACCCGCCAACGGACGTCATGCCCACGGCTGTCGGTTCGGCGCGCGTCAACAGGATTCTCTCGATCGCATCACCATCCAGCAATGCCCTGCTGCCAATAAACTGATCACAGGTCACAACGGCATCAATCAGAGCAATATCCGGTTCTTCCCCCTCAATCTCGACATCAATGATCTTTACGGGAATGGCCGCTTCTTCCAGTGAAACTGCACCCGCGGCAACAACGCCGAGGGCCGCACCGGCCACCGTCGCTTCAGACATTCGCGGGAAAACATTATTCGTGCCCGTAGATAAAGGCAGCAGAACCGAATCCCGCCAACCTTTTACGAATGCGCGACTGGTCCCGTCACCACCCAGAATCAGGGTAACGATGGGACTGTGCTCCTGCAAAGCCCGAGCACCATGAATCGTATCAAGCACAGAGGAAGTCTGTACGCAGGGCACCTTAATGGCATCAAAGCTTTCACCCATTTCCGCCAGCTCATCGAGCGCGCCACCGGCAATATTGTGCGAATCATCCAGGTAGGCAAACTGATCTGCTCCCGCATTGATTGCACCGGAAAGCGCGCGCCGGATGATGGCGCACTTTTCACGATTGTCGAAAACAGACGCGCGCGCAACGAGACGTCGCACGTCTTTTCCTGAAGCAGGGTTGGCTACTATGCCAATGGTCTGCGCTGTCACAGGTTACGTCCTGGTTGCCCGCGCTGAATTATAGTTCCAGCGTTTCTTTGACCTTGGCAACGATGGAATCCGCATTCGGGATATACACCTGCTCAAGAGCGGGGCTGAAAGGTACCGGAGAAAAAGGCGCGGCAACCCGCATAATCGGAGCATCCAGATAATCAAATGCTTCTTCCTGAATCTGCGCGGTGATCTCGCCGCCGATACCGCCAAACTTCACTGCCTCGTGGATCACGAGAGCCCGGTGCGTTTTCTTGATGGAATTAACCACGGTTGCTGTATCAAACGGCTGCACGCTGCGCGGGTCGATAACTTCTGCATCGATACCCAGATCTTTCAGTTTTTCTGCAGCAGCCAGCGCCTCATGAACCATACGACCGAAAGCAACGATCGTCAGGTTAGTACCCTGGCGACGAACACAAGCCTCGCCAAGCGGCACCTCATAAGGTCCTTCAGGGACTTCCATGGTCATGGCTAGAGAAGCCTTGTTAAGGACCACAAAAACCGGGTTGTCATCGCGACACGCGGAGATAATCATCCCTTTTGCATCATAAGCATCTGAAGGCATGCAAACTTTCATGCCGGGCAGGTGCGCAAGCCAGGCTTCAAGGCTCTGCGAGTGCTGGGCCGCAAGACTGCCGCCGGCACCACCCATGGTCAGAACAGTAACAGGCAAAGTTGCCTTACCGCCAAACATAAAACGCATTTTGGCCATCTGGTTGGCGATTTCGTCCATACACTCGCCGATGAAATCCATAAACATCAGGTCAATGATTGGGCGACAACCTGTTGCCGAAGCACCAACGCCAAGGCCCATGATGCCTTTCTCGGAAATCGGTGTATCGATAACACGATCTTCACCAAATTCATCGAGCAGACCGGTGCAGTATCCATAAACACTACCGGCAATCGCGACGTCTTCACCGGCAATAAACGCGTCCTGCTGTTCGCGCAGAACTTCACGGATGCCTTCATTAATTGCCATGACATATGGCAGCTCTCTTACTTGTGGCTTTGCAGCTTCAGACATCTCAGGCTCCCTTCTCGAAATAGACGTTTTCCAGCAGTGTATCGGCTTCCGGATATGGTGACTCGTTCGCGAACTCAATCGCCTCTTCAACGTCCTTGCTCACCGCCGCATGAACTGCATCAACTTGTTTCTTCGTCATGACACCCAGTTGGATGAGACGCTTCTCAAAACCTTCAATGGCGTCTTTCTTTTTCCACGCCTCAATCTCTTCGTCAGTTCGATAGTTGAGACCCATGCCGCGAACACCAACGTGATCGTAGTAACGATACGTCTTGCACTCGAGCAGTGTGGGACCGCCGCCGTTTCGCGCTCGTTCAATCGCTTCACCGGCAGCTTCATAAACGGCCATCACATCCATACCATCGCAGATCACGCCAGGCATGCCATAACCTGAGGCACGGTCAGCGACGTCCACAATCGCCTGATGACGAGCCTGCGCCGTGTATTCACCATAACCATTGTTTTCGCAGACAAAGATACAAGGCAGCTTGTAGAGCGCCGCCATGTTGGCTGCCTCATGCACACTGCCTTCGTTTGATGCGCCATCACCAAAGAAAGCGACGGCAACATTCTTGTTCTTCTTGAACTTGTTGGCGAAGGCCGCGCCCATGGCTATGGGTGGTCCACCACCCACGATACCGTTCGCGCCTAACATGCCCAGATCCATGCTGGAGATGTGCATGCTACCGCCCTTACCTTTGCAGTAACCTGTCGCACGACCGAACAGTTCGGCAAACATGGGTTTGAATTCACCACCCTTGGCAACCAGATGACCATGGCCCCGGTGTGTTGAGGTGATCCAGTCCTTGTTAGAGAGATGCTGCATGACACCGGATGCGACTGCCTCCTGACCTACGTAAAGGTGGAGTGCGCCAGGAATCTTGCCGTCTTCCATCATCTTACCGGCACTTTCCTCAAAGCGGCGGATACGCACCATGTTCAGATGCATCTCCTTTAGAACCTTGTCAGAAGGACCTTTCGTCTTGCGTGCAGGCGCCCTGGTTACTTTTGCGGTAGCTTTTGGCTTTGCTTTCGCAGCTGCCTTTTTAGCTTTTGGTGCCGCCTTCTTTTTGGCGACTGTCTTTTTTGCCGCCGGTTTCTTTTTAGCTGCCAAGAATTCTCTCCTCATTGTTCCCCGGGGAAACGGGTGGTTTATGCCAGGCTGAGGCGAGACTATAACGCAAACAATGCCACTAAAACACGCATATACAGCCGCCCCTACCAGGTCGGGGGGCGAGATTTGTAACACGTTGCAAATGCAATATCCACCCGATAGTCTTAGGCGATATGCAGCCAATAGGATGATTGATCATGGGCATGAGCAACGACCAGATATCAACAATCAAGAGACTGATGGAATACGAGGCGGCAAGAACGGAGCCTCCGGTCGACTTCCCGAATCTTCCCGATATCCCCGCAGGGAGATATATCGATCCACGTTTCTTTGAGCTGGAGAAAGAACACCTTTGGCGCAAATCCTGGCTGTTCGCCGCACACATCGACGAGATTCCCGAACCCGGCTGCTACATGCTCTGGGAGAATGCCGGTCAGCCGGTCATTATCGTCCATGGGGATGATGGCGAGGTTTACGCCCACTACAACACGTGTCGCCATCGTGGTGCGCCCGTTGTCACAGAGAAGAAGGGTAAGCGGGCACGTCTGACCTGCAAATACCATGGCTGGACCTACACTCATCAGGGCGATCTGGTTTCCGTCCGTGATCCCGAGGATTTCCGAGATCTCGACTTATCCTGCAGGGGATTGATACCCGTTCGCTGCGAACGATTCGGCAATCTCATCTTCGTCAACTTCGACGAGAACTGCATGGGTCTGAGTGAATATCTCGGCCCGATTGCCGATGAATGGGAAGAGTTTCAGATGGACAAGCTGAGGCTTTCCGCTCGCCACAGCTTCGTACTGGACTGCAACTGGAAGATCGCCATGGAGGCCAACACCGAGGTCTACCACGTCAAAAGTATCCATCCCAGCACAGTTGCACCGGCACTGGACGACCGACGCAACGTCAACACTTTCTATGCCAACGGACACGGCAGGATGATTGCCCCAAGACCGAAAGGCGGGAACATGCAATCCGCGATAGAACTGCCGGGACTCCCGGAAATTGAAACGGTTGGCGAACTTGGGCGAACCTGCACACAGTCTTACGGGGTCTTCCCAAACTGGGTGTCACCGCTCAGCCATCGCGCTGTGCCTCCGCTTCTGTTCTGGCCTCTGTCGATCGACAAGACATTATTCGAAGTCTGGACGATGGCACCGGACTGGGGTGATGGTGAAGGACCGGACTACTGGACCGAAAACAATGGCGAGCAACTGAATCAGGTACTGCGCGAGGACACGGAGTTCGGTGTCTGGATCCAGAAGTCTATGGAATCCTACGGATTCCGGGGCGTCCCTCTTTCCTACCAGGAAGCACGCATTTACCACTGGAACCAGCAGGCGGACCGCGTGATCGGCATCGACAATATACCGGAAGAGCTTCGGGTCGAGCAGGTCATTGGCGAAGACTGGGTCTATCCAAATGATCCCCGGATTGCCTACGCCTGATTCTGGAACCTGCAGATAATGGCGCCTCTCATAGGCATCAAGGTTGTCGAGATGGGCGTGATGATCGCGGTGCCTGCCGCATCAGAAACGCTGGCAGGCCTTGGCGCCGAAGTCATCAAGGTTGAAGACACCGCACGTGGTGATGAGCTGAGAAACTATGGCTCATCCAGAGGGGGTATGAGCGCCTGGTTCGCTAATGCGAATGCCGGGAAGCGGGGGCTCTCGGTAGACCTGACCAAAGATGAGGGAAAGGAAATTCTCTGGAAGATCCTCGACGACGCGGATGTGTTTATCCAGGGATTTCGTTCCGGCGTGGTTGGCAAACTCGGTTTCGACTACAGCACGGTTTCAAAGAGATTGCCCGGACTGATCTACTGCTCTTCTACGGGATTTGGTGAAACCGGCCCCTATGCTGATCTGCCGGCCTATGATCCCGTTATTCAGGCACTGTCCGGCTGGGCTGGCTTCCAGACCGTGGATGGCAATCCGACCCTGCACAAGGCCATGGTTTCCGACAAGACCGCTGCGGTTTACAACGCCCAGGCTATTCTTGCCGCTCTGGTGCAGCGGGGTCGAACCGGCGAAGGCTGTTTTATCGAAGCCTCCATGCTTGCTTCCAACATCATGTACAACTGGCCCGATGTGATGATGCACTGCTCACTGCTTGAAGAAGATGGTATGCACACCCCCAATATATTTGGCAGCTATCGACTTTACGAGTGCACGGACGGGTTCGTCACTATCGCTACCGGCACAGACAAACAATTCCAGGCCTTTTGCGAGGCCCTGGACGCCCGGGAGCACCTCGACGATGAACGATTGAAGACCGCCCAGACCCGTGCTGCCAACATGCTGCACTTTTTTGGCGTACTCGGCAGTGTGGCTGCAAAATTCGATGTCGCCACGGTGGTGGAACGCCTTCGCACGGCCGACGTACCGGTAGCGCCGGTGCACAGCCCCGATGCGGTCAGGGAAGATCCCCACGTGAAGGCAAGAGGCATCATTGAGGAACGCATTCACCCAAGAGTAGGTCGCCACCTCGGTGCGGCTCACCCCGTCAGCATGTTTGGTGAAAATCTGGAGCTGTCCCCGGCGCCTATGCTGGGCGAGCACTCCCGTGAGATACTGGCTGAACTCGGATACGACGATGATGCTCTGGATATGCTGGTTGCGAATGATGTTGTGAAAATCTTCGAATGAGTCATGTCTCCTGGCGCGTTCGCCTGGCATTCGGTTTAGGACAACTACCTGAAGGCATCAAATCCGCCGCCTTTGGCTTCTTTCTGCTGTTCTACTACAACCAGGTTCTGGGACTTTCAGGGACGCTGTCCGGCACCGCTATCTTCATTGCACTTCTGTTTGATGCGGTGAGCGACCCGATGGTCGGCGCGCTGTCTGATGTTACCCGTTCGCGCTGGGGCAGAAGACACCCCTACATGTATGCAGCTGCCATACCTTTTGCGGTCTCATTCTATTTCCTGTTTGCTCCACCCGAGGGATTGACCGAGATGGGGCTGTTCGCATGGTTGACGATTTTCTCAATCGCGACACGCACCTTCATGACCTTCTACTCTGTGCCGCACATGTCACTTGGCGCAGAGCTGTCCAATGATTACGACGAACGGACACTTCTATCTTCAGTTCGCATGGCCATGCAGCTCGTCGGCATGTTCGCGGTACTGATTGGTGGTCCCCTGGTGTTCTTTGCCGCCACCGAGGAGTTCAGCAATGGACAGCTGAATGGCGCCGCTTATCCGAAGTTTGCCGCAGCGGGCGCAGTCATCATGGTGCTGGGCGTCTGGCTCTGCGCCGCTGGCACACACGACCAGATTGCACGGTTACAACAACCTGCAGACACAGACCGATTCTCCGCCAGGGACCTCCTGATAGACATCGGCAGGGCGTTCAGGATTCCGTCTTTTTCCGCCATTGTCTCTGCCTCCATTGTTTCAGGTATGAATCAGGGTATGGCGCAGGCGCTCATGATCTACACGGCGACTTACTTCTTTGAACTGACTGCTGGTCAAATGACATTTCTGTTCACCGGGGGGGTGATTGGCGTGATGACCGGCAGCGTGCTGGCACGGCCACTTTCCAGCCTGGTACCCGAGAAAAAGCACCTGTACATGGCGAGCCTTGTTTTCTATGGCGTTACCACGACCTACGTGGTCATTCTGCGCCTGCTGGACCTGCTGCCTCCCAACGGCGATCCACTGATTCCACCTTTGTATATCATCAGCGCGGGCGTCTCCGGTGTCGGTCTGGGGATCTACATTACTCTCGGTGCTTCCATGATTGCAGACATCACCGATGAACATGAACGCCTGTATGACAAGCGCCAGGAAGGTATCTACTATGCGGCCGCATCCTTCGCCGGCAAAGCCATAGGCGGGTCCGGCGCAATTTTTGCCGGGCTGATCATCGACTTCGCCGGAATTCCACAGGGTGCCGCACCGTCCTCTGTCGCGCCTGAGGCCATCACCCGATTTGGCTGGGCTTTGGGTCCGGCGGTACTGTTCATGATGGCGCTCGCCCTTGTCTGTATCAGCTTCTACACCATCACCCGGGCCCGGCACGCCGCGATACTGGAAGAGATTCGGGAAAAGCCTTTAGCGCAGCAGTTATAGAAGCCCTTAGCGGAGACTTGAGTAAAAAGCCCTTAGCGGAGACTTGAGTAAAAAAGCCCTTAGCGGAGACTGAAAAAATCTTCATCACAGGACAAATAACCCGATTTGGCCTGACCATAACGTGCTGGTATGCTCGACCGCGATATCAGCTTGCCCCACTGGAGAAACCAAATGACAAGAATACGAAAGCTGGAAGTTGATGAATGGGATCCCGAACTGCGCGAAATGGCGCGGGCCGATTCCGCCACTGCCCTTGAACAGGGTCTTACTCGAATGTTTGCCCACTCACCGGATGTCACGAAAGGCATGATCGCCTTCGCGGGCGCACTCAAAGTGCACCGTGACTTGCCGGAAAGACTCGTTGAGCTGGTGCGGTTGCGCGTGGCATTCCATAACCAGTGCCGCAGCTGTATGGCGATTCGCTATGAAGACGCCATCGCCGACGGCGTGACTGAAGACCTCGTCTGTTCCCTGGAAAAACCCATGGAAGCAGAGGACCTCACCGATGCAGAGAAAGTGGCCATTCGGTACGGCGAACTCATGGCAACGAATCACCTGGCCATCGATGATGATCTGTACGAGGAACTGGGCAAGCACTTCACCGAAAAACAAATCGTGGAACTGGGTATGACCGTCGCATTCTTTGTCGGCTTCGGTCGTCTTGCCTCAACCTGGCATATGGTCGAAGAGCTGCCTGAGAAATTTCAATCCGAAGACGGTCCCGTGACGCCCTGGGGCGAAGAGTCCGTCAGGGTGCGGTAGCCTTGTCTGCGTTTCCTGTCAGACCTGATGACCTGTCGAAAGAATGGCTCAGTGAAAAACTGGGCTGTGATGTTACTGGTTTTCGTGTGGAACGACTCGGTGAGGGTGGCGGGCTTATGGGCCTGGTCACCCGCGTCTACCTGGAATCAGACGGCGGTCCGGAAACCCTGATTGCCAAATTCCCGGCAGAAGCAGAGGACAATCGCTTCGTCGCTACGACCTATGACATGTATGGTCGCGAATATCGCTTCTACACACAGGTCGCCCCTAACGTACCAATACGGGCACCAATCTGTTACCACGCCGAGTTCAACGAAGACAACTCCGACTTCATTATTCTGCTGGAGGAGTTAATGGGCTATCAACTTGGCGACCAGGTTGCCGGGTGTACCCTTGAAGAAGCACATGCGGTCGTCAAAGACCTGGCAGCCCTGCATCGCTCAACGTGGCAGCCAGGAGCCGAGATTCAGATCAATCAGCATGACATGCCTTACCAGAGAGAAGGCATGATCGGCGGCTTTGCTGTGGGCTGGCCCGGCGTGCAGGCAAACTTCGCCCATGTACTTGAGGCAGAACTGACACCGGAGGAAGTCGCTCTTCTGGAAACCATGCCGGAACACGTCAATCATCTGCTAGACAAAGCTCATGATGGTCCACTGGTTATTGCCCACGGAGATGTTCGTCTGGACAACGTTTTCTTCTCAGACAATGGCAATGCACTTGTCGACTTTCAGGCTGTGTGCAAGGCTGCTCCGGAACATGATCTGTCCTACTTTGTAACGCAGAGCCTGCCAGACGACATCCGTCATGCTGAGGATTGGGTCGCGGTCTACCATGGCCATCTCACGAGTGAGGGCATCGACTATGATCTGGCATTGAGTCGCGAACGTTTTCGTTGCTGCTCCATGTATTTCGTCTGCTACGCCGTCATCATCGCCGGCACGCTGGATCAGGCAAACGAACGCGGACGGAAACTGGCAGAAACACTGCTCGCCTACTCACTGCGCAGTATTAAAGAATTAAACGCATTTGAACTCATCAGATAGGACACCACCATGCAGTTAGAAAACAGAATTGCGGCGGTCACAGGTGGCACCGCCGGTATTGGGCGCGGTATCGCCGAGGCTTTCCTCAAAGAAGGCGCCAAGGTCGCGATCATGGCCCGAAATGCTGAAAAGGCGCAGAAAATGATGGACGAAATCGGCGCCGGAGAACGGCTGATTTTTATCCAGGGCGACGCCATGAACCAGGACGACGTCGAGGGATTTGTCGATAAGACCATCGAAGCTTTTGGTTCCATTGAAATCCTGGTTAACAACGCAGGTGGCGCAGGCGGCGATCTGCAACCCACCGTGTCGCTGTCTGATGAGGAGTTCGACCTCTGCATGAAATGGAACGTCTACTCCACTTTCTGGGCAACCCGACGCGCTCTGAAAAACATGCTCGATAAGAAATGGGGTCGGGTCATCAACATTTCTTCTCAGGAAGGCAAGCAGGGAAAACCCGTTGTTACTGCCTATACTGCGGCGAAACATGCCATCAACGGCATGACCAAATCCATCGCGCAGGAAGTGGGTGAAGAAGGCATCACGGTCAATGCTATCTGCCCCGGGATCATCATGACAGACGTGGTCATGGAGACCGCGCCGGAGACCGCGAAAGCACTGGGCATGACGTTCGATGAATTTATCGATTGGTTTACATCAGAAACTGCGATCAAGCGCCCCAACAAAGTTGAGGAAGTGGCAGCAATGGCCGTACTCCTGGCCAGCGAAGCCGGAGCGGGTATCACTGGCGCTCAACTCAGTGTCGACGGTGGTGCGACTCAGTATTAGCCTTCGGGTAAACAGATAAAGACCGGAATATTTCTCTCCGTCCTGTCCTGGTATTCCTGGTAGGGCGGATAGTACTCACAACAGATCGGCCAGACTTCAGCTTTCTCGTCATCTGTCGCCAGTTTCGCCGTCATCGGCACAGTCCTGCCATCATAGGTGATGCGCACATTCGGATCTTTCACCAGGTTGTGATACCAGACCGGATTTTTCGGTGCGCCACCCTGTGAAGCCACCAGCACGAAACCGTCCTGATAAGGCACATACATCAGCGGGATCGTAACAATGCGGCCGCTTTTCGCACCAGTCATTTCGACCAGCAGAATCGGCATGCCTGCCAGCTTGTTCATCCATCGGCCGCCCGAATTCCTGTAAACGAACACGTTGATCTTCGTCATCAGCTTCAAAAGCCATCTTGGCGGCGGGGACCCTTTCGGTTGTGATGGAGAGTCTTGTTTCTGCTCACTCATGAGATTCGCTCCTCTCTAAGTGCTTTCCGGCGAACCTTGCCAGCATCATCGCGCAACGGCTCCTCGGAGAATTCGATGGTCCTGGGAATTTTGTAACGTACCAGGCGTTCATTCAGGTGTTCCAGCAACGCCTCTTCAGTAACACCTTCAGGCGCATCAACTATGGCATAAACGTAGTTACCCAGATCTTCATGGGGTAAACCGATGACTGCGGAGGAACGGACGCCAGGACAACTGTCGATAGCCGCTTCTACTTCAGCGGGGTAAATGTTGGCCCCACCGCTCAGGATCATATCGGTCTGCCGGTCTGCAAGATAGAGGTAACCATCTTCATCAAAGTAGCCCATATCGCCAATACTCTCGAAGCCGCCCTCAATCGCTTTGGGTTCCGCGCCGATATACCGGTAGGTAGAGCCAGGCCCGGTTAACGGCCGCATATACACCTCTCCTATCTCGTTAGGAGGCAGCAGGTTTCCCTGTTCATCCACGATGATCATCTCACAGGTAACGTTGGGTTTGCCGACGGAACCTCGATGATTCAACCACTCCTGGCCGGTGATCACAGTGCCACCCTGCCCTTCCGTACCGCCATAGAGTTCCCAGATGACATCAGCACCCAGCCATTCAATAAACGCTTCTTTCAGCCAGGCCGGGCAAGGGGCCGCGAGGTGCCAGAGCGTGCACAAGGAAGAAAGGTCGTAGCTTCTCCTGACCTCACCTGGGAGATTCCAGATTCGCTGCATCATGGTGGGCACCATATAAACGATATCCACTTGCTGTGACTCTATGAGTCTCAGTGTGTCTTCGGCATCAAACCTTGTGGTGACGGTAACCTGGTTACCTCGAAACAATGCACTGAATGCCCAGATAAACGGACCATTGTGATACAGCGGGCCCGGTATCAGCATGGATCCACCCATCTTCAACTGCAGTCGATCTGCATCAAGATCCCATACAGCACCCTGTGTAGACACAATCAGTTTGGGTCTGCCGGTACTGCCACCGGAAGTCATGGCCTTCCAGGACGAAGCCACATGAGCAGGCAGCGGAGAGTCATCAATGTCATCATCAATGACGAAACCCGTCGGCAGCGTCTGGTATCCGGGGTGCGCACCATCCTCGACGCCCGTAATCAGCCTGGGGCTACCCACCTCAACGATCTGTTCCCGTTCGAGTCTCGGCAGTTTTGCCGATACAGGCTGCGGGGTCGCACCAACCTTCCAGGTTGCGATAGTAGAAAGGAAAAACTCGATACCGTTAGGAAGTGCGATGGTGACAAAATCATCCTGGCCGACACCCATGGACTCATACACGCGGGCCAGCCGATTGGTCGCACTTTCCAGCTCGTTCCAGGTTATCGTCTCGCCTTCATGATAAATCGCAACCCGGTCACCCTGGGTTTCTGCCCAGTAGCTCACAAACCGGCTCATCGGAATCATTAGCATCAACCTTCTCCTGCGTTGAGCCAACATGGTAGCATGAAACTTATGTACGTCAGCGTGCGTACAGCCATTTTACTAACGGAAAAGCAAAGGGGAGATCGTGTCAGTTCCTATCATCAGCGAACTCGACAAACACTTTGCACCCTACAGGGATCGTGTACCCTACGCCTATGGGTGGACCCTGTTTCTGGGGTTCCTTGTTTTCCTGGCAACCCAGTCAATCCAGTACAGTGATACCGATCTCTGGTATCACCTGCACGGTGGGCGCTACCTGTTTGAAACCGGCAATTTCTACACTCCTCTGGTAGACAGCTACCTGGAAGCAACAGGCCGGCCTGACACCATTTATTTCTGGGGCTTCCAGGCGCTTGTCTATATGGTCTGGTCCCAGGCGGGCGAGTTCGGGCTGGTCATGCTCAAGTCTATAGGGCTTTTCCTCGCGGGCTTCTTCGCCCTGCGTGTGCTCCTGCAAGACCGCACCCTGAACAAGGCCACATTTCTGCAGCTGGTTGTGATTACCGCCGTTGTCGGACTTCTGGCCGCCCGTGGATTCAGCCTCAGACCACACATCGCCTCTTACATTCTGATCCCCCTCTTTATCTATATTCTCGGTCAGAAAGAGAAAGCATATCCGCTGCTGCCGGTCCTCACTATTGTGTGGGCAAATCTGCATGGCATTGAATACATCGTCGGTGCGATGATCTGCGGCGCCTTCTTTCTGCAGAGACTTCTGCTGTGGCAGGCTGCCGGCAGACCCGCAGATGGCCTCAGGCCAATGCTCTGGATTGCTTTATGCGCACCGGCAATGCTGATCAACCCTTTCGGCTACCATCTGATCGCAACACCCTTCCTGCACAGCCCGGATCTCAATCTGTTTATCGGCGAGCTGAAACCTTTCGATCTCGAACTCGTCTTCGACTTTCAGGAGGGTCTGTCAGTTAATGTGCTCCTCTTAACCCTGATGGCAGTCGCCATATACTCCGCGCTCGTCTGTCTCGGAAATTATCGAAAGCATGTGGCTGTTCTGATTCTCGCGATCGGTGGTCTGATTCTGCTACTGCGTGCCCAGCGGTTCGTCTGGGAGTGGGTACTGCTCACACTGCCACTGATCAGCGCGGCCCTCGCAGAAGAGAAGGGTATCAGGCACAACTTTGTTACCACGTTGACACTGTCCTTGATGCTCATCGGACTGACGATAAATTTCTGGCCGAACATGCTGCAGGGTATCCACTATTATCCATACGATGAGAACAGTCTTCCCAAGGGAACCACGGAGTTCATTCGTTACCATGAGTTAACCGGTCGCTATGCCATCGAACCCTCCTATGCAGGTTATGCAGAGTTCATTCTCTCGCCGAAAGTTAAGGTGCATATGGATATGCAGTTTCCGCCATTCACGAGCGAGGATTACCACCAGATCTCCGCCGCGATGCTGAACTCCACGGGTTTACGCAGCTACGTGGCGCGCTATGCACCGGACATGATAGGTGTAAGGAAGCGTGATGGACTGTTCCCGTCGGAAACCGCAAAGGAGCTCGGCTACGTTCCCGTATTCTTCGACAGACAGATCGTTCTGTATCTCAGCAGAGAAAGCTACCCGGATCTGGCCAGTGAGTTTGAACTGATTGCCGTCGATCCTTTTAACCCAAAGACTTTCAAGACCAGTGAGATCGAGATTGCTATCAGGGAGTTACAGCGCATGCAGCATGTCATTGATGTCCCTGAAGTAAAACAGACCCTGCTGAATCTTCTCGTGACCCAGGGCGACCTGATACCCGCAAGAGTCCTGCGCGACGAACTCCTTGCAGAAGATCCTTACAATCCCTCAACGTTGTATCTTTCCGCCAGGGTAGATCACTTGAACGGAAACTGCGCCAGCGCGGTCCGGGGATACGAAGACACGATCAAGGTGACGGATGATGACGTCAGACCTATCCGCAGGCTGGCGGCAGAATGTTACTTCGTTTTGAAGGATCTCCAATCCGCCTACCGTCAGTTTTCGCTGGCACTGAATCCTTACGGGGATACGACGCCGAACAAACTACAGTATTATCAGTACGCCCTGTCTGCTATTGGTGTCGGAGAAGATGAACATGCCATGCGTTTGCTGAACATGCTGGAAACCATCGACCCCAAAGCAGAATACGCTGATCGCATCACCGAGGTTAGAACAGCCCTGAGCCGGGGCTTATAAACAGCCTTGAGCCCTGAGCCTTGATAAGAAACAGTAGAGTAGAATTAGCGCCATGAGCGACAAACTCGATATCGCGGTGATCGTACCCTGCTTCAACGAGGAGGCAGCCATCGGTCGTGTCATCGACGGATTCAGCCAGGCTCGTGATGATATTACCGTCTACGTTTACGACAATGCCTCAACCGATAAAACGACCGAGGTTGCGCGGCAGCACGGCGCCGTAGTGCGCAGCGAACCCGCCAGAGGGAAGGGAAATGTCGTACGTCGTATGTTCGCTGATATTGATGCCGACATCTTCGTTCTTGTCGACGGAGACGACACTTACGACCCCACCGCACTGAATGACATGATTGAACTGCTCATCAGTGAACGTTGCGATCTCGTGACCGGCAAGCGTGTTGAACAGCACGAGGATGCTTACCGATTCGGACACCGATTCGGTAATCGACTGCTGGCTAACATCACAACCCTGTTGTTCGGTCGAAAATCCGTTGATCTCCTGTCTGGGTACCGGGTCATGTCCCGACGGTTCGTGAAATCATTCCCGGCCATCTCATCGGGTTTCGAGATAGAGACAGAACTGACGATTCACGCACTTTCATTGAACCTGCCCATGCGCGAGGTGCCAACCGCCTACAGCGAGCGACCCGCGATGAGTCAAAGCAAATTGAATACCTACCGCGATGGCGTAAGGATACTGTCCACAATTCTTCTGTTCACCAAGGAAGAACGACCATTCCTGTTCTTCTCAAGCCTCGCCACATTCCTTGTCCTGTTATCACTCGCGCTAGGAATACCGGTTACGTTAGAGTTTTTCGAAACAGGACTGGTGGAACGTTTTCCCACCGCCATCCTTTCGGCCAGCATCATGCTGCTGGCATTCCTGAGTCTGACTACCGGCATGGTTCTGGATTCGGTTGCCCGCGGCAGGCGCGAGGCAAAACGCCTTGCCTATCTCGGTCTCCCGTGGATGAAACGCTGAAGTGCCGAACCCCTGTATAATTGCCGCTTTTCCAAACGGGACCAACAGTGAGCAAGATTTCCTCTGCAGACTTTCTCGAAATGAGCCACCCAGTCGCTTCCATGAAGTGGCAGTTACCTGTCGTACCCAAAACCACCGGTGGTAGAGGCTCACTCTTTGGCGGTGCGGGTCTGGCTGCTGGGATCGTCGCTCTGGAGCAGGCAACCGAAAAACCTGTCGTCTGGGCAACAGGCCAGTATCTTTCTCTCACGCAACAACCTGTAACACTGGACCTGGAAGTTCTCTTGCCTGCGGTAGGCAGAAACGTTATCCAGGGACGAGCTGTCGGTCACCTGGGTGATCAGGAAGTGATCACGGTGTTCGGAGCCTGTGGCTTGAGACCCAATGTTGCCGAGGGAAACTGGAACCGCATGCCAGTAGCAAAACCACCGGAGGAGTGCGAGGAACTGGAACGTCACCACGAAGGTGAAACCATCCACGATTACATTGAGATACGTATGGCTCACGGCATGTTCGGCTTTTCAGGTACGGGTGAGCCCAGTGGAGACAATCATTCTCTACTCTGGGCCCGGATGCCAGAGATTGAACATGATCCCGGGTCCCTGGCGATCATCGCAGACTATATGCCATCGGCACTGGGTAATGCCCTGGGTCGAGTCATGTCCTGCACCAGTCTCGATAACACCATTCGCTATGCAAACCGCGCACCCAGTGAATGGATACTTTGCGAAAACACCATTGAGTTTGTCGGGAACGGCTTTGGTTACGGCCACGTCAATATGTGGAGTGACACCGGTGTTCTCCTGGCGACAGCAAGCCAGAGTATGATCGTCAGGGAGCCGAACTGGTAACGGTGAATCGACCCTCACTGAAGACCATCATGTACTGGTTACCCAGCTTCTCATTTACCCGCTCAACGTAGGCCAGAATGTCCTCTAGACTTAGTCCAGAAACCGCTTTGGCCAGCTGCTCTCGGGCATCAAAAGTTGTGATTTCCCGATCCAGATCGGACCAGTAGCGCTTGGCTCTTTGACCAAGACCCTTGTCACGTTGAGTCAGTTTGGCGATCAGGCCACCCTTGTTCGCACCAAACTCCTCTTCGGTCATTTCACCCAGACGCTGCTCTTCTGCCGCCATGTAATCCAGTGTCCGATCTCTCAGGATATCGGGACCTGCTACCGGTGACTGCACGATAAAGCTGATCCCTCCAACATCACGCAGCGTCGTATTGGCCGCCGCGACAACGTAACCCAACTGTTGATCCGTCCTCAGTGTCGCAAAATATCCAGGGGCAACGAGGTGCTGCAGCAAGGCCATGGTTGCTCTTTCTTCCAGCGATTCCCCTTCAGCCTGCACATACAGCACCATGGCAGCATCATCGTGATCGATATCCAGAGGAATTGAGTTAGCACCCTGAACCGTCGCGACTTCGGTTTCCGCGATATCAACATCACCCAGGCTGAGGTGTTTGCGCAACAGCGCTTCAAGGGCGGTTGCATCCGCCGAATTAACATTGCCGATTATCAGAGCCTGGACCGAAACACGGTCAAGTAACTCATCACGCCACTGCATCAGTCCTTCCCGTGTCATTGCGTTCACCGGCGCCAGCATCTCATCAGCCGTCCAGCTCGTGCTGAGCAACTCATCCTGCACCCGCTGATAGCTCTGAAGATAGGGACGCTCCCGCTTCGAGTTCAGAAGATCGCGAACCAGTTCCTGCTTGAGCACGTCGAACCTGGCTGGATCGATATCCAGGCTGACAAGACGTTTCATAACTTCCTCAAGCAACACCAGCTGTTTATCTTCATAGCCGCCCACTGAAACGCGGAACCCTTTAGGTGGGCCAACCAGCTCGTAATTGAGTCCGGCAAGATAAGCAGGATAGGTGAGCGCATTGAGATCGTCCTGCACCAGCATGGTGTAAAGGTAAGCGCTGGCACGATCCTGGATGTCGGCAAACCCGTTCTCAGTACGCAGACTCAGGTGTGTAACTGCTCTTGGCACTCGAAACTCAAGATCGGTATCGAGATACACCTCAAGTCCTTCTTTCTGTACAACCAACTCAGGAATCGCAGGGTCATCTTCCAGTAACTCCAATGACTCCGGCAGGAACGGGTTCCTTTCAGGCAAGTGCAGGGCATCGCTCTGCACCTTCGCTAGATTCACTTCGCCAGGCAGCAGATCGTAAGAAACACCGAACCACTTCTCCGTCTGGCTTCCCTCGTACCCTGGCCTTGAAACCGTGACAAGGACATTGTCCCGATTAAGTCTGTTGATATAACTGCGAATCAGCGCAGCATCAAATTCCTCCATCAGATACGGAGCAACCAGAACATCTTCAACCGGATAGTGCTCAAGATAGGGTGCCAGAGACTGAACGGTGTTGATAGCCGGTGTCTTTTCAGAGAAACGGAAGCCCAGTTCCGCCACCCTGGCCTGCTCTTCATACAACCATTGTTCAACCTTCGAAGACTGAAGTAATGTGAGGTACTCAAACAGATAACCACTGATTTCAGGAATATGTTCTATACCCTGCTTTGTCAGTTGAATGGTGACGACCATAGCACTGGTGCCATCATCAATTTTGGAGTCGCCGGCCGCCAGAAAACTGATCCAGCCTTTATCGGTCAGCAGCTTGTGCAGAGAACCTTCCCCTTCATGGCCCACCAGATTTGCCACGTACTGAACGGGCTTCTTATGGTAATGCGGCAACGTCGCCGGTATCGGGAAGGAGTAACTCACCTGGTACTCTTCCTTGATATTGTCATGTCGAAGTGTTGCAGGCAGACCATCGCGAGCAAACACCCTGCCCTTGCGCACAACGGGTTGCAGGTCACGGTTCTCGATTTCCGAGAACATGGGTAAAACATAGGATTCCAGTTCATCCAGTGACTCTGGGCTGAGAACCGCCAATGACATCTGGTTAGCGGAGTAGTTCTCTTCAAAGAACTGCAGCAGAGCACTGTGTACATCGCCGCTCAGAGTTTCTAGCGTCCCTATATTGAAACGGGAAAACGGATGTTCCGGATTTACGGCGACCTTCTGAACCGCAAAAGACCGCCAGTTATCCTGCTTGATCTGCAACTGGTACTCGGAGTTGACCGCATTCTTTTCCCGGTCCACGTACTCTCTGGTAAACAGCGGCGAGATGAAGAACTGGGCAAATCGGTCAAGTCCCTCCCGGAATACCTCAGGCTGTATATCAAAGAAATAGTTGGTGTGATCTGCCGCGGTGTAAGCATTAGAGCTGCCGCCATAGGCCTGTACGAACTTGAAGTATGCATCGGGCTCAGGGTATTTCTCGGTGCCAATGAACAACATGTGTTCCAGGAAGTGTGCAAGCCCGGGCCTGTCTTCGGGGTCGTCAAAGCTTCCGCGATATACACTCAAGGCAGCTGCAGACTTGTCTGCCTTTGCATCTGAAATCAGTAATACTTTAAGACCGTTGTCCAATTCCCGGTATCGATAGTTACGCTCGTCATTCGGACTTTTGGTGATGTCTACTTCGACAACCTCTGAAGGCGAGATCGCCGGACCCGAGCAACCGACAAGCAGGAGCAATGCCGGAAGGAAACATACAGTCTTCTTTATCAAATACTTCATATCACTACCAGGACAGCCAGACCTGATCAGTAATCCAGGCTATCGCATCATCAATTTTGTTAAACAAGCGACTCCCGTCGCGCCAGTCTCCCAGTGCGATCAGGTCGCGCACCAGCATTTCCATCAGGTGACTGTTCACCAGGATAGATGTCCTCCCGGAACGCCTCGCGTTCTGGCTGGAACTGACCACATAAGGCACCTTTTCATGCATTTCCTTGATAGAGCTGCCTGAAGAGGTGTTACGCAGATCCCAGAGTACGGGTTTATCGCCGTCGTAATCCTCGCTCGCATACCAGTCTCTCTGGGCATCAAGTATGTCATCCAGACTGATCTTGCCTCTCAGAATAATAACCTTGAAACGCTCGTCGCCAGACAGATCTGCCAGATCGTCCTCTTTTAGCCAACGCACTGCCTCTGGTTTATTACGACAAACAAGCAGCGCCTGATCACCGAAGTGGGTCACAAACAGGTTAATCGTTGGCATACCTGCCGGATTGCCTATCAAGGCGACTTTGGTTTCATTGGGAATCTCCCAGTTTCTGCAGACGTCAACAATCCGGACCAGGCCACTGGTCTTCAGATCAAGCTCAATATCTGAAAGGTCGTATATCCTGGGCATGGATTTGCTGAAAACGGGGTCGCTTAGCAGGTTGTCTTCACAACTAACAAGCTCTTCGAGCAGCAATTCCCCTGCGAACGAGACCGTCACATGACCGAGTTCTTCATTAATCTCGTGTTTTATCATCAAAGGACTTAGAGCGGGTGAGCCAATTGGCCGCATTGCACCACAAGGGTGCTATGACGTCCACGGATATTCGGCAAACCCCTGATTTATGTCGATAAAACTGCTAATTTCATTCATCACGCAATCACAAAACAGGAGAAATTCATTGTCCAAGGCCGAGTGGTACTACTTCCGCAAGGGATGAACCAGCTGCAGCAAAGCATCCAAGTTTTTGGAAGCCAGAAATATTCCCATCGGGGAAACCGTTATGGCCAGCAGGAAGCTGCAGGCCAGTGATGCAAAATCACTGCTGGACGACGCCAGCAAGCTCATCGCCATGAAAGGTAAGAAAGTTTCAGAATTCGACGTCTCCTCCAAGGTCAGTGACGATGCCATTGAGGCCATGCTCGGTCCGACTGGCAACCTCCGAGCACCGACCATCAAAGCAGGTAAGACATATCTGGTGGGATTCAACGAAGACGTGTTCTCAGAAACCTTCAGCTAGTCCATGCGTGGCAGACGGCATTCATTGCGATCTGCCACGCCAATTACCAGTGCTAATCAAACCTGACCCCTGTAAAATCGCATCATGCGACTATTTTTACTCATTCTGCTTCTGGCGGCCCTGACCGCCTGCGGCGGTGGCGGCGGCGGCTCGTCATCAGCAACTCCGGAAGCGACACCAGATCCCGAGGATCCGGGCGCAGAACCGACTCAGCTTGCTATCGTCGATGCGACGCCCGCGAGCGACATAAATGCAGATCCGCATTTGCAACAGATACAATTCGCCCATCTGGGGCAGTCTGATCTCAGTGTAAATCTGGAGAGCGACTGCGAGAATTTTTCCGGAGTAACGCTAAGAAGACAGCTATTTGATTTATCCGGGTCCGAGTTCGATCAGTTGCTGGACCACAAGGTGAACTGCAATCTGGCGGAAAACAGCACTATAAACATCACGGCCAATGGTACCAGGGCCAACAGCGCGGAGTTTATTGCCGAACACAGTGTCAGTACGACAACAGAGACACCCTGGGAATTAACTTACAACCAGGCTCTGTTGATACCCAGAGAAGTCGTAGACGATCTGTTCAGCGGTTACGTCAGTGGCGCACTTCTTGATGAACTCGAGCTGCCTGGCGCGATTGAAGCACTGCTGCTGTCGACTATTCTCCAGATCTCAGAAGCCAACTGGGAAAACCTGGTCGACCCAGAAGCCCTCTATGATGTAAGAAGCGAGCGTGTCACCTACCTGACCACTGCACCCGATGGCACACCGAACACTGCACTCACCGGACTGGTGGCGTTCCCTGCCAATCTGGAAACAGGAACGGATTTCATTCCTCGGGACAAGTTGATCGTGCTGATGCACGCGACCGGATCGACACCCTCAGATCAGGACCCGGATGACGCCTGGTTCATTCTGGCAAATCAATTCGCCTCCAGAGGTTATCTGGTCATTGCGGCCGACAATTTTGGTCGAGGCGGAACAGACGAATTTCCTGAAACTTATCTGATGGCCAATCGAACCGCGCGCAACAGCGCTGACCTGATCAATGCCGTTGTCTCCTCTGGCAACTACGACCAGATTTACAATGGCACGAGGGCGACGATAATCGGTTACTCGCAGGGTGGTCACAGTGCCATGGCACTTTACCAGCATCTGGTAAGCCACAATCAGGATCTGGTCATTCAGGAAGTCTATTCCGGAGGAGCACCTCACGATCTCTACCAGACATTCCGGGGGGTACTTGAGTATCTGAACGGCAGCTGTAACGGCAATGACTACTGCCGTTACGTGGATGACGAGACCACAGTGCCCTTTGCGACAGACCGGATATTGCCCGGTCTTACCACTTATACACAGAGTGGTTTTGAACTTTCCGGGTTAACGGACGGCGAGACACTCAATGACGCATTGGTATCCGGGTTTCTGAATGATGACCCGGATTACGATGCACTGAAAGTCATCCTGCAGTTGAACAGCTTTTCCAACCTGGTTTCCGCCGCCGAGGTTTTCGGCAGTTCCGATGCTTTGGTGCACCTGTACCACTCAGAGTTCGATCGGCTTGTACCCCATGCCAACACGCAATCACTCGCGACCGTACTTCAGGATGTGGTCAACCTCGACTTCCATGAGAATCGCTGCAACTCCAACGGGTACGAAACTATTTTCAATCTGACAGACAAGGTGGGCGTGTTGCATACGCTCTGTGGCCTGTCCGTGCTCGACGATGCGCTTGAGGATCTCAAATAGCAGTCAAACAGTCACGAATCAGCATCGAGACTAGTGAATCTCAGTCTGACCCTTCCAGGCTTCCCTCAGTTTATCCATATTAAAGCCGGGCTGTTGTGAAGCCTCTATAACAACCCGCTCTTTCGCCATAATTCGCGCCGCTTCCTCAACAATATTCGCTGCATCTTCCTGTGGCACCACCACAGCGCCATGCATATCAGCATGCACCAGATCATCGTGACTGACTTCCATACCCTGTACCGTCACCGGTGAACCCCAGTCAACCATATGAACCCAGGCATGAGACGGATTGACCATACCTGCCAGCATCTGGAACTGCGGCTGACTGTCGGGAATGTCACGAACACTGCCATTCGTAATGACACCCAGGCTGCCCAGGCCATAATGGATATTGGTGTTCACTTCACCCCAGAAAGCACCGTAGCCAGGCGTATCATCCATGTCCTGAACCACGGTAATACTTGGGGCAGGACCACCCTCGGCAATGTAACTGTAATAAGCATCACCATCTGCTGACGTTGAGGGCCGGTGCGCAGCCCTGATGCGAAGTGTTCGGGCATAGCCAAGCATCGTACCCAGTTCCGGGCGAATGCAGACAAACGGCCTGACGTTAAATCCCTGGGCGCGGCGTTTTGGGTTAACGACTTCCAGTGCATTGCACACCGTGGGTGTATCCAGTGCCTGCAGTGCATCCCAAATGGTTTTAGAGAGTTCGGTCATCTTCGCTCCGTTTCTAAAGTTCTGATGTCACTTGAGCGTAGCATCCTGACGAGGGACCAGTACAATCGCTCCTCTATGAATCTTCCTGCCATGATCCAGCAGTTCCTGAGATCTGAACTGTTCCGCTATCTCATTGCGGGGAGCATCGCATTCGTCTGTGATTTTTGCATGCTGGTGTTTGCCACCGAGGTACTGGGGATTCACTATCTGATCTCGAACATCGCCGGATACGCTGTTGGCTTGATTGTGTCCTACGTACTGAACATCAAGTACGTGTTCAATCACCGCCGGTTTGATCAAAAGCAGGGCCATGAGTTTGTCTACTTTACGATTATCGTCATCACTGGCCTGGCTATCAGCGAACTTGCTCTCTGGGCGGCAACGGAAACCGTCGACCTGCACTACACCTGGGCCAAGGTCATATCTGCGGCGTTTGTCTTTATCTTCAACTTTGTGATCAAGAAGTGGCTGCTGTTCTCACCAGCCCGCAGTTAACTGCTTGATCAGGCCAACTTGAAGGTATTAACGCCCTCAACCGGGGTCACAGAACCTTTTGCGCCAATCATATCCTTCTCGGTCATGGCCTTGAGCTCATCTGGATTCGCCGCAACCACAGACAGGAAACGAGTAGCGTTCGGGTCTTCCGCATCACCCAGTCGGCCAATGACAAATCCCTGCCCCGGTGCGTTATCCCGACCATAGACTAATGTATAGGTTTCAATGCTTGCGTCGCCTTCCGGCGTTTCGGTGAAGGGTGCATCCGGCAGGTTGCCAATCTCAGACTGGTACTCAGAGGGATGCGTTCTGCGCCACTCGCCCTCCACAGGATTGGTTGAGTAGATACCCGCAGCATGTTTGCTGAAATAACCGCCGTTAGCGGTAACCAGACCATAGCTGCCTCGGTCCGCACGAATTTTATCAACCATCGCGGCAATGGAATTCATCACATAGTTGTTACCCGCACCTCCATGAAACGGCAGACCGCCAGTTACCGTCAGTGCTCTAGGGTCATCCGTATCGACACCAAATGCCTGGCATGCGAACTCTACGGCCACGGGGAAACAGGAATAGAAATCGATATAGTTCATGTCTGCGATCGAAAGATTGCCTTCGAAAACCCGCTCAGCCATGACTCTCATCGCGTCACTCTGAAAATAATTCGGTCGGGCGGAAACAAACTTTTCCTTTGTATCCGAACAGCCATGCAGATACACAAATTTGTCTTCGCTGATGCCAAGCTTGCGCGCGTAATCTACCGAAGTCAGCAGCAACGCTGCACTCTGATTTATCTGGTTCATGGCATTCATATACTTGGTATAGGGCCAGGAAACCATCCGGTTACTATCAGAGGGATAGGCGATTTCTTCCGGTGACCGGGCAATGGGATACCAGGCGTGAGGACTTTGCGCGGCAACCTCCGTGAACTTGGAAAAAAGTCGTCCCAGCCCAATTTGATGTTCATCCACAGAGCGTCCAAGGTGATGACGAAGCGCATTTTCATGCATGGCATAAACCCAGGAAGGCACGAGAACACCATGTTGCTGTTCATGATCCGTCGTCATGGAGGAATCAGGAACCAGGTATTCAGGATCACCCGATGCGGGTTCTGACCAGGCTGGCTGCTCGCCAGTCTCTTTAACGATTTTCCGCGAGGTTGCCATGGCTTCCGCACCGGCAAACAAAGCGAACTGGCACTCGCCATTCGCTATTGCCTCAGAATAGCGATTTACCAGGTACTGAGGGCCGTTCCCACCATTCGGCATCAGCCATTGTCTGGCTCGAGACGCGCCGATCCGGTTCGCAATGGACTCAGGTGTGTTGCGGGTAGATTCACGGAAGCTTCGGACGATAGCCAGGGTATCGAGGTCACCCAGTGACTTTCTGCTGATCCCGGCGTCTTCTGTCGCCCGGTAAACGGCCTGTTCAATCAGGTCGAGCACGGAAGACCCGTCAACGTTAACTTCTTTCTCAGTGACCTGGCCGACACCGACCAGCACTGGCATATACTTTTCGCTCATGTCTGTATTCCAGAAAATAGAAAATCAACTGCAAGACCGCAGTATAATGGCATTCATCGCTTTTTATTAAATCGCACCTGATATGTATCGATGTGTCTTTCTGCTTTTCCTCACCCTGTTCAACGCCTCTGCCCATGCTGCAGATTCTGAGGAAGAACGAGCACGCAACATTATCGACAAGATGGAGCGGTTGTACCGTGGCGACTCCAGCGACGCCACCATCACCATGCAGGTCCAGACTCCACAGTACCAGCGCACCATGAAGATGAGTGGCCAGAGTATGGGCAGGGAACTGGCCTTCTTTCGTATCCTCTCGCCGAAGAAAGACCGTGGTGTCGCCACTCTGAAGCGGAACGAAGAAATGTGGAACTACTTCCCCAAGATCAACAAGGTCATCAAGGTGCCACCCTCGATGATGATGGGCTCCTGGATGGGCAGTGATTTTACGAATGACGACCTGGTCAAGGAAACTCAGCTGATTGATGCATATCATCTGTCAATGACCGAGGATGCGGCAAAGTATTACGTGACACTGACACCCAAAGAGCAAACCGTCACCGTCTGGGGCAAGATTGACTACATCATCTCAAAAGAACCTCTGCTTCCGGTTTCCCAGGCATTCTATGACGAGGATGGCGAGAAGATTCGCGAACTGACCTTTATGGAACCCAGAGAATACGAGGGCAAACTCATGCCCTCGGTACTTGAGATGACACCGCTTAACAAGGAAGGGCACAAAACACGCATCGTCTACGAATCCATCGAATTTAACGTGCCCGATGTCACCGATCAGACCTTCTCCATGCGAAACCTGAAGTCACGTTTCTGATGCTCGCGTTCCGTATCGCCTTTCGGAACATTCTCAGGCAGAAACGTCGATCGCTGCTCACGGGACTATCCATGACCGGCGGTTACATGTTGTTCGTGTTTTCCTATTCACTGCTCGAAGGCAGCTACGGCAACCTGATCGATATCTTCACCCTCGACAACACGGGGCATATCCAGCTGCACAAAGACGACTACCTGGACAAGCCGAAAATCTACAAAGCTCTTCAGGACCGGCAAGATATCGAACAGGTGCTCGCGGAACATCCGGAAGTCATGAGTTACGCGCCACGCGTGTTCTCACCCGCACTGGCCTACGGCACCGACAAGACCGCTCCGGCAAAAGTCATCGGTGTAGACCCTGAGCGCGAACCCACAGTGTCCCGCCTGAAACAAAAAGTTTCATCGGGAACCTTCTTTGATGAGTTACCGGATTCCGACGGTTACTTTAAGGCGATGATCGGCCATGGTCTGGCCATATCCCTGAAACTCGAAGTCGGTGACGAGATTGTGCTGATTTCACAGGGCGCTGACGGATCGATAGCAAACGACATCTACGTCATTACCGCGATCATTGGCAATAGAACTTCTTTCGACCGAATGGCTGTCTACCTGCCGCTGCAGGCTGCACAGCTTTTTCTATCAATGGGCGCTGACGTGCACGAATATGCGCTGCTGGTTAAGAGCCGTGGGCATAATCTGCAGATTGCTGAAGAACTCGCCCGGGCACTACCCGGTCTGACGGTCTCTCCCTGGCAGGATGTTGAAGCGACCTTCTACAGAACCATGCAATCCGACAAGCAGGCCAATCACTTCATGCTAGGACTGATTGTTTTTATCGTCTTCATTGGCGTACTGAATACCGTGCTGATGTCAGTGCTGGAACGCACCCGAGAGTTCGGTGTACTGCGAGCGATCGGCGCGAGACCCGCTTCACTGATCAGGCTGATCACCCTGGAAACCTCGATGCTGGCGACGGTCAGCGTTGCACTCGGTCTGCTGCTGGTTTCACCTTTCATCTACTGGGTGACCGAAGTCGGTTTTCTTATCCCTGAACCAGTGGATATGAGCGGCATTGAGTTTCAGCACATGAAAGGCGAGTTCTCCGTTAAAGTCTTTCTTTATCCCATGCTGTTTATCCTGGGCACCGCAATTGCCATCAGTATTCCACCGGGCATCCGGGCGGCGCGCATTTTGCCCAAAGAAGCATTGGGAGCGCATTGATGCTCAGTCTGAAACTCGCCTGGCGCAATCTTTTCCGCAACACACGCAGAACTTTTCTGACCGCTCTGCTGATCGCCTCCTCTCTGGTTGTCCTCATACTGGTTGATGGTCTGGTGCTCGGCATGATGGATGTAATGGTCGGGGGTATAACCAAAACACTGGAGGGCGAGGCACAGGTTACGCACAAGGAGTTCCGCACCAACCTGGAAGTTGAGTACTTTATTGAAGACCCGATGCCTCTGATCAAACGTATCGAAGCAGACCCTGACGTCAGCGGCTACGGACCCAGAATCATTATCGGCGGCATGATCGCATCCAGTTATAACACCACCGGCGGTCTGATCTACGGCGTTGACCACGAAAAGGAAATCTCGGTCAGCCGCTTACGTGACGCACTTGTTGAAGGTCAGTATCTCAGTGGTGATGACAGGGAACTGCTCATGGGCAAACCCATGGCAGATCTACTCGAAATCAAGCTGGGAGATCGACTGGTGGTGACCGCAGCAGCCGTTGATACTAACGAAATCACCCAGGAACTGTTCCGACTAACCGGCACCTTCGAGTTCGGTCCAGAGGAGATGGATGAAAACCTGGTGTTTATCAACCTGCCTAAGGCGCAGGCATTGCTGGGTATGGAGGGTCATCTGCATCAGATCGCCCTGCAGTTCCACGATCCCGAACTGTCGAAAAACCGCGAGTTACCACTCTTTCAGGCACTCAGCAGCGATGACATTGAAGCCCTCGGTTGGCTGGATCTGCAGCCCTCCATCGGTGCCATGATCGAAATGTCGAGTTACTCCACTTTAATCGTAGGCATCGTTCTCTTCCTGCTCACGTCGCTGGGGGTGATCAACTCAATGTTTATGTCCATCTATGAACGCATATATGAGTTTGGCGTGTCGAAGGCCATTGGCACCACACCCTGGCAGATTATCCAACTGGTGCTGTTTGAAGCGTTGTTGCTCGCAATCATTGCCTGTGTTTTCGGTCTGAGTGCAGCCTACCTGCTTGGAGACTACTTCAGCGAACACGGCGTTCCGATGGGCAAGATGGAGGTATCCGGAATTGTCGTGGATGGCAATATGTACACCAGGCTGACACCACACCAGTTCATTAGGTTCCCAATTTACGTCACGCTGCTCACCGTGGCAGCAGCGCTTTATCCCGCTGCGTTCGCCTCGCGCATCGTCCCCACCCAGGCGCTGCAGAGAGCGCTCTAGGATTCGTTATGGCCAAAGTAATTGAAACGAAAGACTTGTATCGAAAATTCGGCAGCGAAGAGACAGAGGTCATCGCCCTGGATCGCGTCTCTGTCGATATCGAGGAGGGTGAGTTTACCGCCATCATAGGTCCTTCTGGTTCCGGTAAAACAACACTGCTGCATCTGATCGGCGGGCTTGACGAACCAGATAGTGGTGCTGTGTTTCTTTCCGGCACCAACATCGCGGAAATGACTGGCAACGAGCTCTCTGATTTTCGCCGTGACCATATTGGCTTTATCTTTCAGGCCTATAACCTGATCCCGGTATTGTCTGCAGAGGAAAACATTGAATACATAATGTTGCTGCAGGGTATGCCCGCCTCCAGGCGCAAAGCCAGGGTAAGAGAGATGCTGGCCCTGGTTGGTCTTGAAGGTCTTGGTGATCGACGCCCTGCGCATCTTTCCGGTGGACAGCAGCAACGGGTCGCCGTGGCCCGGGCTATGGCTTCCAACCCGGATATCATTCTTGCAGACGAGCCGACGGCGAACCTGGATTCAAAAACCGGGATCAGTCTTCTGGAAGTCATGCGCGAACTGAACCAGACGCAGAATATGACTTTTGTATTCTCAACCCACGACCAGAAAATCATGGATCGAGCGACCCGATTGATTCACTTGGAAGATGGCGCCATCGAGAAAGATGAACGCAAGGAAGCTAACAGTTAAGTGCGTCTGACCATATTTCTGACGACACTTTTCTGCTCGCTGTTTTTCTCAATGGCTGAGGCCACTGACGTCAACTTCACCGGCTACGCCAAGTCTTTCGCTGTTGTACAGGACGAGCTGGACAACCCCGTGATCAGTGCCGATGCAATCTTCCAGTCACAAAACAGTCTGCGACTGATGTGGGAGGGTTTCTCGGAACGGGTCGTCTGGCAAATGCATTACGAGCTGAGCCCGGTTCTGGTTTCCGAAGAACTGAATGCCTCCATACCCACGTTCAACGTCGTTGGCGAAAACTATCGCCTGACAGATATTGACCCTACCCTGCTCGGCGGTGACAACAAAAACCAGATCTACCAGAACCTCGATCGCTTGAACGTGCAGATACAGATGAACGCCGGTGATCTGACCATTGGTCGCCAGGCCATCTCGTTCGGTGCCGCCCGGATCATTAACCCGACAGATATCTTTCTGCCTTTTGACGTTCGAACCTTTAACACGGAGTACAGAACCGGGGTCGACGCTGTGAGGTTTCAGCGGCCCTGGGGAGACCTGGGCGAAATCGATATGGGTTTTGTACTGGGCGAAGATGCCGATCCTGAAAACTCAGCCGCTTTTTTGCAGCTGCGCACCAACGCGGCAGGTGTGGACTATCACCTGGCCATGATTCGTTTTGCGGAGCAGGATCTGGTGGGCTTTGGCATACAGAGCGCCCTGGGAGATATGGGTTTCTGGTTTGAACTTGCCAATGTCTGGGGTGATGAGGATTACCTGCGACTGTCTACCGGGCTGGACTATGCCTTCTCGGAAAACACGTTCGGACAGGTCGAGTATCACTACAACGGTGCCGGCACTGATGACCCTGAGGACTATCTCACCAATCGGCAGACACTACCTTATCAGCGAGGTGGTGTATTCCTGCTAGGGGAACACTACCTGATACCCAGTTTTACTGTGCAGCTTTCACCACTATGGTTTCTGGCAAGCCAGGCGATTGTAAACCTGGCAGACCGTTCTGCATTCGCGTCTGTCACGGCTGAATACAACGTCGCCGAAAACTTCTACATAGATTTCGGCTACTACCACTTTCTGGGTGATGACCTCGACCTTAGCGACACGGGACTGCCGGAATTCGGGTCAGAGTATGGCCCGAACCCCAACACGCTCTACATGAGCATTCGCTACTATTTTTAGGCGCAGCTTCTGGTTTTAGGCGCAGCTTCTGGGCCTGAGCAGCACTATGAATTCCGCTATGCGGCAGGTACCCAGCCGGCACACCATCCCGGGCCAGCCACCAGACGGTTCTGGAACAAGGTGCATCCGCCATAACCACCTTCTGCCGCCGTATAGAACCGGCAGTTGGAGCAAAGCTGGTCTGCACCAGCAACACCCATCTTGTCTGTGCGAGTTGCCTGGGTCGCATCTTCCACATATTTCAGTGCAATGGCCGCGGGGTCGTCCTCAGGCACTTTCTCTGCTGCCTGCAATTTCAGGTTAACCAGCGGTATCAATGCAACGCCACCTGCCATTCTCAGTACTTCTCGTCTGCTGGGCATGACTTTCTCCTAAATCAATTGGTCTTGTTTAATGTCTCCATTCTACGCTGATCAAGGCTGGAGATTTCATGATCAGGATCACGGATTTTGCTAGTCTGAAAGAATAATCACTCTAAATCTTCAGGAATGCAGTATGAGCAACCATGAACAGGACTACATGAAAGACAAGGTCATCATTGTTACAGGCGCGGCAGGTGGCTTTGGTCAGCTGGTTTGTGAGAAAACCGCGGCTCTGGGCGCCCGTATTGTTGCAGCGGATATTAACGAAGAAGCCCTGCAAAGCATTGTCTCCAGCATCAAGGCCGGTGGCGGTGAGGCCACAGGAGTGAAAACCGATGTCACCAGCCGAGAAGACATGCACAACCTTGCTGCCGCTTCTGTTGAGGCTTATGGCCAGGTGGACGTCATGCTGAACAATGCCGGCGTCATGCCGCTGGCATTCTACGCTGACCATGAAGCCGCAGCAGATGCCTGGGAGCGTTGTATCGATATCAATTTCAAAGGTGTACTCAACGGCATCGCCGCCGTGCACGACCAGATGATTCGCCAGGGTCGTGGTCATGTCGTTAATGTTGCTTCTATCTACGGCAACTACCCCACTGCCGGTGGTGGGGTTTATGGCGCCACCAAGGCAGCCGTGGTGTTTCTGTCTGAATCCCTGCGCATGGAATCCCAGGGGAAAATCAAGGTCACTACCATCAGACCGACGGGTGTTCCGGCAACCGGCCTTTCAGCTGGCGTCATCAATCCCGCAGCCGTCAGCGGCCTGCTTGGCATCAATACACCTGCTTATATGTCGAAGTTTGAAGCAGCCGCGGCCGGTCAGTTGCCGGCCTCGAACCTGGATATCAACGATATTGAATACTTTGCCCTGGACCCTTCATCACTTGCCGATCAGATCGTGCATGCGATCAACCAGCCCTGGGGAGTCGCCATTACCGACATGACCGTCAGGGCATCCGGTGACGGCTACATCGTTTAGATAGGCACTGCTGTACCAATCGCCGCTATCGCCATAATCGCGATCAGCACAAACGTGCCCTGGGCACCGATAAGCCTGGGGTAGTTCGCGCCCTCGTAAGTGCCGAGACCATAGGCGTGCAAAAGACGCAGCACAAACAGGGAAATACCGAATCCGTGAAGTATTTCCGTCGGCGCACTCTGAATCTCCAGAACCAGCAGCAACAGAAGCGCGATGGGTACATTCTCGATAAAGTTCGCCTGAACCCGCAAAGCCGCATCCGGTTGCCAGGAAGGAACCTTGCCGCCCCGCAATCTGACATAAAGAACAAAGTTCGCAAGAACGACTGCGAGCAAAGCGTGCAATCCCGCATAAAGCGCCGTGACTGTAATCATGTCAGATACCCTCCTGCCGCAAGGGCTGCCCCGACGACAGTCAGGGTAAGTCCAATGTAACTGTACTGATCAAGCCAGAACAGGCCGAAAGCCTCCGGTGTTCCGGGTGCAGCCGTTGGCGATTCGCCTGGCGACAATGCTCGTGGCAAGCCACCGACCCAAAGAATCAGCAGGCCATGGAAAGCCATGCCAAGCCCTATCACCATCATCCAGTATTCGCTCATTTCTATCCCTCCTGTTTATTCTGGTTATCAGGGTGCTATCACCGTTTCTTCTTTTGCCAGGTAGAGCGCAACGCTGCCATCCTGCACAAAATTGGGCGCGTCGCCCGCCTGATCTTCGGTCATCTGTCTTGAGGTAATGCCGCGCATGGCAGCTTCGGCATCGCGCCAGGATATCTCGGTGATACCGTCATAAGAAGGCGGCGCTGTTTTGTAGGACTCCAGCAGAGGATGGATTTGCACATAGGCAAGCGCTTCTTCCGTCAGTGCCGCTATGGGTCCATGGTGGTGCCACCAGTAAGCCTGAAAAGTCTCAAGATCCATTCCGGCTTTGCGACAGAAGGGATAAACCCCTTTCATACGTTCTCCGGAAAGATAATCCGGTGTTCGAACCACAACCCTTTCCATTCCAGCCATGGAAGAAAGTATCTCTGCATGATCAACCAGCATCGGTGCAAAATCCTTACGGGACGCAGTAAGGGCAGCGTCCGCACGATCGAACCAGAGTTCCGCAGTACCGGAGAATGAGGCACCGTCCTGACCCGGCAGTGCCCGGGTCTGCACATAGCCGACGATGTCCGGAAACAGTCTACGGATCATTGCCTCAGCCTCTGCACCCCGGTAGCGGTAGGGATCCTCCAATCCTGACTCAATATGTGGAGACATCAGGAAATACGTCTTGAACATGTGTGCCTTCTCCTTCTGATTCGAGCACCAACATAAAACAACATCGGGCAAGTTTGCACCAGCTATGAACACATTGAGACGCTCCGATGCTCTACAGCCCGCATTCTTTCGTTTGGTAAAAACTGGCATCGAGGTTGCATCATCAAGGGCAGGAACTACCCGACAAACCCTAACAAAGGTCACAAATCATGAGCGAAGAACTGGATATCACTGAATTCGACAGCGTTGAAGACTTTCTCAAGCCCGCCTGCTACGCAGATGACGTCTATGAAACCGTATATGAAACCGTAGTGTCAGAACCAGATGCCGACTACGAGAACCTGTACGCCTTACCCTGCTAAAACCGCAAGGCAGGTTCTGCTGAGTTCTATCGGCTTATCAAGTATGCACACCTCCTTTATGATCGCGGCTTCAACTTGCGGAGGATGCATACTTGAGATCACTGGCAATAGGACTTTTTACCTTAATGGCGGCCAGCCAGACCTTCGCTGAGCCCCTACACCCCGGACTGACCGATCGCTGGCAGTTCGACTTCACTGTCCTGAGTCAGGAACCTGAGGTCAAGGTTCGTGCCACGAAATTCGGTTTTCAAGAAAACACCATTGACCTGCAGGACCTGGGCGTGGATGACCGGGAAACCACAGGCCAGATCGGTGTTCGCTACCACATCAATGAAAAATGGCGAGCTAACTTTGGCTATACGCCACTGGATATTTCCGGGACCAGGATCACTGATCGCACCTTCAATTTCGATGGCGAGGAGTTCCCGCTATCTTCAACTGTATCGACTGACCTGGAACTGAAGACCTATATCTTCGCGCTCGACTATGCATTCCATACATCTGATACCTCAGAGTGGGGCGTCGGCGCCGGACTTCATGCTATCGATCTGGACATCAAGTTTGAAGGTTCATTGAACGACCTGACGGTTGCCACCAGCGAGGAAGACTTTCTTGCACCCCTGCCAAACCTGCGTGTGTACATGAAGCACGCGATCAACGAGAGATGGCTGGTGGGAGGCTCACTGGGCTGGCTCGGCATCGAAATCGACAAGTATGACGGCGATCTGCTTATTGCCACAGCTTTTATCGACTATCGGATCAACGACAACTGGACGCTGGGTGCCAGCTATCAGGCCGTTGATATAGATCTGACGATTGATGATTCACCAAAAGAGCAGGCTTACGATATAAAACTCCCGGGTATCGGTCTTAACCTGACCTACAGCATTCCCCGATAACCCAGACCCTTTATCGATATCTGACCATCCAGACCTAGGAAAGGAACCGGTGACGAAACTCATCGCCGGGTACCATGCACAACTCGCGTCGCCCAAACCATTGATAACGGTGGCGCGCAATTCGATCATAGACCCAGTCACGCAGTCTCTCAGGCAACCATCTGAACACGCCAAAGGCGCGCCAGGGCCAACCCAGGTTAACCGCAATTCTGAGTGCCGCATCGGAACGATAGTGTACGCGATCATTTTCAATCAGCACGAAAGTATCATCCAGGGATGCCGTGATATTGTGTTGGGTAACAAGACTGCTTGCGGCGGCGCTTTGCGTGGCAGCAAACCGGTAGTGGCCGGATCAATCCCGTTTCAGGATGAAACTGACCGCGCCGTTACACAGGTTACAGACTCCGTCAAACAGGATGATGGCTGACACGACTGATATCCCGCTTTCGTTGCTTACGAGCATACTCAACGGCCTCAAATATCAACGCCGGTTGGATGCAGCGCACATCCGGTTCGATCGAGTGATTGATCATGGTCTGATTCGTGTTGTAACGGCTACCCTGAGCGTCGCGTAACAGGAGATGGAAATCCACGAGATAACGCCGCACCGTCACATGATCGAACAAACGTGACTCGCAAAACCCCTCCATCCAGTTCCTGATCTCCTCATTAAGCTCCGGTTCTGTATAAGCTTTTCGCGGATCAAGAATCGATGCTGCGACGGCAAGAAACAACAGCGTATCTGACCTGCCTTTAGGCATCCGACGCAATCGGCCAGCACTGAACATCCGTTCAAAACGTTTTTCTGCTTCGGTCACGGTAACCTGTTGCATCAGTCTAAACCGCTCGTGCCTCGGGCAAAGACGCAGCAATGACTCGGGCAGAGGATCTGAGAAGCATCACAACCAGAATGCTGGCGACCAGCAGATCAGGCCAACCATCATTCGTCATCCAGACCAGTCCCGCTGAGACGAAAACGGAAATATTGACAGCAATATCATTACGAGAGCATTCCCACACGGAACTCATATTCAGATCATCATGACGATGTCGCCACAGCAGTGCGAGGCACAGGGAGTTTGCCGCCAGAGCAATCAGACTGAAAAGACCCATCATCTCGAAGATAGGTGTCTCAGGGGCCAGAAGCTTCTGCACAATCTGGGCACCAACCACTATCGCAGCCAGCAGAATCAGAGCGCCTTTGAACAATGCAACTCGTGCTTTAGCAACCGCAGTTCCACCCACTACCGCCAGACTCAACCCATAGGTCAGCGCATCACCGAGATTATCCAGGCTGTCGGCAAACAGCGCCGAGGACTTCGCAAACTGAGCCGCTATAACGATAACCACAAACATCACAACGTTAATCGCCAGCACCGCCTGGAGCGTACCCCGGTGTTTATCTCTCAGCGCATCTGCGGCGCAATTATCATCACAGCAACTCGACATAGTATTATGGTACTTCTCCAGGGCCACTCATTCCAATACTCGTATGCACAGTACCAGCGACGTCCGGATCTCCCGTTCGCAACCTCTTATGACGCCACGGCAGTTAACTGAAGAGTTTCCTGCCAGTGATGCGGTCACTGACTTTGTCCGGCAGGCCAGACGAGAGATCGAAAACACCCTCACAGGCAAGGACCCTCGCCTGCTTTGTATTGTTGGACCCTGCTCAGTCCATGACCCAGGGGCCCTGCTCGACTTTGCAGAACAGTTCCGTGCAGCAACCGAATCAATGAAGCATGACATTCTTCCAGTGCTGCGTGTCTATTTCGAGAAGCCGAGATCGGTGATCGGCTGGAAAGGTCTGATAAACGACCCCGACCTGGACGGTAGTTTTCAGATCAGCAAGGGTCTCAGACAGGCTAGATCATTGTTGCTGGAAGTCGCTGGTATGCAACTTCCGGCGGCGACGGAATTTCTCGACACGACGTTCGGTCAATATTACGCAGACCTGATCAGTTTCGGTGCGATTGGTGCGAGAACCGTTGAAAGCCAGGTGCATCGTGAACTTGCCTCGGGGCTTTCCATGCCTGTCGGATTCAAGAACGGTACCAGCGGCAACATCAAAGTCGCCGTTGATGCGATCAGAAGTGCACAGTACCCACACTGGTTCCCATCACTGACTCAGCAGGGCGAACCGGCTATTCTGGAATCCACAGGCAACCCCCACGGATATCTGATTCTAAGAGGTGGCAGTGATTCCGGGCCTAACTATTTACCTTCACATATCGAAAAAGCAGTGACGGCATTGACCGATCAAAAACTGGTACCTTCACTCATCGTAGATTGCAGTCATGGCAACAGCGAGAAAGCGCATGAACGCCAGGCAGTTGTCGCAAGCAACCTGGCAGACCAGATCAGTCAGGGGCAAACGGCTATTCGGGGTGTCATGCTGGAGAGCCACATCGTCGCAGGTCAGCAGGATATCTCCAGTCAACCTTTGACTTATGGACAGAGCATTACCGATGCCTGCCTGGCCCTGGACGACACCATTCCAGTTCTCGAGGAACTAGCCGCCGCCATCAAATCAGCGAAAAGCAGATCCGCCATGTAAGCGGCTGCTTGGATGCTTCAGCTATCTCGCTGAGGGAGATCGCCCGGTAGCTCAGGTCGAAATCTCTCCGCGGCTTCTTTACTTTCAAAACCAACCACATAGGTTGCGGGAATTGGACACCGAGCTGCATGCAAGGTCTCGGCAGGAATGCTGATAATGTCACCCGAGCCCGCGAGCAGGTTTGTGTCAGTTTTAACATCGCGGGTCTCAAAAGAACCTTCCAGCACATAGATTTTCAAACTGGTTTTATGCCAATGGATGTCTTCCAGATCACCTTGCCCCATGGCACCGGCGCGTGCATAAAGACCGGCTGACTCAATTTCTGCAATGGCTTCCTGGTCATCATGGAAGGAACCTTTCGTGATCGTCACGCTCATCTCAAACCGCCTGATTCAGAATTGGTAGAAAAATTGTAAGTCACTATCTGCCCGGCAGTTCCGATGCAATCGCTCTGGATTCTCTATGCTGATCATCGCTGTCCAGGTTCCACCAGGACATGGTATCCACCCAGGCTGGAGGTAGAGTATCAGGCGCTTCCAGGCGCGCCTTTAAACGTTGAACCATCGTCGGGTCAAATAAGTAGTCCGTCGACTTGAACCATTCTTGGCCACCTGGCGATCTCAACAAGCCCAGTATATTGTCTTCCCAGGCAACCAGATACTTCCGGATTTCGGGTAATGCCTCTTCCTGACCCAACCCGCCATCCAAATGGGCCATTAGCTGACAGTAAAAAGAATGCACTAACATCTGTTCATTGTTCGTGAGTGCATGCCAGTCATTCACCGCGATCCTTATAAGTCGCGTAAGATTTTCGTCCCTGCCAAGTACACTCCATATTTCACTGAAGTCATTAACGATACTGCGTCTTGCTTCAGCTAATGCTATTTTTTTGGCTTGCCTGGTCTGAATGGCCAGATATATGAGCGTGGCGAGCACTACAAACAGGCCGAAGAACTCTCCCAAGGCACCCAGTTCTGCAATAGTCATTTATGCTCCTGCCATATCGTCAAGCGGCACGTCGTCTGGCAATCCGTTACGTCTTCCAGGCGAATGAGATGGTTGGCGTTAACTGCATGTTAGTCGGCTGGCTTCCTGATATGAAGCTTGGATCTGACCTTTAAATCAACGAGCACAACCACACCAAGGAACGAGCCCACCACCAATGTGAAAGTCACCGGGTCGAAACCATATTGCCGATAAGATGAGAGCGCCGCCATCATGGAAGCCAGAATGAGCAGCACCAATAGAACCTGAGCGATTCTCGATTGTCGGCTTTCGATGAAAACCGTCCCGGTACAGGAAGGACAACGCCTACCGCTGAGATTCAGAGTCACGCGTTCCGAGAAGGACAGTTTGTAGGCACAGTTTGGACATTGGAGGTTTTCGGTATTCATGCTAACGAAAGTAGTACCCGGTAAATTGTTGAAGCGATCCGGTGTTTCGGCTCCAGATCGCGAAATATGCTTCACAGTTTTTGTGGAAGTGCCTGGTTCGAACCCTGCAGGTAGGCGGCTTAAACTGCATGCTATGAAATACTTCAGTCATTTTCTTCGTAAATCAATGCAGTACACCAGGCTAAGTATCCAACCGGCGCACATCACAACGGGTACGGCAAACCCAAGCGCAGGGTCGAGACCGTTTAACTCGACAGACGCTATTCGAACCTCAATAACAGCACCTGTAACGCCAAGAATAAGAAGCAAGGCAAACGCAGAATAGATAACGCACAAACCTACAATGTGCAGGCGACTGAGCTGCTTGTAGTGGTCAACTAATTCCGGACATGGGTTTAAGTTGTTTTTCTGCCTGAGCAGGTGGTTGGCCATTATTGTAAC
>CBFIJB010000006.1:0-194856 GCA_965662805.1 Candidatus Azotimanducaceae bacterium | reverse complement strand
AAGCCACCGAGATGGTGAACTTCGCCCAGGGTGACCTGATGATGCTGGGCGCCTTCTTCGCCTATACCTATCTCAACCTGCTAGACCTGCACTTTCTGATTGCGCTGCCTGCCACGATCTTCACCATGGCCATACTGGGTGCGCTGATCGAGCGAGTCATGATTCGGCCGATGATCGGGGAACCGCATTTCTCGGTACTGATGCTCACCATCGGGTTGGGCTTTATTCTTCGGGCCGCCGCAGGCGCCATCTGGGGCAGTGAACCACGATCCCTGGATCTACCATACGCAGGCGGTGTTATCGACATGCATGGCCTGATCATCGGTTACGAGAACCTCGTTATTGTCATCGGCACGGCCCTGCTCTGCACCCTGCTGTTTCTGTTCTTCCGGTTCACCCGACTGGGTATCGCCATGCAGGCTGCTTCGCAGAACCAGCTGGCGGCGTTTTACGTGGGTATTCCGGTCAAAAGAATCTATTCCCTGGTCTGGGCCATATCCGCAGGCATATCCGCGGTGGCAGGCATCCTGGTCGCGCCGGTATCTCTGATTGATCCACTGATCGGATTCGTTGGCATCAAGGCTTTCGCCGCCGCGATCGTGGGCGGCTTCGGCAGCCTGCCCGGCGCAATTGTCGGCGGTCTGCTGATCGGTATTGTCGAGCAGTTCGCCGGGCTGTATCTGCCCACGGGTTTCTCAGATGTCAGTGCCTATGTGATTCTCCTGGTCATGCTATTGATTCGGCCCGAAGGTATCTTCGCGACCATGCAGCAGAAGAAGGTCTGATCGTGCGCTTCGTCCGGAAAACTCACTACAAGCAGGATATCCAGCTGTTTAAACATGAGGGGCAGGTGTTCTGGTACGGACTGCTGACAGTGGCCCTTATTGCTGCACCTTTCCTGTTATCTGACTTCTACCTTGGCGAGCTGTCCCTGGTCTTCATCTACGCGATTGCAGGCATCGGACTGATGCTTCTGACCGGCTACACGGGGCTCGTCAGTCTTGGTCATGCCGCTTTTCTGGCCATCGGCGCCTACACCCACGCCTACCTGCTGGGTCAGGGCTGGCCATTTGTCCTCTCAGCAACGACAGCCACCCTGTTCACGGCGCTGATCGGGGGCATCGTGGCGATCCCTGCCCTTCGCATGACGGGCATCTATCTTGCCGTCGCCACGCTCGCTTTTGCCATCATTGTTGAGCAGGTTCTGGTTCACTGGGAATCCGTCACCGGCGGCTTCCGCGGTATGCCGGTTGAACTGCCAAAGATTGGTGCGCTGGAACTCGACAGCAGCGTTAACTTCTACTTTTTGTGTCTCGTGATTCTGGCGACCTGCCTGTGGCTGGCCCTGAATCTCTTACGTTCGCCAACCGGGCGGGCCATGACTGCCATTCGTGATTCCGAGATATCCGCGCAGAGCATGGGTATTCACCTGGCTTTTACCAAGACAACCGCTTTTGCAATATCTGCTGGTTTTACAGGTCTGGCGGGCAGTCTGCTGGCACACAAGATCGGCTACCTGGCCCCGGACAGTTTCACGCTGCTGACATCCATACAGCTGCTGCTGATGGTGGTGGTTGGTGGCCTTGGATCTCTGCATGGCGTGATCTATGGCGCCATCTTTATCGGATTTCTGCCGCAGGGCATCGCGGTATTGCGCGACACCCTGCCCAGCGGTATCGCGCAGATTCCAGGACTGGAACCAGGCATTTTCGGCTTGATTCTGGTCCTTGTTCTGATTTACGAGCCACTCGGGATCTACGGTCGGTGGCTCAAGGTTCGCAGCTACTTCGAAGAGTTTCCACTGTACCGAAAAGCCATGCACAAGCGACAGCGCAGCTATCTTCGAACGGAGCGTTTGAGATGAGCCTGTTGGCAGCTGAGGGATTGACGCTCACTTTCGGCGGCGTTCACGCCGTGGACGATGTCAGTTTCAGGGTCGAACCAGGCGAGGTATTCAGCATCATCGGTCCCAATGGCGCCGGCAAGACCACCCTGTTTAATCTCATCAGTCGAATCTACGATGCCAACAGCGGCAGCATCACGTTTGCTGGCAACGATATCAGCCAGATACCCACCCACCGCATCGCGGAACTGGGTATTGCACGGACTTTCCAGAACACGGAACTGTTCGAGCAGGAAACCGTGCTGCGCAACCTGTTAATCGGCAAACACGTTCACAGAAAAACCAATCTGCTGCAGGAGTTTCTGTTCCTGCCTTCTGTCAGGCGACAGGAACTCGCCTTTCGCAAGCAAGTTGAAGACATCATTGATCTTCTGGATCTGCAGCATTATCGCCACCAGGTGATCGCCAACCTGCCATACGGCATCCGCAAGATGGTAGAAGTCGCGCGAGCCCTGTGCATCCAGCCAAGACTGCTGCTGCTGGATGAACCGTCATCAGGGCTGAATCCGGAAGAAACCGAGGACCTGTCCTTTCAGATCGAGGACATCAACGAGGAACTCGGGACAACCGTGATCATGGTCGAACACGATATGAACCTGGTATCGCAGGTTTCTGATCGGGTCATGGCGCTCGCGGACGGCAAACGTCTGGCGATTGGTTCGCCTCAGGATATCCAGCAGCACCCGGAAGTGCTGAAGGCCTACCTGGGAGACTGATCGTGGCGGTTCTGACACTGACAAATATCGAGACCTACTATGGCCCCATCATGGCCATTCGTGGTGTCAGTCTTGAAGCGAAAGCAGGCGAGATCAGCGTACTGCTCGGTGCCAATGGCGCCGGGAAAACCACCGTGCTGAAAACCATCAGCGGCGCCATGGAACCACAGAAAGGCAAGATTACTTTTCAGGATCAGGAAATCCAGGGTATCGACCCGGATCAGACTGCTCGAATGGGCATTGCCCATGTGCCGGAAGGCCGAGAGGTGTTTCCGTTCCTCACCGTGGAAGAAAACCTGCAGATGGGCGCCTTCAGTCGCCGGGATGCAAACGTTAACCATGATATGGAGATGGTCTACGACTATTTCCCGGTACTTGCGGAGAAAGCCAGACAGCAGTCAGCGTATCTGTCTGGCGGCCAGCAACAGATGCTGGCGATTGGCAGAGCACTGATGCTGCGCCCGACCATGATGCTTCTGGATGAACCCTCTCTCGGCCTGTCACCACGCCTCGTGTCAAAAATCGCCGGCATCATTGAGCGGGTCAATCGCGAACAGAACATGACCATCCTGCTGGTGGAACAGAATGCCAGGATGGCGCTGGATATCGGCCATTACGGCTATGTGATGGAAGTCGGCCGTATTGTCATGGAAGACACCTGCGAGCGACTCAGGGAATCAGCGGATATCCAGGAGTTTTACCTGGGCGTCAAAGACGAGGGAGTTCGCGGGCGCAGACGCTGGAAACAGAGGAAGACCTGGCGATGACCGCAGAACATCATGTCGATATCAGCCAGGATCCGCCCATCGTCTCGATTGATGGAAAAAGCGACATCCCCGGTCTTTTCCGGCAGCGGGTGACCAGCCTCCATGATCGCGTTGTCATCCGGGAGAAAGACTTCGGCATCTGGAACGAATACACCTGGGGTGACTATGGTCGGTTCGCCAAACACGTGGGTCTGGGTCTGATTTCACTCGGGCTCAAACGCGGTGATGTGTGTTCCGTGGCGTCCGAAGTATGCAAGGAATGGCTCTTTGCCGATCTGGGTATTGTCTGCGCCGGCGGAATCACCAATGGGGTCTATCCCACCGACGCCGCCAATCAGGTGGAATACCTGGTGGTCGACAGCGGCACGCGGTTTTATTTCGCGGAAGATGAAGAGCAACTGGACAAGATTCTTGAGGTTCGTGAACGGACACCGACGCTCGAGAAGATCATCATCTTTGACATGGAGGGTCTCAGAAACTTCCAGGACGAGATGTGTATCAGCTTCGAGGATCTGCTGGCTCTGGGCCGCAGTTATGAACAGGACCATCCGCAGGCCTGGGATGAGGTCATTGAAGGTGCAGATGCGGAAGATCTGCTGACGCTGACCTATACCTCCGGCACCACGGGACCACCCAAAGGTGCCATGATCAGCCATCGCAACATGTTGTACATGATGATTACACTGCAGCGAATCTATGGCATCTATTCCTCGGATGAACAGATTGGATTCCTGCCGCTCGCGCACGTTGCCGGACGCATGTTCTACACGTTCGCGACGATAGAAGCCGCTTCAGTGATTAACCTGGTTGAGGATGTGGAAACCGTCACCCAGGACCAGCAGGAAATCGCACCTTCCATACACTTTGCCGTCCCCAGGGTCTGGGAGAAACAGTACTCAACCGTCTCCATCAAACTCAAGGAAGGCACCGCACTGGGCAGATGGGCTTACGGGTTCGCCACAGGACTAGGCGCACGCGTCGCTGAGTATCGCAAGGCAGGACAAGCCGTACCGCTCACGCTGAAACTGGCCTTCTTCCTTGCAGAACAGCTCGTATTAAAAAACCTTCGCCGACTGCTAGGCATCAATGAGTCCAGATGGCTTTCCACCGCAGCCGCGCCTATCGCGCCGGAGCTGATCGACTGGTACTGGTCGCTGGGCAAACCCATGTACGAGGTCTACGGGCAGACGGAATGCACAGGATTGATCACCGCAAACCTGCCCGGTGACATGAAAGTTGGCAGTGTCGGGCGGGCCGCCCAGGATGCCGAGGTCCGGCTTTCAGACCAGGGAGAAATCCTGCTGAAAAGCCCCGGCGTCATTCGCGGCTACTGGAACAAACCCGAGAAGTCAGCAGAGACCTTTCAACAGGGCTGGCTCTACACCGGTGATGTCGGGCGTATCGATGACGATGGTTTCGTCTACGTGATAGATCGCATCAAGGACATCATCATTACTGCCGGTGGCAAAAACATCACACCCAGCGAAATCGAAAACCAGCTCAAGTTTTCACCCTTTATCTCGGATGCGGTGGTGGTCGGCGACAAACGCCCGTACCTGACCTGTCTCGTGATGATCGATCAGGAAAATGTGACCAAGTTCGCACAAGACAATGATGTGCCGTTCACGAACTACACCAGCTTGTGTCACACTGAGGCGGTCAAAGACCTGATCTGGGAAGAGATCGAGAAGGTGAATCAGAAATTCGCCCGGGTCGAAACCATCAAGAAGTTCAGGCTGATCGATCAGCTGCTGGACCCGGAAGATGAAGAACTGACTCCGACCATGAAGCTGAAACGAAAAGTCGTCAACGAAAAATACGCGGGAATGATCAATGAAATGTACTAACGCAATACTTGTGATGTTCGTTGCCCTGTTGCTCACCGCCTGCGGCGGTGAGAACACATCCTCTGGATCCGGGCAGACCGACCAGGCCAGTGAAAGCAGCAGTCAGCCGGCTCAGGGTGTCACTGACACAGAAATCATTCTCGGGTCCCACACCGATTTGTCGGGCCCCGTCGCTATCTGGGGTGTCGGCTCAATCAATGGTGCAAGGATGCGCTTCGAGGAAGCCAACGAGGCCGGCGGCGTACATGGCAGACAGATCCGGTTTGTGGTTGAAGACACCAGCTACCAGATTCCCCGGGCTATTCAGGCCGCTAACAAGCTGATCAACCGTGACAAGGTATTCGCCATGGTGCTGAATCTTGGCACGCCTACCAACAACGCTGTGCTGACCCAGCAGCTCAAGGCGGGTATTCCAAACATGTTTCCATTAACCGGCGCGCGCAGCATGGTTGAACCGTACCATGACCTGAAGTTTGCACAGCGCGGTATCTACTACGATGAAATTCGCGCCGGTGTGAAATATTTCCTCGAAGAGGCCGGCATGGAAAAGCCCTGCGTCATCTACCAGGACACCGACTATGGCCAGGAAATTCTTGAAGGTGCAGAAGATCAGCTGAAAGAAATGGGTCAGGAACTGGTCGGCGTGTCCGCACATAAGCCCACAGAATCGGAATTCACCGCATCCATTATCCGGCTGAGAAACGCAGGGTGTGATGTTGTCTTCATGGGCACGATCCACCGTGACACCATCCTGATACTGGAAGCAGCCCGCAAGATGAGCTTTGACGTGACTTTTGTCGGAAACAACGCTGCCTACGGCCAGGTCATCGCCGAGCAGGAGAGCGGTTCCGGTGAGGGATATCATGCATTTGTTCACATGGCCAAGCTCTACAAGGAAGACGGACTCAGTGATGAGGTGCTCGACTGGTGGAACCGCTATGAAGCAAGGTTTGGTGAAGAGCCAGGTATTCCCGCCATGGAGGGATATCGAGCCGGAGACCTGATCGTGACGGCACTAGAATCTGCCGGACCGGATCTGACCCGGGAAGGTTTTCTTTCAGCGGTCGAAGGCATCACTGACTATGAGGATATCTTTGGTTACCGCATTGAATTTGGCCCGGAAGATCACAAGGGCGTCAGTGAATCGGTACTCTCCGTCGTGGAGAACGGGAGATGGAAAACACTGGCAACGGCCATTTCCTACTAAGCCTGCTTTTCCGCTATTTTGATCAGCACCTCCAAGAGAGCCGTCGGTAATCTCGTTCTGCCGACGGCGTTCCTGCTGTCGGTCACCGTTATGCACTGAATGTGCAGCATCTGCCCCCGGCACCAGAAACGCTGTGGCTGCTCGGTCCCAGTATCATGATCACCATCGCCGGGACGCTCTCACTTTCTTACAATCGCTCCCGGGTATTCTTCATCTGCTGCCTGCTCGCGTTCTGTCTCTGGATCGCCGAACAGGACACTTCGCATTCCCTGAAAACCGTGATGCTATTTGCTGCGGTGCCCTTGAATTTCCTGCTGGTCTGTTTCTACTCTGAGCGGGGAACCTTCACTACCTACGGCCTGATTCGCCTGTTTTTTATTGCCTGGGAAGTTGCACTGGCGATCTATCTCATTCAGCAACAATGGGTGATTGACCCGGCCCTGCTGAACCCGGTTAACAATCTGCCAGAGTGGTTTGTGCTTCCCGTGGACCAGGTCACTGCGCTTGTCTGTCTGCTGTCTATCCTGGGTTGCTTCATCTTTATCGGTCTGGACGACACACCAATCAACCAGGGCATCACGACCGCCATGTTGAGTATCGTAATCGGATACCACCTGCCAACGGAGTACGGCTGGGAGCTTTTCTGTATGGCAGGTTCGTTGTACCTGGTCGGCAGTCTGATACGCGACTCCTACAACATGGCATATCGGGACGAACTGACCGGCCTGCCACATCGCAGGGCATTGAATGAGCAGTTTCTGTCACTCGGCAGCAAGTATTCCCTTGCCATGCTCGATGTTGATCACTTCAAGAAGTTCAACGACACCCATGGCCATGACGTCGGTGATCAGGTGCTGCAGATGGTCGCTGCAAAGATTCGTCAGGTGAACGGTGGCGGCAAGGAATTTCGCTACGGTGGCGAGGAGTTTTCTGTCGTTTTCCCGAGAATGAGCGCGGACGATGCCTACTACTTCCTCGATGAAGTCCGAAAAGCCATCCAGAACTATGAGATGGTCATCAGAAAAGATCCCCGCCAGGACGAGGCTGAAGAAAAAATGGCCAAGAAACAGCGCCAGCGGGGCTCTTTTCGCAAAGCCAGTGAAAAAGTCTCGGTGACTATCTCTATCGGTGTTGCTGACCGCCGTTCCGGCGGCAGCCCGGAAGACGTGCTGAAAGCTGCTGATGCCGCGCTATACAAGGCGAAGAAAGCCGGCAGGAATCAGGTCACCACGGCCTGAGCGATGAAAATATTACGACTATTGCCCCAAAGGTCTGCCGGACTGTAATATTACACTTTTAGAGAAACCTACTCCGTACTGGTAATAATGAAGCCCGCGAACCTCGTTCTCGACCTGCTGCGCACCTATGGCCGCAAAGGCACAGATGTGCGCGGCCTGATGGAGACGGCCGATATGTTCGGCATCAGTGAGAACGCCATGCGAGTCACCCTGTCCAGACTCACCCATCGCGGACTGATCGAAAAAGTGAGTCGGGGTCGTTACCGACTGGCGGAGGTCTCTGACCCAATTAACGATTTCGTCGAGGAATGGCGGCTGGGTGAGCAGCGTCGAAGACCCTGGCAGCCAGATCATTTTGTCATTGCTCAGAATACGGCACTGGACGAGAAGGACCGCTGGGTATTACACGCCACCGGCTTTCGTGAATCGAATTCCGGTCTCTGGTTACGGCCGGACAATCTCGCCCGCCGCGGAGCGCATCTGCGAACCTGGTTACACGGACTTGGATTATCAGTGCGCTGTCTCCTTGCGGAAAACGCCCTGCTCTGCGAAACCGATGCAAATCATTTTCTCAAGGCCAGCTACGACACGTCGCTGCTTGACGCGCGCTATCAGGAGCTGACCGGACTTCTGGAGCAGAGCGCCAAACGGCTCGGCAAACTGCCAAAACAGGCGGCGATGAAAGAAAGTTTCAACCTTGGTGGCAAGGCGCTGCAGCTTCTGGCAAAGGATCCGTACCTGCCTGAAGAAGTTCAGGCACCCGTGGCCCGCCGGCAACTTTGGCAGATCATGCTGGACTACGACGATTTAGGCAGAGGTGTCTGGACAGATAAACCAGCCACCATGCCTGCAGATATCACCAGTTACGCATAGGAACACAAACCCATGACAACCAGGATCCGAGACATACTCACAGAAGAAGAGTTTCAGAGTGTAATAGAAAAAGATGATGTCAAAGCGGCCTCCATCGTGGCATTTGACTGGGGCGTCATCATCGCCCTGTTCACCATTGCGGCACTATTCCCGAATCCGCTGATTCTGCTTGCCGTGATTGTCCTGCTTGGAGGCCGACAGATGGCGTTCGGAGTGCTGGTACACGAAACAGGTCACAAATCGTTTTTCACTTCCGCGGCCGTAAACGATTTCGTAGGCAAATGGTTGTCCGGCTACTGGGTGTTCTCCGACAAGGATGCCTACATGAAGGGGCACCTGATACATCACCGGAATGCCGGGACTCGGGAAGATCCGGACCTGAAAAACTATGAAGCCTATCCGGTCTCCATGACCAGTTTTAAGAGAAAGGTGAAAAGAGATCTGACCGGACAGCTGGGTTGGCGACGCATGAAATCCATAGCGCGTTCGCTGGCACGACTCAAAGATCTAAAACCGGAAACACGACAGACTGTGGTGCGCAGTGTCGGGTGCAACGTTGCCATGTTGATGTTTTTTGCGCTGATCGGCTATGCCTGGCTGTATGCCCTGTGGATCATCGCATTCATGACCAGCCACATGCTGATCACACGTATCCGACAGGTTGCTGAACACGCTGCTGTACCGGATCTCTACGACCTGGATGCAAGGCTCAATACGCGCACCATTTACATCAACTGGTTCGAGAGCCTGCTGATCGCACCACATGATCTGAACTATCATCTGGAGCACCACCTGCTGGCATCGGTACCGATCTACAGGCTGCGCAGATTACACAACCTGTTACTGGACAAGGGATACTACGATGGCATTGAGTTCCCGCGCGGATACATGAATCTTATGCGTCAGGTGACCTACTCAGACAAGAGTGCAGCAGCCGCCTGATGGATCAGACGTGACTGTGACAAGAACGGCAACCAAACTCAGTCGTTTTCGGTATCCGTCGTTTCATCATCCTCAGACTGGATACGTTGATATATCTCTTCGCGGTGTACCGCAACTTCCTTTGGGGCGTTAACGCCAATTCGAACCTGATTTCCTTTTACGCCCAGTACGGTCACCGATATATCACTGCCTATCATTAACGTCTCACCGACTCGCCGGGTTAATATAAGCATTGAAAAGTTACTCCTTTAAAAAAACACTCCCTTCAGTGACCTTGTCACCCTGCTTCTTCGGATAACTCGAATTCCGAATGCAAAGCTCTTGCCGCCAGCTCCAGATACTTTTCTGCGATGACAACTGAAATCTTAATTTCAGATGTTGATATCATTTGAATATTGATCGATTCCCTTGCGAGAACATTGAACATCCTGCTCGCAACACCCGCATGGGATCTCATTCCGACACCAACCAGCGATAACTTCGCGATTTTATTGTCACCCGACACTTCTCTGGCATCAATGCTTTTCGCGATATTCTGCAGTATTTCCAGCGCCTGATCGTAATCTTCACGACGTACAGTAAACGTGAAGTCTGTACTCATGTCCGCCGCCACGTTCTGGACTATCATGTCTACTTCAATGTTCGCCTCACTGATCGGACCCAGAATCGCTGATGCAACACCCGGGACATCCTTCACACCCAGAATCGTCAGCTTGGCCTCGTCCCTGGTGAACGCAATACCTGAAATGATGGGTTGCTCCATAGCATCGTCCTCTTTTGTGATCAGCGTGCCTGTCGTTTCTTCAAAACTGGATAACACACGCAGCGGCACCTGGTACTTGCTGGCAAACTCTACTGCCCGTGTGTGTAAAACCCTGGAACCCTGACTTGCCAGTTCCAGCATCTCTTCGAAAGTAATTTCCTTGAGGCATCTGGCGCCTTCAACGACTCGAGGGTCTGTGGTGAAAACACCTTCGACATCGGTGTATATCTGACACTCATCCGCATCAAGCACAGCCGCCAGCGCCACGGCCGTGGTATCCGAACCACCCCGACCCAGTGTTGTAATGTTGCCGTTGTCATCGGACCCCTGAAAACCTGCGACCACCGGGATCACACCATCACTCAACTTCGCCTTGAGCAGGCCGGCATCAATATCGAGTATCCGCGCGCGGGTGTGCTCTTTGTCTGTCAGGATACTAGCCTGACGACCCAGCACTGACTCCGCTTTGTATCCGAATTTCATCAGCGTCATGGCCAACAGCGCGATCGTGACCTGCTCGCCGGTGGAGAGCAATACATCCATTTCCCGACGCGCATCGAGACCCTGATAATCCACCTCATCAGCCAGCTCTACGAGTCTGTCTGTTTCATGCCCCATGGCAGAAACCACAACGACCACGTCGTGGCCTTCGTCTTTTGCACGAATAATTCTACGGGCGACATTCTCAATGCGCTCGATAGAGGCAACAGAGGTGCCACCGAATTTTTGGACAAAAAGCGACATAACGCCGAAATAACCCGTTTTGAAAGGGCGCCTATTTAACTGGAGGCTTGCGAAAGAGTAAAGGGTAAAGCGTAACTAACCCATGAGATCCCGGACGAACCCCTCAACACTCTGCAGTGCCGCAGGCAGAGCATCCGGGTCACTGCCACCGGCGCGCGCCATATCCGGTCGCCCGCCACCTTTGCCGCCTACCTGAGACGCCACATGGTTGACCAGCTCACCGGCATTGAACCGGTCAGTGAGATCTTTGGTAACACCCGCGATCAGCCCTACCTTGCCGTCACTGACTGTGCCCAGTATGACGATACCGGAGCCAATCTTGTTCTTAAGCTGATCAAGGGCATCCGGCAGCGACTTCGGATCGGCGCCGTCGAGCTGTGTCACCAGCAGTTTGAAGCCTCCGAGATCGACTGCGGATTCGGCGACATCCTGACCACCGCCGGTCGCCAGTTTGCGGTTCAGGTCCGCTACGGACTTTTCCAGTTTCCTGTTCTGCTCGATCAGCGACTGAAGCTTATCCAGCAGGTTTGAGGCATCCGCCTTGATCAAGCCCGCACTTTCGCTGATCAAATCCTGCTGCTCTTCAACCAGTGCCAGTGCACCTGGGCCCGTAACCCCTTCGATACGTCTGACACCAGCGGCAACACCCTGTTCTGAGGTAATCCGAAACAATCCGATATCACCGGTTCGACTGGCATGGGTTCCACCACAGAGTTCAACAGAGAAACCGTCTCCCATAGTCAGCACACGAACGTCTTCGGAGTACTTTTCTCCGAACAGCGCCATGGCACCCTTCTGCCTGGCATCTTCCAGAGCCATGACTTCGGTCTGCACATCTGTATTGCGCATGATCTGATCGTTGACGACGCGCTCGATCTCACGAATCTGCTCTTTCGTGACAGGCTCGAAATGCGAGAAATCGAACCGCAGCCGTTCCGCATTCACGAGAGAACCACGCTGCTTAACATGTTCGCCAAGGATCTGTCTGAGCGCCGCATGCATCAGGTGTGTGGCCGAGTGATTGAGTTTCGTCGCCTCACGGATCTGCCGATCTACGCGAGTTTTCAACTTATCGCCGCTGCTGAGGCTGCCTTCAAGAACTCTGGCCTGATGAACGAAGGCATCACCGTTCTTCTTCGTATCGATGACTTCCAGGCGAATACCATCACCGGCCATTTCACCGGTATCACCAACCTGCCCACCTGATTCGGCATAAAAGGGTGTGCGATCCAGAACCACAGCAACCTGATCACCGGCGTCAGCCTGTTCTATCTGAACACCATCCCTGATCAGTGCAACGACAGAAGATTCGTCTTCGAGTGAATCATATCCAACAAACTCAGTAACATAATCCAGCTGAAGATCACCGGCATCGGATACCCCAAACTGACTTGCCGCCCGGGCACGTTCACGCTGGGCTTCCATTTCCCGGTCAAAACCTTCCATATCAATTGTCAGCGCTCTTTCACGAGCAATGTCAGCGGTCAAATCCGTGGGGAAGCCATAGGTGTCATAAAGTTTGAACACGACTTCACCTGGTATTTCTTGGTCGTCCAGCTCTTGTATCGCATCACTCAGAATTCTCATACCCTGATCCAGGGTCAGGTCAAACTGCTCTTCTTCCTTAAGCAGAATTCTCTCGATCTGTTCCTGGGTCTCCTGAATCAGAGGATAGGCGCTACCCATCTGGTCGACAACCTCAGCCACCAGCTTATGGAAAAAAGGACCGCTGCTCTGAAGTTTGTGCCCGTGACGCAGCGCACGACGAATAATTCTACGAAGCACATAGCCACGCCCCTCATTGCTGGGCACAACGCCGTCGGCAATCAGGAAGGTCGCCGCGCGGATATGGTCAGCAATCACCTTAAGGGAAGGATTTGACAGATCTGTTGTACCAAGAAGTGACGCTGCCCTGGTGGTGAGCGCTTTAAACAGATCAATATCGTAGTTGTCGTGGACATGCTGAACCACAGCCGCCAGCCGCTCCAGCCCCATGCCCGTGTCTACGCACTGCTTTGGCAGCGGAGTCAGGGTACCGTCGGCAGAACGATCGTACTGCGTGAAAACCAGGTTCCAGATCTCGATAAACCGGTCAAGGTCCCCATCCTCGGAACCAGGAGGGCCACCGGGCACCTCAGGTCCGTGATCATAGAAAATCTCGGAAGACGGACCGCAGGGTCCGGTATCACCCATGGTCCAGAAATTGTCGTCATCACCCAGACGGGTAATTCGGTCCGGATCGAATCCGACCTTCTCGATCCAGATCTTCTCCGCTTCATCATCGCTGTCGTGAACCGTAACCCAGAGTTTGTCTGCAGGCAGACCAACCACCTCGGTCAGAAACTCCCAGGCAAAAAGAATCGCATCTTCCTTGAAGTAATCACCAAAACTGAAGTTGCCCAGCATCTCGAAGAAGGTGTGGTGGCGAGCCGTATAACCGACATTATCCAGGTCATTATGTTTGCCACCTGCCCTGACACATCGCTGCACCGATGCAGCTCTTGTGTAACCCCTGTTCTCCCGGAACGCGAATGCATCCTTGAACTGCACCATACCTGCGTTGGTGAACAACAGAGTGGGATCATTGTCAGGCACAAGCGACGAGGAATCGACGATTGTGTGATCCTTGCTTCCAAAAAAGTCCAAAAAGGCGCTGCGTATTTCGCGGCTATCCATCATTAAAGGCCGAGTAATTGATGAGTGGGAAAATGAGACGGCTAAGATACAGAAATTTGAGGGCCGGAGCTAGCTGAACGGAGCCTGATTGATCGCCTAATAAAGACTGGAGATATGGTCGTAGGAGAAGCCTCGCTGTCCGAGAAAACGGGCAACCCTCGCCTTCTCTTTCATATCTTCCTGTCTTTCAAAACCGGGACCGAATTTTTTCTCGGCGACTTCCCGGGCCAGGGAAAACCAGTCTGGTGAGCACTCTTCGAAAGCGAGCGCCATGTCGTCGTCCGATACACCCTTGCCCTTGAGCTCCATCCGAATCTTCATCGGACCCTGCCCCTTGCTGGTGCGTGCGCGGATAAAGGCTTCCGCCAGACGAGCGTCACTTTGCAAACCTTCCCCTTCAAGTCTGAGAATCTCAGCATCGATGGCATCTGCGTGGCTGGAGAACTTCCGGCTGAGCTTCTGTTTTAACTCAAGCCGGGAATGTTCCCGCCGCGCCAGCATATCCATGGCAGCGCGGCGGATATCGGTTGAGCTGACTTCCGTCACGACCCGGTTATGGGTGTCACGTTATCTGCTTCATCTTCTTCTGCTGGCACTTCTTCATCGAGAAGCCTGGCCCGAATCTGTGCCTCTATCTCATCAGCCAGATGACGGTTTTCCGCAAGGAAGTCGCAGGCATTCTTCTTACCCTGACCGATGCGATCACCATTGTAGCTGTACCAGGCGCCCGCCTTGTCTACCAGATTCAACTGCACGCCAAGGTCAACAACTTCACCCAGGTGGTGTATGCCTTTGCCGTACATGATCTGGAACTCAGTCTGCTTGAACGGGGGTGCCACCTTGTTCTTGATGACCTTGACCCGGGTATCGTTACCCACGATTTCGTCACCTTCCTTGATCGAACCAATCCGGCGGATATCCAGTCGGACAGAAGAGTAAAACTTCAGGGCATTACCACCGGTCGTCGTTTCAGGGCTGCCGAACATGACGCCGATTTTCATACGGATCTGGTTAATGAAAATCACCAGCGTGTTGGAGTTCTTGATATTCCCGGCCATTTTCCGGAGCGCCTGGCTCATCAATCGTGCCTGCAGACCAACGTGGTGATCACCCATCTCACCTTCGATCTCTGCCTTTGGCGTCAGCGCTGCGACTGAGTCGACAACCACCACGTCAACGGCACCTGAACGGACAACCATGTCGCAGATTTCCAGAGCCTGTTCGCCGGTGTCCGGCTGGGATACCAGCAGGTCGTCGATGTCTACGCCGAGATTAGCGGCATACAGGGGATCAAGGGCGTGTTCCGCATCGATAAAGGCACAGGTGCCACCAGCCTTCTGGGCTTCCGCAATCACCTGTAATGTCAGGGTGGTCTTACCGGAAGATTCCGGACCATAGATCTCGACAATCCTTCCCTTGGGCAGACCGCCAATACCCAGGGCGATATCCAGTCCCAGAGAACCGGTCGATATCGCGGGTATTTTCTCCTGTGGTGAGTCCCCGAGACGCATCATCGCGCCCTTACCGAACTGGCGCTCAATCTGGCCCAGTGCCGCTGTTAATGCCTTGGTTTTGTTAGCGTCTTTGGTGGCGTCTGATTCTGCCATTGGTTACTCCTCCCATTGGTTAATCCTCGTTGTATCGTTACCTGTATGCTTATACAGTATTATTCATAATTCATCGGAATCGGCAAATGCTTTTTTCAATTTGTGCCGTTTCCCGATAATTCACGTAGAATCGAGCTCTTCTTTTTTGAATAAGCCGTTTTGTGAATAAACAGTTTTCTTGATAAACAGTTGTCTTGATAAACAGTTGTCTTGATGAACAGTTGTCTGAATACGCACGGTTCCCGAAGAACCATTCTTCACCCTTCTGAGGTCCACGTTGTCCAGTTCCCCCTCCAGTTCACCTTCCAGTTCCAGCTCATCGCAAAAACACACACCGATGATGCAGCAGTTTCTGGCCATCAAGGCGAGTCACCCGGAGGAACTGCTTTTCTACCGCATGGGCGACTTTTACGAGCTGTTCTACGATGATGCCAAACGTGCTGCGGAACTGCTCGACATTACACTGACCGCAAGGGGGGCATCCGCGGGTGAACCCATACCCATGTGCGGCGTCCCCTTTCATTCGGTGGAAGCGTACCTCGCGAAACTGGTTCGCAAAGGGGTATCCGTTGCCATCTGCGAGCAGATCGGCGATCCCGCCACCAGCAAGGGTCCCGTCGAGCGCCAGGTTGTCCGCATCATTACTCCCGGGACGCTGACCGACGAAGCACTTCTGGATGAATCCAGGGATAACTTCATTGCTGCCATTACCTCGGGCACAAGTCGGAAGGGCAACCCCGCATTCGGTCTTGCGACGCTGGATGTTTCCAGCGGCCTGTTCGAACTCGCAGAACTGAGTGATGCTTCCAGCCTGGAAAACGAACTGCATCGACTCTCACCTGCAGAGATTATCCTTTCTGAGGATCAGGACTATCCGTCGATGGCGTTTAATCATGCCGGCGCCAGACTGAGGGCACCGTGGGAGTTTGACCTGCAGACAGCCCGGGATCTTCTGACAAGACAGTTCGCCGTCAAGGATCTGGCGGGTTTTGATTGCGATGACCTGGATCTCGCGGTGAGTGCAGCGGGATGTCTGCTGGCCTATGTCAAGGAAACCCAGCGAACAGAACTACCTCACATCAGGGGGTTACGCAAAATCACCGGTGATGATGCGGTGCATATCGACGGGGCATCACGACGAAACCTGGAGCTGACCAGAAATATCCAGGGCGGTGAGGAACACACGCTGTTTTCTGTTCTGAACAATACCTCCACCGCCATGGGGGCTCGACTGCTTGGCCGGTGGATCAACAGGCCCATTCGCTCAAGATCGACACTGAATCTGCGGCTGAATGCCATTGAACAGATTATTCAGGGGCGCAGCGATCAGCGTCTGCGCGAGTCGCTGAAACAGATCGGTGATATCGAACGGATTCTGGCACGAGTCGCACTGCGCTCTGCCCGACCCAGAGATCTGGCCAGGCTGCGGGATGCCCTGGCCGTGCTGCCGGATATTTCAAGCACCATGGCCGAGATAGACTCGGAGCATATCCATGTCCTGGCCCGGGACTGTCAGCCGATGCCCGAGCTGGCCGGACTGCTGACCAGCTCGATTATCGAAAACCCGCCCGTTGTCATCAGAGAAGGTGGTGTCATCGCGGATGGCTATGACGATGAACTGGATGAACTGCGCTCCATCAGCGAAAACGCCGCGGAGTTTCTCGTAAAACTGGAACTGCAGGAACGGGAAAGTACCGGCCTTAACACCCTCAAGGTTGGCTTCAACCGGGTACATGGCTACTACATAGAAATCAGCAAGGCACAGGCCGAAAAGGCACCTGTGCACTATGTGCGCCGTCAGACGCTGAAGAATGCTGAGCGCTTCATTACTCCGGAACTCAAGGAGTTTGAAGACAAAGCGCTGAGCAGCAAAAGCCGGGCTCTGGCGCGCGAAAAGCTGCTGTATGACGCGCTGCTGGATCAACTGGTTCTGGCCCTGCCCGAGCTTCAGGCAATGTCCGCCGCTGTTTCGGAAACCGATGTTCTGAATAATCTGGCTGATCGTGCAATTTCGCTGCAGCTGGTTCGCCCGACCTTGACCGATGAGGACGGACTGCACATCGAACAAGGGCGTCACCTCGTCGTTGAACAGACACTCGATGGCTCGTTTATCGCGAACGACCTGCACCTGGACGAAGATCAGCAACTGCTGATCATTACCGGTCCGAATATGGGCGGAAAGTCGACCTATATGCGCCAGTGCGCCTTGATCACACTGTTAGCCCACATCGGCAGTTTTGTGCCAGCCAGGAAAGCCGATATCGGTTCTATCGACAGAATATTTACCAGAATCGGATCGTCCGATGATCTGGCCAGCGGGCGCTCCACATTCATGGTGGAAATGACCGAGACCGCCATGATCCTGAACAATGCCACGAAACACTCACTGGTCCTGCTGGATGAAATTGGGCGGGGTACTTCGACCTTCGATGGCCTGTCACTTGCCTGGGCCGTTGCCAACGCCATCGCCACCGACATCGGTGCGCTGACACTCTTTGCCACCCACTATTTCGAACTGACCACCCTGCCTGAAACCCTGCCACACACACGCAACCTGCACCTGGCTGCCCGCGAATACGGCGACGACATTATCTTCATGTATTCAGTCAATGAGGGTCCGGCCAATCAGAGTTATGGCCTGCAGGTAGCCAAACTGGCCGGTGTCCCAGAACGGGTAATTCACACCGCAAGAGACAAGCTTCAGCAACTTGAGCGCAGCGAAGTTCGCCTTGAATCAAACCCGACCCAGTCGGATCTGTTTGTCGCGAACGAACCTGACAGAATCAGAACACTGCTTGGTGAGTTGGACGTGGACAACCTCAGCGCCAGGGATGCGCTGAACCTGCTCTATGATCTTCAGAAAATGGCACGTGATAACGACTGAAAAGGGTTGTTGCTGACAGCCAGAAGGCTGCTAAAATGCCGTTCTTTCAGTTCTAGCCCAAGGAATCAGCTATGACGTTCGTGGTAAGTGATGCCTGCATCAAGTGCAAACACACTGACTGTGTAGAAGTGTGCCCGGTCGATTGTTTTTATGAAGGACCCAACTTCCTGGTGATCAACCCGGATGAGTGTATTGACTGCGCCCTGTGCGAACCGGAATGTCCTGTGGACGCCATCTTCTCAGAGGACGAGTTGCCGGAGGCGGAGCAGGAATATCTCGAGCTGAATGCCGAGCTGAGTCAGACCTGGCCGAATATCACCGAAAAGAAAGATCCTCTGCCAGATGCAGAAGACTGGGCTGAAGTAAAAGCCAAGCGCGAACATCTGGAAATGGGTTAAGGGAAACGGGCCACGCCCATCCCTTCTGTACCTCTCGTTATTTTTGCACGCATAAAAAAACAGGAAACGACCGGCGAATCGTTTCCTGTTTAGTGCGTCCCTTCGTGCTTCCTTGCCAGCCGACGGGCTACTTCCTTTTGTTGCAATCCAGCAACGCAGGACCAGTGTAGCGTGTCATAGAACCTGAACAACTCCGCGATATTCGAAGCGAAATAAAATTCCTTTATAAATCAATTACTTGTTGGTTTTTGTAGGATATGTCCTACAGGATTTTCAGCTTTATCCCTGGTGGCTCAGGACGGCGGCAGATATTTCATTGGGTCAACCGGCTTTCCGTCCCGGCGAATCTCAAAATGCAGCATCTCTACATCGGCCGCCGTCTTACCCACCCTTGCGATTGACTTGCCGGCCTTGACCGACTCACCTTCCCTGACCAGCATGCTGTCGTTATTGCCGTAGGCGGAAAGATAATTGTCATTGTGTTTAATGATGACCAGTTTGCCGTAACCTCGAAGGTTACCTCCCGCATACACCACCACACCATCTGCCGCAGCAACCACTTTCTCACCTTCCTTGCCCGCAATATCAATACCCTTGTTCACGGGATTCTTCAGGGAAAAGGGGCTGATGATTTTGCCTTCCAGTGGCCACCGCCAGGCGCTGACCGGCTTGCTTGGTGCCTGTATCGGCGGAGGAATCTTTCTGGTTGCCGTTTTCGATGTAGGCCGATTTGTCGGACCACTGTCTTCTTTCGGCAACTTTGCACTGCCTCTCAATCGGATCACCTGATCCGCATAGATCGTGTAGGGTGGCTGAATGCCGTTAATTCGAGCCAGACTCTTGTAATCGAGGCCATATCGAAAAGCGATAGAGTAAAGCGTATCGCCAGTGCGTACTTTGTAAGTGCCCGACGTTGCGGCTGTGTACACTGCAGGCAGACCGGCACATCCGGAAATCAGCACCAGACACAGTACCGCCGACAGGCAGTTATTCCTGTGAATGGCCTTTATCTTAATCGCTATCCCGCGCTGCATCGGATTCCGTGAGTAATGCAAACCTGTCCAGAGCAGCAATAATGACCACACCCAGCAGACAGGCAAATAACGCCATCAAAATTTCCGGATCAGCACCTGTGAGCTGCTCGTAGGGACCGGGAAGAACAGGCTCCTGGACTACCGGGATCTGGCTTCCATCAGCCTTGATCTGGTAACTGGTGGTGTGTTTCCAGGGCCATATCTTCGCCAGCGAACCCACCATGAACCCGACCAGCACACCCACCGTCATGTCGTGGAACTTCGCCAGCAACATGGAGAGCACCCGGGAAAATGCCAGAATCCCGATGATACATCCGAGCCCGACCCAGGAAAGAGTCATCAGGTCGAAATCCTTGATCGCACTTATCACGGGCTGATAGAGACCAAGGGTCAGCAGGACAAAACTGCCCGAAAGACCCGGGAGAATCCATGCGCAGACTGCGATACAACCACCGGTGAAAAGCGCCAGCGGCGTTACCTCTGCATCAACGGGTACCAGGCTTGTCACAAGAAACCCAATTGCGATACCGCAGCCAATGGCCAGAGCAACCGAGATATCTGTTAAAGCCAGTCGTCGGCCGACCGCAAATACCGAGGCTAGTACCAGGCCGAAGAAAAAAGACCAGATCCATACCGGGTGATACTCGAGCAGATAGTGAACACCCCGGGCAAAAAGCAGAATGGAAACGCCCATGGATCCGAAGAGCACCAGCAGGAAGTTAATATCATGTTCCCGCCACCAGTCTCTGATACCAAGCCGGGGCAGATCCAGCAGAGCCATGGGGGTCATTCGGCTGATCCCGGAAATCAGGCGCTCGTAAAGGCCAGAGACAAAGGCAATCGTGCCTCCGGAGACTCCGGGCACCACTTCTGCCGCACCCATCAGGACGCCAACGATGATCGTTCTTATCATTTCTCTTTCACAACCGTGTAAAACCCACTGAGGGCTCTATCTTAAGACCCGCTGAAGGCTCAACTCTTACCACCAAGCAGTGGTACGAATTTGACAGGTTCGAGCACCATCTGTTCGATACCGTCTTCGTGTTTACGGACCATCACCAGATCCTGGCGTCTCGATTCTCCGACAGGCACCAGCATTCTGCCACCAACCGCAAGCTGTTCTATCAGCGCCTCCGGTACCGAGGTAGGAGACGCCGTGACCAGGATGGCATCAAAGGGGCCACGCTCCGGCCATCCCATGCCACCATCTGCATGCTTGAACATGATATTCCGATAACCCACCGTGTTCAGGCGTTCACGGGCTCGTGCCGCGAGCCCCCCGATTCTTTCAACGGTATAAACCTTGTCAACAAGCGCTGCCAGAATCGCTGTCTGGTAGCCCGAGCCTGTTCCGACCTCGAGCACGTTCTCCAGTGGACCCTCTGCGAGCAGGGCCTCTGTCATCCGCGCGACCACATAGGGTTGCGATATCGTCTGGTTAAAACCTATAGGTAGCGCCGTGTCTTCATAGGCCCGATGCGATAATGCTTCATCGATAAACGCATGCCGTGGCGTCTCACTGATCACTGTAAGAATCTTCTCGTTCTCTATACCCTGTTCGCGCAGTCGTTCAACCAGACGGGTTCTCGTCCTCTGGGAGGTCATACCAATACCGCGGATATCAAGATCAGAAGTCACTTGGGGTCAGCCCTGAGAGATTCGTCTTCTACGATAAACAGTTCTCGAAGGACACTGGTTGCGAAACTGCCTGCAGGCAGGCTGAAGTGCAGGCTGGTCAATTGCGACTCTATTGTCCAGGTCATATTCTGCGGCACAACCATCAGGGATCTCTGGTCAACCTTGGTCCCCATACGTCTTATTCCCTCGGCCCAGGCCTGCTCGATCTCATCGAACCGTTCTTCCCCCGGCTGCGGATCGCGGGATTTGCCAATCAATGGACCTTGTTCGTGCTCGAGTCCTTCCGAACCGGATACCTGCATACGATGGGACAGATAATCATTAAAGAGCCAGGATCGCGCAGCCGAAATGAGCATACCTTTATTGCGTGGCGCCTTCTCTCCGAGCCTGAGAAAACGATCGGCACTTTCCAGATTCTGGCCGTCCCTGCCGAAACGCTGACTGCCGAAGTAGTTGGGGACGCCGCTCACTGCCACTGACGCCAGCCTGGCTGCCAGATCCTGCTGTTCCAGCTCAGAAAGTTCCCTGTGCCTGACATGAATCTGAAACTCATTACACTGGATGTCACCTCGGCGAAGTTTACTGTTGTGACGATTGACCGAGCGCAGCACGACGCCTTCGATATCAAGAGCAGCCCAATCCAATTCAGGATTTCTGGGCAGATAAAGGCTGAACCACTGGCGGGTCACCGCGTGCCGGTCTTTTCTTCCCGCGAAACCCACATCTATATCACGGATGCCGGCGAACTCTGCAAGCTGATAAGCGACCCAGCCGGAATTCGCCTGCCGCTTTTCGATTTCAACATAAACATGCTCGCCGTGACCGGAGAGTTCAAATGGCAGATGTTCTGTCACCAGGAAGTCTTCCGGTGTGGTACGAATCCGGCCGTTGACCTGCGGCTGTGGATAAAGCCGACAGAAGCTTTCTTCAGAATAGTGCGGACGCGCCGGACTTCCGTGGCTGGAGGCTTGCATCCTGCGTGCTAGTCTTCAACCAGCAGGAAGAAGGTTTCTCCCTTTTTGATCAGACCGAGTTCGCTGCGCGCAATATCTTCGACGGCATCCAGACCCTGCTTGAGATCCTTGATCTCGGCCTTCAACACAGCATTTCGCTGCAGTTTGCTTTCGTTCTCTGCCGAGCGCTGTTTCACCTCAGCACCAAGACCGCTGACATGCGCAAAACTGCCCTGTCCCGTCCAGAGACGGATCTGCAGGCCGGAAATACCCAGCAACAGAACAACAGCAAAGACTCGAAAAGGCGTAATCATCGTTCGAACTCAGCCCTACCCTTATAAATAGCGGCACTATGATCTTCTATTCTCAGCAACCGGTTGTACTTTGCAACCCTGTCGGAACGACAAAGAGACCCTGTTTTAATCTGGCCGGCTGCTGTGGCCACCGCCAGATCAGCAATGGTCGTATCCTCGGTCTCACCGGAGCGGTGCGACATCACGGTGGTATAACCCGCTGCTTTCGCCATATGCATGGCTTCCAGCGTTTCTGACAAAGTCCCGATCTGGTTAACCTTGATCAGAATGGAATTCGCAACACCTTCATCGATACCCTTCTTCAGAATGGCCGGATTGGTCACGAAAAGGTCATCGCCAACCAGCTGAATCCTGTCTCCCAGCTTGGAAGTCAGATATCGCCAGCCATCCCAGTCACTCTCATCAAGGCCATCTTCGATGGAAATAATCGGATACCTGTCGACGAGATCTGCGAGGTAATCAGAGAAGCCTTCGGAATCAAATTCCTTGCCTTCACCGGCCAGCACATACTTACCGTCCTTATAGAATTCGGATGCCGCGCAATCCAGAGCGAGCGTCACGTCTTCGCCAGGCTTGTACCCGGCTTTCTCTATAGAGGTCATGATCGCCTCGAGAGCTGCCTCATTGCTCGGCAGGTTAGGCGCAAAACCACCCTCATCGCCGACAGCAGTACTTAAACCCTGGGCAGACAGGACGCCCTTCAGCGTATGAAAAATCTCGGCGCCACAACGCAGCGCTTCAGCAAAATTGGCAGAACCCACCGGCTGAACCATGAACTCCTGAATGTCGACATTGTTATCCGCATGCTCTCCGCCATTCAGAATATTCATCATGGGCACAGGCATGCTGTATCGACCCGGGCTGCCGTCCAGCTCCGCCAGGTACTCATAGAACTGCAATCCCCGGCCATTCGCAGCCGCGGCTGCGGTTGCCAGCGACACTGCCAGAATGGCGTTCGCACCCAGCTCGCCCTTGTTCTCGGTACCATCCATATCCAGCATCAGCTGGTCGATTTCTTTCTGGTTCTCCGCATCGCGGCCAATCAGCATCTCGCGGATACGAGTGTTCACATTCTCGACGGCCTTCAGGACACCTTTGCCGAGATAACGGCCGGCATCCTTGTCTCTGAGTTCGAGGGCCTCCCTTGAACCGGTGGATGCTCCTGATGGCACACAGGCCGCACCTTTGCCACCGCCTTCAACTTCAACCTCAGCCTCAACCGTGGGGTTGCCGCGGGAATCGAGAATCTCTCTCGCAGTGATATCTATAATTTCCATAATGGTCTTTCCTGTTTACTGTCCCAGAGTGGGCTTCACCACCTGGTCTATCTGAATCATGGTCGTAAGAAGTTCCCTGATCTGGTCCATAGGCCAGCTGTTAGGTCCATCACTCATGGCATTTTCCGGATCGGGATGGGTCTCCATAAACACCCCATGCACACCAGCGCCAATCGCAGCCCGCGCCAGCACAGGCACCATTTCTCTCTGGCCACCACTGGACGCACCCTGTCCGCCAGGCAATTGAACACTGTGGGTCGCATCGAAGACAACCGGGCAACCGGTTTCACGCAGAACAGCAAGAGATCGCATATCCGAAACCAGATTGTTGTAGCCGAAACTGGCGCCACGCTCACAGACCATAATCTGGTCATTGCCGGTCGCTTTTGCCTTGCTGACGACATGAGTCATATCCCAGGGTGCCAGGAACTGACCTTTCTTGATGTTCACCGGTAATCCGGCACTGGCAACCCGCTGGATATAATTCGTCTGCCGGCAGAGAAAAGCCGGCGTCTGAAGCACTGACACAACTGAAGCAACCTCATCGATTGGCGTATCCTCGTGCACATCGGTCAACACAGGCACACCGACCTCCTGCTTGACCTTCTCAAGAATGCGCAGCCCCTCTTCCATACCGGGACCACGAAAACTCTCGTGGGAAGATCGATTCGCCTTGTCAAAAGAGGATTTGTAAATGAAAACAATGCCGAGAGACTCGCAGATATCTTTGAGTTCCGCTGAGGTTTCCATCGCCAGTTTTTCCGACTCGATCACACAGGGACCTGCGATCAGAAAGAATGGTGAGGTATCCGTTATCTCATGGCCACAAAGCTGCATGTCAATTTATCCAGATGTTTGCTGAAAAGGTTGCTGACGAATCAGCGTGACTGGTAAGCCAGGGCCGCCTCAATAAAGCTCGTGAACAGTGGATGACCGTCTCGAGGGGAAGACGTAAATTCCGGGTGGAACTGACTGGCTACAAACCACGGATGATCTTTACATTCTATCACTTCCACCAGAACATCATCGGCGCTTCGACCGGCAACCCGCATACCTGCCTCTTCCAGAGCAGGGACATACTTGTTGTTGACCTCGTACCGATGACGGTGACGTTCCTTGATTTCCCTGTCACCATAAATGCGGTAGGTCAGGGAGTCACAGGAGAGTTTGCAGACCTGCTCTCCCATGCGCATGGTGCCACCCAGGTCAGAATCCTCATCACGAAACTCTGTTTCACCATCTTCATTGACCCACTCAGTGATCAGTCCGATAACCGGGTATTCAGTTGTCGGATTATTCTCAGTCGTATCGGCACCTTCCAGGCCCGCCTTGTTTCGCGCGATATCAACGACAGCAGCATGCAGGCCATAACAGATGCCCAGATAGGGAATCTTGTTTTCCCGGGCATATCGCGCAGCAGCTATTTTTCCTTCAAAGCCTCGCGCGCCAAATCCACCGGGCACCAGAATCGCATCAGCACCGGTCAGGAGCTCTGTGCCCTGCTCCTCGATGTCGACCGAATCGATAAACTCCACGTCCACCTTGGTATGGGTATGAATGCCCGCATGCAGCAGCGCCTCGTTAAGAGACTTGTAGGCATCCAGGAGATCCATGTACTTACCCACCATTTTCAGCTTGATGGTGTGCTTCGGGTTCAGCTGATCTTCAACCACACGACGCCAGTCACTGAGATCAGCCGGCGGCACATCGAGCTGAAGTTTCTCAACGATAATGTCGTCCAGCCCCTGATCACTCAGCATCGCGGGAATTCTGTAAATCGTGTCGGCATCCTCGAGGGCGATAACCGCCCTGGGTTCGACGTTAGTGAACAGCGCGATCTTGTCACGGGCACTGGGCGGTATCTCATGATCAGAACGAACGATCAGGATATCCGGCTGCAGGCCAATGGATCTGAGTTCTTTCACCGAGTGCTGTGTCGGCTTGGTTTTGGTTTCACCGGCGGTGGCGATGTACGGCACCAGAGTAAGATGCATCAGCAGCGCCCTCTGACTGCCCAGCTCAAATCGCAACTGTCTGGCCGCCTCAAGAAATGGCTGGGACTCAATATCTCCGACGGTACCGCCGATTTCGACGATGGCGATGTCACTGTCGCCAGCGGCTTCAAGGATCTTCAGCTTGATCTCATCCGTGATATGCGGAATCACCTGAATGGTCGCGCCGAGGTAGTCACCGCGACGTTCCTTGGCGATGACATCAGAGTAGATCTTGCCGGTGGTGAAATTATTGTTGCGCGTCAGATTGGAGCAGGATCGAACAAAACGTTCATAGTGGCCCAGATCAAGGTCTGTTTCGGTACCGTCCGCCGTGACGTAGACCTCGCCGTGTTGGAGCGGGCTCATCGTGCCGGGATCCACGTTAATGTAGGGATCCAGCTTCAGCATGGTGACTTTAAGACCGCGGGCTTCGAGAACAGCCCCGAGGGAGGCGGCAGCGATACCTTTCCCCAGAGAGGAAACCACACCACCAGTTACAAATATAAAACGAGACATCTATTTCCCATCTTGAAAGAAGCAGTCGTAGCCTGTTGATAGACCCCAGTACAGGTAGAAAACAGCATTCAGCCTGACTGAAAATGATCCTGAACAGCCCTCAGCGAGGCAATAAAGAGTACGACCAAGATGGGTTTGTAGAATACCACGCAGGCATTACTGCCTCAATTAAAAAGTGGTTTCGCCCGCAAGTTTCAGCGAATTCGGTCTGCCAGATGAAGTGATACTTCGGACCCGGGCTCGTCTTCCCTGGCCTGCCAGCCATCTGCAACCAGCATCGACACCCCCCAGTCCGGCAGGGCTGCAACCGCCACCAGTTCAGAACCGGAATAAATCAATGGGACCCTGTCTCTCAACCAGGGAGGAACATCCTGCTCCTGAAAAATATTCTTCAGAGACCGCTTTCGACGGATCGTGAGTTTCTCGCCCCCGGTACGATAGCGGATTTCAAAATCAGACTGCGCACGAAGCCCGAGCCCCTTAGTTTTCACGTTAGAGATATAGCCACCAGGTACTGCTATACGGCTTTCCAGCGGAGCATCACACGGTATTTCTTCCGGTATTTGTCGACCGATATAAAGCGTGCCGTTAAAACTGTGCAGAGTGTAATCACCCAATCTCTGATCGATGTGCAGGCCTCTTCGGATTTTCTCGGAAAGCTCAGCCAGGAATCTACCGGTTGGCTGCGGCACATCCAGACGCATCAACCAGACAGTGAGGAGATCGGCGATCTCCTGCATGGGTAGTTCCGAAAGCCATCCCAGCGCCAGGGCATCACGCTCCAAGAGTTGTGGTTCCAGGCGGGCTGACCACATGGTGAACAGCTGCTCCCTGGCATGCTGATCCCCTCTGATCGAGGCCAGTATGGCGCTGCGCGCAGCCGGGAAGCGGCTATTGATCAGTGGCAGCAACTCCTGACGAATAAAGTTACGATCCGGAGTCAGGTCCTGGTTGGTGGGGTCCTCAATCCATTTCAGGTTTCGGGCATGAGCATAAGCCAGGATGTCGTCACGCCCGGCTGCCAGCAGGGGGCGACAGAGGTACGCAGCACCCAGTTCTCGTGCTACCGGCATACCCTCAAGCCCGAACACGCGGCTGCCACGAAACAGCTTGAACAGCGCAGTTTCCACCTGGTCATCGGCATGGTGCGCCAGAAGCAGGACATCTCCCTGCTGCAGAAAGCCTTCAAATGCGGCATACCTTGCCTCACGTGCCCGGGTCTCCAGGCTGCCATCCTTTGCTACGTCAACATCGATAACCTGGACTCTGACACCATCCCTGCCATCCAGACTGCGACAGAACGTCGCCGCTTCCTCAGCCCTGTCATGTAAATGATGGTTGATATGCAGCGCTATCACAGGTTGCTTTGCGACTTCAGTGACCGCGTGCAGCAGAACGACAGAATCAACACCACCACTCAGACCGACAATGACCCGTGAGATGCCAGGAGAATCAAGGAAGCTGAAATCAGCCGGGAGTTCAGCCATCAGGCGTAGTGCAGCTGCACTTTCTCGGTTCCGTAGTGATCACGCAGGGTCTGCAGAAGGTCATCGTGGGGGATCACACGCCATTCGTCGCCCAGGATGACATCGCCCTGGGAAACTTCATTGGTGACTTTCACGGCAACGGGGCATCCGCCAAGTCCTCTCGGTCTGAATGGCTGCAGCAGACCGGCAAGTTCATCGACAAAATCTTCGCAAAGGTTGCCGCTGTTCAGTTCCAGGCGAAGATTGGTTGCCCTGGCTACCCGCGCTTCTTCCAGGGTCAGTACATCTGTCGCACGCAGACTCTTGCCGCCGGTGAAGTCGTCGTCCTCGACCGAGCCGCGAACGAAAATGATGCTGTCTTTCTGAAGTTTCTCGCGGACGCCTTCAAAGACATCCGAGAACATGCTGACTTCCAGACGTCCTGTCTTGTCATCCAGAGTGACAAAAGCGTTGGTACCGCCACGTTTGTTTTTGAACGTTCTCATGGCAAACACGAGCCCGCCGACCATGACACCACTTTGCCCGGTGCGCAGCTGCGATATGCGTGAATCGACGACCCGATCAAACTCTTCCTTATAGTCATCTACCATGTGGCCGGTGAGAAACAGGCCGAGTGAAACCTTTTCCTTGTTCAGGCGTTCCTTGAAAGACAGGCAGCGTAGACCATCAAAATGGTTGTAACGGCCCTCTTCCTCGGTTTCCTGCACCAGAACATCACCGCCAAAAAGATCAGTCAGACCACTGTCCTCATTTCTCGCCTTCTGCTCCGCGAGCCCCACGGCATCATCCTGGTTTGCAGCCAGCAGCGCGCGCTTGTAGCCAATAGGGTCCGGTATATCTTCCGGCACTTTCTGAACCAGCTGATCCAATGCACCACTACCGATCAAAGCCTCAATGGCCCGCTTGTTGACCTTGCGCGAATCGACTCGTTCGCAGAAGTCATACAGGTCTGTGAATGGACCATCGCTGTTACGACAGGAAACCAGAGATTCAATCGGCCCCTCACCCAGTCCTTTAATGGCGCCCAGGCCATAAACAATGCTGGTGGGTGTGTCCGCAATAAATCGAAACTCACCGCGATTCACATCCGGTGGCTGAAGCGTCAGTTTCATCTCGCGACATTCTTCGATGTTGGTCACGACCTTGTCTGTGTTCTGCATATCTGCAGACAAGACCGCCGCCATAAAATCAGCCGGATAATGATGTTTCAACCAGGCTGTCTGATAAGCAATCAATGCATAAGCCACGGAGTGCGGCTTGTTGAAGCCATAGCCGGCAAACTTCTCCATCATGTCGAAAATATAGCCAGCCTGTTTCTCGTCCACACCGTTGCTGATGGCGCCTTCCAGGAATACCGCTCGCTGCTTCGCCATTTCTTCCGGTTTTTTCTTACCCATGGCCCGTCGCAGCAGATCTGCATCGGCCAGCGTGTATCCCGCCAGAATCTGGGCAATCTGCATCACCTGTTCCTGATACAGCATCACCCCATAGGTGTCTTCCAGTACCGGCTTCAGACTGGGATGCAGATAATCAACTTCTACGCTTGGATCATTTTTTCTGAGGATAAAATCATCAGCCAGCTGCATGGGTCCCGGACGAAACAGAGCAACCAGCGCCACAATATCCGCAAAGCGAACCGGCTTTACTTTTTTCATCAGGTCTTTCATGCCACGGGATTCAAGCTGAAAGACTGCCGTGGTTTTCGCAGCCCGCAGATCTTCATAAATCACAGGTTCTTCCAGCGATATCTTTTCGATATCGACAGGCTCCAGACCTTCCTGGCTGTGACGCTGATTAATACTTTTAACCGCGTTATCAATGATGGTCAGAGTCCGCAGACCCAGGAAATCAAATTTAACCAGCCCCGCCTGTTCAACATCGATCATGTCGAACTGGGTCATCAGACCACCGCCGGTTTCGTCGCAGTAGGTGGGCACGAAGTCCGTCAGTTTCGTCGGCGCAATAACCACACCACCGGCGTGGCGACCAACGTTTCGTGCCAGGCCTTCAAGCTTAAAGGCCATCTCCATGATCTCATCGGCTTCCTCACTGGAAGCAATGAACTCACGCAACAAAGGTTCTTCTTCCAATGCCTTTGTCAGCGTCATGCCAGGTTCAAAGGGAATCAGCTTCGACAGCTTGTCGGCAAGACCATATGGCTTGCCCTGCACCCGCGCCACGTCGCGTACCACCGCTTTGGCGGCCATCGTACCGAAGGTGATGATCTGGGAAACGGCCTCGCGACCATAGAGCTCGGTGACATGCTGGATCACGCTGTCGCGGCCATCCATGCAGAAATCAATATCAAAGTCCGGCATGGAAACCCGTTCCGGATTCAGGAATCGCTCGAACAGAAGGTCGTACTCCAGCGGATCAATGTCCGTAATCTTAAGCGCGTAAGCCACCAGCGAGCCGGCGCCTGATCCTCGACCAGGTCCAACAGGCACCCCGTTATCCTTCGCCCACTGAATAAACTCCATGACGATAAGAAAGTAGCCCGGGAATCCCATTTTGTTGATGACACCCAACTCAAAGTCGAGCCTGTCGTCATAGTGCTGTCTCTTTTCCGCAAACTCCGGATCAGCAGGATCCAGAATCTTTTCCAGACGTTCGTTCAGCCCATGAGCCGAGAGCTCATTCAGCAGCGACTCTGTCGTATAACCTTCAGGTACCGGGTACTCGGGTAGATAATAGGTGCCAAGCTCAACTGTGACATTGCAGCGTTTGGCAATTTCCACCGAGTTTTCGAGGGCTTCGGGGATATCCGCAAACAGCTCGGCCATTTCTTCTGCGGTCTTCAGATACTGCTGATCCGTATACCTTCGCTCCCGCCTGGGGTCATCCAGCGTTCGGGAGTCATGAATACAGACCCGCACCTCATGGGCTTCAAATTCATCCTGAGTCAGAAACCGGACATCATTGGTGGCGACAACGGGCGCGTCCAGTTCAATGGCCAGGTTGACCGCAAGCGCATTGTATTCTTCTTCACCATCCCGCCCGGTTCGCTGCAGCTCCAGGTAAAATGCAGCCGGGAACACCGACTGCCAGTGCTGCAGGCGCCGTTTGGCCTGCTCTTCATTGCCTGCGAGCAGCGCTCGACCAATATCACCTTCCCGTCCACCGGACAATGCAATCAGGCCTTCTGCCTGCTCGGAAATCCAGGAACGTTTCAGAGTGGCCTGTCCCATGGTCTGACCTTCCGCGTAGGATCGGGAAATCAGCTCACACAGGTTGCGGTATCCCTGATCCGTTTTCGCGATCAGGACAAGGGGGGTCGCTTCTTCATTGGAATTGTCCCCTGCAATCCAGACATCGCTGGCGACAATCGGTTTAACGCCGGCACTTTCAGCCGCATTGTAAAACTTGACCAGGGCAAACAGATTATTGCGATCTGTGATCGCAACCGCAGGCGCTGACTGCTCGACACAGGCGGCAGCCAAAGGCTTGATTCGCACCATCCCGTCGCTCAGAGAGTACTCTGAATGCACGCGAAGATGGACAAAATCCTGTTTCATTTAGCCGGGACAAATGGGGAGAAGTAACTCCCCAGATAGTATATGAAGCGTGCCGGTTAGTCAGCTCCGCTCGGTCAGTTTATACACATCGGATCAGTCTTTTATGGAGAATGACATCCCTGCATGCTCTCCCAGCCTGTGGATAAGTTTCTCACCCATCGCCACAGCTGGCGTCAGAAGCCCCGTTGGCGTATCCAGCTCGTCTCTGGCCAGACAGACAGCGCTCTCTGCCAGCATCTTCGATGTCGCGCCATATCCCGGATCCTTGTCGCCGGTAACCAGAGCGATCAGGTTTTTATCCGGATCTTCTGGATGCGCCGCGAACAACTCGATTTCGAAAAAACCTTTCTCGATGGTCTCACGTGACGGACCCTCGCCCGGGGACGGCGCCATTCTGCCCAGCAGGTTTCTGGTTGGCGTGAACTCCGAGGCCTTCATGATCAGTCCCGTACCGCCTGCGACCATGGAAGCCCGGGCGAATCCACGGGGGCCGTCACCCATCAACATTGCTTCGTCATAGCGAAAGTGCTCACCCCAGGGATAGCCCATGAGCGAATGGCTGCGGCGGACAACCCGGGTGTTGATACCCGCCATGACAAAAGGTGCTGTCCACTGCCGGAAATCCTGATCGTATTCTGCGCCAGTCTGATCCGCACCGTCATCACCGCGCGACATATTGGGAGGGTTCAGGGCATAAGGATCTGCGATGATGTCGAGAATCGCCGGGTCATGCCTGGCTTCCTCCATCATGTTCATCAGGCTGTCGACGGTTCCCCCGCTGACACCACCATCCGACCTGGCTACCCGATACTTCACCCGGGGCGCATAGGTCCCGTGTCGATCCTGCATCTGGGATTGAACATAGAACACGCCCATATCGGATGGAATGCTGTCGAAACCACAGGTGAATACGATACGCGCACCATTTCGCTCTGCGGTCGTGTGGTACTGCCCGATCATCCGATGCATCCACTGAACCTCGCCGGTGAGATCACAGTAATGGGTCCCATGATTGGCACAGGCTTCCACCAAAGTGGAGCCATACCTGGCATAAGGTCCAACCGTGGTACAGATAGCCCTCGTCGATGTGACGAGGGCCTGCAGACTCTCCTCGTCATTGCTGTCGGCGATAATGTCAGGGACCTTGTCAGCATCTGCACCAAGAATCTCCCGCTTCACCGCCGCCAGTTTATCGGCATTTCGTGCACCGGCAGCCCAACGGACCTCCCCGTCTACACCATAGGTGTTGTGCATATACTCCGTGACCAGGCGGCCGGTGAAACCTGTCGCGCCCCACACGACCACGTCGTAGGTTCTTTCACTTGTCATCTTATTTCTCGAATCGAATCGTGAGAACGAAAGATGCTAGAATCCTTCGGTGATTGCAAAGTGGCTCTTATGAGTAAATCTCCCTCGCTGATAGACGAGCTGAAAAGAAGAAACGTCATTAAGCTGCTGACAGCGTATGCCGTCGCAAGTTTCGTCATTCTGCAGCTCTGCGATATTCTGTTTCCCGCCATCGGTTTAAGCGATGCGGTGATAGGCAACGTGCTGGCTGTTCTCGTCATGGGCTGCCTTTTGTCGCCATTTTCGCCTGGATGTTTGAAGTCACGCCAGAAGGACTGAGGCGAACCCGTGAGGTAGACGCGGACACATCCATTACCCACACCACCGGACAACGCATCAACACCATCATCATTTCCCTGCTTTCGCTGGCGGTGATTTTCTTTGCCTGGGAATACTTCAATCGACCGGAGCTCGCTCAGACCGATGCCGTGACGGCAGCCGCAACACCCCAGAGTGTTATTGAAAGCAAAGCGCCAACGGAACCAGTCGATACACGACCCTCAGTCGCCGTACTGCCTTTCGTTAACATGAGCAGCGACAAAGAGAACGAATACTTCTCTGACGGATTATCCGAAGAACTTCTTAATCTGCTGGCTCAGATCAACGGCCTTCGGGTAGCTGGCAGAACGTCGTCCTTCTTCTATAAGGGCAAAAATGAAAACCTCACACAGATCGGAGAGGCGCTGAACGTCGATCACATTCTGGAGGGCAGCGTTCGAAAGTCAGGGGACAAGGTTCGCATCACCGCACAGCTGATCAGTGCTGACGACGGGTTTCACCTCTGGTCACAAACCTATGACCGCGAGATTACTGATATCTTCGCCGTGCAGGATGAAATTGCCGGTGAGGTTACCCGGGCCATGGAAGTCACTCTGCTGTCTGACAATGTCATGATCAGTGATCGATCAACCACGAACCCGGAAACCTATGATCTTTATCTGCGCGCCAAGGATGCACTGTATACGCGAACACTGGACTCCATACGCCTTTCAATCGACCTGTTCGAAGAGGCTTATACACTGGACCCCGAGTACGCACCCGCTTATATAGAAGCCGCGGTTGCCGAGATCGTACTGAATAACAATCACAATATCGGTACCCGCGAAGAAGCCATGATCGCGGCGAAGGATCACCTGGACCAGGCAGAGAAACTCGGTCACCTGAATTCCGACTACTATGCCGCACTCGGTCTTTACTATTCCGACGCTGAAGGTATAGAGACCGACAACTACACCAAAAGCAAAGCCGCTTTCGACCAGGCTCTGGCATTGAATGAGAACAATGTGCGCGCCTATATGTGGTACGCCACGACCATGAGCGAACAAAGCAATTCAGATTATCGACATAAACGCGGTCTCGAGCTTGTCGAAAAAGCAACGAAACTCGACCCTTTAAACCGGGTAGCCAACGGGAACTATGTCATTCACCTCGCCGAGGTCGGCAGAATTGACGAGGCCCTGCGCACAGTGAATCGCCTGATCCGAACAGACCCGGCTTATGATTTCTACCGTGCAGTCAGAACCAACGTGTATCTCAGCACTTATGATCTCGCGGGCGCAGCAGAAGCCTTGACGTCGGTTAATCTGGAAGACAGGTTGCATACGTTCATTATGATGCGACTGATGCTTGCGATTAATGATCCCGATAACTTCATCGAATACCTTGGCCAGGTTCCCATCGACAATCCCCTGTATGAGCTGCTGCCATACATGGAAATGTCATTTACCGCCACGACCGCAGAACTTCGAGCAGAAGCGGAGGTACATTTACTCAGGCAGCAACCGGATCTACCATTCTGGTTGATGTTCGGTTTAATGGATCGCAGTGAATGGGGTCTGGTCAAGCGGGTCATCGAAAATGCTCGGCCGTATTTCGCCGACGACGCATTTTTCAGTCAGATCAACGGAGATGATCCCAACTACCCATATATGTTTGCTTTGTATGAACTTGGCGAGACAGAGCGTGCCAGAAAACTGGCGTCCAGCCTGCTGAACTACCAGAGCAGCTCACAGATACTGGGGCCTCGAGGCAAAGGAGCTGGAGATGCTGCCTGCTACCTGATTCTCGGGGAAGAAGAGAAAGCCTTCCAGGCGTTCGCCGAGGCGGTAGAAGCGGGATGGCTGGGCTACTACCAGGACGGAACCCGGGATGAACTGTTCCCGTCCTTCTTCAAAGATCCGCGGGTAGAGAAATACATCAATCTTATTGATCAGGCGCTGGATGAACAGCGCCCGAAAGTCTACAAGACACTGCGCGAAGCCGGCCTGCTTGTCGGCGTCTAGCAGCCTGATCGCCGGCTCCTGATCAGCCGGCGTGTCTGAGTACCGTGCCGGCACTGGCGCCGGTCAGTTCATCATTCTCCAGAATCACCTGACCATTACACAGCGTCGCGCGATAGCCTTTCGCCTTCTGGATAAATCTGGGCGCACCGCCGGGGAAATCATGCACGATTTCCGGCATACGCTCAGACAGCTCGTCCAGCTTGATCACATTGATATCGGCCTTCTTACCCGTTTCAAGAATGCCACGATCTTTCAGACCTATAATTCGCGCGGGCACTGCAGTTAATCGACGCACCGCCTCAGACAGCGAAAAAAGTCCGGTGTCACGATGCCAGTGCGTCATCACGAACGTCGCCCAGCCAGAGTCCATGATCTGACTGACATGAGCACCAGCATCTCCCAGACTGGGGATACAGAACTCACTGGAAATGGCTTCAGCCAGCGCATCGATATTCTGGTTAAAGAAGCGCAACGTAAACAGCGCCTTACCCCTGGTTTCTATGGAGATTCTGATAAAAGTCTCCGCGGGATGCTCGCCTCGCCCCTGGGCGACGGCCTGCAGACTCTCGCTGGGTCCGCCAACATAATTCGGCTTATCTCCATCACCAAGATAGTAAATCATGTCTTCGGAAATCAGCGGTCCTTTCTCTTTCGCCTGCGCCACGAGACGCGCCGCAAACTCGGCATCCTGAATCGCTGCGAGTCGCGCATCAAAATCCAGTTCAAACAGCTCATTCCAGGGACCACCACGCCAGGGCAGATAAGCCTGAAGACCCGTCACAAACCCTGAAGATCGCGGAATGGCAATGGCGTTGACGTCGAGGCCTTTTTCACGCATGTCCATAATGCGCTGCTCGACTTTGTTACCATAGCTGCTGGAGCGCCCGGTACCGTGGCTGAACAGGACTCGCGCCTTGTTAGCCTCTTTGTTGATCAGTTCCATCTCCCCATCAAAATCGCCGCCGAAGTTGGTGACGTTCTGCATCAGAGCGCCCTGCTCACCCACGACCTCGGCAATCGCCTCAAGCTCTTCATGCTCGGCATGCGTGCCCGGCACGTGACGGCCATCAGGGATGTAATGTCCCAGGAAGCGTGACGTCGAGAAGCCCACGGCACCATCGGCAACGGCCTTTCTAACGATCTCGGCCATTTCCTGTTTCTCAGCCTCCGATGCCTGCTCCTCGATACTCCGTTCACCCATCACGTAGTAACGCAGAGCACAGTGACCGATCATGCCTGCGACGTTGATCGCGGGGTTAAGTTTCTCCAGCTCATCGAGGTATTCTCCGTAATGCTCCCAATTCCAGGACAATCCACTCATGATGGCGTCGCGGGGGATATCCTCGACGGTTTCCATCATGCCAGCGAGAAACTCGCGACTTTCAGGCTTGCAAGGTGCGAACGTAACGCCACAGTTACCCAGAAGTGCCGTCGTTACGCCATGCCAGCTGATGGGGGTAAGCTGGGGATCCCAGCCTATCTGGGCGTCCAGGTGCGTGTGAACGTCAACAAACCCCGGAGTCACCACATGACCGGTCGCATCAATTTCCTTCTGACCGGTTTGCTTAATTTCGCCGATAGCGACAATCGTATCGCCATCAACCGCAATGTCAGCCTGAACCGGCTCCGCGCCAGTACCGTCAACAATCAGTCCGTTTCGAATGACCAGGTCGTGCATGACTCCTTCCCTCACAGATTCTTTAGAATTTTTATCACAAGCCTTTTAACCCTGACTTTTTAACACAGGGTGGGGTCGGGCTGCACGTCGCTCACTCAGCGAGGAATAGTTGTTCATTGACTGAAACTATGGGATAAAACTGAAAATTTGAGGAAAACCACATGTCACTGGACATCAAGAAGAGCGCTATCGACCTTGGCATCATCACCAAAGATGCAGAGCCCATGCTGGCTTTTTACCGTGATCTGCTGGGGTTTCGATTCGAAGCCACACTGGATATGCCCGGCGGCACCAAAATGCACCGGCTGTGGTGTGGTGACAGCCTGATCAAGATACTGGTGCACGAGAAAGAACCACCGACAGAGGCAGCGCCCGGAGGCATAGCCGGTGGCACTGGCTACCGGTACTGGACCATCACCATCAACAATCTGGATGAAATGACCGCTGCCTGCGAGGAAGCGGGTTACAAAGTTCCCGTCAAACTGGTGACCGTGCGACCGGGTGTCAGGATCTCCATGGTGGAAGACCCGGACGGCAACTGGGTCGAATTTCTGGAACAGAGCTAAAAGCAGCGGGGAACGCCTCCGACAAATGTCAGGCGCGACTCCCAGCAAATGTTGCTTCACCAAAAGCACCCAGCTTCACATGGCCGCTTATCGAGTCACCGTCAATCTCGGCGGTGATCACCAGCGTCATGGACATCGGCGACGTCATTTCGACATTCCACCCGAGACGGTTGCCATCAACGCGACCGCCGGAAAACTCCTGAGTCCCATGGGTCGCTTCTATCTTTCCTGAAAGCGCACCGCTCCGGGTAGAGAAGGTCATGACTGCCTGCTGCGAACCCATGGGTGAATAGATCGTGCAGTTCCAGTTGCCATCAACGTTCATCATGCTCCCTCGTTTCCCCGGTTATATAGGTCTGAACCGCACAACATACCCCTGCGACCTGTGGGGCACAATTGTTGAGCATCGATACCAATTCACGTAGTTTGATTTTATGGAGAAAACACAGCAGCACTGGCAGATTCGAAAGCCCGCGGTTTACGGCAAACAGGGGCTGGTTGCCAGCCAGCATTACATGGCCTCGGATACCGGCGCCCGTGTACTCAAAACTGGCGGTAATGCCATCGATGCAGCGATCGCCGCAGGTCTGGTGCTCGGGACTGTCGAACCCTGGATGAGCGGCATTGGCGGAGGTGGCTACATGACCCTTTATCTCGCCAGGACCAAAGAGGTCAAGGTCATCAACTTTGGTATGCGTGCACCCTTTGAGGCTGTCGCCGATGACTATCCCCTGGCCGGCGAAGGACTTAGTGCCAGCGATGCTTTCAACTGGCCGAAAGTCGTAGGGGACGTCAATATACATGGCCCTCTGTCTGTTGCCGTGCCGGGATACATCAAAGGCATTGCGCTGGCACTAAAAGAATACGGCACTCTCAGCTGGCAGCAGATTATGGAACCGGCCTGCCTGGAAGCTGAAGCCGGACTGCCGATCGACTGGTTCAGTGCGCAAAAAATCAACCAGTGGGCTCGCGCTCTGCACACCTATGATGAAACGCGGCGCATCTATCTTGCGGATGGTCTGCCACCGGCCGCTGATATTGATGGATACCTGAAACGACTGAGACTGGGCAATCTGGCGGACACCTACAGAACACTTCAGTCGGAAGGTCCAGATACCTTTTATACGGGCAAACTTGCTGAATCCATGGTTCGCGATCTACAGGACGCGGGCTCGAAAATCTCCATGGTCGACCTGCAGAACTATGAGGCCAGCATCAGCGACCCGCTAACAACAAGGTATCGGGGCGCCACCTTCCACGTCTCCGGCTCACTGACCGCCGGACCTTCTATCATTCATGCGCTGCAGGCTCTGGAGACGAACCTTCAGCCGCAAGGTTCACGACCTGGTAAGGACGCGTACCTTCAATACGTGGCATCCCTGCGCAGTGCCTACGAACATAGATTGAGCAATCTGGGCGAAGGCAGTTCAGGTAATACATCCCATATCTGTGTGGCTGACCCGGAAGGCAATGTCGTTTCACTGACCCAGACCGTCATGTCAGCGTTTGGCTCTCGCATCATGCTGCCGGAATCCGGCATTCTTATGAACAATGGCATGATGTGGTTCGACCCGAATCCCGGCGGACCCAACTCTGTTAAAGGTGGCCGAAGACCCCTGTGCAACATGTGCCCGTCGATTCTCACAGGCGAAGACGGCGGAGTAACCGCAATCGGTGCCTGCGGTGGACGAAAGATCTTTCCGTCCGTTTTCCAACTGACTTCTTTTCTCGTGGACTATGGTTTAGACGTGAATGACGCTGTGCATGAGGCTCGCATTGATGTTTCTGGCACTGATCATGTCACTGCGATGGAGCACATGGAGTCGACAGCACTGCAGGAGCTTCTGGAGCGGTTCCCGGAATGTGTTGCCATGCCGAACGGGGTGAGCCCGAATCTGTTCGCCCTGCCTCAGGTCATCAGAAGGAACAGGGATGGCTATCTTGAGGGCGGCTGCTTCATTGCGTCCCCACACGCCAAGGTTTCAGCGCCCGGCGACTCTTAGCGGCTTGCCCGGATAAGTCTTGTCATGAAGTTCGGCAAAGTCCAGCACCAGGCGGTTGATACCACGAGTTTCCGAATTCGTCAGCAGAACCATGCCGGTCTGGGTCTCACGATGGAACACCATGCTGCTGCACATACCTTTCACATAGCCACCGTGATGAACAAAACCGGACTGGGAACCATAATCGAACACGCGCCAGCCAAGTCCGTAGTAAACATCACCGAGTGCTTTGCGCTTGGGATAATGCGCCTGATAGCGAGAGGTCTTGATGACACCCTGATGCATCTCGGCAAGCATGGATTCAGGCAATACATCGGGCTTCTGACCCAGCTGTGCCAGCAACCACGCCGCCAGATCTGAAATACTCGCGTTCACACCCGCAGCCGGTGGCACCTTGTAATAATGTGCCGTCGGCTTTACGGACACCCAACGCTTCCCGTTCCAGACATGGGGCCTGGCGTGATTGGCATCATCAACGAACTCACGGTAACCGAACGAAGCCCGTGACATATTGAGGGGCTGGAAAATTCGATTGGATACATAATCCTGGTAAGGCATGGAGGTTGTGGATTCCACAACATCACCGACCAGGCTGAACACGACATTCTGGTAGCCATAGCATTTACCTGGGGCACACACGAAATCGACACGGTCCAGCCGATCGACGATTCGCCGGAATGACATGTTCTCTTCGATCAGGTTCGTATAGGCATGAGGCATCAGGCCCGTGGACTGCGACATCAGGTGGTATAGATTAATGCGGCTGCCGTAGTCAGCCTGTTTGAAGCGGACATCACCAAGGTTGGGCTTTAAGGGTGTATGCCAGGTCAACGGCGTATCCTCAACCAGCAGGGATGCTGCAGCGGAGGCGAAGGTTTTTGACAGGGAAGCGATGCGGAACAGGGTTTCCGGCGTCACCGGTTCGGCCGAATTCACCTGACGCACGCCATAGGTCTGCTGCCGGACAATCCTGCCGTTTTCCACGATCACCAGTGCCGCACCCGGCGCGTCTTTGATCAGGGGCAGCACATAGTCCTGCTCGAATCTTGCTGCAAATCCATCAGCCTGCAGGATCAGCGGACACAGTAAAGTGAATGCCGCGAGACCAAGTATTTTCAGCTTCCTGTTGTGCAACAACCAGCGCACCACCAACAACGCTTTGATGGTGCGTAACTTACAAGTTATTGAAAAGATTGTAAATTCTTTTCCACGGCTGCTCATAAGCCTGGCCCGGTTTCTGGACCTGCTGATGACGAGTTTCCGGGCGCTGAACCCACCTGTGGGAAAAAGAAGCAATGCCTGACCCAAGTCTTTCTCATTCGCTCATTCTGAACAGACACCTATCTGAACAGAAGGTGGTCGAAGCACTGGCCGCCTGGCAAGAGCGCGTGAAACAGTTAAACTGGCCGGATGGGATTTGTCATATTCGGTGTTTTCTTCGGCCTGATGTTTGGTCTGGGTCTGTTTTTCCTGGTGATTTTTCCGGCACTGCGTGAACGCCGAAAACAACATCAGGAAATCAATGATCGTCAGCGTGAGGCTTCCAGTGAAGAACAGTAAACTCAGTCTGCAGGAAGTCTGGCGTCTTGGATGCCAGGGCGAATCACTGGAGGTAGACGACCAGAAACGCTTCGCCTCCATGGCTCGTAGCCGCTTCCATACTTTTCAGATGGGCGTGACCCATGCAGAAGAGAAGTCTGACGAAGAGCAGTCTCAACTTCTGGTCGCGGGTCTGGCGGTGGAGTTAAAGGACAATCCGGGCCTGAAGAATATGTGGCTACGGATGGCGGTCAGTGACTCCGATATCGGCCAGCAGGTCAGTGTTCAACTTGAGCGACTGGAACAGACGATTATCCACTGACACGCTTTACCTGAAACGTCCTCACTGGATCCGGTCAGCGATTTCCAGGTTGATCAGCCCCACTTCTCCAGTCAGATCAATCAAAGCCGATCTTGCTTCATAGTCACCAGGTGCAGGCGCGACCTGACCCGTTTGAGAAATCCTGGCAATGATCAGGACTTCGTCAAAAGTTCCCAGACTCATACCGGGCACCATCGCCATGGATTCATCAAGCGTAAGCGTCACCGGCAGATGTGACACGGGAAACCTCTGAACGGCGAGCGGCGCTGGAGGACCGGATGCAGCGCGGGCATAAACGAAGACAACGGCGGTATCAGAGACTTCCGTCTCACCTGCACTGGATACACGAACCTGAATGCTTCGCCCGGCTGCTGCCAATTGTTCTGTCGTGCGGGGTTCCCTTTCATCAGATTGAAGGGCATCAGATTGAAGGGCATCAGATTCTATGGTGCCCGATTCTGTCGTGAGAAGACGGCTCATCGTCATGCGAATGATTTCTGCACGGCGCCCGGTAATTCCAGTGCCAAGCGCTCTCTGAAACCATGCCCGTGCGGTTTCACGGTCACCCGCCTGAATGGCGCTGATCGCCCGGATCTCCATCATGGTGACATCGCCGGGATTAACCTGCAGTGTTCTATCTATCGCGGCATCAACCTGGGCATTAACCTTGCGACCAGCCTGCAGATAAAGGACTTCTGCATACTGTGACAAAAGGTTCGGGTCCTCAGGAAAGCGATTCACCAGTTCCTTCATAACCTCCGAAGCAGCCGCATACTCTTCCAGGGTCAGATAGGCCCTCGCCAGCAGGAACTGTATGTCTTCATCTTCCGGTTTCTGCCGGGCACGCGCTTCTACATCAGTAACAAACCGTCGGTAAGCACTTCGATCTGCGGGGTTCGTCTCCTGCAACTGACGCGTCAGCTGATAATCCGGCATGGCACCTCGCCCAAAGCCGGTATCCAGATAGATCAGTCCCGCAAACACCGGCAGACATATTGCCGTGATGAGAAAGACATTTTTGCTGACAGCTGCTTTCGAAGACAGTGACTCATCACCCGCTGTCTCACTGAGCAGAACCTTCTGCGCTTCCAGTGTCAGTTGCTCAGCATCTTCTTCCTGCGAAAGCTCAGAGATATGCTCCTGAAACAACGCGACATTGAGGTCAGTCCGTTCATCTTCAACCTCAGTATTGGTTCTTCGAAGCAACGGTAAAAGTACGAACAAACAGGCAATCAGCCCCAGTGCGAGCGCACCCAGGTAAAACATCATGAGCGATCTTCTTGCGAGGCACTGCTCAACAGACTGTCCAGACGGGCACGCTCTTCATCACTGATGGTGGCAGGTGCTGGTGTCTGTCTCGCTATACGCCACCAGATCAGGGCAGAGATGATGCCCAGCAGCACCGGTCCGAACCAGAGAAGAAATGTCCCTGCACTGACTCGAGGCTTATACAGGATGAAGTCACCATAACGCTCGTACATGAATTCGAGAATCTCGTCATCGGCTTTACCATCCAGCAACATTCGATGCACCTCGCGTCTCAGATCCTGAGCAATCATGGCATCTGAACCGGCAAGGTTGGTATTGAGACACTGGGGACAACGCAGTTCTGCAATGAGGTTGTCGTAACGTCGCTCAAGCTGCTCGTCAGGGAACGGATAGGCGTCAATCGTCGCGGAAACGGGCAGCGATACTAGCAGCATAAAAAGACAGAGCCATCTAGGCATCCGGGTTTTCCCTGAGATAACTGACCACCGGGTAGACTTCTTTCTCCCAGACGTCGTTGGTAACCGGACCCACATAGCGAAAACGAATAACACCGGAGGCATCAACAACAAACGTTTCCGGTGCACCATAAACGCCAAGGTCAATCGCCAGGGTTCCCTCATCATCGACAATGCTGAACTGGTAGGGATCATCCCGACGCTCAAGCCAGCGCAAAGCTTTCTCGGTCACGTCATTATAGTTAACGCCGAAGATCGGAATATCTTCTTCCCGACTGATACGCATCAGTTCCGGATGCTCGACCACACAATTTGGACACCAGGTACCCCACACATTGACCAGAGAAATCTGACCCACCAGGTCACTGCGGGTTCGTGTCAGCTCTGCATCATGGAGGTCCAGCAGTTCAAAATCAGGAAACGGTTTATCAATCAGCGCCGAGGGCAGAAGGTGAGGATCCTGCAAGCGAAAACCCAGCGCAAGAAATCCGCAGAGCACGATAAACACGACCAGAGGGATAATCAGAGACTTGTTGAATGTCATGCAACGACTCCGGAAGTCTCCGGAACAGCTGCCCGGATACTACGGTAACGTCTGTCCAGCAGCGTCACCAGTCCACCGAGCGCCACGAGCAGGCCACCCAGCCAGACCCAGCGTACCAGCGGCTTCACATGCAGACGCACAGCCCAGGCTGTATCACCGACAGGCTCACCGAGGGCGATATAAAGATCGCGCCACAATGAGGGATCGATCGCGGCCTCCGTCATCACGTTCTGGGCGACCGGGTAAAATCGTTTTTCGGGATACAGGTCAGCCACAAAATCACCATCCCGGGTGACTTTGAATCGCCCCTGATCAGCCAGATAGTTAGGGCCCCGAACTTTTTCTACGCCCTCAAACACAAACTCGTAACCGCCAAGTACTGCTCGATCTCCCGGCTCCATGCGCACGTCTTTACCGGAGGAGAGATAGACGGTCACGACGACACCCAGTATCGAAACGGCGATGCCTGCATGACCCAGCAGCATACCGAGATAAGAGGCATTCAGGATCTTACCGCTGCGGTAAAGGTGACTGCCCAGCAACAGCAGAATCCAGAACGCCAGGATCTCGTAGCCAATGACGACCCAGTTCATCGCTTCCGACACCAGCCAGGACACCGCAATAGCAAGTACCGGTGCGAGCAGCAGTAATGGCCAGTGCTGAGTCAGCAGAAACTCTTTTGACGTTTTACGCCAGCGCGAGAAGGGACTGACCACCATCGCGAGAAACAGCAAACTGACTATCGGTACAAAAACGGCGTTGAAATAAGGAGGGCCAACGGAAATCTTCTTGCCATCCGTGATCACTTCATAGAGTAAAGGATAGAGCGTACCCAGCAGTACCGCCGCCGTCGCAACCACCAGCAGCAGATTATTGATCAGCAGCATCGCCTCTCGCGATGAAGTCGTAAAAGTTGCCTCGCTGCGAATGCCGGAAGCCTTGATCGCGTAGAGCAGCAGTGAAGAGCCAATCACCATGACCAGGAACATAAGAATAAACAGGCCGCGGGTCGGGTCTACGGCGAAAGCGTGGACCGACGTCAAGACTCCGGAACGCACCAGGAATGCACCCAGCAGGCTAAGTGAAAATGCCGATATCGCCAGCAGTACCGTCCAGCTCTTGAACACGCCGCGTTTCTCACTCGCGGCAAGAGAGTGAATCAGGGCGGTGCCAACAAGCCAGGGCATGAAAGAGGCATTTTCCACCGGATCCCAGAACCACCAGCCACCCCAGCCAAGTTCATAGTAAGCCCACCAGCTGCCAAGGGTAATGCCGATCGTTAGAAACGCCCAGGCAGCATTGGTCCATGGTCTTGACCAGCGAGCCCATGCAGCATCCAGCCTGCCCGTCGTCAGAGTCGCAATCGCCAGGGCGAAGGGTACGGCAAAACCAACATACCCCATGTAAAGCATCGGGGGATGCACAATCAAACCAAAGTCCTGCAGGAGCGGATTCAGATCAGAACCATCCGGAGGGTAGAAGGGTAAGTTGCGCTCGAATGGATTGGAGGTAAACAGCAGGAAGCTGACGAAGCCAATACTGAGCACACCCATAACAGACAGGACCCGGGCTTTCATGTCGAGGGTCAGACTGCCGCTGAAGGCGGCAACTGCCAGTGTCCAGCCCGCCATGATCAGCGTCCACAGCAGGAAAGAGCCTTCGTGAGCACCCCACAGTGCCGAAACCTTGTACTGCATCGGCAGGGCCGAGTTTGAATTATTGGCCACGTAACTCACGGTGAAGTCATCCTGCACGAAGGCATAAAGCAGGCAGAAAAAACTGAACAAAAGAAATACGAAAAGCCCTGCAGACAAGGAACCCGCCGACTTCATCAGAAGAACATCACCCCTGAAAACGCCCAGCGCAGGCAGAACCGCCAGGGCGATGCTGAGACCCAGCGCCAGCATCAGGGCAAAGTGTCCGAACTCAGGAATCATTAGTGCTATGCGCCTCTTTCAATGCGTCGGCGACTTCTGGAGGCATATAGTTCTCGTCATGCTTGGCAAGAACTTCCTCGGCAACAAAGACACCGTCCGTGTTCATCTGGCCACGGGCGATAATACCCTGCCCTTCACGGAACAGGTCCGGAAGAATACCTTCATACTCAATGACGACTTCTGCGTCTTTCATATCACTGATGATAAAGCTGACTTTGAGACTTTCCTCATCCCGGACCACACTGCCTTCCCTGACCATACCGCCGGCTCGAATGGTGGTATCGACCGGTGCCTCGCCTCTGGCGATCTGTTCCGGCGCATAGAAAAGGTTGATGTTCTCATTAAGGGCCAGCAAGGCAAATGCGGTCGCCCCACCGGCAGCTGCCACCAGAAATACGACCAGTAGTAACTGATTTCGTCGATGTGCTTTCATGACGCCGAATTTCATACAGCCCCTTTCCCTTCCTTATTTTCCTTTTGCAGCTTCATCTGTTAATCGTCCATCTGCTCATGATTACTCTGCCGTGCAGCCTGAGCCTTGCCGGACCTGATGATACGGGTACGAACCAGCAGCGGCCACCAGAGGTTCAACAACAATACGATAAACGTAATCCCATAGGCTGCCCAGATGAACAGACCGTGGCCATCCATATGCAGAAATGCATCCAGGGAATCAAATCTCATCGTTCAGCTATCCAGCTGCGCACCCAGTCGGTGTTCTGCTCCCGGACCAGAACCTCGTTACGAATACGCATAAACCAGACGGTGAAGAAGAACAGGTAAAAACCGATCACCATCACCAGCAGCGGCAGCCACATTTCCATGGGCATCGCCGGCTTTTCCATCAGTTTGAAACTCGCAGGCTGATGGAGCGTATACCACCAGTCTACGGAGTACTTGATGATCGGAAGATTAACCAGCCCGACAACAGACAATAGCGCGCAGGCTCGCCCTGCCTGCTCACGTCCTTCCATCGCCGAACGAAGCGCAATGACACCGATATAAAGAAAGAACAGTACCAACGTAGACGTCAGCCGGGCATCCCAGACCCACCAGGTACCCCAGGTTGGCTTACCCCAGATGGCTCCGGTAACCAGGGCAATGAACGTCACAGAGGCGCCCAGCGGCGCCGCAGCAGCAAGCGCCAGGTCTGCAAGCTTGATGCGCCAGACCAGAAACACAATGCCGGCACCGGCCATCATCATGTAGCCCGACTGAGCAAGAATCGCCGCAGGCACATGTATATACATAATGCGCACGCTGTTGCCCTGCTGGTAATCGGGTGGCACAACGAGCAATGCCCAGAGTGCACCGGCAATGAGGATGCCGATACTCAACACAAGGAGCCAGGGATGCCAGCTTGCCGTCATCGCGAAAAACGTTCGCGGAGAACCCAGCCGATGGAACCAGTTAAACATGAGCGCTAATTGATCAAGAGGTGACTTTCAGAGAATGGCAATTATAGCAGAAAGTCCTACTCATCCGCCGACAATCTGAGTGACGCACCGGCAGCGATCGGCGCCAGCGCGAGCGCCAGCAGAAGCACAGCCAGTAGCCAGTAAATATAACCGGTGACATCACTGCCATTGACCGCCGCCTGAACCATGGCAGTCGCCAGAATCAGCACGGGCACGTAAAGCGGCAGAATAATGATAGTGACGAGCAACCCGCCACGAGGCAGCCCGACGGTTAACGCCGCGCCAATGGAGCCGACCAGACTGAGGGTCGGCGACACCAGAAGCAATGACAATGCCAGCGTCCAGATACCGTCTGCCTCAAGAAACAGCACCAGCCCCACCAGCGGCATCATGACAACCAGCGGCAGTCCAGCGATCAGCCAGTGAGCAAAAACCTTCGACAGCGTAAACACGATCAGTGACTGACCGGAGAGAATGACCTGCTCCAGGCTGCCATCTTCATAGTCTGATCGAAACAGCAAATCCATCGACATCAGCGTCGCGAGCAGCGCTGCGACCCAGACTATTCCCGATGCAACAAGACTGAGCTGATCCGCCGAGGGACCGATTCCCAGAGGGAACAGGCTGATAACCACTGCAAAGAAAACAAGAGGATTAACAATTTCCGAAGGCTTGCGAAAATGCACTCTCATGTCCCGCACAACGCTGGCGACAAAAAAACTCATGAGAGCTGCACCGACTTTACGGGTTGATCATGGGGCACCGGCTGGTGACTGGAGAGAACAATCGCGCCACCACCATCCAGATGTTCGCTCATCCGAAGGGTCAGAAACTCAAGCCCCTTATCATCGATGGCGCTGAGCGGCTCATCCATCACCCAGCAGCGATTGGGACAGAGCAGAAATTGCGCAAGGACAACACGCTTGCGCTGGCCTTCAGACAACCGGCTGCAAGGCACGTCGTCGTAACCCGCCAATCGAAGGGCACTCAATGTCTGCTGCAGAGCGCCGGGGTCGAGTTGTGTATTTCTGAGCGCTGCCAGCCACTGAATGTTTTCCAGCACGGTCAGCGCACCTTTCACTCCGGCACGGTGCCCAAGGTATAGCGGCGGTTCTTCAACATCCCAGACAATCGCGCCTTCGAAACCCGTGTAAAGTCCAACGAGACAGCGCAGTAACGTACTTTTGCCACTGCCATTGGCCCCCATCACCTGCAAGAGCTCTCCTGAAGACACGGAAAACGACAGACCAGAAAAAAGTGCTCTCTGATCGCGGGTGCAGGAAACTTTGTCTACCGTAAGCAAAATGAATACCGGGTGGGGAACGCCATTATATGGCATTCAATGCAGTGGAATAAGCCCGCATGAAATACGCTTTGAGCTCTTCATCCAGAGCCTCTATGTGACGAAAAAAACGACTGAGGTCTTTTGTGATTCTCCAGGGCTTCCAGCGGTCCCTCGACTCAACACGGACAGTGCTTGAGCCCCTGCCCCGCCTGGATTGGGGTTCTTTTACGAGCATCTGAAGAAATACTCCACAAAGCCGTTTCGATGCACCAGTTTAAGCTTGGAGAAATACACAATTTCCAGTTTCCAACGACTTATTCAAATGAGTCAATACCATAGCAGGATGACAAAAAGGTTCTGGATACAGGTGCACCCAGAAAGTTTGTTGTGTTCAGTAGAAACCTTGGTCAAACGAGTGGGCTGGCCTGCGCGATTCCATCAGGAATCGTGTACAATCGCGCGCCTATGATTTTCAAGAACGCTCACATCTACCGCCTGACCGAGTCCTTTGACCTGACGGGTGAACAACTCATCGATCTGCTCGGCGAGCATGCCTTCACACCCTGCACCGGTGTGCGGCCTTCATCCTTCGGCTGGGTACCTCCCGTCACTGAAGGAGAACTCGTGCATGAGGTTTCCGGTTGCTTCCTTCTATGCGCAAAACGTGAAGACAAGGTGGTCCCCTCCAGCGCACTTACCGACATCCTCGGCGAAAAAATTGCGCGCCTGGAGACGATGGAAGACCGCCCGATCCGCGCCAAGGAAAAGCAACGCCTTAAAGAGGACGCCCTGGCTGAACTGCTGCCCCGCGCACTTCCCAAGTCAAAACAGATCTATGGCTATATCAACCAGGCCGAGGATCTTCTGGTCATCGATACCGCTTCATCACCTGAAGCAGAGATGTTCCTGACCTGCCTGCGGGAAACCCTGGGCTCACTCAAAGTCGTTCCACCCCAGGTGAAATCAAAACCCACAGATATCTTCACGCACTGGCTGCGCAGCCGGAAACTACCGGATGATTTTTCCTTCGGTGACCAGTGTGATCTGATGGATCCGGAAGACAACAGTGCGGTCAGCTGCCGCCGTCAGGATCTGAATACCAGCGAGGTACGGGTACATCTGGACGCCGGGAAGATCTGCTCCAGAATCTCCGTGATCTGGCATGGGGATCTCAAAGTCACTGTCGACAAAGACCTGGTCTTACGTCAGCTGAAAGTCATGTCGAGCGATGATCTGACAGAGGAAGATATTGATCCTATCGCCCAGCTGGATGCTGCGTTTGTCAACATGACACTGGAGCTGTCCCGCTTCCTGCCTGCCTTGTTCAGTGCTATGGGCGGCGAGGCAAGGGACTAGATACCGAGATGGCAGTCACCAGTTTTCAGGGCAAAGTAGCCGCAGTGACTGGTGCCGGGTCAGGTATGGGCCAGTGGCTCGCCATCCTGCTGTCCAGGGCCGGGTGTCATGTCGCCATCTCTGATGTAAACCAGGCAACACTGAACGAGACCCTTGCCCTGCTTGAACCATCTGTCACTGCGACCTCTCACGTTGTGGATGTCGCCGACCGAAAGGCCATGGAAGCATTCGCTGCTGACATCAATGCCGCTCATGGCGGCATAAACATGATCTTCAACAACGCCGGAGTGTCGGTCACCGGGCTCGCTGAACAGATGCCCTACGAAGACATCGAATGGCTGATGAACATCAACTTCTGGGGTGTCGTGCATGGCTGCAAGTCCTTCCTGCCTTACCTGCGTGAGGCTGAAGAAGCCGCTGTCATTAATACCTCGTCCATATTCGGCACCATTGCAGTACCGAGTCAGTCTGTCTATAACGCATCCAAGTTTGCGGTCAAGGGATACACCTTTGCGCTCCGCAGCGAACTCGCTGCCACCCATATCGGTGTCAGCTGCGTTCAACCCGGCGGTGTGAAAACTAACATCGTCGCCTCGTCACGATTTATTCCCGCCGACAATGAATCAGAAACCAAAGAAGACCTGGCGGCGACCTTTGAGCGTATGGCGCGGAAGAGTCCGGCAGAAGCTGCACAGATCATTCTGGCGGGTGTACTGAAGAATAAGGCGCGCATCCTGGTAGGCAAGGATGCACGCGTTGTTTCGTGGATCGAAAAATGGGCGCCTACCGGCTACCTGCGGCTGTTTGATGCGTTGAGAAAACGGCGAACCTAGATAAACGGTTCAGAGTGCTTCTTCCGGCACATCAGTTTTTTTGTTAGAGCCCTCAGCTTTACCTGTGTTAAGAGCCCTCAGCTTTACCTGTGTTAAGAGCCCTCAGCTTTACCTGTGTTAAGAGCCCTCAGCTTTACCTGTCAAGAGCCCTCAGCTTTACCTGTTAAGAGCCCTCAGCTTTACCTGTGTTAAGAGCCCTCAGCTTTACCTTCTAGAGACTCATATTTAAACCTCTGCCCACCAATGGCCGCCTCGTACATAAGGCCACCCAGAGGATGAACGAACACTGCCATACCCTTGTTGTAACCGTACTCCACCTGAGTGGTTGATGACGGTCCTGTACCTGCACTGGCTGATGCACCGGCTGTACCCGCCTGGGCATGAGCACCCAGCGTCACGACAACCGCCGAAGCCGTCGCATCAAACTCGAACCGCCCACTGGTGAATTCATCGAAGGCGCGCTTGTCCTGCAGGAAAATGATCTCGCTGAATGCCTGTCCGCCCATCTGAAAGCCAATACTCAACTTGGCGATCGTGACTTTGCCTACGACCTCTCCCGACCGGTAGAGCTGACCTTTGCCATAGGCACCACCAATGCCAAATCCACCCTTACCCACCGTGGGAAACACGGCATAACCATAGGCATGATCAAAAAAGGGCTTGAGTTCCGGTGCTGACTCGAAAACATCCAGGGTGCCATCGTAGCTGTCGGCATGAGCGATAGATGACGAAAAAAGCAGGATCAGAAGAAGTCTAAACATGAGTACTTTCCTTGGGATTCATGCGCCTATTGTATCCGTCAATGATGAATTTACCTTGAATGGCTCCACGGCAAAGGAAAGTGGCGGCAAACCTTCAACTTCTGCCACCAGTTCATCACCCACCTGCACCGGTCCTACGCCCGCGGGCGTTCCGGTATAAATGAGGTCTCCGGGCTGGATCACGAACAACTCGGACAATCGTTCAATAATTTCCGGGATCTTCCAGATCATCTGGTTAATGTTACCCGTCTGCCTGACGTCTCCATTAATGGATAGCTGTATTCCGGCGTCACTGATGATAGAGGTATCTGCTTGAACCGCCCCGCAGGGGGCTGCATGAAGAAACGTCTTGCCGGCCTCCCAGGGGCGGCTTTTCTCCTTGGCCTCTCCCTGCAGGTCCCGGCGGGTCATATCCACACCCACTGCATATCCAAAGATTCCGTTTTCGCCCATGGCGACGACCAGCTCCACTTCATGATGCAGGTCCTGCGTGAATGCGGGATAAGTCATGGGTTCATTATCCGATAGCAGGGCAAAAGACGGTTTGATAAAAAAGAAAGGCGGTTCGCGATCCGGGTCACCGCCCATCTCGACAGCGTGATCGGCGTAGTTTCGCCCAACGCAGAATATATTGTTTACAGGCAGACGTTCATTCGAATCGGCCACCGGCAGTGTCGCCGCACTTGTTCTTTCAAAAATCAAATTCAATGACGAATCCTCCGTGCTGCCCAAAGCGATTTATCGCTTCAGGATCAGTTCAACTAATTGCTGAAGCAACTGAAAAAAGTTACTGGCAAACCAGTAAAGCACCAGTGCTGCCGGAAATGAGTAGAAGAACACAAAGAATACCAGCGCCATGCCGTACAGGCCGCCTGCAGAGACTTCCACTTTTGAAACGAAACCAGCAACCCAGGTTGAGAGAATTGTGGTCAGGGCCATAAGAAATGGCAGCAGATTCAGATAACCACCGAAGAAAGGCAGTTCAAATCCGAGCTGGCTGATTCTGTCAGACAGAGACAGATCCGCGATCCACAAAAACTGCTGTTCCCTCAGTACGCTCATCTCACCAATTACGCTGAACAGCGCAATGAGGATAGGTATCTGAATAAAAAGACCCAACATGCCCTTAAAGGGCGCCAGGTGATCGTAACCCTCAGCCTCATAGAGCGCGACCATCTTTTCACTCAGTTCAAGGCCGGTAGCAGTCTGCTTCAGCTCTGCGACTTTTGCTGCCATTCGGTTCTGCTGCTCGATGGCACGTTGCTGATAATCCAGAGATATCCGCGTCACCGGGATTGTCAGTACGCGAATGATCAGAGCCAGAAGCAAAATGGCAATTCCCCAGGATCCAGCCACGCCATAAAACCACAACAACAAGGACCAGATCAGCAAACATAATTGTCTGAACGGTGCCCACTGTTCATACAACAACGCCTGATCCAGCTTAAGCTGATGAAGCTTTGCCCTGTCCCTTGGGCCCTGGTAATAGCGCACAACGACTTCGCCGCCGCGGGGCTCAGCCGTTTCCAGGACCAGTTTGACCGAAGCCGTATCGACCGGGTCATCCTCTACCGATACCTGCCAGACTTCAGAGCTGATTCTGATGGCCTCAATGTCGTAACGGTTCTGAAAACCAACCCAGATATCAGTCCCGGCCACAGTCTCGCCATCAACCGGGAAGGCAAAGAACTCGAGCTCAGCGTAGAGATCACTGCCATAGCCGCCATGCTCATCAACAAACGGATGAAGTTTTCCTGAGAAGGTGAGCGTTAAATTTTCCTGGGGCTGAAAGGAAAGACTCAGCTGGTCAGTATCTGCAAAAGAATCTCCATCGAGTTTCAGCGACGCCAGACTGCCATTGCTGAAACACAGCAGAAGCCAAACCAGAAACACGGTTTGTCGAATGAAACTATTGTCCTTATAATCGCCCAATTCTCTCAGACCTGTACCTTGTGAAAGATTCCCGCACTCTTCTTTTTGTTTTTATCGCAACACTGGCGCTTCCGAGCTACGGCTATATTGACCCGGGTACCGGCAGCCTGATCATTCAATCGATCATCGGCGCCATTGCGGCTATCGGCGTCACGCTCAAGCTTTACTGGCACAAACTTAAACTGATGTTTTCCCGGAAGAGCGAATCGAAGGAATCCGCCAAAGAAACAACAGACGTCAGCGAACCTCCCGTCTGACCATCAGGTACAGATGTCTTTCTGTACCAGGGATTGGTACAGCCTTCTCAATCGAGAAATACTTTTCAAATGCCGACCTGAAACCTGTTTCTGTATAGTCAGGAAATATATCTTGCCGCGTCGCGAGAAGTCTTTTCACCTGAGAGTCGCTTTTCGGCACGAATTCTATAATGAGCTTCTCACAGAGCTCTGAAAACAACGCAGCACAACGCGTCAGCGGCACATTGTTTGAAATGGCAATGTGGTGAATCAGCGCCAGTGCCATGCCAAGGTCAATGTGCGCTCTCCCGATAACCGGATCTCGTTCTTTATTCGCCCAGCCAATACCAGGACTGGGATTCGTGATGTCCAGTAACAACGGATAGAGAGCGGATTCGCTGTTTTCACGAATCTGGCGATAGTTGCGTTCGACCGCGACTTCATCCACGTCATAGGAAAGGACATCATAGCCTTCACTGGCGGCTATTCGACTGAAACGGCCCGTGTTGGCACCAAAGTCAGCCGCCATGTTTCCGGAACAGCCGCTGCTCCTTACGAACTCCTGAACCAGCGATTCCTTCTGCTTCATCGCTTCGTCAACGTAATTCGTGTCGTCATAGTAGTTGCCCCATTCTGTATTTGGGGGTTGCCAGTCCAGCTTGCGGGTCGCGTTTACCAGACTGGAAATCAGCCCCTCAAGACGCGTTTTGCTCATTTCAACTTTCTGCACCGAATCCGAGGACCGTGCATCGTCCGCATATCTGACCTGAGACATGGCATGCAGGTGGATGTGAGCCAGGATGCCGAAATTCAGCCAGGAGCTTTTAGGCATGAGCTTGCTGGTCAGATCCAGCGGAATGCCATCAATGTAGGATTTCAGGAGATGCGTTAATCGATAGTCCCGATAGGCCGTCAACGCAAGCGGCGCCAGAAAATGCTGACAGAACTGGCGATATGCAGACCAGGGCGTACCCTCCTCGTAACGCTCAAAAGACAATGTATCGATAAACCGAGGGCGCCCCTCATGAAGCTGCACGTTGTATGCAGTGGCATCCTTTAGCGTCATACCATGCTGCAATGCCAGAAGCTGGATATCCAGCGTGAGCAGTGCAGATTCCTTTAACTGGCTGAAACTCCACTCATAGGGATACGAAACATACTTAAGCTGTTCCGGTCTCAGTTCTTTACCTTGCTGCGTTGCCGACTCGTCAGGCAGTTCCTCATGTGGTAGCAGCCAGCCGCGATCAACCAGCTCAGCATAGAGTCCGGAGCCCATTAACTGCTCGTAGTCATCAAAATACGATTCGTTAACCTTGCGAAGGATCTGGCCATCCCGTTCGAACAAGTAGCCGTCAGGGTCACGAAAAGAGGCAGTGATTGGCTCCAATTGTCAGCATCCTTACAAGAAAGCGCTCATTATAAGGGTTAAGCGGTAGCAATAAAGGTTGCATCCAGCACCTGATACTAACAGTCAAGGTTGACCGTGTAGGGCTTCGGTTATTAAATCAGAACTCACACTCTGAACCACTACCTCCGATGGCACCTTCTCCCGTCAAAGAATTCGACCGGGTCATCATCGCATTTGCGCTGCCGGTCATTCTTCTCGCGTTTCCTTTTCTGCACGTGTACGCGAACAACGTCACGAACCTGCAACTGCCCATGTCGGTTTTTGCACCGCAACTTGGCTTCCTGGTTATGGGGCTCGGTGCAGTGACTTATGCACTACTCAAGGTACTGCCTTCCGGAGGCCAGATCTGGCTCACAGCCATTGCGACGTTCCTGATGATTCTGGGATGGTTACAAACCAATTTCTTTATTGGGTCTTTTGGTTTTCTCGCGGGAGAAACTCCAGACTGGAGCCTCGATCGAATTAACCAGATCCTTCAGCTACTGCTGCTCATTGGTCTGGGTATTGGCGTACTCATATTTCGCAAGGCGGTCAGCAGTAACGTATCCTTCATCACGGGCCTTCTGCTTCTGAGTTCACTGGCCTATGTGCCCAGCCTCCTGGAATCCGCCGCTCGTGTTGAAGTCAAGAAATACACGTTTAACAGAGATGGCGTCTACGACTTCTCGAAAGTGAGCAACGTCGTGATTTTTGTGCTGGACTCGGCCCAGGCTGACGTGGTCTATGAGGTACTGTCCGATAACCCGGGGCTCGCGGACAGATACCAGGGCTTTACACTTTTCAGAAACAGTCTCAGTCCTTTTCCAAAAACCTATGCTTCCATTCCAGCCTTGTTGTCAGGAGAGGCCTACGATAATTCCCAACCCCTTCACGAGTACCTGGAAGAGGTCTATCTGGAAAGAAGCCTGCCAGCCAGGCTGACAGACAGAGGTTTCGATTCTCGTCTGCTGTCTTCCTCGCCACATGCGCTCCTCGCTCACCCGAGAGTCGCCGCCAACGTTTCCGACATTGATGGCTCCACCGTCGCCAATGCAACAGTTCTCAGTGATGAAAGTGAATTGATTGCGAATCTGATTCTGTTTCGAATTTCCCCCCATTTACTCAAACCGCTGGTGTACAACAACGGAGATTTCAGAATCAAACTGGAAGCACCTTCGGCACCACGTGATTCAACGACCTGCACTCTGGGTGACGATAACCGTGAATACTCGAAAGAAAGAAAGTCTTTCGACAATGTGTTCCTGGATGAATTCCACAACTGCGCTCAAGTTGCTATAGAACAGCCGGCACTGAAGTTCTACCACCTCTATGCGCCTCACGCCCCCTATCAGCTTGATGAGGAGTTTCAGTTTATTGGCAGTAAACCCCTGACTCGTCAATGGTTCGAGTTGCAGACCCGGGGCATTCTGAATGCCATGGGCGAAGTCCTGAGTGTGATGGAAGCTAGAGAAATGATGCAGAACTCACTGATCATCATCACGAGCGATCACGGCGAGGGTGAATACGACGTGGGCGTTGAATATCCGAATGGCTTGCCGGAGGAAACCGGAGCAGAGAATACGGTAGGTATGAACATCGTTAGAGGTGGCATGCCGTTGATGATGGTCAAGCGTCCTGAAGACTCGGGGAATCTTCAGTTCTCTGATGCGCCGGTTCAATTGACGGACGTCCCTGCCACGGTCTACGACTGGTTAGACATAGAAGACAGTACCGATGGCAAGCCCATGTTCACACTGGACGAAAACACAACACGCCCCAGATACCATCGGTATTACCAGTTTGCGGGTTGGAACATTGATTACATCGTGCCGCTCACGGAGTATGTCGTAGATGGATTCAGCTGGTATCCAACATCATGGTCTTTGTCTGACAGAACGTTCAACCAGAGCATCATCGACAGCTTCGAGGGCGAATTTCTGACTTTAAGTCGTGACGGAAACTTCGACCAATGGGCTCATTCAGGCTGGACCACTCCAGGTAAAGTCGCAAGAGGCGTGACGGAACAGGGTGCGACGGTGCGATTGACCGGAAACGGCCCTTCACTACTCACCGCAAAACATTCTCTGTATGCCAAAGAAGATACGACCATTCGACTTTTTCAGGATGGCAAAGCCATCGGTTCCTGGTCCTTCCATAAGAATGATGGTCAGCGGGCCAAGACCCAGTTACTGAATCTGAACGGGGATTTTGAGCTCGGCCTGCAGACAGAATCCGACGTCGGAAGAGCTGTTCGATTTCGAGAACTACGACTGGAGCCAGTCAGCAAATACGCTTACCGGATTGGCACACCGATCAATTTTACGGACGTAGGTAATTCCGCCGAATACAGAACCTACGGTTGGTCCAGAACGGAATACTGGGGGACGTCATCCATCGGTCATGCATCAGGTGTCATACTTGCTCTCAAGGATGAAATACAGAGCCCGCTGAATTTGAATCTGCACCTCTCAGGTTATGTCTACGAGCAGTGGCCCTCTCAGGTCGTGGAGGTGTACGCTAATGAAACACACCTTGGCACGTTGGAACTCACGGATAGAAAACCAGCGACACACACACTCGTGATAAATCCCGACGCTGTAGGCAGTTCAGGTGTCCTCGATATTTCATTGAGATACACGAACCCACTACGGCAAAAGGACCATGGCATATCCCATGACACCCGACTGCAGGCAATCGCCATGGTGGAACTAAGCATTACGCCACCCGACGATAACGAGGCCCGGTAACAAAAATTATGTTCTCAGCGTTTACCCGCCATTTCACACTCACCAAGCAGCTTGTGATCCGCGAGATCAGCTCGCGCTACCGCGGCTCTGTCATGGGAGTACTCTGGTCGCTGGTGACACCCATATTGATGCTGTGTATTTATACCTTTGTCTTCAACTTTGTGTTCAAGGCTCGTTGGCCAACCATGTCGGAAGAAGGTGACGTGCTGAATTTTGCCATGGTGCTGTTTCTTGGCCTGATCATACACGGGCTGATCGCCGACACGGTGACCCGGTCACCCAGACTCATCCTCGACAACGTAAATCTCGTCAAGAAAGTCGTATTCCCCGTTGAGTCTCTGGCCTGGGTCATGATGCTGAATGCCCTGTTCAACTTTGTGATCAGCCTGATGCTGCTCCTGGTCTTCATATTCTGGGAGCTTGGTCACATACCTGTGACTGCTTTCTGGCTCCCTGTCGTCATGATTCCCTACATCGCCATGTTAATGGGCATTGCCTGGATACTGGCATGCCTGGGTGTATATCTGCGGGACCTGCAACAGATCTCCGGGACCGCAGCCACACTGCTGTTATTCCTGAGCCCAATTTTTTATTCGATATCGATACTTCCTCCGGCGGTACAACCGTTTATCTATCTGAATCCGATCTCGCTGATTGTCGAGTCCAGCCGGGCAATACTTCTGTATGGTCACGCTCCGGATTTCCCCGCACTGGGCATTTACTCCGCCGTAGCCGTGACTCTTTTTGTTTTTGGATTTCTCCTGTTCCAGAAGGCCAGGAAAGGCTTCGCGGATGTCGTTTGATGAGTGGTGGAGCCCAATGAGATATCTGGCCTCATGATTAAAGTTCAGGGGATTTCAAAAACCTACAAAATCTGGTCGTCGCCAACGGCCCGGCTCCTGCTGCCCATCGCACACAGACTCTATCGACCGCTTGCAGCGTCGCACTATTCTGAACTCTATCGCAGCCACTGTGATGAGAATGAAGCGCTGACGGACATCAGCTTTTCTCTCGAAGCCGGTGACAGCCTGGGCATTATCGGACTGAATGGCAGCGGTAAAAGCACGCTGTTGCAGATCATCGCCGGCACCCTCTCCCCCACAAAAGGAGAGGTCAGTGTCACTGGAAGAGTCGCCGCCCTCTTAGAGCTTGGCAGTGGTTTCGATCCGGAATTTACCGGCAAGGAGAACGTCTACCTGAACGCCGCGATACTAGGCCTGACGGAAGCTGAAATAAATGAACGTTACGATCAGATCGTCGAGTTCGCCGATATCGGTGACGCCATTGATCACCCAGTAAAGACTTACAGCTCGGGCATGATGGTTCGCCTGGCATTCGCGGTGCAGGTCCACGTTGAACCCGATGTGCTCATCGTCGATGAGGCTCTGGCAGTTGGCGATGCAAGATTTCAAGCCAAGGCACTGAACAAGCTGGATGAGATTCTTGCCCGTGGCACAACTCTTCTGTTCGTCGGTCACGATCTGAATACGGTGAAATCGTTCTGTCGCCGAGCCATTCTTCTGGACAAGGGTCATATGAAACAGATCGGACTATCCGATGATGTTATTGCGTCCTACCTGCAGCTTGTCCAGCGCCACCAGCTGAAAGACAAAGACATTTCTGTCAGCAGTGCGCCACGCGGATTTTCTGTCGATAACTACATGGTCGAACAAGCGGAAATCGAAGGGTACGGACACCACGCTGAACTGGGTTACGGCACCAGCATCAACATCAAGCTGGATATCTCGCTCGGCACCACGGCAAGTTCTCCCTACCTGATTTTCGACATCATTGACGCCAAAGGACTACAGCTGACGGGAAGGCGAATACCGATTCCGACTCACCACGGCAGTGAAAGCAGTCAGAGGTCGCTGGATTTGGGCTTGGAATGCTGTTTTCAGCAGGGTGTTTACAGATTCCGATTCCGTATTGTGGACGCTCCCTCTATCGAGGATTCACGTCTGCTGAGCCGTCAGGATGACCTCGTCTCCATCCACCTCGTTGAAGATGTGAGAGACAAATTCACTGGCATCTTCCCCGTACCCCTGGAAATCCATTGGGATGGCGCCTGACAGACCCCGAGATTCGCTTTTTTAGGCGAATTTTTTCAAAAACGCCGAATGATTTTCCCAAATCAGGACTCTAACCTTGCAGAACGCAATATTTTGGACCCAGACGTGAAGCACCAGGATGATCTGGCACTCAGCCAAGCGCTGCTGGCGGGAGATGAGAAACGGTTCAACGAGTTTTTTGAACATTACTTCCCTCGACTGTATCGCTTCTGCCTGAGCAGACTGAAAGATGACACGTTGGCGGAGGACATCGTGCAAACGACAATGATCAAGGCAACCAAGGCAATGGATACCTATCGCGGTGATGCATCGCTCTTTACCTGGCTATGCCAGATCTGCCGCAATGAAATAAACATGCACTTCCGCAAGGAAGCCCGGTCTGTACCGGAGGTACACGCCGACGACGACGCAATACGACCGATTCTTGAATCGCTGGTTGCCGACTCATCACCGGAAGCTGATCTAGAAAGCGCCAAAGCCAGCGCGCTGATTATCGAAGTGCTGGATTTTCTGCCTGGCAACTACGGTCAGGCACTGGAATGGAAATACATTCTCGGGCTATCGGTATCTGAGATCGCAGAACGCCTGGAAACCACGGATCTTGCCGCTCAATCGCTACTGGCGAGAGCACGCACGTCGTTTCGCGAGACCCTGTTACAGATCGCCCCCCATCTTAATGCAGCAACCCAGGGTTGAGGTATGGATAACAACGAACAATTAACTGAAGAACAGATCGAACAGCTGCTCGCTCGGGTAGGCAGTATTCCACAGCCCCCGGAAGACATGCGTGATCGAGTAAAGGCTCAGGTTGAAGCAACCTGGCAGGAAACCGTACAGGCAAGACAGGCGCGAAAGAAATATCCCGCTTTCGCCGCAGCGGCCGTCATCACTCTGGCCATCGCCGTCGGCTGGATGAATACGAAAGAACCGATATCTCAGCCGGTCATCGCCAGCCTGGATTCATCGCAGCACAGTATCCAGCTGTCGACTGACGGTACGCAATGGTCCGCAACCGAGTCACCGACCATCGTTGAAGGCGCTTACATTCAGGCGATGGAAACGGCCTCGCTCAGTCTGTCCAATACACTCAATGTCCGAATGAAACCGCAGACCGTTGTTCAGCTCACGTCCCTGGATGAACTTAGACTGATATCCGGCGAGATCTATCTGGATTCTTACGATAAACCCGATCAGGACCGTTTCTCCGTAATCACAGAATTCGGAATCGCAGAAGATATCGGCACGCAGTTCAGTGTGGCAACGAACAACAACGGCTGGCACATCCAGGTCCGCGAGGGAGAAGTCCTGGTTAAGGATGATTCGACCAAATTGCGCCTGGAAGAAGAGGAGCGCGTTGAAATTAACGCCCTGAATGAAGTGGCACGACAAACGCTGCCAGATCATCACGACTCGTGGCAATGGGTAGAAAGCAGTCGGCCATCCTACGAGATCGAAGGCAAAACCGTCGATACTTACCTCAACTGGGTTGCCCGGGAGACGGGACGTGACCTGCAGTACAATACCGACGAAGCCAAGCGGTCAGCCGAAACGACTTTACTGCATGGTTCAATCTCGGGTCTGACCGCTCGCAGGTCAATCGACGCGGTACTGCCTGCCACCAACTTTGAATTGATGACCTCTTCCGAGAACGTCATCATCGTTAACAAACAATAAGGGAACTTTTTTCAGCTTTTCGAGAATGATTCTTCTCGAACTGGCATCTAACAAGGTAACCAGCAAAAAGGAGGATCGAATTTTCAAACCCGATACGTTCACGACGATCCTGTGCATCTGACCCCCCAATGTTATCAATGCACAGGGTCGTCCAACGCCAACGTATCAGAAGACGGTGACATCCGGTGCCTCACGGAGCTCTCCCCCCAAGCAAGCTCCGTGAAGCATCCGGCCGAATTTAAACTGATTCACCGAATAGAAAACGCTATCATTCTCGCCAATCGGCAAACTCCCAGCTTCAACAACTAATCACGTGTGGCGATACCCAACGATCATGGCACTGGTCTGCGCCAGTATTGCCACCTTTATCTCCCCGCAGTCCCATGCGAGTGAGTCTGTTTCCCTTGCCCGTTTTCTTGAACTGGCAAACGAGCAGGGTCAGAACATCATCTTCAGTGACGACCTGGTAAAACCGAGGCATCGCGTACAGTTTGAACCCTCGGCAGAGATTACCAGGCAGACCATTGAGCGGGCCCTTGAGCAGTTCGACCTGTCTCTCAAAGGGGCCGATCCCGCAGTCGTCATATCACTGGCAGAGGAACAACTTCCCGAAGAACCGGAAGATCCGGAATGGCTGGAGATTCCTATCGAAGAGATTGTTGTCAGCTCCAGCCTGCACGAGTTCAAACTTCACAGCGTCACATCGAGCCTTTACCTGGATCAACAGAGCCTGAACCATCGCGCTGTCACGGCAAATGATGCGTTCCGGGTCACTGCCAAGTTACCCGGCGTTGCGTCCAACGGGGTTTCCACAAGCACCGCCATTCGAGGCGGACTCAAGGATGAAACCCTCATCATGTACGACGACTTTCAGTTGTACGAACCCTACCATCTGCATCACTTTCAGGATCTTATCTCGCCCTTCGATTACCGGGCGATCGAGGGCATCAGTTTCGCCACCGGTGGTTTTCCGGCCGAGTACGGCGACCGCATGAGTGGGGTGATGGACATCCAGTCTGTCAGTCCATCAGATACAGACTCACTGAGGGAAGTCAGTGTTGGATTGTATACCGCGTCCTACTTTCAGACCGGAAGCTGGCGGCAACACGACTACCTGCTCAGCATCAGGCGCAGTACCATTGATCTTATCGGCAACACTCTGAATACGGACTTGGGGTCACCGACTTTCGGTGATGTGCTGTTCAAGGCAGAAACACAACTCAGTGAGCAGACTCGCCTGAGCACCAACCTCCTCTGGTTTGGTGATGACATCTCCATCAATAACTCCAGTAAGACCGAGACTGCAGAATCCAGTTACGGCAACACCTATCTCTGGCTCACCCTGGACCAGGATTTCGAAAGCGCAACAACCCAGACCCAGCTGGGGATTACCGCCATCAAGGATGACCGGCAAGGCAGGGTTAACAAGCCCGGCATGGTAGAAGGTCGCCTGAACGATGATCGGGAATTCAGAATGTACCAGCTCAGTCATAAACAGAGCTGGCGGCTCAATGGTGCATCTTTGGAAATGGGAGGCGTCTATCGTTATCTCGATGCTGAATATTCCGTAGACCAGAATCTCGTCATCGATTCCAGGTTTGAGGCGGTCTCGAACTACTTCCGTCCACCACTCCGTTCTATTGCGACCAGAGAATACGGTAGTCAGGTGAACCTGTACGCCAGTTATAAGCGATCACTGCTGCAGAATCTCTACATAGAGCTTGGCGTTCGGGTCGATGCGCAGGACTACATAAACGGTGATTGGGATTATGAACCCAACCCCCGGCTCAGCATCTTATATCGTGTTTTTGACGGCGACCTGCGTGCCAGCTGGGGTGAATTCTCACAAACCCAGGGAATACACGAATTGCAGATCAGCGATGGCATCACCAGCTTTCACGAGCCACAGGAAGCCCATCACCAGGTCATCAGCTACACCAGAAACTTCGGCGATACCGACTTCCGTATAGAGGCCTATCGTAAGGAAGTTGACCACACGGCGCTCTATTTTGAGAACCTGACAGACCCGATATCTCTCGTCCCGGAACTGCAAGTCGACAGATATCTGATAGAACCGCGAAAAGTGGAGTCCAGGGGAATCGAGGTCAGCCTCAACAGACCCATTCCCGGAGGTGAGGTCTGGTTCAACTACACGCGCTCAAGTGTGAAAGAGGAAGTGGCAGGCCAGGAGATCTATCGAAGCTCGGATCAGAAACATGCCTCGAATATTGGTTTGAGTACCACGCTACGGCAATGGCAGGTATCCCTGGAAGCCGGCTATCACAGCGGCTGGCCAACTTCCGTCATCACACTGGGTCCTGACGGCAACGCATTACCTGTTCAGCGAAACGATCGGCGCCTGTCCAATTTTGTTACGGTGGATACAAAGGCCTCCAGAACATGGCTGTTTGGTAACAACCAGCTTCGCCTGGAACTTGGGCTGACCAATCTTCTCAATCGCCAGAACCGTATCGGCACTGAATACAGCATGGTCAATGACCAGCTCATTGATGAAGCGAGCGATGCACTACCCATCGCCCCGTTCATCGATGTTTACTGGCGTTTCTAGACCGTCGGCTAGGCTCTCGTTGACAGCTCCTGCAGCAGCACCTTGATCTCCTCACGGCGTCCAGCATCGGCAACCGGCCGATCCGGTCTCGCGGGAGCGCTCAGTGCTCGCTCCAATGCTGATTTTGCCTCGCTCCACTCTTTTTCTTCCATCATGAAGGCACCGTAGAAGTAGTTGGAATCAATGCCCTCGGGATTGATATCAAGTGCTTTCTTCAAAAGCTTCTCGGCTTTTTTGGAACTGCCAAAGGCTATCGGCCAACCCGGCACCTGGTAATACAACGCACCCAGGCTGGTGTAGGCTGACCCCTGCATAGCCATGGGATCGAGCTCCAGCGCCTGCTCAAGACCACTTTTCGCGGACTTCACCAGACCAAGCGCATAAAGGCCCGAGGTCTTGCCTGCCCAGGTACTTTCTATAATGGCTTTCCAGATCAGAAATTCCGCTTTACCCGCATTCTCTGAAACGGCCACTTCGGCATCGTCAATCAACTGAATAAACGCTGCCTCCTGCTCATCACCGGCCAGTTGGTAATTCGCAACAGCCCATCGCTTCTGCAGTTCAGCAACCGTGTTTCCATCGGCAAAAACCGGCGAAACATTTAGGACTATCAGAGTAGTCAGTATTCGAAACAGAGTTTTCATACGTGTATCTCCTGTATTGAAAGGTGTTCTTTGATGACGGGAAGCTGGTTCCCTATCGCCAGATCTACAATGGCTGGAAACAGGCCATTCAACTTGACCTGTATTTTCTCCATAAAACCGATCTGAAGGCGAAACCTGTCGCGCTGCAATGCGTCGACAACCATTCTCGCCAGGACTTTGGGGTCATCTTCAGTATTGCCAAGCGCCTGATTTAACTGGCGACTGGCAAGGCTGTTCATACCCGTTTTTGTTGCTCTCGGTGAAACATGGAAAACCCGGATGTTGGTATCCTGTAACTCTCGACGCAGCGCTTCAGAAAACCCCTTGATCGCGGCCTTGGATGCGCAGTAGCTGACATGTCCGGGAAATCCGATTTCTCCAAAGGTGGACCCCATATTGACGATCGCGCCATCAGACTGCTCGAGTAATGTCGGTAGCAACGCCTGTGTCAGCTTCATGGGACCCGCAACATTGATGTCCATCATCTTCTGGACGTCGGAATCCCCGAAAGATGCCAGTTGATTAACGCCACTGTTGTTGATCAGTGTATCCACGCCAAAATTGCGCGCCGCCAGGACAATCGCCTCGATTTCGCTATCCACCACCAGGTCGCCCCGAACACTGGGAATCGATTCATCAAAACTCTGTTTGAAGCTGTGCCTCAGAACTTCAGCGCCGGCGGATTCAAGTTCCATCGCCAGCGCCTGCCCAATACCACCGGAGGCACCCGTCAGCAAAACGCGTCTTCCCGAAAGATTCATGCGGCATTCCTGATGGCGATAGCTTCCGCTTCCATGGGTATTGCCCGATACACGTTGCCGTAGAGACGATAGACATTCTGTGCCACGTGAATGACCGCGGCTCGATCATCTTCATCCTCGAGCCGGTTCATCAACTGCCGAAAGTGTTGAATGTGTTCCTGGTCCAGTTCACCGTGACTGTGCAGGTAGGTCATAGCCTGGTCGGGCAGGCCCAGTTTCTCCTGGACGATTCTCGCCACTTCAGGTGCAAGTGATGAACTGGTGCCTTCCAGCACCAGAACCATGCCGAAAATACCAACAGGATTAGCGCGGTTTACGGTGTCATATAGGTAAGAAACCAGGAGCTCAGAGTCAAAGGGGGCGCACGCTTCACTGAAAACAGTACGATCGCCACCGCAGACTTCGATATCATCCAGAATCCACTGTTCATGACCCTTCTCTTCGGAAATATAGTCAGCCACTGCTGACTGCATCCATTGCTGATGAGGCGCAAGCTTTGCACCAGCCTGCATCAGAAGAGGTACGGTATGACAAACATGGTGATAAGCCTGGTTTAAAAAAGCCAGATAGGTGTTGATATCAAATCTACCCGCAAAAACATCTTCAATGATGGGGGCGGTAAGCAGATACTCGCGAGACTGTTGGGTTTCCTGCTCAAGAAGATCATAAAACTGCATGTTGATGTTCCTTAACGTTGTTCTCAACGTTGTTATTGCTGTTTGCGCTGTTGTAGTGCTGTTCTATATTTGACGAGTAAGCATCAATCACAGCCGCTCTTTTCAATCGGCCATTGGCGGTGGTTAATGTCGGCTCGATGGCATCACTCATCAAGAGAAAGTCATGAATACGCGCGTAATCGGGAAGATCCCGGTTAATTTCGTCGACAATCGCTGCGACGTCCGAAACAGGCGATTCGAAACGGGGCCAGATAAGCGCGAGGTTCGTGGCCTGCGCTTCACCCAGAAACAATGCCTGTGCTATCAAAGGGCGCTGCGTAAGTTCTGATTCAACCCATTCGGGATTCACGTTTCGTCCGAACGAGGTAATGAAGCGATTGCTGATTCTTCCCTGGATGGTGACAAAACCGTCATCATCGATCTCCGCGAGGTCACCGGTTTTAAGCCAGGCATCCTCAAGCTGCGGTTCGTTCAGGTATCCGACCATGGAGACACCTTTAACTTCCAGCTCACCCTGTTCGTTGGTACGTATCTCGGCATGGGGCAGTGCCTTGCCGACGGAACCGGGTTTTTCCTCACCTGGGAGATTGAGAGTGACAACGGAGCCTGCTTCAGAAAGGCCATAACCCTCATATACCGGCAGGTCCAGTGACTTCGCTTTGACCAGCAGACCCTCTGAGACCCGACCGCCGCCGACGGCAATCAGCTTCAGGTAATCCGGCTTGACCATGCCCAGTTCAGCGAGCGCGGTCAGTGCGACCAGTAACTGGGGTACAAGAATGAGCGATTCAGGTTTCTGGGTTTCAAGGCATCGGGCAAAGCCTTCAAGATCGAGTGACGAACTGCCACTCAAGCCACTTTCCTCTGCACTGGCCAGATGAACGGTAATACCCTTGATCAGCGGTGCATAAACACCCGCGGTGTTTTCCAGCAATGTTGCCAGTGGCAGAATGCAGACGTGACGTTGTACATCCACCAGTTCCAGACCAAGAACGATACTCCTTGCCACTTCAATATTGGCATCGTGGTTGAGCACAACGGCTTTCGGGGTTCCGGAGCTGCCGGACGTAAACGTCACTTTAGCCGCGCCGACGTCAGAATTTGCCGTTAAACGGGAAACTTTTGCCGACAACAGCCAGGGGGCGGACTCGCCACTCATGCTGACCAGGCAATCTACCTCGGCCGAGTGCAACACGTGTTCACGCTGCTGCCCGGAAAAGAAAAGCGGGATGGGAACGACCGTAATTCCAGCCACCACGGCTGCGAGGTCAGCAATGACCCAGTCAATACAGTTATCGAGTTCTATCCCGATACATTTAACATCTGATGCTGATAGCCACTGGGAAAACTGCTCAACCCTGAGGTGTAACTCCTGATAGGTACATTGCCCGTCAGCGTCACTTACCGCGCAGGTATCCGGAATCGCCGCAGCGTGTTCAGCCAGTTTTGTAAGGAAACCAAGTGGTGTTTCAGCGCTGGAGTTGTCGAATGGCATCGAGACCCCCGCTGATATCGCCCACCAGAACCAATGGGCTGGTTCGATAGTATTCGCCCCACTTGTCGGATGCGTCAATACGCTCGGGGTCTGCACTAGAAAGCTCTATAAAGGAGATGCCCAGCTTGCGCAGGCATTGTCGAACCGGCAGATTCGCCGTGCAGGCCACTTGTGTAAAGCCCTCTTCAGACAGCGTCTGCGCCAGTCTGCCCATGACCTCAAGCGCATGAATCCTCGACCTGGCCGAAAATCCACCCAGTTCCACAATACAGGCCCGGTTTCCGTCATCGATACACTGCTCAATCGGCATATCCAGGTACTGCTCCAGAAACAGAGGTTCATCGCCAGCAGTACGAATACCGCAAACGCCCAGAATTCCTTCCTCTGAAGAGAGTACGAATATCCTGGGGTAGAACGCTTCAAGGTGGCATCCCAGCCTTTTTTCGTAGGATTCCCGGGTGAATTGACAGGCTTGCTCGTAAAGCTCTGTGCCTTTGGTCGCAATGCTTGCGAATCGGAGATGTTCTGCAGGTAAAGCCAAACTTCGGATCCCTTTATTCTCAAAATCTGCACGTTGGATGCGGCTGAGACGAAAATCATTCGGACTTTTGGCGATTTTTTCCTGGCTGCTGATCCCCCACCATTCTCACGGCAGATCGAACCCTCGAATGTCGTAGGCTAGATAAATTTCTGGCCCGAAGTTGCAGCCGATGCGATACGAGAATCGATAAAAGAAAACGGGGACAGTTTACTTATATCGAATTAAGTAAACTGTCCCCGAAATAGACTCGCTAAATGATGGCGTGCCTAGGCTACGAACTGCTCCTGAAGATCAGGAATCAGCTGTCCCGGGGTACCTTCCCGCAATAGTCGCCCATCTTTCAATTCGAGAATCAGGTCGTAGCGTTCCAGGCTTTCCAGACGATGCGCGATCGTAATCACGGTTTTTTCCGCGAGCACGGTGCGCATGAGCCTCTGGATCATCTCGTCAGTCTTGCGGTCCAGCGCACTGGTTGGCTCGTCCATCAGGATAAATTTCTTATCCAGCAGAATAAGCCGCGCAATACAGAGCAGCTGACGCTCACCGACGCTGTAATCCCTGCCGCCTTCCAGTACTGTGGCATCCAGGCTCACATCAAGCCCGACGGTCTCCAACACGGCACGCATCTCATCATCAGAGACTTCCAGGTCACCTTTCAGGTTGAACCGGATGTCGCCCATAAAAAGGTAGGGGTCCTGAGGAACCACACCAAAGTGCGAACGAACCTGCTTTACGTCCACCTCAAACAGAGACTGACCGCCGATACGGATATCCCCCGCCTGATGGTGGACCATACGAAACAAAGCCTGCATCACAGATGACTTACCTGCACCGGTTCGGCCAACAATACCCACCTTCTTGCCCTTCGGGATGACCAGAGACAGTCCATCCAGGATCCGCGGCAAACCCGGGCGATAAGACATGGCGTAGTTATCGAACTCGATATCTCCCGTCAGCTCCGCAACCGGAATCACAGGTCTGACCGGCAATGCTTTGCTCTCTTCCGTCGTCTCGTCCGGCAGGTCTATCATGAAGAAAACCCGGCGTGCATGAGACGCTGTCTCACCCAGGAACGACATATCCCAGGCCAGATTGAAAAACAGGCTGTTCAGGTTGAAGACCGCCGTAATGATGACCGCGGCCAGCGTGGTCGTGATCAGACCAGTCTGCATACCGTAAACGAGAAAGCTGTAGACCACGATGGCATATACCGCAGAAATCAGTCCCATCCAGAGCATGCCCCAGGCCATCAGCCGCGCATAGAACAACTGGATATTCATGGAGTCTCCAAAAGCCTTATAGATACGCTCAAGCAGGTTCGCTTGAGTGCCATAAAGCTTGAATATCGTCCGTCCTTCAATGAGATCTGTTTCCCTGTGCAGGGTCTCACCGATCTTCACCGACCGAATCTCCCTCGCGTGACTCATCATCGGCGCCAGTTGCACCTGAAGTGCTATGTAGCAGATGACCGCAGGGATAATCAGCAGACCCGCAATCGGGTTCGCTACCATGATAAGCGCACCGACGCACAGCACCTCAATCAGCCCGTTGGCGGTATCGCCATACGACATGACACCTTCAAGGCGAAGCATGCCCCAGTCACTGAGCATCCGGTTGAGCAATCTTCCAGATGGGTTCTCATCAAAGAACGTCGTGCGCACATTCGACATATTTCGCATCAGGTCACCGTGCACTTTCTGCGTGGACCATTGACCGGACAGCTCAAAAAGCATCCAGGCGCTGATTCGGCAGAACATGGCCAGCAGCACCAGCACAACGAGTGTTGAAGTCGTTGCCGGAATAACCACCTCATGGCTGAACAGATCGTGCGTGACCGAACAGCTGGATTGACCGAAACAGCCCAGCATCTCACCGACAAACCACAGGAAATACGGGGGTATCGCCGCGGCAAAAAACATCACCAGCAGCGTCGGCACCATCAATTTTTGCAATAAGGACAGTGACCCGGCGAACCTGATCAGGGTCTTTATGTTGTTCTGCTTGGCAGATACTTCTTCAATCGTCACAAAACTCTTTTGATTCATGACTTATTCCTCCAGCCCGAGATCACCAGCCAGCAGGTGCTGACTGAATTCTGATGTCGGGTTATTAATTAGTTCAACGGGAGCACCGTCTTCCACGATGCTGCCCTCATCCAGAACAAGCAGTCGATCAACGAGCCTGAGCTCCGCTAATCGATGGCTCGACAACATGAAACCACTCGTATGCGCGAGCAGATTCTGCATGAGCCTCGCCTCGGTCTCTGTATCAACAGCACTCAACGGGTCATCCAGAACCAGGTAAGGACGCCCCGAGTAAAGCGCTCTGGCGAGATTCACTCGCTGCTTCTGCCCTCCCGAAAGGTTGACACCAGTTTCACCGACCTCTTCAGAGAGCCCGCCTTCCCACTGGCTGACATCTGCTTCCAGCTCTGCCATACGAATCGCCTGCATGACGTCTTTGTCTTCAACGCTTGAATCCATCGATACATTGATCGCAAAGCTCGCATTCGACAGGTAAGCCTCCTGTGGCATATATCCAATGTGCCTGCGGTAAGCCGCATAGACATTGGCGTGCCAGAGATCGGCAATCACGCCATTATCGAACTCCACCTGTATCGTTCCTTCCGTCGGTTTCAGTTCTGCACAAAGCAGTTTCAGCAAGGTGGACTTGCCGCTGCCGACCCGTCCAATCACGCTGACTGATTCACCAAGGTTCAACGTCAGGTAAACGTCCTTCAGTACATTGGCACCAGACCCGTAGTGAAAAGACACACCGTTAAGATGAACGCGTACCGGGTTCGTCCCTTGCACTGACTGATGCCAGTCAGGCAACAGGTCATCACTGATGTCCCGATGCTGGAACAGTTTTTCCAGACGATTCACACACGCAGACGCTGATGCATAGTCGATAAAGATGTTCGGCAACCAGCGGATATACAGCGTGATGTGATTCAGCATCCAGATGCTGCCGAACAAGGCGACAATGTCCTGGTTCTGCGTTGAACTACCCGCAGGCGCCAGGTATTGATTCGACCAGATCAGCACGATGATAGGCATCAGCCACCAGGTCACACTGATCCCGAAGTTCATCAGGTTCGCGGCATGTTGTTTGGTCGCATGGATCACCAGTTCCCGGATATGATTCGCGACGCGGCCGCGCATCAGGGTTTCCCATCCCAGAAATCTCAACAGGCGAACATTGGTTACCCATTCCGTGATAACGGTGGATAAGGTGTCCTCTTGCTGCTTGATACGCTCTTCCTTTCGGTGAACATAACGTCCAAACAGGAATGCCAGCGGCATCGCACCGAAACCGACCACTATTGCCAGTAATCCCGGTATACCCATCAGATAGACAATCACTGGACCCAGGATCAGCAGCGCCAGCACACAGGGAATCCCGTTACGAGAGACAGCATGGAAAAAATCACCAATGCGATAGATATCCGAGGAAATCAGCGTCTTAAGGTTACCTGTCGAGAATTCCTCACTGGACAGAGCGCCCATGCGCAGCAATTTCGCATTCATGCGTAACGTCACAAAGGTTCTGGTACAGACAAGCAGCTGACTCTGGCGCAATGCTGCCCAGGCGTTGACAACCTTGGCCGTCAGTTGCACCAGAGCATAGAAAACCAGCAACCAGATGGCCGCTGCCAATGAATTGGATTCGTCCAGAAGCTGTTGGCTGGCGAGTACCGCAATCAGAATCAGCACAGTCATAACGGCACGACCCGCTACCAGTTCCGTGATGTGCTTCTGATAGGTACGCACAAAGTCCCACCAGAAATTGCCACTCATCAGCAGCTCGGGCTCCTCCTCCCGAAGCTGCTCGAACTCACGAGCCAGTTCCGTCGGAATCACCTGGTCTGCCAGCTCAGTGGTAGCCAGAAACTCTTTTCTCAATGTTGCCGGATTCGCGAAGATCTTCAGATCAAACATCGCTCTTCCCCTTCCTTGTTTTTATCAGGGGCAAAAAAAACCCCGGTTTGCTCTCGGCTTACCGGGGTTTTTAGATCTTTGATCTCTCCGGAAAGCCCTGAATCGTGACCTTCCGAATACTTTCAGTAATTCGTCAGATCAGTGGACTGTCGATGCCTTTTGGCTTGCGGTTCCATGAAGCATCATGTGCACCTGCAACAAACGACAGACGTACGTCGCCTGTCATCGCATATGTGAATGCGATCATTCGGCAAGTTGTCAGGTATTGAAGGTTCATGGTTTTACAGTCGCTTTCTTCTGTTCGTTAATCGCGTGATCTTTTCGATTTTCTGGTCAGCACTCATCGCTAATTGCAATGTGCTGCCCTTTCAAGTGGCGCGTATGATAGTCCTCTTGCCAAAAAGGTCAAGCCTTGTTCAGGTTTTTGTTCGCTGAAATGCCCAAATTCACGGATAATTAACATTCCAGAGACCAATACTGACGAGATTATCATGGCGCAAGAAAGGATTATCGACTGCCTTGAGTGTGGTATGTCAGTGAACTTTGGCGTTAAACGCTGCCCAAAGTGTGACAATCGTCTGGATCAGCAGCACGATGGCAGCACAGTCACCGTGGATATCGCTCATCAACGGGAGACCGTGCGAGAAGCGATACAGAAACTGCAACGACATTTAAAGGAAACGCAGGAAGGTAACGCGCAGAATCTGAGAACAGTCGTTGGTTCCGGACGTATTCGCGAGGAAATTCTTGGACTGCTCTACGATCTGCGCAGCAGAGAGGCGATTATCGACTTCCAGCAGGAGCAGAAAAACCCCGGCTCAATCATCATCAAGCTAAAACCGTGATCAGGAGATGGGGGGACGGTCGATGATGGCGCCATCCGCTTCACTTCGAATGCGATGTCGGTGTCGCCAGCTGGCAAACGCAGAAATAATGCGCGGCGAATCATCATGGATTTCCGTGAAGCCACCCGTAACTGCGCGAGTGTCATAGTAGGCGGCAAAAACTCCGCCAGCGGTCAGTTCACAGGCACACTCAAACCCCATACCTTCCAGCCGCGCCTTGGCATCCCCCCACTCTTCCTTTCTAACCATATAGGCAATGTGGTGAAAGCCTTCCTCGCCCTCCGCGTACATATCCCGATAAATAGACGGCTGGTCGTCATGTTGCTCAATAAACTGAATCATCAGGTCACCCAGGTAGCCAAAGGCATAGGTGACATCAGCTTCTGTATCAGTTCCACGGTAGGTAAACTTTTCGGCCTGGTGATGCGGCGTCACGACAAAAGGTCCGGCACCAAAAAGCTTTGACCACGCTTCACAGGATTGACGCACATCCTTCACGAAATAGGCATGTTGAAACAGGGGGTAACTCTCGAGCATCGTGGGTCTCCGTTTCCAATCGTTAGTAACCAGTCACAGTAAGATACTGCAAATGCTAGACTCAGCGCCATGCATGACGTTCTTATCGTTCTCGGCTACAGCAACAATCCTGATGACCCTGTGTTTCGAGCAAGGGTCGACAAGGCCGTGGAACTTCATAAACAAGGCATGGCACAACAGATCATCATGTCGGGATGCTGCAGCGACAAACTGGATATCAAACCAAAACAGACTGAAGCCGCCGTTATGCGTGACTACGCGGTAGACAAGGGAGTTCCTGCCTCGGCGATCCTGCTGGAGGAAGAGTCTGTGGATACCCTGGGTAATTTCTATTACACCAAGACCCGGATTCTGGAGCCCTGCAGCTGGTATCACGTTGGTTTCATTTCGACACCCTGGCATGCTTTCCGGTCTATTTACCTTGCCAGCATGGTGCTGGGTCCTGATTACGACGTGACGGGATACGAAACCATCACGCCAGCGGGCTGGACCGATGAGGACAATTTACGCAGCGAAACCTATAACCGCGATATGCTGAACAGAACGCAAAAACAGCTGGAGGATGTTACCCCCGGGGATCACGAGGCAATCGCCTCATATCTGGGAACACCGCCAAGAGGATAAACAAGGCTCAGGACACAACCATGAATAACAGACAGATACTCATCGACAGTCTTCCGGAAGAAAAGCTGGTCGCAGAAAACTACAAACTGATCACCACCGATGCACCAGAAGCAGGTGATGGAGAGGTTCTCTGTCGCACCCTGCTGACCACCGTCGCTGCCGGCAGTCGAGCGGGCCTCCAGGGCAGCGCCAGCTATGCCGGGGCACCGAAAACCAACATCGTCATGAACAGTCACGGCGTGGCAAGGGTAGAGGTCTCAAACTCGGACACGCTCAACGTGGGTGACCTGGTGGTCTGTCCCACCGGCTGGCAGGACTATAGCGTCCAGAGTGCCAAACACTGCCAGAAAGTCAGTGCTGACATTGATCTCGCACATTACCTCGGCGCACTGGGTACCAATGGCCTGACCGCCTATTTCGGTTTGTTAAACGTGGGCGAACCACAAAAAGACGAGACCGTTCTCGTGAGCGCGGCAGCGGGCAGTGTCGGTCACATGGTTGGGCAGATTGCGAAAATCAAAGGTTGTCGAACGATCGGAACCACAAGTACCGATGAAAAATGCGACATGCTCATTCGGGACCTCGGATTTGACGCCGCTGTTTCCTATCGCAGCCCGGACTTCAGAACTGACCTGAAAGCCGCCTGCCCGGACGGTCTGGATATCTACTTTGACAATACTGGTGGCGAGGTCCTGGGCGCGGCCTTGTTTAGAATGAACGAACACGGCCGAATCGTCTGTTGTGGTGTGGTTTCCCAGTACGATACAAGCAATCCGGGCGGAGGACCGAAAGGCGTACCCGGTCTACTGGTCAACAAGCGAATCCGTATGCAGGGCTTTCTGGTGTTTGACTACCTGAAGGAGTACGAGAAAGCGAGAACCGAGATCAAGGACTGGATCAAGAACGGCCAACTCAATCCTGTCAACGATACCGTTGAGGGGCTGGAGAGAGCCCCTCAAGCTTTTGTTGATCTGCTCAGCGGCGGTAACGTCGGGACCAGAATCATCAAAGTCGCTGACTAACCGGCAGCCAGAGACTCATCACCAATCAGTGACTGGCAGTTTTCAGCTTCGGTACTCCCCGGTGGCTGCGCTTCGCACAGCGTCTCAACTTCTGCCGTGAAATCGGAAGCTTCCAGCAATCGAGCTTCACGCCAGTCTCCCAGATCACGGGACAGGCCTTGCAGTCTTCTGAAATTTCGGCCGGCGAGAAGCTGCTCCTGGCGATCAAACTCTTTCAAGAGCGCGACGGCCTGCGCGACAATCCTGCCTTCGTCTTCCGGAGACATACGTATCATCGCCCGCACATACTCAGTACCCCATTGGAAACGCGTGGCTTCACCCTCTGCAGCACGATAAGCCTTTTCACGCCAGTTTAGCGCCTCATCAAATTGCTCTTCCTGCTCGGCAATAGACCCCAGACTGCTCATAAAGTAGTAAGGTGCGGCCGACTTCTCCAGCTCTGCCTGAAGCAGCGCTTTTGCATCTGCCATCATGCCAGCCTGGCGATAAACATAACCCATCTGATTGATCACACTCTGGCGCTCAAAACTATCCGGTGTGGCTTGGTCCACAGCCGCCAGTTCGTTTCTGATCTGCCCCTGAACAGCCTCCGGCAACGGGTTGTCATCCCTGGTCAGCAGATAAAGCCCTGGGAACCAGCCTGCCAGTTTCTCTGCCTTGGAAAGAGAGTCAGCAAACCGGAGTTCAAAAGTACTCTGCCACCAGATCTCTGCCAACGCTTCGCGACGATCATCAGGAACCATCGCCAGGATATCTCCGGTCCAGTAGGCCAGAGTATCCCAGGCTGCCAGCGTCAGCTCGTCAGAACCCAGAACCGACTCGAGTTGGTCAACATCGGAAAGGCTCAATGAAGGCGTTTCCTGGTCTGCTTTCGCGCTCAGGTAAAGCATAAAAAAGCGGGTGCTCAACTCCCCCGCCGGCGCCTGCTCAGCTAACGTTGAAAACAGCAGAGCCTTGTCAGCATCTTCAGGTAACGCCGAGACATCCTGAAACCACGAGTAGTAGGCAAGCTGGCGGAAGTCTGCCTCAGACAGCTGCGCCGGATCTTCCAGAGCAGCAAGCACTATCCCGGAGATGGGCTTCATCTGGTTGAGACTGAGCTCCAGAACCGTGTTGTACTGAGAGATATCTATATTGCCCGGCAAACGCGTAAGTTCCTCGCCGGCAGGGTTGAAAACGATCATGGTCGGGTAACCCATCACGTCGAACCGATCACCCCAGGATTGCGCCCGATCCGTATCGCCGTCCAGGTACACCGGTATGAAGAGGCGCGTCAGGTTAATAAACTCCTGACTTTTAAACACCGTGTGTTTGATCTCCTGGCAGGGAGGGCACCAGACCGCACCCCAATACAGAAAAATCGGCTTGCCCTGGACCTCGGCACTGGCAAAGGCTGATTCAATCGTGCCGTCATACCAGCTGATGGACGCATCCTTGGCGTTTGGCACAACTGCTGTATCGTTAACGGGTGCTTTCTCACTCGATGGCTGAGTCGTTGGTCCTTCGCTGCAACCGGCCAATAAGATACAGGCGATCAGAAGAATCTTTTTCATAGTCGTTGCTTTTCTACAGACTGAGTTCGGACATGATATCCAATTATGACGATGCCTGCCGCGTCACCCATCGGCGATGGCGCTTGGCTCCAGGAGAGTTATCTGATTCACTGTTAAAAAAAGGAGAGTTCGCAGTGTCCGATCTGATACCGGGTTCCATTGAAGAGGTCACGCCGGAGTGGCTGAGTAATATTATCGGCAGCAAGGTCACGAGCTTTAATGTCACATTTCTTGAGGGCGGCGTTCTTTCCGATGCATTCAAGTTACACGATGTCGCCTATGCAAACGACACCGAAGACAAACCGCCTTCCTTCGTCATCAAGCTGACCAATGCGGTAGCGGATCGTCGAGCGGTCGCCATGCAGAACAAGGCGTACCTCAAAGAGGTCCTGTTCTTCAAGGAACTGGCAGATGAGGTCCCCCTGCGGACGCCTGAGGTCTATGCGCTGCTTGATGACGGATCAGAAACTTTCGAAAACTTCTGCATCCTCATGGAGGACCTGACCACTCACTCAGAAGTTTTTGACCAGGTGAACGATCCACCTGACGAAGCCTGGACCCGGAAGATCAACCTTGAGGCTGCAGAAATGCACGCGAAATTCTGGGAATCTGAAACGCTCAGTCATGACTGGCTTAGCTATCCAGACAATCAGTGGCGACATTCCATGCACGACACTGCGCTGGGTTGTCCTGATGCCATCGATACTTTTGTTGACCTCTGGGAGAAGGCATTCGGCAGCAGTCCCTACAAAGACGACTGGGCATCGGCAAAACCGCTGACGGAATTGATCACCAGCGATGCTGGTCCGGACATTCTGAATGCGATCAACAGGCAGTACACCAGCAGACCCTGGACTCTTGCGCACAATGATCTGCGAGCCGACAACATGTTCCGCACGAAGGACTCAAGCCCATCGACTGGCAAGCTGACATACATTGACTGGCAACTACTCGCTGCAGGTCCAGTTGGCCCGGAATTTACACAATCCTGGCAGCACTCGCTGAATCCTGAACTGCGTCGAAAAGATCTGGATTTTCTGAAGCAGTATCATGATCGTCTCGTTGAGCTGGAACCCCGCGCAGCAGAATACACCTACGAAATGCTGGTTGAGGACTACCGGGCTGGTTTTATCCTCTGGTGGATGGCGTTGATCACACTGGGTGCAGCAACCTTCCCAATATTTTTTGAACCCGAAGGTGTGAGAATGAAAGCATTATGGGGTCAGGGCCTGAGTTACATGATGCAGGCAATGCATGATCACAACTGCCTGGAACTCGCAGAAAAACTGCGGGCACAAACGTAGGAAGATCCATGTCGGAATTACTGGAGTTATCGAGCGCCGTTATCGACGGCAGGAAAACAGAGGAAGACGTCGGCCCCATGAACCGGGTGAATTTCCGGCTCTCTGAACTGGCCAATCGAATCGCAATCGTTGAAGCCTTTTCCCATTGTGTCGTTTTCGACACCGACGATGGTCTGGTTGCTTTCGACACGTCAGGTCCACTGGGCGGACCGCGGGTTGTTGAGGCGCTCCGACAATGGCGCAAAGCCCCGTTCAATAGTCTGATCTACACCCATGGTCACGTTGATCATGTCGGTGGATGCGGCGCCTTTATTGAAGATGCAGAATCTTCCGGCGCACCCAGACCAAAGATCATTGGTCACGAGAATGTACCGCGCCGGTTCGATCGCTACAACTTCACCAACGGATACAACATGGTGATCAACCAGCGACAGTTCGGTCAGTTCTCCCGTCGCGGATACCAGATTCAGGATGGCGAAACCTTTCTGCCTGGCTCATCGCCCAAACCTGACACAACCTATTCAGACACCATGGATATCAACGTTGGCGGTCTGGATATTCATCTCATTCATGCAAAAGGTGAAACCGACGACCACACCTGGGCATGGATACCAGAACACAAGGCGATCTGCGCCGGCGATTTCTTCATATGGTGTTTTCCAAATGCAGGTAATCCTCAGAAAGTGCAGCGATATCCGGTGGAATGGGCCGCTGCCATGCGCGACATGGCCAGTAGAGGTGCGGAACTCTTCCTGCCAGCCCATGGTCTGCCTATTGAAGGTGCTGATCGCATAGAAGGCGTATTAACCAACGTAGCTGAAGCCCTGGAATTTCTTGTTCATGAAACGATTGAACGAATGAACGACGGCGCCCGCCTGGATGAGATCATCCATGAAGTGCAGATAGATCCGGCTGTACTGGAGAAACCCTATCTTAGACCAATCTATGACGAACCCGAGTTTGTCGTTCGCAATATCTGGCGTATGTATGGCGGCTGGTATGATGGCAACCCGGCGCACTTGAAACCGGCACCGGATGCCACACTCGCAGCAGAACTGGCCTCACTCTCCGGTGGCGCGGAAAAACTGGCGCAGCGCGGGTATGAACTGATGACCTCGGATATCCGGCTCGCCTGTCACCTGGTCGAACTGGCTGCACAGGCAGAACCGGCCAATCCCGCCGTGCACGAGCTTCGCGCGGGCGTGTATCAGCATCGACGTGAGCAGGAAGCATCACTGATGAGCAAAGGGATTTATGGTGCGGCAGCAAACGAATCAAAAGACCAACTGGAAAACCCAACGGGCTGAAGAAAACCTATGACTGAATTTTCTGTTCTCGATCTCGCGCCGGTTCGCGAAGGCAGCAACGCAAAAGAAGCACTCCAGAACTCTCTGGACCTGGTGCAGCACTGCGAACGCTGGGGATTCAAACGCTACTGGGTTGCTGAACACCACAATATTGCCGGCATTGCTTCTGCGGCGACATCAGTCGTGATGGGTTACCTTGCTGCAGGCACCTCGACAATCCGAATCGGTGCAGGGGGCATCATGCTGCCGAATCATGCACCCCTGATGATTGCAGAACAGTTTGGTACCCTGACTTCCATTTACGGGGACCGCATCGATCTGGGTCTTGGTCGGGCACCCGGCACCGATCAGCTCACCATGCAGGCGCTCAGACGTTCGCTGACCCAGGACGTCGGCGACTTTCCCAGGGATGTAGTCGAACTTCAGCATTATCTGAAACCGGCACAGGATGGACAGAAAGTGGTTGCAACGCCAGGTGCCGGCACAGAGGTGCCACTGTACATACTGGGTTCAAGCCTGTTCGGCGCTCAGCTTGCCGCAATGCTTGGGCTGCCATTTGCATTCGCCTCGCACTTCGCACCGCGAGCCATAATGGAAGCCATGGAAATTTACCGGAACAGCTTTAAACCTTCAGCGCAGTTGCAGCACCCCTACGTGATACTAGGGTACAACGTGTGTGCCGCCGATACAGCCGAGGACGCGAGTTTTTTGCGCACATCTTCTTTGCAGTCTTTCGTGAACCTGCGGCGCGGCGCGCCAGGTATGCTGCCGCCACCCATCGCGGACTTTGAAAGTACGCTTTCCGATGCGGAACAGGGCATGCTGAATGAAATGTCACGCTGTGCCGCTGTCGGTACCCCAGATATGGTGGAAGATCAGATTAAGGAGTTTCTCAGCGAAACCGGAGCTGATGAGCTGATGGTTGTCTGTTCGATCTTCGACCACGGGGCACGTCTCAGATCTTATGAAATCACTGCAGAAGTGGCACAGCGCGTCAATTCAACGACTGTCCGGGCTGCCGCAACCTGATTTTTTTTCATGTCAGGTGCGTACCGCCAGTTCGCCCTTTGCTCCGTAAAAACCAAGAATCCTGGCGAACTAAATTAAATTCTATACTTTTCAATAACTTGCCTAATTTAGACTGACTGGTTTAGCCATTTCAGAGCTGTCGCTCAAGGGCTTTTTCCAGGCACTCCACAACAAACTCCTGGTGTTCGGGCGGTATTCCAACCCACAAAGGCAATCGGATCAGTCGCTCTGACAGGTCGTTGGTAACCTTAAGATCACCATGTACACGACCGAACTTCTTCCCGGCCGGGGAATCATGCAGAGGCACATAGTGAAACAGGCAATAGACTTCCTGTTCATGCAGTTCCTCCAATATTCTCTTTCGCTCAACACCTTCCGGCAGGATGCCAAAATAAAGGTGCGCATTGTGATCGCACTCCACCGGGATAATGGGGCGGCGAAATTTTCCTTCCTGTTCCAATTGCTCAAGCAGACGATCATAGATCCGCCAGCTGAGCAGACGCTTTTCGTTAATGTCATCCGCATCCTCCAACTGGGCCCAGAGGAATGCAGCGATCAACTCACCTGGCAGGAAAGATGATCCCGGCTCCTGCCAGGTGTACTTATCCACTTCACCTCGAAAGAAACGTGTGCGGTCAGTGCCCTTCTCACGAATGATCTCTGCTTTCTGGACGTCGGACGGATCGTTGATCAGCAGCGCACCGCCTTCCCCGGATATGATGTTCTTGGTTTCGTGAAAGCTCAGAGCCCCGTAATCACCGATGGTTCCGAGTGCTCGATCCTTGTATCTGGACATAACGCCCTGAGCAGCGTCCTCGATCAGAGCCAGTTCGTAGCGCTGGCAGATCGCCTGAATTTCATCCATTTCGCAGGCAACACCAGCGTAATGAACCACACAAACAGCTCGTGTTCTTGACGTGATGGCCTCTTCGATCAGTTTCTCGTCGATGTTCAGTGTGTCGTCACGAATGTCGACAAATACCGGCACACCTCCTCTCAGAACAAACGCATTGGCTGTGGACACAAAGGTAAACGAGGGCATGATAATTTCATCACCAGGCTGGATATCCAACAGCAGCGCCACCATCTCCAGCGCGGCGGTGCAGGAGTGTGTTAACAGCGCCTTCGAGCATTCAGTCTGCGCCTCCAGCCACTGGTGACACTTCTTGGTGAATGGGCCGTCACCGGCGAGCACACCCTGGGCGTGTGCCTGAGAGATGTAGGAAAGCTCGTTACCCGTCATATAGGGTTTGTTGAAAGGAACTCTTGGCACCGGCGACCTCTTATTTCAGCATTATCGTCCGTTAAATATCAGGAACTTGGACATCAGGAAGGACAGGATGGACAGGAACCCCATGGCAAACAACTGGACTAACTGGTGTGGAAACGCAAGCATGTCCACGCCGAGGTAGATAATGAGGATATTCATTCCGTAGCCAACGGCATGCATGGCAATGTATCGGGGCATGCTATATGCCACTCTCCCCTTTACATCAAAGGTCCACTGGCGATTGGCAAAGAAACTGATCGCGACTCCGATTGGATACAGAATCGCGACCGCCAGCTTCGGCTCCGTACCCAACCAGGTGACCAATAAGTAGACCAGATAGCCCAGTAGGTTATGAGCGACCCCAACTATACCAAAACGAACCAGTTCACCTAGGGTCCGATGTACCGCTGAGCCTTGAATTTTCTCGCTTTCAGCCATTTGTTGCCTTTGGAAGCTGCGTCCCTTCAGTATAATCTCTGCTGAGATTGTAAACGGAACCGACAAGGACCGTCAGATGCTAGAGAAAGTCGTCACAACAGATGCCAAAACAGTTACTGCCAAAGCAGAAACGTCGCCGCTTTTCACAAACGCGGTGGCGAAACCGGCTTACAACGAAATCAAGCTGACAAACAAGTTACACCAGAAGTCTATTGTGCAACACGTGAACTCCATAGACTGGAAGACTGGTTCAGAGGCACCCATTGTGGTCGAGTTCGATCCAACGACTGCCTGCAACCTGCACTGTCCGGACTGCATCAGCGGTGATCTGCTGAATCAGGGTGCATTTGAGCGCGAGCGTATCCGCGAACTGACCCGCGAGATGGTCGACGCCGGTGTTAAGGCCGTTATTCTGATTGGTGGCGGTGAACCACTTTCTCACCCTGAAGCCGGATGGATTATCGAATATCTGGGCAGACACGGCGTCAAGATTGGTATCACAACCAACGGCATCCTGATTAATCGTTACATGGATGAAATCGCTGAGTATGTGGACTGGTGCAGAATCTCCATGGATGCCGGAACCGCCGAAACTTTTCAGAAGATTCGTCCACACGCCTCAGGCAAAAGCCAGTTTGATCTCATCTGTGACAACATGCGTGAACTGGGCCGACGCAAGAAAGGCCGTATGGGCTATTCGTTCATGATCTATTCCGAGGGCCAGTTTGCCAGTTACGACCCAGGCACCATCGTCTCGGATGCGGAGGAGTACTACACCAACGCGCATGAAATTGCGCTGGCAGCAGAAGTTGCCAAAGACCTTGGCTGTGACTACTTCGAGGTCAAGCCGATGTACGATATCAATCACTATGCTATCGCACAGGCGAAGCCCTATATCGACCTGATCCGCGAGCAGGTAGAAGCAGCCAAGCAGCTTGCCACCGAGGACTTCCGAATTTTGCAGGCAGTCAAACTCCAGGCAACGCTGGCCGGTGAACGAACCATCGAAGAGAAAGATTACAACCGTTGCGCTGTTTCCGAATTACGAACCCTCGTCACACCCAGCGGCACCTACGTCTGCCCATATTTCAGAGGCAAAGCGGACAAGGAACTCGGCTCCCTGCACAATCAGTCACTGGAAGAGATGTGGCAGGGTGAGCAGCGCGCCGCGGTGATGGCGAAGCTTGATCCAAGCCGTGACTGCAGGATGCACTGCATCCGCCATGAGTCCAATCTGATTCTGGAAGACATGATTTCCGGCAAGCCCGCATCCGTGGTCGAAGACTTCGACCTGTTCATCTAAGAATTCGATACTGGATTCAACTTGTGTGGATGGAATAAGAATGGATGGACTCAACAATGACAGCCAGGAGATTATTGCCTGGATACAGAACTGGGTCTCGCAGAGGCGCAGTGATCCGACCGTCATCATCACGGAAGACACCGACCTGTACAAATCCGGCCTGCTCGACTCACTGGGCATCATAGAGCTGATCGAGTCCCTGGAAGACGCATTCAACCTGATGTTTACAGAAGAGCAGATGCAGGCTGGTCTGACAGGCGTCGCGGACTTCGCAAAAGCCATTCAAGAGAACTCATGACCGGCAACGGCGAACTGCTGCCGAGGCAGTTTGCCGGGCACTGGCAGGACATTGCACTCGAGACTATCGATGGCCTGTCACTCAGCTACGGGGATATCTGGTGCACAGCGGCCTCACTGGCTGAGACATGGCAGTCAGAAGGAATTGAGCCCGGCGATATCATCGCGTTCAAACTGCCAAACAGCCACGCCATTCCCTGCATCTATCTTGCCTGCGCCATCGGAGGTTTTGTCGCCTGTCCGATCGTACCGACCTTATCGGAAGCCACCGTGACCGAGAATCTCGAGACCGTAAAACCTGAACGAGTAATCACTGAGATTCATGTACCCATTGTGAAGGGGATGCCATCTCCTGCACTGGAAGCGCTGGAATCCGACCGCCCCTTTCTGATCATGTTTTCATCAGGATCAACAGGCAGAAGTAAAGCCATCTGCCATTCCCTGACTACGGTGTGCGGGTCGGCCAAGGCTTTCGCAGCGCGCAGTGGCTTCCAAGAAGACACTCGCCTGTATCACGTGCTGCCCATGACCTATATGGCTGGTTTCCTGAACGCGATGCTGGCGGTGTTCATGAGCGGTGGCAAGGTCATTGAAGGCCCACAATTTTCCATGGCCAACGTGGCTGACTTCTGGCGTTACGCGCTTGCAACAGATGCCAATGTACTGAGTCTCATCCCGCCACTGGCAGCCACACTTTGTCGTCTGACCCGCAACCCGGAAACCCTTGCCCGGGTACCTGAGCAGTTTCAGCAGGTGCAATGTACCAGCCAGGCAATTCAGGCAGATCTTCGTACACGCTTCATGAAAAAGTTTTCCCTGCCACTTCAGGACTGTTACGGCATGACTGAACTGGGTGGGCCAATGTCTCTGCAGACTGTTGAAGATGCCAGGGAAATGAACAACTACAGCACCATGATAGACGGCCCCGAAGTGCAGATTCGGGAAAACCGCGAACTCTGGATTCGCTCACCTTTCAACATGCTGGGTTACCTTAAAGATGGTGAACTGGAAGATATTCGGGACGATGAGGGTTTTATCGATACAGGGGACCTGGCCGAGTACGACGGCAAACGCATCCTGATCACCGGCAGGGTCAAGGACATCATCATACGCGGAGGAATAAATACTTCCCCTGCGCGTATTGAATCGATCATCAGCAAAGCACCAGACGTCGAAGAGGTTGCTGTGGTCGGAGTACCACACGATTACTGGGGCGAGCAGATCATCGCGTGTGTGGTAGGAGAGACCAACGAGGCAAGACTACTGGAGTTCTGTCGATCTTCCCTTGACGCCCACGAGGTGCCGGACAGGATCGAATTCATGAAGGCATTCCCAAGATCCTTCATTGGAAAAGTGCTGAAAGGGGATCTGCGCGATAAACTGCTGTCATGACGAACAACTACACGCGAGAAGAGCTTTTGGAACTTGGATTTTCCTCCGTCGGAAACGATGTCATTGTGTCGCGGGATGTGCGCTTTTTTGCAATCTCCGGCAGCATCGGCAACCAGGTTCGCATTGACACTTTTACGATACTTACCGGCGATATAGAACTGGAAGACAATGTGCACCTTTCACCCTTATGTTTTCTTTCAGCAACAGGTGGTCGTATCACCATGGAAAAGGGTTCAGGTATCGGTCCACAGTGCGCCATTCTGACGAAGTCTGATGACTACACCCGTGATGACCTGGAAAAAGAGGGTAAAGTTTCCGGTCCTATTCATATAGGACACCACACCATCATCGGTGCCGGGTGCCGAATCTTTCCCGGGGTTACCATTGGACCCGAGGCTTCCATCGGTGGAAACTGCATGATTACATCAGACGTCAACGCCGGAGATATGGTGGTAAGCAGAGGCGCATCAACCATTACCGTGGGAAAGCGAAACCGTCCATGAAGATCTCTATTGTCACGGCACTCTACAACAGCGAAGACTATATCCATGAGTTCGTCGAACGTTGCCGAACTGCCGTTCTGAAGATCACTGATGACTACGAGATCATTCTGGTCAACGATGCCTCCCCTGACAATGCACTCGGCGCGGCCATCAGAGAACACGAAGCCGATGAACGTGTCACCGTCATAGACCTCTCAAGAAACTTTGGACAACACAAGGCAAACTGGACCGGCCTCAGTGAAGCCAGCGGCGACTATGTGTTCCTGATAGAGGCAGATCTGGAAGAGCAACCGGAATGGCTGGAGGATTTCTACAGCGCACTAACCAGCGACGACTCCATGGATGTCGTTTACGGACTGCAGGAAGGGCGAAAAGGAGGCTGGTTTGAACGGGTCAGTGGAGACTTGTTTTACCGGATCTTCAACCTGTTCAGCCAGGTAAAAATACCGCCGAATCACATCACGGTCCGATTAATGACCAGGCGCTACGTCCAGGCATTTGTTGCACATAAGGAACGTGATCTGTTTGTCGGAGGCATGTACGAACTGGCAGGGTTCGGGCAGAAACCACATGTCGTGCAAAAGCTTTCGACCTCCGAGACCACCTACAGCCTCGGCCGGAAAATGAACCTTTTGGTCAACGCGATTGTTTCGTTTTCAAGTTTTCCGCTCTGGCTGATTTTCTGGCTGGGTCTTTTTGTCTCACTCAGCGCATCAGGCGTTATCCTCTGGACCATCATCAAATGGGCGGTTGGTAGTCCAGAGCCAGGCTGGGCGAGTATCGTGGCATCTATCTGGGCCGTAGGCGGCATGATCATGGCGTCTATTGGCATTATCGGCATCTATCTGAAGAAAGTGATCGCCGAGATCAAGTCACAGCCCTACACCATCATCCGGCATGTCTACCGAAGAGACTGCTAAAACTAGCGGCGGGCGAAGAGATACCAGCCCCGCGACTGACGCACAAATCTGACACGGGCTTCATTGGCAAACTTCCGTTCTGCTAACCCCTCTTTCGAGCGAACCACAAAATAATCGAACAACTGACCGTCGTGTTCATCAAAGTGAAATTCATCAGGATAAAAAACAAGGCGCCCGTATATCTCACCCTGCGACCCTGGCCTGTAGTAGGCATTCATTGAGGTGTAATAGGCAAAATTGAAGTCTACTAAGCCCTTTTTCTCTACCTGATACCACACAGGAAAGTGCAGATAAGCCGGGGAACGGGCGAACTCCGAGTAACCAGACTCCACCATACCGTAGGCTCGTTTGCCCGGATCCATGTGCCTCAGGAGTTCGCGAAAACCTGCTGATTCCTGCTCGAAGGCATAACTCTTCATGGCCATACGACCTACCATCAGAACACCCACGATCACGGGAACCAGCAGCAATACCTGAGCAAACCGTGCAACTGAATCAGGCACCTTCTGCTCTGCCTCGGTAAGCAGCAAGATTACACACATGAGACCAAACAGCTGGAAACGCTCATAGGTGCCAAAATTACTGAACACGGTTGACGGCACCAGCATCATGAAGGTGATGTAAAACACCAGCGGCGCCACGTTGGCCACAGACAACTTCGGGCGCACACCCAGCATGAACGGAATGGCAAGCACGGCCGGCACCAGAATCAGGGACATGAGGGTGTAGTCCTGGGACAACAGATCCGGCAGTAACTTAATGACACGATGCAATCCGTGTGCCCAATCCACCGGTGTGGCAACGTTGCGCGGTTCAAGACTGCTGATAATCCAGACCACACCCAGTGGAATCGAAAGCAGAAGAGGCCAGACTCTACCCAGGAGTGAACGCATGTCCCATGGAGGACGCAGCGCCAACAGCGCCGCAATACAACAGCAGAAGGCCAGGATCAGCAGGTGCCCGAAAAAAAGAAACAGGACCCATCCAATAATCCAGATCCAGTGAACACGGCCTTTAAGAAAGCGCAGGTAATGAATCAGAAACAACACGCCGAACGGCGCACAGACGATAAAGGTTAGAAAACCCCACTCGTAAGCGAAACCAAACGGCACGGCCAGGAACAACCAGTCCAGAGTTGCCGGCGCATTCACTTCACGCCGAAGAAACAACAGGGCATTGACCATCGCAATCACGGATGCCGCAATAACCAGTTTGGCAGCCCAGAGAACACCGACGAGCGGCGTCAGCAACCAGACCAGACCGTAGCCCAGCCAGTAGGGCCGGAACCAGTTGAATTCGAACACTTCTGCAAACACATAGCTGCCAAAATGCACTTCGTGCAGCACCATGATCGCCGCCACGTGTTGCGGGAGATCAGACAGCGGCGGGAAGGTAGGAATCAGCACCGGCAGCGCACAAAGCAAGGACGCCAGCATCAGATAAGGACTGATCGCCCGGCTGCCAGGGGCAATCCTGGGAGAGTTGTTAACGGAGGACAATGTCAGTCCGGAAGACCGAGCACACGCTTCGCGATGATGTTCAATTGAACCTCCTTGGTGCCACCGGCAATGGTCAGGGACTTCTGGTACAGCCACTTCTTCAGCGCTGCGACTTCTTCCTCGCTGGCACCACTATTTGTATCCCAGCGATATCCCTGGCTGCCCATGGCTTCCATCAGGATTTCATCACCCTCCTGGATATTCAGCGCATTGGTCAGCTTGACGGCCGATGAGGTGAATCCCGGCGCACGACTCTGGAGTTCGGCAATCGCTCGACGCTGAGTGATCTGCTGTGCCCTTGTGTTCATCTCATGTCGAGTGAGTCGCTCGCGCATCGATACGTCAGCAATTCGGCCATGAGCTTTACCCACATAGCGGCTAACCTGTTCCGGCAAACGACTGTCTTCCGTTCTGCCGCCCTGGGAGCCGGATATATTGATACCGGCATGCGTGGATCTCTCGAACTGCAGCAGCCGTTTGCCAACGGTCCAGCCTCGGTCGACGCCACCGATCACATCATTCACCGGAGCGATTGCGTCTTCGAAAATAGTTTCACAAAAAGGTGATGCACCAGACAGCAGCGGGATCGGACTGACGGTCACACCTTCCTGATGCATATCGACGAGTATCAGGCTGATACCTTCATGTTTTGGCTTTTCAGGAGAGGTTCGAACAAGTACAAAAATGTAGTCGCAATAGCTCGCGTCACTGGTCCAGGTTTTGCGTCCATTGATGATGTAGTGATCACCTTCTCGGACAGCCCGCGTACTTAGTGCCGCCAGATCTGACCCGGCACCAGGTTCGGAATAACCCATAGCCCAGGCACCTTCACCCCGAGCGCAGACCGGTAACCATCTGGCTTTCTGTTCATCTGTACCAAATTCGAGAATCGTTGGCCCAATATAATTGACACCCCGTCCGGTAAGCGGCGTCCGCGCATTGATGCGTTTTAGCTCTTCAATCAGGATCCTGTATTCATCATTGCCAAGATCCGCACCACCATAAGCCCTGGGCCAGGTCGGAACCGTCCAGCCCTTCCCTGCCATTCGCTCAAGCCACAACCTGGTGTCCGGCTCCAGCGGCTGAGAACGACTGCCGATGGGGGTTTGCCCGGGTCCACGAACACTCGAAGGACAATTTTCCTCCAGCCATGCGCGGGTCTCCGCACGAAAAACATCCAGGGTTGTCACAAGCTAGCCTTACTTGACCTCGATGAGCTCTATTTCGAACACCAGTACGGAGTTTGGAGGAATCCTGCCACCACCGGCACCGCGCTCGCCATAGGCCAGATCAGACGGAATCACCAGGCGCCACCTGTCACCTTCTTTCATCATCTGCAATGCTTCCGTCCAGCCGGCAATAACCCGGTTTACAGGAAACTCTGCCGGGGTACCGCGATCGATGGAGCTGTCGAACACCTTGCCGTCAATAAAAGAACCTTTGTAGTGCGTCACAACCCGCGAGGTCAGTTCAGGAGATTTGCCATCCCCGGATTCAAGAATCACAAATTGCAGACCAGACTCGGTAACTTTGACATTCGGTTTCTGTGCATTGATGTGCAGATAGGCTTTGCCAGGGTCAATAGATTCTCCCACCTGTTCAACAAGTTCGTGCGCGCTTTTTTCCACGTCCTGCGCCATATCCTCGACGCTCCGAGAAATATCTGCTGCCGCACTTTCGGCAGACTCAGCCATGTCTGCCTCGGCTTGCGCCAGTTTTGCCTCGACCTCATTCAATTCCGATTCGAGTTCCTGCAGTTCCGCTGCCACGCTTTCTGCTGTCATGGGGTCAGCCTCGTTGGAGGATTCTTCCGGTTGTGAACAACCGACAGTGATCAACAATAAAAACAGGGCAACAGGTGCTCGGAGGTGCATCATGGTTCAATTCCGCTTGGATATTCGTTGTTCAGAGACTACCACAAATGGGATGTCTACCCGTTCGTATGTAGCGCCGATGTTGCTTATGGTACTCTCTCACCCATGAATGCATACACCGAACTGACAGCTGAAGAACAACAGGTCATCCTGCATAAGGGGACCGAAATGCCATTCACCGGCAAGTACACCGATCACTTTGAGCCAGGCGGCTACTACGTCTGCAAACAGTGTGAAACACCATTGTACCGACCAGAGGACAAGTTCCATTCCCATTGTGGCTGGCCCGCGTTTGATGACGAAATCGAAGGTGCCGTAAGGCGTGAAATCGATGCCGATGGCCACAGAGTGGAAATCCTTTGCGCTAACTGCGATGGCCACCTGGGTCACGTCTTCGATGGAGAGGGGTTCACCGCAAAAAACACGAGACACTGCGTCAACTCTATTTCCATGAAGTTCGTGCCTGCGGATTAGGGTGCCAATACCCGACGGAAAGCGCATAATGGAAAATATGGCCAACTCGCCGATGTTTCTTACGCTTTTCAACAAATCACCTCTGGTGCCGGTGCACGCGCACCTGCAGAAGTGCGCAGAGTGTACGAGCGAGCTCGTTGAATATTTTGAAGCGGTATTCCAGGAACGGTGGGACGAAGCCGGCAAACTCTACCATTCTATCGGTGACTGTGAGCATGACGCTGATGAACTGAAGAAAGAGGTTCGCCTGAACGTCCCGAGGTCACTGCTAAGCTCTGTTTCCCGGGAAGATCTTTTGGAACTGGTCCATATACAGGACAAGATAGCTAATGCCACCCAGGATGTTGCTGGATTGATCCTTGGTCGACAGATGACCTTCCCCGAGACAGTACAACCTGGTCTACGCGAATTCCTTCGCGAAAGCCTGAGATCAGTGCAGCTGGCCGTGGATACTGGCAACAGGCTTATTGAACTGAAGAAAACCGGTTTTAGTAACCGGGGCGTGGAAGAGATTTCAATCCAGCTTGAGGAGCTTCACACGGCGGAAACGGTTTCAGACGGTCTGCAACGTGAACTCAGGTCTACGCTTTACCACATAGAGAGCACCCTGAAACCGGTGGATGTCATGTTTATCTACAAGATTCTGGACCTGATAGGCGAAATATCCGATTCAGCACAAAGCGCCGGTAACAGAATGCTTTACATCGCCTATAGCTGACGGCGCGGGCACTACCCACTCAAGTGCGATGTCGGATGACTTCGCCTTCGATCATGAAAATAATTTCCTCGGCAATATTTGTGGCCAGATCACCCAGCCTTTCCAGATTGGATGAAATCGTGATGTACGAACATGCCGGAGCAACCATACTGGGGTTCTCCTGCATAACGCTCTGAAGAATCTTGTGTGAGCGAGCATGCAGGGCATCAAGATCATCGTCCATCGCGAGAACCTCCCCAGCAATTTTCGAGTCCTGATTGACCAGAGACTGAATCGACATGCGAACCATGGCGCAAGCTATTTCACCCATCTTGTTCAAATCCAGATCCGCCACCACGCGTTCCTGATCACTGAGGGAACGAACCCGCTCAGCGATATTCACCAGTTGATCCGCCATCCTCTCCAGATCGTTATTCACCTTCAGAACAACGATCAAAAATCTCAGATCAACTGCAACCGGCTGGTGCAGCGCCATCACCTTTAGACACTCTTCCTCGATTTCCACCTCGAAGCGATTGATCTCTTCTTCTGTCTCCAGGATTTCTTTGATCAATACGGGATCGAAGCTCTTGAGCGCGACCATAGCCTTCGCAGCGGAATCCTCCACCAGCGAGCCCAGGGCAGATATCCTGTCACTCAGTTTATTCAAGTCCCTCTCAAGGTGCTTAGACATAGGTCCTACCCAAATCTCCCAGTTACGTACTCTTCGGTTCTTTCATTTTCTGGTCGCGTAAACACTTCCTCAGTGTCGCCATATTCAATCAGCACACCATTTTCCAGGAAAGCCGTAAAGTCCGATACCCTGGCCGCCTGCTGCATATTGTGAGTCACAATAATAATTGTGTAATTCTCTTTCAGCTCAAACAACAGATCCTCAATTCTAGCAGTAGATACCGGGTCCAACGCTGAGCACGGCTCATCCATCAGTATAATCTCGGGCTCCATGGCAAGCGCACGCGCGATACACAGACGTTGCTGTTGACCACCAGAGAGGTTCAAAGCGGAATCCTGCAGACGATCTTTGACTTCATCCCACAGAGCTGACTGCTTCAACGCTCGCTCTACCCTTTCATCCATATCACCGGTAAAGCCATTGATCGTGGGTCCCCAGGCGATGTTTCGGTATATCGACTTCGGAAATGGATTCGGGCGCTGGAACACCATGCCGATCCGCCTGCGAACCTCAACGGGGTCGGTGGAGCTCGCGTAAAGGTCCGTGTCCAGAAATGAAATACGACCCTGCTGGTTACAGGTATGGATGAAGTCATTCATTCTGTTAAGAGATCTCAGGAGCGTGCTTTTGCCACAACCTGAGGGTCCAATAATCGCCGTGATCTTCTTTTCGTAAATGGGAAGTGTGACGTTCCGAACGACTAGCTCATCCCCATAACTGATACAGACATCATCAATGTCCAGAATCATCTTATCCGTGTCGTTCATGTCCTAACCTTTCCTGGATCCGCGATAACGTATGAATACCGCTATGGCATTCATCATTAGCAGTACCGCGAGCAATACAATGATTCCTGCAGAAGCCAGTTCGTGGAACTCAGCCTGCGGCCGTGAAGTCCAGTTGAAAATCTGGATCGGTAGCGCAGTGAATTCGTCCATGGGACCTTCCGGTGTAAACGCAACAAAGGTCAATGCACCAATCATAATCAGTGGCGCCGTTTCACCTATGGCACGGGAAGCCGCCAGTATGACACCCGTTAGAATCCCAGGCAGTGCGGCTGGCAGCACATGCGAGCGAACAACCTGCCAGCGTGTCGCACCAACGGCAAAGGCTGCCTGTCTCAGGGAACTCGGTACAGCCTTGATGGCTTCTTTGGAAGCAATGATGATGATCGGAAGAATCAACAGACTCATGGTCAGCGCACCGGAAATCAAACTCCGCTCCAATGCAAAAAAACGCACAAAAATCGCCAGGCCGATGATGCCGTACACAATAGAGGGCACACCCGCCAGATTCGCAATATTGATATTAATGAACTCAGTCAGACGATTCGGCGGCGCATACTCCTCGAGGTAGACCGCGGCCAGAACACCCACCGGAATTGAGATCATTGCCGTTAAGGAAATCAACCACAAGGTTCCGGCCAATGCGGATTTGATGCCTGCCTTCTCAGGAAAACGGGAAGGAAAACTGTCAAGAAACTGCATATCCAGCCAGGGCAGCCCAAGGCTTGTCACCTGAAAAATCAGAACGGCCAGAATCAGAACTGCAAAAACTGTGACGCCAATGCAGAGACTCTTAAAGGCTGTCGCTTTCTTGTGACGCCACGCGAGGTTGCTTACAGGCCTGGTGCTCATTCATACACCTCCTGGTAGCGTTTCATGACAATATTGGCGACGATATTCAGCGCCAATGTAATCAGGAACAGCACCGCGGCAACCGCAAACAGCGTCTGGTAAGTCAAGGTTCCCGCTGGAGTATCACCCAATGAAACCTGGACAATGTAAGCAGTCATAGTCTGAATACCTTCCAGTGGGTTAAACGTCAGGTTTGGTGTCGCACCGGCAGCCAGCGTCACCGCCATGGTCTCACCAATAGCCCTCGAAATCGCGAGAACAAATGCCGCCAAAATTCCGGACAGGCCAGCAGGCACAACTACCCGGGTCGTGACCTCGAACGATGTTGCTCCAAGGGAATACGCACCTTCACGAAGACTTTCGGGAACGGCTCGAAGCGCATCATCACAAAGCGACGCTACCATGGGCAGCACCATGATGCCGACAACGATGGCACCACTGGCGGCGTTGAATACCTGTGTCTGGGGAAAAACAGCCTGCAGGATCGGCGTTACAAACGTCAGCGCAAAGAATCCATAAACCACAGTTGGGATCCCGGCGAGCACTTCCAGTACGGGCTTTAAAATACTGCGGGCCCGGTGACTGGCATATTCACTCAGGAAGATAGCGCAGGAAAGGCCTACAGGTAACGCCACCAACGACGCGCCGATAACAATTAGTGTCGTACCGGTGAGTAGTGGCAACAATCCGTATGACTTGGGGTGCAGCAATGGTGTCCACTCAGTTCCAAAAAGAAAATCTGTGAGAGGAACCTGTTGGAGAAACCCATAGGTTTCGAAAGCCAGAACTCCGACGACCGCTGCAGTGGTGACTGTCGAGATCACTGCGCATGAAAAAAACACTAACTGGAGACTGTTCTCCAGGTACTGTGGTTTAGCTGGCTGCATCATGCTTGCATTAATTACCGGTCAGTTTATCGAGTATTGCATTTTCGCCATAGGCGGTGCCGGTCACGCGATTGGCCACTCTTTCCTTGGCCGCCATATAAACCTCATCGGGCAAAGCAACGTATCCTACCTCACCAGCAAGCTCCGCAGCATTATCCAGATAAAATTCCACAAACGTTGCAACCGCCGGGTCGGCCAGAGACGCCGGATTAACGTAGAGGTAAATCGGTCGAGAAAGCGGTGCATAAGTACCATTCTTAATGGTCTCCACTGTCGGCAATATCGGTCCAAGACCACCATCGACGGGGACAACCCTCAGCTTGTCTTTGTTTTCCGTGTAGTACGCGAAGCCAAAGTAACCAAGAGAATAATGATCGCCGGCTATTCCCTGTACCAGCACATTGTCATCCTCACTGGCAGTAAAATCAGGACGTGAAGCCTGCTCTTTACCGTTGATCGCTTTGGTGAAGTAGTCAAAAGTTCCGGAGTCAGTACCGGGCCCATAAAGCCTGAACCGTTCATTCGGCCAGCCTTCTCTAACGTCCGCCCAGGTCACCGCTGGCGAATCTGGTTTCCAGATTGCATGAAGTTCCCCAGCAGTGAGGTAGTCCACCCAGTCATTTTTCGTATTCACCGTGACTGACAATCCATCTAACGCAATGGGAAGCTCTATAAACTCGACACCCGCTGCTGCAGCTTTTTCCAGTTCACTTGACTTAATCACCCGCGATGCATCAGTGATATCAATCTCACCCGCAAGAAACTTTTTGAATCCACCACCGGTGCCAGAAACACCAACAGTGACCCGAACCCTGGGTTCTTCGGCTAGAAACTCTTCTGCAACCGCCTCCGAAATCGGAAACACGGTACTGGAACCATCCAAACGGACCTTACCGGTTAAAGGCTGGTACCCCTCAACTTTCGAATCCGAGTCTGCAGTACCGTTGCAACCGACGACGAGAGATAGAGCCAATAAAAACAATATACTACGCATACTCGGTTCCCAGTGTAGCGTCTGTCGACGCATTTACGAGGTCGGCGCCCAGCGCCGACCTGCCTGTTTCGGAGTTGACCTGGTTTTCTTTGGTAACACCTTTGATGTGACTAACCTCAAGGGCTGCAGCTAAAGCAATGATTTCGAAGAACTCGAACTGTTTAGGATTTCAAAACATCGTTGGGTGAGCATACTCTGACACTGTTTGCCGATATCGTACAGAACCCGACAGAAGATGACCTCGATACGACTTGGACAGCTTGTATCAAGTAAGGTGAAGAGAACATTCTCATCATCTGGGCACTCGGCAACATCTATCAGGATGTCGAGGCTGACTTAGCGTTCGAACTGATAACTGCCGCCGATATTGATCTATCGAGACCTCGCAATAACCCTTTAGATCTCAGGGTTATTTGCCGCATCCCTGGTAGCCTATTCCCTGCCAGCAAACAAGCATTGTATTTTCTTACAACCCGCTTGTAGCTGACCTCTAAAGCCGCCATACTGCCTTGAGCTGTAAGGTGGATCTCGTTGGTAATGCTGCAAGAGAAACCCTATCGGTATTGAATAATCAGAAATATGATGTAGGAAAGAGCAACATGTCGACAACAACGGGAACCGTTAAATGGTTTAACGAATCAAAAGGATTCGGATTTATTTCACAAGAATCCGGACCGGATGTATTCGTGCACTTCAGTGCTATCACTGGGGATGGATTCAAGACACTGGCCGAAGGTCAGAGGGTTGAGTTCACAATCACCCAGGGACAGAAAGGTCCCCAGGCTGAAAATGTGGTAGCGCTATAGTCGCCACTTAGGCACTCGCGCACCACCGGGCGAGAAGGTTTAACCTTCTCGTTCCATAGAAACGCCAAACATACATACCACTTACAAAGGTGGATGTCGGATATAGCTATACTTCAATCTAAGTAAAGCGGTATCCCAGCGTTCTGCGTTTCGGGGTCAACCAAGGATAGGACCCAGATGATCGAGCACACCATCATTGCGTCGAAAAACAGCGCGTATATTGCTGTTAAGCAATCGCCGGACTTAAGGACATTCATTCAGGCGGCTCGGATCTTTATCAACGATCCGGATTACTCCCCTGGTCTGCATAGAATCTGTGACTTCTCACAGGCCGATCTGTCCCATGTGACTGCCGAAGACTTTCTGGCATTCGTCGAATTTGCGATGACCGAAATCAAGCTCGCGCCGGAAGCGAAAGTAGCGCTGGTCGTGCCAAGCCCGGAGAAAAGGGGCATTTTTGAACGCTTTGCAAACAGCATCGATACGGGCATCTTCCGTATATTCAGTGAGCCCGAAGACGCGATGATCTGGATCAATCAGGCATCTGATGCAGATGATCTGCCTGGCCCCATGACAACAGCCACAACTCGACGCGCAGACTGAGACCCTCTGGAGGATCGTTTCACATGACAGATAGTGATCCCTGTCTAATCAAGATGCATGAAGGCTGGGCCGAGATCATTATCAATCGTCCGGAACGCCGCAATTCCCTGATTCCTCCCGTCGCCGCCAGGATACGCCAGGCAATAGAGCAACTGGACGCCAACGAAAGCATTTCCGCCATTATTCTGCGGGGTGAAGGGGGATACTTCTGCTCCGGAATCGATCTGAAAGCATTACAACAGGAACCTGTGCCCGAGTGGGCCAAGAAGGATACCGGCGATATCCGCAAGATGCATCTTGCACTCTTTCACTGCAAGACACCGGTTATCGCGGCACTTGAGCGTTTCGCCATCAATGCCGGTGCATCCCTGGCACTGGCCTGCGACCTCATCGTCTGTGGGGAGAGCGCATTTTTTCAGATCGGTGAAGTTCATCAGGGAGCAGGCATTCCGATGAATGCCGCCTGGTTAAAAATAAAAACCACGGAGCAGATTGCCGCGAGATTAGCATTGCTTGGAGATCGAATATCACCGCAAGAACTCATGAAACTGGGACTCATCACTGAAATCCAAGCCGATGACTCAGTGGTCACCCGCTGCCAGGAGATCGCTTCCCACATGGCAGAGCTCCCGCCAGGTGCTACCCGCAAGATTAAGCAGAGTCTCCAGTCGCAGCGCCAGATTGAAGACCCAGAGCGCTTCTTTCCCCAATCCAGCGCCAATGAGTTGAAGGGCGCGCCCTTATTGAAAAAGTCCTGAGTTAAAAACTCCTGGTCCACCTGAGCAAGCCATTTAGGTCCTCTCTACCCAGCCAAACCTGCCGAAAAAATGGCGAACGCCTGAATTTTACTGCGAATTTCTGGCTTCCATCCGCCTTTGTTAACACTTCTTTATAATTGTCAGAGCCCTTTGTTATCTTCGTTGTCCTTGTATTACATAGACTTATATCTACCAAAAACACAAAAACTTACATATTTGTTACATTTATTAAGATACCTTTATGCTAAATTAATTTTCAATTAAGGCAGCGCAAAGAACTCTTTACAGTTGTGAAAGCACTCTAAGTGAGCCTTTACTAACTGATCAAAACACCGATCTGAACTCATTCAACTTCAAGTTAAGACATCAGCATTATGACCGATGTCCTGAAGAACTGAAGTAAACGGAGAAAACAATGAAGCAACTAACACTAATCTTAGCCGGTTTAATGCTCAGTGTGAGCATCTCTGCCCAGGAACATGTAGCCTCAGATGGCACGGTATTTAAAGCGACTGATATGAGCCCTGCTGCTCAGCTATGCATGGCCGCTCTGGAATCTCGCGAAGCACTGCGAGCCAAGGCACGTGAACTCAACATAAGCCGACGCGAACTGAACCAGGTATCCTGCAATGATATGACCCTTGTGGAATTTGCCAGGGCATATCGTGACGACATGCGTGAGTGGGCAATCGCGACCGTACAATAAGTCCCATTCGTGAAGTCCCATTCGTGGCTTTAGCAACTTGTAACTAAAGCAACTTGAGACGAAAGCAACTTGTGACGAAAGCAGTCTGTCACTAGCTCAAAGAAGCCCTTCCAGGGGCTTCTTTTTGTTTAAGAACCTACTTTCTAGTCTTCTTCAACCAATTCGATATCAACACCCAGGCTGATCGACACCTGTTCAAGCGATTCCGCGAGCCTGACCCAGTCAGGCGCATCTGTCGCTTCCACGACTGCTCGACCATGAAACATCGGTCGGCCTGTCATGGCAGCCTGAGAAACACTGGTTTCGAGCTCCAGGACGTTCAACTTTTGCGCGACGAGGGCTGCGGACACCTCCCGCACAATCCCAGGTCGATCCAGCCCCAGCATCGTAACCGCTCTATGGGCCTCTGTGCCTGCCCTGGAATCCGCGGCGCCTGTCTCAACGACGACCGTGAGATCTGAAAGGTTTTCGAGGGCGTTTTTTAGCTGATCAAGCTGGGACTTATCCCCTTCAACCTGGATCATCCCCGCGAACATTCCACTAAGCTGCCCCATCCGGGACCCCAGCCAGTTCGCTTCATGTTCATTGACGGTTCGAGCAATCTGCTCCACCAGACCAGGCCGGTCAGCGCCAATGATTGTAAACACCAGTGCATCTCTCATATTGCTACTACCTTTACCTTACGACGCCAATTCTGTTCATGAAAAGGTCCATTTTAAATCAATCTGCTATTCAGCCTACAATCTGTTTATGACGCAATCTTATGAGGTCGCCCTCTTCCCCATACCTAACGTGGTCGCCTTCCCGGGCATGATCATCCCCCTGCATGTGTTCGAACCACGATACCGAACCATGATAGATGATTGTGTCGAACACAACAGGATGATCGCAGTCTGTCACACTCTGAAACAGATAAGACCAGCGAAAGCCGATCAGACCATGAAAGATGCCTTGAGCAGCAACCAGGCAACTTACGAACCACAGCCGGTATTCAGTGCCGGGTCCTGCAAGATAATGGAAACGACGCCAGACGGGCGGATCTACATCAATATCCGAATGGAACGTCGTCTGAAATACCTGAATGAAATTCAGACGCTGCCGTACCGCATTGTGTCCTGCGAGGAGGTCAGCGATATCGTGGTCTCGTCTACCGATAGCACGGAAATTGCTGCAGAACTGCAAAGAACCATTGTCAGCGAGATTCTGACACTACTTGGAAAACAGAATCCGGCAAGCCTCGCCAGATTCGATAGTGACCACTGGCTAAACATGGATACGGCTGAGTTTTCTTTTCGTGTGTTCCAGCTACTGCAGCTTGATCCTGACACCATGCAGGCCGTACTGGAGATGACGAGCCCACTCGAACGCCTTGAGGTGATTCAGACAGCCCTGAGCGAATAGACAGCCTTGAGCGAATAGACAGCCCTGAGCAAACAAACAGCCCTGAGCCAATTAACAGCCCTGAGCGAGTAAACAGCCCTGAGCCAATTAACAGCCCTGAGCGAGTAAACAGCCCTGAGCCAATTAACAGCCCTGAGCGAGTAAACAGCCCTGAGCGAATAAACAGCCTTGAGCCAATTAACAACAAGAGTAAAACCCAAAGAATGACAGCTTCCAGAATTGGCCTGATCGGTGATGTACACGCAGAACACGACCGGCTTAAAACAGCACTCGAACATCTCCATCAACTGGATGTAGACGAGATTCTATGCACAGGAGATATCGTAGATGGCAGGGGATGTCCGGATGCGAGCGTACATCTGCTGAAAGAGGCCAATGTCACCACCGTACGAGGCAACCATGATCGCTGGATACTGCAGGACAAAGCCAGACACGTGCCGCACGCCCACTTCGCTGGAGATCTGAAGGACGCCACCCTGGAATACCTGCATAAGCTGCCAACACAGGAGAGTGTTGAAACAACAGACGGAACTCTGCTGCTATGCCATGGAGTTGCTGACGATGACCTGCGCAAGGTGTGGCCGGGCACAGATCGCATGCCTCCGGAACGCAGCGAAATCCTGGACAACATCATCAGCGAGGGCAGTGTTCGATATATGATCAACGGACACATGCATTTTCGTACCATCATTCACTTCGCTTCGCTGACCCTGATTAACGCAGGCACTCTCAAGGGTGAACACTGGCCCGGATTCTCCATTCTTGATCTCGAGGCAGGCGATATAACCGCCTATGAATTCCAGGAAGACACGATCATCATGACCAAGAAACAACCAGTTCAGGAGCCCCACCACACGGTCTGGTCCGATACGCAGGACTTTTCGGGCGGTTGGGACCCGGTGCGCCTGTTCTGAGCCAGGTTGTTGCCCGGATACACTGGGGTTAAAGTAATCGTCACGAGAGAGAACAGAGAAAGGCCATGCACCTCATCTTCCTTCACGGGGTTCCCGGAGTTGGTCTGATCGCCTCCTTTACCTATGACCGTTTTGTCGATCTGAACCAATACAAAGGATTCATCAATGCCGCGAAGAACAGCGGCGGCATCGGTCTTTTCGTTGGCCTGACCTGCGATGAGGATGAACTGAAAGGCCGGGTCGAAGACCCAAATCGCCACTCGGCTAAAGGCAATGGACTTGCCATGATGGAAGATGATTTCAGCAAAACCCAGTTAGAGACGCCTGACCTGCCGGGGCCATCCATCACGATCAACACAACCGGTGAAGAGCCGGAACACACCGTGAAGAACATCCTGGCGACACTGCCAGACAACATGAAAGGTAACATCAGCTTTTAGTTCTGTCCTACTGGCAGGACGGCATGAGTCGGTGTATGTTCTTGACATGACAGACTTGCACCCTTCGGTAAAACTCGTAGCGGTGATGCTCGCGGCACTGCTGGCAACCTGTGCCAGCTTTTACCTGATGCTGTTCCTGATCAGCACAGAACTTTCTTTCGATCCGGAGATCATGCACGCCTCCGCCGTGCGACCTGCTATCGCTGAAGAAAAAAAGATGGAACCCGTCGCGACACGCAAGAAACCCGAGAAGTATCTGCCACTGCAGCCGCCACCGGACCCGCGCGCAAAAATGTGGAACAGGACCGCCCGCGTCGAGATGCGGGCTGAAAGACCGACCTTAGGCAGCATCGCCGACATCATCGGCCCGGAAGACATCAGCCTGAATCTGGAAGCGCCGCACTCAGAACTGATGCCCGTTCACGTGGTCCAGCCTGTTTACCCTTTAAGAGCCGCCATGCGCGAAATAGAAGGCTATGTGATCGTTAAGTTCACTGTCCGTGCCAATGGCACAGTGGCACATCCTATTGTGGTTGAGTCGGAACCCGGCATACTTTTTGATGAAGCCGCGCTGAACGCAGTGACCCGCTTCAGGTTCAGGCCCCGGGAAGTGGGCGGCGAACAGGTACAAGTGGACAACATCCAACTGAAATTCATTTTTAATCTTGATTCACTGTACGACATTGAATACGCACAACAGTAAAAGCCCTTAAAAGTGAAGAGAAGCGCGAAGATGAAAACCATGACCAACGCATCAAAACTGCTTATCCCCCTGCTTCTGATAATCGCACCTGCAGTGTCCGCCCAATCAAAAACAACCTTCGGTTCTGACAATGCCACGCGTTGTTACCAGGAAAGCAACATGCCTTTTGGTGGTGGTGGCGTCAGGTACTGCACGGATGCAATCCGTCTGGATGACCTGACTCTGAGAGATCTGGCAGCGACATACACCAACCGGGGAATCATCTACGCAGCTAATGGCGAATACGAGCAGGCAATGAAAGATCACAACGAAGCTGCATTGTTGATGCCGGAGATGGGAAAGATTTACGTCAATCGTGGCAACGTATTCCATCAGCAATTGGATTTCGATCGCGCTCTGGAGGATTATCAGATGGCACTTGAAGTCGGCGGAGTTGCAAAAGATATCGTTCACTACAACCGATCCCTGAGCCTCATTCGACTGAAGCGCTGGGACGATGCACGAGAAGCGCTGGAAACAGCGCTTGAGATCAATCCGGATTCATCGCGGGTAAAAAGAAAACTCGATCAGTTCAATGCGCCAAAGGAACGACCAAGCCCGGCCGTGGTCAGTCCCGATGACGAATTGAACCAGTGAGTTCCCCGGCTTAACCCTCTTCTTCTACCTCGTAACGATCAATCACATTGCGGACCAGACCGCTACGGACAATATCGTCACGCTCGAACTCATGGATACAGACACCAGGCAGCCCCCTCAGGCGCTGGACTGCATCAGCCAATCCGTTGGATCCCCGGATATCGCTCTGCTTGACGTCCCCGTTGACGACAACTTTGCAGTCCTCGCCAATTCTTGTCAGAAACATCTTCATCTGGGCAATAGAGGTATTCTGAGCTTCGTCCAGTATGACGAACGTATCACTGCCAAAGGTCTTGCCACGCATGAACGCCAGCGGCGCTGCAACGATGCGGCCGTGTCTCAGGTTATACTCAACAGCGCCCTTACCCAGTCGTTCGATAAGGATGTCGCGGAAGGGATCAATGTAAACGCTGAATTTTTCATCCAGGTCTCCAGGCAGGTGACCCAACTGTTCACCCGCTTCAACGGCAGGTCTCGTCAGGATGATTCTGTCAATCCTCCCATTGGCTAGCGCATCTGCAGCCATCGCCGTTGCACAATAACTCTTACCTGTACCCGCAGGGCCAATACCAAATGTCAGGCAGTGGCTCTTGATAGCACATAGATATCGTTTTTGGGCTTTGGTTCGTGCCTCTAGAGGCTGGCGCGCGCGCGGAGGAGAGTAGACTGTTTCGAGGTTGGGGTTGGGGTGCAGCGTATATATATCAGCACCGCCGTAGTTATCTGAGTTCTGTTTGCTGGGCTGCTTTGATTTTCTCCCTTCTGGTTTCCTGCGATTTGATGATATACGTGAGCGGTTTCGTTTCGCCATAAAGTAAGTTACCTAATCGTTAACCGTGAAGTGTCATGTATGTTCCTGTGATTGCGTTGAGCCTCCTGAATGTTAACAACGAACTTTGTCTGGTGAGTGAAAGGGTTACTTCTAAAATCTTAGCCAAAATCTCGGAAATCACAATGCTTTTCCGGGAAAAAGGGTCAGGTTTGAATTCCCGACCAATGACACGACATCAACCATCGACTCCTGGCTGATAAACCGATTAGCGAATCGGCAGGATCAGGCGAGTTGTTCTATCACATGCTCGGCGAAGCCATGACCGGCCTCGCCATATAAGTTGAAGGCTATGCAGCCCAGCGCTTCCAGTTCCTGTTCCTGATCCGGGAACCGCGACACCACAGCCAGCGTGCCCTTGAATCCCAGCTCCCTGGCAAGCTCTACCGCAACGAGATTCTCGGAATGATTCGTAAGGCTTACCAGCACCAGCTTTTTGTCTTTTAGACCGGAGTGCGCCCAGAAATCATAGTCACTGGCATCACCGTGCACACAGTGAATGCCCGCCTCAACATGACCCTGAACTTTCTGAAAATCCTCCTCTACCCCGACAATATTGTCGACTTTGAGCTCAACCAACCTCTGATAAGCGCCCATGCCGACGCGCCCCATCCCCAGCACTACGACTTCTGCATCTCCCAGGTCAGCGGGTACTTCTGCTTCCAGTCGAGCATCGCGTTCAACCTTCTGCATGTGAGTTCCGAAAAGAGAGTAAAAACGATGGATTCTGGAGTTGAGGGGTGTCGCGATGAAAAAGGACAAGGTAACAGCCAGGGCTAGCGTGGTCACCCACTCAGGTGGCAAAGTGCCGCTGGCTACCGCATAGGCGGCTACTACCAGACCAAATTCACTGTAGTTAAACAACGCGGAACTCGCCAGAAGTGAGGTACGTGCGCGAAGACGAAACGCGACAAACAGCAGGTAGTAAATCATCGGCCGCAGGAAGATCAGAAACGCCAGAGCAAAAGCGACAAACCACATGTGCTTTTCCGGGAGACCGTAGTATCCGATCTGCAGGAAAAAACCAATGAGGAACAGATCTTTCAGATCAATCAGACTGCTGTAAAGCTCCTTCGTTAGCTTTGAGTTAGAAAGGATCAGGCCGAACAGAAGTGCGCCCAGTCCGCCTTTCAGGCCCGCAGCTTCAAAAATTTCTGCACTACCCAGGGCCAGCATAAAACCCATCAGAATCACGAGTTCGCTGTGACGGGCAAGATTCAGGACTCTCAGGAGAAATGGTCGCGCAAAAACCAACAAGAGAAGTGCCGGTGCCCAGATCGCGGGAAGCTGGCCAGATGTCAGCACCAGAAAGGACACCGCCAGAATATCCTGAATAACCAGAATGCCAATAGCGATCTTGGCATGATAGCTGGCAGACTCACCTCTATCCTCGAACACCTTGACCGCAAACACCGTACTGGAAAAAGACAAGGCAAAAGCCAGCACCCAGGCTGACCAGGTGTCCTGCAGTGCCAGAATGGGGAATGCAATCCCTGAAAGAATGATGACAACCGTCGTCAGCGGTACGGCAATGCCAATCTGAAGACCGGCGACAGCCCAGACCTGTGGTGCTGCAATATCTTTGAGATTGAGTTTAAGACCGATAGTAAACAGGAGCAGCAGGATACCGATATCCGCGATCTCTGTGATGAGATCCACGTCTCCCAGAGACAAGGCATGCGCGGCGAACCCCGCCAGCAGGTAACCTGGCAGAGGCGGATAGCCAATCTTCTTGAACGCTAACCCGGCGACAAAGGCCAGGAGAATAACCAGGGGTTCCAAATCAACGCCCGACTGCAGTTTGCGAACATCTTATACGCAAGATCACCCCACCGGAAACTGCACAGTCAGGAACATGCCTTTATGTCCATGGGTGATGAACTTGCGCAACATCCGGCAACCCGTGATCATTGAGCCAAACATCGGATGAACAACTATGAATGTGTGTGGACTGACCGGATCCGAAATCGACCGGATACAACTGCGACTGACACTGGTTCGTCAGGAAATGGAAAAGCACGGACTGGATGCCTACGTGGTACCAAGAGCTGACGAATACCTGGGCGAATATGTACCACCCCAGAATGAACGTCTGAACTGGCTCACCGGCTTTACCGGATCAGCAGGCATGGCTCTGGTTCTGAAGGATACTGCAGCGATGTTCGTAGACGGACGCTACACCATACAGGTGCGGCAGCAGGTCCCGGAGGTTGCCTTTGAATTCCATCATCTGATAGACGAACCACCCATCAGGTGGCTCACAGAAGCGCTCCAGCCGGGTGCGCGTATCGGTATCGATACGCGAATGCATACGCTCACCTGGTATGAAGCCGCCGAGAAACAACTTTCGAAGAAGGGCATGACACTGGCCTCCATCGCAGATAACCCAATAGATCTGCACTGGAAAGACCGCCCTGAACCGGAAGCAACACTCGCTATGCTGCTGGCAGAAAGCTATACCGGAGAATCCAGCGAATCAAAACGAAAGCGCATCGGGGAAGCTGTGGCCTCCGCGGGCGCGGACATTGCCCTGGTGAGCCAGCTGGATTCCATTGCCTGGTTACTCAACATTCGCGGCAAGGACGTACCGCGGCTTCCTGTGTTGCTGGGTTTCGCAACGCTGGATCGTGATGGCAACCTGTCGCTTTACTCTGATCCTCGAAAACTGCCCAACGATTTCTCACAGCACGTAGGCAGTGGTGTTGACGTCTTCGATGACACACAGCTGGCAGCAGATCTGGAAAAACTGGGCACAGAAAAGCGGGCCGTTCTAGCTGACCCCACAATGGCCAATGCCTGGTGCCAGCTCCGATGCCGCGATGCAGGGGCAACCTTAATCGCGGGAACCGACCCGGTGCTGCTGCCGAAGGCACAAAAAAATGTGACCGAACTGACGGGAATCAGGAACTGTCACGTTCGCGATGGTTCAGCGGTTTCACGTTACCTGGCGTGGATCGATCGCGAGGTCGCCGCAGGAAGAAGTTACAACGAGGCAGAGCTGTCAGATCAACTGGAAGCATTTCGCCGGGAGCTTTCGGATATTCACGACCTGTCGTTCGATACAATCTCCGCCGCAGGCCAGAACGCCGCGCTGGCCCACTACAATCATATGAACGGCACACCAGCAGAGCTGGAGATGAACAATCTCTACCTCGTGGACTCAGGGGGCCAGTACCTCGACGGCACGACGGATATCACTCGGACGATTATCATTGGTAAACCCAGTGACGAGCATAAGAAAATGTTCACACTGGTTCTTAAAGGCCACATCGCCCTGGCCTGCGCAGTATTCCCAAAAGGCACGAGCGGTCAGCAGCTCGATGCTCTGGCCCGACAGTTCCTCTGGCAGCATGGCAAGGATTACGATCACGGCACCGGACATGGCGTTGGTGCTTTTCTAAGTGTGCATGAGGGACCACAGCGAATTTCCAAAGCGGGTCCGCAACAGGCACTGCTGCCGGGGATGGTCATTTCTAACGAACCCGGCTACTACCAGGAAGGCGGCTATGGCATCCGTTGTGAAAACCTGATCGTGGTCAACGGACGTGAAGATGGCATGCTGTTTTTCGAAACCATTACCTTTGCGCCCTTCGATCTGCGCCTGGTGGATACATCACTGATGACCCGTGACGAAATGGCCTGGTTGAACAGCTACCACAACGAAGTGAAAACGAAACTCTCGCCGCTGCTTACCGGCGATGATCTCATCTGGCTGGAAAGTTCAACACAGGCTCTGACTGCCTAGGGTTCGTTTTCCAGAAAAGACATCACCACATCGTGCAGGGCGGCGCGTCGATTCTCAAGCAATAGCGAATGCGTACCACCGCCGATAACGGTCATACGTTTTTCGGCCGCACCGGTTAAACGATCGAACACTTCTTTCGCCTGGGCCGGCGTGGTTTCCCGGTCATGCTCACCAACAACGATCTGTGTTGGTGCCTGGATAATCGACGGGTCGTACCAGGGCTCACCCGTTGACGCACAATGTTGAAAGTCCTTCAGCACACCTGTCGGTGCCCGAAGATACCCGGTGTTCGCGCCATCAGGGTCACAGTTCACCAGATCTTCGCACCACTGCTGCACGACTTCAGGTGACACAAACTTTGCGAATTCCGATGCTTCGAGGCCAATGGCCCAGCGTTTGGCCATACTTTCTGCATCAACCGTGCGATAGGCGCCTGGTGCGGCAGCAATGGTCCTGGCCTCGGCCCCCTGGCTGACCCAAAGGGCGCCACTCAACACAAGCTTCGCAACTTTTTCAGGAAAAGTACCAGCGTATCGACCACAGATGGCAGAACCCCAGCTGTAACCAATCAGGCTGAGACGATCAAGCTCCCGGTCTTTCAGGATGTAGTTCACCGCATGATCCACTTCCTGCAGCGCATGCGTGGTATCGACCAGCGGGCTGTTATCTTCGGGACGTTGATTCATCTCCGCTGGCCGGTCAGACCCACCATAGCCGAGCAGGTCGAGACACCAGACGTCGAATCCTGCCAGGGCCATCACATCCATCCAGGACTCACCATCGATCGCATAATCAAAGGTCAGTGTCGAGCCATAGGTTGCCCCGTGCACAAACAGCACACTGAAGCCAGGCAGCACATGTTCCGAATCGTTTATATGTTTGTTGCGCAGCAATACCCCGTAGCCGTCGGTCACGCTGGGTATACGGTAATCACTCTTGATGATCATCTATGTCTCCCTCAGCCCTTAACGTATCATGCTGATCAGAAAAGTGAACATAAGAAAAGGGAAACACCATGAAAGATGTGGCGGGAAAAGTTGCTTTCATTACCGGTGGCGCGAGCGGTCTGGGGCTTGCGATGGCCAGATCATTCACAGGTGCCGGCATGAAGGTCGCCATCGCCGATATTGAACAAAACGCGCTCGATGCCGCCGCAGCAGAGTTCGCTGAATCCAATGCTGACGTCATCACCATCAAAGTCGATGTCACGGATCGTGATGCCCTGGAAGAGGCAGCAAAAGAAACCGAGGCGGCTTTTGACAAGGTTCATGTTGTCTGTAACAACGCTGGAGTCGCTATCAGTGGTCACATCAAGGATCACTCCTATAAGGACTGGGACTGGGTCATGGGTGTCAATCTGGACGGTGTGATCAACGGCGTGCAGGTGTTCACCAACAGAATCATCAGCCACGGCGAAGGTGGGCACATCGTCAATACCGCATCAATGGCAGGCCTGGTTGGTATTCAGGGCATGAGCATCTACAACACGTCCAAGTTTGCTGTGGTTGGCATGTCAGAAGCCATCGCAGGAGATCTCAGCCACAACAACATTGGTGTATCAGTGCTGTGCCCAGGCTTCGTTGCAACAGGCATCTATCAATCAGAACGCAACCGACCCTCAAGTCTCGGTGGTCATCAGGCGTCACAGTTCAACATGACCAACGACGAGAACCGCACTGAAGAACAACTGGCGTCCCTGCAGGAAAGCCTGGATGCGATGCTGGATCCAGCCATCGTGGGTGATATGACACTACATGCTATTCAGAACAATGAGTTCTGGATCTTCTCTCACCCGGAATTCAAAGAAGGCTTTGTGGATCGTGCTGGCGGCATTGCCGCCGCGTTCGAGCGCTGGGACAGCTTTCGCGCTGACTGGAGCAAATAGGCACCCATGAACGCGGAAATCTACCTGGACATGGACGGCGTCTGTGTCGACTTTATGGGCGCCGCTATCCGCGCTAACGGCTTTCCGCCAGAGGAGAGTCTGGCGCTATGGCGACAGGAACATCCGGGGTCCCTGTTTCCCGAAAACATTTTTAACAAAACGCCGGTCCAGTTCTTCACCAACGAACATATTCAAACTGAGGAATTCTGGGCCAACCTGGTGCCTTACTCCTGGTTTGATGATCTCTACTCAGAACTCGATCGGCTGGGTCACGTGGTCTTCCTGACAGCACCGACGGGTTCTCCCGGATGCGTTTCCGGCAAACACCACTGGCTGATCGACAAGTTCGGCAGCGACTTCCACGACTTTATCTTCACTCGCCACAAGAACCGCCTGGCGCATGGCAACGCCTACCTGGTGGATGACATGGCATTCAATACAGCGCCTTTCTCGCAGAGGAACGGCCACGGCGTCTTGTTCCCGCAGATCTGGAACGATCTGAATCATATTGAGGATCCAGTGACACACGTGATTAGCGAGCTTGAGCGCAGACTCAACTCAGCATCCACGGACTGACCGAAGAACCGAGGTCGACAGCTGACCCTTCTGAGCCCTTCCCTTCTGAGTCCTGCCCTTCTAAAAGCAGGCCCTGCAGCCCAGAGCAACCCTGGATAAATACTAACCATCCGACAATTGTCCAACCCTGGCATTTGATCCTCTGCCACCTGCTTTGCGTAACAGCCGTTCTCACTACCAAATCAAGAGGGATACATGGGGACTTTCAAACGTGGGCTTTTACCCGCACTACTCGGCCTGACTCTGGCTGGCGCGACTCCGCAAGTGGTTGCCCAGGACGAGATCGAAGAAGTCGTCGTTACAGGCTCCTTTATCAAGAAAAAGAGCCAGTTAGACAGCGCTTCACCCATCACCAACGTTGATCGGGCTGCGATCGATAACTCAGGCATCCTGACCAGCCAGGAGCTGTTTCGGTGGCTGCCAAGCAATACCGGTTCGGAAAACCAGGCTGACGCACTGACTCAGGGTGGCACCCCGGGTACGGCTAACATCAACCTGCGAGGCCTCGGACTCGGTTCAACGCTGGTTCTGCTGAACAACCGCCGACAGACCGTGTCCAGCGCCGTCGCTAACCGGGGAGACACCTTCGTCGACATCAACTCACTGGTCCCGATGATCATGGTTGAAAATGTCGAGATTCTGAAAGATGGCGCAGCCGCAATTTACGGCTCTGACGCTGTCGCCGGTGTTGTTAACTACAAAACACGCGACAACTTCGAAGGTTTTGAAATCAGGGCCAACTATCAGACAGCAAACAACTCGGAGAGTGACGACCACGAAGATCAGGAAATTTCAATGATCTGGGGTGTCCAGGGCGACCAGACGAGCATCGTGGCCGCCGCAAAATACTTCGATCGCACTGGTCTGTTTCTGGGAGAGCGGGATTTACCACGTAAAACGATCTCGGGTTTCGGACAACCCGGATCATTTCTACCTCTGGCACCCTCCGCAAATTTCCCAAGCGCCATTCCCGGTGTCTTCAATGCTGATCCAAACTGCTCCGCAGGCACAGGGTCTACACCAGCACTCATTAATCCTACCACCGGTGAAACCCAGTGCCTGTTCGACTTCGGGCCTGCCTACTCACTGGTCCCCGATGAAAAGCGCCTTCAGGCCTATGCGGTCATTGACCATCAGCTCAGTGACAACCATAGCCTGCGAAGCGAGATCGGGTTTACCCGGAACGAGATCGAGGGTGGTTACTCTTCCTCATTCCCCGCGCTGTTCTTCCCGATCATAGGCGCTGACCATCCTGGTAACCCATGGGGTGTACCCGGTGCAGTTCGCTTCCGCGTTATCGGTGATGGTACCGGCGCGCCCGGCAGTGGACGTGTGACCAACGTTGCTGAGCACGAAACCGCACGTTTCGTTCTTGCACTCGAAGGCGCGATCACAGACACATGGGATTACAGCCTGGCCTATACCTGGTCTGAGAACAAACTGTTCATTACCGGCCGCGACCAGTCAAAGTCACGGCTCGATCTGGCGTTGCAGGGACTGGGCGGCTTCGGCTGTAACCCACTGACAGGAACACCCGGCCAGGGTGACTGCCTGTACTTCAACCCGTTCGGCACGTCGCTGGGTGCGCAACCCGGTGACCCCGCTTACAACTCTCCGGAAGTGCTTCAGTTCGTTAACTCTATCAACCCAAGCAATATCACGACTGACCTTTCGACCATCGACCTGATCATCACGGGCGATCTGTTTGATCTGCCAGGCGGCACAGCGGGCATCGCCGTCGGTTACCAGTACCGTGAAGAGTCACGGGAAGCACTCCTTTCAGACGATGCCAACCGCGCAGATCTGGTGTTCCTGATCGGAGACGTAAACACAAATGTTGATCGTGACGTCAACGCATACTTTGCAGAACTCTTCCTGCCGCTGATGGACAACGATCTGGGTACTCTGGAAGCGCAACTGGCTGTTCGCTACGAAGACTACTCCACGGATTATGATTCAACTGACCCGAAAGTCGGCTTCATCTGGCGATCTCCGGAAGAAACGCTTTCCGCAAGAGCCACGTACGGTACTTCATTCCGTGCCCCGACCATTTTCCAGCAGTTCGTGCAGGACACTTCGCTCAACGCGACACTGGACCCTCTGACAGGATCCATTGCCTTTCTGGGTGAGACTGCCAGCCCAAATGCCGGTCTGGAACCGGAAGAAGCTGACACGTATAACGTCGGCGTAACCTGGCAGGCTATGGATAACCTGACGGTCGGCCTCGACTACTGGAACGTTGAGTATGAAAACCGTCTGTCTCAGGAATCAGGCCAGGCGTTGATCATTGCCGAATCTGCAGGCCTTCTGGCAGCAGGTTGCAGTGGCACAACACTGGCTACACCAGCCTGCGCTGCCCTGCGCAACCCGCAGATCATACGTGATGACAGAACAGGTGCACCCCTGCGTATCTTTGTAAACCGCTTCAACGCGGCCGTTTCAGAGACCGACGGTTTTGACCTGTCAGTTAACTGGGACCTGGATACGGATTTCGGAACCTTCCTGATCAACAACGAGAGCACTTATGTCTCCAGCTATGACCTCCAGGCAACGCCGGGCGGTCCAACGGTAGAAGGTGCCGGCAAGCGAAACGACACAAATACGCTGGCGAACCCGATTCCGGAACTGCGCTCGAACACCACGTTCAGCTGGTACCGCGATCAGCATGCCGTAAACTTCATTGCTCGTTACATCGATGAATACGAAGAAGACAATGGCAATAAGGTGGACGACTGGTGGGTCTTCGACCTGCAATACAACTACCAGTTCGATATGTTCGGCGGAGAAGCTACCGCGACGCTCGGCGCGCTGAACCTGACCGATGAGGAACCACCAGAAGTCACTGGAGGTACAAACGAGTTTGGCTACGATACCAAGACTCACGATCCTCGCGGACGGATGTTGTACGCCAGGTTTATCTATACCTTGTAATGAAAAACCTTGTAATGAAAAAGGCCCTCTTAAGAGGGCCTTTTTTTATCATAAAACAGAATGCTTCCTTCCCTTCTTGTTCGCGAATGAGTCGGGAAACTCTTTAAGACCCCGCCACCCTGCGATCGTGGCCTTCCCAGAACGGCTCTCGCAGGTCTTTTCTTCTGATCTTGCCGACAGGACTCTTGGGCAAAGGCTCGGTGGTAAATGCGACGCTTCCAGGTTTCTTATAAGAACCAAGGCGCTCCGCACACAGCTGGATAATATCCTCTTCTGAAACCTGCGGGTGATCCGTCGTGGTCACGCAAACCGCATGGGGACTTTCACCCCACTTCTCGTGAGGTATGCCGAACACTGCTACTTCAACAATCTCTTCGTGATCGGATATGACATTTTCTAATTCCATGGGCCAGATGTTGTAGCCACCTGAGATAATCATGTCGTCTGCACGATCCACGATGTACAGATAGCCATTGCCGTCCAGGCGTCCCATGTCACCGGTCTTCACCCAGCCTCGAACAATGCGCTCCGCCGTCGCCTCGGGGTTCTCCCAGAAGCCGGTCATCTGTCCGTCTGATTTCGCGACTATCTCACCGACTTCACCTCTCGGCAGGCATTGATTGTCTTCATCCCAGATTTCAATCTGCGCAAATGGCAAGGGCATACCACAAGCACGCAATGGTTCACTGCCCTCCACTTCCGCGAACCAGTGCTTAGGCCCCATCATGGCCACAGGCAAGACTTCGGTCTGACCGTAACCCTGGTACAGCACGTCGCCAAAGACTTCTCTAGCGGCGAGCGCCGTGGCATCCGCGATAGGTGCCGCCGCCGATAACAGGCATTTCAATCCCGAGAAATCACGACCTCGCGCCGTGTTGTCCCTGACCACCGCATTCAGCATGGTCGGCACCATGAACATGTAGGCAATGCGTTCTTTCTCCATCACATCCAGAGTGTCTTCTGCAGTGAAGTGATCCATCATGACATTGCAGCCACCTGCCAGCATGGTTGGCAGATATTGATATCCGGAGCCGTGGGAAATAGGACCCAGATGCAGGCACTTGTCTCCAGGCTCAACCGGCGGGAAGGTATAGAACCAGTCGCGGCCCGCATGCAGCCAGGCGCGGTGGGTATAGGCGACGCCCTTGGACGGACCCGTTGTGCCGCCGGTGTGACGGATAATAAAGTTATCGTCCGGCGATATTTCGATATCCGGCAGCTCATTGGTATGTTTCGCCAGCCAGCTTTCGTAGTCGCCATCGCGAACGACAAGGTGTTCCATGCCAGGAACCGATTCAACAATCCCTTCAACTTCATGCAGGTAGTTGTCACTGACTACCAGTGCCTTGCAACCCGTGTGTGACAACATGTGCACATGTGCTTCCATACCGTTGCGCGGGTAGAGCGGGACTCGCACCAGATTTGCGATAGCTGTGCCGTGGTAGAAGTCGGCAGCCTGGATCGAGTTATCTTCCAGCACGCCAACCCGATCTCCAGGTTCAAGGCCAAGAGAAAGCAAGGCATTGGCGAGCCTGACACCACGATCCCAGGCCTGTGTAAACGTCAGCCGGCGATCGCCATGCACCACACATTCACGGTCAGCATGATTAATCACCGCCTGCTGCATCAGCGTACGGACGTCCATCAGTCTTCACCTTCCGCTGGCGCATTCATATAGTCTTTGTAGTAGGTCATCAGCCCGTCTTTGACACGGTAGAGTCCGCACCCTTCAATGTCTCCATCAGGCGTCTTTGCTGTCCACTGTGCCCAGGCGACTTCACCGCCACCATCCAGGTCTCGCACGACAAAGTGGGTTTCCCGCGATCCCATTTCCTCATTCATTTTCGCCATGAACTCACCGATAGCCGCTTTCCCTTCAAATGTGCCGAAAAAGGGATCCACCAGCACGGCGTCGTCCGCGAACAGTTCCACGACTCTGGTGTAATCACCCTCGTCCTGAATGCGCCAGAACGCCTCGATAGTTTCTTTCGCAGTTCTCATGATGCTCTCTCCAGCTTTTTGATTCATATCTCGGTCAGGAACCTGGCGGGCTCTCCACCCCTGCCCTGATACAGAAGTGCCAGCTCAACCTCAGGCACCCGAGACTCACCAATATTTTTAGCCCGATAGTAACACCACCGGATTCAGCGGTCTGGTATCATTCACACCCATGAATGAAGTATCCATTGAACGCCTGCTCAAAGGCGAAGTCCCTATCAGTGAGACCGTCACCATCAAAGGTTGGGTCCGCAGTAAACGAGATTCAAAAGCCGGCATCAGCTTTGTCGCGGTCCATGATGGCAGCAGTTTTGATCCTATCCAGGCGGTGGTTCCGGAAGAACTGGATAACTACCAGAGCGAGGTACTCGCGATTACCACTGGCTGTGCCGTGGTGGTTACCGGGCAGCTGGTAGAATCGCAGGGCAAAGGCCAGTCCGTGGAGATCCAGGCCAGCAAAGTCGAAGTCATCGGTGTGGTCGAGGATCCTGAGACCTACCCCATTGCCAAGAAACGCCATACCTTTGAATACCTGCGAACCGTGTCGCATCTGCGCCCCAGAACTAACACCTTCGGCGCGATCACACGGGTGCGCACTACTCTGGCGAATGCGATTCATAACTATTTTTTCGAACGCGGATTTCACTGGATTAACACACCGTTGATTACCGCCAGTGACTGCGAGGGAGCGGGAGAACTTTTCCGCGTAAGCACACTGGATCTGATGAATCTGCCAATGAATGATGGCCAGGTTGATTTCAGCGAAGACTTTTTCGGGCAGGAATCGTTTCTTACTGTGTCAGGGCAGTTGAACGTAGAAGCCTACTGCCTGGCCATGTCAAAGGTATATACCTTCGGCCCGACTTTCCGTGCCGAAAACTCAAACACGTCGAGACATCTGGCCGAATTCTGGATGGTTGAACCGGAAATCGCATTTGCAGACCTGAACGACAATGCCGATCTGGCCGAGGACCTGCTGACTCATGTACTAGACCGTGTGTTAAACGAGCGGGAAGATGACATGGCATTCTTCGAACAGAGGATAGAGAAAACTGTTATCGAACGGATGCGCGCCATCATCGACAACAAGTTCGAACGCATGGATTACGCAGAGGCCATAGAGATTCTGAAGAAGAGCGGTGAAAAATTTGAGTTCCCCGTCGAATGGGGTCTGGACCTGCAGTCAGAACACGAGCGCTTCCTGACAGAGAAACATGTTGGCCGACCCGTGGTGGTAATGAACTACCCGGCTGAAATCAAAGCTTTTTACATGCGCCTCAATGACGACGAGAAGACCGTTGCAGCAATGGACGTGCTGGCACCCGGCATAGGCGAGATCATAGGTGGAAGTCAGCGTGAAGAGCGTCTGGGCGTCCTGGAATCACGCATGCACGACGAAGTCATGAAGGAAGAGCTCTGGTGGTACCGGGATCTTCGGCGCTATGGCACCGTGCCCCATGCCGGTTTCGGTCTCGGATTTGAGCGACTTCTGACCTATGTCACCGGTATGGAAAACATCCGGGACTGCATTCCGTTCCCCAGGGTTCCGGGCAGCGCACACTTCTGATTTTCATTACTCCGGCAGCACTAGCCACCCATTAATTGCTTCCAGGTCTCAAGGTCCCCAATACGCATGTAGGTGTTGTGTTTCTTTGTATCACCCATGGTGGCATTGGGCACCGACGAGTAGTTGTGACCGGGAAGTAACAGGGTTTCATCCGGCAGTGCAGCCAGCTTCTGAATACTGTGGTACATGTCCTCAGGGTTGGAGCCAGGCAGATCCACGCGTCCACATCCGTCTATAAACAGCGTGTCTCCAGACACAAGTGTCTGTTTGATCCTGAAACACTGGGATCCAGGGGTATGCCCCGGGGTATGCAGAAACTCAACTTCAACGTCACCTATTTTCAGGGTATCCCCTGAGTCCACTGTCACCATGTCGTTGTCTGATATACCCGTGACCTTTTTCACCCCATCGGCTTCCATTCTATGTACGTAACTTTTAACCGGACGCAGTTCCAGAAGTTTGGCAACACCCTCAACGGTGTTCTGTCCGAAGCTGCCGCCGCAGTGATCCGGGTGATAGTGCGTAATCAGAGACGCGTTAAGCGTATAGCCACGCTCATCGATAAAATCGAGCAAACCCTTGATATCCCACGCGGGATCCACGATGGCCACTTCCCGGGTCGCCTTGGAGCCCACGATGTATGTAAAGTTCTGCATGGGTCCAATCTGGATCTGCTCAAGGATGAGTTCGTCCTGAAGTGCCATGGCTGATTCCTCCTAGATGGCCGCAATGACAGCGATTTCAACCGTAAATTGCGGCGCGGCAAGTTTCGATTCCACACAGGCCCGTGCAGGCGTCTCTCCGGGAACCACCCACGCATCCCAGACCTCGTTCATTTCCGCGAAGTCGTTCATATCAGCAAGCCAGATCGTTGCCGATATCAGATTCGTTTTATCGGTTCCTGCATCCGCCAACAGGGCATCAATCTCTGAAAGAATCGCCTGGGTCTGCTTCTTAACAGATTCACCGCCGGCATCCATCGCTACCTGGCCTGCGGTATACACCGTATTGCCATGAACAACGGCCTGACTCATACGGTTATTGGATTTAAATCGCTTCAGATCAGACACTAACTGACTCCCTGTTGTAAAAACGCAAGCGTATCATGATCTATCCTTCCGTCGGCAGGAAACCGCAGGACGAAAGCAGCGGCTCCAGCGACCTCACATGATTGCTCATCGAGTCGGAGCCCTCTGTGACAACTGCTTTCCTGCTTTCACGCCAACGCCTGTAGTTGTCTGGCAGTGCGTCAGCAAGCGCTGCCTCCAGCACATCAACCTCGGCAAACAGATCAAAGCTGCCACGACTGAGTAAAGCCACTTCCTTCTGCACGCCGCCGATAAAAAACTGCATCACTACATTGTGAAATATCTCCGCCTGCTGCGTTCTCATGTTCTGAAAACACAATGGCCGCTGATCCAATCGCGCATCTATCGTTCTGTCAGCGGCAGCCAGGTGCCGGGTAAGGTCAAACCAATACTGCACATAATCACCGCCCTGACCACGACGAATGACCTCCAGCTGAGAAACCAGCACTTCCCGGTCAACCTTATAGGAACCTGCAAGCCACCCTTGAATCGTGACGGCAAGAGCACGCAGCGTTGCAATCACTTCTGCATCAATTGCCACAGGGCGACCCCTTGGGCGCCAGAAGGCACGGAATTCCTCTCCACCCAGCGTGGCATTGAAGATAACAATGGGCAGCTCCTGCTTTTTGATCGACACAGCCTCCTGAAGAGTTTCTTTAAGCTCGATGTCATCGGCTTCAAGAGAAGCCAGGCAATCTCCCGCGCTGGCTAGAAACTGCAATTCGTGAACCAGCTGCGACGTCGGGGTCGCCAGCCGCCCCAGTGAAGAGTTTCGTTCGGCGATAACGCCCTGTAACTCACAACCACCTAATGCAAGAAAATCCAGCAGATCAATGGTAGCCTCGGTTAATGGCTGCCTGAGCTCACGCAGCCTGGGCATTTCCGGCGGTTTCCCATCTTCTATCTCCTGACGGTCTACTTCGAGTGAACGCGCCAGTCGCTGCGTGTACTCCTCTGGCAGCCTGTCAGTGCCTTCGCACCCTGCAAGACAGATGAGCGCCGCTAACGTCACGAAAAAACGAAAAAACAGGAAGAATCTCGGCAAGCTTATAGTGGACAAGGTTACAGTAGAAAACGGTTTAGGCTATTATTCCCAGAGGCTAGCACAGACAGGGTAACCAGTTGGAAGTTCGTAACAGACCGCTGATACTCGTGGTGGATGATCAGGCGACCATCATCAGGATTATGACCAGCATTCTGCAACCCACCTATGACGTGTGTGTTGCGACCAGCGGCAAGAAAGCGCTCGAAGTCGCAAGGACACAGCGTCCGGATCTTATTCTTCTGGACAATATGATGCCGGAGATGACCGGTGTTGAAACCTGTATGGCTCTGAAAGAGATGCCGGCCACGGAGCACATCCCGGTGATATTCGTCACCTCCATGGATGACAAACATAACGAACAGATGGGTTTCAAAGCCGGCGCAGTAGACTACATGAACAAACCACCCTCCAAGGAACTGGTTCATGCCCGCGTCAGCGTACACTTAAGGAACCAGAAACAAAGACTCTTCCTTGAGCAGATTGCCGCTAACAAAGTCACGGACCTGTCAGAGATACAGCAGACGGCACGCGAACTGCTCGAGTAATTCAATTCAGATGACTCTGCCTCATGACTTAAGGCCATTGGCTTTGGCCTGACGACAGGGTTCGAATGACATTCGGTGAATCGGCGACGGGCCGAACTTCTTCAATGCTTCCATATGCACTTTCGTCGGATAGCCTTTGTGTTGCGCAAGGCCGTATTCAGGATAGAGGGTATCCAGGCGAATCATCTCGCGATCCCGCGCTACCTTGGCGATTATGGATGCTGCTTTAACCACGTCACTTTTCGCATCACCCTTGACGAGCCATTCTGCAGCGCATTCAAACTCTGGTGTTCGATTACCATCGACAATGACAAACTCAACCGGCACCTTGAGACCGGCGACAGCGCGCTGCATGGCGAGCATGCTGGCCTGGAGAATATTCATCTCATCTATTTCACTGACCTCTGCATGGGCGACACAATAGGACATTGCCTGCTCACGGATGGTGAGATCCAGCGCTTCACGTTTTTTTTCCGTCAGCTGCTTCGAGTCCTTAAGGCCCTTGATTGCCTTAAAAGGATCCAGCACCACGGCAGCGGCATAAACCGCACCGGCGAGAGGACCGCGCCCTACTTCATCGACACCGGCGACAAATTCCTGCCGATACATTCAGACGGACTCCCTTCCCGCAACTTTCAGATCTGATCGAGCAAGCTCCAGAACTGCATCTGCCGCGACACGACCCGGCGTGGCACCACACCTCAACAACTCATGTATCTCTGAAAACCTCCGCATCAGGTTTTCATGATCTTCCTTACCAAGCAGGCGCTCAACCGCATCCGCCATATCCCTTGGATCTGCGGCATCCTGAATAAACTCAGGTACCAGGTTTTCGCCAGCCAGGATGTTTGGCAACGCAAACCAGTCCGTCGTGACCATTCTTGACACGATGTTATACGTCACTTTCCCCAGCCGGTAGGACATGGCCATGGGCTTTCTGAGCAGCATCGCTTCAAGCGTCGCGGTGCCCGAATTCACAAGTACTGCGTCCGCTGCTGTCATGACATCGCGTGAACGACCTCTGGTCAAACGTACTTTCCCCTCCAGTTCCGGGAACTCTGAAAGCATTTTTGACAACTGCTGATGTCTTTTTTCATTCGCTGCAGGAATCACGAAAGTGCTGACCCTGTTTCTCAGAAGTACGGCTGTATTAAGAAAGTCCCGTCCAGAAAGTTTGACCTCACTACCTCGGCTGCCGGGCAGAATCGCCAGAATATCGCCGTCTTCCGGGAGACCCAGGTCAATCCGCGCCTGCCTTTGACCGGCAGCCCCCTCATTTGAGGATATTTCATTGGCTCTGGGATGCCCCACGAATGTCACAGGGATATCGTTCTCTTCGTAGATCCGCGTTTCAAATGGATAAAGAGTCATCATCAAATCAACACTGCGGGCAATCTTCCTGATTCGGCTGCTGCGCCATGCCCAGACCGTTGGAGATACATAATGAACCGTCCGAATACCACGCTTTTTGAGCATTCCGGCCAGAAGAAGATTGAAGAAATTGGAATCAATGCCGACGAAACAATCGGCACCGCTGGCGACGATGCTATCGCGTAGAGAAAAGAGCAGTTTGATTAGCGCTGGCAATCTCAGAAAAGGATCAACAAACCCATTGACTGAAAGAATCTCCATATCATGATCTGAGGTAAAACCCTCAGCGATCATAGATGGGCCGCCAACACCGATAAAGCGGACGTCAGGTTCCGATTCCAAAATTTCGCGGGTGAGTGCCGCGCCAAGATTATCGCCGGAGGCTTCCCCCGCCACCATCGCTATCGTGAGGGCAGGCTTCACCGCAGGCTCAAGCGACCTGTTGTTCAGCGCAGGTCAACAGGGAGGAACAAACCAGATTGTCATCGACATAAGCTTTGCCTGATGCTTTCATCCAGTGCTTTCTAAGATTAATGATTTCTACTTCAAGACGAAGCTGGTCGCCGGGAATCACAGAACGTTTGAATTTCGTCTTGTCTGTACCCGCAAGGTAATAGATATAGCCATCATTCAGGGTTCGATCACGGCTTCGGAAAGCGAGAATACCGGATGCCTGGGCCAGCGCCTCAACGATGAGAACACCGGGGAAGACTGGCGTCGCAGGAAAGTGACCGGTGAAGATCTGTTCGTTGATCGTGACGTTCTTGATACAGACAATTCGCTTGTCCTGCTCAAACTCTATCACTCTGTCTACCAGCAAAAACGGATACCGATGCGGCAGATAGTTTTGTATTTCGGTTACTTCCATGATGATTCCAACTTTGATTGGGGATACTACTGATCCGATTCCAGACGCCTGAGGCGCTTCAATATATCGTCAAGTTTGCTGAAGCCGACGACGCTGCGCTTCCATTCAGATCCCGACATCAGCCCGGTGCCTGAAGAATAACGACCCTTTTCCAGGATGGACCGACTGACAAGCGACATCGCTGTGATCTCTACCTGGTCGGTGATTTTTATATTATCTACGATTCCGACAGCACCACCAATGAGGCAATAGCTGCCAATCGTCGTGCTGCCGGCTATCGCGGTACAGCCGGATATCACAGTATGGTGACCTATTCGGGTGCCATGCCCGACCTGTATCTGATTATCCAGCTTGCATTGATCACCTATCGTGGTGTCGTTCAGCGCACCTCGGTCTATGGTGGTACCAGCACCTATTTCGACATCGTTGCCAATGCGAACAGAGTAAATCTGGGGAATTTTGACATAGTCCCCGGTACTGCTATCGAACTCAAAACCAAAACCGTCCGCACCGATGATTGTACCTGCATGAATAATGCAACCGGAGCCCACATGCACCGCGTGATACAACACAACGTTTGCATTGAGCTTTGTGCCTGCACCTACCGTGGCACCTTCCCCTACATGACAACCCGGACCAATCTGAACACCATCACCGATCACCGCGCCTGACTTGATTACGGCTTTCGGCCCGATAGCGACCCCTTGACCGATCTCCGCGGTGTCTGCGATCCACGCAGATTCATCAATAAAAGGCATGGACAGTGGTGCAGGGTCAAACAGTGTCGCTATTTGCGCCCAGGCCATCCGAGGGTTATCTGATAGCAGGCAGGGTTTTTTCGTCAGCTCTGCATCGCCGGGGCGCAGAACAATAGCGCCAGCCGAACTGGCCTGCAGTTGATCTCGATAGTTACTGTTAAACAGGAAGGCAAGCTGGTGGGCGTCTGCCTCTGAGAGGCTGGCGATGCCGGTAATATTGACCTCTGCATCGCCAGACAATTCGAGTTGAAACTGACTGGCTATATCACCCAGTTTCACGATTAGATTCGATTATTGCTCGAGAGCGTTCATTTTTTCCGTGATCTTCGCAGTCACATCGTACAGCTCGTGACGATAGTGCACGCTTTGACGCGGAAGGATCAGGTCGTACTTATCGCTCAATACCAGCGCTTCTACAGCTTCCTGATAACGAGGCGTCAGCGCCTGGATCAGACGATCTGTCTGCTGAAGCTTGACCTGCTGCAGTTCCTGAAGCAGTTGCGACATCTGGTTACGCTTGACTGAGATTTCCTGAAGCAGGTTCTGGAATTCCTGATCGCTCATCAACTCGGTATCTTTCTTGAGCTTCTCCAGCAGTGTCGTAATTTCGCTCTGCATTTCCTTGAGCATGTCTTCCTGCTCAGTGAATTGTGCATTGATCTGGTCAAGACCCTGTTTGCCGGTTTCAGACTGCAGGATTGCTCGCTGTGGATCAGATACACCAATCTTTACCTCAGCAAAGGCAGTTGATGACGTCATGGCCAAAAAACATGTGGCCAGAATAGCCAAGATGCCTTGTTTTACTCGCACAATATATCTCCTCAGGCGTGTATTTTTCTTATGATGGAAGCGCAACGGAAGCGGATGTTTACATATCCCCCTTTGCGATTCAATGTCTATTTGTCGCCGAAATATCTCTATTTACAGGTCTTCGCGGCGCCTGAAACTATGACAACAGTTTCTCTAGAAAGTTTTGCCCAGTTCAAACTGGAAAGTCTCTGTTTCGTCGCCATCTTTCTCATTGATAGGCACGGAAAGCGCGAAACTGATCGGAGCAAAACCGGTAATCCATGTGAAGGCAATACCAGCACTGTAGCGCAGCTCACCATCACTCAGATCAAGACAATAAACGCTCACATCAGGGCAATCTGAGTTGAACACGTTACCGGCGTCGAAGAAAAAGACAGATTTCATCTGGCTCTGGTCTTCAATAAACGGCAACGGGAAAAGAATTTCCGCACTCATTTCGATCAGGACGTTACCACCTATCGGATCAGGATCATTGAACTGGTCCTGCGGCGAAGGCGTCGATCTGGGACCCAGGCTGTTGCTCTCGAAGCCCCTGACAGAGCCCATGCCACCAGCAAAGAAGTGCTTATAGAAAGGATAAGTTTCCGTATCACCATAGGTTCCGCCATAGCCAAGGTTGGTTCTCAGCCTGAGGGTGAACGGATCGAACAGCGGGAAGAAAATCTGACCACTATAGTTAACACGATAGTACTCAAGTTCACTGCCCGGTATGGTCAACTCCATCGAGATGGACTGGGAGCGACCACGAGTGGGAAGCAATCCTCGGTTAAGCGCTGACATGCTGTACGCTGCTGTCAACGTGAAGAGATCAAACTGGTTGCCTTCCCGGTCCAGGAACTCAGAGATCTCCTGCGCGGGGACGATGCCCTCCTCAATGTCAGTGTGCTCATAACCCACAGAGAAGTTGATTCGTGAGATTTCAGAAATCGGATAACCGAAACTGATGTTTGCGCCGTAACTGTCGGTAGAAAAACTGGCAACGTTGAACTCATCGTAGTCACTCTTTCTATAGAAGAAAGAATAACCACGGCTGACACCGTCTACAGTGTAGTAAGGATCAAAGAAAGAGACATTCAACGATTCCTGGAAGTCACTGCGATTGATGCCAACATTAATGCTGTTACCGGTTCCGAAAACATTGGATTCCTGATAACCGAGTCCAAGAATCAGACCTGTGTTCTCAGCAAACCCGACCGTCGCGGAGATGGAGCCGGAAGGCTGCTCCTCTACGGTGTAGTTCACATCAATCTGGTCTTCCGTACCAGGAACAGAGGGCGTCTCCACATTGATGTTCTTGAAAAAGCCCAGGCGCTGCAGACGAATCTTGGAGCCTTCGATCATCGCCGTAGATGCCCAGCCACCTTCCAGCTGACGCATCTCCCGACGCAGCACGTGGTCCTGGGTCACTGTATTACCCTGAAAATTTACGCGACGAACGTAGGCTCTTTTGCCTGCATCAACGAAATACTTAACGGTGACGGTCTCGCCGTTATCATCGATTACGGGCTCACCGGTTGCACTGGCAAAGGTATAACCGGCATTACCAAGCGCTGCTTCGATACGTTCTTCACTGGACGTCATATACTGACGAGAGAACAGTTGTCCTTCACGAGTAATAATCAGGGCTCTGATATTAGCCTCGGGAATGTCCCTCAGTTCACCCGCAATTTCGATACCGGAGACCATGAACTGCTCGCCTTCAGAGACGTTAATCGTGATGTAGACATCTTCCATATTCGGAGCGATCGACACCTGCGTCGAATCAACCTGGAAGTTCAGATAGCCCTGATCCAGATAGAAGGATTCTATGGCCTCAAGGTCACTCTGCAGCTTCTCTCGCGAGTACTGGTCATCTTTGGTATAAAAAGACAACCAGCCCGGCAACCTGAGTTCCAACAGGTCGATCAGAGTCTCGTCATCGAATAGCGTATTACCAACGATATTGATATGGCGGATGCCGGAGACATTACCCTCGAACACATCTACCTTAATGGCGACGCGATTTCTCGGCAGGTCCTCCACATTTGCGACAACGGATGCGTCGTAGCGACCCTGGGAGACATACTGCCGTTCCAGATCTGATGCGATCTGATCCAGTGTCACTTTCTTGAATATCTGTCCTTCAGCAAGTCCGGATCCCTGCAAACCTTCCAGCAGCGCTTCTGTTTTAATCGCCTTGTTGCCTTCAAACTCAATGGAGTCAATGGTTGGCCGTTCCTGGACAATGATCACCAGAACATTGCCATCCCGACCCACCTGCACGTCATCGAAAGATTCTGTCTGAAACAGAGAGCGGACAATGGTGCGTATTTCGACGGCGCCTATATTATCGCCAACGCTATAGGGCACGGCACCGAAAACGGTACCCGCAGAGATTCTCTGCAGACCTTCCACGCGGATATCAGAAATCACAAAGCCAAAGGCTGAGGAGCCGTACAACAGCGCGAATAAAAACAATACCGCTTTAGCGCGTTTCCCGAGGGAACTGACCAGATCTACCACCAAATTTCCTACAGTCTTGTGAGGTCGTTATAAAAAGCCAGGATCATGATACTCATGATCAGAAACATACCCATCTGGAGCCCCCACACTTGAACTCGCTCTGGAACAGGTCTACCGGCAATCAACTCGATAAAGTAATAGAGCAGATGCCCGCCATCAAGTACCGGTATCGGTAAAAGATTGATGACGCCAAGAGAAATACTCAGCAACGCAATAAAACCAATAAAACTCTCGAAGCCATTCTCCGCTGTGGCGTTCGCTACCTGCGCGATCGTTATGGGTCCACTCAGGTTTTTCGGCGAAATCGCGCCAACAATCATCTTTTTAATGGATTCCAGCGTGAACAGTGTCACTTCCCAGGTTTTCCGGGCAGCCGGTATCCATGCGTAGTAGACAGGATAACTTGTTTCACGCAGCATCTCTTCCGGGAAGGCTACCGGTTGAGGGGAAGCCCCGATAAAACCGACTCTTCTGCCATCCCTTTCAACGCCTGCCGGAGTCACCTGCAGCGTCAACTCAATACCATCGCGCTGCACGGTTACCGAAAGCGTATTCTCCGGATTCGCCTGAATCACTTCCACCAGGGAACCCCAGCCATCGACCCAGGAGCCATCTATGCGAAGGATCTCGTCACCAGGCTCGATCCCTCCGGCTCTGGCCCTGCCATCGTCGTTTAATCCACCAATGATCGCCGGCAGATGCGGCATAGACATCACCAGACCCAGATCACGTGCCGGACCTGGCGCTTCCTCATCTGACAACCACTCAGTCACCGGAACCGCGTAATCCGTGCGTGCATCATAGCTGCCCTTTTCGATGACCGTGACAGTGATTTCACCGGTTTCACCAAGACGGTCAAACAACTGCATGTTCACGTCACTCCAGGTGCGAGTCGATACACCATCGACCGCTACGATTTCCTGGCCTTCCCGCAATCCGGCCTTGTAGGCTGCGGAGTCAGGCTCCAGTTCACCGAGAAGCGGCACGACGCCCGTAATACCCGTGACAAACAACAGCCAATAAGCCGCAATAGCCAAAAGAAAATTGGCAATCGGTCCAGCTGAGACAATGGCAATACGCTGCCAGACAGACTTGCGATTAAACGCGAGGTGCAGCTGGTCGTCGGGCACAAAAGCTTCCCGTTCATCCAGCATCTTGACGTAGCCGCCCAGTGGAATGGCGGCAACGGCAAATTCGGTAGGAGGCAATGGTTCATTGCTGCGAGTCCGAACCTGAACCGGATCGCCATTCTCATCATAGACGGGCTGGGACTGGTAGTCGGGCACGGCGCCCTTCTTCACCCAGAGCGGTTTACCGAATCCAACACTGAAACGGATGACATGCACGTTGCACAGGCGCGCCACCCAGTAATGACCAAACTCATGGATAGTCACCAGAATCGAAATGGTCACAATAAGGGCGAGTACCGTCTGCAGAAAATCAATCATAGGGATCTATTGTAGGTGTCCTAAAGCCAGCTGGCGAACAGAAGATACAGGGCAAATACCGGACTGGCCGAGAGCAGGCTGTCGATCCGGTCCAGAAAACCTCCATGGCCAGGCAGCAGATTACTGGAGTCCTTGATGTCCCTGTGCCGTTTGAACATGCTGATAGTCAGATCTCCCAGGACGGATACCATCGCAATACCCACACAGGCAGCGGCATACGCGACACCTGTTAAACTCATCAGTACCGGACTGCCCCAATAGAGCGCCATGAGGATGGCGATCGCCACTGACGTGGCCATACCACCGAAGAAACCGGCCCATGACTTACCCGGACTCACTCGTGGCGCCAGTTTACGCTTACCGAATGCCTTACCACTGAAATAGGCACCGATGTCCGCACCCCAGATCAGGAAAAACAACAGACAGATCAAAAATGCACTTTCCGGAAACTGTTTAATCGCGTTCAGCGCAGAGAAACCAGGCAACATCACGACGAATCCAATCAGTACTATGACTGCTTGATTACCCCAGAGTTCATCGAATTTGGGATAACCCAGCACGAGAACCAGGGCCGCCAGCCACCAGAAGAGACTGAGAATCAGTAACGGAACCACAGGCAGAAAATAGACGCCCAGCATACTCACAGCCAGAATAGCGGCATAGACATACCGCATCGGACCCTGAATACCCGCAAAATTGGCCCATTCCCAGGCAGACACGGTCAATATGGCACCAACGAAAAGCGCGAACTCTCTTGGCGGCAACAGAAAGACGCCCGCCAGGGCAATGGGAGCAATAATGATGCCTGTGATGATCCGCTGGCGAAGCATGGACCGGTCAGATTTCCATCAAGTCAGCTTCTTTCGCTTCCAGTGCTGAATCGATTTCCTTGACCTTGGTGTCAGTGAGCTGCTGAATCTGCTCCTCGCCACGACGTGCCTCGTCTTCGGTGATTTCTTTTTCCTTCAGAAATTCCTTCAGATCGCTATTGGCATCCCGGCGAATGTTTCGAACGGCCACTCTGGCATTCTCAGCCTCCGCCTTGGCGATCTTTGTCAGATCACGACGATTCTCTTCGGTCAGAGGCGGCATCGGCAAACGGATGTTGTCAGAGGAAGTGCTTGGATTCAGCCCCAGATCGGACTTGAGAATGGCTCGCTCCACATCAGGTATTAATGGCTTTTCCCATGGCGAGATAACCAGACTCCGGCCGTCTTCAACCGTAATATTCGCCACCTGATTTAACGGCGTGTCCGTTCCGTAATAGCTGATGGTAATACCATCGAGCAGACTTGGATGCGCTCTGCCGGTACGAATTTTTGCGAATGCCACATCGAGCGAGACCAGCGTCTTGTTCATTCGCTCTTCAGCATCCTGCTTAATGTCATCAATCATGCTGTCCCCAGATACAACCAGCGTCGACTATAGACTATTTACAATGAGAGTGCCTTCGTCCTCACCCACGACGGCATTACGCAGCGCGCCTGTTTGCTCCATCGCAAACACTCGCAAGGGCATATCATGGTCGCGAGCAAGACAGATGGCGGTTAAATCCATCACACCCAGTTGCTTGTCCAGAACCTCGTCGTAAGTCAGCACATCATACCTGGTAGCTGACTTGTCGATCATCGGATCTGCAGTGTAAACACCGTCCACTTTTGTGGCTTTGAGCACGATATCGGCATCGATCTCGATACCACGCAGACAAGCTGCTGAGTCGGTCGTGAAGAAAGGATTACCTGTACCTGCAGAGAAGATAACAACGTTGCCAGCTTCAAGGTGCCGGATAGCGATCCGGCGATCATAGTGCTCAACAACACCACTCATGGGTATGGAGGACATGACATCCGTGTGAATATTCGCCCGTTCCAGCGCATCGCGCATCGCCAGAGCATTCATCACGGTAGCCAGCATGCCCATATGGTCGCCGGTGACACGATCAAGGCCCGCCGCGTTCAATGCTGCGCCACGAAACAGGTTGCCACCACCAACGACCAGGCCAACCTGAACGCCGATACCAACGAGTTGGCCGATCTCCAGGGCTGTTCTGTCAAGAACCTTGGGATCTATACCTACACCCCCAGCCCCGAGCGCTTCACCGGATAGTTTCAGCAATATCCGCTGGTACTTGGGTGTGCCTTGCTTGGACTTGGGCATAGGTAGAATCCTGCTTGTTACGCTTCGCCGCTGAGCTGCTTCTGTACCTCAGCTGCGAAATCGTCTTCTTCCTTCTCAATACCTTCACCAACTTCAAATCGGACAAAGCGGTTGACGGTTGCGCCCTCTTTTTTGAGCAGTGCGCCAACTTTGGTGTCACTGTCTTTTACGAAGGGCTGCTCAACAAGACTGATTTCCGCCAGGTACTTACGGATGCGGCCATCAATCATCTTCTCGATGATTTCTGGTGGCTTACCGGATTCCTGCGCCTGCGCGGTATAAATTTCACGCTCTTTTGCGATCAGATCTTCCGGCGCATCATCGGGATTAACGACTGACGGATTGGTCGCAGCAATATGCATCGCGATATCCTTACCCAGCTCTTCCGTGCCTCCTTCCAGTGCGACCATGACTCCGATCTTGCCGGTTGTAGCGTGGATGTAGCTGACCACCTGACCTTCATCCTTAAAGGATGCAGCTCGACGGATGGAAATATTTTCACCGATCTTCTGAACCAGTGATTCACGCTCCGCTTCCAGTCCCAGTTCCGCAATATCCGTCGTACCGGTCTCAAAAACCTTATTGGTTACTGCATCTACAAACGCTATGAAATCTTCATTCTTGGCGGCAAAGTCGGTTTCACAATTCACCTCGACAATAACACCAGTGGTACCGTCGATCTTGCAACCGAGCTTGCCGTCCGCAGCTATCCGGCCAGCCTTCTTGGCGGCTTTCATGCCACTGGACTTACGCAGGTTTTCAATAGCAAGTTCGGAATCGCCGTCTGCCTCTACCAGCGCTTTTTTACAATCCATCATTCCCAGGCCAGTACGTTCCCTGAGATCCTTCACCATTGCTGCTGTGATATCAGCCATCGTTTATCCTCAATTTCGGGTGCACGCACCCGCTTGAAAGTCGTCGAATATTAATAAGGTCGTGTTACGCAGATTTCTCTGAATCATCAGCCGCAGGTGCTTCTTCTGCTGCGGGTGCTTCTTCAACTGCAGGAGCTGCTTCAGCCGCCGGGGCTTCTTCTGCTGCAGGTTCTTTCTCCGCCGCGGGCGCTGCCTCATCAACCTCAACAAACTCATCCGGGCTCACATCGCCTTGAGCTTGCGCCTTGCCTTCGAGTGCAGCATCAGCAAGTGCTGCTACAAACAGTCGAATGGAACGAATCGCGTCGTCATTCCCGGGAATCACATAGTCAATGCCATCCGGTGAACTGTTGGTGTCGACAATACCGATGACCGGAATCTTCAGTTTCCGAGCTTCAGTGACCGCAATTCTTTCGTGATCCACGTCCACGACGAAAATCACGTCCGGCAGACCGCCCATATCCTTGATACCGCCGAGTGAAGACTCGAGTTTCTCGAGGTCACGCTGACGAGACAGCGCTTCTTTCTTGGTCAGCTTGTCGAAAGTGCCGTCTGCCGCCTGGGTTTCGAGGTCACGCAATCGACGAATGGACTGACGAATTGTCTTGTAATTGGTCAACATGCCGCCGAGCCAGCGCTTGTCGACATAAGGCATGCCGCAACGCTCTGCGTGCTCTTTAACCACTTTACCGGCGCTTCGCTTGGTGCCGACGAACAGAATCTTGTTACGTCGTGCCGCAAGACTGCGAACATAATCGAGGGCCTCTTCCAGAGCTGGAACAGTCTTCTCGAGGTTGATGATATGAATATTGTTTCTGGCTCCAAAGATGAATTGGTTCATCTTGGGATTCCAGTATCTGGTCTGATGACCAAAGTGCACGCCTGCCTCAAGCAGATCACGCATGGATACGCTAGACATAGTCTCTCCGAATTGTGTTGGGTTACGCCTCCACACACCCCATAATCCAACCAAAAGTGAACTAAATCATAGACTTAGATCTTTTCAGCACCCGAATTATGTGTCGGTCTGTGTGAGTATTTTTAAAGTTTACGCTGCAGGACATCCCGCAGCGCGGCGCTTTATACCATAAATGGCGCAAAAGCCCAATGTTCGTGGTAGTTCAAACTGCTGGTATCCGTCACCAGCAGACAGATATCTCCGCTGATAGCTCAGCGTTGCAAAGTGGGTGAGTGGTCCTGCCCAGACGAAAGCTGATTTGTCACAGACCGGCATACGCGCAAATCTGGTATAGTGCGCAGCTCGTTTTGCCCAACCTGATTTACCTGATGTCGATTGAAATAAAAGACGCGGACGCGATCGAAAAAATGCGTACTGTGGGGGCTCTGGCCGCCGAACAACTGGAAATGATTGAGGAACATGTACAGCCCGGTATCACAACCGGCGAGCTGGACCGTATCTGTCACGACTATACCGTGAACAAGCAGAATGCCATCCCGGCACCGCTCAATTATCGCGGCTTCCCGAAATCGATCTGCACCTCGGTCAATCACGTGGTCTGTCACGGCATCCCCAGCGATGACAAGGTGCTGAAGAACGGCGATATCGTGAATATCGACGTCACACTGATCAAAGATGAATATCACGGCGATACCAGCAAAACCTTTATCGTGGGTAGCGCCAATGTCATGGCCGAGCGGCTGACCAAGATCTGCCAGGAATCCCTTTATCTTGGCATCCAGGAGGTCAGGCCCGGGGGGCATCTGGGCGATATTGGCCATGCCATACAGAAGTTTGCAGAGAAGAACCGGTTTTCCGTCGTTCGCGAGTATTGTGGTCACGGTATCGGCAAAGTATTCCATGACGAGCCGCAGGTGCTGCACTACGGCAAGAAAGGCACCGGCCCCGAACTGAAACCGGGCATGATCTTCACCATCGAGCCTATGATCAACGCCGGTAAGGCCGCCGTGAAACTGTTGCCGGACCAGTGGACGGTAGTGACGAAGGATCACAAGCTGACTGCACAGTGGGAGCACACGATTCTTGTGACGGAAACAGGTTACGAAATACTGACACACAGAAAGGATGACACCATCCCGAGGAGTTCCTGAACCGAATGCTGGATTCAATCCTCAGCCGACTTGAATCTGAACTACAGAACTCCAGTCGAATTATCCCAATATTCAAGGAAGCCCTGGCCGACGCCAGAACCCTGCTCGTGGACCATTTCAAGGCCGGCGAGAACACGGAAACCTTGATCGAGGAACACACACGCTTCATGGACGCCGTCATGAAGCTGGCATGGAACCGTTTTACCTGGGAAGAGAACCTCCGTTCATGGCGCAAGTCGCGAATATCACTGATCGCAGTGGGTGGTTACGGCCGCAGGGAACTTCTACCCAATTCAGACATTGATCTGCTCATTCTTCTGGAACGAAACAGCCACTCGAGACATCGAAACAATATACAGAGCTTTACCACCCTGCTCTGGGATATCGGTCTGGAAGTCGGACACAGTGTGCGCTCTATCAGCGAGTGCAAGTCACAGGCGGCGGGCGACGTTACGGTGCTTACTGCCATGATGGAGTCCAGAACGATTATCGGCGACGATGAACTGCTGGACAAAATGCAGGCACGCATCGCACCGGGCAAGGTCTGGGGACCGAAAGCCTTCTACCGGGCAAAATGGGAAGAGCAGAAAGCGCGCCACGAAAGTTCAGACCATACAGAGTATTCCCTTGAACCCAACGTGAAATCTTCTCCCGGTGGTCTGCGCGACATCCAGACGATTACCTGGGTAGCGCGCCGCCAGTATGACACCGAGAGTTTCGCGGATCTTGCCGAACAGGGCATTCTGACGGTCGTGGAAAGCGAAAGACTGACTCAGGCGAGACGGGAACTGTGGAAGATTCGTTTCGGTCTGCACATTATTACCGACCGGGACGAAAACCGACTCCTGTTCGAGTATCAGCAGCAGCTGGCAAAGCTTTTCGGTTACGAAGATGGCGATCAGCTTGCAGTCGAACAGTTCATGCAACACTACTATCGAGTCGCGTTGCGCGTTAATACGATCAACGAGACCATGCTGCAGCACTTCGATGAAGTGATCGCGCAGGCCGGATCGAGACTGCAGGTTAAACCGGTGAACGATCGATTCCGTCTGGTGAACAATATGCTCGAGGTTACGAGCGATAACGTATTCGAGCAAACACCGTCAGCCCTGCTGGAAATGTTTGTCATTACCGGCTCCGATGAATCTATTGAAGGATTTCGCGCCTCAACCATCCGGTTAGCTCAGCGCAGCGTGACCCTGATTGATGACAAGTTCCGCGCAGATCCCGTAAACACCAAACTATTTATAGAATTACTGGGCTGTAACAATCATCTGTTTACTCAGCTCCGGAGAATGGGCCGCTGGGGGATTCTGGGACGCTACCTGCCTGAATTTGGTCGGGTTATCGGGCAAATGCAGTTCGATCTCTTCCATATCTATACCGTAGACGCGCATACACTTCAGGTCGTGCGTAACATGCGCCGATTCCGATACAAGAACAACACACAGCAGTTCCCCATTGCCGCGCATATTCACTCCCGCCTGCCAAAGATTGAACTGCTTTATATCGCAGGCCTTTACCACGACATCGCCAAGGGTATGGGTGGAGATCACTCCGAGCTTGGCGTAGGTATCGCACGAGACTTCTGCGAACGCCATAACCTGCCCACCTGGGATACCAATCTGGTGTGCTGGCTGGTTCAGAATCACCTGCTCATGTCGACGACCGCACAGAGAAAAGACATACAGGATCCCGAAGTGGTACACGAGTTCGCCCGTGTCATGGGAGAGAAGGTACGACTGGATTACATGTACGCACTCACGGTCGCGGACATGAACGCTACCAATCCAACCTTGTGGAATGGCTGGCGCGCATCGTTACTGAATCAGCTTTACTCCGAAACCAAGAAAGCACTGCGCCATGGGCTTGAAGAACCCATAGACAGGCAAGAGTACATTGAAGACATCCGTGATCAGGCCATTGAAAAACTTAAAGAGCAAAACTTCGATGAGTCACGTATCGAGAAGCTGTGGGATCAGGTCGATGAAGAATACTTTCTGCTGGAAAGGGTCAATGACATTGTGTGGCACACGGAAGCCATTCTTAAAAGTGACCAGGATGGTCCACTTATTCTTGTGCAGGATGACATGTCGCGACGAACAGACACCGGTTTTACTCAGATATTTGTACACACGCGAAATCGCAAGGACCTGTTCGTCGCTATCGTAACGGCGATAGACCAGCTCGCGCTGACCATTGTGGACGCACGCATCGCGACTTCCGCATCAGATCTGACGTTCAATACTTTTACCGTGCTTGAAAACAACGGTCAGCCAGTAGGCGAGAAATCTTCAAGAATCGAGAAGATCAAATCAACAATTGCAAAGTATCTAGAGCAACAGGACGTCAGGGTCGTTCAACCAAGACGCATGCCCAGCATCCTGAAGCAGTTTTCACACAAGACACGGGTCAGCGTGTCCCAGGATGAGGAACGCGGTGTAACAGGACTTGAGGTCATTTCCGCTGACCGGCCCGGATTGCTGGCCGTGATCGCGGGCGTACTCGCCGACTTCAATATCAATCTCGTTTCCGCCAAGATCACGACGCTTGGTGACCGGATCGAGGATACCTTCTATATCACCGATGAAAATGGTGAAATGCTGATCGATGAAGGTCAGCTTGAGCGCGTTCGTTCAGCTATCTGCATGGAACTGGATCATCATGTTGAAAAGCTTGCTGTCTGACCATGAATCGCCGGCTTGAACTCCTGCAACCCTATCCTTTTCAGCGATTCAACGAACTGCTGGAATCGGTAGCGACCCAATCCCAGGAACCACTGGTTGCCTGGTCGATGGGTGAACCACGGCACGAGGCCGCCCGGTTCCTGGTTGAGGCCATGCAGGACGAAACTCTGATTCGCCGCGGCCTGGGTACTTACCCGCCTACCAAGGGTCTGCCGGAACTCAGGCAGGCTATCTCACGGTTTATCAAGCATCGCTACAAGCTGAACGAGCTGCCTGATCCTGAAACCCAGATACTGCCTGTTACCGGAACACGGGAAGCACTGTTTGCCATCGCCCAGGCCGTCGTGACATCAAACCAGGCAGGCAAAGTGGTCATGCCTAATCCTTTCTACCAGATCTATGAGGGTGCAGCGATACTTGCCGGCGCAGAACCCTATTTTCTGAACTGCACTGCGGACAACCATTATCTTCCTGATTTTGATCATGTTCCGGAGCACGTGTGGCAGGAATGCGACCTGTTGTATCTGTGCACTCCCGGGAATCCAACCGGTGCTGTGATGAGCATCGCTGATATGCAGAAAGCCATTCGCCTGGCCGACCAGTATGACTTCATCATCGTGTCTGACGAATGCTACTCAGAGATCTATCTGGATGAAGCCAACCCCCCACCAGGTCTGCTTGGCGCTGCCGCGGCAATGGGCTGGCACGATTATCGAAACTGCATCGCAGTAAATTCCCTGTCGAAACGGTCAAATCTTCCTGGCCTGAGATCAGGTTATGTGGCGGGTGACGCAGCAGTGCTGGACCAGTTCCTTTTGTACAGGACTTATCACGGCTCTGCCATGCCGGTGCATCACCAGCTGGTTTCTGAACTTGCATGGCTGGACGAGCAGCACGTGATCGATAACCGGGAACTTTATCGAGCCAAATTCAACGCCGTCGCAGATATCCTGGCACCTGTCTGGCCCATGCAGATTCCCGAGGCAGGATTCTATTTCTGGGCAGAAACACCCATCTCAGACCCGGATTTCGCAGTTCGGCTGATTGAACTGGCGAACGTCAAGGTTTTGCCGGGCAGCTTTCTGTCCCGTGAGACACCGCAGGGCAACCCGGGCGCCAATCGCGTGCGCATGGCCCTGGTCGCGACCCTGGATGAGTGTGTCGAAGCGGCTGGGCGGATCGTTCAGTGCTGGGACCATCTGTAAAACCATACTTCCTGACAATTACGTTTCCAGAAAAACCACGCGTCGCATCCTGAACTGAGCACGACTATAATGTGCGCCCTTGCATATCAGTTAAAACGGAAAAGACATGTACGCGCTGGCATTTGGCATTGGCACCAGAAATCGAAAAGACGAATGGCTCGAGGTTTACTATCCCAGACCTGTATTTCACCCTGAGCAGACACTGATTGATGAAATCTCCTCGGTGACTGGTTATTCCGGTGGCAATACGGATATTGACCTGGATTCAGCCACACTCGCAAAACTCAGGGACGCCATCAGTGACGCCAACCAGAAATCGCTGCTTGAAGCGTTCGCCGGTTCTACAAAGCCGCTGGTCCTGACATTGCTGGACACGGACTCCGCTCTGCAATCAACGCCGGAGACCTATCTAAAGCTTCACCTCCTGTCCCATAGGTTTGTAAAGCCGAACGAACAGAACCTTGAGGGCATCTATCCGCTGTTACCGAACGTCGCCTGGACCGAGCAGGGTGCCGTTGACCTGGAAGATCTGGAAGCACTACAGATCGAAGCCCGACTGTCAGGCCGGGTCCTTGAAGTTCAGGCAGTGGATAAGTTTCCAAAGATGACCAACTACGTCGTGCCGTCTGGTGCCAGAATCGCACACTCAGGCCGGGTTCGACTCGGTGCATACGTTGGTGAAGGCACCACTGTCATGCATGAAGGTTTTATGAATTTCAATTCAGCGGCGCTTGGACCCAACATGGTTGAAGGTCGTATTTCCCAGGGTGTCACCGTGGGCAGCGGGACGGACCTTGGCGGCAGTGCGAGCACGGCAGGAACACTGTCAGGCGGTGGCAACATCGTGATCACGATTGGTGAGGACTGCCTGATCAGCGCGAATGCCGGTACCGGAATTCCGCTGGGTGATCGCTGCACTATTGAGGCGGGCCTGTACATCACACCCGGCACGGTCGTGCAGATCATGGATGAGGAACGTAATGCGCTGCGACTGGTCAAGGCAAGGGAACTGGCGGGTATGTCAGACCTGCTCTTTCTTCGGAACTCACAAAATGGTGTTGTGGAATGCCGGACCAATCAGAAGGCGATCGAGCTCAACGCGACCCTGCACAGTCATAACTAGACCCATAGATAGAGCATGTCAGATACCCTCGTCAATACCATTACACTGGCCCAGGCGCTCATTCGTGAACGCTCAGTATCTCCGGAAGACGGCAACTGCCAGTCCATGATGGCCAGGGTTCTTGAGGAACTCGGCTTCACGGTAGAGCACATGCCTTTCGGTCCAGTCAGCAACCTCTGGGCGACTCGCGCCGGAAGCAGCGAGGGTCCTGTCCTGTGTTTCGCCGGTCATACCGACGTGGTTCCAACAGGGCCTGAGGAACAATGGCTGAACGCACCGTTCGAAGGGGTCATCGAGGGAGACATACTCCATGGTCGCGGCGCAGCCGACATGAAAGGATCTCTTGCCGCCATGTTGTCAGCGTCTGAGAGATTCATCAAAGGCCATCCTGATTACGAGGGGAGTCTGGCATTCCTGATTACTTCCGATGAGGAAGATGTCGCTGCTGACGGCACGGTCAGGGTGATGGATAAGCTGGATCGCCGCGGCACAAAGATCGATTACTGTGTTATCGGAGAACCGTCCAGCAGCGAGGTTATTGGTGACGTGGTGCGTGTTGGCAGACGCGGCTCTCTGAACGGTTCATTGCGCATTCAAGGGGTTCAGGGTCACGTCGCCTACCCTGACGAAGCCAGAAACCCGATACACGAGTGCGGCGAGATGATTGCCGAGCTGAATCACACACACTGGGATCAGGGAAATGAGTATTTCCCGGCAACCTCGTTCCAGATATCAAATATCCGGGGTGGAACCGGTGCCAACAACGTTATACCCGGTGAAGTCTCTATCGAGTTCAATTTCCGATTTTCTACAGAATCTTCCGAGGAGTCGCTACGTGCCAGAACCGAGAAAATCATTGCCAGGCACTGCCAGGACTTCGAGATTGACTGGAAACTGTCTGGCCCACCCTTCCTGACAGAAGGTGGTCGCCTGATCCCTGCCGTGCAGGAAGCCATCCGGACTCAAATGAACCTTGAAACGGAGCTTTCCACCTCCGGTGGAACCTCCGATGGCAGATTTATCGCACCGCGAGGCATCGAAGTGGTCGAACTCGGTCCACGCAACGCCACAATCCACAAGGTCAATGAACAGGTGTCGGTGAAATCTCTCCATCAACTGACCGACATCTATGAGCAGATCATGATCCGTCTTCTGACCTGAACATCAAAAAGCATGCAAAGACATCCTGATATCGAAATCTATATTAAGCGGGTCAAACTCGACGACCTGCTGCAGTGGCTGGAACAGAGGTTCGTGGTAAAAAGTCAGCAGCAAGCCGGCGAAACCCTGAAAGTTCAGTTGTCCCTGGCAGACAAGCCCCTCACCTGCACCATCTACGAAAACGCAGCCAAGGGTGGCTACGCCTCCGTGAGTTTTGAGCCAAATCATACCCCCTGGGACACCGATGAGCAGTGCGCCGAAGAAGCCTTTCGCGTCTTCCAGCTTGAAGTACGCTGCATCACCGGCGGCTGGTCAAGTCAGGCATCGCAGGAGGGTGGCTGGTATCGCTTTACCGAGAATGGACGGAGTGTGGTGAACTGGCTGACATGAACAAGCTGATCTATCTGCTGGCTGGCATCCTGACGTTTCTCGGCTTTCTTCTTGTGATGGCACCGGCCAGCATCGTGCTATCTTTCGCCGATGACACTCTGAAGCAGGTTCCGGATCTGGAGATTGGTCGCGTTGATGGTCGTATCTGGACCGGATCTGCTCAGATTCAGTATCGGCGGCTGCCGGCGTTGGTTTCCTGGGATCTGGCTGCATTACCACTCTTGGCAGGCCGAATATCTGCCCAGGTGAACGTTGCCGGTGACGGGCTTGATGCTGATTTTCGCGTCAGTGCCAACAGTGAGGGCGGAACGATCAGCAAGGGTAAAGCGTTCATAGATGCCAGCTACATTAACCAGGTGTCTCTGGACTACGGACTGGATCTTTCCGGCCGATTTTCACTGGTTGCAGAGGAAATATCGTTCAATAAGCGCTGGCTGACCTCTCTGTCAGGTCATTTCGACTGGCCTGGGGGGATTGTGCATATTGAAACACCTCAACAACTCCATAGTGTTGATCTGCCTGAACTGAATGGCAGCCTGACGATGCAGGGAGACAATCTTGAAATAGTCATCGAAGGATCTGAGGCACGGATGATTAACCTGACCCTGAAACCCGATGGCTGGGCAGAAGTCGGGGTGAGCTTTGCATTTATGGATTTGGCAGGTTTACCGATACCAGGCAGCGACAACAGCCGAACGGAACCGGCGATTCTTCTCGAAGAGAAGATACTCTGAGGTATTAATCCCCGGTTAATACATCTGTGTTATTTTTAATTCTGAAACACACCATTCACTATTGCGCCTGAGTGTCCCTTTGAATCAGATAGCCGAACTATTCAGCGAGCACAGCCGGAAGATTGCGACCGGAATCAGTGTTGTACTCGTTGTGCTAATGAGTCTGTCTGTCGCCAACACCGTTTTGTTCGTATTGGAGAAATTGAATCCACCCAGCGTCATTCCGTCCAGTAAGCCCGTAAACATCACTGCCGGGAAGAAAACATTCAAGGTGTCGAACCTGGAGTTATTTGGGAAAGCTGCCGAAACCGATACTATTCAAGAAGTGATCGACGCACCGGAGACCAATCTCAACCTGGAACTCCAGGGCGTGTTTATCGCAGAGGAAGATGCACGCTCCACCGCCATCGTTGGGGAGAAAAACAAGGCCGGTGAACTCTATGCGGTCGGTGACAAGTTACCAGGCAACGCCACTCTTGCCGCCGTCTACGAGGATCACGTACTGCTGAAACGGGGAGCTCGCATGGAAAAACTCCTGTTTTCTGACAGTAAGTTCAGATCCGTCGTGGCTGATAACAGGCCAGCTGACCAGGCAAGCACATCCGCCAGCACCGGCCTGTCGGATTCCAGAAAGGCGAATCTGAAAAGGGTTCGTGACCGAATGCGCAACCAGGCGCCGGGTGCCACAAGCCAGTCTGCAACTCAGTCCGATACGACGAAGACTCGTCTGACAGAATATCGCGACAAACTGAGAAATAACCCTCAGGGCACACTCAGTGAAGTCGGTTTAGCGCCCGTTTCAGAAGGTGACGCAAAAGGCTATCGTGTGGGTTCGGATGCACAGGCTGCGATCAAGCAGGCCGGCTTGCAGCCCGGTGACGTGGTGCTTTCTGTTAACGGTCGCCCGGTGGGTGTTGCAGCAACTGACTCTGCCCTGATGGAACAGGTCATGGCGTCATCCAGGGTTCGGGTGGAAGTTCAGAGAGGCTCTCGCCGTTTCTTTCTGACAGTTCCCGTACCGAAATAGACTGGGATTGCGAAGACCAGTCGCATATCATCGAAGAATAGTGAGATATCTACTGCATGCTTGTTAAGACGAAAAGATTTCTGATCTTCGCCACTGCCGCGATCTGCTGCTCATTGAGCATTTCCTTCAGCAGCTGGGCAGAAGACGAAACCTGGAAGGTAAACCTGAAGAACGCCGATATTCGGGAGTTCGTAACCCAGGTATCCGCCATTACCGGGAAGAGTTTTGTCGTCGACCCGCGGGTTAAAGGTAATGTCACCGTTATCTCGACGGCTTCCATGACCGAGGAAGCGGTATACGAACTTTTTCTGTCGGTCCTGCGTGTGCATGGCTACGCTGCTGTTCCTGCCGGAAACGTAACAAAAGTCGTCCAGCAGGTTCTGGCGAAACAAAGCAGCAACCCCAAGGATTTCCTGGTCAACCAGAATTCCGAAGAGCTGGTCACCTCGGTCATACCCGTCCGCAATTCACCCTCAGCTGAACTGGTGAAGATTCTGCGCCCCCTGATACCCCAGTACGGACACGTGGCCGGTATTGATGAACCCAACGCGCTGATCATCAGTGATCACGCTTCCAACATTGCCCGCCTGACTCAGATCGTTGAGCGAATTGATATAGCAGACAATCAGACCGTTGAGATTATCGATCTTAAGGATGCCTGGGTTGAAGACATGGTGGCATTGCTCGAGGAATTGGCGCCAGACCAAATCGGCAAAGGTGCAAAGGGTCCCAATAAGGTGACGATTGTCGCCAGTGAGCGAACCAACTCTCTTGTCGTAAAGGGCGAGAGGGAAACCGTCAGCCGGGTAAAACAGCTCATTGATCAGTTGGATGTCCCGGCTAATAGATCCGGGTCCACCCAGGTTATCCGTCTGGCCCATTCCGATGCGACGGAACTTGCCGATATCCTGCGAAATATTATCGGTGAAGGCGATCAGGGTGGGGACAGCAACAACTCTGTGAAAGTAAGCATACAACCAGACGCTGCATTGAATGCTCTGGTGATCCGCGCAGACCCCTCGACCATGCTCGAGATCAAGGACATCGTTGCCAGTCTGGATATCCGCCGCCTGCAGGTATTAATCGAAGCCGCGATTGTTGAGGTGACGGCCGACTTCACGCGAGAGCTTGGCTCAGAACTTTTTGTCGCCGATGCAGACAGCGGAAACGTACCCCTGGGATTAACGGCCCCTCAAGGTACCCTGGCCCAGATCCTTTCAGCCCTTGCTCTGAACGATGGTGGTGATGACAGCGTCGGTTCTATACCGAATCTGGGTTCCAACCCACTTATTGTTGGTGGTCGCATCAACGAATCCGGGACCAGCTTTGGCGTGCTTGTGCGGGCACTGGCCACCAATGGTGACGTCAATCTCCTGTCGACCCCAAGCATTACCACCATGGACAACGAAGAGGCAAAGATTGTCGTGGGACAGAATGTCCCTTTCAGAACGGGCTCGACCTCGACTGGCAGCGACGGTACCACCAATCCCTTTACAACGATCCAACGTGAAGATGTGGGATTGACCCTCGAGGTCACTCCGCATATCCATGATGGCAAGCTGGTTCGCTTGAAAGTTCACCAGGAAACCTCAGAAGTCGACCCCTCTTCTCTCAATGCGATCGGCACCGAAGGCACGTCGGACCTGATCACCAACAAGCGAACCATAGACACCACCGTTCTGGTCGATGACCAGGAGGTCATCATCCTGGGCGGTCTGATTCGGGACAAGGAAACAGAAAATAATTCCAAGGTTCCGGTACTGGGCAGCATTCCCGGGGTTGGCTTTTTCTTCCGTAATTCAAGCACGACGATTGAGAAGCAGAATCTGCTCGTATTCCTGAAACCCACGGTTCTGGAAGATCGCAAAGCAATTAGCGAGGCAACAATCAGAAAGTTTGATACTGTCTACGAAGTAGAAATCGAGGGAACAGATTCGGCGGAAGCCATCTCTGAACTGTTTAATGGAAAGTCGCCCTAGACTGTATCAATTTCGCCACAAGCTGAAGAACGCTCAGTTCTCCGTTTCCACGAGAATTCTGTTCAGTTGGATAAGACCAACTTTTCTTGGCGGCACCTGTGACGACCTCGGCATCGAGGATAACGACCTCGTCTGTTACGTACTGCCGTTTCGATCAACCGCAGATCTGCTTGTCGCCGATATGGCCTGTGAATACGGAGGACTACCGCAACCGGTTGATGCCATAGATTCTATCGATGAAGACCGCGCTGTTTTTTTCCTCGGTCGACCGGAAGGCACGCTGGGACGACGCTCCCAGAGGCAACAGTCGGAACGGATGACTCGCCTGTTCGAACACCAGTCCCTGCTGAAACCCGATAGCGGTAAAAGAATCAAGATCGTCCCCATCTCGATTTTTTGGGGCCACCAGCCTGATCGGGAACAATCGCTATTCAAGATCCTGCTTTCAGAACACTGGAGTGCCACCAGTGGCATGAAGAAGTTCCTCGCAGGCTTACTCCATCGAAAGCACATTCTCGTACAGTTCGGCACACCGCTTTACCTCGACGACCTGATGGCTTCCGAAGAGGAGCGCCCCAGACAGATACGAAAGTTAATGCGATTGCTGAGGGTTAACTTTAATAATCAACGACAGGCCATCATCGGGCCTGATCTGTCTCATCGAAGAACGCTGATCAATACAATCCTGGAAAGCCGCGGCGTGCATGATGCCATAGAGCGCGAAGCCAGAAGTGGCAGTGCCAGTTATGCCGCTGTCGAGAAAAAGGCAACAAACTACGCCAAGGAAATCGCTTCTGATCAATCGTACCGGATTATCAGATTCTTTGACGTTCTGCTCACCTGGTTATGGAACAACCTGTATGGCGGCATCGAAGTTAACAACGTCGAGGTGGTCAAGAAACACGCGCAATCACATGAGATTGTTTACATTCCCTGCCATCGAAGTCATATCGACTACCTCCTGCTTTCCTATGTGCTGTATCACAATGGGCTGACACCGCCACACATCGCCGCAGGCCGCAATCTGAATCTCCCTGTTATAGGTCCGCTGTTACGTCGCGCAGGGGCTTTCTTTATGCGTCGCAGCTTCCAGGGCGACGCTCTATACAAGGAGATTTTTGACGAATACCTGCACCAGATGTTCACCAAGGGATACTCGGTTGAGTACTTTATTGAAGGTGGCAGAAGCCGTACCGGAAGAACATTGCCTCCCAGAACCGGGATGTTGCGAATGACTGTACGGAGCTTCCAGAAAGACTCCACAAAGCCAATCGCCTTCATGCCGGTCTACTTCGGTTACGAGCGAGTACTGGAATCATCTACCTATATGGCAGAGCTGTCCGGAAAGGACAAAAAATCAGAATCCGTGTTTGACGTGTTTCGCATCTTCTCCTCGTTCAAGCGTGACTTTGGCCAGGTCACCGTTAATTTCGGTGAACCAGTACTGTTGCGGGAATTTCTGGAGGAAAACCTTGAATACTGGGACGATCCACTGCGAGTCACTTCGGCTGCCTTCTCCGACAGCTGTCAGGGTCTGGCTGAAGTTCTGGCAACAAGAATCAACTCAGCGGTTGCGGTTAAACCCACCAACCTTGTTGCCGTGGCTTTACTTTCTACCATGCGACAGAACATCGAAGAGAAGTATCTGCTGAGCCAGATACAACGGCTCAAGGATCTAGCCACAAACTGCGGCCCCGAAGGTTGCACGATCACTGAAGAAACGCCGGAAGCTATACTGGACAGCGCAGAACAGATAATAGGTCTTGGCAGACGCAGTCACCGGTTCGGAACGATCGTGTCAGCATCACCCGAGCAGGCCGTCAGCCTCACTTACAATGCAAACAATGTAACCCATGTCTTCGTGATACCGTCGCTGGTCGCAAGATTTATTCGCTCGGAGAATCAGACGACTCGCGTCGACGTTAAGGGTTTCATTGCAGGTGTCTATCCATATGTCTGCGGCGAGCTGTTTTTACCCTGGCCTGACGAACAGCTGGACCGAATTCTGGATTCTGCAATCGATGCACTGACAGCGTGTGATGTGATTCATCAATACGGTCCGAGCCTCACAGTACCCAGGACAGATTCAACAGAATACAGCGCACTGTCAGACATTACGCGCATCATAGATGCGACACTGGAAAGATTCTTTATCGTTCTCGCTTTGCTGCGCTCTACCACCAAACTCTCATTACGGGAACTGGAAACGGTTTCCGCGGGTATCGCAGAACAGTTGTCCGTGCTCTACGGTATCAATTCACCAGACTTTTTTGACAAATCGCTGTTTTCCAGTTTCCTGAAAACCCTGAAACAGGAAGGAGTGATTAATACCGACTTACAGGTCGCAGAAGGCTTTGATACCGTCGAGGCCCTCATAGCTCGCTCTCTGGATGCAGACGTTCGCTACAACATACTGCAGGCAGCAAGTCATTATGCTGAAACCACACCCGCCGAGGAAACAGGCGCGTAAACTTCGTAACGAGTGTTCCGGTTCTTGAACACGTGTATCGGGCTTTCAGAAAAGTCCGGGATGTCCCCACCATAAGCCGGTCGTTTCAGCACCACACGGTCACATTCAGAGCGCAAGGCTGCAGTGAGCAGACGTTTGGTATCCGGATCCGGACCAATAAACCTCTGCAGATACTGCATACCACCCTTGACCGCCGCACTGCCCTGCTTGTCAGGGAACATCGGATCCAGATAGACAACATCGAAAAGGGTATTCGACTCACTGAGCACCTTCAGAGCATCATCAGCTAACAGTTGCATTCTGGCTATCGATGGACCGAGCACAGAATGATCACGAGCACGATCCAGCGCATCCTGCAGCAGACATTGCATGACGCGAGATCTTTCACAGAGCGTCACGTGACACCCGAGATAGGCAAGTACAAAGCTGTCTCTACCAAGCCCAGCGGTGCAGTCCAGCACCCTGAGACCTGGCGTCACCTTAACGGCGCGAGCGACAAGTTCAGACTTGCGCCCGGCACCCCGAAGGCGCTTTAGAAACGCGGCATTATCGAAACTGGCGCGCAGGGGTTTCTGTCGACTGAAGCGGTCCTTAAGGAAATAGCCCTCTTCATCACAGGACAGTTGATAGCGCGACACTAGGTACGACCGGTTCGTTTTCCGGGCTTATCAGCGACCTTCTCCCTCAGATACACGGGTGCTACCTGCGTTGCTTCCTGGACCTGACCCGCTTCATACGCCTGATGCCCCAGCGCCAGCAACGAACTGACTGAAGGGACGACTTGATCTGTAACTGATTCAAAACGCACTCCGGTTGAGCTTTCAATCTTCGCCCAGAGATCCGGAGTATTACCAACAGCAAACCAGTTGGCCTCATCAAGTAATGGCAAATCTGACACATCCTTAACACTTTCCGGGACAACATCCACCGGACGCTGCCCCTGCTGCAATCGATAGGCACCAAAGTAAATTTCTTCCAGTCTGGCAAACAGACTGACAAAGACATTAGCCTCAGAAAGACCGTTGGCTAAAGCTGCAGCATGCGCAATAGCCACCAGGGAAGACACCGGGACAGATGGGATTCTGAGACCATAGGCCAGCCCCTGAACCACGCCCACCGCGATTCGAAGGCCAGTGAATGAGCCCGGTCCCTGACCGTAGATGATCGCATCAAGCTGATCCATGGACAGGCCTGCCTCTTCAAGCAGACTTTCAATGGATGGCAGAATTTCGCGACTGTGAGTCTTTACCTCACCGGAGGTGCGATCCAGAATTTCACCCTGCTGTGCAAGACCCAGCACCGTAGAGCGACTTGATGTATCAATAATAAGGTAGTTCACCGGTCCATTATAACTCGCGCAACCAGTCCCGCGCCTCATCTCTGGATTCACACCAGTGTGTTACCGGCAAATTGGATATGACATAACCGCCGTAGGGGCGTTTCACCACTCTGGGGTCTCCAAGAACAAACAAGCCCGAGTCAGATGCCTCCCTTATCAACCGGCCGAATCCCTGCCTCAGGTTCATAACGGTTCTGGGAAGGGCAAGATCCCTGAAAGGATTGCCGCCTTCCTGCCTGAGCTTCCTTGACTGCCCCTCATAGAGAGGATCACCCGGGCTTGGGAATGGCAGCTTGTCGATAATCAACAACCTGAGGTCCGCTCCCCGAACATCGACGCCTTCCCAGAAACTCTGGGTGCCAAGCAAAACACTCTGTTCCTGCCGACGGAAACCTGCAATCAATGCCTGTTTTGACACTTGCCCCTGGACCAGAAGGGGGCGATCAATGTGTGCCAGCTGTTGTGCTGCCTGCTGCAGTGCCCTGTGGCTCGTAAAGAGGAAAAACGTGCGGCCCTCATTACCGTGGATCAACGGTAGGCAATGGTCCACGAGACTCGATGTATGTTTGTCATCGCCAGGTTCCGGTAATTGTGCTGGCACATAACCCCGTACACGCTCCTCATAATTGAAGGGGCTGGGAAAAACCGCGGATATTTCATCGCTGATGCCGGACTCAGCACTGAAATGCGAAAAAGAATCATCAACAGACAATGTTGCCGAAGTAAAAATCCAGCTGGCAGCAGAATTCGCAAGAACCGGAGACAGCTCTTCCGCAATTCGCAGGGGTGATAGATGTACCACGTACCCTGCATCACGCTGGTCCAGCCAGTGAATAAAGTCATCTTCACCATCCGAGGGTTCGGTGATCAGCGCAAAATGATCCAACAGCCTTTGCGCACGCTCCGCACAGAGGCGAAGTCCCTCACTGCGGACGGCGACAAGCCTGAGCTGAGCGGCGAGTTCCGCGAGCACAGCGTCCATATCGTGAAGCTGATCGCGGCCATCAGACTGTAGCCACGTAACGAACCGTGAAGGATCAATCGCAAGCAGGTTTTTCCTCATGTTATCCATGACATCCGTAAACCTGCCAACGATATTCAGCGTCGACGGATCGTCATTGCCCAGCATGAACATCTCCGCTCTTACATCACGTACCAGGTCATTGAACTGTGCGCTGGAAAACCGTTGGCCAAAGAACTGACGCGCCGTTTCTGTGATCTGATGCGCCTCATCAACCACGACCGCGGTCGCGTGTGGCAATAGTTTTCTTACATGGTCATCAGTTTGCGAGAGATCAGCGAACAACAGATGATGGTTAATAACGATAAGATCCGCTTCAAGCGCTACCTGTCTCGCTCGATACAAAGGACAGACATCGAACTCAGGACAGCGGGAACCAAGACAGTTATCACGCGTACTGGTGATCATGGGTATCAGAGATCCGGCTTCTTCAATATCCAGTATTTCGTTCAAATCACCGGTACGACTTTGTGAAGACCACTGACGCACCTTGATCAGTTTCGCTTCGATAGTCGCAGAGGATTGGTGAGATTTCAGCTGCCGCTTTAGTCGATAAGGGCAAAGGTAATTGGCCCTGCCTTTCAGCAGTGCAATTCGGCGCTCAGGAAACAACCCGGTAAGCAATGGAATGTCCTTCAGGTAAAGCTGATCCTGAAGATGGCGTGTACCAGTGGAAACAATCACCTGACCATCAGCCAACAGAGAGGGTATGAGGTAACTTAGTGTTTTACCTGTACCTGTACCCGCTTCAAAAATGCCGGTTGATCCAGAGTCTATGACTGAAGCAATGTTTTCAGCTAATTCCAACTGGCCCGGACGTACTTCATAATCCTGCCAGATTTCAGGCAGTCTACCGAAGACTTCAGTTACACCGCTCATGGAGTTAGCCTTCTTTTATGAAGAGAGTTTTATGAATAGATTCGACGATACAACGGCCATCGTACTGGCGGGCGGCAAGGGTTCAAGGATGAATTACCGGGAAAAAGCCTGGGTAATGCATCAGAACAAACCCCTGATCATGCATGTTATAGATCTGCTGGCACCACAGGTTTCAGATATTCTGGTTTCCCGCAACAGACTAGACGCTCGTTACGACGCACTTCCCTACCAATGTATCGGCGATGCCAACGAAAACTATGATGGCCCACTCGCCGGTGTTTCAGCATGCCTGGGACAGGTCAGCACCATGTTCACACTAGTTGTCCCGTGTGATACGCCAAATCTGCCAACGGATCTTGTCAATAAACTGCGAAGCGCGCTGAACGAAGCAGATATCTGTATTGCAAAGGATGAGGAACGCGATCAGCCGCTGATTTTGCTGGGCCGCACAGAGCGCCTCAGAAGTATCGCGGGCTATCTGTCTGATGGAGGAAGGTCTGTACATGGCTGGCTGGAACAGCAGAAGACGACAAGAGTTCTATTCCCCGGTCCTCATCTGAGCAACATCAATGAGATCAGCCAGCTGGGATAGTCTGCACGCGGGAACTGCCATAGAGACTGACACGTAGAGATATAGTATCTGGTTACAGTTCCAGAAAAGTAATACTGACTGGATCGATAACGGGCAAAGAACCCAGACAAACACCTTTCAACGATAGAAAAGTTCGTTCGGGATAAAGGCCTTTAGAAAGAAGCCTCTTTAAGAGAGACAGCTACAGGCTTTATCACTCAAAAGAGTCAGCTTCCCATAGAACTCTTTTCAAAAAGCTCTTTTCAAAGAACTTCTGAAAAAGTTGCCTTCGAAAGAGTTGCCTTCGAAAAAGTTGCTTTCGAAAAAACGTTCAGTAACAAAAAGCCCTCCACAAGGGAGGGCTTTTTGATCTGGTTACTTACGCTTCTTGGCTGGCTTCTTTTTAGCAGCTGGCTTTTTCTTGGCTACTTTTTTCTTAGCTGGCTTTTTCTTAGCTACCTTCTTCTTGGCCGGCTTCTTCTTGGCCGGCTTCTTCTTAGCCGCAGCCTTTTTCTTGGCTGGCTTTTTCTTAGCTGGCTTTTTCTTAGCTACCTTTTTCTTAGCTGGCTTCTTTTTAGCCGCAACCTTTTTCTTGGCTGGTTTCTTTTTAGCCGCAGCCTTCTTCTTAGCAGGTGCTTTCTTCTTAGCAGCAGGCTTTTTCTTAGCCGCTACTTTCCGCTTAGCAGGCTTTTTCTTTGCAGCTTTCTTCTTTGCAGCAGGCTTTCTTTTTGCAACCACTTTCATCGCTCCTGTTATACGTTGAAAAGTATCTCGTATCGCATCAATAGATCCTGCTGAAACTTACTTAATGTAAGCGAGACTTACTAAAAAAATAGTAAGCACAGCAGTTACTGTGCGAATACGTTGCAAAGTTTAGAAAAAATAATTTCAATTTGCACACCTTTTTTAAAGTAATTTCAAAGCTTAGTTAGCTAACTTCACTTTTTAAAAAGGCGCAAAGAAAATTAGCAGGAAAGTGGTCCGAGAATATCCAAGATCACTGTCTTGATATCGTCAGTGTCTCCGAGTCCGTCGATCGTGTGATAACTAAGACTGCTGCCTTGTTTGTTCGAAAGATCTTTATAGAAAGAGACTAACGGTGCAGTTTGGTCGCGGTAGACACTCAATCTTTCGGCGATGGTTTCTTCCTTATCATCATCGCGCTGGATCAGGTCTTCACCAGTAACATCATCTTTACCTTCAACTTTCGGTGGATTGTTAGTCAGATGGTAAACCCTGCCAGAACCAGGGTGCATCCTTCGACCTGACAAACGTGACACGATCTCTTCATCAGGCACATTGATTTCTATAACGCAGTCGATATCGATGCCCTGATCAAGCAGCGCTTGCGCTTGCGGGATTGTTCGTGGAAAACCGTCGAAAAGATACCCGTTACGGCAGTCATCCTTCTGCAGGCGCTCCTTAACCAGGTCCAGAATAATCTCATCAGTAACCAGAGCTCCGCTGTCCATCACTTCCTTTACGCGATTACCCAGCTCACTGCCTTCCCGAACCGCTTCGCGAAGCATATCTCCAGTTGAAATCTGGGGGATTCCATACTTTTCAACGATGTACTGTGCCTGCGTACCTTTTCCAACGCCTGGGGCACCGAGTAAGATTAATTTCACATTCAACTCCTGCAATATTTTCAGTAAATCAGGTAGGCGATATCGTGCGTCTGGCACTCATCACGTTGGGCAATTGTTCAATCTTCTCCAGCGTCTGAAGCAGCTTGTTCAGCTGGGACACTTCAATCACCATCTTAAGGCTGACCCGGTTATTCTGTTTATTTGTCTGCGTCATTACCGACAACACATTGGTCTGTTCGCGCATAAGGATACCGGTCACATCGTGAAGCAAACCAAAACGGTCATAAGCTGCTATCTCGATATTAACAGGGAAGGTCACTTCAACAGCATCGGTCCATTCAAGCCGCATCAGGCGACCATAGACATCAGCGCGCAGTGCCTGCAAGCAATCCTGACGATGAACATGAACAAGTTCATTGTCATCCGCAACTCCAACGATAAGGTCTCCAGGGACTGGCTGGCAACACTCCGCCATAGTGCAACCAAGATCACCCTGACCTGTAATCATGGAGGTCTCTTCAGCGGCTTCTTCGATACCAAGATCCAGCTGTTGGTCTGCCAGATCAAGGTTCACCAGGTCTGCCGCCTCTTCAACCACTTCGTAAGCGGACAGCCCGCCAATAGCTATGGCGTAAAACAGATCGTTGGCAGATTCATAACCGACGCGGTCGACCAGGGCAGAGAAGTCGAGATTTTCGACGCCCAGGTAGCTGAGTTCTTCAATAAGCACCTTCTTGCCTTCATCAACGTTCTTTTCCCGCTCTCTGCGAGCAAACCAGCCCTGAATCTTTACACGCGCTCTTGAGGTTGCCACGTATCCCAGATGACTGTGTAACCACTCGCGCCGTGGCTCCGCATCTTCGCCAACAATGATTTCAATGCGGTCACCGGAACTAAGTTCAGTATTCAGAGGGACAACGCGACCATTAATCTTCGCGCCACGGCATTTGTGCCCGATTTCCGTGTGTACACGATAGGCAAAATCCACCGGCGTTGCACCCGGAGTCATATCAATCACATCACCTTCTGGCGTGAAAACATAGATTCGATCAATGGACATCTCAGAGGCGATGTCCAGTTCGCCCTCATCTTCATCCTGTCCATCAATAATCTGCCTGAGCCAGGCTAATCTTTGCTCATAGGATTCAGATCCTTTCCTGTGGTCACCGTCCTTGTACTGCCAGTGTGAACACACGCCAAACTCCGCTTCCTCATGCATTTCCTGTGTGCGAATCTGAATTTCCAGCACTTTTCCTTCAGGACCTATGACGGCAGTGTGAAGCGACTGATAGCCATTTTCTTTGGGGTTGGCGATGTAATCATCAAACTCGTGTGGAATATTTCGCCAAAGGTTGTGAACAACGCCCAGCACGCGATAACAATCATCTATGTGATTTACGAGGATTCTGACGGCGCGCACGTCGTAGACCTCGGAAAAAGGAATTCCCTTGCGGCGCATCTTTCTCCAGATGCTGTAGATATGTTTCGGTCTGCCGGAAACATTCGCTTCTATGCTGAATTGTCTTAGCCTTCGATTAATTTCATCAACGACTTCTGCAATATAGTCCTGCCGTGCCGTTCGCTTCTCATCAAGCAAATTCGCAATCCGCTTGTAGGGCAAAGGTTCTCGAATACGAAAAGCGAGATCTTCCAGTTCCCACTTGAGATGGCCGATTCCAAGCCTGTGCGCAAGAGGCGCGTATATCTCTACCACCTCTCGCCCTAACTTAAGCCCCTTGGGACCACCGGTTTTCGCAGCGTTTCGAATAGCGCAGGTTCTCTCTGCAAGTTTGAGCAGCGCAACACGGACATCATCAACCAGAGAAACCAGCATGCGCCGCGCCTGCTCCATCTGGTCCATTCGTTCGCCCAGCACCTTCTTGCGAGAACCGAACTGGATGTCGCTGATCGCCGCCATTTTCAAGGCACCCTCAATCAGCCTGGCAACATCTTCGCCATACTGTTTGCGCACATGATTAATCGTCAGCTGATTCTCTCGAACCGCACGGTAGATAATGGCGGCCACAAGAGCATCTTCATCTACCCGCAGTTCATTCAGAATCTCGGCCATCTCCAGACCGATCCTGAAACTGCTGTGACCGGGTGACCAGACGGTACCGGTAGCTATCGCCTTTTCTTCAGCCTGCTCCGAAAGCTCACAGACATCCCGGATTCGCGCCAGATTGATTTCAGGTCGGTCATCACCAATCTTGCACAGCCACATTTCTATGTTGACTGAACCATCAACCAACAAAGGTTGTTCTTGTCTGACGTTAACCATGAAATATCGCGTGTGACTTTAGTGAGTGACCCGGACTAATGGAGTCGGCTATTTGAATCTGGTCTCTCGAACGAAGAGCGCTACGGATTCTACATGGGTTGTGTGGGGAAACATATTGATAACTCCTGCAGAGCGGAGCAAAAATCCGTTTTCAACCAGAAATTTCGCGTCCCGCGCCAGCGTCTCGGGGTTGCAGGACACGTACACTACCCTCTCAATATCGCTACTGGCAAGTTTTTTGACCAGCGATTCCGCACCACTTCGGGGCGGGTCAAGCAACGCCTTACTTACCTTCTCTAAGCCATTGATTTCTGGACTCTCAGCATGCAGGTCAAGCACCTGAAAGTGCGCATTACCAATACCATTTTCATCCGCATTCTGCCTTGCTCTCGCAATACTCGACTCTGATTGTTCCGCACCGATCACGTGTTCCGCGTAGCGGGCGATAGCCAGAGAGAAATTGCCGATGCCGCAGAAAGCATCAAACACGGAGTCATCATCCGAAAGATCCAGCAACTCAAGCGCACGGTCCACCATCATTCGGTTGACTTCAAGGTTCACCTGCGTGAAGTCCTGAGGAGAAAAACCAAATGTCAGATTGTGTCCCGGCAATGCATAGTGCAGCGTCAGCTCTCCGGAATCAGGGTAGATTCGATGGGTCGTGTGGAGTCCGCCGGGTTGCAGCAGAATCTGCACCTGATGTTCCTCGCCAAACACCTTCAGCCGATCCAGATCTGCCTCTTCGAAATCTTCAAGGTGCCTGAAGATCAATGCGACATCATCATCACCGGCTGCGAGCTCCACCTGTGGAATTTTTGTCGTAATCGACAGCTCGCCTATCATCTCTGCTAACAAGGGAAGCAGGCTCGCCATTGGCTCAATCAGGATCGGGCAACCGGAATTTTCTGCGATATAGGGCTTCAGCTTCTCCCGGAAACCAACAAGAACCCTGCTCTTCTTCTCAACAAACTTGACTCCCAGCCTGGCCTTGGTCCTGTAATAACTCGTCGCCCCTGTAATCGCTGGCAACCATTCTTCCGGTTTCAACGGAGACAGGCACTGCTGCAAGAAGGATTCCTTCAGTTTGATCTGAAACTCATCGCTGGCATGTTGGAAACTGCAACCACCGCAATATGTCGCTGCATCACACTGAGGAGTGATGCGAGCAGGGGCCGGATTGCGAATATCTCGGGGCCTGATATAGAGTTTTTTCCGCTGGCGTGCAAAAGGCACGCCGGTGATTTCCTCACCGGTCAATGCACCGGTAACGGCATACCGCCGGTCTTCCGAATAACCGTAGCCATCAACACTGACATCGGAGACCTGAACAACAATAGGCTCATCACGTTTCATTAACTTTTACCGGCAGGGTTTAAGGTCAGGAGCTTCAGCCGCGACCGAAGACACCGGTTGAGAGATAGCGATCTCCACGATCACAAACTATGGCAACAATGGTAGCGTTCTCGAGCTGATCGCTGAGCATCATAGCTCCGGCCACAGCGCCTCCGGAGGAGACTCCAGCGAAAATGCCTTCTTCCTGGGCAAGCCTGCGCATCATGACTTCAGCCACTGACTGCTCAACATCTATCACCCTGTCAACATGCTCCGACTTGTATATCTTTGGCAGATAAGCCTCTGGCCAGCGACGAATGCCCGGGATCTGAGATCCCTCGACAGGCTGCAACCCCACGATTTCAATATCTGAATTCACTTCTTTGAAGTATCTGGAGCATCCCATGATCGTTCCAGTAGTGCCCATAGAACTGACAAAGTGCGTAATCTCTCCGTTCGTCTGCCGATATATCTCCGGCGCAGTACCTTCGTAATGCGCTAATGGATTATCCGGGTTGGCAAACTGATCCAGAATCCTGCCCTTGCCCTGTGCCTGCATCTGCTCAGCAAGGTCACGTGCGCCCTCCATCCCTTCCTGCTGCGTCACCATGATCAGCTCAGCACCGTAAGCAGCCATCGCAGCTTTGCGCTCCTCACTCATATGCGCAGGCATGATCAAAATCATACGATAACCCTTTATTGCCGCCGCCATGGCGAGGGCTATACCCGTATTACCGCTTGTCGCCTCAATAAGCGTATCACCCGGCTGAATATCACCACGCTGTTCGGCCCGCTGAATCATGCTCATCGCTGGACGGTCTTTAACCGATCCTGCGGGATTGTTTCCCTCCAGCTTAGCCAGAATGGTGTTACTGGTATCTCCGGGAATTCGTTGCAGCCTGACGAGGGGCGTCTCGCCGATGCAATCTTCGATAGTTGGATAGTCTGCCATTTTCTTATGTGAAGCTCGGTGATGTATTCCTGATGAAGATGCCATGATAGGAGATACACGGCGGTTCCTATAATATCAGGAATGACTATCCAAATTCATTCACGTCATAAGTTTCCAGCATGCTAGTTGAATGGCTCGCAACAGATTGGCTCGTGATTGTTCTATGGCTGCTGACAGCTATACCCCTGGCCATTTTCTGGGCACGTCACGCGTCCAGAAAGCATCTTGAGCGAGCGATTGATCAGCTGCTGACAGGCGAGGAGGTTCAACCGGATAGCCCTCTTCACAGAGCCATTGAGTTCTACACCCGACGCCAGAATCTGAATGCTCTAGCCAAGCTGGAGGAACTGAAAGAACAGGTCGCGGAAGATCAACAGCACTTTCAGATAGAAAAGTCGGAACTTTACGACGAGCGGTTTCGACTGGAATCACAACGGACACAACTGGAAGACAAGCAACGCTATCAACTGGCAACAAACATCTGCACACAGTCACTGGCCAGAGATTTCGTTTCAGCGGTTAACGAAGGAGAAACCGACCGGGCAAAAGAAGTTGCCACCCATCTGACAGCATTGCTGCGACCGCCATTCACGGCAAGCGACATAAAAAGTTGTTCTATTCTTGAACTGATTGACGAGGTGCTGGTGAGACTCGCACCGATGTCTGCGCGCAATGGCTGCCGATACCTGGTAGTCCCAGGTGATATCACCCTTTCTGATGCTGAAATCAACGCACCGGCGTTTCAGGACATCCTGTACCACCTGCTGATCCAAAGTCCGCCAACCACCAGGCCAGGTAATGTCGGCATCGATTTCCGCATCAGCGAAAATAGCGTCACTCTCACGTTCAGTTCAGAACTCTATGAAGCGCCGGCGATCACGATAGACCTGGATGAGGCATTAAGCCGCAATGCTGCCTCCTGGGTGGACAACAAGCTGATTTTCCCGGTGCGTCCTCACCCCGGGGTGTTTGCGACAGAAACCGATCTTCGCGCACTGGTGGTCGCTGATTCTGAACTGGAGCGCCGCAGTGTAACGAGCCGGTTGGCACAACTTGGTCTTGAGACCACAACTGACTTTAACTCAGGCACCATAGACATCTGCGTGGTTGCAGATGAAACAAGTGAATCCTTTCGCGCCGTACACCCTTATCTCTCGGACTCAACCTATGTGTTGATGCTCGGTAACAGGTCCATCTATCAGAATCCATTGTGGCTTCAGGTGGAAGATCCGATTACCCAGAAGGGGCTGGCCGGAATGATTCAGGATATCGCCGTGGTGAAAGACGAAACCACGCAAAAACGGATTCTTGCCGTTGACGACAGCCAGGCAAACATTCAGTTACTGGAAATGCAGCTGACTGAACTGGGCCACACTGTCACTGTTGCTCGATCCGGTACAGAGGCCCTTGCACAGGTAGAAAAAAGCGAGTTTGACCTGGTGTTTATGGATATTCAGATGCCGGATCTAAGCGGGGATGAAACGACACGTCAGATCCGGACTTTCAATCAGAAGCTTCCGATCGTCGGACTGACTGCTCATGCAACTGTGCAGGAACGTGAAGCGTACAACGCGGCAGGTATCGATGATGTTCTGATCAAGCCGGTCAGAATGGAAAATCTGAAGTCACTGATTCATCGCCTCGGAAAAAGCAGCCCTCGCCCGCCCTTGCCTGTCACTGCAGGCAGCAGAGTGCCAATCTTTGATATGGATCTGTCTCTGGCGAATGCCAATAACCGATTCGAGCTGGCCGCTGAACTTCTGGACCTTTTGATCGCCAGCCTGCCGGAGGATCAGAAAAGCATCAATGACATGGCTGGTGACCACAAGGCTCTCAAAAAGGCTGTACACAAACTTCATGGGGCCGTGAGATATTGCGGCGTACCAAGGCTGAATCGCGCAATAGAAAAACTGGAGTCCGCCCTGAAGCAGAATGACACTCATCAGGTTCCACTATTGCTTAATCTGCTGAATGGGGAAATTGCGGCACTCGTGGCGTGGCGCAGGGAGAACCCCGACATTCTCGACTCACAGTAATTTGTGTCAGCCTGTGACCGCCACGGCAAATGCCAGCGCATAGTGACGCTCATCGGACAGGCTGATATGAATGTTCTTGATACCAAGCGAGTGGGCAACAATCTGGGCACCATCAAACAGCGATACGAATGGTGCGCCCTGATCGTTCCGATAGACGCGAATCGATCTAAAGGAGACTCCCTGACGCATCCCGGTACCCAGAGCCTTGGCTACCGCTTCTTTAGCGGCGAACTGACGCGACAGATAGGCCGCGAGCTCACGGTCATCCAAATCGCGGTGTTCACCCTTGCCGAGAATACGATTCTGAAAACGCATGCCGAATCGTCGTAAAGACTGGTCGATTCGACGAGTGTCCACAATATCCGTACCAACGCTGACGATCATTGACTGCGACTCCTGAACAAGGTCCGGGACTTTAGAGGTTTGTCTCCCAGCAATATCGCCAGTGAACCGCGCGTGACCATTTTCATTTTCATATCGCTGACTTCCTCCAATTCACCTGCTGCAATCTTCAGCAGCTCTGCGCCGGAAAAGGTTTCCCTGTCTTCGGATACAGTCACCCTGAACCCCTCCTGGGCAATATACCGGTAGCGGAGCTCTTCATTCACGGGCTCTCCATTACTGGCATCGTATTCAAAACTGATCCCGTAGCCGAGGGCGCTCAGCAGGTTAAGCTCAAACAATCGCACTGAACTGACACCATCGTCGACCTGCTGCAGATCCTGCAGAAGGCGTTCATAGGCTTCAAAGACTTCTGGCACGGGATCAAATCTCCCCAGCAAACGATAGAGCAACTCGTTTATGTAAAGACCCAGCATGAGATTCTGCCCCTGAAGCCGGAAAGCTGGCCCGGGGAAATCAATAGTGGTGGCAGTCTTTAACTCACTTCGCCCGGTGGCTGCAACCAGCAAAGGCGTAAATGGCTGCAGTCGCCCACGGGTTTTCGACTTAGAGGATCTGGCACCACGCACCACGATGGAGAATCTGCCCGACTCAAGAGCCAGAAGATCTACAATGAGGCTTGTATCACGATAATCCCGGCTATGCAGAATATAGGCCGGTTCGAGAACGTCCTTACTGGTCATAGAGTGATTTTCATGGAAAGCTTTTCATATTGAGCAGTTCATAAAGAGCCGTTCATAAAGAGCCGTTCTTCATTGTCAGCTGGCAGACCTAAACATCATCGTATCCCAGGCTTTTGATCGCACGTTCGTCATCTGACCAGCCGCTCTTCACCTTCACCCAGGTATTAAGCATGACCTTCTTCTGAATCATTGCCTCGATGTCCTTGCGCGCATCAATGCCGACCCGTTTCAGTTTTTCCCCGGAAGCACCGATAAGGATCCTTTTCTGTCCATCTTTCTCGACAAAAATCGTGGCATCGATATACACAATCTTCTCTTCTTCCTCATATCGATCAACCTGAATTGTCAGTGAGTATGGCAATTCATCACCTAACTGACGCATCAGCTTTTCTCGAATGACCTCAGCAACAAGAAACCGTTCTGAACGATCAGTCACCTGGTGTTCATCGTAATAAAAGGGCGATTCCGGTAAGCCTGACACGATCACCTTCTCGAGCTCTTCAAGATTCGCGCCTTTCTCAGCAGAAACCGGCACCAGCTCTGCCTCCGGAAAGGATTCCTGAAGCCGCTGCAACATGGGCAGCAGTGTCGACTTGTTAGCCAGCAAGTCAATCTTGTTGATGACCAGCACCTTCTTGCCACGTGCCTCCCGGAAAAGCTCCGCAACTTTCTCATCGTCTGCGGAAAACCTCTCACGATCAATCAGAAACAGTATGACGTCCACATCACGTAATGCGGAAAGAGCTGCTCGATTCATGTAACGGTTGATCGCTCTGGGCTCATTTGAATGTATGCCAGGCGTATCAACAAACAGTACCTGTGCGTCATCTAATGTCTTTATCCCGAGCAGATTGTGTCGGGTTGTCTGTGGCTTCCTGGAAGTAATGCTGATTTTCTGCCCAATAAGCCGATTCAGCAGCGTGGATTTACCTACGTTCGGACGGCCAATGATGGCCACATAACCACAGCGGGTTTTCAAGAGGTAAGTTCCTTTAATGCGATCTTGGCCGCACTCTGCTCGGCTCGACGACGAGAAGTACCCGTGGCACGCACAGGGTCCTTGAGAGGGTTGGCGCGACATTCAACTTCGAATATCTGATTGGGAGATTTCCCCTTCATAACCACCAGTTCATACTCCGGCACCGACTCTCCCATACCTTGAAGATATTCCTGAAGTTTCGACTTGGCATCTTTCTGAACATCAGTTTCCGATAGATTCGCCAGGCGGGTTTCAAATAGACGATGTACACACTCGGATGCGGCCTCAATACCTGCATCCAGATAGATAGCACCGATAATCGCCTCAAGTGCATCCGACAGGATGGAGTCACGTTCAAAACCACCACTCTTCAGCTCACCGCTACCCATGGTCAGATAGTTTCCAAGATCCAGCTCCCTTGCGACCTCAGCCAGAGTGGACTGCTTGACAAGGCGCGCCCGCAAGCGCGACAGATCACCTTCTGCGGCGCGTTCAAAACGGGAAAAAAGTGCCGATGCGATCAGATAATTAAGGATTGAGTCGCCCAGAAACTCAAAGCGCTCGTTGTTGGCGTCACTGAAACTGCGATGCGTTACAGCCTGCTTCAGCAGATGATCCTGCTGAAACCGATACCCAAGTCTTTCTTCGAGGCGATCGAGTTTAACCACCCGATCAGTCTCGCAGTTCGACCTTCTTGTCGAACTTGGCGATCAGATCAAGATTGTGTATCAGCGGCATTCTGACTTCATAGTCCAGAAGAACGTCTGTACCGCGACCGTGACGCTCAATGGAAACGTGTTTTCCAAGGTCAAAGTCACGGATGTTGTTAAGTTTGAAACGCTTTCGCATATCATCCCTAATCGAGCCATCTCCGAGAGACCCCAAACCCGGTTCTTCCGACATCTTGTCAAGAATGGTCGACATGGTGTTGTGATCCATATAAAGCGGTCCAAGCTTGGCACCAAGACTCATCACGCCCCCGAATATCAGGATGGCAAAAATCAGGCTGCCCAGCCCACCATTCTGTCGATATCTGCTTGTCATCATCACAATCATCGCCCCTTTTGTATCCAGTGCTTGATCAGGTGTTTGATCAGGTTCTATTGTATCCAGCCGTTACGGGAAAACTCCGGTAATCTCAGGCCAGGTTTCTTATGTAACCAGATGGCAACCGCCTTACCTACTATATTCTCCTCAGGCACCAGACCCCAATACCGGCTGTCACTACTCTGATCCCTGTTATCCCCCATCATGAAATAGTGATCTTCCGGAATAACCCACTCTTCAACACGAGTCTCGCGATATGGATTTCTCTGGATCAGGTGCTCGAACTCTCCCAGCTTCTCACGGTAAACCAGGTAACGGGGATTCACCGGCGGTATTTGCGCCACGAAAGTCTGGTTCTGTTTCTCGTCATTAATATACAGCGTCTTGTCCTGATAACGAACCCTGTCTCCTGGAATGCCGACAACCCTCTTGATGAAATACTCATCCTGGTGAGGCGGAATAAACACCATGATCTCGCCATTTTGAGGTTCGCTAACGTCGACTATTTTCGTGCCTATCACCGGGAGCCGCACGCCATAGCTGTACTTGTTCACAAGAATGAAGTCACCGACCAGTAACGTCGGAATCATCGACCCCGTCGGAATCTGGAATGGTTCGAAGAGAAATGAACGGATCACAAGAACAATGGCGAGCACCGGAAAGAAGGAAATCGAGTACTCCACAACCACCGGTTCCTCCAGCAGTTTTTCTTTCGTGCTTTCATCGATTTGGCCCGCAGTCTCCAGTTTTTTGAGACGCCTGGGTTTCAGGAAAAGGATATCCAGTAACCAGATCAGTCCGGTGATTGCGGTTGCCAATACCAGGATCAGCGGAAAGTTGATGCTCATTTATCTACCTTAAGTACTGCAAGAAACGCTTCCTGGGGTATCTCTACACTACCCAGTTGCTTCATTCGCTTCTTGCCGGCTTTCTGCTTCTCCAGCAGCTTTTTCTTCCGGGTGATATCCCCGCCATAACATTTGGCTGTCACATTCTTGCGCAGAGCTTTGACGGTCTGTCGGGCGATAATCTGCCCACCAATGGCAGCCTGAATCGCAACATCAAACATCTGCCTGGGAATCAGTTCCTTCATTTTCTTGGTCAGTGAAAAACCCTTGGAGCGAGAGTCATCCTTGTGCACGATCACAGCGAGTGCATCCACCTTGTCACCGTTGATCTGCACATCCAGTTTGACAAGATCAGCCTGCTCAAACCGGTCGAATGCATAGTCAAGGGAGGCATAACCTCGTGATACGGACTTCAGCTTGTCGAAGAAATCCAGCACTACCTCGCTCATCGGCAGATCGTAGGTCAGAGAAACCTGTTGCCCGATGAACTGCATATCTTTCTGCAAGCCACGACGTTCTACACACAGTGTGATGACGTTACCGACATGCTCGGAGGGCACAAGAATGTTCGCGCGCACGATCGGTTCTCGCATTTCGTCAATGACCGAGGTATCCGGTAACTGCGACGGGTTATCAACTTTCATCGACTCACCGGCCTTGGTGATGACCTCGTAGACGACCGTCGGTGCAGAAGTAATCAGATCAAGATCATATTCCCGCTCCAGTCGTTCCTGGATAATCTCCATATGCAGCATTCCGAGAAAGCCGCAGCGAAAACCACTACCCAGCGCATCCGAACTTTCCGGCTCATACACCAGCGAGGCATCATTCAGGGTCAGCTTCTCCAGCGCATCCCGGAAATTGTCAAAATCATCTGAACTGACCGTAAACATACCCGCGTAAACCTGGGGCTTAACCTTCTCGAAGCCTGGCAGCGCATCGACCTCGTCCATATTCTTGCTCAGTACGATCGTGTCACCCACTGGTGCACCGCGAACATCCTTGATACCCGCAACCACAAACCCGACTTCCCCGGTATTCAACACCCCGGTTTCCTTGCGGTGTGGCGTGAAAATTCCAACGGAGTCCACCTGATGAGCCTTACCAAGAGACTTGGCAACAATCTTGTCCTTGACCGATATCGAACCCTGGATAACGCGCACCAGCGATACAACACCGAGGTAATTATCAAACCAGGAGTCAATGATCAGGGCTTTCAGAGGCTTGTCGCGATTGTCCTCTGGTGGCGGAATGACATCAACGATCTGCTGCAGCAGTTCATGCACACCGATACCGCTCTTCGCACTTACCTGCATTGCTGCTGAGGCATCGATACCGATGATCTCTTCAATTTCCTGACAGACGCGATCCGGCTCGGCCTGCGGAAGATCAATCTTGTTCAACACAGGGAGTACTTCCAGGTCCTGTTCGATAGCCGTGTAACAGTTAGCCACGGATTGGGCCTCCACACCCTGAGCCGCGTCCACAACCAGCAGGGCACCTTCACAGGCTGCCATGGAACGTGAGACCTCGTAGGTGAAATCCACGTGCCCTGGGGTGTCAATGATATTCAGCTGGTAGGTTTCGCCATCGTTGGCCGGGTAGTAAAGCGTCACGCTCTGCGCCTTGATGGTAATACCCCGTTCCCGTTCGATATCCATCGAATCAAGCACCTGGGATTCCATCTCACGTTCGGTCAGTCCACCGCAAAGCTGGATAAATCGATCAGCCAGGGTCGACTTGCCGTGATCGATATGGGCAATGATGGAAAAATTTCTAATATGTGCGGGGTCTGTCACTGGGTTAGCGTGAGCCTCGGAAAAAACCGATGAAGTCTATAGGAAAGCGTGTTCAGGCGCCATTAAAGGCACCTGAACGCTCCGTTAATAGGACGGGAGAGGATCAGTCGGGAATCTTCAGCGCCAGGTACTGGGGACGCTTATCCCTGACGATCCGAACATGCACCGTAATGCCCGCGGGCAACGCATCTGCCAGACGATTCAGCTGCTCACTGCCGGTAACCGCTTCACCATCAAAATCGGTGATCACGTCTCCCCTCTGAATACCCGCCTCTCTGGCAGGTCCTGAAAAGACCTGACTGACAAGGACGCCTCTCTCGACACCAAGTCGACGTTTGTCTGCATCTTCCGGATCCATGATATTGAGACCGATGCGATTACCATTGGATGCCGCGGCAGATGGCGTTCTCTGTCCACTCAGATCTTCGTTATCCAGTTTTCCGATCACAACATCCAGAATCTGTTTCTCGCCATTTCTGACGATCTCGAGCTTGGCCTCACTATCGGCGCGTGTTCTGCCAACCATATGTGGCAGATCAGAGGACAGATCGATCATCTTGCCGTTGAAGGAAATGATGATATCTCCCTCCCTCAACCCCGCCGACTCTGCGGGACTGTCAGCAAAGACCTGAGTCACCAGGGCGCCGGAGGGTCTGTCCAGACCAAAAGACTCCGCGAGGTCCCGGTCGACTCGCTGAATCAGAACACCCAGCCAGCCTCTTGATACGGAACCTTTATCCTTTAGCTGCTCCGTGACTTCCATGGCAACATCGATGGGAATCGCGAACGACAACCCCATGAATCCCCCGGAACGCGTGAAAATCTGCGAATTGATGCCAACGACTTTGCCCTCCAGATCCAGAAGCGGTCCTCCGGAGTTCCCAGGATTAATCGCCACATCCGTCTGGATAAATGGCACATAGTTGCCGTTATTCTCGGGCAGACTGCGTCCCGTCGCACTGACGATCCCCGCCGTGACACTATGTTCAAATCCGAATGGTGAACCTATCGCAACAACCCACTGACCAGGCTTCAGGCCTTCTGACCTGCCAATATCAACTGTAGGCAGGTCCTCTTCTTCAATTTTCAGCAAGGCGAGATCAGAGAGCGCATCCTGACCAATAATCTTTGCTTCACGTTCACGACGATCACTGAGCGCAACGATGATTTCTTCAGCACCATCGACAACGTGATTGTTGGTCAGAATGTATCCCTCAGAATCAATGATGAATCCGGACCCTGCGCCTGGTCTTGGCTGCCTTCGATCCGGCATATCTCTGAAGAAACGGCGAAATATTTCTGGGACTTCCTGCTCATCAAGGCCTTCAATACCTGATCCGGCCACTCGAGTGGTCCGTATGTTGACCACCGCCGGGGATGACTTTTCCACCAGTTCCGTGAACTCTGGAAAACTGGCATCAGCCTTCGAGCTGAGCGTCACCATGAGGAAAGACAGAAATATGTATGCCACAGACTTACTCATTCTCATTAATCTCTTCCGAACAAAAAACTTCCCTGGCACGAAGCGCCGTCACAGGCACTTCCCGACATAGAAACAGACCCGTCAAAAAAGCCGCGGTCATCAAAAACACATCCAGGCCCTCCGGCAGGGATAACATACTGCAGAATGCACTTGTCAAAATAAGTGCCATCAGGGGTTTTAACCAGCTGTTAGACAGCATACGCCACTGATCTGATTGGGACATCTCAATCTGAGCCAGATTGCCACTCAGATGCGACAACTCGACTGAACGGTTTCCAGTGCCACAACCGGCGCATCCGACACACTGGCCGTTTTCCTCAGCCAACCTGTAAACCGGAGATTCCGAACTGATTCGTTCAAGCCTGATGACACTCATCGCGGTTTAATGAGTGTTAGTAGATGACCGGTTCGACGGAATCGGCCACTCTTCGCGCTGTCTGTATAGGCACCTCACCGACAACGGTTACCTGCGGGCCCGTCTGCGCGACACGCCTTGTGATCACAACAGTACCACCAACCGTGGTGGTCATTTCCGGAAGTGCAGCCGAATCATGTTTCTCAACGAAAACCGAAAAATTCGCGAGACCATCCGAAAAGTGCAGCCGGTTGCCCTGGGCACGCACTGGCCTGAAACCATCGGGCAGCCACTTGACCTTGAATACTGGCCTCTCACTTGAGTCATTCACTTCCAGCGCCAGCTGATGTGACTGGGTGGCTCCATCGATGGCGGTATCCAGATCACTGACAGAAACCTCACTACCCAGTTCCAGACTCGTGAACTGGAAGACTTCGCGGACCCTGCCACGATCAATCAGGTGCGATTGCAGCAGCAGACCGGTTTCTTCATCCAGCCAAAGGCGATAGCCATAGCGGTCATTAAAGCGAGGGACGACAGTCAGTTCGACTGCGGATCGATCGGCAATCCGACCCGACCCACGGACACTGACGTTGTAGAAATCCCTGGCCGCCAGCACTCTTTCTGTGAACACAGGTGAAAAAGGTCCCAGGTGAACACTGTGATCGGCAACTTCCGCCAGTGATCCCTGACTTTCGGGGTGGTAGCAATGTACCTCATCATCCTGCCGGAAAAGCTCACGTACCTCACCATTCAGGTTGAATAATCGCTCACTCTCGTGACCGTCTTCGACGACATGGACAATCCTGACGGTATCAAAGGTACTGCCACGCATATAGGTAAAAATACCATCGTAATTCTGCTGCTTCAGCGCGTCACGCATTCTGGTCAGCCACGCGATGGGGTCATTGATCTTGTGCTGCTTCGACTGTGCCTCCGCCTTAGGATCATCGGCATAGACCGGAGATGCGAACAGCAGACTGGCCGCCAGAAATCCTGGCAGTGCAAAAATTCTTCTGATCTTCGCAGCTTGAAGGAGTGGTTTCATGGATTCGCGGCTACTTATTGGAGGCTGCTCTCTCAGTATTTCCGGGGTAGTTCACAAACTGTTTGCCCGTGTTCATTCGAGCCATTCGATCATGCTGGTTCAGGTAGGCTCTCAGCTGCTTCTGTTTTTCCGCGTCGAGCTCAACCAGTTCCGGTGAACCTTCCAGGGGTAACTGCGCCTGGGGTAATTGTGTTGCGGCAACATTCTGGACGGAAACCGGTGTCGCCGAAATCATGTTCGAACCCACAGGCGTGGCCTCAGCCAGTGGCGTTGTCTGTTCCGGCTGCTGAACACCGACAAAAACGGCAACAACCAGGGAAGCGGCCAGTGCCAGGCTGCCAAAAATCACTTTTTGCGACGGCGCTGAACGAGACCCCGCAGTCGTGTCAGCAGAAATGTCATGAGAAGCTTCAGATTCAATAGCCGCCGAAATGCGACCAAACAGCTGATGGTGATGCTCGATAGTGAGCGGATCGGCGTCCCGACGCGCGGTTGCGCGGATTTTCTGAAAGACCGCCCAGCTGGTGTTCAGAGAATCGTCGGATCGAAACTCACGAACCAGGCGGTGAACCTCGAGTTCGCTCGCTTCCCCGTCAATGAGAGCTGATAAGGATTCTTTTCTTACTTCTGTCACGCTTTTCCCTCAGGCCGTCAAAAATATAGGGCCATCATCCAATTGCTGCAATGCTTTTCTCAATCGCTTCCCGGGCCCTGAAAATGCGGCTTCTCACCGTACCCACCGGACATTCCATAACCTCGGCAATCTCTTCGTAACTCAAGCCCTCAAATTCTCTGAGGGTTACCGCTACTTTCAGCTCTTCAGGAAGATTTTCGATCGACTCAAAAATCACCTGTTCCAGCTGTTCTGTCGCGAGACGGCTCTCTGGGCCCGCTACATCCTTTAAGACAGCAGAATCCGTCTGAAATTCCCCATCAATATCAATATCTGTATCCGGAGGGCGTCTGGAGCGCGAAACCAGGTAGTTTTTCGCCGTGTTTATCGCAATTCGATACAGCCATGTATAAAAAGCACTATCTCCACGGAACCTGGGCAGCGCCCGATAGGCCCGGATAAAGGCCTCCTGGGTGACATCCAGGACTTCGTCCGAGTCCCTCACATAACGACCAACCAGGGAGACAATCTTATGCTGATACTTGAGCACGAGCAGATCGAAGGCGCGCTTGTCTCCGCGCTGCACCCTCTCAACCAACTGCTTGTCGTTCTCTTCGGTCGCGCTCAAGTTCCGCTCACGTCCAGGAAATGCGCATCATACCAAATAGACCCGCTATCGCAGACGGTGTAATCTGCCTTGCTTCATTTTGGGTTCACCCAATCAGAACAGGATCAGCATGTCTCAGATCAGGCACGAACACGATGTTCTCATCATTGGCAGCGGCGCTGCCGGGATGACCCTTGCCCTGAAACTGGGGCGCCATCACCGCATCGCCATGTTGTGCAAAGACGATCCTACCGAGGGCTCGACCTATTATGCCCAGGGAGGCGTTGCTGCAGTTCTGGATGAGTATGATTCGATCTCATCACATATCGATGACACACTGAAAGCGGGTGGCGGACTGTGTCATGAAGACGTGGTGGAGTTCACCGTAAAACGCAGCGCAGACACCATCAAATGGCTGGTAGAACTCGGCGTCAACTTTGACACTCGAACCGCTGGTGACGGTAGCACAGAGTTCCACCTGACTCGCGAGGGCGGACACAGCCACAGACGCGTCATCCATGCTGCTGACGCAACAGGCAAAGAAATCGCAGAAACCCTGAGCGATCACCTGCGGGCGCATGACAATGTAACCGTTTTCCCGAATTACGTGGCTGTCGATCTGATCACACGCGACAAGATCGGTTTACCCGGCAAAGACTGTGTTGGAGCCTATGCACTTAACCAGGAGACGGGAGAAGTAGAACTGTTTCGCGCTCGATACGTGGTACTGGCAACCGGCGGCGCATCCAAGGTGTACCTGTACACGAGCAATCCTGACACGGCATCAGGTGACGGTATTGCCATGGCGTGGCGCGCGGGCTGCCGTGTTGCAAATCTGGAGTTCAACCAGTTCCACCCAACCTGCCTTTACCACCCCGACGCCAAGTCATTTCTGATCACCGAGGCGCTTCGAGGGGAAGGCGCAAAACTTATATTGCCGGATGGTCACCGGTTTATGCCGGAATTTGATGAACGCGCTGAACTCGCTCCCCGGGACATTGTTGCACGAGCCATTGACCATGAGATGAAACGCCTGGGCTGTGACTGCGTGTATCTTGATATCAGTCACAAAGAAGATGACTTCATCAAGACACACTTTCCGACCATCTACTCCAAGTGTCTCGATCTGGGTATCGACATCACGCAGGAGCCCATCCCGATCGTGCCTGCCGCTCACTATACGTGTGGCGGTATCGTCACTGGAAAGTTCGGCAACACAGACCTGCCCTACCTGTACGCGATTGGTGAATCCAGCTTCACCGGACTCCACGGGGCAAACCGCATGGCCAGCAATTCTCTGCTCGAGTGTATGGTGTTTGCACAGGCGGCAGCGGAACATATCGAATCAAACTCCGAGGCTCCCCGCGACACCTTGTCTATACCCAGCTGGGATGACACCCAGGTCACCAACTCGGATGAAGATGTGATCATTTCCCACAACTGGGACGAGCTGCGTCGCTTCATGTGGGACTATGTCGGGATTGTCAGAACCGATAAGCGGCTTCAACGAGCCAGGCGCCGTGTTCAGTTACTGCAGCAGGAGGTCACTGAGTATTACAGCAATTACCGGATCACTAATGATCTGCTGGAGCTGCGTAATCTCATCCTGGTTGCGGACCTGATGATTCAGTGCGCTCTTCGCCGCAAGGAAAGCCGGGGGCTGCACTACACACTCGATTACCCTGACATGCTGGGAGATCCGCAAGATACTGTACTTACGCCGCCATCATTCGGTTAGCTCGAGCACGCAAAAGCACCTTCAAACGCCTGAACTCATTGGCAGGCAAACTGTCCCAGCCAATCACCAGGCACCCTGCTAAGGAAAATCTCAGCACGATAAACCAGCGCCCTGTAAACAACGGCGCTCTCAGTAATTGTGTGTGATCACCATCGACCACCCAGCGATTCCCTACGACACGAAGCAGTAATGTCCTTCTGGAAAACAGGAACCTGATCCAGGAAAGAACCACCAATACGGCAACCAGAGAACCAAATGCCGGACCGTAAATATCATTGCTGAGGACAGCGACCAGCGCAGAGCCATGGGCCAGGAAACTCAAAACATACAGGGTCAAAGAAGGGCATACGGTGAAGACCATCATCCCCTGCCCTGCTATGGCTGGACCCGGTTCAGTATCTGTTCAACGAGGCGAGCGAGTTCCGGATCTTCCGGCTCACCCTTGCGTGAAAACCACTGCAGGAGATCCGGGTCATCCTGCTCAAGCAAACGTATAAAGGCTATCTGCTCGGCTTCCGGGAGTGTGTCAAAAACCTCATCGCAAAAAGGGAGTAACAGCAGGTCCAGCTCCAGCATACCCCGGCGCGAACGCCAGCGAAGCCGATTCCGTTCCAGTTCATCGAGAGGCATAGTGCATATTCCTGTTTTATATTCCTGGTTGAAGTTGTTTCAACCAAACGTGATGTAGAATAGCGCCCATGAGTTCTTTCAATTCAAACCCCGGTCTGTACCGACTTGATCATTTCGGTTTCCTTAAGGTCACGGGAAAAGACGCCATCAAGTTCATGCAAGGTTACACCACCTGCGACCTGGATGCGCTGGAGGAGACTTCTGTTCAACTGGGTGCCATCTGTAATCTCCAGGGCAGAATGCTTACCAGCTTCCTGGTGGTTAGACAGGACATGGACCTTATTCTGCGCATGGAACGATCGCTGGTAGAAAAAACCATGCAGTTCCTGAACAAATATATCGTGTTCTCAAAAGCGGAGTTGCAAGATATCTCTGAATCTTTCTACTGTTTTGGCCAACCGCTGGTGGCAGACGTTACCGATCAGGTGAAACGGGATGGAGATAGCATCACGATCAATCTTGGTAACCGCTGTGAGATCTGGCAACCCGCCGACCGAGCTGATGCGGAGCCCGCAAACAAAACATGGCTGGATCTGGAGATTGAGCAGGGTATGACCTGGGTAACAGACGCGACCAGTGAAAAGTTCCTGCCGCAGATGTTTGCCTACCATCTGCTGGGTGGTATCGACTTTACCAAGGGTTGCTACCTGGGCCAGGAGATCGTTGCCAGAATGCAGTACCGCGGAGAGCTCAAACGACGACTGCATAGAACGGATAAACCTGTGACACGTGCTGAGTCCGGGGATATTGTTGCTACCGGCTCAACAGAAAGTCTGGTTGTACTGAATAATTCATCAGACGAGCCGACAGAACTGAAGACAGAGGCCGGCGCGGTTTCTGCTGTTCCCGTTACCGCGCCTGGCTAGTTACCCAGATCCTGCAGAGGGTGCTCACCCTGCCAGCTGGGGATAAAGTGCTCGTCAACAATATGCTGTGGTACTTCTGAGTGCGTTTTGAACTGCCAGTCAGGGTTCCTGTCTTTGTCAATCAGCAGGGCGCGAACCCCTTCCGGAAACTCAGGTCCACGGGCACATCGCCATGCAATCATGAGTTCCATACGAAACATCTCGGCCAATGACATACCCGTTGCACGTCGCATCTGTTCGACGAATATTCTTGCGGTGAGCGGAGAGCCATTGCGATAAGTTTCTACCGCCGCAGAAAGCCAGTCATCTGCGGGCAGGTTATTCAGCCCCGCATCAAAGGCACTCAGAAAGTCGTCACTCGCGTCACAGTCCGCCACAAGATTATGGATCGTTTTCCGATGGGCAAGAAGCTGTTCTTTCAGGGGCTCTTCGGACGCGAAAGCTTTGAGCATCCCGGTGATCAGAGCATGGTCTCTATCGGCCTCTCCTGTGAACGGTAACCCGGCAAGTTGTTCAAGGATCGCGGGCTTGCTTTGCTGATCGACAATAATATCCAGCAGGCCAAGCCCCACTCCGTCAGCGGCAGAAAGCTGGCAGCCCGTGAGTCCCGCGAAAAAACCCAGGCCATCAGGCAGCCTCGAAAGAAAACTGGTACCGCCGGCATCCGGAAACAAACCAATCGTAATCTCCGGCATGGCAATGCGGGTCGCAGGCGTACCGATTCGGTGAGAACATCCTCCCAGCAGACCAAGACCACCTCCCATGACAATACCATTACCCCAGACAACTACAGGTTTCTGAGCAGTGTGCAGGGCATAGTCCAGACGGTATTCGTTCAGGAAGAAGTTGTCAGCATCAGCGGCTCGACCAGAGTCAGTGTCACGGATGTTGCGATACAGGGCAGTGATATCCGCACCTGCGCAAAAAGCCCGTTCACTGGACGAGTCCAGGAGAATGCAGCGAACGCTGTCATCGTCAAGCCAGGCGAATATCTGATCAGACAGAAGATCAATCGTTTCCAGCAGAAGGCTGTTCAAAGGCTTCTCGCGCACCAGTCGCGCAACGCCCACCTGACCCAGTTTTTCGAATGTGACCAGATCTTCCATCGGTTATCCCTTTAGTTTATCCGCCAGTCAATGGGCGTCTCACCCATTGCCTTGAGCGCGTTATTGCAGGCTGAAAAATGACCACAACCAAAAAAACCTCGATGCGCTGACAAAGGCGACGGATGTGGCGCTTTGAAAACACGGTGGCGTTCAGAGTCAATCACCGCACCCTTTTTCTGTGCATAACTGCCCCACAGCAGAAACACACAGGGTTTCTCACGAAGCGAGAGCTTCTCGATAATCCGGTCAGTGAATGTTTCCCATCCCTTACCCTGATGAGATGCCGCCTTGTGTTTCTCTACCGTCAGCACACTGTTCAGCAACAGTACGCCCTGAGCTGCCCAGTTCTCGAGGCAACCATGTCGAAAGTCACTCTCCGTATGGCCCAGATCCGACCGGATTTCCTTGAAGATGTTCATCAGCGATGGCGGCGGTGCCACAGCCTGGCGAACAGAAAAACACAGCCCATGGGCCTGGCCGGGTCCGTGATAGGGGTCCTGACCAAGAATAACCACCTTGACTGAATCAAACGGTGTCGAATTCAGCGCATTGAAGTACTCGTTACCTGCCGGGAAAATGACCTTGCCCCGGGACTTTTCCTCAACAAGAAACTGCCGCAGGTTCTGCATATAGGGTTGAGAAAATTCACCTTCAAGCTGCGCAAGCCAGCCGGACTCCAGTTGCACCTGCTTGTTTGCACCCATATCGTTCATGCAGGCTTGCTATCCGCTTCTGGGTCTCATGTGCGGAAACAGCACCACATCCCTGATCGATGGCGAATCGGTGAACAGCATCACAAGCCGGTCGATACCCAGGCCTTCACCCGCCGTTGGCGGCAGGCCATATTCCAGCGCAGCAATATAGTCGCTGTCATAGTGCATGGCCTCATCATCACCGGCTTCCTTGGCGGCAACCTGATCCTGGAAACGTGCCGCCTGATCCTCCGCGTCATTCAGCTCAGAGAAACCGTTAGCAATTTCCTTACCCATCACAAACAACTCAAAGCGATCGGTGCTGTCAGGATCATCGTCACTGCGCCGCGCGAGAGGAGAGACTTCTGTTGGATGCTGAGTAATAAACATCGGCATCTGGATACGATCTTCAACCAGAGCTTCGAACAACTCCATGACAATCTTGCCGAGGCCCCAGGCATTGTTAACTTCGATGCCTGATTTCTTCGCCAGATCACGAGCGCGAGTCAGATTTGTCAGATCTTCCGGACTGACATGGTCATTAAACTCGCAGATCGCCTCCGGCATCGTTTTACGGGCAAAGGGCTGAGCCAGATCAATGGTGACATTTTCAAAAGTGATTGTTGTGGTTCCGAGCACCGAAGTCGCCAGGTCACGCAGCATCTGCTCTGTCATATCCATGAGATCATGGTAATCAGCATAGGCCCAGTAAAACTCAAGCATTGTGAATTCCGGGCTGTGCTTGGTGGACATCCCTTCATTACGGAAATTGCGGTTGATCTCGAATACCTTCTCAAAACCGCCAACAACCAGGCGTTTCAGATTCAACTCCGGAGCGACCCTCAGAAACATGTCGATACCCAGAGAGTTGTAATGCGTAACGAAAGGCGCGGCTGTGGCACCACCAGGAGTATTCAACATCATGGGGGTCTCAACCTCCATGAAATCCCTGTCAATCAGGAATCGGCGGATACCATCAACGATCGCCGAGCGCTTGCGAAAAAGATCACGACTTTCCTCATTCATGATGAGATCAAGATACCGCTGACGATAACGTGTCTCTGTATCCGTCAAACCTGCGTGCTTTTCAGGTAGCGGACGCAAGGACTTGGTCAACAATCGGATGCTTGTGACGTTAACCGTAAGTTCACCCTTGTTGGTTTTCATCATGGCACCCTCGGCAGCCACAATATCTCCGATATCCCAATGCTTGTAATCCTCGTAGGCTTCTTCACCAAGCGCGTTCAAGGTGACATAGAGCTGAATTCGGCCGGATACATCCTGAAGGGTCAGGAAGCTCGCTTTTCCCATCAGTCGTTTCAGCACAACTCGACCGGCAACCGAGGTCGCTGCCTGCGCCTGCTCCAGATCTTCCTTGCTGTGCTCACCATGCAGGTCGTGAAGTTCTGCTGCGAGGTTCTGACGACGAAAATCGTTGGGGAAGGCAATACCCTTCTCTCTCAGACCAGCCAGTTTCTCCCGGCGTAATCTTATGAGTTCGTTTTCATCCTGTTGGGAATTAGCGTCATTGTTCTGGTCAGTCATACTACAAGCCCATCTTTAAACTGGCTTCAATAAAGGGATCCAGTTCACCGTCAAGTACCGACTGGGTGTTGCTGGTTTCCACGTTGGTACGCAGATCCTTAATGCGGGCCGAGTCCAATACATAAGAGCGAATCTGGCTGCCCCAGCTGATATCGGATTTGTTCTCTTCAATTTCCTGCATTTCGGAACGGCGTTTCTGTTCTTCAAGCTCATAGAGCTTGGCTTTCAGCTGCTTGATCGCCTGATCCTTGTTCTTGTGCTGTGATCGCTGGTTCTGACACTGCACCACAATGCCACTGGGTTCGTGTGTCAGGCGAATCGCTGAGTCCGTCTTGTTGACGTGCTGGCCGCCAGCGCCACTTGCACGATAGGTATCCACCCGGACTTCGGACATATCCAGTTCTATTTCTATGTCGTCGTCCAGTTCAGGCGATACAAACACCGAGGCAAAGGACGTATGCCGGCGATTACCTGAATCGAAGGGAGATTTTCGTACCAGCCGATGAACGCCGGTTTCAGTGCGTAACCAGCCGAAGGCGTATTCCCCCTGGAAATGAATGGTCGCTCCTTTGATTCCCGCGACATCACCATCAGAGACTTCCATGATCTCCGCCTTAAAGCCATGGCTTTCACCCCACCTGAGGTACATGCGCATCAACATCTCCGCCCAATCCTGCGCCTCCGTCCCACCAGACCCTGCCTGAATGTCGAGGTAGGCACCATTGGGGTCCATTTCACCGGAGAACATTCGGCGGAACTCCAGTCCCTGCAGGCGGAGATCCATCTTTTCGAGATCGCTGACGGACTCTTCCAGCAGAGATTCGTCCTGCTCTTCCCCCGCCAGCTCAACCAGGTCTTCTATATCTGAGAGCCCGGCATCAAGTTCATCAATGGTATGAACGACGTTCTCGAGCCCGGAACGCTCCTTGCCCAGCTTCTGCGCATATTCAGGATCATCCCAGACCTTGTTATCTGCGAGCTCCAGCTCTACTTCAGCGAGTCTTTCCTTTCGGTTTTCATAGTCAAAGATACCCCCTAAGCACTTCTGTGCGTTCCTGAAGGTCCTTGATTCGGCTATGTATCGCGTTGGTTTCTAACATCATCATTTGTGTGGATAGACGGACGCGGCATTGTATATGTTTAGAGAATAAGCGTCACCAGCAGCTGCGGCTTTTCAAAGCCGCGGTACCGATTGACCTCAATCTTGAACGCACACTGCACATACCTGCCCTCCACAAGAGACGGATGGTTAAAGCAGATCGCATCAACTGCCGGACCCTGCTCCGGCAGCAGCAGAAGCTTCAAGTGGCGCTCTCCAACCAGACGCTGCTCGAGAATCTCGAAACGCCCATCAAACTCTGGTTCCGGGAAGCCCTGTCCCCAGGGTGCCGCGACTTCAAGATCCCGGGCGAGCTGGATAGTGATCGGTTCTTCGATTTCACCATCGGTTAACGCTACCTGCTCGATCGGTGCCTCGCCGAGCACCCGACGGACCTCATCATCAAATGCCTGCCGAAACTGATCGAGAGCTTCCAGGCGCAGACTGAGCCCAGCTGCCATGGCATGACCACCGAACTTGTGCAGCAGGCCAGGATAACGGGTCGCGATGGCATCAAGACCATCGCGCATATGAAAACCCTGCACGGATCGGCCCGATCCCTTGAGCTCACCATCATCCGAATTGGCAAAGGCGATAACCGGCCTCTGGGACTTCTCCTTAATTCTCGAGGCGACAATACCGACAACACCCTGGTGCCATGCGGCGTCATAAAGACAGATACCTGCGGTTTTGCTGTTTTCCACTGAAATGCCGGAGAGCACCGCCATCGCTTTATCGCGCATATCACTTTCAATCTCACGACGTTCACGATTCAAGGCATCCAGGTGTTCAGCAAGCTCCCGTGCACGATCGCCGGTCGCCATCAGACACTCAATACCGACTGTCATGTCCTGTAATCTGCCAGCAGCATTAAGGCGCGGTGCAATGGAAAAGGCGAGGTCACGACTTGTCAGGAAATCAGGATCAACACCGGCAACCGAAAGCATCGCGAGCAGACCCGGCCGGGCCCGACCGGCGCGGATACGTTTCAAGCCTTCTGTAACAAGTCTTCGGTTGTTCTGATCCAGTGGTACAACATCCGCCACCGTACCCAGGGCCACCAGGTCCAGATAGTCAGCCAGATTGACTTCCTTTCTTGATTCAAACCAGTCCTGATCACGCAATCTTCGACGCACAACACTGAGAAGGTAGAAAGCGACACCCACACCCGCCAGGGACTTACTGGAGAACTCACACCCGGGTTGATTGGGATTAACGATAGCGGCTGCCTGAGGAAGCTGGCTGCCCGGAAGATGATGGTCAGTCACTACGACCGTCATGCCAAGCTCATTGGCCCGAGCAACACCGTCGATACTGGCTATTCCGTTATCTACGGTGATCAGGATCTGCGGCTCGAATGCCCTGGCAACGTCGACAATCTCCGGCGTGAGACCATAGCCAAACTTGAAGCGATCCGGGACCAGATAGTTCACTCGCTGAGCACCCATGGCCCTGAGGGCTGTCACCATCAGCGCGCAGCTGGTGGCACCATCAGCGTCAAAGTCGCCGACAATCAGTATGGCGCTGTCCAGCCTGATCGCATCAATCAGAATATCGGCCGCTGATTCTATGCCCTTGAGTTCCGGTGGCAGCAATCCGGACAATGAATGATCAAGGTCTTCGGGGGTGCGCACGCCTCTGGCAGCCAGCACTCGAGCCAGCACCGGTGTCGCGAAATCCAGAGTGCTCCGGGCTTCACGACGAACAATGCGCTTTTTCATGGTTTCTCAAGGCCGTTGAAACGGCTAAAAGTTCGCAACCCTGATCCGGGATACAGAAGAACTGACTGCATCCAGCGATGCCAGTTCATCAATAGCAGCATCTATCTGAGACTCGACAACCTCGTTGGTCAAAATGACAATCTGCGCATCACTGACCCGGGCATCTTTCTGAATAAGTGCTTCAATGCTGACCTCATGATTACTGAGCACCGTGGATACGTTAGCCATGACGCCTGCTTTATCCTCGACCTCCAACCTCAGGTAATAGGAGGAACGAATCGAGGAAACCGGCAGAAAGTTCGGAGCCGACAGATTATTGAAACCCAGGTTTGGTACCCGCGTCTCTCTGGCCGCATCAATGATATCTGCCATCACCGAGGATGCCGTGGGTCCTGCACCCGCACCAGCACCGTAGTACATGGTTGCACCAGCAGCGTCGCTGCCCACCATCACTGCATTCATCACGCCGTTTACCTGGGCGAGCATCTCACCGCGTGCAATCAGCGCTGGGTTCACGCGAAGTTCCACATCATCACCATCACGACGGGCAACGCCCAGATGTTTGATGCAGTAACCCAGTTCGTCAGCGAAACGAATATCGTCAGCGGTGATCCTGGATATTCCTTCCGTGTACATCGCATCAAACCGAAGGGGTATGCCAAAGGCTATGGAAGCAAGGATCGTCAGTTTATGAGCAGCATCAATACCTTCGACATCAAATGTCGGGTCAGCCTCTGCATAGCCCAGGTCCTGCGCTTCCTTGAGGACATCGTCGAAAGATCGGTTGCTGCCTTCGCGGGACATTTCCGTCAGAATAAAATTTGTTGTGCCGTTAATCATGCCTGCAACCCAATCTATTCGGTTACCGGCAAGACCCTCGCGAATGGCTTTGACGATCGGAATGCCACCGGCGATCGAAGCCTCGTAGCGAACAGTGACACCTTTTTCCTGCGCTGCGGCGAATACCTCGTCCCCATGCAGAGCTATCAGCGCCTTGTTCGCGGTCACAATGTGCTTACCGTGGTTGATGGCTTCCAGCACAAGTTCCTTCGCGGTGTCGGTACCGCCGATCAGTTCGACAAGCACATCAACTTCAGGATTGCGGGCCACCTCAAAAATATCGCGGGTCACATTGATGCCGGACAAATCACAGTCGGGATGATCTCTGCGACACCCCACCTGAACCAGCTGAATAGTCGCCGAGGTCTTACGATCAATTTCACCCTGATTGGTGGCGAAGAGGTTAAACAGCCCTGAACCAACAGTACCCAGACCACACATGCCTACACGCACAATCAGCTCTCCTCGGAATGGTTCTTGAACATTTTTCGGATACCACGAAGTGCCTGCCGGGTTCGATGTTCATTTTCGATCAGGGCAAATCGCACATGATCATCGCCATATTGACCGAAACCTATACCGGGCGATACAGCCACCCTGGCTTCCTTCAGCAGATGTTTACTGAACTCCAGCGAACCCATGTGCTCAAACTCTGGTGGAATCTTGGCCCAGACAAACATGGTCGCCTTGGGTGGCGTCACTTCCCAACCTATGGAGTTCAATCCTTCACAGAGAACATCACGGCGTTTCCTGTACATCTCCCGGATTTCCTCAACACAGCTTTGATCGCCCTCCAGCGCGGCAATGGCCGCCACCTGAATCGGTGTGAAGCTGCCATAGTCGAGATAGGATTTTATTCTCGCCAGGGCACCAACCAGTGTCGGGTTACCAACACAGAAACCAACACGCCAACCGGGCATGTTATAGCTCTTGGACATCGTGAAAAATTCAACCGCAATATCTTTGGCGCCCGGCACCTGCAGGATACTGGGAACCTCATAACCATCGAATACCAGGTCTGCATAAGCCAGATCCTGCACCACCCAGATTCCGTGTTCTTTGGCGATCGCTATCAGTTTTTCAAAAAACTCCAGATCGACACACTCAGTAGTCGGGTTACCCGGGAAATTGACCACCAGCACCTTCGGTTTGGGCCAGGAGTTCGTAATGGCGTGCTCCAGTTCCTCGAAAAAATTCAGGTCCTTGGTCAAAGGCACATGCCGCACATCTGCATCAGCGATCACAAAACCATAGGGATGCACGGGGTAGGAGGGATTCGGAACCAGTACGGCGTCGCCCGGACCCAACACAGCCATGGCCAGATGCGCGATGCCTTCCTTCGAACCGAGTGTGACAATCGCTTCCGTCTCGGGATCGAGATCAACATCAAACTTGTTTTTGTACCAGTTACAGATGGCCCGACGCAGCCTTGGAATACCTTTGGATTGCGAGTAACGATGCGTGTCACCACGCTGAACTGTCTCCACCAGCTTGTCGACAATGTGTGAAGGTGTCGGCTGGTCAGGATTACCCATACCGAAGTCGATAATGTCCTCACCGCGCGCGCGCGCCTCTTTCTTAAGCTGATCGGTGATGCTGAAGATATAGGGGGGTAATCGCTTAATCCGCGGAAAATCGTCCATTTCTAGTTTCGCCAATAGTTTCTCAAAGACCTGTCTGCCCCGGCCAGGTTGAAAAACCCTTGGCCGGGGCAAAAAAAAGCCGGGCCTGCACCAGAGTGCAGACCCGGCACTCAATTCGGAGTTCAGTGTGCGGCTGTCGCGCGCACGAACGCAATCGCTGCTGCTGCGGTATCAGCGGCGGTGAGTGCATTCAGTTCTGAAGCTCGTAAATTCATCGAGCGACATATTACCCAAGAGACAAGGGTTCGTCGACACCAGTTACTATATCTGGTGCTCTCTGGGCTTTGTGAAGCTGTATTACCGGGCGTGTCTCGGTTCAGGCACATAGATCTGAACCATCATGGCACCGACAAACAGAAAGAAGATCGCTGTAATAAACACCGATTCGTAGCCCAGCAACGTCGCCATGGTACCGCCCAGCAGAGGGCCTATGGCGCCGGCTATCTGAGCAACCGTGTTGGCAATCGCGATACGCGTAGGACGATTCTCTCGATCCCCGAACTCCAGCACGAGGTTACGGGAGGAATTCTCAAAACCCTGATGTGCCGCACCGATACCGGCGAAAACGATGACCGTCAGAACGAAGGTAGGCGCCACCATCAACAAAGCCGAGGATACGATCCAGACCAGACAGGACAACAGAAACACCAACCTGAAACCGCGTGCATCAGCGATCAACCCCCAGATGAGGTTGGATACCGTACCGGACATGGTGAAGGCAAAGGTCACAATTCCGAGGGTGACACCAGACAGGCCGATCGAGGCACCGGCATAAAGAATGTAGAACGGCATGGCCATTCGCCCCATGGTGGCAATCGCCCGTGCCACGAAGTAACGCGTGAAAGCGCGATCTGAGCGAAGCAGTTCTGGAACTTCACGCAATTGCTGCCAGAGAGAGGATGGTGCGCGAACCGTCGGTGGTTCAGGCTCCTTTAATGCAAGTAATGTCGTCAGCCCGACCGCGGTCAGGACAAATGCCATGATAAACGTCCACGAGTAGCCGGCCATGGTGGACTCTTCCCCAATAAGGAAAGTACCACCGACATAAGCCACCATGGCCGAGATGATGCCTGCCAGAAAATTACGCATGCCCGTCAGACGACCGCGTTTGGTGACCGGAATCGTCTTCGACATCAGATAGTTGAAGATGACGCCCTGCATGCCTTCGAAAATGCCAAAGAGCCCCATCAGACATACGACCAAAATGAGGGTTGTACCTTCCGAGAAGAACAAACCTGCAAGTCCCATCAGAAGGACACAGGCTCGCATAGAAGCACCGACAGCAAAACCAATAGGCAGAACACGACGCCGATGAGAGATGAGATTGGCGCTGATCATGGGCGTCAGCATCATGCCCAGACCTTCAAGGGAGAGAGCCAGCCCCACCATGAAATTGGAGCCACCCGACAGCATCAGGATATAGGCAGGAATAAACGTTGGTGCGTTAATAAACCGGAAGCCGGTCTGGCCAAGCATGCCATGAACAAGCAGTGTCAGAAAGTTACGCGTCAGATTGCGTTGAACAAAAATATCGTAGCGCTGTTCCGCATGTCGGGCAGCCCGCGATTCGCTCATGGTCTAAATGGTTTCAGTTGATTCCGAGTCGTTGCGCCAGTTCTGCCGCCGGCAGATAGCCCGGTTGAAGCGTACCATTTTCATAGATAATCGCCGGCGTCCCCGTGACGCCGAAATCACCACCTATCTCGTACTGTGCGGCCACCGGGTTATCACAGGTTTTCATCTCGATTTCCTTGCCCGCCTTGGCCAGGGTCAGCGCCACTCTGGGTTTATCAGCACACCAGGCAGAGACGGCCTTCTGGTAAGAAGCCGACCCGACACCTGCCCTCGGATAAGCGAGATAGCGAACGGCGACACCGAGATCGTTCAGTTCCGGAACTTCCTGATGCAGCTTCCTGCAGTAACCACAGTCGATATCGGTAAACACCGTGATCGTTGACCGAATTTCTTCCTGCGGGGGTGCAAACACCACCATGTCTTTCTCATCCAGAGAATCCAGAAGTTCCTTACGCTTCTCTGTTCTTGCCAGTTCTGTCGCGTTGATGAGGCCACTTGGGCGAACAAAGAAGAGGTCACCCGCAATAAAAAACTCTGCCTGAGCATCCATATAGAGAATCATGCCGCCCTGTACGATAACCTCGAAGAACCCTTCCAGATTGCTTCTCTTGATTTCCCTGATCGGCAGGTTGGGCCTGGCCTGCAGTAGCTTGGCGCGCGCCTCTTCCACTGACAATATCTCAGGAGCGTCACTGGCCTGAGAACTCACTGATATCAGGAGAAAGGCGGATAGAACTGAAAGGATAAGTTTTCGCATGAGTGAACTGTTGTGAACTGAAATTTGTCGAGCGAGTCTGCATGAACAGACCAGACTCTGCAACGAATGGTTCCCTGAACGCGGGAAATTAGCCTCTCGGGTGGTGCATCTGGTGTAGCTCTTTCATGCGATGTTGCGCCACATGGGTGTATATCTGAGTCGTCGACAGATCAGAATGGCCAAGCAGCAGTTGGACGACGCGCAAATCCGCGCCATGATTGAGAAGGTGGGTGGCGAAGGCATGTCTCAAAGTATGAGGTGACAGCTTTTTCCCTATGCCTGCAGTACGGGCATGGGCCCTGACTCGATGCCAGAAAGTCTGGCGCGTCATCACCACGCCTCTGTTTGAGGGGAATACCACATCTTCGATCAGGTTCTGTTTGAGTAGCTCCTTGCGGGCGCCTTCCAGGTACCGGGACACCCAGTCAATCGCCTCTTCACCCATAGGCACCAGTCTCTCCTTGGAACCCTTGCCGACAATGCGAATCACACCCTGACGCAGATTGATCTCACTCAGACGCAACCCGGTCAGTTCACTGACTCGCAGACCGCAGGCATAAAGAACTTCGAGCATAGTGCGGTCACGCATGCCAATGGCCGTTGAGGTATCCGGAGCCGCCAGGAGGCGCTCGACATCCTGTTCGGTCAATGTATCGGGTAAGGGACGACCAAGCCTGGGATTTTCAACCCGTAAAGTAGGATCATCGCTCAGGACTTTCTCACGCAGCAGGAAGCGATAAAGCGCCCGCAGACAGGAAAGGCTCCGAGCTGTAGAGCGAGCTTTGAGGCCCTTGTCCATTCGGTGGGCGAGGTATCGAAGAACATCTTCACGCCGGACTCTGTCGATGGTATTGGCAGACTCATTCAGCCATTCAGAAAAGCCATGAAGATCCTGACGATAGGCTTTGAGGGTGTTTTCACTCAGACCTTTCTCAAGCCAGAGAGAATCCAGAAATCTTTCTATCAATGCCTGATTCGTGTCGTCTGGCTGCGCCATATCGATATCATAGCCCTTAGCCAGGCAATAAAAAGCCCTTAGCCCAGCAAATAAAAAGCCCTTAGCCCGGCAAATAAAAAGCCCTTAGCCCGGCAAATAAAAAGCCCGGACATGCCGGGCTTCTCGAAGACTGATGACCAGGAGATCTCCTAGTTCAACTTCTCCTTGATTCTGGCAGCACGTCCACTGCGCTCTCTCAGGTAGTAAAGCTTTGACTTACGCACATCACCGCGACGCTTCACCGTGATGCTGTCAATCAGCGGACTGTGGGTCTGGAATGTTCTTTCCACGCCAACACCGTGAGAGATCTTGCGGACGGTGAAGGCTGAATTCAGGCCGCGATTGCGCTTGGCAATAACAACACCTTCATAGGCCTGCAGACGTTCGCGGTTACCTTCCACGACACGGACCTGCACAATCACGGTATCACCAGCGCCGAACTCAGGTACGTCAGCCTTGAGTTGTGCATTTTCGATCTGCTCAATAATCTTGTTTTTCATTTCAAGTTCCTTTCGTCTCGCCTAACGCAAGATACTCTTTTAATAACTGTTGCTCTTCGTCGGTGAGCGTCAGGCCGGTCATCAGGTCCGGACGTCGTTCAAATGTCCTTCCCAGCGCCTGCATCTTACGCCACCGGGCAATCTCTTTATGATCGCCACTCATCAGCACCTTCGGCACCTCAAGACCTTCTACTGTCTCAGGCCGTGTGTACTGAGGAAAATCCAGCAGCCCCCGTGAAAACGAATCCTGCTCGACAGATTCCCTGTCACCTACTGCTCCGGGTAACAGACGGGTAATTCCGTCAATCAACACCATCGCAGGCAGCTCGCCTCCACTCAGCACATAATCGCCAATGGAGACTTCTTCATCGATCACCGATTTCATCAATCGCTCATCGATGCCTTCATATCTTCCGGCAACCAGGATCAGCCCCTGACTTCCGGCATACTCCTCAAGCTTCGCCTGAGTCAGCGGCGCGCCTTGTGGCGACAGGTAGATCACCCTTGAGTGATTCGAACCTGTTGCGGCCTGAAACGCCAGCCTGGCCTTATCTATCGCCGCCTTAAGCGGTGCCACCTTCATCAGCATTCCGGGGCCGCCGCCATAGGGCTTGTCGTCCACGGTCCGATGTTTATCGGTGGTAAATTCTCTCGGGTTCCAGATCTGCAGATCGAGAAGTTCAGCCTCAATCGCTCTGCGTGTAATCCCTGAACCAGAAACTGCCTCAAACATCTCGGGGAACAATGAGACGACACCAATCCACATGCCCCTCTGCTCCCCGCTTAGTAGTCGACCTGCCAGTCGACCACGATTTCTCCGGCTTCCCGGTTGACCTCTTTCACGATTTCACCCTCTACGAATGGAATCAGTCTCTGTTGGTCATCAATACTCGACGAAGTAGGGTTCACCACCATAACGTCGTTGGCACCGGTTTCCAGCATATGGTCTATTCGACCAAACACTGTGCCTTTTGTATCTTTAACGAGAAGATCCTCTAACTGGAACCAGTAATATCCGCCCTGTTCCAGTTCCGGCAACGCTTCCCGTTCTATGTGGATTTCGTAACCAATCAATGCATCTGCTGCATCGCGAGAATCCACCTCTTCCAGCCTGGCGATCAGTCTTTTGCCACTGACGCGCCCTTCGCTGACTGTTACTTCCTTGACCCCTCTTCCCTTCTTAAGAATCCAGGGAGAGTAATCGAAAATTGCTTCGAGAGGATCGGTATAAGAAAAGACTTTTATCCAACCCTTGATCCCGTGACTGCCGTTAATGCTGCCAAGACGCAGTTCAGTCACAAAAGATCCGTCACAGAAAGTGAGCCGCTATTTAAGCCGCTTCCTCGCTGGCCGTTCCCGCCGTTGACTTGCGGTAGTTCTTGACCAGTTTCTTAACACGATCTGATACCTGCGCACCCTGTCGTACCCAGTAGTCGAATCTTTCCAGATCTACCCGTGTGCCTTCATCGGCACCACGTGCTATCGGGTTGAAAAAGCCGATACGTTCGATAAATCTGCCGTCGCGGGCGACACGGCTGTCAGCCACATGAATATAAAAGTAAGGCCGCTTCTTGCTACCACCTCTCGCTAAGCGAATAGTGACCATCTATATGTTTTCCTTTAAAAAATTCTGCTTCGAAGGCATGCCAATCCATTGCTCACGCTTGTGGGGCAGGCCGAAAGGGGGCGTATTGTACGGGAAAGATTCGGGAAAGAAAACCTGAGATTCAGGCCATGAACATAGCGCCTTTCAAAGCCATATCTCTTTGTTTTATATGTTTTTTTCAATGCACCAGTATTCTAGCGGCCGGGCAGCCCGCCACCAGGCGGCTGCATCATGCCACCCATGCCGCGCATCATGTTGGCCATGCCACCCTTCTTACCCAGCTTCTTCATCATCTTCTGCATCTGCTTATGCTGCTTCAGCAAACGGTTAACATCCTGAATCTGAGTACCAGAGCCACCGGCAATGCGCTTCTTTCGTGATCCGTTGATCTTGTCCGGAACCTGACGTTCCCCTGGTGTCATGGAGTTGATGATCGCCTCCATCTGAACGAATGTTTTGTCGTTCATCTGCTGCTTGGCTGCCTGAGCCATCTGGCCCATACCAGGCAGCTTATCCATCATGCCGGCAATACCACCCATGTTGTTCATCTGCTGGATCTGGTCCCTGAAGTCTTCCAGATCAAATCCCTTACCCTTCTTCAGCTTGGAAGCGAGCTTGCGTGCCTTTTTCTTGTCAACCTTCTGTTCCGCTTCCTCAATCAGGGAGAGTACGTCTCCCATACCAAGAATTCTGGAGGCGATTCGATCCGCATGGAAGGCATCCAGGTCATCAATGGTCTCACCCACTGCCATGAACTTGATGGGTTTGCCGGTCACGGCCCTGACTGAAAGCGCCGCACCACCACGACTGTCACCATCGGCCTTTGTCAGAATGACGCCCGTCAACGGCAGCACGTCAGAAAATGCCTTGGCCGTATTGGCCGCATCCTGCCCGGTCAGCGCATCCACCACAAACAGAGTCTCTGCCGGCGACAGTGTCACGTAGAGATCCCTGATCTCCTGCATCATCTCTTCGTCGATGCCAAGTCGACCGGCGGTGTCGATAATGAGGACATCCGCAAACTGCTTCTTCGCTTCAGAAAGCGCTGCCTTGGCGATGTCGAGTGGTTTCTGATCGGTATTCGACTCGAAGAAGTTCAGCTCAGCCTGTTCAGACAGCGTGCGCAACTGATCTATTGCCGCAGGACGATAGACATCGGTGCTGGCCACCATCACCGACTTCTGCTGGCGGCCTTTCAGGAATCGACCCAACTTCGCCGTGGAAGTGGTCTTACCGGCACCCTGAAGACCCGCCATCAAAATCACTGCCGGCGGCTGAACCGCGAGATTCAGCTCGCCTTCACCAGTACCCATCATGGATACGAGTTCATCATTGACGATGCGAATGAACACCTGACCGGGTGAAAGACTCGATGACACCTCCGTGCCAAGCGCACGTTCCTTCACATTGGCGATAAAATCTTTGACAACCGGCAGTGCCACATCTGCTTCGAGCAGGGCAACGCGCACCTCGCGCAGAGCTTCCTGGATATTATCTTCTGTGAGCCGCGCTTTGCCTGTAATGTTTGAGAGTGTCTTACCGAGACGCTCCGTCAGAGATTCGAACACTGAACTACCTGAAAGTTACTGCTGGGTGGGCTAGTATAACGAATCCCACAGTTCGGAAATACGCCATACATGTTCACGGTGATCGTCGGTGAGACAGCCTGCGTCTGCTACCTGATTGCTACAGCATTGCAGCTGCAAAGCATTCTCAAGGGCAGTCAAAACGCGACGCTCGTCAAGAGCCTCGCTGCTGGAGCCATCATCTGCCACGCTATCGCTATCTATAGTGGCTTCATCACTGACGGCAAAGGTTATGACCTTGGGCTGTATCCAATGCTGTCATTAATGGCTCTCTCGATTGGCTTCATGGTTCTGATCAGCAGCCTGCGCCGCCCCGTGGATAACCTGTTCCTCATTATTTTCCCCATCGCCATCGGCACGATCGTCATGGATGCTGTATTCGCCGGCGACTTCACACCGAGAGAACAGATCACATCAGGCATACTGAGCCACATTACCCTGTCGATTATCGCCTACAGCATTCTGACCATTGCCGCAGTTCAGGCCATTCTGCTGTCATTTGGGGACAATCTGCTTCGTCAGCATCAGCTCCTTGTACTGAGAAACATGCCGCCACTGGAGACCATGGAACAGCTCATGTTCGAGATGATCTGGGCAGGACTGCTGTTCCTGACATTGAGCATTATTTCCGGATTTCTGTTTCTCGAGGATATGGCAGGACCCGGAATTGTTCATCACACGGTGATAACACTGGCGGCCTGGATCGTCTTCATGATTCTGTTGTGGGGTCGCTACCAGCTGGGCTGGCGCGGAGCCATTGCCTCACGTTGGACACTCGGCGGTTTCGTCCTGCTGGCCCTCGGTTATTTTGGCAGCAAACTGGTACTGGAAGTTATCCTGCAGCGCGCTTGACAGCCCACGGCTGAACTCGTACAAATGCACTCCCACAGCAAATCCGAGGTCTCCATTTTTGGACGATCCGTCGACCGGCGCCTTATTTGGCTCTATTGTTCTGTTAGTCATCGTTTCCGCCTACTTTTCTGGTTCCGAGACCGCCATGATGGCGCTCAACCGATACCGGGTCAGACATCTCAGCAAGGAAGGACATGGTGGCGCCCGGCGCGCCGAGAAACTTCTTGAAAGGCCAGACCGCCTGCTCGGCGTTATCCTGATTGGAAACAATCTAGCCAATTTTACGGCAGCGTCACTGGCCACCGTCCTGGCACTGGACATTCTGGGTGAATCCGGCGTCGCCGCGGCACCCGTGATTTGCACAATCGTGTTCCTGGTTTTTGCAGAGGTCGCGCCCAAGACAATCGCTGCGGTTTACCCGGAAAGAATCGCAATGCCCAGCTCTTACCTGCTGCAGGCCTTGCTCTGGATCTGTTACCCCTTTGTCTGGCTGGTAAACGGCATCGCAAACGGCATGTTGTATGCCGTCGGTGTTCGTCAGGATGAAGCTGGCGAGGATCACCTGAGCCTCGAAGAGCTCAGAACCGTGGTACATGAAGGCTCCCAGGTCGCAGGCAAGCACCAGGATATGATGCTCGGCGTACTGGATCTGGGAAAGGTCACCGTGGATGACATTATGGTGCCACGCACAGACATCGTGGGTATCGATATCGAAGATGATATGGATGAAATAGTCTCGCAGATAAGATCGGTACAACACACTCGCCTGCCAGTATTCAAAGAAGACATCGATCGTATTATCGGCATGCTGCACGTCAGAAATGCAGCAAGGTTTCTGATCGACGGGGAACTGACGAAGGCAGCACTGCTTCAGGAAACCACAGAGCCTTATTTTGTGCCGGAAAGTACACCGCTGGAAACACAGCTCATTAACTTTCAGGCCGAGAAAGAACGCATTGCCATGGTGGTTGATGAGTATGGTGACATCCAGGGCATCGTTACCCTGGAAGATATTCTGGAAGAGATTGTTGGTGATTTCACCACCGACCTTGCGGCAACCAGCGTCGAGATCCACCCACAGGAAGATGGCTCCTATCTCGTCGACGGCGGCACCCAGATCAGGCTGATTAACCGCAGTCTGGATTGGGAACTACCGGTCGACGGACCTAAAACACTCAACGGACTGATCACAGAACATCTGGAGACCATTCCTGACGCAAATATCTGTTTTACGATCGAGGGTTACCGCATCGAGATCGTGCAGATTCAGGACAACATGATTCGCACAGCCAAACTGTCGGAGCAGCCGGAACCTTTCTAGGACTCTTGCTCGGCGAATCGCATTAAGAGGGCCAACATTCTACGGGACAACTGAGAATGCCGGACCCTGTAATCGCTTACCTCGCCTACCTCGCTTCGGCTTCCTGCCTCAGCTTCGGGTCGGACACCACAGATGCCGTGCTATACCTGCCACTTCCGATTGATCGACGCAATGATCGATTTGAACGCCGCCGTCGTGGTGTTCTGACTGATACCAACACCATAGTAACGGTTGCCCTGTTCATCGGTGATCGCAAGAATACAGATTGCCTGCGCCTCAGCGCCCTCGTTGAGAGCGTACTCCTGATACTCGACAACGTTCAGCGGTTCATTCAGCGTCTCCACCATGGCGTTGATGAAAGCATCGATAGGACCGGACCCTGAGCCGTTAACTTCGACCTCATTGTCACCGACCTGGATCATCGCTCTGCAGGTTTCACCGCCGTCTGCGTTGGAATTCACCTGATAGTCATTGAGCTGATAAGGTCCTTCAACCTCAATGTACTCACTGACAAACGCGTCCCAGATAGCATCCGGTTTCAACTCTCCACCATCTGATTCCGAGAGCTTCTGCACGATGGGACTGAATTCAAGCAACAGCGATCGCGGCAGCGAGATCCCGAAGTGGTGCTCCAGAATAAACGCCACGCCGCCCTTACCCGACTGGCTGTTTACGCGCACTGTTTCCCGATAGGAGCTCCCTACATCTGCAGGATCAATGGGCAGGTAAGGCACTTCCCAGGAAGTGTCACTGCCGGCTTCCACAAACTGCATGCCCTTTTTGATCGCATCCTGATGGGAACCGGAGAACGCGGTAAACACGAGTTCGCCTGCATACGGCTGACGAACGTGAATGGGGATTTTGGTGCACTCTTCGCTGACCGCGACTATTTTGGGCATGTCGGAAAGATAAAGCCTGGGATCAATTCCCTGGGAAAACATATTCATGGCCATGGTAATCACATCGAGATTACCGGTTCTTTCACCGTTACCGAACAGCGTACCTTCAATACGCTCGGCCCCGGCCATCAATCCGAGCTCTGAGGCAGCGACACCAGTGCCCCGGTCGTTGTGCGTATGCAGACTGATTACTGCGCTTTCCCTGTCAGGGAGGTTGCGAATGAAATATTCAATCTGGTCTGCATAAATATTAGGTGTTGCCATCTCAACCGTAGAGGGCAGATTCAGCACAATCTTGTTGTCCGGTGTCGGCTTCCAGACCTCCATGACAGCTGCGCAGATTTCGACCGCAAAATCCATTTCTGTTGCTGTATAGCTTTCTGGCGAATACTCAAGTGTGAGGTTTGTACCAGAGGCTACGAGGTCACGGGTATTGTCCCAAACAACCTGGGTCGCATCCGTTGCGAGCTTGATGACCTCTTCACGACTCATGTTAAACACAACCTTGCGCTGCAGGGTCGACGTTGAGTTGTAGAGGTGGAAGATCACGTTCTTCGCTCCGGCGACTGCCTCGCAGGTTCGCCGGATCAGCTCTTCCCGTGCCTGGCATAAGACCTGGATGGTAACGCCCTCGGGAATTCTGTCTTCTTCAATAATTTTCCTGACAAAATCAAAATCAGTCTGGGACGCTGCGGGAAAACCAACCTCAATTTCCTGGAAACCGATCTCAACCAGCAGGTCCCACATCTTCTGCTTCTCGTTAGGCGTCATCGGTTCAATCAACGCCTGATTGCCATCACGCAGGTCAACGCTGCACCAGCGAGGCGCCTGGGAAATAACATTGTCAGGCCAGGTTCGGTCTTTAAGCGCCACTGGCTTAAAGGCTTTATATTTGTGGAACGGCATCTTTCTCGCCGTCGAGTTATCAGTCGTCATAGATGGATTTTCAGCATTCATGTTGGGTATCTCGGATTCTTTGTTTCATTCCTGCGGATCGCAGGCACCGGGCAGTGCAGGTATTTTGGATGGCCGCCTACAACGGCAGTCGTAGCAGCAGGCCTGAAAGCTGTGCAGGCGAAAGCAGCAGCTGGGAAGTGCTGCCGGAAAGAACTTCGAAAATGGTGTTCGTGTTCATTCGCTCTGCGGATAACCGAAATTTCAGTGCCGAACTATAAACGCCTAGCCCAGGGGTTTCAAATCCTTCTGAAAACGCTTGTAGTTAGCCACGTAACCCTGGGCACTCATTGTCAGGCCTTTAATGGCGCCCTCATTGAGCTCGCGCACGACCTTACCCGGTGAACCCATGACCAGCGATCCATCGGGGATCTCCTTACCCTCGGGAATCAGGGCGTTGGCACCGATCAGACAATTCTTGCCAATTTTCGCGCCATTGAGCACCACTGCATTAATACCTATCAGGGAATTATCACCGATGGTGCAGCCGTGCAGCATCACCTTGTGCCCTATGGTGACACCCTTACCAATCGTCAGGGGCATGCCTGGGTCAGTATGCAGCACCGAACCGTCCTGAACGTTGGAACCCTCACCAACATGGATGATGTCATTGTCGCCACGCAACACGGCGTTAAACCAGATGCTGGCATCCTGTTCAAGAATCACCGCACCCAGCACCGTTGCGCTGTCTGCTATCCAGTAGTCGCCTCTGAATTCCGGCGTCCGCTCACCCAGCGAATAGATCATTCATTACTCCCATTGCATTGCTTAAATTGTGCTGCTTGAGTTGTGCTGTTTGGTTTGTTTCGTTATTAGAATTATCTCAGACTGACCCGCAGGAATTCATCCACGATCAACGCGGTTAACCCCCAGATCTCATAACCGTCATACTCAAAGACACGGATCGTGTATTCCTCACCATGGCGCGCAACTTCATCAACCCGCGAAGGCGGGGTTTTCTCAAAGAATGTCATGGGCACCTCGAACACCGATGCGATTTCAGCAGGATTGGGCGCCATCGCTGCATCCTGATCAACCAGACCCACAAAGGGCGTCACCATAAGCCCGTATTTAGACACAAAGGGTTTCAACTCTCCCAGAATCTCTACAGAACCCGGCCGAATACCCAGCTCTTCCTCATTCTCGCGCAAGGCTGTCCAGATCAGCGATTCATCTGTGTCGTCCTCCTTGCCACCGGGAAACGCGACTTCACCGGCGTGGCTGCTGAGGGCACCGGCGCGTTCTGTCAGGAGAATAGTCGGCTCCTGGGTTCGGTCGATCAATGGTATCAGCACTGCCGCTCTTGGCCGACCTTCGTGCACCGGTATCTGGGAACCCGGTTGGTAATCAGCCAGCCTTTTTCTAATATGGTCGAGCACTTTTCTTCCTTTATACTGCCTGCATGAAATATTGTAGCCAATGCGGCGACTCAGTTGCGCAACGTATCCCGGAAGGCGACAACCGGACCCGCTTCGTCTGTATCCAGTGCGAGACAATCCACTATCAGAATCCCAAGGTCGTGACCGGGTGCCTGCCATACTTCGAAGATAAGGTGCTTCTCTGCCAGCGCGCCATCGCACCGCGTTCCGGATATTGGACGCTACCCGCCGGTTTCCTTGAAAATGGAGAAACCGCCGCCGAGGGTGCGTTGCGCGAGACCATGGAAGAAGCCAACGCCAACGCGGAGATTCTGGATCTGTACACCCTCTTCAGCCTGCCGCATATCTCACAGATCTATATGTTCTATCGTGCTCGCCTCACGGATCTGGATTTTTACCCCGGCATTGAATCCCTGGAGACGCAGCTGTTCAGCGAAGCAGAAATACCCTGGGACAACCTGGCGTTTCCGGTGGTCACTGAAACTCTGAAGCACTACTTCAATGATCTGCCCCGGGATGAGTATCCCATCAGGTCTCTGGATATCGTCATAGACCGATCAAGAGACCCGATCCGTTAGGATTCCTTATCAGCCAACCCAGACACGCGCATTTCTGAAGAAACGCATCCATGGGGCATCTTCTTCCCAGTCATCCGGGTGCCAGGAGTACTGCGCGGTACGGAAAACCCGATCCGGGTGCGGCATCATCGCGAGCACTCTGCCATCGAGACTGGTGACTGCCGTCATTCCGCCGGGTGAGCCATTGGGATTAAGGGGATAACTGGTGGTGGCATCGCCGAAGTGATCTGAGAAACGAAGCGCTATCTGCTCTCTGCTGATCAGGTCATCCATGGCAATACGGGTCAGAGTGGCGCGACCTTCACCGTGGCTGACCACAATGGGCAGCAGCGCACCGCGCATGCCACGCAGGAATATCGATGGATTCCGTTCCACGCGCACCAGACTCAGCCGAGCTTCAAACTGTTCTGATTCGTTACGGATAAACTTCGGCCAGGAATCCGTACCTGGAATAAGGTCACTCAAGGTGGCCAGCATCTGGCAGCCATTACAGACACCGAGCGTGAACGTATCCGGTCTTTCAAAAAACTCCTGAAATGAATCCCGGGTACGGTCATGATAGAGGATCGACTTCGCCCAGCCCTCTCCTGCCCCCAGCACATCGCCATAGGAGAAACCGCCACAGGCAACCAGCCCCTTGAACTGCGCCAGGGCTGTGTCACCTTTGAATATTTCCGACATGTGGACATCCACAGCCGTGAACCCGGCCCGGGTGAAAGCCGCCGCCATTTCTGTCTGGCTGTTCACGCCCTGATCACGAAGGATCGCCACCAGCGGCCGAACACCTGTTGCAATCATAGGTGCGGCAATATCATCATTGATATCAAAACGATGTTCCGCAATCAGACCGGGATCATAATCCTCACCAATCGAATTGAACTCTTCCTGCGCACATTTCGGATTATCTCTGAGCCTCTGTATCTGAAAGCTGGACCTGCTCCACTGTCGTTCCAGTTCTGCTCTGGAGGATTTGACCAGTTCCTTACTCCGGTGCATGAGTCGCACCACCTGATCTCTTCTCACCCTGGCAACTTTGGTTGCGACAATACCGTGTGTCGTCAGTTCATCAATCAGCGCGTCAGCCTTCTCAGACTCCACCTGGATGACAGCGCCCAGTTCTTCATTGAACAGGAAGGGAATCGGATCCTGTTCCTCCGGCACCGTCACTTCTAGGCCACAACGAGCTGAAAAACCCATTTCAAGGAGCGTCGTGATCAGGCCGCCATCTGAACGGTCGTGGTAAGCCAGAATATCCTCGCGCTTCTCCTGGGCGAAACTGAAGAACCGCTTCAGAATCTCAGGGCTTTCAAGGTCCGGAGACTCGTTCCCCAGCTCCCCATAGCATTGAGCGAGGATACTGCCACCCAGACGCTGCCGGCCCTCAGCAAGGTCCAGCAGCAAAATAACAGTTTCATCTTCCAGCGGGTACAGTTCAGGTGTAATCGTTTCCCGAATATCCAGAACGGGCGCGCAAGCGGTAACGATCAGTGACATGGGTGATGATACGGCTTTGGGTTCGCCGTCTTCCTGCCAGCGGGTCTGCATTGACAGCGAATCCTTACCCACGGGAATCGTGATCCCAAGTTCCGGACACAGCGCCATGCCCACCGCTTCTACCGCGTCATAGAGGTTCGCATCCTCTCCCCGGGCGCCAACAGCCGCCATCCAGTTTGCGGACAGACTGATGTCCTGCAACTTGGCCACGTTGGCAGAAGCTATATTGGTCATGGCTTCTCCGATCGCCATTCGTGCGGAGGCAGGACTGGAAATCAGCGCGAGCGGCGTTCTCTCACCCATGGCCATGGCTTCGCCGGTGTAACCGGAAAAGCCCGAGGCCGTCACAGCGACATCTGCTACCGGTGTCTGCCAGGGTCCTACCATCTGGTCGCGGTAAACCAGCCCACCGACGGTTCTGTCACCGATGGTGATCAGAAATTTCTTGCTGGCGACGGTTGGATGATGCAGCACTCTGACCAGAGCCTCGGCAATATTTCTTTTTGCATTAAAGGGTTTCAGCGCCAGGGGTGCGCGTGCCACCTGCTTCTGCAGCTTCGGGGCCTTGCCGAACAAGGTCGGCAGGGACATATCCACCGGCCGATCGCCAAGAATATTGTCATTAACACGCAGTCGGTTACCGTCTTTCGCCTGACCAACCACCGCGTAAGGGCATCGTTCCCGATCACATATACGAGTGAACCGATCGAGATCCTTGAAACGCACAGCGAGCACATATCGTTCCTGCGCTTCGTTGCACCATATTTCCATAGGGCTCATGCCCATTTCCGCATTCGGTATACGGCGAAGCTCAAAGTCACCGCCAACTCCACCATCCTTGATCAGTTCAGGGAGTGCGTTGGAAAGCCCACCGGCGCCGACATCGTGAATAAACTGAATCGGATTGTCATCGTCCAGCTGCCAGCATTGATCAATCACCTCCTGGCAGCGGTGTTCCATTTCCGGATTGCCTCGCTGCACGCTGGCAAAGTCGAGCTCTTCGAGACTTTCACCCGTTGCCATGGATGAGGCAGCGCCACCGCCAAGTCCAATCAACATCGCCGGACCACCCAGAACAATGAGTGCCGCACCCGTTTCAATAGGCTCTTTCTTAATGTGCTTTTCACGAATATTGCCGATACCGCCAGCGATCATGATTGGCTTGTGATAACCGCGAACCTCACCATCTACCTCCTGCTCAAAAGAGCGAAAGTAACCGGTAACGTTTGGACGACCAAATTCATTGTTGAACGCTGCGCCACCGAGAGGCGCCTCAATCATAATATCCAGGGGTGAAGATATTCTTGAGGGATAACCATAATCTGATTCCCAGGGTTGTTTTGCTCCGGGAATATTCAGGTTAGACACCGTATAGCCAGTCAGACCCGCTTTCGGCTTCGCACCTCTTCCCACCGCACCTTCGTCACGGATTTCCCCTCCGGCACCGGTTGCCGCCCCGGGGAAGGGCGCTATCCCAGTTGGATGGTTATGAGTTTCGACCTTCATGAGGATATGCACATCCTCTTCCACGAAACCATACTCTCTGGTCATCGGGTCAGGATAAAACCGACTGGCTAGCGAGCCCTGAATCACGGCCGCATTGTCTTCATAGGCAGACAGGACACCCTCACCATTGGTCTGGTGGTAGGTGTTCTGAATCATATCCATCAGGGAATGCGGCTTGTCTTCACCGTCGATATTCCAGGTGGCGCGGAAAGTCTTGTGACGACAATGCTCCGAGTTCGCCTGCGCGAACATCATCAACTCTGCATCCGTGGGATTTCGTTTCAAATCACGATAAGCCTCAACCAGGTAAGCTATCTCGTCACGTGTCAGAGCGAGCCCCAGGCTGATGTTAGCCACCTGCAACGCCGCAGGCCCCTGGCCCATCAGATCGACAGTGCCGAGCGGTGCCGGTTCTGATGTCTCAAACAGGTAACTGACTTCAGTTGTATCCACGACTTCCTGGGTCATTCGGTCATGGATGAAGGGGTCCGCAACCTGTGGTTCGTCAGCATTGATGCGATAAGCAATTCCCCGCTCGATTCGCTTCACCTTGTCGATACCACAGATTCGGGCGATGTCGGTCGCCTTGGAGCTCCAGGGAGAGATAGTGCCTCTTCTCGGCACAACGAGCCTGAGAAACTGATCCGTCTGCATCAGTTCCCGACGCTGCTCTTCCTCTGCGCCATAGCGCAGCAGACCGGTCAGAATAGAAAGTTCCTCCTGGTTCAGCTTGGCATCAAGGTCAACGAAGTGCAGGTACTGAGTATCAATGCGCTGCAAATCAGCGCCCGCAGCAGCCAGTTCGGTGCGCAGCTTGCTGACCCTGAAGGCCGACAGAGCCGTAGGCCCCGGAAAGACCAGCATGACCATTAGTTTCTACGCTCCCTGAAAAAGGACGACATCAGTTTTCCACATTCATCAGCTAATATGCCTTCAACCACAGCAACCCTGTGATTCAGACCTGGATTTTCAAGCACGTTCGCCGAGGACAGTATCGCGCCTGACCGGGGTTCCCGCGCGCCAAATACTAACGTTTCGATTCGTGCATGGACAAGCGCACCGGCACACATGGTGCAGGGTTCCACGGTGACGACCAGTGTACAGCCAGGCAGTCGATAGTTACCTGTGTTGGCCGCCGCATCACGCAGCGCATTAATCTCAGCATGGGCAGTCGGATCACACGCTCGAATCGGGCCATTACTCCCCTGCCCGATCACCTTGCCATCCTGCACGACAACCGCGCCAACGGGTACCTCTCCCTGCTCCCGGGCAATCACCGCAAGATCCAGCGCTTTGAGCATCCATTCATTGTGGATCGCTTCGTGCATTATTCCCACTCGATTATCAATAGGCCATTTTTATCTCTTATTTTCAATTACTTATTTTCCTGTAAATCGGTAATACCATGAAAAATACCATGTTCAGAATTTGCTGCTAATCGCCTTGTAAATTTTCACGAGAACGCTCTCAGGTTGCGCAGCCAGCCTGGTTGACTTACCAGATCCATTTGCATAGGCTTTGGCATATGTCGGGTAACCCAGAGGATACTTCAATGTCAACTTCCGAACGCCACGTACGACTCTTTCGCAACGGGCGCAACCAGGCCCTGCGCATCCCTCGCGAGTTCGAGCTT
>CBFIJB010000005.1:31690-202865 GCA_965662805.1 Candidatus Azotimanducaceae bacterium | reverse complement strand
GCTTCTTCCAGGGCGTATTCAACATCCAGTCGATATAGGAACGAACGACCGTCGCTTCTGCAGACATAGGCGACATCATTTTCAGTTTGTTCAGTTCCGCTTTTGTTTTCTCCTTCGCCTCTTTAGGCATACCGGATGACTCAAGACGCTTTTCCATGTCTTCGAGCTCATTAGGCACGTCATCCATGTCACCCAGTTCTTTCTGAATAGCCTTCATCTGCTCGTTCAGATAGTACTCGCGCTGACTCTTTTCCATCTGTTTTTTAACGCGACCTCGAATACGTTTCTCAACGTTAAACAGTTCGAGTTCACCTTCCAGGAGATCCAGCATGTGATCAATGCGCTCCTGCAAATCGACCATCTCGAGCAGTTGCTGTTTAATATCCAGCTTCAACGTCAGCTGCGAGGCAATCGTATCCACCAGTCTTGATGGATCCTCGATGCTGGAAAGCGAGGTCATCACCTCTGGGGGCACTTTTTTACTCTGCTGAACATACTGATCGAACGTGCTCATCAAGGAACGAATCATCGCCTGCCCTTCACCAGCATCCACCAGGACTTCATCCTGCAGTTCAGCGTCACCGGTAAAGAATTCATCGCCGTCACGAATTTCACTGACCGCCGCCCGATTGTTTCCTTCGACGAGAATCTTGACGGTTTTATCTGGCAGGCGGATGAGCTGGAGAATTGTCGCGACGGTCCCGAAACTGAACAGATCTTCCGGTCCCGGCTCTTCGTTCGTGGGATCCCGCTTGGCCAGTAGCAGAATCTTTTTATCCTTGTCGTTATCCTGGGCGAACTCCAGTGCTCGGATAGATTTCTCCGTTCCGATAAAAAGAGGTTGCACGCCGTGGGGATACACCACCATGTCCCTCAAGGTCACAATGGGTACATCAAACAGCTGTTCAGACATGATTGGCTCATTATTGGGTATAGGATCAGTTTACGGAGCCTTCCGCTAACAAGAAAGGGCCTTCAGCCTAAAGGCAAAAAGCTTCAGCTTTTTTATAAGCCTCTAGCTCAAACATAAGCAAAAAAGGGGCTCTATGCCCCTTTTTTGTCGCAACTGCGCGAAAATTCAGACGAACAGCGCTTATTCAGGCGCTGCCATCTGCTGATCTGCATTTTCGTAGATCAACATCGGATCGGAAGTGCCATTGATGACATTTTCATCAATGATGACCTTGCTGACACCTTCCTCGGAAGGCAGTTTGTACATCACTTCCAGCAACACGGATTCGAGAATGGAACGAAGGCCGCGAGCGCCTGTTTTGCGTTCCATTGCCTTCTGCGCGATAGCAGCCAGCGCATCTTCACGGAAATCGATTTCGGCACCTTCCATCTCAAACAGTTTCGCATACTGCTTGGTGTAGGCGTTCTTTGGTTCCTTGAGGATACGAACCAGAGCTTCTGTGTCGAGCTCATCCAGTGTCGCAAGAACCGGCAGTCGACCAACAAACTCAGGGATCAAACCATAGCGAACCAGATCTTCGGGTTCGACATCACGGAGTGTTTCACCAAGATTCTTCTTGGCCGCTTCGGTCTGTACGCTGGCTCCGAATCCGATACCACTCTTGTCCGAACGATCCTGAATGACCTTATCGAGACCTGCAAAAGCACCACCACAGATAAACAGAATATTAGAGGTATCTACCTGGAGAAATTCCTGCTGAGGATGCTTCCGACCACCCTGCGGCGGGACTGAGGCAACTGTACCTTCAATCAGTTTCAACAGTGCCTGCTGAACACCTTCACCGGAGACGTCACGCGTGATTGACGGATTGTCAGACTTTCGAGAAATCTTGTCGATTTCATCAATGTAAACAATACCGACCTGCGCTTTATCGACATCGTAGTCACACTTCTGAAGAAGCTTCTGGATGATGTTTTCGACATCTTCACCAACATATCCTGCTTCCGTCAGCGTGGTGGCGTCAGCAATAGTAAAAGGAACATCCAGCAGTCGAGCGAGGGTTTCAGCAAGAAGCGTTTTACCAACACCGGTAGGGCCGACCAGAAGAATATTACTCTTCTGTAGTTCGACATCATCTTTCTTACCGGAATAGTTGAGACGCTTGTAGTGATTGTAAACGGCTACAGACAGAACCTTCTTGGCGCGGTGCTGACCGATGACATATTCATCCAGGATTTCGTTAATTTCCTGAGGCGTTGGCAGTTTGCGGTTCTCCGCTTCTTCACTACTCTCCTGGAGTTCTTCGCGGATAATGTCATTACAGAGCTCAACACACTCATCGCAGACATAAACCGATGGACCAGCGATCAGTTTCCTGACTTCATGCTGGCTTTTGCCGCAGAAGTTGCAATGAAGCAGCTTGCCGTCGCCGTTACTTCCATCATGTTCGTCTGACATACCGAAACCTCAAATCTAGCTAATGGTCAGGGTTCGCCCTGAAACCATTATATTCATACACTGAAAAATAAAAAATATACCTGAGTGGCCTTTACGCCACAGCCAACAGATTAGACCGTTGCTCAAGAATGGTATCGATCATACCGTACTCCAGCGCGTCTTTGGCTGTCATGAAATTGTCCCGCTCCGTGTCTTTTGCAAGCTCTTCAGGCGTACGACCGGTATGGTTCGCCATAATCTCATTCATACGCTCACGCAGGAACAGGATTTCCTTTGCCTGAATTTCTATATCAGAAGCCTGACCCTGGGAACCACCGCTGGGCTGGTGAATCATGATACGGGAATTGGGCAGTGCGAAACGTTTTCCTTTGGTTCCGCCCGCGAGCAAAAAAGCACCCATGCTGGCTGCCTGGCCAATGCACAGAGTAGACACTTCACAGTTAATAAACTGCATGGTGTCGTAGATGGCGAGACCCGATGTCACGGAACCACCCGGTGAATTGATGTAGAGCTGCACATCTTTATCCGCGTTTTCTGACTCACAGAAAAGCAGCTGAGCCACGACGAGGTTGGCAACGTTGTCATCGATGGGACCAACCACGAAAATGATACGTTCCTTTAACAGGCGAGAATATATGTCGTAGGAACGTTCACCTCTTGCAGTCTGCTCCAGAACCATGGGCACCAGGCCCAGTCCCTGGGTGTCCGGCAGAAATCTGTCTTCAAAATTATGCATTGGATATCTCTTGATGATTGACGCCTTGAACGCCTAATAATGCGGCAAATTGCCGAAAGTTCAATGGTTGACTTGAGAAGTAATTGTGGAACATAAGCCCCACAGTAACTTTACGCAACCAGGGGCTTATTAGATGACCTTCGATCAAGATCAGGCTTGAGTTTCCTGATCTTTGTCCTCGGAAGCGGCTTCTTCGGTCTCTGCATCGACGTCAGCAGGCGCATCACGTCGCACCGCCTCCTGGTAACTGACTGATTTGTCAGTGACATTTGAGCCTTCGAGGATGAACTCAACGACCTGCTCTTCGAGAACAATGTTCTGAATCTGGCTCAACTGCTGTTCGTTGCTGTAATAGAAATTTCGAACCTGATCCGGCTCTTCGTACTGGCTGGCCATGGTATCGATCGTTTCCCGAACTTTTTCTGCATCAGGCTGAATTTCGTTTTTCTCAACAATCGTGCTCACCAGAAGGCCAAGCTTAACCCGCTTCTGTGCCTGTTCAGAGAACATTTCTGCCGGCAGAAGATTGGGATCCATCTGGTTACCACCACCGAACTGCTGAACAGCTTCCTGCCGCATTCGATTGATTTCCTGATCGATCAGTGCCTTTGGTACATCGAAATCATTGTTTTCAACCAGCCCGTCCATGACCTGGTCCTTAACCTTAGCCTTAATGGCAGATTCCAGTTCACGCTCCATATTACTGACCAGTTCCTCTCGGAACGCATCAAGACCGCCACCCTCTTCTACCCCGAAGGAATCAAAGAACTCGTCGTCCAGTTCCGGCAGTTTCGGTTCTGAAACCGTATTCACCTTGATTTTGAAAACTGCTTCCTTGCCAGCAAGATTTTCCGCCTGATACTGCTCGGGAAAAGTCACTTCCAGGTCTTTCTCGTCACCCGCTTTCAGGCCAACCAGACCATCTTCAAATCCGGGAATCATGGAACCTGAACCCAGAATAATGTCCGCGCCCTCGGCCTTGCCGCCTTCAAATGCCTCGCCGTCAACGAATCCTTCAAAGTCCAGATTGAGCTTGTCTTCTTCCTTACTGACGCGATCGGTCTCCTCGTACTTCATACGTTGAGTGCGCAGCGTGTCGATCATTTCCTCGACATCGGAATCCTTGATTTCAGCAGACACGCGCTCAACAGAAATCCCATCGAAACCCGAAATCTCGATTTCCGGAAACACTTCGAAAATCGCAGTGAACTCAAGATCCTGGCCTTCTTCGATCTTGACCTCTTCTATCTGAGGCATGCCGGCTGGGCTGATCTCTTCTTTCTGCAGCGCCTCACCGTAAGATGACTGGATAATCTCGCTGGAAACTTCCTGTCGAATACCTTCACCGAAGCGGCGCTTCACCTCGCGCATGGGCACTTTTCCAGGTCGGAAGCCATTGATTCGTGCGCGCTGGGCTGTCTGTTTGATCTTTTCGCTGACCTGATTTTCCACCTGATCAGATGGAACAACCACCCGCATTTTTCTCTCAAGACCTTCAGTGGTTTCTACCGTTACCTGCATTGTGCTACCCGTTAATGTCTATCTGGTGCGAAAGGAGAGACTCGAACTCTCACGTCTTGCGACACTGGAACCTAAATCCAGCGCGTCTACCAATTCCGCCACTTTCGCGATTTTTGCTTGTTTCTGGGGTGGACGATGGGGTTTACACGCCATGTAATAGACGCGAGTGCCGCACCGTCCTGCTCACTACCTAAACTGCTTGTTTACTGCTTGTTTCTGGGGTGGACGATGGGGTTTACACGCCATGTAATGGACGCGAGTGCCGCACAGTCCTGCTCCCTACCTATACTGCTTGTTTCTGGGGTGGACGATGGGGTTTGAACCCACGACCGCCGGAATCACAATCCGGAGCTCTACCAACTGAGCTACGCCCACCATTGCTAAGTTTCCAATAAGATGGCGCGCCCGGAAGGACTCGAACCTTCAACCCTCGGCTTAGAAGGCCGATGCTCTATCCAGTTGAGCTACGGGCGCTCGGAAAACCCTTCCTGACATTCACCTTATGGGAATTTGGTCGGGGTAGAGAGATTCGAACTCCCGACATCCTGCTCCCAAAGCAGGCGCGCTACCAGACTGCGCTATACCCCGAATACTGCTTGCCGTATCAACCCGTCATTGCAGCTGCACTGCATTCCACCGGATAATACGCCAGCAGCCAGCCAATGGCCTGCCGCTGGAAAGGGGCGCATTCTACTAATGAGGCCCTCCGCAGTCAAACAGGAAAGCGGCCATTTTTTTCAAATAAAGCAATAGCTTAGAAAGACTTATCTCTATGAAACGAATTTTCATCTCAGACCTGCATCTTGATTCCGAGCGAGAAGACCTGGCAAGCGCTTTCGAAAGCTTCTTGAGCGCCCACTGCAGGGATATTGATGAGCTCTATATTCTCGGGGATTTCTTCGAAGTCTGGCTCGGCGATGATGATGTTTCCGCCTTCAACCAGCGTATCGCAAAGTCACTGGCGGCCCTTTCCTGTCGCGTTTTTCTGATGCACGGTAACCGGGACTTTCTGATTGGCGACGCTTTCTGCAGGCTATCAGGGACAGAACTGCTTAGCGACCCAAGTCTCATCAGCCTCGAAGACACACCCGCCCTGCTGATGCACGGTGACAGCCTGTGCACCCTGGACAAGGAATATATGCAAGCACGCCAGCTCCTGAGGTCCGATGCTTTTCAAGTCGACTTTCTCAAGAAGCCACTTTCCGAGAGAGCTGCCATTGCGAGGCAAATTCGGGGGGAAAGCAAAGCACATACGCGGGAAACCGCAGAGGATATTATGGATGTCACGCCCTCGGAGGTGATTGATGTCATGGAGACAGCTGGCGTATCGGTGCTCATTCACGGGCACACGCATCGTCCCGATGTTCATGATGTGATGCTTGGCGGCCAGACGGGACGACGATATGTACTGGGAGACTGGCATAGTTCCATGGTTTACCTGGAAACCATTGACGACGATATAGAACTGCGCCACTACAGTTTTCAGGAATCAGCGTGAAGAGCACAGATTCTGGAAGGTCCCCAATCCAGCTAAACGGGTCCAGCTAAACGGGTGCAGCTAAACGGGTACACCGCTATGAAACCGGAACTCGGCGTCTGGAGAGGTAATCAGTCGTTGATCTTCATCAAGAAAGTGTGCAACCCGATCCTCGATATCCGTACCCTCCGCTATCTGTTCCGCAAGCCGCAAATACACTTTGAAATGACGGGCTTCAGACTTCAGCAGAGATGCATAAAATGCGGCAAGTTCTTCATCCAGCACTTCGATTAACCGTGAAAATCGTTCGCAGCTGCGCGCCTCAACAATGGCGCTGACGATCAGTATATCAATCAGCCTGGCGGGCTCATGACTTCGAACGGATTTGCGCAGTTCTCCGGCGTATCGGGCTGAAGAAATTTGGGCATACGATATATTCCTTTCTTTCAGGATAGCGACAACCTGCTCGAAGTGGCGCAACTCTTCTCTGGCTAACTTGGACAGGCGCAGAATCATTTCGGTCTGATCAACATGCCTGTACATCAGGTTTAATGCGGTTGAGGCGGCTTTCTTCTCACAGTTGGCATGATCGATCAGAAGAATCGGCAGTTCCTTAACGGCTTTTTCAAGCCAGGCATCAGGAGTAGGACAACGTAAAAAACTGTTCACATTCATAGCCTTACAGTGGGGCGTGACTTAACTTTAGGACCCGGTTCCAGTAAACTTGCCACCCTTTTGAAACCGGACGAAAACCATCGTCATTATACAGCGAGGAACAGGTTGTGCTTGAAGCATATCGACAACACGTAGAGGAACGCGCCGCGGAAGGTATCGTTCCCAAACCCCTGAATGCCGAACAGGTCAACGAACTGGTTGAACTGATCAAGAATCCCCCAGCAGGAGAAGAAGAATTCATCGTCGACCTGCTGGAGAACCGGGTGCCGGCTGGCGTTGATGACGCGGCTTATGTCAAAGCTGCTTTCCTGACAGCCCTGGCGAACGGAGATACAAGCTCACCATTGATCGATGCAAAACGAGCAACAGAGCTTCTCGGCACTATGCTCGGCGGGTACAACATCGAATCCATGATCAAACTTCTGGACAACGACGAAGTCGCAGAAACAGCCGCTGCCGGTCTGTCCAGAACCCTACTGATGTTTGACGCTTTTCATGATGTCGTTGAAAAGGCAAAGACTAACGATCATGCAAAGGCGGTACTGGAGTCCTGGGCAAACGCTGAATGGTTTACCAACAAGCCTGAAGTACCAGAACAGATCACCGTGACGGTTTTCATGGTGGAGGGTGAAACGAACACTGACGACCTGTCTCCTGCCGGTGACGCCTGGAGCCGCCCTGACATTCCACTTCACGCGAAAGCCATGCTGGTTAAGCGCATGGAGAACCCCCTCGAGACCATTGAAGAGCTGAAGAAAAAGGGCCATCCACTGGCTTATGTTGGTGATGTGGTCGGTACCGGTTCTTCACGGAAGTCAGCGACCAACTCTGTTCTATGGCACATGGGTGATGACATTCCCTACATTCCGAACAAGCGTGATGGTGGCGTGTGCCTCGGTGGCAAGATTGCTCCAATTTTCTTCAACACCATGGAAGATGCTGGTGCTCTGCCAATTGAGTGTGATGTCACAAAAATGGAAATGGGCGATGTCATTACCATTCATCCCTATGAAGGCAAGATTACCAATGAAGCCGGAGACGTCATTTCCGAATTTGAACTGGCGACACCCGTTCTGATGGACGAAGTTCGCGCTGGTGGTCGAATCCCGTTGATCATCGGCAGAGGCCTGACAGAGCGAGCCCGTGAGGCACTGGGTCTTGAGACAACAGATATTTTCCGCAAGCCGATTCCGGCAGAAGACTCTTCTGCAGGTTTCACACTGGCTCAGAAAATTGTAGGTAAAGCCTGCGGTGTTGAAGGTGTTCGACCTGGCACCTATTGTGAGCCAAAGATGACAACCGTGGGCTCCCAGGATACAACTGGTCCAATGACCCGGGATGAACTGAAAGAACTTGCCTGTCTCGGCTTTTCAGCAGATCTGGTCATGCAGTCTTTCTGCCATACTGCCGCCTACCCAAAACCCGTGGACATCGATACACAACACACGCTGCCTGACTTTATCCAGACGAGGGGCGGTGTCGCCCTGCGTCCCGGAGACGGCATTATCCACTCCTGGCTGAACAGAATGCTGTTACCGGACACAGTGGGTACCGGCGGTGATTCTCATACGCGCTTCCCTCTGGGTATCAGCTTTCCTGCAGGCTCAGGTCTGGTTGCGTTTGCCTCTGCTATTGGCGTCATGCCGCTGGATATGCCGGAATCGGTACTGGTTCGTTTCAAGGGTGAAATGCAGCCTGGTATCACTCTGCGAGATCTGGTCAACGCCATCCCCTACGCAGCTATACAGCGTGGTCTGCTCACGGTTTCCAAGGAAGGCAAGAAGAACATCTTCTCCGGTCGAATCCTGGAGATTGAAGGTTTGCCGGACCTGAAGGTGGAACAGGCATTTGAGATCAGCGACGCTTCTGCCGAACGATCTGCAGGTGGTTGCACGATTCGTCTTGGCAAAGAACCTATCATCGAGTACCTGAGCTCCAACGTGACATTATTGAAATGGATGATCAACGAAGGCTATGGCGACGCGCGAACCATTGCCCGACGCATTGAGGCCATGGATGCCTGGCTCGAGAATCCTGAACTCATGGAACCGGATGCCGACGCAGAGTATGCAGAAATCATCGAAATCGATCTGAACGAAATCAAGGAACCGCTGCTGGCCTGCCCCAATGATCCGGATGATGTTAAACCTCTTTCAGAAGTTGCCGGTGACAAGATTGACGAGGTATTCATTGGTTCCTGCATGACCAACATCGGTCACTTCCGGGCAGCAGCGCGTCTGCTAAGCCAGGCAAAATCCATTCCGACACGTCTGTGGATCTCACCTCCAACCAAGATGGACGAGCACCAACTCATGGAAGAAGGGGTTTACAACGTCTTCGCTCAGGCCGGCGCAAGAACCGAGATGCCGGGTTGCTCACTTTGCATGGGGAACCAGGCACGCGTCGCGCCAAACACGACCTGTGTTTCGACATCGACCCGGAACTTCCCGAACCGACTCGGTGATGGCGCAGACGTCTATCTTGCATCCGCGGAACTTGCTGCGGTAGCCAGTATTCTTGGAAAGTTACCAAGCCCCGAAGAGTATCTGGAATACGCGAAAGAGCTGGATACGATGGCAGCGGATATCTACCGCTACCTGAATTTCCATGAGATCGAGTCTTTCCAGAAATCAGCAGACACGGTTACTATACCTGCCGTCAATATCGTCGCAGCAGGATAGGTTCCGGGCCGAAGGGTCAGGCGAACGATCTGATCCGAAGGTTGCGATAGGCCTGCCTGAGGAGTTTCGGCTCCTCAGGCCGGTCTTCGGCAAAGTTCAATCGTATATAGGCATCCGTAACGGCACGAATGCCAACCTCAAGGTCGGGCCTCGCCTCCGACACTCTCCTGCAATAATCGACCGGCCCCTCACCTACCGCTCTTGCAAACCCCTGATCCGCAAGATAACGACAAAAGCGCAGGTACTCCCGCTCTACAGGCGCCAGCTTTCTGTTGCTGCGCTTCATGAGCAGAAACAGTGCAACCATGGCAAAGACCGAAAAGAAGCTACCTACCAGATACATACCCATGGTTTTTCGATCTATCTTACCCAGATACTGATTCAACAATTCCATCTGCATGGTGGGGGAATAGCCGACCACCCATGCATCCCAGTAATGACTTAAGGCACTCAGTTGCAGGCGAAGCTCAGTGATCCACAGACTTGAGCGGAATTTCATAAAAGAAAGGCCAACATCGGACAGGAACTCCTCTCCCTCAACGGCAAACTCCAGACCTTCCTGAATTCTCTGAGGCGCCACAACAGACGTTGGATCTACCCGAATCCAGCCCTCGCCCTGCATCCAGACCTCTGCCCAGGCGTGAGCGTCAAACTGGCGTACCGCGACATAGTTACCGCGTCGGTTGTACTCACCGCCCTGATAACCAACAACCACACGAGCGGGAACACCACCCGCTCTCATCAGGTAAACAAAGCTACCCGCGAAATGTTCGCAGAAGCCCCGTCGGGTCTCAAAAAGAAACTGATCAATCGTATCCCCTTCGAGCATTGGTGGTTTCAGCGTATAGGCGTAGCCTTCGGACATATAGTATCGGAGCACCCGAGAGAGAAAATCATTATCACTGATGCTCTCCTCTCTCAGCTGTTTCCCAACCGCTTTGGTCCGGGGATTGTCATCTTCCGGTAACAGCGTGTAGCGATGGCGCCAGAAATCTGAGAGCACTGCATCAGTTCGATACTCAAGGTAAGAAGTCAGTTCATACTGAAATCTTGCGCGTATCTCCTGAAACGAATAAAAACGAAAATCCCGAACAAGCCCCAGCCGCTCCTGCTCTGAGGGTTCCGGTAGTGTCAGGGAAAACACCCAGTTCTGGTTGGTAGGTTCCATGATGACGCTGTAGCAGGTAGGTTCGCCCAGATACTCCATATTGTCTTTCCAGGCAGCATTATCGTTTTCACCCTGCAGTGTTCGTCCGTAGAGTCCCGGGCGCTCCTGGGTCCAGGATTGATCCCCTTTGTTGAAGTACGAGAGCACCAGCCCCCGCCAGTAAAGCTGGTTATACCGTGGAACCTCACCCTCGAATTTCGCTCGAAAAGCCAGTGCATCCGACTGAACAAGTTCCGCTATGTTTCCCGGTGACATGGAGTCGGTTATACCGGTCTTCGCAACGTTGCCCTGCACTGGAACCGTCCACAAGGGTCCAATCCGGGGGAAAAGTACAAAGAGCAGGATCATCATAGGGATAGCCTGAGCAAGCATGACTGAGGCTTTGGCAAAAGCAGCCTTCGGTGAAACCTCTGACTGATTAAGACCAATCAAAGCCGCCGTTATGAAGGTCACTGCGATATACATGTAAAGGGTATAGGGAATCGACTGCTCAAACAGAAATTCAGTCAGAGCGACAAAATAGGCCAGCACAACAACCGTATACGCATCCTGCTTTCGATGCATTTCCAAGAGCTTGAGCACCAGCGCGATAACCAGCATCCCAACCCAGGGTTCAAGTCCCAACAGAGTGCCATAACCGAAACCAACACCAAGGAAAGATCCGAAAACAAAGAAAGCCTTTATCCAGCGTCCCGGAAAGGACCAGCGCCCCTGAAACACCATGACTCGCCAGAGGCAACAGCCGAAGCACATCAGGGTTACCCAGACAGGCAACCTGAGGACATGAGGCAAGATAACCAGCGTGATGGATATCAGCATCAGGGCAAGCGCATTTCTCGGTATTTGATACATCAGTCGGCCTCAAAAAGCGCCAGGACTTTAAGAACTGAATCCCGATGCGCTTCACCACGTCCTGGTTGAATTTCCACACCGGGAAGACGCAAACCATATTCATCATTGCGACTGTTCAATTGCAGCACCCAGTAGCAAAGCCTGGAAAGTCGGCTTTCCCGGTCCATGCCGGGAAAGTGATCCCATTCCAGCCAGACACGCCGATCTGCATAGGCAGCAAACTGCTTGGTCATCAATGTTTCGGACCGCGCATAGGCCCGCCAGGCGATGTGTCGTATCGCATCACCAGGCTGATACTCTCTTAACCCATAAAAGTCCTCAGCACCATCCCTGAGAATGAGTTCGCCCTCCTCCTGACTGGTCGCCGTCGTCGAGGGAATCTCGCCACCTGCTATGGGCCTCGGATAAACAATGGTGTGCATATCGAGATCTACCCAGGACCAGGCACGGAACAGACCGAGCGGGTAATAGGTCTGCAGCAGAAAACGCCCGGGATTAAACCGGCCACGCTTCTTTGCTTTCACGAACAGGCGAACCCGGGCCTCTTCGTCCTTGATCAAATTCGCTGAGGCCAGCAGCGCCGGATTCCAACCCAGTTGCAGCGACTCGTAGGTACGATCGCCCAGTCTTTTGAGGACGACCGTGAATTCGGCTTCTTCACCGGCAAACGCTGGTCTGGTTGTGCCAGCAACCAGGGTGAGTCCTGAGAGGTTTCGATAGGTATGCAGCATGGCAACCATAAAAAGGCTTGCCAGAAGAAAGGCCAGGGCAAAAACGAGAGAGTTCTGGTAATTGATCCCGGCCATAACCATGGCACTCACCAGCACGGCGAAAACGACGCCCTGCCGCGTCGGCAGTATGAAAATTTTTCTGGTTGAGTGTTATTGAATTGGCCGGAGGCATTCGCCGGTTGAGCCAGCGGTTAAAACGTTCGCTTCGATTCTTCTCTTCGAAGATCTCACCGGTGACACTCATGAATCAGCCGATGACGTCGACGTTACTGAGCAATCTCTGTGCGAGCGCAGTTCCGACATGGTCCGTGAAATCCGAAGCTTCGCGAAGTCGATGCTCAACCACAGAAGGCAACACAGCCTGAACATCTTCCGGTACCACGAATTCCCGATCGTGCATGAAAGCCCAGCTTTTTGCACTGGCCAACAATGCCATGGCACCCCGGGGAGAAATACCATGAGTGAACTCAGCCGACTCACGGGTATAGGCAATGATCCTCTGTATATAGTCTAACAGTGCTTCACTGACTTTTATCTCCTTGCAGGCGCCCTGAGGCTCTCGTAGCTCCTCGAGGTTGATCGCAGTCTCAAGTGTACTGATGACAACACGGCGGTCCTGGTCCTGAAGCAGAATTCGCTCTGCAGCCGGATCCGGGTAGCCAAGCTCGATACGCATCAGGAAGCGGTCGAGCTGCGATTCAGGCAAAGGAAAGGTACCAGCCTGATTGCTCGGGTTCTGAGTCGCGATAACAAAGAACGGTTCGGGTAGAGGTCGCGCTTCACCTTCAACAGTAACCTGCCGTTCCTCCATCGCTTCCAGTAACGCACTCTGACTTTTCGGTGTCGTTCGATTGATTTCATCCGCGAGGATCAGCTGGCTGAAGATCGGACCTTCATGAAAGATAAAGGTACTCTGCTCCTTGTCAAAGATAGGTGCACCGATGATGTCGGCAGGCAGGATATCGCTGGTGAACTGGATACGGTTATAAGAGAGGTTGAAGACTTTGGCCAGGGCATGGGCAAGGGTGGTTTTACCCATTCCGGGCATATCCTCAATAAGCAGATGACCCTCTGACAACAGGCAGGCAATCGCCAGCTTGATCTGAGTATCCTTGCCCAGGACAACAGTACCGACCTGATCCACTGTCTTTTGAATGACCTCTCTCATGACCTTCTCACAACCATCTCATGCTCTAAATATGTCCTTCAGACGCCTGTCTGATACTTCAGGAAAGGAACTTCACCGGGCTAGCCCTGATTATGGAGCTCAATAACTTCGGCATTGTTCGGGTCATTCTTCTTGGCAGAGTCGTTGCGCAAACCTTCAATTCGATTGAGATACTGCTCATCAACACGACCGGTCACATAGTTACCATCAAAAATCGAACAATCAAATCGCTCAATATTCTCATTAATACCCATCGCGCACTCCCTGAGATCATCGAGATCCTGGTAAATCAGCCAGTCAGCGCCAATGTAGCTGGCGATTTCCTCTACCGACAGATTGTGGGCCACGAACTCAGAGGCTGCCGGCATATCTATGCCATAGACATTGGGGTAGCGCACCGGGGGTGCTGCCGAGGCAAGATACACTTTGTCGGCCCCCGACTCTCGGGCCATCTGAACAATCTGCTTCGATGTTGTACCTCGCACGATGGAATCGTCCACCAGCAACACATTCTTACCCTTAAATTCCAGCTCAATAGGACTGAGCTTTCGGCGAACCGATTTTTTCCTTTCTGCCTGGCCGGGCATGATAAACGTGCGCCCAATGTAACGGTTCTTGACCAAGCCCTCGCGATACTTGACACCCAGCCTGTGAGCCATTGGCAGAGCCGCCGTACAGCTGGTATCAGGAATCGGGATAACCACGTCAATGTCATTATCAGGATAGGTTGCCGTGATCTTGTCTGCCAGCTTCTCCCCCATCTTGAGACGTGCTTTGTAGACAGAAACATCATCAATCACCGAATCCGGGCGAGCGAGGTAAACATACTCAAAGATACAGGGACTGTACTCAACTTTCTCCGCACACTGTTGCTTGTGAACCTGGCCGTTACTCTCAATGTAGACCGCCTCTCCAGGTGCCACATCAGCAATCACCTCGAAGCCAAGCACACTCAGGACGACCGATTCCGATGCGATCATGTACTCATCACCAGTCGTCGTGCTTCTTTTGCCATAGATCAACGGCCGGATGCCATTAGGGTCTCTAAAGCCGAGGATGCCGTATCCGGTAATCAGGGCCACTGCCGCATAGGCACCCACCGCTCGATTGTGAACTCTGCGAACAGCCTCAAAAATCTCGTCTGGTCCGGTTCGGAGTGACGACACGGCCTGCAGTTCATGCGCAAACACATTCAGCAGGACTTCTGAATCCGAATTGGTATTGATGTGTCTCCTGTCTGCCCGGAACAGATCTTCATTCAGCTCATCAGCGTTGGTGAGGTTACCGTTGTGAGCTAGACATATGCCGAATGGCGAATTGACGTACATGGGCTGCGCTTCGGCAGAACTCGAGGTACCCGCCGTTGGATAGCGAACATGAGCGATACCCATATTGCCTCTCAACATATCCATGTGCTGCTGTCGGAATACGTCTCGGACAAGACCATTATGCTTACGGAGGTTAAGACGGTCACCATCACAGGTCACCATGCCAGCCGCATCCTGCCCCCGGTGCTGCAAAAGAGTCAGTGCATCATACAGATCGTATCGAACATCATGTCCGCCAACCATGCCAGCAATGCCGCACATAGTTCCTCCGTTATGTTTGCTGTGCAGGTTCCTGCATCAGCATTTCACCCTGTTCCCAGATAACAGGTCCGAGTTGTTCAATCAGTACAACGACTTCCGGGATAAGCCTTGATTGCTGATACCAGTCATCTTCCTTCACAGGAAGCACGTAATGCAGCAACGCTACAAATATCAGGACGATAATACCGCCACGAACAAAACCGAACCCCATACCCAGCATGCGATCCAAGCCAGACAAACCGGTCGCTCTGACCAGCTCACTCACCATGTAATTCACCATACCACCAACCATCAGCGTCGCGATGAACAAAATCATGTAGGCGGCGCCAAGTCGCAGAGATTCAGTCTCGATATAGGGTGCCAGAACGACCGTAAACTGACTGGCGAAAAGACGTGCCACCAGAATCGCCGCCACCCAGGTCAGCAGGGACAAGGCTTCCTTGACGAACCCACGCCTGAGGCTGATCAGCGTGGAAACGGCGAGCACACCGAGAATGATCCAATCTACAATTGCCATCAGCCGCCAAGCAGTTCCTTATCCTCTTCAATTCTATACCGGACGATCCGCCCTTTGAGCTGAAGTTTCTGTTCGATCTCTGCACTCATATCAGCCAGTGTTTCCTTGCTGCTCGAGGGCCCGACAAATACCCGGTAAATTTCGCCATCACTGGTCTTCGCATGCAGTATATAGGAACGATAATTCTGATCACGCAGCTGAGCTCTCAAGCGAGTTGCATTTTCCTCGTTCTGAAAACTACCCAGCTGAAGACTCCAGTTAACCGGCAGGTTGTTCTTGTCCAGGATGAAATCCGGTGCTGGCTCGTAGTCAGTCTCATCCACGACTTCCTTGGGTAGCCGCGCTTCACTGGCTTTCTCCATCTGCTCCATCTGACGCTGCACATCCTGGACCGAGATCTCGCTGAGTTCTATACGTGGTGGCCCAGGAATATCAGAGACGACGCTTGCGCGCTCCTTCTCTGTACCATCCAGGAGAAGAGGAAGCACAATGATCGCGAGACAGGTCAGAATGACAGCACCGGTGAGGCGTTGTTTGAGTTTGGCGTCCAAGTAGAGGAGATCCGGCTTTAGTGTCTGTCCAGGGTTAAGGTTTATCCGGACGATAATTATCCGTATAAATGAATCCGATTAATGCGCATCCGGCAGCAACTGAAGACAGGTGCCAACGACGGGAAATGAACCGAACACCAGAATCAGATCGTCATCACCAGCGACAGAGGCAGCGCCTGCAAATGCTTCGCTAATCTTACCATAGGTCCGGACAATTACGGATGAATCTACCGATAAGCGAGCCTTCAGGCGGTCAGGGGGCTCCGCTCTAGACTCATCGGTGGCTGCCAGGTGCCAGGTCTTGATTTCCGGAGACAGTAGCCCCGTGACCGCCTCAATATCCTTGTCTGCATACATACCGAGTACCGCATGAATACTGCCATTTCGATGTAATCCAGCCAGATACTCGGCAAGAGATTCTGCTGCTGCGGGATTATGCGCCACATCAAGCAGAACATCACAATGCAGACGACCCCAGGTTCGACGACCGGCAAGGCGGGTCTGGCTGGCAATCGAAGGCGCTTCATCCGTTCGCCAATTGAGTTGCCTGGCAGCCTCAGTGGCCACTGCAAGGCTGTCGGCAGGCAGATGCGGCCTAAGAGTCAGGTCGGCATCAAAGTCTCGGCCAATTCTATACAGGGGGGAGCCTATTGACTCAGCAACGCCAACCACGGTTGAAGGTGGCTCTCGGTCTGAAACGAGGCAGGGTATCGAAGGGCGCATGATACCGGCCTTTTCAAGGCCGATTTCCTCACGGGTGGTACCCAGATATTCCTGATGATCCAGACCGATGGAGGTAATAATCGTCAGATCCGGATCCACGATATTCATGGCATCCAGCCGCCCTCCAAGACCAACCTCAAGAATGGCGACATCGACTGCTTGCTGTTTGAAGATGAGCAATGAAGCCAGTGTGGCAAACTCAAAGTAAGTCAGCGTAACCTCGCTGCGCATCTCGTTTATGCGACGAAAGGCGTCAACGATCAGGCCGTCAGTAACAGGCTCACCATTGATTGCTATGCGCTCATTAAAACGGACAAGATGCGGGGAAGTCGACTTACCGACCGAAAAACCGCTGGATAAGGCGAATGCCTCCAGATATTCACAGGTAGAGCCCTTCCCGTTGGTGCCCGCTACCAGGATGACTGTTTCCGATGGGCGCATAAGCCCCAGTCTTCTACCCACTTCAGCAACCCGCGCAAGGCCCATATCCCAGCCAACGGGATGTACATGACCTATGAACTCAAGCCAGTCTGACAAATCAGATGCCGGCTCATGCGGCTGGTCAGTCAATGGCGGCCCGGAGTTCGCTGACAAAGTTTTTGACGGATTGCTGCAACTGCGCCTGATCATCCGCATGCTCTTGCATGAGTTTCACAATGGCTGACCCAACGACCGCGCCATCGGCAACCTGCGCCACGGCTTTTGCACTGCTGCCATCCTTGACGCCAAATCCGACCATAATCGGAAGCGTACTGATTTTTCTGAAGCGGGACATTTTCTCCGAGACGTCGTCAATATCCAGCGTTGATGCTCCGGTCGTGCCTTTCAGCGAAACATAGTAGACAAAGCCGCGAGATGCGCGGCAGACAATTTCAGCACGTTCGTCCGTGGTTGTTGGGGCCAGAAGATAGACCGTCTCAATATCATGTTCCTCAAGGACAGATCCCAACTCCCCGGACTCTTCCGGCGGCAAATTGACAATAATTGTGCCGTTAATACCGGCTGCCCTGGCCTCTGAGGCAAACTGCCTGTAGCCGACATGTTCAATCGGATTGAGATAACCCATGAGCACAATCGGTGTCTTCTTATTATCTTTGCGGAACTCCGTTGCCATCGCCAGGGTGTCTCGCAACGATACCTTGTGTGCCAGTGCCCGTTCGTGGGCTAGCTGAATAACCGGTCCTTCTGCTTCCGGATCTGAGAAAGGCATGCCCAGTTCGATGACGTCAACGCCTGCTTCCACCAGCGTATGCATGAGTGGCACCGTTGTTTCCGGTGTCGGGTCTCCGGCGACGATATACGCGACGAGCGCCTTCTTTTTATTGCTGGCAAGCTTGGATAGGGTCTTCGATAAATGTGTCATAAATACTACTCGATGGAGATGCCGTCGAGACGGGCAACTGTTGGGATGTCTTTATCACCACGCCCGGAAAGATTAATCACAATGCTCTGATCAGATGCCATCTGACCGGCCAGTTTGACTCCGTATGCAATCGCGTGTGATGACTCGAGGGCGGGCAAAATACCTTCTACACGATTAAGCAGTCGAAAAGCCTCCAGGGCCTCATTGTCGTCAATCGCGACATATTCTGCCCGATCAACGTCTTTCAGAAACGAGTGCTCAGGTCCAACGCCCGGATAATCAAGCCCTGCAGAGACACTGTGGGTTTCTATAATCTGGCCATCCTCATCACTCATGAGATAGGTCCGGTTGCCGTGCAGCACGCCGATTGTACCTTCGCTGAGCGGTGCCGCATGACGACCGGTTTCCAGCCCCAGACCTGCCGCCTCCACCCCGATAAGGCGCACAGAGGCGTCTTCAAGAAAGGGATAAAAAATACCCATCGCATTTGATCCACCACCGACACAGGCCACGATGGCATCAGGTAAACCGCCATGCTGGGTGGCAAATTGACGCTTGGTTTCTTCGCCGATGACAGACTGGAAATCCCGAACCAGCATCGGGTAAGGATGCGGACCCGCAACCGTACCGATAATGTAGTGAGTATTATCGACGTTGGTCACCCAGTCTCGCATTGCCTCATTAAGCGCGTCTTTCAGAGTACGGCTACCGGAAGTCACAGGAACGACTTCAGCACCCAGCAGCTTCATCCGATAAACATTCAGGCTCTGCCGCTTGATGTCCTCGCTGCCCATGTAAACCTGGCACTCAAGTCCGAACCTGGCTGCGACAGTGGCAGATGCAACGCCATGCTGTCCTGCTCCGGTTTCGGCAATCACCCGCGGCTTCCCCATATACTTGGCAAGCAGGGCTTGACCGATACAGTTATTTATCTTGTGCGCGCCCGTGTGATTCAGGTCTTCCCGCTTCAGATAGATGCGAGCTCCCCCGGCTTCTCTGGTCAAGCGCTCTGCGAAGTAAAGTGGCGATTCACGCCCTACATACTCTGACAGATCCCGCTTCAATTCCTTCTGAAAAGTCTCGTCTTTGCGCAGTCGATAATATTCAGCCTCCAACTCCTGGAGTGCAGCCATAAGCGTTTCGGACACAAACTTGCCGCCAAATACGCCGAAGTGGCCTCGTTCATCGGGATAGGCGAAAAGGCTCTCATTGACACCAGCCTTACTCTTCCCTTTTTCGTTAATCATGATATCTCCTGATCTGCTGCACGTACCGCTTTGCAGAACGCCTGCATTTTATCGATGTCTTTCAACCCCTTCGATTTCTCGACTCCGCCGCTGACATCAACGGCAAAAGGTGCAACCACGCGAATGGCATCGCCTACATTACCAGCGTTCAGCCCTCCGGCAAGAATCACTGGCATGGACAGCACAGGCACAAGTGACCAATCAAAGGTTTTTCCAGTTCCCCCAAAAGCTCCATCCACCTGGGTATCCAGCAGAATTCCTCTGGCATCGCCATATTCTGACACCCTCTCAGCCAGTTTCAGTCCCTGGGTCACAGGTATTGCCTTGATATAAGGCAAGTCAAACTGGCGACAGAACTCCGGTGACTCTGACCCATGAAACTGCAGCAGGTCGGGCTTCAGCACCTGAATTGATTTGAGGATGTTGTCTCTGGATTCATCGACAAACAGGGCTACAGATGTGACAAAGCCAGGTAAGGTGAGAATAATCGACCGCGCTTCCTGGACGCCGATACAGCGTGCACTTCCGGGGAAGAAATTAAAACCAAGCGCATCAGCACCACTGGCAACTGCGCCCGCCGCATCTTCCGGATTGGTAATACCACAGATTTTGACACGAGTACGTGCCATAGGTTTCAGCCTGATCGGTCATTTGAAAGGCCGCGAGTTTAGCAAAACCGCGTGAATCCCGACAGCTACAGAAATACCTGCAGGAGATGCGGCAGCCTTGGCCCCTCGGGAATCCCCTCTGCCCGCGGATAAACAACGTCAATCAGGTACAGACCATTGGGGGGTGCCGTAACTCCGGCCTGCGTACGATCCCGCACAGACATAAGCTCGGCAATCCAGGAAGCTCTCTGATTACCTGAGCCCACATCCATGAGTGCACCGGCAATATTCCGAACCATATGGTGCAGAAAGGCATTTGCCTCAATCTCTATGGCAACCAGATCTGCGTGACGTCTGACCTTTACCTCGGACACGTGGCGCATGGGTGAATTAGACTGACAGTTGGCAGCACGGAAAGAACTGAAATCGTTCTCTCCCAGCAGATCCTGCGCGGCCAGATCCATCGTTTCAGCATCCAGAGGGCGCCGTTCAAGCGTGACGAAATCAGCCATAAGCGACGAACGGACTGAATGGTTGTGAATCACATACAGATATCGTCGCGCAGTTGCTGTACGCCGGGCATCAAATGAATCACTGACCTGCCCTGCCCATTCCACAGAGATGTGATCGTCAAGGTGCGCATTGACACCCATGACCCAGGCTTTGTCTGGCCTTTCTGGTTCATGATCAAAATGAACAATCTGCTTGCTGGCATGCACACCTGTATCCGTTCTGCCAGAGCAGTAGAGCGTCACGTCGTGATCCGCAACTTTTGCCACAGCAGCCATGAGCTGCTGTTGCACCGTAGGAATTTCGGGAGATTGGTACTGCCAGCCGTGGTAAGGCCGACCGTTATAAGAGACAACCAGAGCCGTTCTTGGCAATGACTATCCTATCTTGCCAAGAAGCTCGTTCGCTTCGCTGATTTGCTGATCATCGCCTTCATTGATGACATCTTCTAGTAAAGCCTTGGCACCATCGTTGTCACCCATTTCAATATAGGCTCTGGCCAGATCCAGCTTCGAGGATGCGTCTTCATCAAGGTTCAGTTCGCCCAGGTCATCATCGTCACCCAGATCAATCTCGAGGTCATCGTCACCTAGACCGAGGTCGTCATCGCCAAGATCCAGATCATCATCACCAAGGTCGAGTTCAATGCCATCGTCATCGCCATCGAGATCAAGTTCATCCGAATCCAGTTTCTGCGTACTGTCGAGTTCGTCGCTGGTATCGTCGTCAAAGTCGAGATCAATTTCGTCATCGAGGTCGAGGTCTATCTCGTCTTCCTCTTCTTCTGCTGGTGCAACCTCTTCAAGCGCGGCGTCGAGGTCCAGGTCCAGATCCGCATCACCGAGCTCCATGGCCTCATCAAGGCTGAGCTCCTCTCCATCATCTACACCGAGATCCAGTTCGTCGTCATCGGTTTCGGTATCCAGATCATCAAGATCAAAAGAAAGTTCATCGTCATCATCATCGTCTGCAGGCTCTTCAATCGCCGCAACAGGTTCTGAGGATACGATCGTGGCATCCATGGAGGCCGCACTGACTTCCGCTGCCCCCGGAATCTGAGACTGAAGTTCCAGACCCTTATTCGTTGCCTCTTCATCGCCCAGAAGTTTCAGTTGTTCAAGCTGGAGATTGAAGGCTGTGGCATCTTCGGTCTGAACGTAGACTTCCAGTAACTTAAGCTGGATATCGGTACGGTCAGGTTCGTTTTCTATTGCGTTCTGAAGGAAACTGATGGCCTGCGGGAAACGTCCGTAGGCAATGTAGATTTCGGCTTCACCAATGACATCACTGGTCTGTTGAGTGACATCTTCGTCTGCTTCGGTCTCCGCTGGTTCTTCGGATTCTTCGGACACATCCTCGTCCGCCAGCGCAAGTGCAGGCTCGTCATCCATCAGAACACCGGGGAAATCTTCAGTGTCGTCATCATCTGACTGGCCACGACGACGCATCATGATCAGGGCGCCAGCAACCAGCGCGATCAGTAATACTCCGACGCCACCCAGCACCATGGGCTTGGATAACAGCGAGCCACCAGAGGAAGTCTGGGGCGTGCTGACAGCCGGCGTGGCTGGCTGCCCTGCCGCTGCTGTCTGCTGACGGTTCAATTCAGCTCGCAGCGCCGCAAGCTGATCATCCTTGAGCTTTACAATTTCGTTGAGCGTTTCGAGCTGGCCCTCCAGATCATCTAGACGAACATTCATCTCACTGGTAGCGCGACGGGCACGATCCAGATCTTCCCGCGCAACGGCCAGTTCATTTTCCAGTTCAGCAACAACCTCGCCGTCAGCTCCTGAGCGATTTCCAGAAGAACGATCTGCGGCGAGAAGCTTCAACTCACCATCATCAGTACGCTCATCATTTGTGTCGTCACGTCGCGCCGTCCTGCGAGCATCCAGCTGGGTGACTTCACCGGAGCGATACTCTTCGAACTCTTCGTTCTGTATCTGGACTTCCGCTATAGCTTCTCTCGTGGACTCTGCACGAATTTCACCCATGTCAGGGATACGAAGGACATGCCCTGCTTTAAGCAGGTTAATGTTGTTATTAATGAAAGCTTCAGGATTCGCCCTCTGCAAAGCGAGCATCGTCTGCTGAACAGAAACCTCTTCGTTCGGTCTGACCTTCATCGCGATCTTCCAGAGCGTATCGCCTGGGCCGGTCATTCCGTACTCATCATCCTGGGTTACCACACCCTCAGTACGGCCACCACTGACCGTGGGTGCCGGTGGAATTTCACGACGGCGGTTGCTTGAGGGCCTGCGATCGGAGGAGGATGGTGCTGCCTGGCTGGAGGTCCCGGGATCAATCTTTTCTACGCCACCAGAGCCAAAAACAGGTGGATCGAGCAGTACGGTATATTCCCGAAGTATACGACCCGTGGGCCATATGGCTTCGACGATGAAATTCAGAAACGGTTCGATAATCGCACGGCTGCTGGTGACCTGGACGACGTATTCACCGTCTTCTCGCTGCCGAACCTTGAAGCGCAGGTCTGTCAAATGATAGTCACGGGGCACGCCTACTCGGTTGAAATCTTCCTGAGACGCCAGATTGGGAATGATCTCATCCAGCCCGAGATCACCGACATTTGTCAGTACGATCTCGGCATCAAAGCGCTGATTGAGGTGGGATTTGAGCTCAAGTTCCCCAAGCCCCACAGCAAACACTGAACTGCTGTACAGAGCAAAGAGAGTCGCAATCAGCAACCGGAGCCTTAGTATCATTATCATTCCCCTCTCTACTCCAACATCTTGGTAGAGGTTTCCGGTCATTTCGGGCCTGCATTGATGCATCACCTGGTTGCGACGCAAAAATCCGCCGGTTATCACTAACCTGACGGGAAAACCTCGAAATGATCTCTAATAGTTGCGTTAAGTATCGCTTATTGCAGATGTTCTATCAAAACTTCCGCGATTTGTATACTGTTTAGCGCCGCCCCCTTACGCACATTATCGGATACGATCCAAAGGTTAAGGCCATTCTCGATTGAGATGTCTTCCCTCACCCGACCAACGAAGACTGGATCGGTACCGGCAGAATCGCGCACCGCCGTAGGAAAGTCAGGGTTCGTCTGGTCATCGATCAACTGCACGCCTTCTGCGCTTGCCAGAATTTCCTTCGCTTCCGCCGCTGAAAGCGGTGCTTTCATCTCGATATGTACAGCCTCGCTGTGACCGTAGAAGACTGGTACCCGAACGCAGCTGGGGTTTACCTTAATGGATTGATCTTCAAAGATTTTCTGCGTTTCCCAAACCATTTTCATCTCTTCCATGGTGTAACCGTTTTCCAGAAAATCACCAATGAAGGGAATCGCATTGAAAGCTATCTGTTGAGGGAAGGCTTTCGTTTCAATAGGCTGTGCATTCAGTAACTTAGCGGTCTGAGTGGCCAGTTCCTGAATGGCCCGCTTTCCGGCGCCGGAAACCGCCTGGTAGGTGGCAACATTGATCCTCGAAATACCTACAGCGTCATGAATCGGCTTTAACGCAACCAGCATCTGAATCGTCGAGCAGTTTGGATTAGCAATAATGCCCCGCTTTTTGTAGTCAGCAATGCGGTGTGGATTGACTTCCGGTACAACCAGGGGAATTTCTTCATCCCTTCGAAAATGAGAGGTATTGTCGATAACCACGCAGCCCTGCTCTGCTGCTTTAGGCGCATATTCCGCAGAAATACTTCCTCCGGCAGAGAAAAGTCCGATTTGTGCTTTACTGAAGTCAAATGTCGCCAGATCCTCAACGACGACAGAATGGCCGGCAAACTGCAGGCGGGAGCCCGCAGAACGCTCACTGGCGAGGAGATACAGATTACGGACAGGGAAATTTCGCTCCTCCAGGATCTCGATCATAATTTCACCGACGGCACCGGTAGCGCCGACAACGGCTACATCAAATTCACGCTCACTCATAGTATTCACATGGTCTCAGGTCATTTACGGGCGCAGTCTACGACCCGGTTTGCTATAACACAAATTCATATTTATCATCGATTACATGAAAAGCCGGAATGCAACTCTTGTTCAGGTGGCGCAATGGATTTAGACAGTCTCAAAGCATTTCTCGCCGTGGCTGAGGTTGGCTCCTTCAGCCAGGCTGCCGACAGAATGCATCTGACCCAGCCTGCTATCAGCAAACGGATTGCCCATCTGGAGCAACAACTGGATGCCCGGCTGTTTGATCGTATAGGGCGAACCGTGACTCTGACGGAAGCCGGATCCTCACTGGTTTCACGGGCAAATATTATTCTGCAGCAGGTGGAGGACACCGAGCGTGCCATCCGCAATCTGAGCGGTCAGGTGGGCGGACAGTTGTCACTGGCTACAAGCCACCATATTGGCTTATGGCGACTGCCACGAGTCTTGAACAATTATGTCGCACGGCATCCAGAGGTCACCCTGGATCTCCACTTCATGGACTCGGAAGTTGCCCACGAGCGTATTGTTCAGGGAGAGCTTGAGATGGCGATCATTACACTGGCGCCCGTTTCTCACGAACGCCTGATCGCGGAGCCAATCTGGCGAGACGAACTGGTCTTCGTATGTTCACGCTCCCACGAACTGGCCAGCCGCAAGAACCTGAATCTTGAAATGCTCGCCGAATACGCCGCCATACTGCCAGATATGACGACCTTTACCGGAAGAATTGTCAAAGGCATGTTTGAGGATCATGATCTGCACCTGGAAGTCGGCATGTCTACCAACTACCTGGAAACCATCAAAATGTTGATTGGTATCGGTCTGGGCTGGAGCGTCCTGCCGACCACTATGATTGATGATGATGTCGCGGTCCTGGACATTGAGATCGACACTGTGCGAACACTAGGTGTTATTCATCACGTCAATCGAACCCTGTCTAATGCGGGCGAGGCTTTTATCGACCTTTTGCGTGGTGATTCGGACTATCAGCGCTAGCCATTGAAAGAACCTGGTTGCCAAACGACTAGGTTTCGAAAGGACCGGGTTTCGAAACGACTAGGTTTCGAAGGGACTGGGGACTGCAACATCCGCATTCTGCCCGCGATGCCGCAACAGGTGATCCATCAACACCAGCGCAACCATCGCTTCTGCAATCGGCGTGGCTCGAACACCGACACAAGGGTCATGACGACCCTTGGTCACGATTTCAGCGCTTTCGCCTTGCGTCGTCACGGTCTTCGCAGGCGTGGTAATACTGGAAGTCGGTTTCAATGCAATACTGGCTACGATTTCCTGACCCGTGGATATACCGCCCAGAATCCCCCCGGCATTGTTCGAACTGAAACCCTGAGGTGTCATTTCGTCACGGTGCTCTGAACCTCTCGCTGTGACAACATCAAAACCTGCGCCTACTTCCACACCTTTGACCGCGTTAATACTCATCAGCGCGTGGGCCAGCTCTGCATCCAGACGATCAAAAACAGGCTCACCAAGCCCCACAGGCACATGCCTCGCAACAACAGTCACCTTGGCACCGACTGAATCTCCGTCGCGCCGCAGCTGATCAATCAGAGCTTCCATCTCAGGGACACGGGCCTTGTCAGGACAGAAAAACGGATTCTGGTCGACCTGATCCCAGTCGAAACTCTCTATCGATACATCGCCCATCTGAGCGAGAAAACCGCGCACAGAAATACCGTGCTTTACCGCCATGTACTTCTTGGCAATGGCGCCCGCGGCAACTCTCATCGCGGTTTCTCTTGCCGAGGACCTTCCGCCACCACGATAGTCCCGGATTCCGTATTTCTGCTGGTAGGTAAAATCGGCATGTGCAGGTCGGAACTTGTCTCTAATTTCGGAATAATCCCTGGAGCGCTGATCCTCGTTCTCGATGACGAGACCAATAGAGGTGCCTGTGGTGACGCCCTCGAACACCCCCGAGAGAATTTTTACTTCATCGCCTTCTTTTCGCTGGGTCGCGAACTTGCTGGTCCCTGGCTTGCGCCGATCCAGATCACCCTGCAGGTCTGATTCAGACAGCTCAAGTCCGGGAGGACAGCCATCTACCACGCAACCGAGTGCCGGACCGTGACTTTCACCAAAGGTCGTGACTTTGAACATTTCGCCGATGGAACTACCTGTCATGTGTCTTTCCTAGCTTCCGATCAGAGAAAGGAACTCCATTCGGGTTGACTGATCATCCCTGAAGCTCCCAACCATAACGGAAGTTTTCATTACCGAATTCTGCTTTTCTACACCACGCATCATCATGCACATATGCTGCGCTTCTATGATGACACCCACGCCGGATGCACCGGTGACTTCCTGAATGGCTTCAGCAATCTGTTTCGTCAGATTTTCCTGAATCTGCAGACGGCGAGCATACATATCGGCAATACGCGCGACCTTGGACAAGCCCAGCACTTTACCGGTAGGCACGTACGCCACATGACATTTACCGATAAATGGCAGCATGTGGTGTTCGCACATGGAGTAAAGCTCAATGTCCTGCACCAGAATCATCTCGCTGGTATCTGATTCAAAGAGCGCATTGTTAACCACCTGTTCCAGCGTCTGGTGATAACCTCGGGTCAGAAACTCCATTGCCCTCGCTGCTCGACCGGGTGTGTCAAGCAGACCTTCGCGCTCGGGGTTTTCACCGATCTGCGTCAGGATTGAACGAAACTCTTGCTCCATAACTCTTCTGTATTCGCCATTTGAAAGGATGCTAACCCTAAGGGATTGCCCGCCTTTGTTCAATCTATGGTACTTTCGAGCCCGCCAGAAACGAAGTTAAAGGGAGTCTCATGTCCAGCCAGGAAGCAACGCTTTATGAAGTCAGAGATGGCGCCGCCTGGATCACGCTCAACAGACCAGAGGCGCGCAACGCCCTGTCTGCCAAGATGGTCAATGAAATTTATACACACCTGAATACTGCCAACGAAGACGACGAGGTGCGCTGCATTGTTCTTACCGGCGCAGGCACAGCCTTCTGTTCCGGTGTGGACCTGAAAAGCCCGCCCGGCGAGCTGGTCGCCGGACTACAGGCTATCACCTATCCTGACCTGCTCAATGCCATACTGGAAAGCGCAAAACCCGTCATTTCTGCAGTGAACGGCCCGGCGTTCGCCGGAGGGATCGGGCTTGTCGCTGCCGCAGACATTTCTGTGACGACAACGGATGCTGTTTACAGTTTCAGCGAAGTACGTATCGGCGTGATTCCTGCCGTCATTGCGGTAGTTTGTGTACCCAAGCTGGGCAGGCACCACGCAATGAAACTGTTCCTCACCGGAGAACGGTTTACGGGCAAAGACGCTGTCTCCATGGGACTGGTACATCGCGCTGTCGCCAGTGACGAACTGTTAAAGTGCGTTCACGAAGAAATCGACATGATCAATCTCGGCGGGCCACTCGCTGTCAGGGAAGCCAAAAGGCTTGTTCGCAGAATAGATGAGATATCCACTGAGCAGGGATTTGAGGAAACAGGTCCATGGAGCAAAAGGTTGTTTGAGTCAGAGGAAGGCATGGAAGGCTTGGCAGCATTCAGAGAAAAACGAAAACCCGAATGGGTAAACACAGGTGATTCATGAGTAAACACAAGAATGACATCTACGGGAACGTAGACGACCAGATGAAGGACAAGGAAGTTCCGCCACCAATTCCGGCTGCGACGGTATTGCTTTTGCGTGATGAGGACGAGGCACCCGGACCCGAAGTACTGATGCTGCACAAAACATCCAAGATCGCTTTCGGTGGCATGTGGGTATTCCCCGGCGGCAAGATCGATCCGGAGGACTATGAGGGCGGCGATGATGTCGACGATGCCGCGCGCCATGCAGCAATGCGAGAAGCAGAGGAAGAAGCCGGCATCAGGTTACCCAAAGACGCTTTTACCTGGTTTGCCCACTGGACACCGCCAGCAATAACTCCGAAACGTTATGCAACGTGGTTCTTCGTGACCGAAGCAGACGAAGATCATGAAATAACCATCGATGGCGGGGAGATACAGGATCATCAATGGATCAATCCCGGTGAGGCGTTACAAAGACACGCCAGGGGCGAGATAGATCTGGCACCACCAACCTGGATCAGCCTTTACCAGCTATCAAAATTCGATTCGGCGGCTGATGCTGTCAGGCAACTTGCCGCAGTGCCTACCCGATACTATGAAACAAGAATTGTACAGGACGTGGACGGCGCTCGCATCGCCATGTGGGCAGAGGACTCCGGATACGAGTCTATGGATGCGTCCAAGTGTGAACAGACCCATCGACTGGTCATGAAACCAGGAACATTCGAGTTTCTACACACTGCGGTCGATTACTGAATCGCCAGGAAGAAAGTGTCCTCCGGACATGCTGGACCTGATCGATCAGAAAGGAACCACATAGTTCAGGAAAGCCGTCATACGTAACATCACTTTTCGTATCAGATGAGTTGGTTTCCCAGCTTCTGAATAGATGGCCACGTCACCTATCGCTCCCGCAGGAAGACGATCCAGCATGGCATCTGGTTCTAACTGAATTCGAATACCCAGGGGTACAGCCTGAAGATCTCTGAGCGCCACCATTGTCCCGTTAGGCGTTACCTGGCCCTGAGCGCTGGCGTTGATCACGTAATCCACCTGACCACTGAAAACTTTGCCCGGAAACATCTTCAAGGTAAGTTCTGCTCCGAGACCTTCTTCAACATATCGCAGATACGACTGCGGAATCTGGGCAACGAACATGGAATCGTCGTCCTCAACAATCGTCATCGCAGGCGCCAGCGGCAGTGTCGCAACTCTTGCTCCAGGCCTGACACCCAGATTGGTGACGAAGCCATCAACACGCGAGACAACCCGGGTCTGATCAAGATTGTACTGGGCACCCAGAAGGGCAGCTTGCTACTGCTTTACCTGCGCCCGATCACTGTCCAGTTGACTACGGCTGATAGCCTGTTGCTGTATCAGCTTTTCTGAATCGTCCAGTCGCAGCTGGGCAAGTTCAAGCTGGGCCTTCAGCTGATCACGGCTGGCAACAAACGGCTCGTCATCCAGTCTTAACAGCAGGTCGCCCTTCCTGACTGACTGATTCGGTTCGACGGCAACCTCGATGACCTGCCCTGCCACATTGGAGACAATAGCAACTGAGTTCTGCACAACAACAACGGGACCCGCCGGCGCCCAGAACTGCATGGGCACGAAAAGGGCAAGGTTCAGAAATACCAGGCAACCAATCGGCGAAAGCTTCCAGAAAAGATTGAGCTGGATGACTTTTAGCTTGACCAGAAGCGCCAGCAACCCGCAATAGATCAGCGTCAGAAACAGAATCATGTGGCTTCCCCATCAGGATCAGGCGTTGCATAGGCCCAGATAAGCAGAATGGGCCACAACACACCACCTGCGACCAGAGCAACCCAGCTGCCAATCGCAATAGCCTGCTGATACGGGTGATTTCTCTGCTCAGCAACTTTTCCGGGCAACATACCAAGAACAACGAAGAGACCGATGCCAGCAACAATCATGACTAGCAGGACGAACAACGCAAAAATGTCGAGCGCGCTCATCAGGCTTGTCTCCACCAGGCGACGCCCTGATCGTCTTCTTCTACTGTCAGCATGCGACGTTCCTGCGCGCAGTGCAGGTGGGCAATAGACTCTCCGGTCGCTGGAAAGAAACTGTTGTCAGTAATCTTGCTTTTGAAAAGTGCAGGAAAGACGTCCACGGCACGCTTGGGTTCTGCGCAGAGGTCATAGAGCTTTTCAATGGCAACCTCGTGCCAGTCAATTAACGCAGTCAGACGTTCGTGAACACCTTCGTACAGGCTTTCGTGTGCCGGTAACACCAGCAGATCTGGCGGCAGTACATCCCGAAAACGCTGACACGAATTAATGAAATCTCTCAGAGGGTTTGCCAGTGGCTCTGAAGGATTTACGCTGACGTTGGGCGTAATTTTTGGCAGGATCTGATCGCCACCAATGATAACTTTCAGTTCAGGACAATAAAGACAGACATGTTCCGGCGCATGGCCGTGACCGATCACAGCACGCCATTCCCTGCCACCGATATCAATGTACTGCCCTTCCTGAATCCGATGGTAGCCGGCGGGCAACTCCCAGATGTTGGCGCCGAACTGGCCAAAGCGCTCCCGATAACGATTCAGACGCGCCTCATCAAAACCGGCTCTTCGATAAAACGTGATGGCATCCTCAGGCACATCGGAAGGTCCGTCTGCTGCCATCACCTTGCACATAAAAAAATCGCTGCGCGACATCCAGAGTTCAGCTCCCCACTCCTTGCAAATCCAGCCGGCGTTACCGGTATGATCCGAGTGCAGATGCGTGGCGATGACCCGTTTTACAGGTTTGTCATCCAGGTGGTTCTTGAATATTGAACGCCAGCAATCGTGCACGTCTTCTCGATTAAGGCCGGTATCAACCACCGTCCAGCCGTCATAATCACGGAGTACCCAGACATTGATGTGATTTAGGCGCCCCCACATGGGCATACGCGCCCAGAACACCCCGTCAGCGACCTCAGTGACACTGCCGTGATCCGGGAGTTGATCCTCAAACCGGTAGGTTAGCGGGTCAAAGCCCCTTTTGGACATATTGTCGACCACGTACTGCTCCATCCTTTTATCAGGGTCCTAAACATACAACGTCCGCATCCCTCAAGAAAGAGAGGGTGACACGAACGATCTGAATCAACCGCACCTATCACGACAAGCAGAGCTGTGAATGGGGGTAAAGAGAAGGGTGGCAGCAGTTAATCTTCCTGAAGGAAGTTCACCAGGTGCACGTATATTTTGCGAGTAGCTCGCTCCCCGACATAGACAGCAATATATCCCTGCCCGTCATGACGATTCACCACCGCATACTTCTGATACTGTTCCGGCCCATACAAGATGGCTCGATCAAACACTCTGTTGGCCCAGTAACTGGAACTCCCACAGCCCCTGCCGTCGCACTGGAACTTGATCTCACCGAGCGCTTCAAGTTGTTGGAGATAGTGTTCGAACACCTGACCTGTTCGCCGTGCCTCCGGCAGATAAAAGGTTTCCTGAAACTTCCGACCCGAGATGATTTCTGAGTCCTCCGGTTGCAGCTCGTGATCAACCTTTTCCAGGGCACCTAAAACCACGAGGTGAGAAGAGGCTTCGCTCCAACTCTCCGACACAGACTCAGCAGACAGATATGGCTTAAGTGATACCTGAGAAGACGATTCAGCCACTGCTGGTTCAAACCTGCCCAGAAAACAGGCAGCCGTAATCAATATCGCTAAATAACGCATTCCAGAATACAACAGTCACGCTCCAAAACGGGTACTTCAATCATGGCGACAGCGGCGGTCCGCATCGGCTGTTGAACACCCGTTAAATAGTATACAAGACTCCCGATAATCGGCTGATGCATGATGACCATGATGCAGTCTATCTGAGGTCCCTCGAACTGCCGTTCAATCTCGGCCAAAGCGTGGGCAACACTGACATCGGGCGTAACCGCATCGGTGACACGCATGGGTTTGCCCCCAAGCAGTTCGCTCACCAGCTCAGCAGTCTGCCGTGCTCGTGGATACGGACTCACCAGCATCAGGTCTATCTCAGGTTCATACGTCAGAAGACTCCTGACAGATGCCCTCACCTCATTCATACCGAAATCTGTCAGGTTACGTTCAATATCTGAGGGCGCATGCGACTGTGCCTCTCCATGCCTCATGAGGATCAGCTTCAAAGGTAAGAATCCAAGAAAGATATCGTGGCTAAGCTATTAATCATTAGGGGTTTTATCATCCATAAAGATGGCCATATCTGGCACTATTTCTATACATTAAAGCGCATTCACGGTATCGTGCTCGAGCCTAGATTTAGCTAGCAGATACCCTGTGTCCGAGATTGTTGAAAAAATCCAGAAGGCGACGGTAAGAACCCTCAACCGAATGGCCCAAGAAGTACTCAGTGATACTGAGCGCCAGGTCGTCGATGCCATTGGGGACTTCAAAGCCCTGACGCGTCAGGCAGACGAAGTACTGATGCGCTTTATCACGAACCTTAACAATAATTTTGACGAGTTGCTGGACAAGGAAATCATCAAGGACGAGGCCATCTTCAATTTTGAAACCCTGTCGCTGGAACAGGAAGAAGAGCTGGATGTGATGGTAGCTCTGGAGGGTATGGTGAAAGCAGCCCGAAACGAGCATCTGGCAGTATTCATCAGCTTCAACACCCGTCTGGCATCTCTCTTCCCACGAAAGCGAATTGATGAGTCAAGCAATCCTCTCGATCCGGAACAGGTCGCCTCAGCCTTCCAGGAAGCCCTTCGCCCGCTTGGGCTTGATGCCCAGGACAACCTGACGATCTATCGCGCATTTAACTCGCACGTGCTTAAGAAACTGGACGTGGTGCTTAAGGAGGCCAACCAGATTCTGATAGACAGCCAGGTGATCCCGGACCTTGGCATGGAGTCCCCTGGAAAGAGCAGGCCCGCGCCGGCAAGAACGCAACCCAGATCTGATAACAGCATGTTCGGCACACTCGAGGAAGAAGCCTTCGATGCAGAAGATTAGGAGCGCCCGGAACTGTTCTCAGTCATGCAGAACCTGTTGCACTTCGACGAACCAGCAAAGCCGGAAGATACAGCACAGACGTCAGCAGCAGGCATACCCCAGAGTGGTGCCCAGCTCGCTGGAGACATATCCCAGGAGGATGGCGGACAGGGCTTGCCGCCCGGCATGGTCGCAGTTCCTGCGTCAATGGTACCTGGACTATTAAAAGAGGGGGTGGAAGCGGCCACTTCAGATGGCCCGATGCAGGCAATGCAGCCATTTCAACCCCAGGAAGGCCAGACGGTGCAGATGGTCGATCAGGCCAAACTGATGGAGATCCTGAGCAGTATTCAGGAAAAGCTGAACACATCAGCCAACGAGTCCATCCCGAGCTCCATGGAAGACGTGGAGAAACTGGATATCTCACAGTCTCTCGGTGAATTCCTGCTTGAAAGCCAGGAAGACGAAAATGTCGTCAGCGCCGTCGATCGACAGTCTTCAGATATTATTAACCTGGTTAACCTGCTGTACGATGCCATCTGGCAGGATCCGTCGGTCCCGATTCCCATCAAGGAACTTATCGGCAGAACCCAGATAACGATCATCAAAGTCGCTCTGGAAGACGTTGAGTTCTTCAATAACGAAAACCATCCGGCGCGAGCAGTTCTTAACGAATATGCGTCAGCCGGTATCGGCTGGACAGAGGTTGAGGAACTCGAAAAGGACCCGCTCTACCAGAAAATCCGAGAACAGGTAGATCGCATCGTCGCCTATCAGAACGATAATCAGCTGTTCATCGATCTGATTAACGATTTCAGGAACTTTCGTGCCCAGGAGGCAGCAAAGACCCGCCAACTTGAACAGAGAATACTCAAAGCTAAAGAACGCAACGAGCGGCTGGACGACATCCATGAACTGGTTAACCAGAAAATCGAGGAACGGATTCTGGGTCGCGAACTGGACACGTTCGTTGAAGAACTTCTTAAAGGACCCTTCCATAAATTCATGGTCATGCTTGTTCTCAAAGAAGGTCCCGGTGGTAATGCGTGGAAGCAATCCATCAACACCATCGACGTGCTGTTGTGGAGCGTTCAGCCTCATGAAGAAGGCGGTGACAGGGATCGCCTGGCTACGATTAACCCAAGGCTGCTGAACAATCTACGCAAGGCATTCCGCATCGCCAGCATAGAAAAGTCTGAGATTGACGAACTGATCGAGCGGCTCGAGCAGGTTCAGGATGAATCCTTCCAATCCCTGGCTGATGAAACCTCCGAGGGAGACTCTCACGAAGCAAGCACCAGGACAGATGCAGAGGCGCCCTCCGTTGATGACAAAATCGTTGATTCCGAAGAGAGTGAGGCGACAACGGAAGACACTAGCGATGGAGAGAACGCATCCACGCCTGCACCGCCAGTCCGCTTCCTGAAGGCGGGAGAAGACGTCGCAGAAGCTGAAAACGAGACGGCAGATGGCACCCTCGAGGCTGACGACCCTGAAGATGTCGGTGACACTTTAAGCAAGCCCGTCGCCACGGAACCAGTATTAGAATCTTCTCCGGCGAAGGAAGGAGACGCGTTACCTGCAGAAGATGATGCCGGAGACTCTCCGGAAGAGGTCCAGGAAGAGGTGCAGGAAGAGGAAATGACCGACGAGCACCCCTGCATGAAGCAGGTGGACAACCTCAGTGTCGGGGTCTGGGTCGAATTCGCGGGCGCTGATGATAACAACACCCGCTGCAAACTCGCGGCAAAGATCAGCGCCATCGACAAGTTCATTTTCGTCAATCGCCAGGGCGTAAAAGTCGTTGAGAAAACCAAACTAGGTCTGGCACGGGAACTTCGCGACGGCACTGTGAGCATCATCAGCGACGGTCTGCTGTTCAGTCGAGCACTGGAATCAGTGATCGGTAACCTGCGTGAAAGTCAGCACGAACAGCAAACCGGCAGCGCTTACCAGCCTGCCGAATCGGCCTCCAACGAGTAGTCTCAGGCAGAAAGCTCCAGCAATAGCCTGTTCAAACGCGCCACATAATTCGCCGGCTCTTCCAGTTGCGAGCCCTCCGCCAGCTGTGACTGGTCATAAAGCACCATGGCGAGATCGTTGAAACGATCCATATCTGTTTCGTCATTCAACTTCTCAACCAGTGGGTGCTCAGGATTCAACTCGAATATCCGTTTGCTCTCAGGCACTGCCTGGCCAGCAGATTCCAGAACGCGACGCATCTGCATACCGATATCATCTTCGCTCACCACCAGACATGCAGGGGAATCAGTCAGCCTGTGTGTCATGCGCACTTCCGATACAGAGTCGTTAAGCAACTCTGTAATCTTGTCAACAAGGCCTTTATAGGTCTGTTCGACCTTCTCCTGCTCTGCCTTCTCTTCCTGATCGTCAAGATCGCCGAGATCAAGTTCGCCCTTGGCTACATCCTGGAAGGTCTTACCGTCAAATTCCGACAGGTGGCTCACTAACCATTCGTCGATTCGATCATGCAGAAGCAGCACTTCGATTCCCTTCTTCCTGAAAATCTCCAGGTGGGGGCTATTGGCTGCCGTATGGTAGTTTTCTGCTGCCACGTAGTAAATCTTGTCCTGCTCCGGCTTCATACGCTCCAGGTACCCGGCGAGGGATTGATTCTGAGTCGGTCCTTCGGAATGTGTCGTCGCAAAACGCAGCAAGCTGGCAATTTTTTCCTTGTTACCAAAGTCCTCAGCAGGTCCTTCCTTGAGGACCTGACCGAACTCATCCCAGAATGCCTGATACTGCGCCTCATCCGACGCAAGCTTCTCAATCATATCCAGAACACGCTTTGTCAACGCGCTGCGCATGGAATCAATCGTCGGGTCCTTCTGCAGAATTTCACGGGAAACATTCAGAGAAAGATCGCTTGAATCCACAACACCACGGACAAACCGGAGATACAGCGGAAGAAACTGTTCCGCCTCATCCATAATAAAGACCCGCTGGACATAAAGCTTGAGACCACGGGGAGACTCCCGGTGCCAGAGATCAAATGGAGCCTTACCCGGGATAAACAACAGGCTCGTATAATCGAGCTTGCCTTCCACCTTGTTGTGACTCCATGTCAGCGGGTCTTCAAAATCGTGAGAGACCAGCTTGTAAAACTCCTTGTACTCTTCCTCACTGACATCGTTGCGAGATCGGGTCCATAAAGCTTTGGCGGTGTTGACCACCTCATAGCCAGCTTCGTCAGCACCCTCTTCACCTGTCGGCATCTCAATCATGCGCACGGGCACCGCCACGTGATCTGCGTATTTCTTCACAATGCTGCGCAGACGCCAGCCACTGGCGAACTCTTTCTCATCGGCCTTAAGATGCAGAATGACAGAAGTACCGACCTGGTCACGGGTGATGGTCTCCACTTCAAAATCGGCTTCTCCAGCCGAATGCCATCGAACGGCTTCTTCAGGTTTCGCCGCGGCCGAACGTGATTCTACCGTCACCTCGTCGGCGACAATGAAAGAGGAATAAAAGCCCACACCAAACTGACCGATCAGTTGCGCGTCCTTTTTCTGATCACCGGTGAGAGCATCAAGAAACTGGGCTGTACCGGACTTGGCAATGGTACCCAGATGGGAGATGGCCTCATCGCGGGTCATTCCAATACCGTTGTCCGTTACTGTAATCGTCCCCGCGTCTTCATCCACATCGATGGTAATACCCAGATCGACACCTTCTTCAAGCAATCCCGGGTCTGAAAGACCCGCAAAGCGCCGCTTGTCGATCGCATCATTTGCGTTGGAGACGAGTTCCCGGAGAAAGATTTCCTTATTGCTGTAAAGAGAGTGGATCATCAAGTGCAGAAGCTGCTTTGCTTCTGACTGAAAACCCATGGTTTCTTTTTGTACGGTCGTCATGGAATTCCCAAATTTTCTAAGGTCGACAGAAAAATTGGGGCTGACGCGTGATATTTCAAGCCCAGTTAGGTAAAAGGCTGGCGAAAAGGGGATTTAAAACAGGGGCAGCCAGAACAGCCGCCCCTGGAAAGCTGTGTTACCAGCCGGTGACTTCCTTCAACGTATTACCGATCTCCGCCAGACTTTTTACGGTCGTGACGCCGGCGGACTGCAGCGCGGCAAACTTCTCATCTGCCGTACCTTTACCACCAGCAATGATCGCACCGGCATGGCCCATGCGCTTGCCCGGAGGCGCTGTCACACCAGCGATATAACCCACGACGGGTTTGGTGACATTGCTCTTGATGAATTCAGCAGCCTCTTCCTCCGCTGTACCACCAATTTCACCGACCATAACAATCGCTTCGGTTTGTGGGTCTTCCTCGAACATGCCAAGAATATCAATGAAGTTGCTGCCGGGTATGGGGTCACCACCAATACCGACACAACTGCTCTGGCCATAACCCAGATCAGTCGTCTGCTTAACCGCCTCGTAAGTCAGCGTACCGGAGCGTGAAACAATGCCAACCTTGCCCGGCAGATGAATATCTCCTGGCATGATACCGATCTTGCACTCACCCGGAGTAATGACTCCCGGGCAGTTTGGTCCAATCAGGCGCACACCCTGGGCATCAAGACTGGCCTTGGCAACCAGCATGTCGAGAGTGGGCACACCTTCGGTGATACATACGATGAGTTTGATGCCGGCTGCGGCGGCTTCAAGAATACCGTCTTTGGCAAAAGGTGCCGGCACATAAATAACGGAGGCATCAGCTCCGGTTTCTTCCACTGCCTGACGTACCGTGTCGAAAACGGGCAAACCAAGATGCTCCTGGCCACCCTTGCCCGGGGTGATACCACCGACCATATTGGTGCCATAGGCAATTGCCTGCTCGGAATGCAGAGTGCCCTGTGAACCGGTGAAACCCTGGCAGATAACCTTGGTGTCTTTGTTAATCAGAATGCTCACGCTGCACCTCCTGCTGCTTTAACTGCCTGCTCAACGGCGTCCGTGAGACTCGTGGCAGCAATAATATCCACATCACTGTCCGCCAGCGTCTTCACACCAAGTTCCGCGTTGTTGCCTTCAAAACGGACAACGACCGGCACATCAACACCAACATCTTTCACCGCGCCAATAATGCCATCAGCAATGATGTTGCACTGAACGATACCGCCAAAAATGTTGATCAGAACAGCCTTAACACCCTCATCGGACAGGATAATCTTGAACGCCTCACTGACGGCTTCCTTGGTTGCGCCACCGCCAACATCAAGGAAGTTTGCCGGTTGGCCGCCGTGCAGCTTCACCAGATCCATGGTACCCATAGCCAGACCTGCGCCATTAACCATGCAACCAATGTTTCCCTCGAGCGCCACATAGTTGAGGTTGAACTCGGAAGCCTGGTTTTCACGCTCGTCTTCCTGACTGTGGTCACGCATTTCTGCCAGCTTCTTCTGGCGGTATAGCGCGTTACCATCAATGGAAAGCTTCGCGTCGAGGCAATGTATATCGCCGTCAGAGGTGACAACCAGAGGATTAATTTCAATCAGACTGAGATCACAGTCTTCAAACAGTTTCGCAAGACCCATAAAAACATTGGCAAACTGGTTGATCTGTTTGCCCTCGAGGCCCAGCTGAAACGCGATATCGCGAGCCTGAAAAGCGCAGGCACCGGTCGTTGGGTCAATGGTCGCCTGAAGGATTTTCTCTGGCGTCTCTTCCGCGACTTTTTCAATCTCCACACCACCTTCAGTAGACGCCATAAACGTCACACGTCTTGTGGAACGATCAATCACCGCGCCAAGATAGAGCTCACGATCGATATCAGTACAGGATTCAACAAAAATCTTGCTGACCGGCTGCCCCTTCTCATCAGTCTGGAATGTGACGAGATTCGTGCCGATGTGCTGATTGGCGAAGTCACGAATTTCATCTTCCGTACTGACCAGTTTCACACCACCAGCTTTGCCGCGACCTCCGGCATGCACCTGGGCTTTGACAACCCATTTATCTCCACCGATCTCTTTGGCGGCGGCGACAGCTTCGTCAGCTGTATCGACCGCAATACCGTTTGATACCGGCAGGCCATATTCAGCAAAAAGCTGTTTCGCCTGGTATTCATGAAGGTTCATAAACTCTGATCCTTTTGGTTTAAGTTAAGGTTATTTTTTACGTTTTCTGTTCGCGACGTGAATGGCATGACCAGAAACAGCCAGCGCTGCCTCATGCAAGCCTTCTGACAAGGTTGGATGAGCGAACATTGTCAGGCCCAGATCCTCAGCGCTGGCACCGAATTCCATAGCAATGACGGCCTCCGCGATAATCTCGGATGCGTGCGCACCAATGATATGAACGCCAAGGATACGGTCGGTTTCTTTATCGGCAATCACTTTAATGACACCCGTTGTATCGTTGTTTGCCATAGCTCGGCCACTTGCCGCCATCGGAAAACTGCCAACCTGATACTCGGTACCCTCACCCTTCAGCGTTTGCTCGGCTTTACCGACCCAGGCTATTTCAGGATGCGTGTAGACGACTGACGGCACCAGGTCATAGTTTACAAGAGGTTTATGCCCAGCAATTCGTCCGGCCACCATAATGCCCTCTTCCATGCCCTTGTGTGCCAGCATCGGGCCTCGTACGACATCGCCAACGGCATAGACACCGGGAGCATCCGTCAGACAGATATCGTTGACAAAAATAAATCCACGCTCATCCATGGTGACACCGGAATCTGCTGCCAGCAGATCCTGCGTATAGGGTCGACGTCCTACCGCCACGATGATCCTGTCAAACTCCTCGCTCTTATCACCGTCGGCGTCAGTGTACTGCACTGTGACCTTGCCATTCGCGACTTCAGTGCCTGTCACTCTTGTACCAAAGCGAACATCCATACCCTGTTTCTTGAACTGTTTAGCCGCTTCCTTTGCAATCTGCTGGTCGGCGGCAGGGAGAAACTCATCCAGCGCCTCGAGAAGCACGACCTCAGAACCCAGGCGGTTCCAGACGCTGCCCAGCTCAAGACCGATGATCCCGGCACCAATAACACCCAGGCGCTCCGGCACCTCCTGGAAATCCAGGGCACCTGTCGAATCAACAATCAGGTCGTCCGTCAAAGGACACGGTGGGATGTCCACAGGCACAGAGCCGGTCGCAATAATGATATGTTCCGCTGTTAACGCTTCGGTACTGCCATCATGTGCAGTGAAGCTGACCTGACGACCGGCCAACAGTTTTGCGCTGCCTTCATAGGATGTCACGCCATTGGTTTTCAACAATCCGGCGACACCCTTGGTCAGGTTATCCACGACCTGGTCTTTCTTTGCCATAATGGCAGGGATATCTGCGCTCAGGCCTTCGACTCGAATGCCGATCTCATCGAAATGATCCCGGGCTTCCACAAACTTGTGAGATGCCTCCAGCAGGGCCTTGGACGGAATACAGCCGACGTTAAGGCAGGTACCTCCGTATGCCGGTTTCTCATCTTTGCCCAGCCACTTCTCGACAATCGCCGTATTCAATCCGAGTTGCGCAGCGCGAATCGCAGCATGGTAACCCGCCGGACCCGCACCAATAACAATCACATCATAAGAGGTAGCCATAGTGTTTCTCGCTCGCTAGGGGCTTAAAGGTCCAGCAGTATTCGGGCTGGTTCTTCGAGGAAGTCCTTGATGGTCACCAGGAACCGAACTGCCTCCTGTCCGTCAATCAACCGATGATCGTATGAAAGCGCGACATACATCATTGGCCGGATGACAACCTCGCCATTGATTGCCATGGGGCGATCCTGGATCTTGTGCATCCCCAGAATCCCTGTCTGTGGCGGATTCAGAATCGGTGTGGACAGCAATGAACCAAACACGCCGCCGTTGGAGATGGTGAAAGTGCCACCTGTCATCTCGTCAATAGACAGCTTTCCTTCCTGGGCCTTCTTACCAAAATCACCCACCTGTTCTTCCAGTTCAGCCAGCGTCAGACTATCCGCATCGCGGATCACCGGCACGACCAGTCCTCTCGGGGAACCAACAGCGACGCCAATATCCTGGTAACCATGATAAACAATATCGTTGCCATCGATAGAGGCGTTGACCCCGGGGAATCTTTTCAGCGCCTCAACACTCGCGCGAATAAAGAACGACATGAAACCCAGACGGGTGCCATCGTGCATCTTGGCGAAGTCATCCTTGTAGCGGGCACGCAGATCCATGATGGCCTGCATATCAATTTCGTTAAACGTCGTCAGCATGGCTGCGTTCTGCTGGGCATCCACCAGGCGCTTGGCAATACTGGCCCTGAGGCGGGTCATCGGTACACGACGCTCGATTCGGTCACCATCGGCAGCACTGGGCAAATCAGCGACCGGCGCAGACTTCGCACTGACTGATGCCTGTCCTTCCGCATCAGCAACGGCTTTCAATACATCTTCTTTCGTCACCCGACCGCCTTTACCGGTGCCAGCAATCCGCGTGACATCAATACGATTTTCATCAGCCATCTTTTTGGCAGCAGGACTGGCGATGGTTTCTTCTGATGTACTTTCCTGCGGGACTGGATCAGGTTCAGAGGCTGGCGCAACAGACCCACTGTCCTGCGACGGCGCCGGCTCTGCTGACACTTCTCCTGGCTCGAACTCTCCAAGTACTTCTTCAGCAAGAACCGTATCGCCTTCCTGCTTGTGAATTGCCGTCAGCGTACCATCTTGTGGCGCAACCACTTCCAGCACGACCTTATCGGTTTCGATATCCACCAGAACCTGATCCCGGCGGGCGGTTTCTCCAACGGCGATATGCCAGGTGGCCACCTCACCATCGGCAATAGACTCTGGAAACTGCGGGGCTTTAATATCTACCATGAATTATCTCTCGTTAGTGCCATGCAGAGCATCGTGAACAAGCTGTTCCTGCTGCCTTACATGAAGTGACATATATCCGGCCGCGGCGGCAGCCGAGGCATCACGCCCTGTATATCCCAGATACGGCTCAGGAAATACGCTGAACAACACACGTCTCATATGATGCTGACTGGAATACCAGGCTCCCTGGTTCATCGGTTCTTCCTGACACCAGGCCGCTGACTTGACATTAGGATACATTCTCAAGGCAGCCTGGAGATCAATCTCGGGAAATGGGTACAGCTGTTCAATTCTCAGAATGGCGACGTGTTTCATGTCTTCTTCAATCCGCTTCGCATGCAGATCGTAGTAGACCTTGCCGCTGCAAAGCACCACCCGCTCAACAGCGCTCGGGTCTTCGATATGGGCATCACTGATGACCGTCTGGAAAGCACCCTCGGCAAGATCCTCAAGTGAGGAAATGGCTTCCTTGTGACGCAGCAGACTCTTGGGCGTCATCACGATGAGCGGTTTGCGCAATGGTCTGATCGCCTGTCGTCGCAGCAGATGATAAATCTGCGCAGGCGTCGTAGGCACACACACCTGCACATTGTGCTCCGCCGATAACTGCAGATAGCGCTCAAGACGCGCGGAACTGTGCTCCGGACCTGCTCCCTCGTAGCCATGTGGCAGCAACATGGTAAGACCTGAAAGTCTGGCCCACTTATGTTCTCCAGAGGTAATGAACTGATCGATCACCACCTGTGCGCCGTTTGCAAAATCGCCGAACTGCGCTTCCCAGATCACCAGGGTATTAGGGCTCGTGCCGGAGTACCCATATTCAAAGGCAAGCACGGCTTCTTCAGACAGAAACGAATCGTAAATGAAGAAGCGGTTCTCCTCTTTCTGCAGGTTCAGCAGAGGAATAAGTCGCTGACCCTCTTTCTGGTCATGAATCACGGCATGACGGTGTGAGAAGGTACCTCGCCCCACATCCTGACCCGTGAGGCGAATACTGTAACCCTCATCCAAAAGGGTGGCATAGGCCATCACCTCGCCATAACCCCAGTTTATGGCCATGGCCCCTGCACCCATCTTTCGACGGTCTTCCCAGATTTTGGACACCTGCTTCTGCAGGACAAAACCTTCAGGTACCTCATGCAATTCATGGCTGATTTCCTGAAACCGCTTGAGATCACAGGTTGTATCCGACGGCATATCCCACTGATGGCCCAGATACGGGCGCCAATCAACATGCATCGAGATGTCGGGTTCGGTCAGGTAATCCCAGGCAACCGCACGGCCCTCATCCAGGGAGTCACGATACGCTTCTATGCGCGCATGATATTCCGCCTCATCGATCGCGCCCTCGGCAATGATTTTCCTCGCGTGGATTTCCTGAGTAGTTGGATGTTTACGAATCTTTTCATACATCAAGGGTTGAGTAATCGCAGGCTCATCGCCTTCATTGTGACCACGGCGGCGATAACAGACGATATCTATGACCACATCCTTCTTGAATTCCATCCGGTAATCGAGCGCAAGCTGCGATACGAATACCACGGCCTCCGGGTCGTCTCCGTTTACATGGAATATCGGTGCCTGAACCATTTTGGCGACTTCAGTGCAGTAATGAGTCGATCGGGCATCTGCCTGATCGCTGATGGTATAGCCGATCTGGTTGTTGATGACGACATGAATCGTGCCCCCGGTGTAAAAACCTCGGGTCTGGGACATCTGGAACGTTTCCATGACCACGCCCTGCCCGGCAAAAGCCGCGTCACCATGAACGTTGATCGCGAGCACCATGTCTCCTGCAGCATCCCGACGCCGATCCATACGCGCACGCACGGAACCCTCGATGACCGGCGCGGCAATCTCCAGGTGTGACGGGTTAAAACCGAGTGCCAGGTGCATCTCGCCGCCCGGGGTCATCAGATTTGAAGAGTAACCCTGGTGATACTTCACGTCACCGGAACCAAAGCCAGGCTCATAACGTCCTTCGAATTCGTCAAACAGCTCTGCCGGATCCTTACCAAGCAGATTCACCAGTACATTGATCCGACCACGGTGCGCCATTCCTATGACGGCCTCTTTCACACCCGCCGAACCGGCCCGGTGAATCAATTCACCGAGGCAGGGAATGAAGGATTCACCGCCTTCAAGTCCAAAGCGCTTTGTGCCCGGATACTTGGTACCCAGGTATTTTTCCAGACCTTCAGCCGCTACGAGGCGATCCAGAATTCTTCGTTTTACGCCATTACTGAAAGAGGGTCTTGATCGGGCGCTTTCAAGTCGCTGCTGCACCCACATCTGTTCCGCTTCATCCGAGATGTGCATGTACTCAGCACCGACGGAACCGCAGTAGGTGCTCTCAAGTACGTCAATGATGTCTTTGAGAGGGGCCTCGTTCTGGCCAAAAAAGAGATCTCCAGTCTGGAAGCTCGTATCCAGATCCGCAGCAGAGAGCTTGTGGTACTCCAGATCCAGCCGGGGCACTTCAAGGGATTGCTGCAGGCCCAGGGGATCAAGGTTTGCTTTGAGATGTCCGCGACGACGGTAGCCGTTGATCAGTTCACTGACAGCAAACTGCTTTCGTTCATGTTCGGAGTTAATGCTGCTTGCGGAAACCGGGACAACACGAGCCTGGTTTTTTGACAGCAGAAGGAAATGGTCACGGACCGTCGAGTGAGAGATGTCCTGGGCTGCCTTTCCTTCCACCAGGGGAAGTGTCTCGAAGTAACTGCGCCACTGGTCTGGCACTTCAGAAGGGTCTTCAAGATATTTTTCGTAGAGCTCCTCCACGTAACTGGCATTGCCAGCCGAGATGTGGCCAGATCGCCACATGCGCTCCATGATACTTTCTTCCATTGCGACGTCCCACCCAGGCACGAACTACAGGGAAGGCAAATTGTACAGGCAATACGCGGGCCGTAACAGCAACCCGCGAACGAAGTTGGCTAAACGGCTCTCTCAAGGAGCATGTTTCGAATATGCCCAATCGCTTTCGTCGGATTCAAACCCTTCGGACACACAGACACACAGTTCATGATGCCACGGCAGCGAAATACGCTGAACGGGTCTTCTAGATCAGAAAGACGTTCTTCAGTTGCCGTATCGCGGCTGTCAGCGATAAACCGGTATGCCTGCAACAGACCTGCTGGACCGATAAATTTATCAGGATTCCACCAGAAAGACGGGCAACTGGTGGAGCAACAGGCACACAGAATGCACTCATACAGACCATCCAGCTTTTCCCGGTCCTCTGGAGACTGCAACCGTTCCATGGAAGGTGGTTGTTCCTCGTTGACCAGATAGGGCTTGATCTTCTTGTAGTTGTCGTAGAACTGCTCCATATCCACGACCAGATCGCGGATCACCGGCAAGCCGGGTAGTGGTTTAACAACCAGTTTGTTACCCCGCACCACTTCGGACAGTGGCGTGATACACGCGAGGCCGTTCTTGCCGTTCATGTTGACACCATCGGAACCACAGACGCCTTCACGGCAAGAGCGGCGATAGGTGACTGACGGGTCCTGTTCTTTCAACAATTCCAGGACGTCCAGCACCATAAGGTCGCGACCACCGGGAATCTCCAGGTCGAAATCCTGGATATAGGGGGCTTTGTCTGTGTCCGGATTGTAACGATATACGCTTACCTGCATGGCTATTCCTAATAGGTTCTTTCTTTCGGTTCAAACGTGGGGACGGTCTTGGGTTCAAAGTTCACCGCCCGCTTACTCAGAGTCTTACTCTTCGGATCGTAGATGGAGTGGCACAACCAGTTCTCATCATCTCGAACCTGGAAGTCATCCCGTGCGTGTGCACCGCGACTTTCCTTGCGTTGTTCCGCACTGATCGCAGTCGCTTCGGCAATCTCGAGCAGGTTATCCAGCTCTAGTGCTTCCAGACGCGCTGTGTTGAACGGCATGGACTTGTCATTGAGCGACGCGCGCTCAATTCTTTCTCGCAGTTCCTGCAGCTTCTTGATACCTTCCTGCATGGGACTTTCCTTACGGAACACGCCGAAGTTCAATTGCATACACTCCTGGAGTTCCCTCTTGAGGGCTGCAGGTGACTCACCAGTGTCGTTGGAGTTATCCCAGCGATTGAGTCTGGCGGTCGCAGCCTCAAAGTCGGACTCGGACGCTTCTCCCGAGTCCATGCCTTCGTTCAGAGCGTCAGTAATATGCAGTCCTGCGGAGCGGCCGAATACCACCAGGTCAAGCAGAGAGTTACCACCCAGCCTGTTGGCACCATGCACAGATACATTGGCGGCCTCGCCCACGGCATAAAGTCCATCGATAATCTGGTCCGAGCCATCAGGGCCAACCATAATTGCCTGTCCGTGAATATTGGTTGGTTGACCACCCATCATGTAATGACAGGTAGGAACCACAGGAATCGGCTCTTTCACGGGATCCACGTGAGCAAACGTTTTCGAGAGTTCCGTAATACCTGGCAGCCTGGAATGCAGAACTTCTTCACCCAGGTGATCGAGTTTCAACAGCACATGGTCACCGTTCTCGCCGGCACCTCGCCCTTCCAGAATCTCCAGAACCATGGACCGTGCGACGACATCGCGTCCAGCAAGGTCCTTGGCATTCGGAGCGTAACGCTCCATGAAACGTTCGCCATCTTTGTTAATGAGATAGCCACCTTCACCCCGGCAACCTTCGGTCACCAGCACGCCCGCGCCGGCAATTCCGGTTGGGTGAAACTGCCACATTTCCATGTCCTGAACCACGTAGCCTGCTCGTAACGCCATACCCGTGCCGTCACCAGTATTCATCAGGGCGTTTGTCGTAGACTGATAGATGCGACCCGCACCGCCAGTCGCAAGAACCGTGGCTTTGGATTTGATGTAGTGAAGTTCGCCGGTTTCCATGTTGATAGCAGTACATCCAACAACTGCACCATTCGCGTTTTTAACCAGATCAACCGCGAACCACTCACTGAAGAAAACCGTGCCCGCCGCCAGATTGCCCTGATAGAGCGCATGCAGCAGCGCATGCCCTGTTCTGTCCGCTGCCGCACAGGTTCGGGCTGCCTGACCACCTTTACCATAATCCTTGGACTGACCGCCAAAGGGTCGCTGGTAAATTCGGCCATTTTCTTTACGTGAGAATGGCAAACCCATGTGTTCGAGCTCGAACACAGCCTGGGGACCGACGCTGCACATGTATTCAATAGCATCCTGATCACCGATATAGTCCGAACCCTTAACGGTATCGAACATATGCCAGCGCCAGTCATCATTCGGATCTTCGCTGGCGATCGCACAGGTAATACCGCCCTGAGCAGACACCGTGTGCGAGCGAGTCGGAAAAACCTTGGACAACACCGCGGTCCGACTGCCGGATTCCGCCAGTTGAAGGCCGGCACGCATGCCAGACCCGCCACCACCGACGATAACGGCGTCAAATTCGAGTACAGGTAGATCACTCATTCTTAATTACCCCAGAGAATATTGATGCCCCAGATCAGGTAGGCAATGATCACGAGGATGCAGCCGATCTGGTAGATAAAACGTAATGACGTCGCCTTTGCACCCAGGGTGTGCTCCCTGAGGTAATCGCTTCCGACCGTCCACATGCCAATCCAGGCGTGAGCACAGGTGCTGACAAGCGCCAGCATCGTAAAGACCTGCATGCCCGTGCTCTGAAAGAAAGCCGACCATTGGGCATAAGTCAGGTCCGGATTGATCAGGACATACCCGAGGATACAGAGTGTATAGGCCGCCAGCACTATGGCACTGACACGCTGTACCAGCCAGTCGGATACGCCACTGCGGCTCATGCTTGTCACTTGAGTAACCATGCGTCCTCCTAAATCACCCAGATTGCGGCTAACGCAATCAGGATCGCTGAAAAGAAAATTGTGACTCTTGCCGCGAAGATGCCACCCTCAAGCGTCTCACCGACGCCCGTATCCATGACGAGATGCTTGATCCCGGCCACAAAATGGTAAGACAACGCGGACAACAGACCCCATGTAATAAACTTGCCAAGAGGAGATACGATCATTTCCTTCAAACCGTTGAAGCCAGCTTCATCAGTCAAGGAGACATCCAGGGCAAACAGGCCAAAGCCGATGCCTATGAAAAGTACGACGCCGGCAACACGATGAGTGATCGAGGCGATCGCCGTAATGGGCCATGCAAAGGCCATCAAGTCGCCGATACCGACATTGATTGGACGAGAATTATCTTTCACTGGTATTTACTCAATTGATAATTGGGAATTATTTACGGGACCCTTCTTCCTTCATCCCGTGAATCCGTTGAAGCGGCGTAATGATAGTGAGTTTACCCCCGAAAAACAAACCCTGAGGACAGCTGAGCTCCGCTTTTTACAAGGTGTATAAGGCTTTACAAGCCCATGGCGTTTTGTTTTTATTCGCTGCCGCGCGGTTTCAAAATACTTACCTGTAGATAGATCAGGGCGCGTTATCAGCCCATTAGAAGAACTAATCATGCGGTGCTGTGAATCAGACAATCATTAGCGACCTCAATTGCGTCATAAGAATGCACGCAAAAATAGAACGACAGACAATTCTGGAGCGGAAACAAATGGCACAAAAAGTAGAAATCGTCATTGATGGCAAATCGGTAGAACTGCCGGTGCTGGAGGCCGCGGAAGGTCTAAACGTCATTGATGTTCGGGGACTGATCAAGGAAGGCATGTTTACCTTCGATCCCGGATTCCTCTCCACGGCCAGCTGCGATTCAAAAGTCACCTATATCGACGGCGACAACGGCATCCTGCTCTACCGAGGCTACCCGATTGATCAGCTTGCAGAGAACTCCAGCCATATGGAAGTCTGTTACCTGCTGCTCAATGGTGAACTGCCTGGCAAAGCTGAGCTTGATGAGTTCATCAGCGATATCAACGAACGTATGCCGCTGGATGACCACTTTAAACACATCTTTGACGGATTCACCGCGAACTCTCACCCGATGTCTATGGTCTGTGCTGCGATCGCAGGACTCGCCTCACTATTTCATGACCAGCTTGATATCAACGATCCGGCATACCGAAAAGAAGCTGCCCTGCAGCTCATCGCCAAGATTCCAACCATCTCGGCCATGGCTTATAAAAAGAGCATCGGGGAAGATTTCATCGACCCGGACCCAACGCTGAACTACGCAGAGAACTTCCTGCACATGTGCTTCGGCAAAAAAGGCGAAGCACCGAACATCAGCCCCACCCTGTCAAAGGCGCTGGACAAGATCTTCATTCTGCATGCAGATCACGAACAGAATGCATCCACCTCAACAGTTCGCATGGCGGGCTCTACTGAGTGCAACCCATTTGCAGCGATTGCCGCTGGAACCGCTGCACTCTGGGGACCATCCCACGGTGGTGCGAACGAGGCGGTTCTCGATATGCTGCTCGAGATCGGCGATGCCTCAAAAATCGAGGAGTACGTCGGGAAGGCCAAAGACAAGGACGACCCCTTTAAACTGATGGGATTCGGGCACCGTGTTTACAAAAACTTTGACCCTCGCGCGACAGTCATGCAGAGCAGTGCACACGCGGTTCTGGAAGAACAGGGCGCATCCAATGACCCCCTTCTGGAGGTGGCGCAGAGCCTTGAGAAGATCGCACGGGAACAGGACTACTTTATTGATAGAAAACTCTATCCAAATATCGATTTCTATTCCGGCATTACGCTCAAAGCCATGGGTATTCCGATCCCCATGTTTACCGTACTGTTCACCCTCGGCAGGATGCCCGGCTGGGTAACCCACTGGACAGAAATGGTCAGCGAACCATTCAAGATTGCCCGACCTCGCCAGCTTTATCTTGGTGAGCACAAACGCGACTACATCGACATTGATAAACGTTAATCAGCACGAAACAAAGTCACCTACTTCGACATTCGTTAACCAGGAAAGAATACTTTGAATATCACAGCGGCTATTGAAACAAGCAAAGGCACGATCAACCTGACTCTCTTCCCGGAGCAAACCCCGGTTACCGTTGCGAGCTTCGTCAATCTTGCAAACAAGAATTTCTATGACGGACTCAATTTTCACAGAGTTATCGGCAATTTTATGATCCAGGGTGGCTGCCCGCTGGGCACTGGTACCGGCGGCCCTGGCTATCGGTTCGAGGACGAATTCGACAGCAGCCTGCGTCATGATGCGCCGGGCAAACTGTCCATGGCTAACGCCGGTCCTGGAACCAATGGCAGCCAGTTCTTCATTACCCACGTGCCCACACCACATCTTGATGGCGCGCACAGTGTTTTCGGCCAGGTAGACTCCCAGGCAGACCAGGACATAGTCAACAGCATCGCCCAGGGTGACACCATTGTCTCCGTCACCATCAGTGGAGATGTTGATGCGCTGCTTGAGTCACAGGCAGATCGAATCGCCGAATGGGACCAGGCAACGCCCGGTTAGAAACCTGGCGAGACACAAATGGATCACATCTGAATGCTCGGCGTAATACTTGATGCCGACAGTCTTGGTCATGACGTTGACCTGACACCTGTGACCAGCCTGCTGGATGAATGGCGAGTGCATTCATTCACTCGCCCCGAGGATGTCGCCGAGCGAATCGCCGATGCCGACATCGTGCTCAGCAACAAGATCCGGCTCGATCAATCAAACCTGAGCGGTGCAAAACAGCTCAGGTTTGTCAGTGTCATCGCCACAGGAACCAACAATATCGACCTGCCTGCCATGGCCGAACGAGGCATCACGGTAAGCAACGCCAGGGGTTATGGCACCCCCTCTGTCGTTCAACACACGCTGACATTAATCCTGACATTGTCGACAAACCTGCATCAGTATCAGCAGGACGTTCAGAAGGGTAAATGGCAGAACTCCGATGTGTTCTGTCTATTGGATCATCCGATTCAGGAAGTCTCCGGCAAGCAACTCGGCATTATTGGCTATGGTGAATTGGGGCAGGCAGTCGCAGCAGCAGCACAGGGCCTGGGCATGTCCATCGCCATCGGAACACGGCAGGGGCAGACGCCTTTTGATGGTCGTCTGTCTTTCGAAGATTTGCTGGGTTCTTCTGACTATGTCAGCCTGCATTGCCCTTTGACCGATAACAATGCTCACATGATCAACCGCGACACGCTGGCTTTGATGAAGCCTTCCGCCTTTCTGATCAACACGGCACGCGGCGGTCTGGTTCACTCCCATGATCTGATTTCTGCACTGCAGACAAAAACCATTGCCGGTGCGGCAATCGATGTTCTGGACAGGGAACCACCATTACCGGACGAACCCCTCCTGCGGCAAACACTGCCAAACCTGATTGTCAGCCCTCACAACGCCTGGGGTGCGATAGAATCACGAAGACGTCTGATCGAGCAGACACGGGAGAATATTGAAGGGTATCTGAAAGGAAACCCGGTAAGAATTGTGAAAGAGGAGTAGACCTTGATGTCAGCAAACACGGAAGCATTTCGCGAGGAAGTCAGGGATTGGCTGGATAAGAACTGCCCTGACAGCATGCGCACCACCGGCTCAGAGGAAGAAACCGTCTGGGGTGGGCGTAATGCAGAGTTCCCGAGCGAGGACGCGGAACAGTGGTTGAACGCTCTGGGCGGCAGAGGCTGGACCTGCCCTACATGGCCCAAAGAGTATGGTGGCGGTGGTCTTTCCCATGAAGAGAACATGGTTCTGCAAAGTGAACTGGCTCGAATCAATGCCAGGCCCGCACTGGTTTCGTTTGGCATCAGCATGCTTGGTCCTGTGCTTCTCGAGTACGGAAACGAAGCACAGAAACTGGAGCACCTTCCTAAAATCGTCAGAGGGGAAATAAGATGGTGTCAGGGGTACAGCGAGCCTGGCTCCGGCTCCGATCTGGCAAGCCTGCAGACGCGGGCAGTCGTCGACGGAGATGACTATGTCATCAACGGTCAAAAGGTATGGACGTCATACGCAGACCATGCCGACTGGATATTCTGCCTGGTGCGAACTGATCCGGAAGCTCCGAAACATGAAGGCATCAGCTTTGTTTTGTTCGACATGACATCACCTGGTGTCACCACGAAACCCATCAAACTGATCTCTGGCTCCTCACCGTTTTGCGAAACCTTCTTTGATGAGGTCAGAGTTCCAAGAGCGAATCTGGTTGGCAAGGAAAACGACGGCTGGACCATCGCCAAGAAACTGCTGCAGCACGAACGTAACATGGTCGCAGGTATGGGGACACGCGGCAAAACCAAGAACCCCGCGAACACCATGGAAAACCAGGCGAAAAATTGTGTGGGCGAGATCGATGGAAAAATCGCTGATGCCGCACTACGCTCTGACATTGTCCAGCACCAGATGAACGGCAGAGCTTTTGCGCTGACGCTGCGCCGATCTGCAGACGAGGCGAGAACAACATCTGCCCCCTCTCCTGCGTCATCGATGTTCAAGTACTATGGCACTGAACAGAATAAGAGTCGATTCGAGATACTTCTGTCTGCTATGGGTTCACAAAGCCTTGGCTGGGAGGGCGAGGGATTCGCTGACCGTGAACTTAATACCACACGGGAGTGGCTTCGTTCCAAGGCAAACTCTATTGAAGGCGGAACCAGCGAAGTTCAATTGAACATCATCGCCAAACGCGTGCTGGGCTTGCCCGACTAGCCTTCCGCATTAACGCATCAGGTACCTCATGGCACTGGCAAGACCAGTGTCACTGAGAAAATACATATGCCCATCCAGCATGCGATGAATCATCTGGATAGATTGAGAATCCCGCCAGCTGTCTTCCTGAACCGGATTCAGCCAGACGACATGCCGAAACTCATCCTGAATTCGGCGCATCCAGACTTCACCCGGTTCAGCGTTGAAGTGCTCAACACTACCGCCACGTTCAGCAACTTCGTGACGCCCCATACGAGCATCACCGACGAAGATGACCTTGTAGTCCCGAGGAAACCGCTGAATCAGATGCCAGGTTGATAATCGGTCTTCGCTGCGTCTCTCGTTATCCTGCCAGACAGACTCATAAACGAAGTTGTGAAAGTAAAAGTTCTCAAGATACTTGAACTCGCTTTTCGCCGCAGAAAACAGCTGCGCGCACTGTTCCACGTGATAATCCATCGAGCCACCCACATCCAGCAGCATCAGCACCTTAACGGCGTTGTGCCTCTCCGGCACCTCCTTGATGTCGAGCAAGCCACCGTTGGCTGCAGTGGAACGGATGGTATCCGGCAGGTCCAGTTCGAGTTCAGCAGACTCCCTCGCCCAGCGACGCAGGCGGCGAAGTGACATCTTCAGGTTGCGGGTCCCCAACTCTACGTCCGGGTCATAGTCAGCGAACTCACGATTGAGCCAGACTTTCGTAGCCTTCAAGCGGGGCGTCTCAGTTTGCTCTAGACGCTCACCTTCTTCTGCATCCTCACTCAGCCCCTGCCCCTTCTCCCCGTCGTTACCTTCACCGTCTTTTCCTTCTTCGCCCTCTCCCTGCTCACCTTGTTCACCTTCCTCACCGCCATCGCCTTCCTGACCCTCCCCATGATTGCCTTCACCGTGATCTCCGGACTCACCGGAATCACCAGCTTCGCCGGAATCAGAATACTCACCTGCCTCACCAGCCTCATCATCCCTATCTCGAAGCTCCCTCAGCTCAGAGATACGACGGGTGTAGTCTTCCAGGGCTTGTGCAACCTCACGATTACCGGGCTCACGAACCTGCCGCAGCAGCTCCTGCCGGAGCAGGGTTTCTTCCTCACCAAAGATGTCTTCCCAGCTATCGAGCGCTGAAAAGTAAGAAGCAAATGCCTGATCAAAACGATAGTAGAATTTCTCGTCCTTGACGAGCACCATACGACTTAAGAAATAGAAATCATCCTGATCAGCAAAGATCAAACGCTTTCTGAAGATCGCCAGGAGATCAAGAAGCTCCCGTATCGACACGGGCACTCGATACTTTCTGAGGTGTTCAAAGAATCCGAGCAGCATCAATCAAATCTGAAACGGGATGCCGTTCTCGTATCGCTCCACGCGCCGCTGATACTTACGACGAGCCGATTCACTCAGGTTCTCAAAACCCAGAATTTCCTGAATCACACGAAGCGCTCGATCAAACTCTCCGACCCGGGCATAGGCCGCCGCCAGTGTATCCAGATTAGAAGCAGATCGATCCGTTTTCACGGCAAGCCCCGCATACTCGAGGGCAACATCACCATCACAGACGTCGTCAACCGGACAGGTCGCGAGCAGCCAGGCCAGACGATTGGCCGCGGTAGCATCACCCTGCTCTGACGCCAGGCTGTACCATTTCGCAGCTTCGATAAAGTCTTTCTGCACACCGTGGCCTTTACGATAGAGATACCCTAAGGCCCCTTGAGAGGGCGCATGACCCTGCATCGCAGCTTCCCGGTAATGATCAAGTGCCCGACCGTAATCTCTGGATACGCCCATGCCACGCTCATAGGCTCGTCCGAGATAATAATTGCCGGTCACGACACCTCGTTTGACCCCTTCCGTGAGCAGCTCTAGCCCTTTACGCTCATTTCTCGCCACGCCCGCGCCGTCCATATACATCTCACCCAGGGCTACCAGAGCCACGTCATAGTCCTGTTCCACGGCCAGTACCAGGTACTCTGCGGCGATGGCATTATTCTGTTCAACACCACGACCATCACGGTAGAGATTTGCCAGATTAACCTGGCTGGCGGGGTAACCGAGATCCGCGGCCTTCTGGTACCACCTTGCGGCCTCTGCAAAATCAAGCTCCACGTGTTCTGCCAGGATACCCAGATGATTCAGAGTCAATGGATGCTCAGGATTCAGACGAATCGCTGCATTCAAATCCTGTACCGCAAGCCCGAAACGCTTCAGCAGGCTATAGGCAATACCGCGGTTGCTATAAGCTATCGCCAATTCCTGGCTTTCAAGGGTGTCGCTGCCTATCGCATCTGAAAGCAATGAGATCACGTCGTCGTAACGACCTTCCGCTGCTGCCTGTTGTGCTGTAGAAAAGACACCCTGCCTGGCTGCTTCGGTCTCAGTTATGTCGGCAGCAGTGTCTGCAGCAAGCACGGGCGTAGAGAACGCCAGAACAACAATGAGGAATATTGAGATATACATCAGCGGATTATAAACGAACCAATTACATCTACCCCAGAACTCCGAATGATATAATTTGCCGCAGATGACTGCATTCAAAGACAACAACGCCCGCGATCCTCTTCTGGAGGCTCTGGTTGCTGTAACGCGACTGCACCATCGTCCTAACAGCGCAGAAAGTCTGACCGCCGGTTTACCGTTGGAAGATGGCAGACTGACACCCTCCTTATTCGTCAGAGCTGCGCGGGCGGCAGGCTTTAATGCCAGTCACGTAAACAGGGAGATCCGGGATATTACAGACCTTGTCTTGCCCGTCGTCCTGCAACTCAAAGAAGACCGGGCCTGCATTCTCGTTTCACGTGATGAAACAAATGCGACCGTCATATTCTTCGATGAAAACGAAAAAACACATCAGGTCACCCTGGAAACCCTTGAATCCCGTTACAGCGGGTATTGCTTCCTGATTAAACCCGACAGCAACCAGAATGCGGAATCCAGCAGCTGGTTCTGGGACACCATCAGAAAATCGAGAAAGCTTTACCTTGAAGTCCTGGTTGCCTCACTGCTAATTAATCTGTTCGCCCTGGTTACGCCACTGTTCATCATGAACGTGTACGACCGTGTGGTTCCCAACCACGCAATAGAAACACTCTGGGTGCTTGCATCCGGTGTCGCGATCGTTTTCGTGTTCGATATCATCATGAAGTCACTACGCGGATACTTCATCGATGCTGCAAGCAAGCGAACTGACATTCTTTTATCTTCGCGGACATTCGGCAGAGTCATGGATATTCGAATGGAAGAGCGCCCGGCCAGCGTCGGTTCTTTCGCAAACAACCTGCAGGAATTCGACAGCTTTCGAGAGTTTTTTACATCAACAACGCTGATCGCACTGATCGACCTCCCCTTTGTTATTCTGTTTGTCCTGCTCATTTATTTTCTGGGCGGCGTACTAGTTCTGGTACCTTTAGTTGCGATACCACTGATACTGCTGGCAGGTTTCGCCCTGCAACGGCCACTTCATGAGGCAATCAGCGAGTCTTTTAGAGAGGGGGCTGCGAAACACGCCATGCTGATTGAAGTGCTGGCTGCGCTGGATACGGTCAAAGGTACCCGGGCTGAAGGCGTTATGCAGAAGCGATGGGAAACGTTCAACGCTCGCCTGGCCAAACTGGGGCTCCGATCCAGATTCCTGTCCCTGAGCATCATCAATATTGCACAACTCATTCAGCAGACCGCGACCATCGCGGTCGTTGTGCTAGGAGTTTATGCCATCGTTGAAGGCTCTCTGAGCGTCGGTGGACTGATCGCCTGCACAATACTCACAGGCAGATGCCTCGCGCCCATGGGCCAGGTTGCCGGCGTTTTAACGCGTTATCACCACTCGATGGCAGCTTACGGTGCAATCAACCGGATTATGTCACTCCCCGTTGAGAGACCGACAGGCAAGAACTTCCTGCATCGACCCGATATCAGCAGCAATATTGAGTTTCGGGAAGTCACTTTCGGTTACAGAGATCAGCAGATACCAGCACTCTCCAATATCTCTTTCAGCATCAGGGAGGGGGAACGCGTGGCCATCATCGGCCGCACCGGTTCAGGTAAAACCACCCTGCAAAAACTGGTCATGCACTATTATCAACCAACCAGCGGTGCCATTCTGATCGGCGGCACAGATATCAAACAGATCGACCCCAGCGACCTTCGTCGGAACATCAGCTACGTTCCCCAGGAAATCTCGCTGTTTAACGGCAGCGTGCGGGAAAACCTTGTACTTGGGACCCCTCTGGCCGGTGACGACGCTATTCTTGACGCGGCAAGAATGGGTGGCATCCTGGACTTTCTCAATACGCATCCGGAAGGATTTGACCTCAACGTCGGCGAGCGTGGATCGCAGCTTTCCGGCGGGCAGAGACAGGGGGTAGCCATAGCGCGTGCGGTAATCAATCAGGCCCCGGTACTACTGCTGGATGAACCAACGGCATCCATGGACAACACCTCCGAGACGCTCTTCAATCAACAGTTCGCGCCTTATCTTGAAGGCAGAACACTGCTGCTGGTCACACACAAGGCATCCATGCTGACCCTGGTGGATCGCATTATTGTGCTGAACGAAGGCAAGCTGGTTGCCGATGGCCCGCGAGACGAAGTACTGAAAGCACTGGCAGGGACGAACTCATGAGCGACTTTCGCGCCGATATTGAATTCATGCCGGACACCTATGCAGCAGAAGTGGAATCCCTGCCCCTGGCAAGCCATTTCATTCTCTGGGCCGGCGCCGCATTTGTCCTGATAGCCATCATCTGGGCAAACTTTGCCACACTGGATGAAGTCGCACACGCCGAGGGCCGGGTCATTCCTTCCAGCCAGGTACAGGTTGTTCAAAACTTTGAAGGAGGCATTCTCGCCAGTGTCAATGTACGAGCCGGGGAGACAGTCAAGGCAGGTCAGACCCTGCTCATTCTGGACGATACGCGATTTGCATCATCATTCCGCGAAGGAAAACTTACCAGCAGTGCGTTGATCGCCCGTATCGCTCGACTGGAAGCAGAAATTGACGGACGGCCATTTTCGACCGTCCCTGAACTTAACAGTGATCACGCTGACATTCTGGAAGACGAAAGACGGCTCTACCAATCGAGACAGGATGAACTGGAATCCTCTCTCGACATCCTCAAGCAACAGAGAACACAGTTCGAGCAGGGATTGGCGGAACTCAGGGCATCGGAACGCAAGCTTTCCAGAAACGCTTCACTGGCACAGCAGGAGCTGGAGATGACCGCACCGCTGGTTGAAAAAGGCGCCGTGTCACAGGTGGAACTGCTGCGCCTGCAAGCTGCTGTCAATGAGTCTCTGGGCCAACTCGAGGAAACACGACTCGCGATACCAGGCTCTGAGGCTGCGGTTGAAGAAGCCAGCCAGAAGATTGCAGAAAAACGACAGCAGTTCGCCAGCGCAGCGCAGGCTGAACTGAATGAAGCGAAACGGGAACTCGGCAGACTGAACATCTCGAATGTTGCACTGGAGGACAGGGTAAACAGAACAACCGTAAAATCTCCGGTAGATGGCACAGTGAATCAGGTATTGGTAAACACTGTCGGGGCAGTCATTCAGCCTGGCATGGATCTGATCGAGATAGTACCTGCCAATGACACACTGCTGATTGAAGCACGCATTCGTCCCGCGGACATCGCGTTTATTCACCCCGGCCAGAAGGCAACTGTGAAGCTGACCGCGTATGACTTCTCCATCTATGGTGGTCTTGAATCCGTTTTGGAATTAATCAGCGCCGATACCATCACCGACGAACGTGGCGATCACTACTTCAAGATACAGGTCAGAACAAAGAAAAATCATCTCGGTGGCGACGACAATCCATTACCTATCATCCCCGGGATGGTCGCCACGGTAGACATCATGACCGGAGAAAAAACGGTGATGGACTATATACTGAAACCATTGAAAAGAGCCCAGGCGTCCGCCCTGTCAGAGCGCTAAACACCTTTGAAAACAGGCTTGCGCTTTTCCTTGAAAGCAACGCGACCTTCCCGGTAATCGGCAGAATCAAAGCAATCGTTGATCATGGTGTCTATAGCATCCAGGTCTCGACGATCCGGGTCCTTCATGACCTCGTTAATGGCAGCCTTCGCGGCTTTTATCGTGAGCGGCGCGTTCCCCGCAATAAGCTGGGCATAGTCTGAGATCTCCTGTCGAATCAGGTCCTTGTCGCAGATTCTGTTGATCAGCCCCATTCCCAGAGCCTCCTCTGCGTCCATGAAGCGTGCCGAGAACATAATATCTTTAGCCCGGCTGGGCCCCACAAGTCCGGTGAGCCTTTTCAGACCTTCGTATTCATAACCCAGCCCCAGTTTTGCCGCGGGTATACCAAAGGTGGAATCCGGCGTTGCGAAACGAACATCGGCGCTGAGTGCAGTAGCGAGACCACCACCGATACAGTAACCCTGGATCATGGCGAGCAGCGGCTTGTCCAGTTTCACCAGCCAGCGATTCGCTGCTGCGGCAACCTTCGCATAGGACGCTTTCTGTTGCGCACTGCCGCGCTTTGTATCGAACTCAGAGATATCGGCACCGGATACAAAAGCCTTGTCTCCCGCACCTTGCAGAAGAACAACACGCACCTCGTCATCCGCCTGGAAAGCCTCAAGAATCACAGCCAGACCCTCCACATTTCGAGAGAAATGGCATTGCGCCGCGCTGGATTGTTAAATGTCACCCAGCCGATACCATTGTCGACTTCCGCCTGCATCTTTGTCGTGTTGAGTTGCACTAGATCGCTCCCTTATCTTTCAAACGCTCGACGTCTTCTTCGGTAAATCCAAATTCAGCCAGAATCTCATCCGTGTGTTCACCAAGCGCAGGACCGGGGCGCTGAAAAGCATCGCCAGGATTGAAGGCAGACATATTGATGGGAGATCTGAGCAGATCGAGATCGCCGATTTCCTCATGATGCGCCCGTCGCGTCATGTTGAGATGCCTGACGTGTTCGTCCTCGAACGCTTCACCGACGTTGTAAACAGGTCCGCAGGGACAACCGGCTTCGTTGGCCAGACTCACCAGTTCACTGGTCATCATGTTGCTGGTGATGTCGTTCAGCAGCGACCAGAGAATTTCCCGATTGGCAACGCGATCCTTCGCTCGAGCGAATCTCGGATCACCAGCCAGCTCTGGCCTGCCAATGGCTCTGGTAAAGGCCTGAAACATCTTTCCGGTACTCGCCGCGAGGTTAACCATGCCGTCACTGGTATGAAACACACCCATGGGCGAATTGGTGGGATGATGGTTGCCTTCCTGCCCGGGCACCTCTCCGCTCATGGTATAGCGGGCACCCTGGAAATCCAGCTTGCACAGCATGGATTCAAGCAGAGAGGTATGAATCCACTGACCCTCACCTGTTTTCTCACGATGCAGGAGCGCCATCAGAATTCCCTGCCCCAGGAACATGCCGGCAGAGGTGTCGCTGATGGCGATACCCACACGCATAGGACCGTGTTCAGGCTCACCGGTAATGGACATCAGACCACTCATACCCTGAATCACCTGATCCACGCCCGGTCTTTCAGAATAAGGCCCATCCTGACCAAACCCTGACACGCTGGCATAGATGATGGCAGGATTAACGGCTCGAACGGATTCGTAGTCAACACCAAGACGAAACTTCACATCACGACGAAAATTCTCGACAACAACATCGGCTTTCTTCGCCATCTGAAGGAACAGATTGCGACCCTCTTCGGACTTCAGGTTGATGGTCATGCCGCGCTTGTTGCGGTGCAGATTCTGGGAATCAGGACTCAGGCGGTCCCCGGTGACATCACCCGCACCTGCGGATGCCGGCGCTTCAATGCGAATAACATTTGCGCCCCAGTCTGACAGCAGCCTTACTGCTGTAGGCCCCGCTCTGGCAATAGTCAGATCCAGTATCGTGTAGTCGGATAAAGGCAGATTCATCTACCAAGAATAGCACGCAGCTCCAGTGAGATTTCGCGGATCTTGTTCTGCAGCAATGTCATATTGCGCGGCCCCATTCGGATCAACTGCTTCTGTACAGGGCTCAGGGATTCGAGTTTCTCGTCCTCGAACTTATACATCACCACCGGTCGTACAAGCCGGATTGGTTCCTCAATCACGGGGGTTTCAAGCAGGCGGCCGATGGCCTCAAACATGACATCGTCAAAAGATCTGTCACCGTAACCCAGTTCGGCATAGGCCTCATGAACCAGTGGCCGCAAAAGGTGAAAAAATTCGGCAGCACGCCTTGAGTCTATTGATACAGCGATTTCGGTCACCTGGTTATAACGATCGTAGGATGCGGGATCCAGCTCAAAAGTATCTTCATCAATCTGGACGACAAGAAAGGGGCCTTCCGGCGTCAACTGTCGTATCGGCTCCTTGGCGACCTGACCATGGGCAACATTGTCCACAAACGCAGCAAACTTCCGGATTAACTGGGTTGGCGCAAGCCAGCCATTGATACCCTCATGGCGTGTCAGGCTGACAGCACCATCGCGAATCAGCGTGTCACTGTCATCAAGCAATGGCAGGACAAATGCAGGTTCCGCTTCAACTTCCGGCTCAGGCGGCAGCTCAACCACTGGAACAGGCTCGATCTCAGGTTCAGGGACGGGTTCAGGCTCCGGTTCCGGCTCGGGTTCTGGAACGGGAATGGCAATCTCTTCCACGACCGCGGGTTCCTGCTCCGTGGACGTCACGAAAAAAGTGACAACACCGACAATAGCGGTCAACACGACGAACAGCGTAATAATGATAGGTTTGTTATCTGACACTTTATTTTCCGGCTGCCTGATCATCAGCAGCGTTGATTGCTGTAATGACTATTCTAGTCATGCCCTCGGATAAAGCATTGATAAATGGCGCGATCGGTTGATTTTCCATCGTATCTTCACGATCTGCCCGATTTTCGCCCTGAAGCCGGCGCTACCCGGCAAGCGCTCTGGCTCGAGCCAGCTCAGACACCATCAGCGCTCCAGCTGATGCCAACGAGCGACCAAAGGTGAAGATACCGTCTTCATGCCCCCCCATGGAAAATATCCCGGGTAATGCCATGCCGGTAATATGACGGCGCACCTCGTCTGCCATCTCGGGTGTGCCGTAGGCAACCGCTTCATCGGTGATGGCGATGCCAAGCTTCCTGGCCTGACGCCAGATATCCGGACTGTGTGCATGCAGCGCACAGATGACTTCCTCATGAACATCATAGACCGCAGCATGGGACAGGGACTCCGACGACGGTTTTACCAGCCCGAAGCCGCTGACCCGGTTTTGAGTAAGATCCCAGTCGTGACAGATGGCATAGTCATCCAGGGATACAGCCTCCAGATCACCTGTCTGGGTACCGGAAATAACAAACCCTGCTTCACAACGCATACTGATGTTACCGAAACCATAACCGTCATAACGCTCTGGTGTCTGCCCCACAAGACCCAGCGCTTTCAGGATGGAGCGCCAGGCGGAGAGTTCCGCAACATCGACGGAAGGCAACGGTTTCTCAGAGAACTCAAGGTTAAACTTGATAACACCTTCCTGTTCAGCCATCACTCACACCCATCACCCGTGCAATAGCAATGTCGTAGGGAGGTTCCAGCAACCCCGCGTCTGTGATAATTCCCTTTATCAGATTGTTAGGGGTGACATCGAATGCCGGAGACCTGGCCGCCACACCGGCAGGTGCAACCGGTTGCCCGCCATAGCTTTTAACTTCTTCCGGATCACGCTCTTCGATCTCTATATCCGCTCCGGTTGCAGTTTCCACATCAATGGTTGAAAGCGGTACCGCGATATACATGGGAATATTGTAGTACTGACACAGGATTCCAAGATTCAAAGTGCCAATCTTGTTAGCCGCATCTCCATTGGCAGCAATCCGGTCAGCGCCGGTAATCACCATATCCACCTTGCCTTCGCTCATGACATGAGCCGCCATGTTGTCGGATATCAAGGTGCAATCAATGCCCGTCCGATGCAGCTCATAGGCCGTAAGCCTGGCACCCTGCAGAAGTGGCCGGGTTTCATCAACGAACACATGCACATGGATACCCTGCTCGTGGGCACGATAAATGGGCGCAAGTGCGGTACCCATCTCCGAGACAGCAAGGCTGCCGGCATTACAGTGAGTCAGCAGGTTCGGGTGAGCTTTAACCAGGGGTAAACCAACGTCACCAATAGCGTGACAGGCTTTCTTATCTTCCTCATGAATAGCTACCGCTTCAGCAACGAGGATCTGATAAAGACGGTCATCATTTTGATGACGTTTCTGACAGCCACGCATACGTTCAATAGCCCAGGCAAGGTTAACGGCTGTAGGCCTTGCACTGATCAGATAGTCAGCCCTTTCATCGAAGGTGCTGCTGATCTCCCCGGCAGTTTTTCCCTGAAATCCCAGCAGGACGCCATAGGCAGCGGCAATACCAATGGCTGGGGCACCGCGAACAGTCAGAGTCTTGATTGCATCGAATACCTGTTCGATGGAATCACAAACAACCTCCTCTTCAATGTTCGGCAATTTACGCTGATCCAGAAGAATCAGCTGATCGTTCTGCCACTTTACAGCGCGCGGCATGTTATCCATATGATTACTCCATTCCATGTGCGAAGGATACACGCCGTACGGTCGCTTGGCAGCTAAAGGTAATTCCCGCACAATCGATCTCACTGTAGAACGATAGTGGTGGAGAAGAATCATGGGCGATCTGGTACTGAGAACAGATGAAAATGGCATCGCGACCCTGACAATGAATCGGCCTGATGCTCTGAATGCGCTCAGTCCCAGTCTGTTCATTGAGCTACGCGAACATATTGAAGCCCTGGCTGAGCAGACGGACAACATCGGCTGCGTCATTCTCCGGGGTGAAGGACGATCATTCTCCGCCGGCAACGATTTGAAAGCGATACAGGCCGGAGAAACGGCACCAAGCCGGTTCTACCAGCCAGAAACACTGGAACTTATAGAAAATCTTCCGCAGCCAGTCATCGCTTCGGTTCAGGGACACTGCTACACCGGTTCACTGGAACTCGCCATAGCCTGTGATCTGCTGATTGCTTCGGAATCAGCAAAATTTGCAGATACTCACGGCAAATGGGGCATGGTCCCTATCTGGGGCATGAGCCAGCGATTACCGGCAAGAATCGGTCCGCTGAAAGCCAAGGAAATGATGTTCACGGGACGGGTTGTGACCGGGCCAGAAGCCGCACAGATTGGCCTCGCGAATGAATGCGTTCCTGACGAACAGCTCCAGGCTAGAACCATGGAAATCGCGAAGCAGATCGTTGAAAACTCCTGGCACACGCTGCGATCAGACAAGATGCTTGTGAACAGGGGACTCAGCATGGGGTACGCAGAAGGTATCGTCTGGGAAAGAGAGCACAGCCCCGGCACCGACCCGAACATGGCAGAACGGCTGAAAAAGTTCTGACACCACCCTGCCCTGGTTATCGGAAATAGCGCAGATGATGCCTGCATCCCGACTCATACATCCCGACTCATACATCCCAACTCATACATCCCAACTCATACATCCCGACTTATACATCCCAACTTATACATCCCAACTTATACGGCGAGACCTGGCAGCGATCAGGCAGAAGCATAGTCAACTGCAGTTGGTTAAAGGCGCAACACACGACTAAGAGCCAGTCCTGACGGGCGAGCTCATCTCCAAAGAGGCGAGTGACACTATTGGAAGCTTTGTCGCGAGCCTGTGATGATCGACAGCCCAAAAAAAAAGGGGACAGTTTACTTTTTTCGGCTTTTCGCCAATTAAGTAAACTGTCCCCGAATTCGGAAAAAAGTAAACTGTCCCCGAATTAGGCGCGGAGGTCTTGGACCATGGCGAGGCGTTGCTCGGTATCGACGAAGGTGAAACCACCGCTGGTACGGTCTACGATGTCGCCATAACGATTCTTAATCTCCGCAACAATCGTATCCGGCTCGCCAACCACACCAAAGGTGTTGAGCATTTCGTCTGTGACAAGCTCAGCCATCTCAGCCCACTGGCCTTGCTTCGACATCTTGTTCAGCTCGATCTGCATCTCGCCCCAGCCATGAACACCCAACACATTCTTGTAGGCTGGCGTTGAACCATAGAAAGAGATCCGGCTCTTGACCGTCTGCATCTCTTTCTCAAAGGTTTGCTCATCCTTGCCTGAAACAATGAAAGGTGTATAGCTGATCTGGAAGTCCTCGCGGCTACGCCCTGATTTCTCAAGACCTCGATCAACCGCTGGCAGCGTTACTTCGCGGATATATTTTTCGTTACTGAAGGGGTGAATGATCAGTCCGTCGGCAACTTCACCAGCCACCTCGGTCATGACAGGACCAACGGCTGCCAGTGTGACCTTGGGGGCACCGTACTGTCTGTCTTCCGGGGTGAACGCTGGTGTCATCAGCGTGTGATTGTAGTATTTGCCTTCAAAACGCAGGGGTTCACCGTCATACCAGTTTGCCCAGATTGCGCGCATGGCCATGATGAGTTCACGCATCTGAGCAGCCGGCGCACCCCAGGGCATGCTGAACCGTTTTGTAATGTGCGGACGAATCTGGGAGCCCAGCCCCATGGTAAACCTGCCGCCCGAGTATGCATTCAAGTCATGTCCGAGGTTCGCCAGGATCATCGGACTTCGCGCAAACGCAACCGCGATACCTGTGGCGATTTCAATGTTTTCACTGTGTTCCGCGGCAAGCAACAATGGCATGAAAGGATCGTGCGCCATTTCGGCGGTACCGACTCCGTCATAGCCCTGCTGTTCCAGTTGCCTGATGTGATCCGGAATCAGTTTCCAGTCCGGCGTCAGATGCGCATCTACTTTCATGACTTCTCTCCTACTCGATATTAATAATGATCAGGACGATATCACGGTTTAAGCCACGTGTTATCTACCTGACTGTATTCGCGAAATGAATCGCCGAAACTGCCCGCAATTCAGCGGCCTTGTCCTCCGGGCAACCGTCATTCAGGAAATGTCCTCCTCCGGTTTCTACAGACGCCAGGTACTTTTGCAGCCCAGGCTGGCGCATCGGCGGATGAATCTGGATATGCATGTGATAACTCGAGTTACCATCATCGGAGTCACAGGGCGATTGATGCAAAAGCAACATGTAAGGAAAGTCCCGCTCCCAGAGATTGTCATAACGCACGAGTACTTCGTTCAGCACCATCGCCAGATCATCTCGCGCCGGCCCGGAAAGCTGGTGAATATACTTTTGCCGCTCTCGTGGCACGATGTAGCTTTCATAGGGGAACCGGGCAAAAAACGGCACAAAGGCGACCACATGGTCTGTGGAAGTAATGATTCTTCGACCATCTGATTCTTCGGCAGCAATCAACCGGGACATCAGTGGTTCATCCGCACGCTCAAACACTTCAGCTTCACGACGAATGCCATCCAGGACAAAACCCGGCGCGTAGATCTGACCATGAGGATGATTGTTCGATACGCCAACGACCTCACCCTTGTTCTCAAAAATCAGTACCGAGGCGACTTCCGGGTTCTGAACCAAAGCGCTCGTCTCATCTGCCCAGGTATCAATCAGGGCGCAAGTCTGCTCAACGGAAAGGCGTGCCAGGGAGCCATTATGTTCGGGGGAGTAACAGATGACTCTGCAGACGCCACCCGCGGCTTCTACCCGAAAGAAGTCGTCGGCAGGTACCTGAATCTCAGGAGCAGGCAGCGCAAAAGAAGGATGATCATTATCGAAGACAAAAATGTTCCCGTAGTCGGGATTGCGATGGCCGGAGACTCGCAGATTACCTGGACAGAGATAGCAGTCCGGGTCATGAGTATCGCCAGCGACACCCGCCGATACCTTCTCGGAACCTGACCAGGGGCGGGAATTACGATGACTGGTAATCGTGACCCATTCTTCTCGCAAGGGATGCCATCGACGCTCCCATGTCATTGGTGCAGGGCCATGGTGAACTTCCTAGCTCGTGGAAGACCTGGATTTGCTTGATGCCAATGCACTCTCCGCAGGATCCAGTTCCGCGACAAAATCACCGTGCTGCATCAACGCATAGTGATAGGCCTCAATGAGGGCGTTCCAGCTTGCCTTGATGATATCGACGTTGACACCGATGGTACCGAAGATCTCTCCCTGGAAACTGTGCTCCAGATAGACCCGGACTTTCGCTGCGGTCTCTTCGGTACTGTTCACCACCTTAACGCTGAAGTCAGTCAGGTGCAGATCCTTCACCACAGGGAACCTCGCCTGCAGCGTTTTCTGCATCGCCCGGTTCAAGGCATCCACGGGACCATTCCCTTCTGCAGCACAGAGCTCGACATGATCATCGATCACGATCTTCACACTGGCCTCAATCAGACCATCAGAATCTGAATGCTCTTCATTGCTGGGCGAGTAGATACGGTAATAAACCGGATCAAAAGCGGGTTTGTACTTCCCTATGTGTCGACGTACCAGAAGATCAAAACTGCCATCAGCACTTTCAAAGGAATACCCTGCATGCTCCCTGTCCTGAACCTCATTCAGGATGGCCTTCACTGAACCCGAGTCTTCCAGTTCAGGATAACGATTAGAAAGCTTGGCTTTCAGATTGGATCCGCCGGCAAGCTCGCTGATCAGAATCTTACGGGAATTACCCACCAGTTCGGGGTCAATATGTTCATAGGTTTCGGGATTACGCTGAACTGCACTGACGTGTACCCCTCCCTTGTGGGCAAAGGCACTTGGCCCAACAAAAGGCTGACCGGTTGGACCCTGGATGCCCAGGTACTCCCAGACCTTGCGCGACAGATTGGTTAGTCCTTTGATCCTTCCCTCTGGCAGGCACTCGTAACCCATCTTGAGTTCAAGATTACCAAGAATGGAAGTCAGGTCGACATTGCCACAGCGTTCGCCAATGCCATTGATGGTGCCGTGAACCTGCACCACCCCTTCTTCAATCGCACGAAGCGTATTGGCAACCGCCAGTCCACCATCATTGTGGACATGGATCCCCAGCTTAACCGCAGGGATTTCCTTGCGCAGTTCACGAATGGCGTGCGCCAGTTCGTGGGGCATAACACCGCCGTTGGTATCACAGAGGATGACGCGTTCTGCACCACCATCAACGGCAGCCTGAATAGATGCCAACGCATAGCCAGGGTCACTTTTGAATCCATCGAAAAAATGCTCTGCATCGTAGAACACTGGATTTCCGGTCTGCTCTTTCAGATGCGCCACGGAATTCTGGATCATCTCGAGATTTCGATCGGGCGCGACACGCAACGCCTGTTCCACATGCAGATCCCAGGTCTTGCCAAAGATACAGGTGACATCAGCCTTGGCCGCGATCAGTTTCTGCAGGAAGAAGTCTTCCGAGGGATCGGCATCGGAGCGATGCGTTGAGCCAAAGGCAACGATGCGCAGGTGCTGCAGGTCGAGCTCACGAACTTTTGTGAAGTACTCGTCGTCTTTTGGATTGGAACCCGGCCAGCCGCCTTCCACAAAATCTACACCAACCGCGTCCAGCTCTTTTGTGATATCCAGCTTGTCACCCAGCGACAGGTTGACACCCTCGCCCTGGTTGCCGTCGCGGAGCGTCGTATCGTAGATTTCTATCTTCTTCCTGGCCATGTTTGGCTCCTCAGGCGTAGCCCAGCTTCTCTGCTGTACCCTTTATCTGGTCCTGGGCACTCAGAAGGTTATCAAGCGGGTCATATGTCGATGCCAAAAAGGCCTCTCGGGTTGATGCCTTCATAGACATCGGGTAAATCTCGTTGGCAAAAATGATCTGCTGTCCTTCGATATCCAGGATAAGCGCTTCATCAGGATTCTTTTCTACCTGAGCTGCGAGCTTGGCCCTGCTGTCTTTATCCATCACAACACAGGGAATACCCAGGGTCGTACAATTACCCTGAAATATCTCGGCAAAGGATCCGGCAATCACAGCTTTCAGACCAAATTTCTGAATCGCCTGGGGCGCGTGTTCACGGCTAGAACCACAACCAAAGTTTTCGTCGGAGATGAGAATCTCCGCACCGGCTTGTGCATCGTTATCCAGCGGGTGCCCCTTGCTGTTACCTTCAGCATCAAACCGCTCATCCGCAAAAAGCGAAGGTCCCAGTTCATCGAAGGTTACGCATTTCAGATATCGCGCGGGAATGATTCGATCCGTGTCAATGTCATTCCCCGGAACGTATACGCCGCGCCCTGCTACTTTCGCAATACTCATGCTGCATTCTCCTGAAGTCCGAAGATCTCGCGGGCGTCCGCCACATTACCTTCAATGGCTGATGCCGCCACCATGATAGGGCTCATCAGAATGGTTCTTCCCGTTGAAGACCCCTGCCGCCCTATAAAGTTTCGATTGGAGCTTGAAGCACAGACTTCATCCCCGACGAGCTTGTCCGGATTCATCGCCAGGCACATGGAACAACCGGGCTTGCGCCACTCAAAACCCGCCGCTTCGAATATCTCGTGAAGTCCTTCGGACCGCGCATCCTTGTCCACCTGTTCCGATCCGGGAACGGCGATAGCACGGACATGACTGGCCACCTTCCTGCCGGCAATGACTTTGGCGACAGCCTGGAAATCACTCAAGCGACCGTTGGTGCAGCTGCCAATAAATGCAACATCAATCTTCGTTCCCTTGATCGGGGCATCCGCTTCAAGTTTCATGTAGTTCAAGGCATCGGTAATCAGATTCTTATCAAGGCCTTCGGCTTTATCCGGGGACGGTACGATCTCTTCAATAGAAATCGCCTGAGCCGGCGTCACACCCCAGGTAACCGTGGGCTTGATGTCTTTGGCATCAATAACAACTTCATCATCATAGGTCGCACCAGCATCGCTGGCATAACTGCGCCACTTCTCGCAGGCAGTCTCAAAGTCAGCACCCTGGGGAACACGCTCCCTGCCTTTCAGGAATTCAAACGTGGTTTCATCGGGATTGATATATCCACATCGCGCGCCACCTTCGATGCTCATATTGCACACGGTCATACGCTCTTCCATGGTCATGGCATCGATCACGGATCCCGCATATTCGTAAGCGTATCCGACGCCGCCGTTCACGCCGAGAATACGGATGATATGAAGAATCACGTCTTTTGCGGTCACACCGATTCCCAGCTCACCTTCGACTCGAATACGTCGAACTTTCAAGGGGTCCATCGCCAGGGTCTGACTGGCCAGCACGTCACGCACCTGACTTGTACCAATACCCAGCGCGATGCAGCCGAAAGCGCCATGGGTCGCCGTGTGACTGTCACCGCAGCAGATCGTCATTCCAGGTTGTGTCAGGCCTTTTTCAGGACCCACCACATGGACAATCCCCTGGGAACCTGATTCCGGCGCGAAGAACTCAATACCATGCTCGCCTGTGGCATCACTCAGTACCTGAATCATTTTCTCAGCCATGTCGTCCTGCAGGGGGCGTGACTGGTTATCTGTAGGGATAATGTGATCCACGGTGGCAAAGGTTCTGTTCGGATAAGCCACACTGAGCCCCTTGTCCTTCAGCATCCCGAAGGCCTGAGGGCTTGTAACCTCATGAATCAGGTGCAAGGCCATGAATACCTGGTATTGCCCGCTGTCCAGCTGACGAACCACGTGATCATCCCAGACTTTCTGGAAAAGGTTTTTTCCCACGATCTACTCCAAAATAAGGCGGTGAGCCGATAAAAGGGGCACAATTTTAGCATGAAACCCTGGATGCACTATGGCAATTTGGAATATCCAGGATTCCACAAACTACTGGAAAAATAGGGGCTTAAGCGTTTTTCTTACGGGCAAGCTCAGCGATCTGGCCGACAAATTTGGAATTGGGCAAAACCTCGTAGTAATGCTGCCCCGTATCGGACTCGTGGGCTGTTTGATCTTTCCAGACACCGACCCGGCCTTCTCGCACAATCAGATCACGCTGCTTACCCATAACATCCGGGTACTGACCGACAAAGAAGACTTCCTCGCCGTCACCTGATTTGGCTTTGAGACGGCGGAAATGCACCTCTGCCTGCAGTTTCTCAAAAGCGGCATCGTCGATCACGATACCATTTACGTTGTAACGCAGAACATGCTGGCCTTTCTCTCCCTTATGGCTATCACCATCTTCAAGCAGGAACGCGCCGACATGAAAGTTACCTGGATCGTGCTGGCCACGTAATTGCCATGAGCAAGAAGACATCCGGTCGGCATCGCCTATGGCGCCTGAGATCATGATGGGTCGATTCTCATCAAACAGAAACAGAGGTTTGTCATCGCTGTAGCAAATGCCTATGCCTATCTCCAGCATGGGCAAACCTGTCTGCCTGGAGTGTGCGTTCTTTGAGCTCACGATATCCAGCATCTCTTTGGCGATGCCGCAGGCCCGGGAAACACTGAACCATTCGTCAGGTGCATTCTGATACTCGTAGACACCCAGGATAACGGCGTCACCCTCGATGAAAACCTTCACCGCACCATAGGTCTTGAGCCGCTCGGTAATGGGATTGAAGAACCGCAATGAAAAGTAGGAGGCTGGGTTCAATCCTTGTTTCAGCAGTTCAGTGGTCACTGTTGTCGAGCCGCGCACATCTGCCTTGAGAATCGCATGATGCACAATTTCCGGTGCTTCATCGCTGCCGACATCCTTGACCTCATCACCACTCAGGAGCTGGTAGAGATGACCTCCAGCTTTCGCCAGCTGGATTTTCTCGGGTTCGGTGATAACGCTAATACGGTTAAAAACCCGATGCGCCAGTCGATAATACTTAAGGTGCATGCGATAGCGACAATAATCTGTCAGAAAACGCAGAAACAGTTCATCCGGATTTTCACGAAACTGCTGATCAAACTCCTTGCGACATTCCTCCAGCTTGGCAACCATTGCAGACGCACCATCACCAGACATGTCAATAGCATCCTGCACCTTACGCGAATCGTTACCGGACACCAGCGCCAGCACTTCCTCTACATCAAGCTGATCCAGATCCTGTCGAGCCAGCTTCTCCCGCAGAACGTAGCTGGCCAGCGTCAGGCGCAGAGCCTTGGTATCTCCCAGGCATTTCTTTAAATCCTGACAGGTCTTCTGCAACTTCTTCAGATCACTTTTAAGGCCTGAGCCACTAAAAAAACCACCACCTTGCTGATCCAGGTGCTTTTCGTGGATCTTTTCATCGAACAGCAGACGGATATTTCCGGGATGTTCCATCCAGGAGAAAGATTCGTTCAACTTTTCCTTCTGATCTTCTGCAGGACCCAGCATGGGCTGCACAGCAAACAGGCCGCCGAATTCATCGTAAACTTCGGCCTGCGAAGCTTCGAGCTTGTCGCGCTCCTTCAACTGCAGGAACGGTTCTTTTGGCAGGTGCCTGGTGATGCCTTCCTCAATGTTTGTATTCAGCTGATCAAATTCGGCACCATTACCCGGCCATACGGCGTAGTAGTCCAGCAGCAGCAATGGCTCCCGTGGCGAGCGACTGTAGAGCAATGGATTAAAGAGCACGATGGGCGATTCTGGAAATGCGGGCAGAATCTGCTCGCGCAGCGCTTTCAGGTGATTGTTCTCTTCTCTTTGAAGCTGTCGCAGAAACAGACGCATCAGGCGAAAGTAGAATTCATTGCTGTGCTTACGAAACCAGGTCACTTTCTCCTGGGTGGCCAACAGTGATCGCGACCCTGAATACTGTTGCTGCCCAACGGTTTCCTCGAGCTGCTGTGCATACTTGTCTATGGCATCACGAACTTCTTCTATGATGAATTTCACGATGCCAAACTGCAGCAGATTCACCTGGTCGGGAGTCAGATCTGTTTTCGTGCGATGAAAGGTCACCTTCATCATGTCGGTATAGGCGTCGCGCAACTCATGCATAATCTCCGAGTTGCCGGACATGATGGCTTTGCCAGCCACCAGAAGCTTGAAATTCTGCTCTACCGCTTCTTTTACGCGCAACGTAAAAGACGCCGATATCTCAATATCAGAATGGTAGTTGTCGATACCCTTCTCAATCGCCTCAAAGTCGAGACTGATATTTCGGGGCGCCTTGATCTGCGCAGTGATGTCCTGCAGTGATGAAATGGCTGTAGACAAGGCAGATCCCCTTTTCGCGACTAGCTTTTTGTTGGATTTCTTATTTTCAAAACCTGACGCTGGCGTCCCCAGCTGCCGGGATGTTCTTCAAATACACCTGCGATCCAGTTACCACAGGATCTGCAACCGAACTGACTATCCAGATGCCATGCGCCAAGTTGATACCAGTCCCTTTCTACCAACCGCGTTTTGCAGTTCGGACAGTAAGTGGATCCACCAGCCGAATCATGAACATTACCCGTGTAAACGTAGTTCAACCCGTTGGAAATCGCAATATCTCTGGCCATGCTCAGTGTGTCAGCGGGCGTATCAGGGTAATCAAGCATCCGATAATCGGGATGAAAGGCAGTAAAATGCACAGGCACATCGGCGCCAAGATTATCGTAGATCCATTGAGTCATCTGCTGAATTTCAGCGGGTGAGTCATTTTCTCCGGGAATCAGCAGGGGCGTGATCTCAAACCACACGCTGGTTTCATGCTTCAGATATAGGAGCGTATCGAGAACCGGCGCCAGATGCCCACCACAGATCTTGTGATAGAAGCGTTCAGTGAACCCCTTAAGGTCGATGTTGGCCGCATCCATATGCTGGAAAAACTCCTGCCTTGGCTCCGGACAGATATAGCCCGCCGAGACAGCAACGGAATTCACCCCTTGCTCCCGTGCTGCCTGTGCAACATCTACAGCGTATTCAAGAAAGATCACCGGATCGTTGTAGGTAAAGGCAATACTTCGACAACCTGATTCGACAGCAGCCCTGGCCAGCTGTTCCGGTGATGCCTGGTCTGCAAGGCGATCCATCTCCCGGGACTTACTCATATCCCAGTTCTGACAGAACTTACACGCCAGATTACATCCGGCGGTTCCAAAAGACAGGATGGGTGTACCTGGCAGAAAACGATTCAGCGGTTTCTTTTCTATTGGATCAATACAAAACCCGCTGGACCTGCCGTACGTCGTCAACACAATCTCATCGCCTTCACGAGCCCGGACAAAGCAAAGACCCTGCTGACCATCACGAAGCTTGCAGAACCTGGGACAGAGATCACACTGAAGGCGGCCATCTTCGAGCCGGTGCCAGTATCTGCCAGACACAGAGGTACTGCTTCGGTCAGAAGATATGTTGGCCCAGTCCCAGCCAGTAATGTCGGTGCCCGATGACATTGGTTTCACCTGCTATTGAACTTACAATGCCTGTGACAAGCTCAGGTGACTCACATGGAATCCGTTCGAGAACCTGCCGTTGCAGGAACATTCTACCCGAATGACCCGATGGCGCTGAGCACGCAGATCAGCAGCTATCTGGAGGGTGATACGGGTGATCGCTGTCCCAAGGCACTCATTGCGCCACATGCCGGGTATATTTACTCGGGGCCTGTCGCCGGCAGTATCTACAGACGGATATCTTCAGCCCGCGAGCGGATAAGGCGGGTTGTGCTGCTGGGTCCATCTCACAGAGTTGCCTTCAGAGGTATGGCCGTACCGAGCAGTACTCACTTTCGAACCCCGTTGGGCGACATACCACTGGATACAGCTGCTGTCACAGAGCTCTGTCATCTAGGTGCCGTCACCGTCATGGATGAGGCACATGAACAAGAGCACAGTCTTGAAGTTCATCTGCCTTTTCTTCAACAGGTGATTGACGATTTCAGACTGATCCCTGTCGTGGTCGGTGATGTAACACCCGAAGAAGTTGCCGGGCTCCTGGATCGACTCTGGGGTGGAGATGAAACTCTGATCGTCATCAGCAGTGACCTTTCCCACTACGACTCCTATGAGAACGCCAAAATTATTGACGCACGCACCAACACGAAAATCCTGAACCTGGATGCGACGCTCCAGGGAAAGGAGGCGTGTGGTTGTCGACCAGTCAACGGGCTGCTCAAGTATGCAAGGCAACGTGGTTTCAGTATTCAGACAATCGACGTCAGAAATTCGGGAGATACCGCCGGCACCCGTGATCGCGTTGTGGGTTATGGTGCCTGGGAGCTCACCGAGCAGGTACAGTCAGAAGATAACTGGAGCCGCGCAGAAAAACAGACACTTCTGCAACTGGCGCGCGAATCCATTCGCAGCCCCCTGGAAGGAGAAAAGAATTTCAATATCAACCTGAATCACTTCCCCGACCGACTGAAACAGGAGCGAGCGACCTTTGTCACATTGAATCTCGATGGACGCCTGCGCGGCTGTATTGGATCGTTACAGGCGCACCGGCCGCTAGTCGTCGACGTCGCTCACAATGCACAGGCAGCCGCATTCAAGGATCCGAGGTTTCAGGCGCTGACACACCCGGAATACCAGAAAATCGACATTCACATATCAATACTGTCAGCACCTGAACCGCTCATCGTGTCATCCCGGGCAGAGCTGATAAACAATCTCAAACCAGGTGTCGATGGTCTGATCATCAAGGAAGGCACACGGCAGGCGACCTATCTGCCTTCACTCTGGGAGCAACTGGGTTCCGCGGACCAGTTTGTCTCCGAACTTCGTCGCAAAGCCGGTCTTGACCCGAATGGCTGGACTGATGAAACCGAGGTCTTCACCTATCGCACTGAAGAATTCCATTGAATCTGACAAACCCTATTCCAACGCGCTTTGAGACAGAACGGTTACTCATCCGAAGATATGAGCTCGCTGATGAACAAAGCCTCTACAAAGCCGCACGCTCGTCCATTTCAGAGGTCTTTGAATTTCTCCCCTGGTGCCATCCGGACTACACCATCGAGGACTCCAGAAGCTGGTTGAAAACCATCCTGCCAAACTGGCGACAGGGCAGTGCCTATAGCTTCGGTATCTTCAATCGAGAGAACAAGGAACTCGTTGGCGGTTGCGGCATTAACCAGATCGATGAACATCCAATCGGGAACCTGGGCTACTGGATAACCACCGCCCATACACGGAAAGGCATGGCATCAGAAGCCAGCAGAGCACTGGCGCATTTTGGAATTGAGCATCTCCACCTCCAGCGCATTGAGATCATCATGTCGGCGGAAAACCCGGGGAGTCGAGCTGTCGCAGAGTCTGTCGGCGCTACTTACGAAGGGCGGCTGAGAAATCGCCTGATGCTGCACGGAAGAACACATGATGCCTACCTTTACAGCATCATCCCAGGAGACCACCCGTAAACTGGTCGCACAACAATGCGGAAAAGTTGCTAAACTCGGGGGCTCTCTTTAAGCCCGACTTTTTAAACCCGATAAGACAAGCTCTATAGCTGAAGCAGAGGAACACCATGTCTAACGAACCCACTCAGGCAGATATGCAGGAAATACTGGACCGGCAGAAAGCTGCCTACATCAAGGAAGGCGTTGTCTCCGCAGAAACCCGAATTGATCGCATTGATCGCGCCATTAACATCCTGAAACAGAATGGCACCAAACTGGCTGAAGCCATGGCGGCAGACTTCGGTCATCGCTCACTGGATCAGTCAAAAATGACGGATATCGATGGCGCCATTGGGCCCCTGGAACACTCGAAGAAACATCTTCGAAAGTGGATGAAGGCAGAAAAACGCAAGGTATTGTTCCCGCTCGGCATCTTCGGTGCACGCGGAAGAATCGAGTATCAGCCTCTGGGTGTTGTTGGCTGCATCAGCCCCTGGAACTTCCCTGTCCAGCTCACTTTCTCACCCCTGGCTGGTATTTTCGCTGCAGGCAACCGAACCATGATCAAGCCGTCTGAGTTTACCGCGCAGACTTCCGATCTGATGAAGGAGCTTTTCGAGAAAGAATTCGACATTGAAGAAGTTGCGGTTTGCACCGGTGGTCCGGATGTCGGCGGTGCTTTCTCACGATTACCGTTTGATCACCTGCTGTTTACCGGCGCGACTTCCATCGCCAAGCATGTCATGAAGGCAGCCGCTGAAAACCTCGTTCCGCTCACTCTGGAACTGGGTGGTAAGTCACCGGTTATCATTGGTAAATCAGCAGACCTTGAGCTCGCAGCGACCAACATCATGGCAGGCAAGACCATGAATGCGGGGCAGATCTGTCTAGCACCGGATTACGTGATGCTGCCGGAAGAAAGTCGCGATGAATTCGTGGAACACGCGCGCAATTCTGTGGCAAAGATGTTCCCCGACATCAAGGACAATCCTGATTACACCAGCATCGTGAATGAGCGCCATTTCGATCGCCTGAACGGCTATCTGGATGATGCCAGGGAAAAAGGTGCGAATGTTGTCGAGATAAACCCGGCCAACGAGGATTTCTCGCAGCAGGAACACCATCGTATTCCCCCCACTCTGGTACTGGACCCCACTGACGATATGAAAGTGATGCAGGATGAAATTTTCGGTCCTGTACTACCCGTCAAACAGTATAAGGACATGGGAGAAACTCTGGACTACGTCAACAGCCATGACCGGCCTCTGGGTCTGTACTATTTTGGCGAGGACAAGGCGGAAGAAAACAAAGTACTGACTCACACTACCTCAGGTGGCGTTACCGTCAACGATGTCATCATGCACGTGGCGCAGGAAGATCTGCCGTTTGGCGGCGTCGGTCCCAGCGGCATGGGTTCCTATCACGGTTACGATGGCTTCAAGAATTTCAGCCATGCCAAGTCGATTTACACCCAGTCCAAAACCGTATCGAAACTGGCAGCAGCCATGCGCCCGCCATACAAGAAGGCGTCCTGACAGACGCTTTTAGCGGTCGCGTCTTTCAGACGCTATTGACGGTCGCGTCTTTCAGACGCTAGGCCAGGGCCAGGTGAATCACCACATCGCGCGATCCTGCGCGATGCCTGTGTTCCCATAGAAAGATGCCCTGCCAGGTTCCGAGCAGCAGTTTTCCTGATTCAAAGGGAATGGAAAGACTCGTTGCGGTCAGCGCGGCTTTTATATGTGCCGGCATGTCATCAGGGCCTTCCAGCCTGTGTATGTAACCTGGATCATCTTCAGGTACCAGTCGATTCAGCCACATCTCCAGATCGGCTTTTGCCGTTGGATCGTAGTTTTCCTGAATCAGCAGACTTGCCGACGTGTGCTTGATGAAAAGCGTACAGAGGCCCGAGTCCAGTTCCAGCCCGGAGAGCGATCTGGCGATCTCGGCAGTAATGTCATGCAGTCCCTGCCCGTTAACCGGGCAGGACAGATGAACAATCACTAGCGACCTGTGAATTCCGGTTTGCGCTTCTCCAGAAAGGCTTTTACACCCTCCTGAAAATCTTCACTCTGGAACATACCGGAGAGGTGGACCATCAGATGATCCACTGCGGTGTCATAGGATTCTTCCAGCCCCATACGCATCATCCGCTTGGTCGTCTGAACAGCCATGGGCGCATTGTCAGCAATCTCTTCTGCCCACTCCATGGCAGTTTCGAGTACCTTGTCATCTGGAACAATGGTGTTAACCAGACCAAGCTGCAGGCACTCCTCGGCACCCACCACCCTGGCCCGATAATACAGTTCCGCGGCTTTGGCCCAGCCGATCAGACGCGGCAGCAGCCAGGTACCACCACTTTCAGGCACAACATTCCGCTTGGCGGTGACGGCAGCCATCTTGGCGGATTCTGCGGCAACCCGCATATCACAAAGAAGCGCAACATCCATGCCATAACCTGCAGCGGCACCGTTCAGAGCACAGACAATAGGCGTGTCGATATTCCACATCACATTGATGGGCGCATCGCGCAGATCAAACAGCTGCCTTGGTCGGTTACTGCCCCCTTCACCGGAACCATTACCGATGCCGCCCTGGCCAACGTCAACAAGATCAAGACCAGCACAGAAACCTCGGCCGGCCCCTGTAAGAACGATACAGCGAACCTCCGGATCCTTGTTTGCTTCTGTCATCTTGGCCGACAGTTCCTCGAGCATGTCACGGCTGATCGCGTTCATGCGCTCCGGCCGATTGAGAGTGATCACAACCACCCTGCCCTTGTTTTCAACCAGAAGCTCGTCCACTTTCGATTCTGAGACAGCCATTGTTCCCTCCTTGATGTGTTCAGACCCGTGAAAAGATAAACGACTTTATATCACCGATCAGCTTGCTATTGCGACGATGTATACGCGAGAACGATACTACCGCATCGATATGGCCCATGCTTTCATAGACTTCCCTGCTCGCCCTGCCACCCGCAGCCAGTTGTTTCTCCATCAGGCTTTTGGAATGCCCCCTTCTAACCCGCTCATCATCAGCACCGTGCAAGAGATAAAGTTCAGGTGCATCCGCCCTGACAAAATTCACGGGCTGTGAAATCGGATAATGCTCCTCGGGCCCAAAGAGGTCCCAGTGATCGTCCTCCGTAAAAGGATAAAAATCATAGGGTCCAGACAAGCCAATCATGCCGCTGATTCTGTCAGGCTGCTTCAACAGGGATTGATTCAGGGTGAGCAGCGCCGCCAGCTGCGCCCCTGACGAATGTCCCATCATAAAGACCGGCGAGTCCGGACAATGATGTTCAAAAAAATGATCAGTCGCGGTAACGACGCTCTCCAGAATATCGGTGAACCTGTGTTCGGGGTATTTCCGGAACTCCGGGATCACCACATTGACACCCATGCCACAAAGAGTGTCGGCGACGAACCGATATGCCTCCTTGGAGTATGAGCGCCAGTTCCCGCCATAGTAGAAGATGACCGTCGGGGCGTCCGGGCCAACCTGATACCAGTCCAGTCGCTGCTCTGCGCCTGGACCGAAGCTGATCTCACGATGATCATAGTCTCCCAGGCGCGCGAGCATATTAATCAGATTCAGTCCGGCAGACTGATAAAGCCACTGCATCATGTAAACTCGCGTACAATTTCACCCTTATCATACCAACAGCAACCCGCTCAGCGAGCAGAACCAGAGACAGGAACCGCACAATGATACGAATGATCGCCCTGGACCTGGACGGCACACTGGCCATTGAGAACCACCAGGTATCTCCCGCCACCAGAGACGCCCTGAAGGAACTGCATGAGGGCGACGATGTCGAAGTCGTCATCGCAACCGGCCGGCGTTACCGTTCAACCCGTTATGTTATTGATAATCTGGGCTTCGAAACCTATGCCGTCTGCAACGGAGGAGCCCTGCTTAAATGCCCGGATCAGCAGACCCTGCATGCCGAAACTTTTGATGTTGCGCCTGTTGCCAGTATCGTGCGAGATCTTGGACTGACCCTCTTCGCACAAAGAGATGCCCATGAGCTTGGCGGCGCCGATTTCGTTCTGGATGCAGTGCCTACATGGAATGACATCACGAAAAACTACTTCCACGACAATAGTGAGCACAGCGCCAAGGCTGACCTGACCGCACAGGCTCCGGAATTTCTGGTTTCAGGGGTTTTCGGCACTGAGGAAGATGTTACCCGGGTAGCCGATGCCATCGCGGCGCAGTTGTCTGACATGTTCAACACCATTATCGTGCCGCACCTGCAGACAGAAAGGTACTATTGCGAGATTTCGCAAAAGCATGTTGATAAGTGGCACGGGTTGACTCAGCTCAAAGATCGACTGGGCATTGAACCCGAGCACATCTGCACGGTAGGAGATCAATTGAATGATGTGCCGATGGTCAGTGCTGCAGGACATGGCGTCGCCATGGGAAACGGACATGAAGAACTGCAGGCTATCGCCAGATTCGTCTGTGGACACAATGAGGAAGATGGCATTCTCGACGTTGTTAAGTACATTCACGAAGTCAACGCATCCAGCGCCTCAGATCAGTGACCGAGACCATTTCCTGAGACGAGCCACATGAGTGTGTGGATTTTCGGTTATGGATCCCTGATCTGGAAAACCGGTTTTGAGTTTGAGGCAAGAGAGCTCGCCTACATAGAAGGCTGGAGTCGGCGCTTCTGCCAGGCTTCTCCGGACCATCGCGGAACTCCGGAATTTCCAGGGCGTGTGGTCACGCTGGTTCCCGCAACCAACGAACGCTGCTATGGCATCGCATACCGTCTGCCCGGCGATAAACTGGCGCAGATTGTTGAGGAGCTCGACTATCGGGAGAAGAATGGTTACGAGCGGCTCGCCATAGAAATACACTTCAACGATCGCCGTGAGCCTGGCATTGTTTACCACGCCGACGAGGACAACCCTTCATTCGTCAGATCCGAATCATCTTCGGAAATCGCCAGCCGAATTATGCAGTCCCACGGACCCAGTGGTTCAAATACGGAGTACCTGCTGGAACTGCATGAAGCCTTGATTGCTCATGGCATCGAAGATCACCATGTCAGCGAACTGGCAAAACTGATCGAAGAGCAATGACAAACGCGTTAGGCGTTTGAACCACCATCCACAGAATAAACAGACCCGGTGATGAACTCACTGTCATCGCTCGCCAGAAACAACATCAATTTTGCAATATCTTCCGGCTCGGCGTATCGCTTCAACGGGATCGCATCCATCATTCTGGATTTCACCATCTCATGACCATCCGGTGATATGCCGGACTCTATACTGCGCATCATTCTGGTTTCAACCGGTGAAGGGTTCACCGTATTCACCCGGATACCCTGGTCCGCAAATTCCCGGGCAGCGCTGCGCATCAAACCAATGACTGCGTGCTTACTGGTGCCATAAGCAGACAGACCGGGCGTGCCTTTCAATCCGGCAACGCTCGAAGTAATAACAAAACTGCCACCTCCGCGAGCCGCCATGGCTGGCATCGCTGCCTTCATCGCGAGAAACGGACCTTTCACATTGACACTCATCACCTGATCAAAGCGCGCTTCTTCGTAGTCAAGGATACCTGCCACATCGCCTTCGATACCGGCATTAGCCAGGAAGATATCCACGCCACCGTATCTTTCCGTCGCCGTATCCACCATGGCCTGATTGCCTTCCAGTGTCGTGACATCTGCCACGAGGTAACTTACCCGGTTACTTCCGGCCTCATCACACGCCTGCTGCAGCATGGCTTCATCGATATCGACCAACAGGACATCCGCCCCCTCCGCCGCAAATAGCTTGCCGGCGACTTTTCCAATACCGCCTGCACCACCGGTAATAATGGCCACTTTGTTCTGAAGTCTTGTCATCTCGATCTCCTGTCAATCTGTCAGGCTGGATTTACCTGGAAACCCATTCTGGGAAAATGTACAACGACACGGCCTGCCTGATCATCCGTCCTGGCAATGGCGATTTCATCAATACCGGCAGCCAGCAGTTCTCCGGAAACAGGTTGGAAGCCATAGTCGATTGGCATAACAGTGACAGACTGACCTGCTTCGAGCCCGCCAAGAAAAACCGCATCTTCAATCTCATCCGGTTGTTCTGAACTGGCAATGGCGAGTGCCTGCTCGCCAGTTATGGTCTGAACATCACCATGGCCAAAAGCCTGCATGCGTCGATACCAGGCAGCCAGATTCTCAAAGGGCTCAAAGTAATGTCGCAGCACCTCCCGTTGACTGACAAACCACACGAGGTGATAGGTCGAGAAATCCGCTATAGATGGGCTGCTTCCAAAAAGGAATGGCGCCGATTCAAGCTGATGATCGAGATTACTGAGGTGCGCGGTGAAGTGAGCTTCCGCTGCCTCAAAGGGCATCCCAATTTGCGCTGCGCCTTCGGTGAGTTGCGCCCTGTCAGCCATAAACGCAGCTGCTCCAGCTTCGTCCTTGAAAAGAGGTTCATTGCCCAGCGCAGAAGGTTGAAACGCCACACCGACAGCCACCTGGAAGAAGAAGGTATCCGTCCACATCGCGAAACCTTCGACGACCGCGCGGCCTTGCTCAGGATAGATGCTTTTGTCAGGATAAATGTCATCAATGACCTGGCACATGATGGTCGTATCACAATAGATGTCAGCCCCGATCTGCATGACCGGAATTCTTCGATAACCACCTGTTAACGGCATCAGTTCGGGCCGGGGCATGATGATAGATGTTTCCACCTGTTTGTATTCGGCCTGCTTGTAACCAAGCAATGCCCTGACCTTCTCTGAAAACGTGGACTCCGCATACTGATGCAGGATCAGCTCACTCATGTATGATTCCTCTTTGTTTGCCCGCATCATAAAGGAAACCAGATATGGAAACACCGCGCATACCCGCTATTCACGAAGACGACTGGAACGAAGCACAACTGGCAGTTCTCGGCCCACAAAAGATGCGAGGCAACGTACAGAATATCTTCAGGACACTCGCACATCACGAGCAGCTGGCCAAGCGCTGGCTGGTGTTTGCGAACCATATCCTGGCCAAGTCTTCTATTTCGGCACGAGAACGGGAGATCGCCATACTGCGCGCGGGATGGCTCGCCGGTTCGGTTTATGAATGGGGTCAGCACAAAGTCATCGGCAGGGATGCCGGATTGTCTGATGAGGAAATAGAGGCCATAAAGACTGGTGCTGATGACGCCATCTGGAACGAGCACGAACGCTACATTCTGCGGGCGGCCGACGAATTGCACACTGACGTGTTTATCTCCGACGATACCTGGGAAGGCTTATCAGAGACCTACAATGAACAGCAGATGCTGGACCTGATCTTCACCTGTGGCCAGTATCGAATGCTGGCTGGCGCGCTCAATTCATGTGGCGTGCAGTTGGACGATGACCTCACCGGTTTCTAGAACTGACCGGTGATTCAAAAACTAGCTGTCGATCTTCACTGAAGGGTCAATCTGAGACCAGGCGAGCTTTGCCAGATCAAGGGCACCGGAACCAGCTTCTTCCGCACTGCGGCTGGCTGCTGTGCCATCCTGGACGCGTTTGGCGATGCCCTGCAGGATTGCTGCCAGTCGGAACATGTTAAATGCCAGGTAGTAATCCCAGTTTTCAATTCCCGAGCGCCCGGTTCTTTCACAATAAGCCGCGATGTAGTCTTCTTCACTGGGTATGCCCAGCTCTTTCAGATCGACACCACGCAGTGAGTCTCGGTAACGCATGCACATATAGGCAAAATCACTGATCGGGTTGCCCAGTGTGCTGAGCTCCCAGTCCAGAATGCCAATCACCTCATTTCGATCCTTGTGCATCATCATGTTATCGATCTTCGGGTCACCGTGGACGATCGTGCAGCTGGTCTTGTCTTCTACCGGAATATTCTTGGGCAGGTAATCAATCAGATTATCCATGTAGGGGTTGTCATCGGTCTTGGTGTACTCGTATTGCTCAGACCAGCGTTTCAGCTGACGCGCGATGTAGTCACCATGCTTGCCAAAATCAGTCAGCCCAACACTGGCATAATCGACACTGTGCAGTCTTGCCAGCGCATCGTTGGCAGCGCCCCAGAACTCGCCTCTTTCCTGCGGCGTATAAGGACCCGCCGTGCTGTCCCAGATAACGCGCCCGTCAAGGTATTCCATAATATAGAACCAGGTCCCGATGACGTCATCGTCTGTACACAGCGCATAGGTTTTTGCGGTGGGCACATTGGTATTCTGTAGCGCGCTCATCACACGATACTCACGATCGACAGCATGTGCAGATTTCAGAAGATTGCCCGGCGGCTTGCGCCGCATCACATACTGCATTTCACCGGCACTCAGGAGATACGTGGGATTCGATTGCCCTCCGGCAAACTCCTCCACCGTGAGGGTCCCATTGAAGCCCTCCACTTCCGCCTGCATGAATTCCTGCAGTCTTCCAACATCAAACTGATGCCTTTCCTGCACGGGAATAGTGCCAATATTGTCTTCGGGATTAAATTCAGCCATATTTTTTTCTTTTGTATCTCGCAGGTGCTTACCCGCCCTTGTTCATTTCCTTGACCAGCTCAAGCACATCATCATGATGAGTCTTGGTGTTGACCTTCTCCATAACGTGACTGACCTTGCCATTCATTCCAATGAGAAAGGACATCCGGTTCACGCCCATATACTCTCTGCCCATGAATTTTTTCAACCCCCAGACGCCATACTTCTCAGCAATCTTGTGATCTTCATCTGAGAGCAGATCGAAATTCAGTTTTTCCTTTTCACGGAATTTGGCGAGTTTCGCGACCGGGTCAGGACTGACACCCAGGACCACCAGCTTCTGCCGACTCAACTTTGCTTTGCTGTCACGAAGACCACAGGCCTGGGTCGTGCATCCCGGAGTCATGGCCTTCGGATAGAAATAGATCAGGACATTTTTCTCGCCCTTAAAATCTTTCAACGAGACTTTCTCGCCGTCCTGATTAAGCAGTGAGAAAGCAGGCGCTACTTTGCCTGTTTTGGGAAGAGCCATTCATGGTTACCTGTTATTTGAAAGCGCCTAAAGTTAGCAGCTTCCCTTGAGTTAGACCAGATTGTCATTCTCTACAAACCGCGACCTGAGATGATTCAGGTAGATCCTGGAATGCTCAGGCACCAGGGCCACGGCTTCATTGCCATCCACCCACCTGTAATCAGAATGCTCATAGTTCAGCTGGACAAGGCAATCGGCGTCAACAATCGCTACGAAAGTCTCAAGCCTGCATTCAGGATCTGCATGCGGGATTTCCATACCGAAATCCAGAACCCTTAGTGGTGACAGTCCAGTTTCTTCGTGAAGTTCGCGAAGCGCGGTCGTTAACCCGGATTCCCCGGGTTCTGGTTTCCCTGCGACCGGCCACCAGCTTCCCAGGTGCCTTTCATCACTCCGCTTGAGAAACAACACTCGATGGCCTGATGAAGTTTGTTGCAAGACGTAAACGATGACGCCTGCCAGCCTTCGCTGCGACGTCATCGTGTGACTATGCTTCTTCTGGCTACGAAACAGTCCAGGTGTGACCTGTGCGCAGCAATGCGTTCAGATCCGCTTCACCCTTCTGTTCCTGCACAACAATTCGCTGCTGATATACATCATCCGTATAGCTCGGCGCAGTCGTTTCGCAGTAGAGAACCCCGATCGGTTCCGGGAATTCAGGGAGCTTCAGACTTGCAAGCATCTGAGCCAATACCTTGTTGGTTTCATCGTGAACAATGATGTCATCTTCAGTCACACCATCTTCGCCGATGGTAACCACTTCCATCTGCAGGGTCTGCGTATTCAACCGAATACCCTTCTGGTTATCGGCACCGAACGTCAGCGGCTTGCCATGCTCCAGGACCAGACGAGTATCAGCGGCAGTCTTCTTTTCCTTGATCTGATCAAAAATGCCGTCGTTGTACACCGGACAGTTCTGATAGATTTCAACAAAAGACGTGCCTTTATGCGCATGGGCTCGCTTCAGTAGTGGGCCCATGTGCTTGGCTTCTGTATCGATGGTTCTCGCAACAAAACGCGCACCCGCGCCCAGTGCGAACACGCAGGGACGAAGTGGCAGGTCAATTGAACCATCTGGTGTTGATGGCGACTTGGTTCCAACCTTGGATGTCGGTGAGTATTGTCCTTTGGTCAGACCATAGATCTCGTTGTTAAAAAGCAGCAACTGAAGATCTACATTTCGACGCAGCAGGTGCATCATGTGATTACCACCAATGGACAGCCCATCGCCGTCACCGGTGATAACCCAGACGTCCAGTTCGGGATTCGAGAGCTTGACGCCTGTTGCAACAGACGGCGCTCGACCGTGAATCGTATGGAAGCCATAAGTATTCATGTAATACGGGAAACGCGACGAACAGCCGATCCCTGAAACGAATACCTGGTTCTCTTTGGCAACGCCCAGTTCCGGCATCGTCTTCTGGACTGTTTTCAAAATGGCGTAATCGCCGCAGCCGGGACACCAACGTACTTCCTGATCGGAAGAAAAATCCTTGGCTGTCAGGTTCTCAACAGGTGCATTCATGGTTACGCCTCCAACAGCGATTTAATCGCATTTTCAACTTCACTGATCTTGAACGGTTGTCCGGAGATCTTGTTAAGGGGTTTTGCATCAATCAGGAAATTCGACCTGATAATGTTCACAAGCTGACCGGTGTTCATTTCCGGAATCAGGACCTGATCATAGCCGGCGAGAAGTTCACCCAGGTTGACGGGAAACGGGTTCAGGTAGCGGATGTGGATGTGAGACACATCGAGCTTCTCCTGACGGCAGCGTTTCACCGCCTGATGGATCGCCCCGTAGGTAGAACCCCAACCGACAACCGCCAGTTTGCCTTTGGCCTCGCCCATCGCCACTTCCTGTTCCGGAATATAGCGGGCAATACCATCGATCTTGTCCTTACGAACATCGGTCATCTTCTGGTGGTTTTCCGGATCGTAGGAGATGTCCCCCGTCTCATAGCTCTTTTCGATACCACCAATCCTGTGTTCCAGTCCCGGTGTTCCCGGTTTCGCCCAGACACGTGCGAGGGTTTCCGAATCACGGTTCGCCGGGGTAAAGCCTTCCGGGTTGTCAGCAAAAGACACCGGGAATGGCTCGTAGTCATTAATATCAGGCACCAGCCAGGGCTCAGATGCGTTGGCCATATAACCATCGCTGAGCAGGATAACCGGCGTCATGAACTGAACCGCCAATCGACAGGCTTCAATCGCGACATCAAAACAGTCGACCGATGTTGAGGAGGCAATAACCGGCAGCATCGTATCCCCGTGACGTCCAAACATCGCCTGGTTCAGATCCGACTGCTCGGTCTTGGTCGGCAATCCTGTTGACGGTCCGCCGCGCTGGGTATTCACAATCACAAGCGGCAATTCCGTTGCACTGGCCAGTGAAATCGCTTCACCCTTGAGCGAAATACCAGGACCGGAACTGGACGTGATGCCGAGAGATCCGGCAAAAGAAGCTCCGATAGCGGCACACACTGCGGCAATTTCGTCTTCTGCCTGGAAAGTCACAACATCAAACTGCTTCTGCTGAGACAAGGTGTGCAGCAGACTGGAAGCCGGCGTGATCGGATAGGATGCAAAGGTAATCGGCAGATTAGCCAGCTGTCCGCCGGCGATCAGACCATAGGCCAGTGCATCACTACCTGTGGTGTTTCGGTAAAGTCCGGGAGGCACATCCGCCTTGGGCACACTGTAGACTTCGACACCGGTGGGTAACTCGGCGGTCTCACCATAGGCATGACCCGAATTCAGAGCAGCTATGTTCGCCTGCGCAATATCCGGCTTGTTGGCGAACTTCTTCTCCAGGTTCTGTATGGTCACTGTGCGATCACGATCGAACAACCACATCACCAGGCCCAGGGTCCACATATTCTTGCAGCGAACTGCGAACTTGTGGGATAGACCATAGGGCTTAACTGACTCCAGCACCTGCTTGGTAATCTCGATTGGCAGAACCCGATAAGCATCCAGCGAACCATCTTCGAGTGGATTGCTCTTGTATCCCGCTCGCGCCATGTTCTTGTCGGTGAACGCATCCATATCAACAACAACCAGGCCACCGGAAACCAGATCTTTCAGATTGGTAATCAAGGCTGCAGGGTTCATGGCGATCAGGACATCGACCTGATCACCCGCTGTGGATACTTCGTCAGATCCAAAATAGATCTGGAACGCCGATACGCCGAATGTTGCACCGGCGGGCGCTCGGATTTCTGCGGGGAAATCCGGGAAAGTGGCAAGGTCGTTGCCGTAAAGTGCTGTCGCCTCGGTGAAGTTACTACCCGTCAGCTGCATACCATCACCGGAATCACCGGCAAATCGAACAACGACATCAGCAACCTGCTTCGCGCCCCCTTGACTGCTCATCTCTTCAACTGCAGACATTGAATCTAAACCCTCATTTACATCTCGAAAAAAATGGACTGGAATCCAAAAAATATCAGCAGGTCAAAAAAAAGCACGCGGACTGCGTGCCATTTTTCGGCTGGCTGCCGAAGTGTGTCTGGTGGAATTTTACAAGGAAAACAGGTGTTTGAACAACCTGACCCCCTCCATCAACGTCGCATTTACCCGTCCATCACTCGGAGTTTCATTACGACAGAACCAATAATGATCTGATCTCCGCTACTGACGGAAACGAAGCCTTTGTCATCGATGGACTGGCCGTTCACCGACGTGCCGTTTGTCGAGCCTAAGTCCTCAATAAATACGCGGTTATTTTCCACCTTGATGCGGGCATGCTTTCGGGAAACATCTGCATGGTTGATGATGTAGGGCGAGTCCTTGGGGTTTCGACCGATAATAACGCCATCTTGGTTCTTGACCAGCTGATCGCCGGATATTCGCAACAGATAACGGATCCCGTCATCGTCCCGGCCATCGAGCACATATTCCGATAATTCCTGTCGATGCAGTTCGGTACGACCGGGGTTATCGGAATCATCCTGAACACCTGACGATAAGCGGCTGGATACCACGGTTCGAGGGCTACCACCGCCATTTCGGACTCTACCGAGAAACAGGACAAATCCGATCACAATGATCAGGGCGCCTGAAAAAGCCAGCAATATTCGCTCTCTGGATTCCGCAGACGCCTGCTGGCTCTGCAGCAGGTCCTGGAACCGGGCCTCTGCCTGAACGCGTTCTTCTTCAAAAGCTTTCAGCAACACCTGAGTCTCTTCGCGAAGTACCAGTGTCTTTTCTTCCAGCGCTCTTCGAGTATTGTCCGCGCGCGCCCTCGCCTGTTCCGCTGCAGCGATGGCCTCATCAGCCCGCTCCCTGGCGATCTGGGTCTGACGGGCCAGGCCATCATTGGTGCGTTTCGAGGCATTCAGTTCTTCTTCAAGTTCCCGGGCTACCTGCTGTGCCTTTTCCGCTTCCGTCTGAGCGCGCCTGGCGTCTTCTGATGCGGATTCTGCTTTCTCCCGGGCTTTAACGACTTCTGAAACACACTAACTGCCCGTTACAGAAACCTTTACGTTCTGCTGAGCAAGAAGCTCGGAAAGCGTACTCATATCAACGGCGCGCGTACTGCCATCACCGGCAGGATTGAGAAAGTTAAGCCCCAGCACATGACCACATTCATTCAGGAGCACCGAACCGCCGGATGCCGGGTTAGTGGCTGTGTGCTGGTACCAGCCGGTTTCGTCAGGAGCAAGTTTGAATCCGGTGCGCAACAGTCCCTTCCCCAGAGAAACCTTATCACTGCCATTCACCTTGGCAGCAGACCAGACTACCTCACCGGAAAGCGGCTCTGTTTTTGAGAATTCAAGAGCCGGCAGGTCAAGACCATTCACCTTGAGCAGTGCATAGTCATTGGACAAATCTGTCCGAACTATTTGCGCGAAGAGTCGACCACCAGTCCCTGGAACACTTACAGATAGAGAGTCTGCACCGGCGATGGTTTCTGCATTGGTGACGATATAGCCATTGAAACGATCTGCCTGAACAACGAACCCGCTGGTTTGACGGGATACGTCACGGCCTTTCATGACCTGAACAGCAACGATGCTGTTGGTGAGTGCTGATTCAGAAATAGCCGCGGAAAGCGGACCGCAGGCCAGCAGCCCGACAAAGGCCAGATATGACCCTATTCTTGTCATGACAGGGTTCTTCAAGATCGTTGTATGGAAGCTCATCCTCTCAGGACCAACTCCCCTCCGCATAGAATGCATTAACTATACTCAAATTTCCCAGAATTTGAATCAAATATAGCCTGCAATTTCGCTTTAAAAAACAAACATTTACCCATTCTGTGACCGTTGTCACAGCCTGACCTCAATCAACGACGGACCGTCTTCGCGAAAACTTCGGTCAAGCACCTGATGAAACTCCTCGGCCAGGTTCACGCAGACAGAAGGCACACCCATACTGGAAGCCAGCGCTGCGAAGTCTATATCCGGTCGACTGAGGTCAAAAAGGTCAGCTGCCCGCTCACCAATTTCATTGACACCAAGGCGAAGATACTCAGTCTCCAGGATGCCATAGCGGCTGTTATTGAAGACGACGGTGGTTACGTTGAGACCTTCACGTGCCTGGGTCCAGAACGCCTGATTGGTATACATTGACGCACCATCTCCCAACAGCGCAATTACCTGTCTGTCAGGACACGCCACTGCCGCACCTACCGCAACCGGTCCTCCCTGACCAATAGAGCCACCGGTCAGATTCAACCAACTGTTAGGATTGGCATTCTGAGCCGGCCCGAAAGCCGCACCACCGCCACCACTGTCCCCACAGACAATGCTCCCCTCCGGCATCAGCATGGCGATGGAAGTTGCAATGGAGCGCGTGGTTGCTTTCCCTGCGGGCATCTCCAGATCTATCCGTTCATATTTCTTGTAATCAGCAGGCGCATCGATCAGGTCAGCCAGCGCCTCAAGCGCGTCCGTTGTATCCTGTTCAACCCGGGATAGCGTCAGAACCTCACAATTCTCAGGGACAAGAACGCTGGGCGTTGCCGGGTAGGCAAAGAAACTGACGGGCACTTCAGCACCCGCCAGCACAATTCTTCTGACACCTTTCAGTGCGCCCAGCACCTGTTCCGGGAAATACGGCAACCTTTCAGTTACCGGCAATCCAGCGCCACCGTCAACTCTGGCCGGGAAGGTGGAAAGCGATACACGGCAACCCGTTTTCGCGGCTATTCTTGCCGCGGCTATTCGTGATTCAGTCGTGAGCCCCGTATGGTCAAGTAACAGCAGGGTTTCAGAATCCAGCACATCTGCTGCCGCTGAAACGACACTGTCTGCCACCTTCTCTCGCTCAGCGTGCGGTGTTGCCGAAGCGACCGTTAACGCATCTTCCCAGCAGGCATCTGCCGGAATAATCATGGTCGCAATCTGCCCTTTAGAACCTGGAGTCGCGGTCATGGCTGCAGCCAGGGCCGCCATGCCATCGCTTGCCAGTGACTCTGCGGTGGAGTCTGACTTTATCCAGCTGGAGACATTCTTTGCGAGGGTATCGATATCTGAAGTCAAAGGTGCGTCATGCTCGACATGATAAAGCGCGTGGTTACCAATCAGGTTTATGATCGGCGTCGAGGCACGTCGTGCATTGTGCAGATTGGCAATGCCGTTCCCCAAACCCGGACCAAGGTGCAGCAATGTCGTTGCAGGAGTGCCGGTCATTCGCCCGAAACCATCCGCTGCCCCCGTGCAGATGCCCTCAAAAAGGCAGAGCACACCACGCATCTCAGGCACGGCGTCGATAGCCTGCACCAGGTGCATTTCTGACGTACCGGGATTCGCGAAACAAACATTGACGCCTGCGTCCACCAGAGACCTGATTAAACTTTCTGCACCATTCATGAATTAACTTCCCTAAGTTCCTGGTTCAATTTCCTATATGATCACGATATGCATCTACCACCCATCAGACAACTACAGTATCTCGTTGCCCTAAGGGAGCAACTTCACTTCGGCCGCGCAGCAACTGAGTTGAGCGTTACACAGTCGACCCTTTCGACGGGTATCCGGGAGCTGGAAACAACGCTGGGCATAACACTGGTAGAACGCACCAATCGTTCTGTTGCGTTTACCCCTGCCGGCGAACAAATCGCGGATCGAGCACGCTACATTATCATGCAGTCAGAAGATCTGGTGATGGAAGCCAGGGGGCTTACAGACCCTCTCGCATTACCCGTAAAACTTGGCGCTATACCCACTATTGCGCCATATATTATGGGCAATTACGCCTACGCACTTCAGTCTGCCTACCCAGGCCTACAGCTTTACATTCGGGAAAATACGACCGCCAACCTGATCGAGGAACTGCTTGATAACAAGCTGGATCTGGCGCTGGTCGCCTTGCCTTACGACGTCGGTCGAGTTGAAACAAAAATCTGTTATCGGGAGGGATTTCACCTGGCATTCTGTAAAGGCAGCAAGCTGGTAACGGAAGCCGTGCCTGATTTCGATGAACTGCCGGATGAAAGTCTCCTGCTACTCGATGACGGCCACTGCCTGAGAGACCATGCGCTGGCCGGTTGTCGGCTAAAGAACCACAAGAAGATTCACACCTTCGGTGCAAACAGCCTGCAGATGCTGATACAAATGGTTGAGAACGATCTGGGAGTCACGCTGATACCAGACATGGCGCTCAACATCCTTGCTCACCGAAATATTAAAACGATTCCACTACCACGCGATCAGTTCTACCGGGATGTGGGTTTCGCCTGGCGAAAGGGTAATTCCCGCGAGACGATCCTCAATGAGTTCATGTTACTGCTGAGTCAGCCGGACTGAAGGAAAGCGATCGGAACGGGTGTCTCGAATCGGATGATTACCCGCCTCATGGTAGGTAAAAACCACCGAAAGTTTCGTCTCGTCCGAGAGGTTCCTCCCCGCAGCGTGAAACAGACGACTGTGAAAAAAAAGGACGTCCCCCGGCTCCAGTTCAACCACCTGCGCTTCACCTATCAGCGACTTATTCTCAGCAAAATCGGGCCTCAGAAACATTGCGGCGTCAAATCTTCCTGAGTCAAGACTCAGCCGATGCGAACCTGGTATGACCCTCAGGCAACCGTTCTGCCGGTTCTCATGGCCAAGGGCGAGCCAGACACTGATCAGATTCTCATAGTCGAAAGACCAGTAGCGATTGTCCTGATGCCAGAGAGTGACACTGCTGTAACCGGGAGCTTTGGTCATAACACAGTTGTGATGACACTGAGAAAGCATGGGGTCATCCCCTGAGCCAAACAGTGCCTTGAGAGTTGAACCTACGTCGGCTGAGGTGGCCCAGGCTCTAAAGGCATCATGGCGCGCATATGCCTGAAGCAGCCTTCTGGAAGTCCGAGCTCCCGGTGCATCCGGATTACTGGGAGCACCCGGATACTTGACGTCAATCTCGTATTCGATCGGTGCAATCAGTTGTCGCAGATGATCCGCAGATATCCTTTGCATCTGCTCGCGCATCGCGTCAGTAACAAGCCGTCGACGCACAAGAAATCCATCTCGTTCAAATGAGGCACGTTCGAGGTCTGTCAGGGCAAGCGCATTCATACCCGAAGATTATACCAAGCAAAGTGCATCACCTAAGTCATAGATTGTTTGACAAATCGTGAATATGAACACCATTATTTTCATGTATAAATGCCAAAGCATCCATTTGTCACAAAATTTCATGACATGATTATTCACGAAACGCTGGCCGAACTGGGCATGTCCAATCGCCAGACAGACATCTATCTTTCCCTGCTTAAGCTCGGGCCCAGCTCCATCCGCGATATTGCATCCGCTGTTGATATCAACAGGGGCACGGTTTACGAGGAACTGAAGCGACTGCGCACCATGTCACTGGTGACGTACTTTCCGCAGGGTAAACGCCGCTTCTTCTGTGCGGAACCACCCGAAGTTCTGGTGAGACGAGCCCGGCGCGTCGAGAAACAGACAACCAGTGCTGCTGATCGCCTGGAAAATGAAATACTTCCGGGCCTCAAGCAGATCATGCCTGACGTCAGCCAGACGCGGGTATTCCACTATGAAGGTGACGAAGGCGTCGAGTACCTGCTGCGCGATATTCTGGAAACAGTCGGTGGCGATGGTGACAGGTATTATCGAGTCTATTCATCTCGACATATTCGAAAGTACCTGTACCGGCCCTTCCCGGGGTTTACCAACGCCAGAGTCAAGGCAGGTATCCATGTCAATGTGATCGCAATCGGGGAAGGTGGGGAAGACGCACCACTATCCGATCGAAAGTGGATTGAGGACAGCACCGGAGAGCAGGCCGCATCCTATGTTGCGATCTATGGCTCCAAGTGCGCCATGATTTCCCTGGTTGGCGGGGACTATCAAACCGTGGTGATCCTGGATTCAGAGGGCATCAGCAGCGCCATGAAAATCAGTTTCGACACACTCTGGGACCGGCTCTAGCGGCGCTTGTATCCACACGGGAGATGTCGCAAACTCCAAGGGAAAAGCTGATAAACAGAGGGAACAGCAACCGGTGTCAAACGGTATAGAACGATATCTTGCGGAACAGGATGTACGCGTAACCGCAGACATGAATGTCTATGAAGCCTCCCAGGTCATTCTGGGCCAGAAAGCATCTGGCGCAACCGTTGTCGATGCAGATGGCAAACTGGTCGGCGTGCTGTCTGAACTGGATTGCCTGCGCGCCATGGTGACCAGTGTTTATAAAGGCAGTGACCCAGGGGGCGCCCTGGTGGGTGACATCATGACCGCTGATGTTGAAGTCGCCAATGCAGATGATGACATTATCCAGATGGCGACTTCCATGCTGGAAAGCAAAAGAAGACGCCGCCCCGTCGTGAAAGATGGCAAACTTATTGGTCAGATTTCCTGCCGACAGATTTTGCGTGCAGTGACCCAGGATTTATCAGACTGATACCCCACCGAGAATGGAAGAAAAACTCAAGAATGTAGACCAAAGCCTGATCTACCTGGAGAACACGCTCCTGGCAGAATTGCGTCGACTCAGGAAACTCGAATCAGACGATGACTACAGCGCTATAGAACCTGCCCTGCATGAAGAGAAGAAAGACATCTATCGAGGTCTTGTCATGGAGCTTGAGAGCACCGCCGACTCGTCCAGTCTTTCAATCAAGTCGTTTGAGCAGGAATGGATAAAAGGTCGCATGCGAGTCGTTCGCAATCTGCTCGTGCGTAAACTGCCAACCCTCTTCCTGACGCTGAGCCACAACGAACACAAGGCGACAGATGACAGCGGATTCGGAACTGAGGAACACTATGCAGCGCCGGAGCTCAGGATTCTGGATGAGCAGGTTGCCATGCACCACGTCGATGGGAGAACCATTGCCGATGTGGCCAGGGAAAAAGCCCAGTTCAATTCACGAGAGCTGTCGAAGGGTCACGAACAGGAACGCGCGCGCGGAGCCATAGCTCAATCTCCGGAAGAAATTGCGAAGAAACTGGCCGGCAGGAAATCTGATGGCGGAGCCTCGCAGTTCCTGGCAAAAGATCTTTCCGGCACCATCGCGCCCTCAACTCAGACCGCACCTGAAGCTCCGGCTAAGAGCACAGGCATTGCTCAGAGCCCGGAGGAAATTCGTCGCAAGCTGGCAGAACGGCAGGCAAATCAACAAGGCGCAGGTTCCGGTAACAAGGCAACTTTTGGCGCGAGAGACCTTTCCGGCACGATCGCACCGAGCACACCTGTTGCCCCGGTGAAGAAAGAAGAACCAGAATCGATCGCCCAAAGCCCCGAAGATATTCGGCGCAAGCTAGCAGAACGGCAGGCAGCATCCGGGCAATCTGCGGGTAGAGCCAGCTTTGGCGCCAAAGATATCGAACCCATCCCGGAGAAAATACCGCAGCCAAAAAAAGAAACCACAGAAAAAAACCTGCCGGACCTGCCCGCTTTGAAGCGCGGGACCTTTCTGACCCAAAGCCCTGAACAGCAGTAAACCTAGCCTGCCAGATATCGCGCCTTCAGGTGCTCTATAAAATACTTCTCATTAAGGTCTTCACCAGTGGCTTTCGTCATGAGATGACTTACGGTGTGAAGACTGCCCTGCTCATGAATGTTACGACGCACCCATCCGAGCAAACCACTGACATCACCACGACCAAGTTGTTGAAGTATGTCGGGCATCTCTTTTCGCGCAGCGGCAAACTGCTGCGCTGCCATCATGGCACCCAGGGTATAGGTCGGAAAGTAACCGAACAGACCGGCGTGCCAGTGAACATCCTGCAGGCAACCGTCTTTATAGTCACCGCGCGTATCACGCTTCAGATAGCCCATCATTTTTTCATCCCAGAGTTCCGGAATATCAGAGACCTCAATATCCCCTTCGATGATCGCTTTTTCTATCTCATAGCGAAGAATCACGTGCAGCGGATAAGTCACCTCATCAGCATCTACACGGATCAACCCACGTTCTACCCGAACGTAGAGATGGTGGAGATTCTCGGCTGACCAGGCAGTATCGTTACCGGAGGCGCCGAAAACCTCTCGTATCACCGGCGCCAGGAAGCTGATGAATTCTTTTGATCGCCCCGCCTGCATCTCCATCATCAGGGACTGGCTTTCATGAACACCCATACTGCGAGCCTCACCAACCGGCTGACCGTCCCAGCCATTCGGCCGCCCCTGTTCATACATGGCATGTCCGGTTTCATGAATGACGGCCATAAGCGATTCGAAGAAATTCTCTGTGGTGTAGCGCGTAGTAATACGGACGTCCTCTTTAACGCCCCCACAGAACGGATGGTGAGAGACATCGAGGCGGCCGTGATCAAAATCAAAGCCAAGCACCTTCATCACCTTCAAACCAAGATCCCGCTGTTTATCTATCGGGAAATGGTTGCCGAGAGTCAGCGTCTGTCGTTTGGCCTGTAAGTCGAGCACCTCATCAGCGAAGCCAGGCAGGAAACTTTTCAGACCGCTGAACAACTCATCAATCCGTTCCGATCGCATACCCGGCTCATAGGTTTCAAGCAAGGAATCGTACTTGCTCAGCCCCGTACGCTCACTTCTAACCGTTGCGCTCTCCCGCGCTCTTGCAACAACCTCTTCCACCAATGGCTTTACTGTGTCCCAGTCATTGGCTTCACGAGCCGAACGCCAGGCCTGCTCACAGTTTGATGCCGCGATGGACGACGCCCGCACAAGATCTGAAGGCAGGCAGGTAGCGCTTTCATACTCACGACGAATCTCTCGCAGGTTGGCTACCTGCCATTCATCCAGATCCAGGTTGGAGCAGGCATCAAGCCAGTCGCCTATTTTCTCTGCGACGGTCAACTCATGGATAGTAACCCCCAGCGTAGCAAGCGCCCTGCCTCTGGCGGCGCCCCCGCCCGACGGCATCATTGCCGCATCATCCCAGCTGGTGATTGCGTAAACATGTTGCATATCACCAATCTTTCGAAAATGGTCGGTCAGTTCTTCGTAGGCATTTTTCATACAGTTCTCAAATGATCAGGTAGGCATGGAATGAAGTGAAGGACCGTCCGACAGGTGACTGACATCGTTAAAACCACGTACAACAATAAGATCTTCCACCATGACAATCTTTGAAATACTGCCGTTGTCACACCCATTGAAGGCAAAAGGCGCAGCCCCGGTCGCCTCAGCGAGAATATGACCAATGACACCTCCATGAACGACAGCCACAACAAGCTCACCAGGGTGTGATGCTGAAATTCTTCTTAATCCGCGAAAAACTCTGTCGCGGAGAACTTCCGTTGGTTCAGCCCCGGGTATGACATCCCAGCGCTGCTTTTCATGCATCTCCTGGTAGAGAGGATGGTTTTCATGCGCACGTATTCGAAACAATCCGCCTTCCCAGTCACCCAGGTGCACCTCCCTGAGATCAGGTTCAACCCTGTGGTCTATGCCGAGATGTCCGCAAAGCGGCGCAGCGGTTTCATGAGTACGTCGGAGACTTGTCACGTATACCGCGCTGATGGGCAACTGTCTGAGACGCTCTCCCACCGCTACCGCCTGCTCCCTGCCCTTTGGCGCCAGCTCGGGGTCACCATGACCATCTACCAGCGGGAATGGATTCTCAGGGGTTGCCGGCCTGGATTCACCATGTCTGACCAAAATGACTTCAGTGGCACCTTCGGGCACCTGGAACTTGGCCTGCCTGTACTCTTTTACTTCTGCCACTTCAGATCCCCTCCAGCGGGACTGTCACGCTGGGGCAGCAGTGTAACGAAATTGATATGATCGGATAAGTCTTTAATCGTCAGTGAAGCCGAACTATGTCTTGGGAAAAAGAAATCTCGGAACTGAAAAAACGCGATCAGCTCAGTGAGTTGATGGGCGGAGCAGAAAAGGTCGCACGTCAGCACGAGTTCGGAAAACTCACGATCCGGGAACGGATAAATGCAATCACGGACCCCGGGAGTTTTCACGAGATAGGCAAACTCGCCGGGGTTGGCGAATATGACGAGAACGGCGACCTGAAAGACTTTACGCCTTCTAATTTTGTTTTTGGTACAGCAGAGATTAAAGGAAACCCGATTATCGTCTCCGGCGATGATTTCACGGTTCGTGGCGGCTCTGCAGATGCATCTATTGGTGCTAAACGACTTCAGGCCGAAGGCCTGGCAGTTGAGCTCCGGTTACCACACATTCGACTCGTTGACGGCATGGGTGGTGGTGGTTCGGTTAAAACCATTGAAACAGCAGGCAGAACCTATATTCCCAAAGTCGCCGGCTGGGATACCATTGTGCAACACCTGTCTATCGCGCCATCTGTGTCGCTGGCCCTCGGCAGTGTTGCCGGTATTGGTGCAGCACGAGTCGCTACCTCTCACTACTCAGTGATCGTGAAGGACACTGCCCAGATGATGATCGCAGGTCCGGCGCTGGTAGACTGGGCCAGTCTTGGTGATGTCAGCAAGGAAGAACTCGGGTCCAGTAGAATACATACGCGAAATGGTGCTATCGATGACGAAGCCTCATCCGAGGAAGAAGCATTCGAGATGGCGAGAACATTCCTTTCCTATCTGCCTGAAAACGTTGACCTGATCCCGGACAGAACGCCGAATGATGACCCGGTCGACAGGCGCGAAGAGTTTCTTGTCAACGTTGTACCTGACGACCCTCGCAAGGTGTACAAGATGCGTCCGGTGATCGAAGCAGTATGCGACCGGGATTCCTTTTTCGAAACAGGTCGGAAGTGGGGAAAATCTGTTATCACCGGGCTGGCGCGACTTGATGGCGTGCCCGTTGCCATCTTTGCTGAAGATCCCATGATTTATGGCGGTGCCTGGACCGCAGACTCATGTCGCAAGTTGATCCGCCACTGCGACCTGGCTTCGACCTTTCACCTGCCTCTGATTCATCTGGTCGACTGCCCGGGGTTCCTGATCGGCAAACAGTCAGAAGAGAATGCCACCATCCGTTTCGGCTCGCAGGCGCTTGCGGCACTCGGCCAGACGACCGTACCCTTCTGCAGTGTGGTTGTGCGTAAGGCATTCGGTGTTGCCGGGGCGGCAAATACGAAACCCGGAAGCGAGCACTTCAGGTTTTCCTGGCCCTCCGGAGATTGGGGTTCACTGCCGATTGAGGGAGGCATCGAAGTCGCATACAAGGCCGAACTTGCAGAAGTTGAAGACTATGATGGTCACCTGGCAAAGATAAAGGAGCGCCTGAACAAGCTGCGCTCACCCTTTCGATCCGCGGAGTTTTTTGAGATCGAACAAATCATTGACCCCCGAGACACCCGAGAGAATCTGTGCCGATGGGCACATCTCGCTCGCAGAACACTGCGCCCGGGACACTCACATTTTACTTACCGGCCATAGAATGAAATCAAGAACAGCAATGCATAAACTAGTCTGGAAAATAGCGGACCAGAGTCACATGCTAAGACTATTTACGATCACGGCAATTCTTGTCATTCATCTGCCGGTTAACGCCGATGAGTATGTATGCATCTCCGAGGGGAGTGTGAGAAGCATCAGTGTGGAGTACGAACACAGCGGCTGGAAAGTCCCCTGCAAGGTTCGTTACCACAAGCCCACCGAAGGTGGTACGACAGAGCACCCGTGGAGCGCAAACGCCACCCCGGGATACTGCGAGGAAAAGGCCGCATTCCTGGCAGAAAAACTACAAAACTTGGGCTGGCAATGCGAAAAGCACGAGGACTAGCCGGTCTATCCGCCGAGCATATCCGCATCAGACACAGGTTTAGCTCCCAGTCATTGATCCAGCAGCACCTAATCCAGCAGCACCTAATCCAGCAGCACCTAATCCAGCAGCACCTAATCCAGCAGCACCTAATCCAGCAGCGTCTAATTCAACAGAACCGAAATCAGACTCTGCCCTTCTCCAGCTCCAGCCTGCCTTTCGCAACATTCAGCAAAAGCAGATCACTGGCACCTTCGACAAACCTCAAGGATCTTACCTGGCGATACATCTGCGCCAGAGGATGACCATCAACCAGCGCCTGCCCGCCGAAAAGCTGTACACCCATATCCACCACTTCACCCGCTGTTTCAGAAGTGAACACCTTGGTCAGCGCAGTTTCGTTCACTGAGTTCTCACCACTGTCTACGAGGCGAGCCGTTCGATAGAGAGCACTGCGCGACACGTAGGTTTTCATCCGCATGTCGGCATACCTGAGTCGAACGCCTTCGCGCTCTCCCAACGGAGTGCCACTGCGATGCGGTGCCTTCAGGTGCCCTTCGATGTAGTCCAGAACCCACATGCACATACCGACAGCCTGAGCGGAAACCATCATGCGTACTTGACCGATGTTATTCAGCGCACGAGGCAGCCCCTCACCCAGCTTCCCGATAATCTGATCAACGGGCACCCGGACATCCTCAAAGCGCATGGCGACATGGCTGCCGCCATCAAGAGAAGAAAATTCTCTCTCAATGGTCAGGCCCTCCGAGTTTCTATCAACAACGACCAAGGCGGTTCCCGCCTTTGTGCCATCAGCATGTTCAACATTGACCAGAGCCGACACAAAATCAGCTGTGGCACCTCCGGTAACATAGGATTTTTGACCATTGATAATCAGGAATTCACCCTCTATGACAGCCCAGGTTGGTCGGGAAGCCGTGTCGGGTTCGGTGAATCCAAACGCGCCCTTCTTCTCGCCGGACAGAACAGGCATCAGGTATTCCTCTCGCAGACGCCCTTCAACAGCATGCAGCACCCCGGGGCCGGGCCCGAAAATATGCCGGGTCAATGGCAGATTCGCCCGGGCAAAGAGTTCACGCAGCACTGTCAGCTCCAGAGTTGACGCCGCTGTACCACCAAACTCCACAGGCTGCGTCTTGTAGAAAAGACCTAGTTTCTTGGATGCGTCCCGGACCCTCTGCGCCGAAGCATGGGTGTCGTCATCGCCCAGAGGCTTGATGATTTCTTCAAGAAAGTTTTCTGCACTGTGTTTTACCAGTGAGATCTCTTGCGGCAGGTTTTCAGGCATGAGAATCCTGTTAGTCTTTGTCTTGTATCTTCAAGGGTCGTCATCAAATCACCTTTGGGACCACAGTCGCAAGTCGGCCAGACAGGTAAAAGAATACGAGGCCGGCAATATATGTCAAAAGGGCAAGCCAGAAGGAGAGCACCATGATTCGATCACTCACAACACTGTTACTGATAGTTGCCTGCTCAGCCAGCGCGGACGTACCCGTAATGCCAACACCGCAGGATCAGATACCCGTTGCAATCACCGGGAATGCCGGCCCGCTGCAGGGGACTGATCTGAATTACTATACGGCCAGCCCCGAGACCCGCGGATACCTTGCTGTGCCGGACAGTGAAGGCGTTAAGGGAGCAGTCATCCTGATTCATGAATGGGATGGTCTGTCTCAAAGGATTCGTGAAACCGCAGATGCATTCGCCGCTGAAGGTTATGTCGTACTTGCGGCAGATCTCTATAAGGGCAGAACAGGGACCAATAGAGATGAAAATCTGGTTCTGGTCCGTGAGTCTCTTGCTGATCCGGAAGAAATCATTTCAAACCTGGAAGCCGCGGCAACCTATCTGAAGAGTCGTGATGATGTAAACGGCAAGGTCGCTACCGTAGGCTGGTGCTACGGTGGAGGCGTCGCCCTGTCTTTTGCCATCGGCAGCGAACACCACGACGGTACTGCAATATTCTATGGTCGATTGGTAGATGATCCCGAAAAACTCAGTCACTTGAATCACGAGATTCTTGGTACATTCGCCGAACTCGATATGGGACCCAGTCCTGAACAGGTAGAGGCTTTTGTTGACGCACTAAGATCTGCAGGGGTCGCGAATGATGTGCACATATACGATGGCGTGAACCATGGATTCTGGCTGCACGTAGACCGCGACCCGGAATCCAATACGGGTCCGGCACTGGATGCATGGAATCGGCTTAGAAGTTACCTGGAACGCACCATCGGGAGCTGAAGTTTACAGCGCAGGAGACATGTTCCCGTCAATATTGATCGCCGTGCCCGATACGAAACCGCAACTGTCGGAACATAATAAACACGCGAGGTTCGCGCACTCCTCGGCCTCACCGTACCTGCCAAGGGGAACGGAACGTGCTCCGGCCCGCGTCACAAACTCATCGAAGGATTCATCCCTCGGTTTACTTTCATAGGCGCGGCGAATCTGATCGGACTTGATGAGACCTATATTGAATCCGTTTACCAGAATGTTATGAGGCGCACCCTCTCCGGCCAGCACCTTGGTCAAGGCCATTCCAGCTGCTCGAGTGACTGAAGTCGGCGCTGACCCTGCAGCCGGGGTTTTTGCCAGCGTATTAAGCATATTAATGATCCTGCCCCATTTGCGCGCCTTCATGCCCGGAAAAACGAGGCGACTGAGGCGCACCGCAGCCATTAACTTAAGGTCGAAGTCCAATTGCCAATCCTCATCCGTAATCGACTCGAACACACCTGCCTTTGCGAACCCGGCGTTGTTGATCAGAATATCCACCTGGCCGAAAGACTCGATGGTTTTCTCGAAGGCTGATTGGATCTCATCTGGCTGACTGACATCACAGGTGACCCCCAGCGCCCTGGCTCCAGTATCCGATGAAATTTTCTCCGCTGCCGCCAGAACTTCCTGCTCAGTTCTTGCCCAGAGGCAGACATCAGCGCCTGAAGCCGCGAACCTGTGCGCCATCGCGAAACCAAGACCTTTACTCCCACCTGTTATCAGGGCTACCCTGCCGTCCAATCTAACTTCCACCGTGTACCTCCGACCAATCCATAGGCGCATAACATGAACATCTATCATATCTGGTGTGACCTGAAACCGGGAACCAGCGACCTGGAGTTTACAGACGCCGCTGATCGGTATCTGAATCATCTGCGGGATGAAGGGAGCCTTTCGCGGTATCGAATCACGCGCAGAAAGCTGGGGTTAGGTGCAGAAGGTCTAGGCGAATTCTACCTGATGCTGGAGTTCAAGAATCTTGCAAGCCTGGACGACGCCTTCTCCCATGTCGCCACCAGAAACGACCCCGTCGAATCTTTTCACTTTGCTGTCAACAGCAAAGTCACCAATCTCAAGTTCGCTCTGTACAGAGACTTCCCCGACCCTGTCAGGGAACGCGGATCCGAACATTTCTAACACGGTTACTCTGCCGCGCACCTTATAATATATGTTAGTTCAGACGATCTCCTTTCTCGTAGAGCTTCCCGTCATCTCTGCGGCGGCCAGAACACTCACAGGAGGCGGATTGACCTTTTTTGAGAAAAAGGACCTCGTACATGAATTCATTTCACGCTTAATTCTTCAGGTATTTCAACACGTTACGAAATTCTGAGAACTTATCCACTGTTAACCTCTGTGAAGGCATAACCTGTTCAAAGTTATCCCCGACTTATCCACAACTTAGTCACCGCTGAATGCAGATGTTTCAATAGCCACAGAGAGATAACCCCGGTAAATTGTCCTTCAACGGTTGAGAGAGGTCAGGCAGACCGGAAACGGAAAACTGGACCGAACCTCAAACCAAATGACCTGTGCCGGGTCGGGGTCGCCAAGGCAAGGGCGGCTCAAGGGTTACCGGGTGTCTCGAAAGAGGCAGCGGAAAGTGGAACCGAAAGGCGAAGCGGACCGTAGACCGGATACCTGATCTACTGCATTGAGGGCGATCGACCCGAGCAGTGGGGACGTAGCAAGGCGTCCGAAAACAACGGCTCACCGGGCCAGGTTGCGAAAGACGCCAGAGACGTTTGGCAGGACGGAAACAACCAGCCGCGGCAGGATGCCAAAGCAGAGACTGCAGGAAACGCGAGGGTTCGCCCGGACGCGGAAAGCAGAGGAAGCAGAAAGCAGATCGTCGCACCGAGTCCGGCCCAGGGTGAAAACCCTGGACCCATGGCTCAAAACCGAACCGCGAGGTTCGGAGGATAGACCAAGCAATGGAGGGTTCGCCCAAAGTTGTCCCGGCCAAAATCCTAAACGAAACCCCGCCTCGTGCGGGGTTTCTTTTTTGTGCCAGACCTTTTTGTGCCAGCCTTTTTTTTCCAGACCTTTTGATCGCATCGCTGAGAGCATTCCGCCCAGGCTGGCTTCAGTCGGGAAATCGGGCTCGAATCTCACGGACCTCAAGAGTTCTGCCATCAGCATCATGGATAGCCATGGGTTCTATTGGACGTCCGGTCTTACGGTCAACGAAGACAACCCGCTCACCCTTCTCGGCAGGAACATGCTTGTCGCCCCAGTGCGTCATCGCCAGAAGCACCGGCATCAGGTCCCAACCCTTCTCAGTCAAATGATACTCACTGCGATGTCCTTCATCGACGGTCTTACTGAGGACACCGCTCTCAGTCAGCTGCTTGAGTCGCATAGACAGCATGTTCCTGGCAACACCCAGTGACTTCTGAAAATCGTCGAAGTGGCAGACACCAAAACTGGCATCACGAATAATCAACAGACTCCAGCGCTCGCCCACTATATTCAGCGTTTGGGCCAGCGAACAGTTCATGTTTTCAAAGGACTTGAGCTTCACGTTACCGAATCTCGATTAACTGAAGTAAACCTAGCGGACAGGTGGGGTTTTATCAAGCAACTGACCATGAGATATTCATTCTGAATATCCAAAAGCACATCGACAGAGAGAGACAGCAGATGAAAACCGGAATCGGAATCGGCAGCGCTTACTACAACGGCGAAGACTGGGAGGAACTCGTTCAATACACCATCGAAGCAGACCGGATGGGCGTGGATTACGTCTGGTCCGCTGAGGCCTGGGGGATGGATGCGATCGTACCACTTGCCTATATGGCTGCCGTCACCAGGAACATCAAACTTGGAACCGGCATTGTGCAAATCAGCTCCCGAGTCCCATCCATGATCGCCATGACCGCACAGAGCCTCGCCACGGTGTCCAACAATCGTTTCGTCCTTGGCCTTGGCGTCAGCGGTCCGCAGGTCGTTGAGGGTCTGCATGGAGCCAGCTTTGCAAAGCCTCTGGGACGACTGCGCGAATGCGTCGAAGTCATTCGTAAAGGACTTTCCGGAGAGAGACTGCAGTACGAAGGTGAACACTACCTGCTGCCGAGACCGGGCGGAGAAGGAAAGCCCATCAAATTGTCGCAACCACCCCGTCCTGACCTGCCTATCTATCTCGCAACACTCGGGCCAAAGTCACTGGAGATGACAGGCGAACTGGCCAATGGCTGGCTCGGTACCTCTTTCATACCGGAGCACGCTGACGTGTTTCTTGAACCACTGATGAAGGGCTTATCCAGGTCAGGACGAACACTCTCGGACATCGACATTCAGGTTGGTGGCAGCCTGGAAATCGGGGATGACGTAGAGCGCATGATAGAAGCACGCAAACCAGCCATGGCTTTCACACTGGGCGGCATGGGGTCTGCAAAAACGAACTTTTACAACGACGCATTCAAGCGCGCCGGTTATGTCGACGCAGCCACCGAGGTCCAGAATCTCTGGGTGGATGGCAAGAAGGAGGAGGCAATCCGGCGAGTGCCAGATGAGATGGTACTGAAAACCAACCTTATAGGGACCGAAACTATGATCAGGGAGCGTCTGGCCGCCTATCGTGACGCCGGTGTTTCGACACTGAGGGTTTCGACCGGAGGCAGTAACTGGAAAGAACGAACGGCGTCGCTTGAGCAGGCGATTGATCTCATCAAACGTGACGCAGGAGAAGCCGCATGAATCAATGGCAGATCGGCAATGTGAAAATTACGCGAGTGGTAGAGATGGAAGTAGCCGGTGGCAGCAAATTTATATTGCCACAGGCAACACGCGATGAGGTCAGGAAGATTCCCTGGCTGGCACCACACTTTGCGGATGAGGAAGGCAATCTCATTATGAGCGTCCACGCACTTGTCATAGAAACACCGGACAGAAAAATGGTCGTAGACACCTGTATTGGCAACGACAAGCAACGCAGGTTCCCAAACTGGTCGAATCTGCAACTGCCATTCCTTGAGGACCTTAAATCAGCTGGCTATGACCGGCAGGATATCGATACGGTCATGTGCACCCATCTGCATGTGGATCACGTCGGCTGGAATACAATGATGGTAGATGGTGAGTGGATTCCCACCTTCCCGAACGCACGATACCTGATGGCGAGACCCGAGTACGAGTACTGGGATGCTGAAGAACCGGATGAGGATGACATCATGAGCGACTCTGTTCGACCCGTGTTTGAAGCCGGTCTCGTTGACCTGGTTGATGTCGACCACCAGGTCTGCGACGAGGTCTTTCTGGAACCGACACTGGGACATACACCGGGACATGTCAGCGTTCACATACGTTCAGAGGGCGAAGAGGCTCTGATTACAGGTGACTGTATTCACCACCCGTGCCAGATAGAAAGACTGGATTGGGCAAGTTCAGCAGATTACGACCAGACGGCATCGACCAGAACTCGACATGACCTGATGGAGAAATACGCTGATGAAGACATCCTGATTATCGGAACCCACTTCGCCACACCCACAGCAGGTCACCTGAGGAGCAAGGAATCCGGCTACTGGTTCGACGTCGGTGCCTGACGGGTCATATCAATTCGCATCTCAATCAGGGTGTTGTTGGCAGCCGCAAGAATCTGGCCGTATCTATCCATAACGAATCGGTGAAAGAGTTTAAGCACGTAACTTTTTTCGCGATAGGTCAGATTAAGCTCATTGAGTGACTGCCAGAAAACCCTGTAATAGAACTCTGGCATAAGCGGGTTTTCGTTGATCTCCCGCTTGAGCAATGATTGAAACCGGAAACGTGTTTCCTTGATCAGGACCTTGTAGTGGTTATAAACCTGTCTGGACATAACCTTTATGTCATCGGAAACCTTACCAATTGGCTGCTCCAGGTGAGAATCATCGAACCCCTTCCGGAAGGACAACCACAGTTTCTCTGCAGCTTCGTTAAACGCTTCCGTATAAACGTCTTCAGATACCCTGGTTTCTCGCATGATATTGAAATGATGGGCCAGCACTTCCTCTTCATTCAGGGAAGTCATCTCCTCAAACAGAGCATCGGCAATACTGATCTTCAACCCTGACAGCAGATACTCCACCTTTCGGTCTACCCGATTCTTGACCAGGCCAAGTATCGCTGCCTGGGTTCCGCCATCCTTCAAGGGCAGCGGAATGATATCTGCGCTTTGTTTTACTTCCGTGTTCATCAGCACTCCAACCCAAATCCAATCTGAAGATCTATAACTATCACGGTCGCAGGAACGTTCGCCACGAAAAAACCGACGAGATGTTGAAACCGTGCGCTGCGTCACACTTGAACCCGACGAACGGCGTCTTAGCGACCATTGGTGTATGATGCCGGCATGACGAGCAGCAATCCCGAACTGACTTATCCATTCCCTGAAGCACCCGAATTCGGGACAACTCTGGAGGTCGCCAGCGGCGTCTACTGGCTGCGAATGCCACTGCCTATGTCGCTGAATCACATAAACCTGTACCTGCTGGAAGGCAACAGGGGCTGGACGATAATCGACACGGGTATTCGCGGCGCCGAGACCAGGGAATACTGGCACACGATTTTTGATACTTGTCTTGGCGGAAAGCCCGTCACCCAGGTTTTATGCACACACATGCATCCCGACCACACAGGTCAGGCCGGGTTCCTGACCGATCACTGGCACGCACCGCTTCTCATGAGTCATGGCGAGTACTACCAGACGCGCGTGATGAACATGATGATGCGTGAAGGCGGGAGCTGGCAGATGAGCGAGTATTTCGAGCGGGCCGGCATATCACAGGAATTTCTACAGCAGCTCGCTGACACACGAAGCAGCTTTACACCCGAGCCGGAAGACCTTCCCATTCCGAACTCCTACATCCGTCTGATGGATGGAGACGATGTGCTCATTGGCGGTAACAGCTGGCGCGTCATCTCTGGCGGCGGTCATTCTCCCGAACATGTCTGTCTGTACTGTGAAAAATTGAATGTGCTCATCTCTGGCGACCAGATACTTCCGGTAATCACATCAAATGTCAGCGTTCATCCCACCGAGCCCTTTGGTAATCCGCTGAGCGTGTGGCTGTCATCCCATGAGAAGTTCAAGTCAGCGCTTCCCGATGATGTACTCGTTCTTCCAGCACACAACGAACCGTTCTACGGCGTACAGTCACGCCTGCAGGAACTGATTGATCATCACGAAGACCGCATGCTCATCCTGGAAGAGAACTGCGTTGAGCCACAGGTCGCCATTGATCTCTTACCTTTACTGTTCAAACGTGAACTGGAAGGCCATTCCATGTACATGGGCCTTGGTGAGTGCATTGCGCACCTGCACTGCCTGATGTCCCGCAGCCGAATTGAGCGAACACTGAGAGACAAGCGTTACTACTATCGGTCTATTGATCCGACGCTCGCCGAACGAGCAACCCCGGGCCGGCACGAAGAACCGGACGACGCACCGATTATGATCTGAAGTTAATCCGCGAGCGGAATGAACAGGCATTCCCTGGGCTCACCATCAGGAGATCGACTGATGTGCCCCCTGCCCGTAGTGTCTTCTGCCAACAGGATGTCCCCTGGGCCAAGAAGGCGTTTCTCACCCAGGCCCGTTTCGATTTCCACAGAACCCTTTAGATTGACCACATACTGTCGACGTGGCGCGTTGTGGTAATCAAGCAGGTAATCGCCGCCAACCTGCCTGAAGATAACCGACTTGGTTTTCACCGGTGCAGAAACCACACCGCCGAAATCGTCATCCTGAAAATCCACATCAACATCTTCGAAGTGAGACTCACCATCATCACCCGTATAAATACGTACAATCTTCATGCCCTATCCTCTTGTTGCTTTGCAACGCATCCGATTAGCCTGAAATTAACTGATAGCGACCGTCTGCCAGCAGCACCTTACCTCCAGAAATCAGTCGCTCCAGATGCTGAAGCATGCTGCGTCTTTCCGTAAAGTCCGTGAGAAAACCTGTCTGCCCCGGACGATAGACAAATCGATGCTCGACGATTTCCTCCAGAGTTCTCGGCTCACGAATATATTCGAGCAAGCGAGACTCACGGTCGCCAATCATGGCGGAAAACTTTTCCAGCATAGTGAGAAACGTGTCACGGCCTTCAATCAGTCCTTTGTGATGAAACGTCAACCACCAGTGCGCCTCGACAGTCTCGAGTAAACGCATGCTTGCCTCAAAGTCAGACAGACTGGACCAGGCATCACCATAATAGGGGCCAAAACCGGTTAGTTCGATATCACCCAGATAGACAAACCTTTCCTGCATTGAATCGCCCCAGCAGATGAGAAAACAGCAATGACATCGCGTATGCCCGGGGGGTATGCAGCACCTCGATGGTAACGCCACCCAGGTCAAAGATACGACCGTCTGCAAAAGTCTTGAGGTCTCCGCTCGCCGGACAATAAAAAGCCGATCGGATCTCCTGCAGAAATGTGTCGTAGGTCTCACCCTGAGGCAAACCGTAGATGCGCATCAGGCCTTCAATACTCTCAAGGCCAAGCGCATCATCTTCGTGCGCATACCAAGGAACATCGGGAAAAAGGTGCGTCCCGGCGATATGGTCTTCATGTGTATGACTATGAATTACCATATCTACGTCAGGCAGGTCAGCCTTGCGTGCCACAACACCGAGACAAGGATCAATCATGGCGCTGAGGTTATTGCCCTGCACATAGAAGGAATTGCCATAAGGGTACTTGCCATTCTCATAGCCAAAAAGGACAGTGATGGGACCCACCTGACGACTCTCAAGAGCCGCGGGATCTAACTCTTCGGGCCTCATCAGAATGCCCCAAGCGGCCTGGGAAACACCACGGGACTCTCAAGACCATCCTCGTTGACACTGGCAACACCGAAGAAGTAGTTGTCGATCACGACATTAGCCAATGTGAAAGCATCGACGTCGCCGGCATCACGATGCCAGCGCCACTGTGCATCCGTAGTCAGGCGCCAATAAACCCGATAGTTAACCGCGCCGGGAACTTTCTCCCAACGCAACGTCGTATCTGGCAATACGGCTCCTTCAATCGTTACTGACCGTGGTGGCGCAGGAGCCCAGGCCATTGAAGCAAGCGAGACGGCATTGAGCGCAGTCAGTTTTGCCGCATAAGCGAAGTCAACGAACTCTATGGTGTCCCCGAAATGCACGCCATCCTCTATCCGCAGATCCTGGTGCTGTCGGTCATAGTGTTCATTGGTTTCCATAATCCGTACAGCCGGAAAGCGGGCTTCATTAAAGGGACTGTGATGCCCTCCCCGGCGGAACCTGTCGAGCCTGTATATCATCATGGTGTCCAGGTTATCGATATACAGGTCCGCGGTCCTGTCAATATATCGGGCTAGGTTGCGGGAAGGAGAATCAACCTCTCCACCGCGGAACCTTCTACTGAGCGCCTCTTCAGGTGTTTCATCCCTGCGTGTTCCCTCACTGAAGATGCGGGCGCTCGTATTATCGGTAACGCCATTGATACCCTTGGTATTACCTATCATATCGTTGTTCAGAACCGCCTGGATCTGCCAGCCATCGCGTCTGGCCTGCTCCGCCATGATCCGTCCACCATGCAGCCCCTGCTCTTCTCCGGCGAGACCCGCAAAGACGATACTCGCGGGGAAACGATATCGAGTCAGTATTCGAGCGGCCTCCAGGGTACCTGCCAGTCCAGATGCATTGTCGTTGGCACCAGGTGAATCTGAGGTCGCATCCATCACATCGCTGACCCGGGAATCAATATCGCCACTCATTACGACGAAACGATTGGGCTCTCGCGTGCCTCTTAAGACCGCAATGACGCTGACAACTTCTGCCTCTTGAGGGATCCGTTTGTGCCCGGACACGACATCTTTCTGGAAATAGACCTCAAGGCAACCACCGCATTCCTCAGAGATATTCTCGAACTCAGATTTAATCCAGCGGCGTGCGGCGCCAATACCGCGAACATCGCTGTCAACCTGACTCAAGGTATGGCGTGTGCCAAAATCCACCAGCGTTTGGATGTCCTGTTTTATTCGGTCTGCGGAAGGAGAACTGGCTATCTCGGATAATCGCTCAGGTGACGCCTGAGCGACGGAAATCACTATGCTGCAGAGCAGCGCTAAAATTTTTTTCATAAAACTAGTCTAATGACTGCCCGGGACGGAGGCAAAGAGCGGTGATGCAATCACAGTTGACTGATAACCTGAGAGAAACGGTGAGTTCGGCCAACATCTGCCTGACCACCCTGCCCCAATGCCCACAAATTTCGCTGTACCTGATCAGTGAAGACTTTCCCCGGGGCAGGTTACCGGACGAGGAGATGCTCGCCATTATGGAAAAACCTGCTTACTGGGCATTCTGCTGGGCAAGCGGCCAGGTGCTGGCGTCCTACCTTCTGTCGCATCCGGAAATATGCCGTAATCGAAGCGTGCTTGATCTGGGTGCAGGCTCTGGTGTCGTAGCGATCGCAGCGGCCATGGCCGGTGCAGCACAGGTGATTGCCTGTGATCTCGATCAACATGCACTGGACGCCAGCCGCATCAACGCACAGGCCAATGGGGTCAACCTGGAAACTCTCGATAATCTTGAGCATCTATCCGAGAAGGTAGACCTGCTGATCGCCGCGGATGTGCTCTATGACAGGGAAAACCTGGAGTGGCTGGATCGACTTCAGGAATTCTCTCGTGAGACGCTGATCGCAGACTCCAGAATCCGCGACCCGGAAGTCTTTTTGGGCTACGAACAGGTTGCCGAAATCAGCTCAAGCACCATTCCAGACCTCGATGAACTCAAGGAATTTGGCGAGGTAAGCATCTACCGGCGCGATTTCGACACCATCAGAAAAAATCAGCCAGATCCCGGATAAACGCCGTTTCGCGAACTTCCACCGAAGCCGTGTTACGGATTCGCGAGGCACCGCCGGGCTCGAATCCCTGACGTTTAATGATGTCCCGGGCACGGGTGGCATCATCGGGAATCCAGATCATCGCTGTTTCAAACCGTTGGCGTTTGAGCACGGACAAACCATGGACAAAAAGCCTGCGTCCCAGAGCTCTTCCCTGGCGAACCGGCATCAGATACCACTCAAAAACCTGACCCTCCGCGACAGAAAGTTCGCAGCGACCCACTGTCACAAAACCAAATGGCATCTCGTCCTCCGCCAGATAGGTAAAGGTCTCCGCGGACTTGAGCCGATGCTCCAACGAAGTCTCTCCCGCTATCGGCGAACTGCACGCCCGGACCTGCTCCAGAGCCTCGCTATCGTCGGCCAGAGCCCTTCGAATGCTGATAGGTGAATTTTCCATGTTCGACAGGGCGGCTATAAATGATCTACCAGAGTGAACCCCGCGTAGATAGCCCCATGAATTATAAGCCTGCAGCTACCCTGTTGATTTGTCTATTACTGGCAGGGTGCACCACAACCACGAGAGAACCAATGCAACCTGTATCAAACGTCGATATCGAAAGATTTATGGGTGACTGGTACGTTATAGCCAATATCCCCACATTTCCCGAAAGGGGCGCACTGAATCCGATTGAGCGCTACGAGCTCAATCCGGACGGCACCGTGAAAACCACTTTCTCTTTTACCAAGTCCGGAACCGGTGAAGCAAAAGAACTGAATGCACGTGGCTTTATCAAGGAAGGCACTAATAACGCGATCTGGGGCATGCAGTTCATCTGGCCGATCAAGGCAGACTACCGAATCGTCTACCTGGACCCCGAGTACAGCACGACGATCATCGGCAGGAACAAACGGGACTATCTCTGGATCATGTCCCGCAACAAGCAGATACCGGACAGCCAGCTCTATGAGTTAATCGACATCGCGACCAAGCTGGGCTATGACCCGGCGCTCATTGAAATAACCAACTGGCAGGAACAACAGAGGCAAGCGATGTGAAACAGCTCACTCTACTCATCATGCTCCTGGCGAGCATTCATCAAGTATCTGCTGCCGTTCGCCACACTATTGGTATCGCACGGGATGCACAGGACAATTCCGTTCGATACATCGAACACCACCAATACGACGATAATGGCCAACACGAGGTCCGTTACTTCGACCCAAGCCAGAATATTCTTCTCGAAAAGCTGATGGCCTACGACGGCTTGCCGCAACACCCGAGCATCGTACAACGTGACTACCTGAGAGACACCCAGGTTGAAGTTCGTTACGGCAAGGAGGTAGCCACGATGGTCACCTCCCAGGGCGATAAATCAGAGCAATTTACTTTCGACATTTCCCCCGAAATCGTCGTGGATGCAGGTTTCGACGCCTACATCAGAGACAACTGGGCGCGGTTTGATCAACAATCCAGGCAAGAGGTTACCTTTGCCATCGCCGGCCAGTCCCGCCTGCTTCCCATGAAAATCGAGCGAACAGACGTGCGTGAGTATGGCGCCTCTTTCAGGGTCATACCCGCGAACTGGCTGGTACGCATGCTCTTTCCTGAAATTCGACTCAACTATGACGAAAACCGCCATCTCGTCCGGTACGAGGGATTCACCAACCTGAAAACTGAGACCAATCAGTCTCGTGATGTCGTGATCGAATTCAGCCACTACTTCCTGGGCGGCGATCTGGCGCAACCACTGCCCCAGTGGCTGCCATCTGACGCGGCAGAGTGATCCAAAGCTATTCACGAGACGTAGAAATCTGGAATGTTGACTAAAATGCCCGTTATGATGAAATCAAATGGAACACCAGGCCGTAATGTGGCAGACGACAGCACCAACTGGAACTCGATGATCGAACGGGTCGGGCAACATCAGGACAAAGAAGCTTTCAGCGCCCTGTTTGCCCACTTTTCGCCGTTTCTCAAGGCCTTCCTGATCAAGAGCGGGGGTGTGACGCCAGAGAATGCAGAGGAGCTGGTTCAGGAAACCATGATCAAAGTGTGGCGGAAAGCACCGACTTTCACTGCCTCACAGGCTTCCGCGAGCACCTGGATCTACACGATCGCGAGAAACACCAGAATTGACTGGCTACGAAAGCAGAATCGTCAGAATCCTGACGATCTGCACGCCGATGACATCTATAACGAGCGAGAGGATCCAACACCTTACTCCTCCATCGTTCAAATCAGAAACAAGAAGCACATTGATGAACAACTCGGGAAATTACCTGACGAGCAGGCTGAAGTCCTGAAATTAATGTACTTCCAGGGTAAGTCCGGCCAGCAGGTCGCAGACACATTGGGGTTGCCTCTCGGAACCGTGAAATCGCGGATTCGACTGGCATTGAATAAAATGAAATTGGGACTCATGCCTGCCTACAGCGGAGGCATGACAGAAGGGGGCAGCTACACATGATCAACAGGCATCCTGAAGCGGATCTGCTGGTTGAATACGCCACGGGTTCACTCTCACTGGCACCATGTATTTCAGTCACAACTCACCTGCAATTCTGTGAGAATTGTCGCGGCTCGGTTGAGTCGTTAAAGCACATTGGTGGCGATCTGCTGCAATCCGTAGACAGCGAGCCGGTCTCGGAGGATCTGCTCGATCGTATTCTGGAGTGTATTGATTCCGGCGCTGAAGACGAGATGACTGAGGTCAGCGTTTCCTGCGCCGATGAAGTCGCAGCGGATCTTCCCGAATATGTGCAGACCCTACTTCCGGCTGGCAGCCTGAACTGGCGAAAACTGACAAGCTCATTGCGAGTCGCGCCGATCAGCGTCGGCGAGCAGGACTTCGAGCTTTCGCTGCATAAAATCAATCCTGGTGGAAAATCTCCCGAGCATGACCATCGTGGCAGGGAAATCACTGTCGTCCTGAAAGGTAGCTTCTCCGATGAAGACGGGGTGTACCAGCCTGGCGACTTCATCGTCCGCGAGCCGGGCGACACGCACAGGCCATTTGCAGCACGAAACGAGGAATGCATCTGTCTTTCTGTGCTTGAAGCACCCATCAAGCTTACCGGCTTGAAACGCGTTCTTAATCCTTTCCTCAGCTTTTCCCCCAGCTGAGGAATCTTCTTAAGGTGAACACTCTGTTCGCCTTATTTTTTTCCAGGCCCCGTTAATCCGACCACGCTTCGACTACGTAACATCTAGGAATCCTCAAGAGAATCCACAAATGAGTGTTACAGCAGAAACTTTCAACACAGGCCGCATGCTCTTTGCGGAAAACCTTTCCCCTGAAGCAATGATGGTCCGCCATGCGCTGGTCGAGAAGGGGCTGGAAACACCCATGATCGAAAACGGTCTGAGTCGCGATGAAAAGTATGAGTCCATCAAGGCTTCCATGACCGATGTCGTCACGACTCTTGGCCTGGACCTGAGCGATGACTCTCTGATGGAAACACCACACAGAATTGCCAAGATGTACGTAGACGAGGTATTCAGTGGACTCGACTATACCAACTTCCCGAAAATCTCTGTCATCGACAACAAGATGGGCGTTGAAGAAATGGTCAAGGTCGATAACATCAGTCTTGTCAGCACCTGTGAGCATCACTTTGTTACGATCGATGGCGCCTCACGCGTTGCCTATATTCCCCAGGACAAGATTATCGGTCTGTCGAAGATTAACCGTATCGTGCGGTTTTTTGCGCAGAGACCACAAGTCCAGGAGCGGCTCACTCAGCAGGTGCTGGTAGCACTGCAGACCCTTCTCGAAACTGACGACGTGGCTGTGACCATCGACGCTACACACTACTGTGTGAAATCTCGCGGCGTCATGGATGTCAATTCCTCAACCCAGACGACTGCACTGGGCGGGGAATTCAAAACTGATCACAGAACGCGTGCTGAGTTCCTCAGATAACCTTGGACCTGCTACATGATTGGATGGCGACCCCCTCGCCATTCATCATCCTTCTGATTCCTCTTTTTGCTTTCCTGGAAGCCTGTGCCATCGTCGGCATCTTCGTTTCCGGTGTGTTCCTGCTGAGCACAGCCACTGTGCTCTACAGCACTGGCACCAGCAACATCGCCGAAATCATACCCCTCGCCTTTTTCGGCGCTATGGCGGGTGATCAGACAGGGTATCTGCTTGGCAGGTCTATTGGTGACCGGTTCTGGCAAGTACCGGTTCTGAGGAGATACGAGCACAGGAAACATCGTGTGTACGAACTACTGGAGAAGTCAGCACCCCTGGCAGTATGCATTGGCAGGCTGACACCCGCCATGCGCTCCATAACCCCCATTGTTGCAGGGATGTCCGGCCTTTCCCCCGTGCGTTTTCTCGCATTCGACGTTCTGGCCTGTTCAATCTGGGCCGCTGGCCTTTACCTGCTCGTCACCCAAATCGGGGACAGTTTACTTAATTCGTAATTCGGGGACAGTTTACTTAATCGCTATTAAGTAAACTGTCCCCGAATTTAGTTGGCAAAAAAGGTGGTCAGGCTTTCAGGTTGCGGATAACCGGCTTGTTCGCCTCAGCTATCGATGCAGGATGGTCAGCGTCGGTAAAGTCTACAATCTCATCCCAGACATCGTTGACGTCTTCCGGCGTAAAACCTTCACTGACACTGAACGCATGTCCTTGCGTGCGTTCCCAGCGCACCTTGCCGATCCATCCTGCGCCCACTTCATATAGGCCTCCGGTCTCCTGACTGTTTTCGTCACAGAGTTTCAGCACCAGCGGCATCACGAACTCCGGCTTCAGTGCGTCCACCAGTTCCTTCGGCATAACTGTTTCAGTCAGACGTGACCCAGCAATAGGTGCGATGGTATTCACAAAAATATTCTTGTTTCTGCCTTCCAGTGCCAGAGTTTGCGACATACCGTGTAGACCCAGCTTGGCCATTGAGTAGTTCGTCTGTCCAAAGTTGCCGTAAATACCTGCTGCAGATGCGGTAAAAATCAATCGGCCATAGTTCTGCTCACGCATATGAGGCCATGCCGCGTGACTGACCTTGTAGGCACCGCGCACATGCACGTCATAGATCAGGTCCCAGTCCTCATCAGACATCTTGTGGAATGTTTTGTCGCGCAGTATACCTGCGTTGTTGACGACAACATCCACCTTGCCGTAGGTGTCCAGTGCAGTCTGGATAATCTTGTCGCCGTCCGTCACAGAATCATAATTGGCGACAGCAGTGCCACCCGCATCCTTGATCTCGTCAACGACGACGTCTGCTGCGGCCTTGTCAGACCCGTCACCAAATGCTGAACCGCCAAGGTCATTAACCACAACCTTGGCACCGCGGCGCCCCATTTCCAGTGCGTAGGTTTTACCGAGCCCGTTACCGGCTCCAGTGATCACAACAACCCGATCATCAAATCTGACATCGCTCATGCGTTTCCCTCTTACTCTTGGCTTTAAAAAAGGGCGCTATTATCGCGAGATTAGCCGCCGCAGTATAGAGCCGACCAAAGCCAGCAAAACCAGTACCACGGAGACGAGACTGACCAGGTCGGCAGTTAACTGCCACCAGGGCTTTTTCCATCTGAACGGCTGGTTCGTCGTAAATCGCGCAGCCTGGGTTTCCTGGGCGATCGTGAAGTGATCGCCGGGGTAACAGCTGTTTTCTTCAGGATAAAGATAACAGGCCGGGTTCTTCACATTGAAGCGATCCCCCCGCTGGGCGAAGACGCTACCCGGAATCAGGCTACCAATAGGATAGGTCTCAAGACCATAACCGAAAAGCGCCTGGTAGCAGATCAGGCTGCTGCCACCCGTCAGAAATCTGTCGTCAACGCCACTGAAAGACGCCTGCCCTTCATGAGACACGATGGTTGCCACGGTCGGCACCGCCCCACCCTCACGTACCGAGGTAACCGCGGCATTCATCTGTGCGGGCGCGTACATAAACGCATCTTGAGTCTTTTCGAAGAAAAGATGAGACACGCCCAGCAATCCAAAACTTAAAACCAGGACCACCATAGAAACCCGGCGATCCCTGTTCTTCTGCTCAGCACCAGCAGCAAACATCAGCACCGGCGCCACAATAAACAGTGGAATCAACAAACCAATCCAGCGTACGGCAAGACTCATTTCGCGGAAGTAAGGCAAGGACTTCAGGACATCGTTGAGAACCTCTGATCGCACTGAAAGCAGCAAAGGAATCAAGCACAGCAAGATCAGCAGGATAAGCGCCACGAATCTGGAGAGGGTTAATCTGGATAGCAATCCAGGCAGCCTCCAAAGGCCAAACAGAATAAGGAACAAAGGCACCATGGTTAAACCGAACCTCAGTTCATGCTGTTGTACGATGTACCCGATCTCCATATCGTCCAGGAGAATCCAGGGGCTCATGAACAGGCTGGTAAACAAAGCAATCAGCGTGTCCTGTAACCCATTGAACAGCCCAAGTGACAGGCCTTCTCTGGGAAACCACCTGACAAATGCAAAGCTCGCGCTCAGTTTCGACAGGCTGAGCAGAAAACCAATGACACCGACAATCAGAAGGTTTCCGAACACACGGAAATCCGCTTTAACCAGATAATGCAGAAGCAGCAGTGAGAAAACAGACATCATCGCTGGGATCAGAAAATTTACAGCACCTGCATGTACAAAATAGGCAACACACAATCCCGCGAGCGACAGGGTCATCACGCGATGGCGATCAGAACTGATAATCAGCCAAGTTAGCAGTGGTATCAGCGGGAATACATGATAGGTGAAATGCCCGGCCAGCATCCGGGCGAGATAAAATTCGTTAAACAGAAACAGGCAGGCGCCAAGCAGTCCGAACCAGGGAGTCAGGGTGAGCGCTCGACACAGCAGATACATACCGATAGCACCGAGAAAAGCAAAGAGAACAAAAGTGATCAGCACAACCATCTGCGGTTCGAACAGGAACATGAGCATCTGCGGCACCGAAAAGAACATTACCTGGGGGTCGGCATAAAAGGGCAAACCACCGCAGAAACCGGGCACAAACCAGGGAAGCGATGTAAATCCATTCTCTATCACCCAGAAATAACCGTAGGTCAGTCTCGGTATAAAGAACGTGTAATCACCACCCAGCAGATCGCCGCTGAAAAACTGAAGCGCAGTCCGCACCGTCAGACCTGCGGAAAGCAGCAGAACAACAACAAAAAGCAAACGGGAAGAAAAGCTCAAGCTCAGACGGCCGTAGAGGTGATTTCAACCCCGGCAGCATCAACCTCGAGATTATCGATTTTCAATACATAGTCGCCATAGTGACGGGCTGCAACGAAACCCCGCTGAGACCGGTTGGCCAGGACAATAAAAAGCAGAAATACAGACAGGACAAGACACTGGATCAGAATAATGGTCATTGACCCAACGACATTCGACGCCCAGCCGGGAATGGCCTGATCCGTGAACATGCGAATGTAGGTGGTAATAATGATTCCTAGAATCGGCACGATGCTCATGATGAGCGAAGCCATCAATGTGCGTAACAGGGCAATATCACTGTAGACAGAAATGGCTGAGAGACCCAGAAGCGTCAGCGAACTGAGGTTCATGCGACTCTCACCGGCGTAGCGCAGACCACGCTCAGTGGGCAGCATCACGATATCAAACCGTGACTTCAGTAGTGTTGCTGGCAGGTGATTCCAGATGCTTTCCTGAAACACGAGTCTTCTGACTACCTCACGGGGCAGAATAGAGAAGTTCCCAAACGGCAGCGCCTTGCCTGTGAACAATCGAAACATAAACCGATAGATCTGATAGCCAAGCCTGAATGTCCCGCCTTCACTGCGCTTGTCCCGACGTGCCACAACGATCGAGTCCGGATTTTCCTGATGAGCACTGATAAGGCGCGGGAGATCTTCAGGCCGGTCTTCCCCATCGGCGTCCATCACCACAACGGCATCAAACTCTGACTTATCCGCGAGATAGGCAAGCCCCACCGCGATCGCTCTCTGGTGACCCAGATTGCAGGTCAGATGAAGCAGTTCTCCTTTCAGGGCAACACCCTCCAGAGCGGGCGGCACAGATGAATCATCATTAACGGCGAGGATTGAGTATTCGACCTCCAGCGGGTTGAGCGCCTTGTCGATATCCTGAGTCAACCTGATAAAGGAAGCCCAGTCATTGTAAACGGGGGTGACGATAACCACGTGCATCACCTCATCTTAGCACTCTGATCCCGACTGGACAGCATGCCAGGCAAGACTCAGAACAATCTGAAAAAAGGGAGGCTGACTCTGATTATTGTTCAACTGGTAACGCCAGTGAGCTTGGCTTTATTTCATTTCAACCCAGGGTATCGGTGTCGGTGCGACATAACGAGATGCATTCCCGTTTATACTGCTGCAATTTCCGGGTCTGACCGTTATTTTCAACTGGCGGATGCCGGTGACCTGGCTGCGGTTAATGACCAGCCCCAATTGAATCTGAACTCACGATAGAGGAATCGACCATGAATCGCGATGAACTGCTAATAGAAGCGGATGAACTTGTCGGGCTGGTGAATAACGATGATCTGAGGATCTTTGACGCGACCGTGGTGTTTGACCCTGCCGCAGAACCCGCAAGGGAGCGGTACCTGAAAGGGCATATACCCGGCGCGATGTTCCTCGATCACAGTGCACTTTCCAGAACAGATACCGACCTTATGTACATGCTGCCGGCAGAAGCGGAACTGGGCAGTAAAATTGGCGCCATCGGCGTCAGTAACAATAGCCCGGTGGTGGTGTATTCGACCGAAATGATCGGATGGGCGACACGTATCTGGTGGCTGCTGCGCTATGCGGGACATCGCAATGTGCGTGTTTTGAACGGTGGTCTCAAGGCATGGTCCGAAGTATCTGGAGAACTGGAAGCCGGGGACAACCTCTATGAGCCAGCCTCGTTTACGACCAGCCTGTCACCGGATATGTTTGCCACAAGTGACGACGTTATGACGGCCGTCAAGTCAGGCAGTACCTGTGTGGTCAACGCACTGACGCCGGAGATCTATCGAGGTGAAACAGGCCTGCCTTATGACGGCCACATTTCCGGTTCCGTCAATCACTCACTCATGGAATTGATGGATGGCGGTTCGCTGAAGAGTAACGCAGAACTGAAGAAAATCTTCGCTGAAAAAGATACCGGCGACAGACTGATCACCTACTGTGGTGGCGGTATCGCCGCCACGGTCAATGCCTGCGCAGCCAGACTTGCGGGTCTGGAAGATGTCGCCGTTTACGACGGCTCCATGTCTGAGTGGTTAAGCAAGGGGCTGCCTGTCACAACCGGGGCTGAAACAGGCAGCATCGACTGACTGTCAAATGTCGATGGGCGCCCAGTTACCGTGGAATCCGTATGGGATACGGTGATTGAGGTAAGCCTTTGCCAGAGGTTCTCCTTCAACATTCTGAGCATCCAGCACCAGCAGGTGAGTAGCATCGCGATTGGCGTCGTAAATGTTCGCCAGCAGAAACCCGTCACCTTCCTCAGCGCTGTCGTTCCTGGGGACGAAAATTGGCTCGTTGGTCGCGCAGCCTTCCCCGACATCGTGTAACTCCAGCTTCCCGGTGTGATGATCTCGCCGGCCAATAGCATTGAAGCCGCCTACCTTGAACGCAGGCCGGGTATCGGCAGCCAGGTAACCGTAACGATAATCCGCTGCCGTATAACGCTCATCCAGCCTGGGGAACTCACAGGCAATATCATCGAGACGCTCGGTCTTGTAGTCATCGGTGTTCTGCGCCATATCGAAGGTCCAGCGCGTCAGCCTGGGTATCGCCTTATCCGGATCACCCGGCGTGCCATCGGCCCAGGGGAAAAGCGGCGCCGTTTCAAACTCACAGACATCGCAAGTGACGATGTCGCCATCGGTATAGGCATTCATGGGATGAAACATGAATGAGGGCTCCCCTCGGAACCATCGAATTTCATCGACAGAACCGTTCCTCGGCATGATGCCAATATGCACACCTTTTTCTGGCTCCCACGCGTAGACCGGCCCCCCCTTCATGGCTCGTTCCATTGAACCTGTCAGCGGCATGATTGGAAAAATCACGTGATCACGGGTAACCATGAAATCATGCACCATCGATGCATAGGGCGCTTTAAAAGTATCCGAACGCACGAGATTCCCGTCCCTGTCGACCACATGGTAGGACATATATTCAGAGATCATGCCATCGGCGTTGTAGCCGAAGAATATCATCTCGCCATTTTCAGGATCGATCTTGGGATGGGCTGTCATGGGACCCACCAGCTTCCCACCGAAATCGTAGGAACCGATCGAATCCAGCGTCAGGGGATCAATCTCATAAGGCGCGTGGGCTTCTTCCAGCGCGAGCAGTTTGCCACCATGGTAGACAACATTCGTATTGGCAAGGCCATCAGTCTTCATCCCCGCGACGCTTTCATCTGCATCCATCGGATTGAAAGCAGAGAAGAGCGCCCTGCCCGCCTCATGTTCCTTTTCCCACTTAATGGTCCTGACGTATCGGTTCTTATAGGCAACCCGACCGTCCTTGATATAAAAACCATGGACCATGCCGTCTCCGGCAAACAGATGATAATTGCCACCCCTCGGTGAGTACTGTGGATTGGGGCCATTGCGATAGAAAACGCCATGCAGCTCTGCAGGTATTTCTCCTTCCACCACCAGGTCGGGATAATCACTTTCCATCTGAAGCGGCGCAAAGCCACCGGTCAGATTTGGATGTTGCGGAAATGGTTGTGCCATAACGTTAAGCCTTTGTGTTTTTTAATTATTGTGACGCGGCCGGACGAGCAGAAGCGCCATCGCGAACATCAACCAAGCACCAGCTCGGCAAATGTACGCAACTCGCCCATGCTTCGTGTCGATACCAGTAGCGAGGTGACCGGTGTCTCCCGCCAGGCATTCAAACGATCCTTGATCCGATCAATGGAGCCTACCAGCGCGATCTCATCTGCTAGCTGGGTCGGAACAGCCTGTGCCGCCTCGTCTTTCTTGCCCGCAAGAAAAAGTTCCTGGATCTTCTCGGCTTCCGCTTCAAAGCCCATTCGCTTGACCAGTTCATTATGAAAATTGCGGTCCTTCGCACCCATTCCGCCGATATACAGCGCCAGGTTATGTTTCAGAGGTACGACTGCCTCCTCGATGTCGTCATTAATGATGACGGGAATACCCTGCATGATCTCAAAACCGGGCTTCGCGCCTTTCAACTGATCCGCATAAACCTCCTGACGGTAAGGCGAATAATAAAGCGGCAGCCAGCCATCAGCGATCTCAGCGGTCATCGCAACATTCTTGGGTCCTTCAGCCCCAAGAAAGATCGGCAGATCTTCTCGCAGCGGATGGGTAATTGACTTAAGCGGCTTACCCAGGCCCCAGGCACCTTCGCCGGTATAGGGCAGCGGATAATGTTCTCCATCGTTGGTGACCGGCTCCTGTCTCTGCAGAACCTGGCGAATAATATTCACGTACTCGCGAGTTCTCGCCAGTGGCTTGCCGAATGGTCGACCATACCAACCTTCTACAACCTGCGGCCCTGATACACCCAGACCCAGGATCATCCGCCCTCCGGACAGATGGTCCAGCGTCATGGCAGCCATGGCGGTTGCGGTTGGTGCCCGGGCCGACAACTGGGCGATACCCGTACCCAGCCGAATACGTTCCGTATGAGCACCAATCCAGGCCAGGGGTGTGAATACATCGGAGCCCCATGCTTCTGCAGTAAACACGGCATCGTAGCCAAGCTTCTCTGCTTCCTGCGCTATTTCCACCATCTTCGGGTTGGGGCCTGCACCCCAGTAACCGAGTTGAAGACCAAGTTTCAGGTCACCCATTTTTCAAACTCCCACTTATCAAAAAATCAAAAACCTTCCGCATCATGAACACTCTTCCAGAGCATCCCAGGGAACCAGCGTCGCATGCGCTGTCCCATACGTGTACGTTTACCAGGGAAAACAAACAGTTCGTCACCCGCAATCGCCTGATTGATCGCATCCAGGACATCGTTCGGCTCAATATGATCACCCTGGTCAAATACCTTTGGCCAGACCGTATCACGGGCCTGATCCAGCAAAGGCGTCTTCACCGGGGGCGGACAGACGCAAAGGACTTTTACGTTACTGTCCTGATGTTCATGAGCGAGCACTTCAGTAAAGGCCACCACGGCAAATTTACTGGCGTTGTAGGCGGCCATATACAGAATCGGAACCCATCCGGCGAGAGATGCAAAATTGATGAGTTCCCCGGTATTCCGCTCAAGCAGTCTGGGCATGACCGCCTTGCTGACATTGACAACACCGTTATAGTTGATATCCATGACCCGGTGGAACACCTCGACATCCTGATCGACGACTTTGCCTAATGGCATAATCGCGGCGGCATTGTAGACCCGCCGGATTGGACCCAGTTTCGCCTCAGTTTCATCAACCACCTGCTGAACTGCAGCGAAGTCGGTCACATCGGTATTGAAAGTTCGGATGTTCTGATGATTCTCGGCGGTTTCCAGCAACCCCTTCTCATTCACATCGACAGCAGCTACCGGGTATCCCTGCTCGGCGAAAGTACGGGCCGCCAGTTGTCCCATCCCGCTTCCTGCACCGGTAATAAAGATTGACTCTTCCTTCACACGAAATCCCTCTGTTATCGATCTGCCAAAGGCTCAGACAGTACCATAAGCCAAATACCGGTACATCTGCATGTTTCATTGCCGGTGTTTTGCCCAGGACTGATCTCAACGAAACGACGCTGGAAACTCGAGGGGGGAGACAAAACCCGATGATTTACATAAACTTCCGACTGACCAATGAGACATATTCTGAAGTTCAGGCTGATATGACCGAAGAAGCAGCGCCCCAAACACCGCCCCAGACACCCTACGAGATACTCGGTGATCAGGGCATCAAGGATCTGGCCAGTGCGTTTTACGACGCCATGGATGAACTGCCTCTCGCGGCGGATATCAGGGCCATGCACGATGAGAATCTGGATCACATCAAACGCATGCTGGCGGCATACCTGACTCAGTGGATGGGTGGACCACCGGTCTACCTGGCGATCAAGGGTACCGTCTGCCTCACCGAACCCCATGAGCCATTTCGTATAGGTCCAAAGGAAAGGGACCAGTGGCTCGCCTGTATGGATGAAGCGCTCGAACGCACCGGTGCCAGCGAAGCGCTTAAGGAAATGTTGAAGCAACCGATGTTCCAGGTCGCAGAAACCGTCCGCAACTGCGAGGATTCCACGCCCCGGAACAACGGTCCTGACATCATTGCTGTTGGCTAGAAACGATAGGTAACGCCCAGACTGACGGACCAGGGATCATAATCCAGACCTTCTATCGAACCGAAAGCATTGGATTCCGCATCGAGATCAACTTCAGATATCTTGCTGTAACGGATTTCGCCCCCGATCAACCAACGATCATCGATCTCATAGTTGACACCACCCATCACCTGGAGTGCCACATCCCCATCTCCTGAAAACGATTGCTCGGGCCCCAGGCCTTCAAGATCGATGTCGATCTCCTGAACCCAGCCAATACCTGCACCAATATAGGGCTGCCACTTTCCAGAGTTTGCAAACTGGTAGTACGAGTTCAAATAGAAAACACTGGAAGCATAGTTCCCATCATCATACAGAGTGCCATCAGGAAACTGGGTTTCACTGTCGTTGGTCCGGTACTCCCAGGCAATCTCTGCGACCCAATGCTCGCCATATCGATAACCGACACCCAACCCGGCAAGAAAGCCCCCGGACAGATCGATATCCACTGATTGGCTTGCGCCGGCGTCAATTCGATCACCAGAAGTGTCAGCGAGACTGCTGAATCCGCCATAAGGTTTGACATACCAGCCAGGCTCGGCGCGCGCAGGTATTGCCGCGACAACAAGGACAAAAAGAAGAACAAGTCGTAAGAACTGCATAGGAGCTACTCCGTTTAAGAATGTAGAAAATTCTACGAACCGGGACGAAAATGGCTCCTGCCAATGTATGAACTGGCGTTTTATTGTATGAATGGGCAATTTCAAATCGGTCAACTAACCCCCTGGCGCTATTTTCTGGGCGTTGCGATCGCTATCGGACTCATTCTGGGTTTTACAACCCAGCCCCAGGACACAGTATTTTCCTGGTTACATTTATTAAGCTGGCAGCTTCAGAGCAACAGTGCGATCGGGCTGCTTGTTCTAAGTCAGATGACTCTGGCTACACTCCGGCGCTATCAGAAAATGGGGCCCTGGCTGCAGTTGATCCTCTCAGGGTTGCTCGCGAGTCTGTTTATCACGCCCGTCTACCTGGCACTCGATATCGTTAACGGCTTGAACACGTTACCGGGCTCATCGATAGAATGGAGTACCTCGCTGGGAGACGAATTTTTAGGATTTTTACCTCCGGTCCTGGTGACCTGGCTGGCCATTAACGCTCCCTTCTGCCTGGGATATCGACTGGTAGACAACTCTAAGCTCCAGGCTGCCCTGAGGGCTCAGGACGAGGCCGCGCCGCTCGCAACAGGGGCAAGCGGAGAAAAACCAGACACAGAGGCAGTCCAAAGATCCACCAATGTGTCATTTTCAGAAACGCTGGCAGAGGAGATTCTTTACATCAAGGCTGAACTGCATTACATCAAGATCGTCACCAGCACCGGCTCCGATCTCGTGCTCTACAATCTAAAAGATGCTGCCAGAGAACTTCCGGAACGCCTGGGCGCCCTCTGCCATAGATCCTACTGGGTGAATTTTTTGGCCATTGAATCGTTCAAAAAGAATGGCCGTCAGGGGTACCTGTTATTGAGGAATGGAGAAAAGATACCGGTATCTCGACAGCATGTGGAAAGATTCAGACAAGATACGGAACGCTAATCCTCAATAATATTGGAGTGGCCTTCCTTATCCAGAAGGCTGCTGACCCTGCTGATGATCAGCGGGTCCAGTGACGCGACCATCTCAGGTTCCTTATTCGTATAGTCGAACTGATTCAGCACGAATCGCATGGCCTCCAGTCGACCCCGCGTTTTCTGTTCAGTTTTCACAATGACCCAGGGCGCTTCATCAGAGTCGGTGGTCTCGAATATCGTGTTCTTTGCTTCTGTGTAGCCGTCCCACTTGTGTTGGGCTTCGAGATCTATCGGTGAAAGCTTCCACTGCTTCAGAGGATTGGTTTTTCGTTCTTTAAAACGTTGGGCCTGTTCTTTCTTACTGACAGAGAGATAGAACTTGATGATCGTAATGCCACTTTTAACCAGCATCTTTTCAAACACCGGAGCCTGTTCCAGAAAATCCTCATAGTCTTTTTCCGTACAGAATCCCATGACCCGTTCCACACCGGCACGGTTGTACCAGGAGCGATCGAAAAAAGCGATTTCACCGGCCGAGGGCAGCTCCCTCACGTAACGCTGAAAATACCATTGCCCACGTTCTTCCTCTGACGGTTTCTCCAGTGCCACAACTTTTGACCAGCGTGGATTCAGGTGTTCCATGAACGTCCGAATGGTGCTTCCCTTTCCAGCCGCGTCCCGCCCTTCGAATATCAGGACCACACGCTTGCCCTCATCCCTGATCCAGTTCTGCAACTTCACCAGCTCTATCTGAAGGCGGATCTTCTGGTCATAGTATTCGCGCATCGCCAGATGCTCGGGATAGGGGTAAATGACTTCGTTGAAATACTTGCGAATCAGTTTTTTGGTTATCTTCTGGGCTGGATCAAGAGGCACCGCTCCATCGGTACTCTTTCGCGGAGAGTCCGCTTCAAGCGAGTCAATCAGGGTCTCAAGGGGGATATCAGGAACAAGATCGTGGGTCATACTCATGGGCCGCATTCTAGCGATTAACCCGCCATATCGCGATGCATTTCGCAAGTTGACTTAAAGCGACAGCCTCTCTACTTTGCGGCAAGCTTTCATGATGAGTACAACAGAATGAAAATCGGTGTTTCATTGCCCGTCAGAGAAATGGCCGGTGATCTCAAGGCCATTCGTGATTTCGCACAGTGTGCGGAGGAACTGGGTCTGACGCATTTGAGAGTACCTGACCAGATCATGCGTCCCGGCAGCGGAGAATTGCATGAGCCCATGATGATGTTGTCTTACATCGCAGCCGTCACCAGCAGAATAGAACTCGTGCCATCGGTCATCATCCTGCCGGTCAGGCAGACGGTACATTTCGCCAAACAGGCTGCCGAGCTCGATGGACTTACCGGTGGTCGTGTCAGAATCGGCATAGGGGTTGGTGGCAGCCAGGATGAATACCGATACCTGGGTGAGGATTTCTCGACACGCGGCAAACGATGTACCGAGCAGATGAAGCTACTAAAAAAGCTCTGGACCGAGAAAGAAGTTAACTTCAAGGGTGAGTTTCACGATGTTTCCGGTGCCGGGCTGAATCCGCTGCCTGTCCAGAAGCCCATCCCACTGTGGATAGGTGCGCGCCCCCTGCCTTCACCAGTGGTTGTCAAAAGAATCGCAACATTGAGTGATGGCTGGTTTGTGCTGTGCTCGCCGGAGGAGATTGGCCAGGTCAGAGATGCTATCTTCCGGGAAGCTGAGGCGGCCGGCCGGTCAGCAGACGAGTTCGGGCAGGAAGCCGGCGTTGCAGTCGTTGGTCCCCGACAGCCTGAGTGGAAGGATCGTGTTTCAAACTGGAAAAAAATGGGACTGACTCACCTGTGTCTGCGAACGCTGGGTGGCGATCTTTCTGTTAATGAACATATCCCGAAACTAGAACAAACCATGAAAGAACTACCGGACGATGTACGCTAATGGAAGTCATTGAAAAAAACGCCATCGTTAACGACACGCGCATTACCTACTTTGAACGCGGCATTGCCTACCGCGGAAAGGGACCAACACTTCTGTTCGTTCATGCAACCGGGTTTCATGCCCGGGTCTGGGACAAAATTATCGATGCACTTGGGAACGTTCACTCCATCAGCGTTGATCAGAGAGGTCATGGTCGTAGCGAGAAGAAGAAAATTCTCCACTGGGATGAGGTGATCACCGATGTGGCAGAACTGATTGAACAGCTGGACCTCGCCAACATACTCGCGATAGGTCACAGCATGGGAGGACACGCGCTGATCGGTGCCGCCGCCAGGATGGAACACCGGTTCAAGAGAATTGTCGCCATCGATCCGGTAATCCCAGCCGAGCACAGCTACCACGACGACACGCCCTCACCTTTTAGCGGTGCCGAGGAACATCCGACGGCAAAACGCCGCAGCGAGTTCGATTCACCGGAAGAAATGGCTGACCGCCTTAGGCCCAAAGGTTCCTACGGTCTGTTCGATCCGGACATTCTGATGGACTATTGCCGGTATGGACTGCTTCCCAACCCCAAGGGCAAGGGCTATGTCCTTGCCTGTCCGCCCGAAGTCGAGGCGAGTGTATACATGTCTTCACGGTCAAACGCTGAGATTTATCGCGCCGTGCACGAAATCAACATTCCGGTACTGATTCTCAGGGCGAAGGAACCGCCACCGGACCGAAACATCATGGACTTTTCCAGTTCTCCCACCTGGCCGGCACTGGTCAATGAGTTCACCAATGGCAGAGAAATTTACTTTCCTGATCACACCCACTTTCTGCCGATGGAAATTCCCGAACAGATCACCGACATCATTCACGCCGAACTGAATGCGATCATAGACGCCTGACACCATGAGCCGACTCAGCATTGGTATAACGGGATCCGAACAGCTTCTTTCCGGTGAGCGGGAACAGCGAATGAAGCTCGCCGCGCAGATAGAGCAATCAGAGATTGATCATCTGTTTATCGCCGATCATGTGAGTTTTCACACCGGACTTGGCATGGATGCGCTCATTAACGCTGCGACACTGACAACCATGATGCCAACGATAAACGTCATGCTGGGCGTCTATCTGCTGGCACTCAGACATCCTGTGCCAGTGGCACGACAGTTATCATCACTGAGCCTGTCAGCACCTGGACGTATTGTTTTCGGTGTCGGCATTGGCGGTGAAGATCGACATGAGATGGAGATCTGTGGTGTAGACCCATCACGTCGAGGCGTACATACCAACCATGCCCTTCGCGCCCTCCGAGGACTGATGACCGGGCAAGCCACCAGTCACGACTGCGATTTCTTCAGTTTCACAGATGCTGTCATCAAGCCAGCACCTGACCCGGAGATTCCCATTGTCATCGGGGGACGATCTGATGCAGCGATTCGAAGAACCGCAAAATACGGTGATGGCTGGCTGGCAGTCTGGGTATCTCCTGACAGGTTCACACAGTGCCTGCAGCAGATAGAGGATCACGCCCAGGACAGGAATGTCGTGTGGTCTCACGGTCTGCAGCTCTGGTCAGGCATCGGCAAGAACGCTCGCGAGAATGTCGCAAAAGGTATGGAAGGCTTTTACCGCGTTCCATTCGAGAAGTTCGAACGCTATACACCCTATGGTTCAGCTAACGATATCGCAGAGTTCCTCTCTGTCTATGTTGAAAGGGGTGCCCGTATCCTGAATATAGAGGCTCGCGGAGAATCAACGGAACAGGCCATCGAAGCGGTCTCGGAAGTAAGCCGGATACTGCACCAAGCCTTCCCGGATCTCTAAGCAGTGGCGAACTTCGACCGGCAGCTGGTCAGTATTTATCTGCTGACGGCAACGCTGATGGTCGGATATGGGGCAATATTTTCCTTGCTCGCAGAGATCCGCAATAGTTTCGGTTTAACTTCCGCGGGTATCGGCTTTATTGGTGCCGCCGCCTTTGCATCCGGTTTCGTGGCGCAGCTGTTTCTGTCACGTTTCGCTGATGCCGGGCATGGCAGTCTCATGATGCAGACCGGTCTGATCATCTGCATCGCGAGCACACTGTGGATGATATTTGCTGACTCCCTCACGGAATGGATACTGTCACGAGGCGCCCTTGGCTTCGGGTCTGGCATAGTTCGCCCTGCCATTCGTCGTTACATCGTCCTGAAAGATCCAGCTTCTGCCGGTCGTTCGCTAGGTGTGTTAACGGCGTACGAAACGGCGGGATTTCTTGTGGGTCCTGTCATCGCTGCCATCCTGAACACGACCCTCGGTCTTGGCGCGAACTTTGTTGTACTGGCGATTCTTCTGGCCCTGTTCACGCCCTTTGTCTTTACACTGCAAATTACAGGCTCCGTCAGCCCTCCGGAACGGGGCATTCTCATCAAGTTGATCTGCACACCGACCATGCAATCCTGCCTGGCCATGGGTATCGCGTTCTGGATTACCATTGGTGTCTTCGAAGCTATCTGGGCCGTTTTTCTTTCCGATCTCGGCGCCAGTCAGATATTCATTGGACTGACAATGAGCCTGTTCGGTATACCGATGATCTTTATCTCTCCCTGGGCCGGCGAACTGGCTCAGAGAAGGGGCACACTGAATATCGCAACTGCCAGTATTGGCGTCAGCATTCTTTGCATGTTCAGCTATGGGTTCATTGAGAACCTCTGGTTACTTTGTCTTCCCCTGCTGATTCACGCATTGGCAGATGCCTACACCATGCCTGCAACGCAACTGGCTGTGACCCAGGCAAGCGGACAGGACGCCATCGCCACAGGCCAGGGGTTGTTTGGCGCTGTCGGTATGGCAGTAGGTGCCGCAACAGCGGCTCTGAGTGGCATTCTTTACGAGCAAAGTGGCGCAGCCGGACTCTGGGGGATATCCGGCACCCTGATGATACTGCTGATGATATTCGCCTGGTGGCGTGGTGCTCAGCTGCGGTGACCCCGTTCGGGAACACCGCAACTGACGACGTGATTGACCGCCCTTTCAGATCAGTTCGAATCAGATTCCGCGCTTACCGGCTTCACCCATAAAGGGCTGGTATTCACCAAATGGAGACTCATTACCGGAGCCAATCGTTAAACCGGCATCCGTGGTCAGCGTCAGACCAGAGGTATAACCAGATTCATCACTGGCCAGCCAAAGGGCCGCATTAACGACATCTTCGGGCAGCCCAGGACGCCCCTTCAAAGGTGAAGACTGCGCCAGATTCTGGCGAGTGGTTTCCAGATCAGTGTGATCACCCATAGTGGCAGCAACCATCGCTGTGGCCATACCTGCTGGCGATATGCAGTTGGCTCGAATGCCATACTGCGCGAGTTCGGCGGCAACACTCTTGGTAATTCCGACAATGGCATGCTTGGCTGCGGTATAGGCATGAGGTCCAAGGCCTCCCATGATACCGGCCGTACTGGACATGCTGACGATACTTCCGGTGCCTCGAGGAATCATCACTCTTGCTGCATGCTTGCAGCCGTAAAAACAACCACTGACATGAATGTCGATGGTTCGATTCCACTCTTCGGCAGGTGTCGTGGCAATTGGTCCAACGGCACCAACGACGCCGGCATTGTTATACATGATGTCGAGCTGCCCGAACTTCTCAACAGCGGTATCCACCATGTTTGCCACTTCGTCTTCTTTGGTCACGTCACAGTGTACATAGACTGCCGCATCGCCCAGTTCCTCGGCCAGGGCCTGTCCGACATCATCCTGGATATCACCCATGACGACTCTGGCACCTTCTTCAATAAAACGCCTCGCAGCGCCGGCACCAAATCCACTCGCTGCTCCGGTAATCGCAGCAACCTTTCCCTCCAATCGTCCAGCCATTTATCGTTCCTTTTCTTATTGGTCATTAACTGAGAGCCACATTAAACCAGAATCCCTGTGAAGTTTCTGCGAGGTCTTGCATTGGGATACGGTTTACTGCGAAAGTCTGGATCAATAAAAATAAGAAGCAAAAAATCATCAACGAGACCATCCCCTACCCGAATCGGCGATACGCCTGGTTCGTCGTTTTCGTATTGATCCTGGCGTCCCTGGTCGCCTTTATCGACAGGCAGATCGTTGCCATCGTTGTCGGCCCGATGCAGGAGGACCTCGGCGTAGGCGATACCGAGATCGGCTGGCTCTACGGGGTGTTCGCGCTTTTCTATGCCTTCGCGGCAATTCCGATTGCCCAGTTAGCCGACAAAAAAAGTCGCAAACACATCATCGCCATCGGCATCTTTCTCTGGTCGCTCATGACAATCGCCTGCGGTTTAAGCCGCAGTTACTGGCAAATCTTTATAGCAAGAATCGGGGTTGGCGTCGGTGAGGCTACCTTGAGCCCATCCACAACCTCTCTGATCGGAGACTATTTCCCCAGGAAGGATGTACCACTGGCACTCAGCATCTTTCAGACAGGTCCAATCATCGGCTCAGGTATCGCATTTGTCATTGGCGGAGTGGTACTCGATATAGTGCAAAAAGCCGACCCAATGGTCCTGCCGCTGATTGGTGAACTTAAGCCCTGGCAGCAGACTTTTCTGTATGTCGGCCTGCCTGGCGTATTCCTCGCGGCATTTTTCCTGGTGATCCGAGAACCAATACGCCGCCCATCGATTGCTCAGACCGATGAAAGTGATATGGCACAGCTGATATCTTTTTATCGCCAGCACGCCAGGACGATATTCTTTCACCACATGGGCTTTGTTTCACTGGTGCTTACCGGATACGCATTCGTCTTCTGGAGTGTCACCTTCTTTGTGCGTATCCATGGTGTTCCTGCGGCAGAAGCATCGCAGACTTTCGGCTGGATCTTTGTCGTCTTCGGGCCGATGGGGCCGCTGCTGGCGGCCTATGTCGCCAAGCGCCTGACTGATCGCGGCCATCGCGATGCGAATATCACCGCTGGCATGCTGGGCGGCATCATTACCATCCCCTCGGTACTGCTTATTCAGATAGCACCAACGCCATTCTGGGCATTTGTCTGTTATGCACCCGCTTTACTGGCAGTGAATTCGCCGTTTGGCATAGCCGCCGGCGCACTCCCCGTCATTACGCCACCTCACCTGAGAGCCAGGGTTGCCGCTGTTTATATGCTCACTGGTGCCGTTGGCATGATGTTTGGACCACCCCTGGCCGGCGCCTTTAATGAATACATTTTCCCCGGCACAGAAGGTGTCAGATATTCAATGATCACGATGACCTGTTTCTTCGGCATCATCGGTGTACTCTTCCTGTGGTTTGCCCGTAAACCCTATGCGCAATCCATGGAAGAGGCTGATCATTGGGCTGAGAAAGACAGTTAAGCTAATAGGGTTAGGTAAAACAGTGACTGAAGAATTTGACGTTGTTGTCGTCGGTACAGGTGCCGCAGGTCTTACCGCGGCGCTCACTGCCAGCAGGGCGGGTCTGAATGTTCTTGTACTTGAGAAGACACCCTACTTTGGCGGGACGACGTCGCTATCGGGTGGCGTCATGTGGATTCCCAATAACCATCTGATGGCTGCCGCGGGCATTGAAGACTCCCCGGAAGAAGCACTGACCTACCTGCGACACAATATCGGCAACCGGGTGCCGGAAAGTAAACTTCAACAGCTTGTCGAAAAAGCTCCGGAAATGTTGAAGTTCATGACAGACAACAGATTTCTGGAAGTCGATATATTCAAGGGCTTCCCCGACTACCGGGCAGAAACACCCGGGGGAAAAACCGGCGGCAGATCCATTGAACCCAGAGTCTTTCGTGGCAACAGGCTGGGAAGTGCATTCAGGTCTCTGCGAAAGCGGGAAGTCGCACCACCCATGGTGGGCACCATGACCGAGCTGCGCCGACTCGCGGTCGTGCGTTCGGACTTTTCGGAATTTCTGAAAGCCTGGAAAGTGATACCAAGAAATTTTCTCGCCAAACTGACCGGCGGCAAGCTGCAGGCAACCGGTGGTGGTCTGATCGGCTGGCTCGGTTATGCCCTGCAGAAGCAGAAAGTTCCACTGTGGCTGAACTGTCAGCTCACGAAAGTCCTGTTCAGCAACGGGCGGGTTACAGGTCTTTCGGCGCTGAAGGATGGTGAACCCGTGGAAATCAGGGCCAGGTACGGCGTCATCCTTGCCGCCGGCGGCTTCGATCATAATCGGGAAATGCGCGCACAACACTTTGGCCGGCACGGCGGAACCGCCAATTCTTCCGGTTCACCCGGCAACGAGGGAGATGCGGTTGCCAGTGTTTCCCATCTTAATGTCGCGTTCGATCTGATGGATGATGCCTGGTGGGCTCCAACCTGTCTGCCACCGGATACGGGCCCGCAGATAGTCATTTTTGAACGCGGCAAACCCGGCCAGATTATTGTCAGCAAGGAAGGACAACGTTTCGCCAACGAGGCGCAACCCTATGCTGATCTGGTGCGGGCGATGTTCGATGCCGATCATGCCGGTCTGACGACGCTGCCATCCTATATGATCTTTGATCAGCGATACCGGGATGCCTATCCACTGGCAGGCATGATGCCTGGCATCACACCATCGAAGTACATCGATTCCGGTTTCCTCAAACGTGCTGACTCCATCGAATCCCTGGCAGAAGCCACGGGCATCAGTCCGTCAGGACTTGTCGCAACGGTACAGCGCTTTAACGACATGGCAAAGGAAGGCAGGGACGAAGACTTTCAACGCGGTGAGTTTGCTTTTGATCAATTCAGTGGTGACAACACCATCACACCCAATAACTGTCTGGCGCCCATCGTCAAACCTCCCTTCTACGCCATGGAAATACATCCGGGAGATCTCGGCACCAGGGGTGGCATTCTGACGAATGAATCTGCCCAGGCCATGACAACGGACGGCAATGTTGTTGAGGGTCTTTACGCCGCAGGTAACTGCTCTGCCTGCGTGGTTGGCAACTTCTATCCAGGCGCCGGCGGCACCATCGGCCCGGCAATGACCTATGGCTATATTGCTGCCAGGCACATTGCCGAAAACTCAGACACGCTGCCTGAGTAGCAGAATAACAATAGCCCCCGGAAGCAGCATCACCAGAGATATCCAGAACGCCATCGAGTAATCGCCGTTCAACTCGTAAAGGACACCGTAGGCAATAGGACCAAAGGCGCTGATGGCGAGGAACGGTCCTACCAGGCCAAGCACGCTACCGAACGATGCCGCACCGAAGTGTCTGGCTACCATCGCGCCCAATAGCGGCAGAAAACCACCCGCAGAAAAGCCGAGAAGACCCGCCAGCACCACCAGCGAGGGATACAGCGGCGACAATATCAATCCAATGACCACCACAGCACAAGCGCCCAGGGCTGTCAGAAACAGCATACGATGGTCAAAACGATCCGCCATCAGGCCGAAGAATATCTTCCCCATGATCATCACTGAAGCAAACACAGAGATCAGAAACGCTGTCTCCATGGATCCAATACCCAGGTCACCGGCATAGGGACGCAGATGCTGCTGCACGCTGCCAAATACTGTCACCAGGGGCAGAAAGGAGAGAATAATCACCCAGAACACCCGGTCTTTCAGGATCTCAGAAACGGTCCAGAAACGTGACGGCTCACCACCCGGTGTTTCCACCTCCGGATCTTCTTCTCCCTCAATACCCATATCATCCGGGGAATTTCGAATAAACAGCCAGACCAGAGGCACAATCACCGCAATAAACACCAGACCCAGCATCCAGTGCGCTTCCCGCCAGCCATGTTCCTCATAAAGCATGGTGACCAGCGGTGCCATCACGACGCCACCAATGGATGTACCTGTGGTTGAGAGACCAATTGCCAGACCCCGATTTTTACTGAACCACTTTGCCGCCAGCGTTTGCGCAGCCAGCGGTCCAGCCAGCAGAACACCGGTCATCATGAGAGATCCGTAGACCACAATGATCTGCCAGAATGCCGTGACCTTGGAGATGGTCAGGAAACCAATACCCGCAGCCGTCGCCCCGACACAGACCAGAGTTCGTATGGAATAACGGTCCATGGCATAGCCGGCAAAAGGTGCAATCAGGCTCTGCGCAAGATTCAGGATCGTGATCGGAACCATGACGAGCGTCAGCGTGACACCCAGCGAACTGTCATCCAGCCACTCACCCACCCACAGGGTGTAAGAGAAAAAGATGGAACCGAACAACAGCGCCTGGAATATCAGGCTGATCCCCACAATGTTCCAACCGTAGTACCAGGGAAGCTTCACAGGGCTACTCGTAGAAAGCCGGAGACAGATTCAACGTATCTGCGAGCGCTTTATCGTGCTCGATCCACAGTGCCGCACCACGTTCTTCCAGGAACGACTCAACCTTCTGCATGGATTCAATGGTTTGTTCCGCATTCGTGTTGAATGAAGGCGTGCGCTTATGGGTACGGCTGAATCTGAAATGATACAGATCCCCTGACAGGACAAGCGGGCCTGTTTCTGCCAGATCCAGAAAGAGAACCTGGTGACCCGGCGTATGACCGGGGGCACTGACAATGATCACGCGACCATCGCCGAATACATCATAATCACCATCCAGCATCGTCTTCGGATTGTTCTCCAGTTCCTTGTAGAAGTCGTAAACAAATATCGAGTTTTCGCCCGGCGTGCCAAAAGCGGCATCATATTCAGCACGTTGTATCAGCAGGCGGGAGACAGGGAAGTAGTTGGCGGCGCCCGCGTGATCAAAGTGCATATGGGACAGTGCGATCAGCTCGATCTCTTCAGGAGGGAAACCAATCTCACTCAACTGCTCCAGAACAGATCTCTCGTAGGACATACTCATACCAGGCTGCAGTTCAATCTCGCCCTTACCGGCGGCGGCAGGATCAAGGCCGGCATCCCAGAATAGCTGCCCATCGGGGTGATCAATCAGGTAACAGGGAACAAACAACTCACGCACCTGGGTTTCCTCGTTGGAAAGCCCGAATGCGGAAACGTCCTCCATCCGCAGACTGCCGCAATCAAGCACGTACAACCGAAGATCACCCTCGACGTCAGCGTTCTGGCCTGAAATACCACAACCAGCCAGAAACAGCGTCAGTAGACTCAGTAAAAAGGATCTCATCACGACTTACTCTCCTTTGAATACGGGTTCGCGCTTTTCAGCGAAGGCGGCAACGGCCTCTTTATGGTCACGAGTCGTTCGCGACTTGAGCAGTCGATCAGCTTCACGTTCAATAGCCGTATGGTGATCTACAAACAGGGCTTCACCCAGGTTGTCCTTGATATACGCATGCGCCACACCAGGGCCGTTGGCAAACTCCTCGGCCCAACTCTGTGCCTGAGCCATCAGTTCCTCCGCCGGACAAACCCGATTTACAAGCCCCATAGCCAGAGCTTCATCAGACGGAATTCTTCGTGATGAAAGCATAAGCTCACGCGCTCTGGCCGGTCCCACAACACGCGTCAACAGCCAGGCAATACCGTAATCACCTGACAGACCGATACGCGCATAACCCGTCGTCAGAAAACCCCTGTCAGCACAAATCCGCATATCACATGCCAGCGCTATGGCCATACCCGCACCAGCGGCGGCACCGGGAATCGCAGCAATGGTCGGTTTACGGAGCTGGTAAAGCGCGCCACCAACCGCCATGTGGCGGGCTTTCAGTTCCTGAAACTGATGTTCTGCAGAAGGCGGTTTCGATTCGCTGTTTCTGCTGCCCATCGCCTTGACGTCACCGCCGGAACAGAAGGCCGAACCTGCGCCGGTGATCAGAACAGCGCCGACTTTCGGAGCATCAGCTGCCCAGGCAATACTGCGGGCGAGACCACCGGAGATGTCAGGAGATAGTGCATTACGTGCATCGGGACGGTTTAACGTCAATATGCAGACCCTGTTCACCACTTCGCACAAAAGTTGCTCAGTGCCCGTATCAAAGGCGGCCATATGACATTCCTTTTCTCTCCCTTTCGGTAACGATACCATGACAGTGATTAACTCCAACAAATCATGCTAGCGTTAAGACATGTCAGAAATTAACCGTATGGACCACCCGGTCGTTCCCGAATCCACCTCGGATGTCACATTGATTGATCCAGAGATACAGGAATGTCCTTTTCCTACCTATGACCTGCTCCGGGAAGCGGCACCGGTGTTTCAGGACCCGGTCACGGGCATGTTTGTCATTACCCGCTACGAAGACCTGCGCAGGATCGCACTGGACTACGACAACTTCAGCAACCATCGCTACTCCAATGATCCAGAGAAACATACACCGAACCAGACCCTGGCCTACAACTTGTTCAGGGAAAAAGGCTGGGTTCCCGGAAAGTCGCTCGCTGCCAGGGACGACCCCGAACACAAGCAGATGCGGTCTCTGTTCGATGATGCTTTCCGCCCAAAGCGCATCAAGGAAATCGAGGATGATGTGGAACGGCTGGCCTATGACCTTTTTGACAAGTTCATCGACGATGGACAGTGCGACTATGTGCGTCAGTACGCGGTACCCCTGCCCTTGTTCATTATCTGCAAGCAAATGGGCGCAAAAGACGAAGACGTCTGGCAGATAAAGGCCTGGACAGATGCCTGGATCAAAGGCCTGTCCATCGGACTGGATGATGAAGGCGTTGTCTGGGCGACTGAAATGGAGATTCAGGCACAGCACTATTTCCAGGCCATTTTTGAACAGCTCAGGAAAACGCCTAACGACACCCTGCTTTCAGACCTCGTGAACAATGAGGTACCAGGCTGGGGAAGGCCTCTCAACGACAATGAACTGCATGCGGAGATGATGCAGGACACCTTCGTCGGTGGTTCAGAAACAACCACGAACGCCATGTCCGCGGGCATCATGCTGCTGGATCGCAACCCTGAGATCTGGGGAAAACTGCGCAGCAATCCGGACAAATACCTCGCCACCTTTGTCGAGGAAGTCGTCCGCCTGGAAAGTCCTGCTCAGGCCATGACCCGTATTGCGAAAAACGATTACGAGATACATGGCATCACCATTCCCCGTGGTGCCGTTGTTGACCTGCGCTATGGCGCAGGCAATCGTGATCAGCGTCATTTTGAATGTCCCCACGATATTGATCTGGAGCGTCGCAATGCCGCCTCACATCTTGGCTTCAGCACAGGCACTCACTACTGTCTTGGTGCGCCACTGGCCCGTCGGGAACTTTATTGGGGGTTCAGGGCCTTTATTGACCGTATCGAATCATTCCGGGTCATTCCCGAAAAGAACAACCTGCGCCATCTGCCCAATTACAGCCTGCGCATTCTGAAAGAACTGCACATTGAATTCGAACCGAGAGATTTCGATAACTATTTCAAACGCTAAAAGGAACAAACATGAAACAACTCAGTGCACCCGCCGCCCCCTTCCAGTATGCCTGGCATGTCCCGGATATTGAAAAAGCCGCCGAATACTGGTCAAGCGTACTGGGCATTGGCCCCTTTTTCCTGAATGAGGTGGATACCTCGACGTATGAGGGCTTCAAGTACCGCGGTGGCGCTGGCAACCTGACCATGCGACTCGCCTGGGCCCAAAGCAAGGAAGGCCAGATTGAGCTGATACAGGTGACATCGAAGGAGCCCAATGTTTACCACGACCTGATTGCTCCTGAAAAAACAGCGTTCCATCATGTCGGCATCTGGTCCGATGACTACGCAGCCGACAAGGCACTGCTGGCAGAGAAATACGAGATTGCCATGGACATGGGTACCAACACGAACATCTGCTATTTCGATACATCAGCAGACAGCGGCAATATGGTTGAATTGATAGAACGGAATGACGGCATTGTTGGGTTGTTTGCGATGATCACAAAAGCGGCTGAAGAGTGGGACGGCAGTCGGCCGGTTCGCACCATGGCGGAGCTGATGGGCGGGTGACAGAACGACCCTACGGCGATGGGGACGCATCGTTTCAGACCGCTGGCGGTATCGAAGGCATACAGAAACTGGTAGAAGACTTTTACGATGTGATGTCGACACGCAGTGACGCAAAGGTGATACGGGACATGCATCCGGATGATCTGACCATCAGCATTGATAAGTTCGCCAGATTTCTCTGTGGCTGGATGGGTGGCCCGAAACGCTACCGTGAAAAGTACGGTGGAATCGCGATTCCTCCCGCCCACAAACACCTGCCTATACACGATGCCGAACGACAGGCCTGGCTGAACTGTATGCAGGAAGCCCTCGAACGTCAGCCCTACCCCGAGGATTTCAAAACCTACCTGATCGAACAACTGGCTGTGCCGGCTGGTAGAATCGTGGTCCTTCGAGAGAAGATCGAGCAGATCGGCGACTGAAAAGATCAATCAACATCCCAAATACAGAAGCGGAGAGCAGTATGTCCAGCAATACACAGATGGGAATAACCTTTGGCAGTCTGGGGGTCCTTGGTCCTCAGGCGGCACCGGATATCGCCAGAACAGCACAGGACATGGGTTATGGGTCCTTCTGGACGGTTGAGGCAACCGGCACCGATGCAATGACATTACTGGGCGCGGCCGGTGTCGCGGCACCACAGATCAGCCTTGGCACAGGCATCATTCCGATTCAGTTGCGCGCACCCACCCTGACAGCCATGACAGCCGCCACACTACAGGCAATGAATCCCGACGTGGACATCCTGCTTGGCGTCGGGGTTTCAGCACCGGGCATACTCCGGGCACATGGTGTTCAGTCGACAGACAAACCTATCGGCATAATGCGTGAGTACGTCGCGCTCCTCCGAGAGTGTTTATCCGGTGAGTCGGTGACTTTTGAAGGGGACTATTTCCAGTGCAGCCGCTTCAGGCTTGGCGTGCGACTCGGTGACCGTAAACCGAAAATCATCATGGCAGCGCTCAATCCCCAGATGTTGAAGCTTGCCGGCGAAGTGGCGGATGGTGTTTTGTTGAATTATCTCCCGGCATCTCATGTTCAGACATCTGTAGAACAGGTTCGTAAGGGCGGTAACGCCAGGATTTATGCCTATGTGCATGCGGCTGTGGGAGAACTGGAGAAATCTGCCAATTCAGCAAGACGCGACCTCTTCAATTACGCCATGGCGGATGGATACGCAAAAATGTTCCGGGAAGCTGGATTCGAAGACGAGGTCAACGAGTTACGCGAAAAACAGCGCAATAAAGACCGGGACGGAGCCGTGGCAGCTGTCTCCGAGCGCATGATACAGGCCATTGATTTCATCGGTTCACCATCCGAGGTCACATCGTTCGTTAAAGGGTACATTGATGCCGGTGTCGAACATCCCGTGCTGATGCCCATGCCCTGGGGAGAAGACAGACGGGCCGTCACTGAAGCCACCATGCAGGCAGCGATCTCGGCGCTATGAATGATTTAAAGGATCTGGCAAAGAAAAAGGGCTGGGATGATCGCTACAGCAATGAAGACTATATTTTTGGGACAGAGCCTAACGACTTCCTGAAGTCTGTTGCGGAACGGATTCCTGAACACGGCAAAGTACTCTGCCTCGCTGATGGTGAGGGGCGCAATGGCGTTTACCTGGCTGGCCTCGGACATAGCGTTACCAGCGTAGATCAGTCACCTGTCGGGCTGGCAAAAGCAGACAGGCTGGCAACTGAAAGGGGCGTTTCACTGACGACCGTCGTGGCCGACCTCACAGAATATGATCTCGGGAGCGAATGCTGGGATGCCGTGGTCTCCATCTTCTTCCATATCCCCGAAGCACCTCGGAGACAGATTTATGAGCGGGTCACTCAATCACTAAAACCTGGAGGCATGCTCATCCTTGAATCTTACACACCGGATCAACTGAAATTCAGAACCGGCGGACCACCGCTAGCTGAACTGATGATGACGAAAGACATTGCACGAGCAACTTTCCCCGAGCTTGAATTCGAGCACTGCGAGGAACTGGAACGGGATGTGGTTGAAGGCAGCGGCCACACAGGTCGTGCGGCCGTGCTTCAGGTGATTGCCAGACGCTGAATCGCGTTACGGTGTGTACCAGATAGGAGACGAATAAGCGCGCTCCTGATGAGACATGGGAATACCTTCCGGCAGTTTCGCACCGAGTCTGACCTTATCATAGAGGTACCAGAGCGGCGTTGGAATCTCGAGCACTCTCACGTAGTAAAAGGCACTTTGCTCAGGATCAAAGTCAGGGTCAGTCCAGACAACGGCGAGTTCAGAAGCACCGATGGTATTGGTCCAGTTTGCGGCTTCGACATCAACCGTATTACCCACTGGCGGTAACTTACCATCTTCCCCGATTTCACGGTCGCCAGCCCAGACCGCATCATAGACCTTCTCATGGGTCTTACCCTTCTTGTCCACCCAGCCCTTCACAATCTGCAGTCGATCAAGATTCGCACCAATCGGGTCACGTAACACATAAGCCATAAAGGTAGGCGCTTTGCCATCTGGCGCTTCAACCAGATCACCACCCATAGGCACACCCTTTTGGTATCCCGCGAACGCTGGCGCGCGACTTCGAAGATCATCGTCTGTAAATGACCAGCCACCGAAGAAGCGCAAAGCCATCCGGGGACCTGTGGTAGCGTAAGTCTCCTTACGCATCATGGCATCGAACAGAGCTTCCCTGGTGTTTTCCGTTGCCCAGACTCCCTGGTAGCCAGAGGCGATCAACATATCGCCATCAATCTGGCCCAGGTCTGAGGCCACGAACGGATGATTGATACGTTCAGGTGAAGGTTCAACGCTGACAGACTTACTGAAGAAGTTTTCTTCCTCTGCCGTTGTCAGACCGGTGTGGCTATCCGTGCCGCCGACCATCCCGAACTTGTAGGGGTTAACACCAAATTTTTGTTCCAGCACCATACCGTTCTTTAATGCTTCCCGGGCATATTCCGCTGCAAGCATGCTGTCTTCCTTCAGCTCTGACAGATCCAGGTTACCTTCCGCCCAGGTTCCGTAATCAGCAAACTCATCGTTGGGAGACAGGTACGGATGTGTTTCGCCGTCACCTTTAATCTGGGTCACCTCATAAAGCGGCTCCCACTCGGCACGAAGCGTGACGTATTCCTTGTTAACCCGTCCTCCGGAGTAGGTCTTGTCCATGGGAAACATCCAGCCATTGGACAGGTTGCCATTGTGAGAAATGGCGAGGGCACTGCCTCCGGTCCTGGTCTCATAGTCTTCCAGCTACTTATAGAGATCCAGCGGATTGGTAGATCCCACCGGAGGCTGCGTGGTGAGCGGCGTGACCTGTTTCGCACGTACAGGGCCATCACGAAGAATGACATTACGGTGCAGGTTGAATCCCTTGGGAACCGAGGTCCACTCGTAGCCGATAAAGGCTGTGAAGGTGCCCGGGTCATTAAATCGTTCAGCCTGGTCCGCGATATTCTCCCAGATGTCCTGATAGTTGGCAGAGCCCGGTGAGTAGTCGCTGACCATTTTTTCCGGCACGGTGAATTGAGAGAAAGCGGTAATCAATTCAAAGGCTGCTTTTCCTGCGGCCTGACCGCCTTCGACGAACGCTTCATGCCATCGCTTGCCTTCAGGAATTGCCAGGATGTTCGGCGTGCCATTTTGAATATCAGAGGCAATACCCATCATGTCTGAGTGATCAGTGATCACCAGGAAATCCAACGGACGGGAAAGCTTTACCGGCTGGCCGGTCGAAGAAACAACTTCCTCTCCCCGCGCGAACCGATGCGCATATTCATGATCAAGGGTGTTGCCAAAGAGCCCGGCATCCAGGGAAAGCCCCGTATGCAGGTGTGTTTCACCCCAATAGACCTGGCTCGGAAAACTGCGTTTCGCATAAGGCGAGTAAGCTTTGCCGGGGTACAAATCTGAAACCTGAGTTTCAGAGGGCATACCGACATCAGATGCTATCGAAGAGAAACTGAGGAAAGCAGCGGCGACGCTACTCAGGATAACCTTGCTATTCATGGAAGACTCCTGATGCCTAAGCAAGTCACTTTAGCAGCCCCGATGCCTGCCTTCCAATAAACCATTGTTCCCAATAAACCATTGTTAAGGGAAAGCGTTAACTTCCCGGTGTTGGCAGCACCGTTGTTTCCATTTGTTCAGGTTCCAGACCCAGGGTAATCAACACCTTGGACATCCCCATAAACAACCCCACGCCCAGCGCAAGTTCAGCGAGCTCAGCATCGGAATAGTGACTGGAGATTCTGGATCTCTGCTCATCAGACAGTCGGCCGGGCAGGCCGATGATGTCATCAGTGAGCTGCAGTGCCGCCACCGACGGATCATCGAGACGGGCTTCGTAGCCGTCCTCAATCCGGGCGACCACTTCTTCTTCGAGACCCGCTGCACGAGCGGCGTCAAAACGAACATTTTTTCAGAAACCACAGTCGGTAATTCGCGCGTTGCGAATCCGGGTCATCTCCTTGATTTCCTGACTGACAATACCGCGCTGCCAGAACTCAGCATAGAGCTCGCCAAATTTCGAGATGATTTCAGGGGCATGCATCATCACCGTGCCGAACTCAGCCGGGGCACCGGGAATAGCAGAGCCTACACGTGTCTTTGTGGACATTACTGGTTACTCATCTGGTCTGCCTGAAACGTGGCTTCCAATCGACAGGTTACATCAAAGAACGCAAGGGCAGTAAGCAGCGCCACACAACCTTCGTCGCCAAAGGCAGACTTCACAGCATTAACTTCATCGTCGGTGAGCTGGTGGTGCTGATAGGGCATTCGGTCTGCAGCCACGAGTGCTGCAGATTCACCGGCATTCAAATGACTGTCGTCGACATCCTGGTCTCGCAGACCGTGAATGTATTGAATGCGGGCTCGACAGAGTTCGTACACCGCTTCGGGTACGGCATCGCTGCGTTCCACAGCCGCGAGAAACGCCTGGTACTTCTGTTGCAATTCCGGGCGAAGTGCCAGCATAGACTGGAATCCTTCGCCCGATTGTTGCAACCATTCTTTCACAGTCTAGAAGCCCAGCGCCCTGGCATAGCGATCGCGATGGAACGCCTGGTTGCCATAAGCAGCTTCGAGAACCCGAGCCCTTTTCAGGTAGAAACCCGCATCGAACTCATCAGTCATGCCGATACCCCCATGAATCTGGATCAGCTGGTTGGACATGTCATGCAGAAAGTCGCCAACCCTCGCCTTGGATAACGACGCAAGCTGCACCAAGTCATCTGCCTCCGCATCGATCGCCTGCAGTGCCGCTTCCATACAGGACCGTGACAACTCCATCTGGCCAAACAGTTCCGCTGCTCGATGTCCCAGCGCCTGGAAGGAACCGATCACCTGACCAAACTGCACACGCGTCTTCAGGTAATCAAGTGTCATATCAAACGCCTGTGAAGCTGTGCCGAGCATTTCAGCACCGATACCTGCCCGAGCGCAGTCCAGCACCTGCTCAAGTACCGCCGCGTCACCCATCTCCGCATCAGCGCCGACTTCGACGCCATCAAAGTGCACATTCGCATACCCACGACTGTCTATCATGCTCATGGCTTCACGACTGATACCATTTGCACCAGCGGGTACATGCAGCAGCCTGATACCGTCATCGGTGGACGCTGCCACGATGAAATCAGTCGCGGACATCCCTTCAAGAACAAAGGTCTTGTTGCCGGTCAGCTTGAAACCGGAACCGGTTTTCTCTGCTTTTAACTGTATGTTAGTGGGGTCGTGCCGCGGGCCTTCGTCCAACGCCAGTGTCAGGATGACAGAACCATCGACAACCTTTGGTAAAATCGCCTGCTTCTGATTTTCGCTGCCTCCAAGCATCACGGCCGTGGCACCCACGTATGCCGATGCGAAAAGCGGTGACGCCGTCAGCTGGCGTCCAATTTCTTCCAGGACCACACCGAATGTCAGGTAGCCCAGACCTGAGCCACCATACTGTTCAGGCACCAGGATGCCGGTCCAGCCCATGTCAATCATGCCCTGCCAGGTTTCCGGCATGAAACGGGTTTCAATACCACTGTCACGCATCTCGCGAAATTTCTGGACAGGAAATTGTTCCGTGACCCAGGACTTGGCCTGATCACGCAGCATGCTCTGTTCTTCTGTTAATGCCGCCATGTGCTAACCCTTCTGCGTGTTCTCGGGCAGGCCGAGAATATTCTTGGAAATAATGTTGTTCTGAACCTCGTAGGAACCGCCATAGATTGAAATGGCCTTACCCCACAGCCAGTCACGCACATTCTCGAGCTCTTCAGCCGAAAAGTTATCACCTTCCCAACCGATACCCTGACTGCCCATCATTTCCATGGTGAGCTCCGCCTTACCCTGGGCAATACGGGTCGCCGAGTTTTTCAGAATGGAAGCCGCTGCACTGACCTTAACCTGACCCCGCGCTTCTGCCGTGATACGGCTGACCGTCTGGCTGTGCACCTGGCTGTCCATCAGATGGTTGGTCAGACGATTTCGCAGGTCTGAATCAGCGAGCGCACCGGATGCATCAACGCCAACATAACTCTTGGCCACTTCCTGCAGGGAAGGTTTACTGCTGCCACCCCCGGGCGCACGCGCCTGGGTCTGACTCTGTCGTTCATGCTGCAGCAGACGCTTAACAACACTCCAGCCCTCGTTAAGAGGCCCAAGCAGATCGCTCTTCTCTGCTCGCGCATCATCGAAGAATGTCTCACAGAAAGGCGAAACACCTGAAATCAATTGAATGGGTTTTGTACGCACACCCTCCTGATCCATTGGCAGCAGGACAAAACTGATACCGTCACGTTTGCCTGCACCTGGGTCGGTACGAACCAGGGCGCCACACCACTGTGAGATGTCTGCGCCGGACGTCCAGATCTTCTGGCCGTTGATCTTGAAAGTATCGCCATCATCTTCCGCTTTGGTTTGCAGCGATGCCAGGTCAGACCCGGCATTGGGCTCAGAGAGACCCAGACACCAGCGAATCTCGCCGCTGGAGATACCACGCAGGTGCTTTGCCTTCTGCTCATCCGTGCCGTACTCAAGAATGGTAGGACCCACCATGGTGACGCCCATGCCAGCCATCAACGGAATCGGGTTAAATGCACCCTGCTTGCCCATTTCCTGGCTGACGACCTTGGCTTCAGGGTCAGACAGACCCGCGCCGCCGAATTCTGCAGGCCAGGTCGGTGCACCCCAGCCTTTCTCCGCCAGGCGCTGACGCCAGGCTTCGAAGTCTGCTTTGGTTGATTCATCCGCTTCCCCTTCAAGACCCATGCTGGAGCCCTGCAAAGAAGTCGGGAAGTTTTCCTCAATCCAGGCCTTTGCATCCGCCCGGAACGTTTCGAGGTCACTCATCGCTATTTCCTATCATCTAATTTTTAAGAATCGTTCTTAAGAAGCTTTCGCCATGTTTATGATTTTCGTCTGTGTGAATTCCTGCAGACCTTCCTCACCGAGTTCTTTACCGATACCTGATTGCTTGGCACCACCAAAAGGTATACCCGGATCCAGTTCAGCGTGTTTGTTGATCCAGACCGTACCAGTATCCATTTTCTCAGCAAGGGCGTAAGCCTTGTCCAGATCGGCAGACCAGACGGACCCACCCAGACCCCAGGATGAGGCATTGGCACGTTCCACAGCCTCTGACTCTTCAGAGAATTTCATCACCGGTAAAACCGGCCCGAACTGCTCTTCATCCACGAGTCGGGAACCTTCACTGATGTCGCGGACAATCGTCGGTCGAATAAAGTAACCGGGCTGATCCGGCACTTCGCCGCCGGCAATGATGTTGCCATCTTTCTTTGCCTCTTCGATCAGCTCTTTAACCCGATCGTACTGCATCTTATTGTTCAGTGGACCCAGCTTGGTACCCTGCTCCAGACCATTTCCGATAACCGTTTCATTGGCGATAGTCGCCAGCTCGTCGCACATCTCGTCGTATATGTCCTCGTGAACATACAGGCGTTTCATGGCGATACACACCTGGCCCGAGTTCTGGAATGCACTGTCAAAAACCTTGGGAGCCGTTTCCTTGGGATTCACATCATTCAGGACGATACCGGCATCGTTACCTCCGAGTTCAAGGGTAATACGTTTCAGCAGACCTGCTGCACCGGCCATCACCTTGGCACCGGTTGCTGTGGATCCAGTAAAGGATATCTTGCGCACATCCGGATGAGCCGTCATGGGTGCGCCCAGATCGTTCAGGTCGGTAATGAAATTCACAACGCCTGCTGGCGCAACATCCTTGATCAGTTCCGCGATCCGCAACGTGCTCAGCGGCGTTGTCGGCGCGGGTTTAACAACGATGGTGTTACCGGCGATCAGTGCCGGTGGCAGTTTGAACGCCATGAGGATGAGCGGGAAGTTCCAGGGCACAATCGCACCGACAACACCCAGCGGCAATCGATGCGCCTCAACTCTGCGTCCTTCGCTGTCATCAATTACTTCCACAGGCAGATCCAGGGAACAGAAATACCGACAGAACGCAGCCATACCGTAGACCTCACCTGTCGCGTCACCCAAGGGCTTACCCTGTTCCTCGGTTAACAGCTGTGCAAGTTCCTGTGCGTTCGCTTCGATAATATCAGCCATTTTCAGAACAACCTGTTTGCGCTGATCAATGGGGGTAGCTGCCCATGCGGGGAAAGCAGCTTTCGCAGCGGCAACGGCATCGTTTAACTGCGATTCAGAAGCTCGCGGGCAATCAGCAACGAGTTTTTCGGTCGCTGGATTGATAACCGGCATGGTGCTGTCGCCGTCCACCAGCTCGCCATTGATCAGGAGTTTGTAGTTGCTCATATAAATTCGCTCCAAAAAGAGATGAGATTGGGGTTCAGGGAATTCAAAGGGGACCAATCATAGGTAAAACGTCAAGAATTCTCCACGTTCCAGAGCATGGACGAACCTTCGTTATAAGCCCGCCTTCGCCTCATGTATGCAGCAGAACGGATGATTTTTTGACCGGTTGCACCTGAATCGGTAAGCCAGGATAGAACCACTCCGAAAGCGACGAAAAAGTCGAGGCCCTGATTGTCGGGTCTGCTGACCGCGATCCCGCTAGATCAGCAAAAGAAAGCGTGAAAATGCCCGTAGCATGAAAAACACCCAGGAACCGCGCTAGAGTCTGAGTAGCTGCTTGCCGATGTTGGCCCCGGTAAACAATCGTTTGAGTGTCGCGGGAATGTTCTCAAACCCCTGCTGCATATCTTCACGGAACTGCAGTTCACCGGACTCCATCCAGCCACGGATGCGGCTCAGCGCTTCAGGGTAATCCTGCTCGTAGCCACGCAGCAGAAAGCCTTCCATCTTTGCCTGGCGGAAGACCACGTTAAAGTAATTCGCCGGTCCTGCGGGTAATGTCTCCTGCTCATAGCGGGAGATGCCACCACAGATCACAACGCGTGCATGATTCGCGATACGCGCCATGACATCATTCAGCACTGGCCCACCGACATTGTCGAAAAAGACATTCACACCACCAAAAGCCACTTCTTTCAGACGTGCTTTCACACTCTCGGATTTATAGTCGATGGCATGATCAAAGCCGATTTCCTGAATCCATTCGCACTTCTGGGGGCCACCTGCAGTGCCGATCGTCGTGCAGCCACTGATCTTGGCAATCTGCCCGACAATGGAACCCACAGCGCCTGCTGCACCTGAGACCATGACGGTATCACCAGCCTGAGGCTGACCGACTCGCAGGAGACCAAAATACGCCGTTAGCCCCTGGGCTCCCAATGGCCCAAGCCTCGCGGTCAGAAATTCATCATCCGGTACGATTTCAAGCGTTTTTCCCTGCACCGTGGCATATTCCTGCCAGCCCAGTACTCCGACAACTTTGGCACCTTCCGGCACATCAGGATGACGGCTTTCTAGCACCTCTCCCACGCCACGGGCCCCCATCACTTCGCCCATGGTGCCACCAGAGGAGTAACCAGCGATGACCTCAAGCTGGCCTTTCTGGGAAGGCTCAAAACTCAACACTTCGACTTTGACTCGAACCTGGCCATCAGCGAGCGGCTCAAGTTCCGCAACATTTTCCTTGAAGTCATTAAGTTCAAGCGCCCTGCCTCTGGGATTGCCATCAATCAGCCATTGTCGATTCTGTGTCATTTTCTTCTCCCTATTCAGCCGCAATCTTCCGGGACAGAAAGTCCACGACTGCTGATGTAAAAATATCGTTTCGGTCGCCGGCAACCATATGGGCGGCATCAGTCACATTCGCGTATTCCGCATGTGGGCACAGCGTCAGGAAATCCTGGGCGCCCTCTTCACTCAGTACGTCAGACAATCCGCCCCTGACCAGTAAAGCCGGAATGGAAAGGTTTCTGGCAATCTCGCGGAATCCTTCCTGATATCGTCCGACCTCCCGTTTTTCGGAAATATACTCCGGATCCCAGTGCCAGTAATAACGCCCGTCTTCACCCTGGCGAATGTTCTTGGCCAGACCGTCCAGGCTTCTTGGCCTTTTACGCTGCGGTTGATATCCGGCAATCGCATCTGCGACATCTTCCAACGTATCGAAGCCCTGACTTCCCTGGCGCATAAAGTCGAGCACCCGGTGTGCGCCTTCTACTTCGATCGTAGGAGCAATATCAACCAGCACAAGCGCCGCGGCATCGACGGCCTTTTCTCCCAGAGCGGCCAGAGAAACCATACCACCCATGGAAGCACCGACAAGTACGGGTTGAGAGAGTTCGAGCGTCGCAACCAGCTGAACCAGATCTCCGACCATATAGCCGTGTTCGTACTGTTTGTTATCAACCCAGTCAGAATCACCATGACCCCGGGCGTCAAAAGACAGGGCATGATAGCCCGCATCAGCCAATACTTCTCCGGTGCCTTTCCAGGCATGGCGAGTCTGCCCGCCACCATGCAGCAATATCACAGCCTGATGATTAGGATCGCCCCATTCATCAACAGCCAGTCGGTTTGCCTGATCGCCGGTGACATAGCGGTCAGGCTCCGGCGTTCCCGGTAATCGCGTTCGTTTCAAACAAAGTTCCTCAATCTATCCTGACTATTCTAACTGTGTCTTGTTGCTGGTCTCGTGCGGACTCAGCGAGTGTAGCCGTTTTTGTATCATCAAACACCAGTTTACTGTACCATCTGGACGGTATAGTTAATAAGTCAGCATCATGCGCAGCAATAACAAGAGAAGCGATATTCTTCAGGCAGCCCTGCAGGTGGTCGAGGAATCGGGAGCCAATCACCTGACGATTGAAGCCGTGGCTGACCGCGCCGGCTTCTCCAAGGGCGGCGTTCTGTATCACTTCAAATCCAAGAAAGCTCTGCTGCGGGGCATGCTCGACAACCTCATCGACAACAATATTCAACGTGTCGAGTCCCGCCGAGACAGCAGTAACGCACTGGAAGCGATGCTTCATGAGGAAAATCAGATGACAGCTGTTGAGCGACGTGCGTCACTTGCGCTGGTCGCCGCTGCAGCGGAAGCACCGGAATTGCTGGAACCCGCCAGGGACTACATCAAGCAGGTTCTGCAACAGATCTCAGCAGAGAGTAAGGATCCCGACATGGCGCTGATTTTGTTTCTGGCAAATGAGGGACTGCGGTTCCTGAACATATTCGAACTCAATCCCATGAACACCCATGAGGCAAAAGAAGTCAGCAAGAAGCTTCGCCAGAAAGCGAAGGAAACCTGACATGAACATTCTACCCCTGCTTTTAATGACACTCGCTATCGCAGGCTGTTCTGACAGAACACCCCCCGAACCCGAGCAACAGAACATCCGGCCGGCGAAACTGATGACACTGTCCGGCTCGGAAAACCAGACCACCTTCCAATTCACCTCACGTATTGAAGCCTTGCAGAACGTGGACATGTCATTCGAGGTGGGCGGCCCTCTCGCCGAGATCACGGTGAAAGAAGGTGAGACCATCAACAAAGGCGCGCTCGTCGCCGCGCTGGAACCTACAGAATTTCAGCTGGCGGTCAAAGAGGCCGAAGTACAACTCCGACTTGCATCCCAGGACCTGTCACGGAAACGTGAGGTGCTAAAGCAAAATGGTATCGCGAAGTCTCTGGTTGAAGACGCTGAAACCAACTACCAGCTGCAGCAGGTCAGGCTGCGCAAGGCCAAAGAGCGACTGGACGATAGCCGCATCTTCGCGCCCTTCGAGGGTTATGTCTCCCGCCGTTACTTTGATTCTTCCGCTAACGTGGGACCCGGCGCCCCCATTGTCAAAATGTTGGATCTCAGCCAGCTGCAGGTTGTCATGAGCGTACCGGAGAATCTGATGGCAACCGTCAGCCCGGAGTCGGTCGTTCGATCCTGGGTGGAATTCAACTTTGCGCCCGACAGGGAATTCCCCATGATCTTCTCGGAAAACAGGGGCGAAGCAGATTCCCTGGCACAGACCTATGAAGTGTCGTTTCTCATCGACAACCCAGCTGACCTGAATATTCTTCCGGGCATGACCGCAACAGCCAAGATCGAAATGCGTTCTGCCAGCGGTACAGCCATTCTCGTTCCTGCCTCATCGGTTGTGCCGATGCCAGACGGTAATCTCTCGGTCTGGGTGTATAACCCGGATGACAGTTCCGTTACACGAAGGCAGATCCAGACTGCCGCACCAACCAACACGGGCGTACCGGTGTTACGGGGCCTCGAAGCGGGTGAACAGATCGTGATTGCCGGAGCAAGTCAGTTGCAGCCGGGCATGAAAGTCAGACCACTGTAACCCGATGAACAATCTCGCACGTTTTACGGTTTCGAATCCTCTGTACGGGTGGATCCTGATCCTGGTCTGCCTGGTTGGCGGCATTCACGGTATTCAGAACATCGGCCGCCTTGAGGATCCAAACTTTCCGATCAAGATGGCGTACATCATAACCACCTACCCCGGTGCCACGGCCGAGGAAGTGGAAATGGAGGTCACTGATCGCATTGAAGCCTCTCTGCAGGAACTGCCCCAGATTGATTTCTTCGTGTCCAAGTCGGTACCGGGCCGGTCTGAAATCGAGGTGCGACTGCTGGAACACTTCGATGAAGTGGAAACTCCGCAGGTTTTTGACGAACTGAGAAGGCGCGTCCGTGAAGCAGAGATGTGGATGCCACATGGCGTCGATACACCGCTGGTTGAAGACGACTTCGCCGATGTCTACGGCATCCTTTATTCAGCCACCGCCGAGGGCTATACGAACGCCGAACTGCAGGACATGGCGAAAGACATCGGAAACCGGATCAAACAGGTGGAAGGTGTCGCGAAGGTCGGCGTACGCGGTCTGCTGCAGGAAGCTATCTATGTCGAATTCGACGACCAGCGGCTCACGACACTCGGGGTTTCCATTGACGATATCGCCCAACGCATCTGGGCTGAGAACCAGGTCGTTGGCGCCGGTTCAACCAAGTTTGACGGCAGACGATTGCGTATCGCCCAGACATCCACCATTAACAGTGTCGAATCCCTGGCGGACATGAAGATTGGCCTGCCCGGCTCCACCGAAATCATCCGCCTCGGAGACGTTGCAAGCGTCAAGCGAACCGCCGTTGAAGTGCCGCATGAAATGGTGCGCATGAACGGCGAAGCTGCAGCGACGCTATCTGTTTCCATCACGCCAGGGCTGAACGTCGTCAAGGTCGGCAGGGCCGTTGATGAGAAGCTCAATGAAATCCAATCGACGCTGCCACTCGGAATACAACTCAACCCCGTCTACAAACAACACGATGTCGTTCAGGATGCGATTAACAGCTTTCTGAAGAATCTCGGAATATCCGTGTTCACTGTGATGGTAGCACTGATGCTGTTCATGGGCTGGCGTGCCGGTACCGTTGTCGGCACCGTTCTTTTACTGACGGTTCTTGGCACCATCGAGGTCATGTACTTCATGGAAATCGAACTTCAGCGAATCTCACTGGGGGCACTGATGATCGCCATGGGGATGCTCGTGGATAACGCCATTGTGATTGCAGAGGGGATGGTCATGGGCGTCCGTCGTGGCATGGATGCCAAGGAAGCTGCGGTTCAATCGGTAGCGCGGACACAATATCCCCTGCTGGGCGCAACCATCATCGGTATTCTGGCTTTTGCGCCAATCAGTCTCTCCGACGACAACAGTGGTCACTTCCTGATTTCCCTGTTCCAGGTGGTCGCCATTTCGTTGCTGCTTTCATGGTTGCTGGCTATTACCATTATCCCGCTGCTCGGTAACTACCTGCTCAAACCAACAGAATCACTGTCGGAAAACGAGCTTTACCGCTCCTGGTATTTTCGACCTTATCACTTCCTCATCAACTTTGGACTGAGGCGAGCCTGGCTCACCTCGATGGTGATTGTTGCCGTCACCGTGGCCTGCCTGTATTCGATGCAGTTTGTGAAAACAGCGTTTTTTCCATCTAACAACACGCCGCTGTTTTACGTGGATTACCGTCTGCAAGAGGGCACCGATATCACGACCACTTCTGAAGATGTGCGACCGCTTGAAGCCCAGCTGCTGAACATGGCCGGTATCGAATCCGTCGCCAATTACATCGGCAGGGGCGCACCGAGATTTACCGCGATCCAGCGACCGGAACAGCCGAACCCCGCTTACGTGCAGATGATCGTTCGGGTTTCAGATATCGAACAGATCAACAACCATATGGAAACCACCAAAGACTTGTTTGCGCGATTGCGACCGGATGCGGAAATCCAGATTCGGCGAGCCGAGTTCTCACCCTCGACCGGGTCAAAAATCGAAATGCGCTACACCGGTCCGGACCCAACGGTGTTAAGGGAACTTGCCGACGAAACCCTCGCGATTTACCTTGCGCACAATCTTACGGACCGGAAGACCGACTGGCGGCCACAGTCCCTGCAGCTGGTTCCGCAATTCAATGAATCCAATGCCCGGCTTGCCGGCGTGTCACGACAAGATCTGGCCAAATCACTGGCCTATAACACCCACGGTCTGAACATTGGGCTGCTGCGTGACCGGGACAAGCTGGTCCCCATCATCGCGCGGGCCCCGGACGCTGAGCGAACAGACCTGGAAGGCATCAAAGACAGGCAGGTCTGGAGTGCAACGCAACGAACGTTCGTACCCATTACGCAGGTGGTCAGTCGGTTCTCTTTGCAGGCTGAAAACACGACGATCTATCGACGCGACAGGCAGCGCACCCTGACCACCCAGGGGGATCCACCCATCGGCCACAACGTGAACCAGTATTTCGAACGCGTCAAAGACGAGGTCGAGGCAATTGAACTGCCGCCAGGCTACTCCCGTGAATGGGGTGGAGAATTCGAATCCAACAAAATGGCCAACGAGTCACTGAGCCAACGCATGCCGCTGGCCTTTGGCCTGATGCTGTTTATCACCATCCTGATGTTCGGCGCCCTGAAACAACCGATCGTTATCTGGCTCACGGTACCCATGATCATGTGCGGGGTGGCTCTCGGTTTACTGATTACTGACCTGCCACTCACCTTCCCATCCTTTCTGGGTGTGCTGAGTCTTTCAGGCATGCTGATCAAGAACTGTATTGTTCTGGTGGATGAGATCGACAAGCGTCTCGCGAGCGAACCCAACACGATCCAGACGATGATCATGGCGAGTCTCAGCAGGCTGCGGCCGGTCATGCTGGCATCACTGACGACGGTATTCGGCATGGCCCCCCTGTTAACCGATGCCTTTTTTCGCGAGATGGCGGTCTGCATAATGAGCGGTCTGATCTTCGCGACGTTACTCACACTGGTCGCCGTGCCTGTTTTCTACCGAATCGCACTGGGAAGGCGTATTACGGACGCAACGGAGCCATCTGAGGGAAGCATGGTTTCAATCTGACAACATTCGTTACCTGCATTACAATGCGGGTCGATTATCCATTTTCATAGCACAGAGGACTTAGACATGGCTGATGCCTATATTATTGATGCCGCGCGTACACCACGAGGAATTGGCAAGCAGGGCAAAGGTGCTCTGACAGAATTCCACCCGGGCCGTCTGCTGGCCAAGGTGTTCGAACAAATCGGGGAGCGCAACAATCTCAAGACCGAAGATATCGATGATGTTGTTGTTGCCTGCTCATCTCAGATCGGCAAGCAGGGCTCCTGCGTTGGACGCATGGCGGCACTGGATGCCGGGTGGAGCGACAAGGCCTGCGGTATGACCCTGGATCGTTTCTGCGGTTCCGGCATCACTTCCGTGAACATCGCAGCGGCTAATCTCATGAGCGGCATGGACGACCTTTGTGTTGCCGGCGGCGTCGAGATGATGTCTTACACGCCCACTGTGCCCCGCGCGGATAAGAACCGCACGGTAGATGGCAGCAACCTGCATCTGCGAAATCTGCACCCACAGCCGCACCAGGGTATCTGCGCTGACATGATCGCCACCATTGACGGATTTACGCGTGAAGATGTTGACGCCCTCGCCGTGGAAAGCCAGAAACGCGCCGCACACGCTATCGCCAACGGTCATTTCGACAAGAGCCTGATCACGGTCACCAATGACGACGGCACTGTGGCTCTGGATCATGAAGAATTCCCGCGCCCCAACACCACCATGGAATCCCTCGCAGGTCTTGATACCGTGTTCGACAAATTCATGGGTATTCCGATCGATGAAAGCGGCGAGACCTTTGACCAGCTGGTGAAGCGAGCTTACCCGGATCTTGAAATCAATCACGTGCACCACGCCGGTAATTCTTCCGGTGTTGTTGACGGCGCAGCCGCACTGATCATGTCTTCAAAGGAATATGCAGACGCTCAGGGCTGGAAACCTCGCGCCCGGGTGAAAGCCATCGCGACCGTTGGCGGAAGCCCTACCCTGATGCTGAACGAGCCCGGCCCCGCTGCCAGGAAAGTTCTGACGCGTGCCGGCATGACAACAAGCGACATTGACCTGTTTGAAGTCAATGAGGCATTCAGTGTCGTCGCCGCCAAGTTTATCCGTGATCTGGAGCTGGACCCCGAGATCGTCAATGTGAATGGCGGCGCCATGGCGCTTGGCCACCCGATCGGTGCGACCGGTTCTATCCTGATCGGCACAGCCCTGGATGAACTGGAACGTCGTGACCTGAACACCGCATTGATTACCATGTGTACTGGTGGCGGCATGGCACCCGCTATCATCATCGAGCGGGTCTAGTAAGAGCACGCAATCTGAAACTCGATGAAAATCCTGATCGCTGGCGGCGGCATAGGCGGCCTCACCGCTGCACTATGCCTCGCCAGAACAGGACATCAGGTTGAAGTATTCGAGCAGGCTGAAGTTCTCGGAGAAATTGGCGCCGGACTTCAGATTTCCCCGAACAGCAGCCGGGTTCTCCACCATCTGGATCTGCAGGAAGCGCTTCAGAAAGTAGCCTTTCTTCCACAGGCCACCCAGTTCAGGCACTGGCGAACAGGCAATGTCATTTCCGAGTCACCATTGGGAGACACCGCGATTGCGTGCTACGGCTCTCCTTACTACCACATTCATCGCGGCGATCTGCTGAACCTTCTCGCTGAAGCTGCCGGTAAGTCCGATCTGATCAGACTGCACACCGCAGCAGCCATCACGAATATAGAACAGGATGCGACAGCGGTTTCTGTCACAACCGACAAGGACAAGGCAGAAGGCGACCTACTCGTTGGCGCTGACGGTATTCACAGTATCGTAAGAGCACACCTCTGGGGAGATGAGCCCGCCCGCTTCACGGGTAACATCGCCTGGCGCGCCCTGGTACCCGCTGAAGCAATACCTGAACAGGTCATTCGCCCGGTCACCACAGCCTGGTGGGGACCTGATAAACACTTCGTTCACTACTTTCTCAGGCGCGGAGAACTTGTTAACTGTGTCTGCGTGGTTGAAAAAGATGGATGGGAGATCGAATCCTGGACGACGCCCGGTGACTACGAGGAGCTGAAGCAGGATTTCACTGGCTGGCATCCTGATCTGCAAATGTTAATAGACAGCGCAGCACAGGACTCTCTTTACAAGTGGGCGTTGTTTGATCGAAAGCCCATGTCCCGTTGGGGTCAGGGGCGCATCACCCTGCTCGGCGATGCCTGCCACCCAACCCTGCCATTTATGGCACAAGGTGCGGCGATGGCTGTTGAGGACGCCTGGGTACTGACCGCGAGTCTCCGAAAATTCTCCGACTTCGAAATCGCGCTAAAGGAATATGAGCGTCTCAGAAAACCAAGGACGGCACGCATACAGAACGGGTCGAGAAGAAACGCAAAAACCTTCCACATGAAAGGCCTGAAAGCATGGGTTCGTGATCGCGCGGTCAGACAGGCAGGCAACAGCACGGTAGACTGGCTGTACCGCTACAACGCCTTGAACGTTCTGTAGGAAGAACAGCCTAGCCTATCGATCTGACTGGATCACTGCCATCCCAGTCAACTGAAGCCTCACGCACCATTTCATAAAAGCCCAGCAGGCCTTCACTTTTTTCGTAGATTTCGATCATGTGCCCCATCTGAGCGACCGTGTCGATAAACGCAAACTCTGTACCGGTCAGCGTTACGGCCTTCGCCGCAATATCGAGGCCAAGGCGTTCACATTCGGCGTAGGTCACCTGCATGGAATCCACCATCATCGCCATATGGTGAACCCCCTGCTCACCAGGCTGGTACATCATGCGGAAAGGTGACGGCCCCTCTTCATCCTGCTGTACCAGCTCCATCATGACATTGCCCCACTGACCATAAGCAGAAGAATGAAGAAACTTCTGCGACTTGCCCTGCACCTCACCGGCAGAGAGTTCTATGCGGGGTATAAAGAAGAAGGGACCGGCACCAAAACGCTCGACCATCTGCAGGGCGGCGACCTGGGAATCCGGCACAAAGTAAGCAATCTGAACAACTGGGTAAGGCAACATATCAGGATTCTCCTTCTTTCCGCGCAATCGTATCATCAACTGAACATACCTCGAGCCCTGCCAGCAACTGATCCAGAAACTTTCGAGTCAGGTCTGCGGCGTTATCTGAACGATATGGCTGAGGTGCCTGCTTCCTGTTTGCAAACAGCACCGACACGCCATGCAACAGAGACCAGATCAACGTTGCGAACTCATGGGCGTCACCTTCACGCACCCTGCCAAGCGACTGCCCCTCTGCAATGATGTCCGTCAACGTCTGCAACGCACCCAGGGAGTCTGCCACCATCTCGGGGAATGCTTGAGGGTCATGCTCCATGAACATGACCTGGAACAACTCAGGGTAAGTCGTGCCAAACTCAACATAGGTCTGGCAGCCGGCAACAAAACGTTCATGCCAGTCATAATTGTGGTTTTGTATATCGCTATCCGATAGGAGCGCGTCACTCAGTTTCTGGAAACCGTATTGCGCCAGAGCAGCCAACAACACGTCCTTGCTGGCGAAGTGCATATAGGGAGCGTTGTGACTGACGCCCACCTGCACCGCCAGCTTTCGCAGACTGAGCCCGGAGACCCCGGACACTGGCAGCATGCTGACGGCCGCTTCAATCAGTTCCCGCCGGAGATCGCCATGGTGATAAGTTTTACGTTTTTTCGAGCTCAATATTGACACCATCAATATTTATATTGACAATGCCCATATTCTACCTGAGGAGAGCCAGAATGTCCGAACAACCGAAGCAGGAATTTGATAACCCCTACCTGCAGGGAAACTTCGCACCCGTGACCGAGGAAATCACCGCCACCGACCTGGAAGTTGAAGGCGAATTGCCACGAGAGTTGAATGGCCGCTACCTCCGTAACGGACCCAACCCGTTCGCGGATGTCGATCTGTCAAAACATCACTGGTTTGTAGGCGCCGGGATGGTGCACGGCATTCGCCTGCGGGAAGGCCGCGCAGAGTGGTATCGCAATCGCTACGTAGGCTCGAAAGAGCTGAGTGACTTCAGAGGTCAGCCGGACATTGCCGGCCCAAACTGGAATGATTCAACCGCTGGTCCCAACACTAACGTCGGTGGATTCGCCGGGAAGACCTGGGCGATGGTTGAAGCCGGCGGCACGCCCGTTGAACTTACCTACGAACTCGAAACCGTCGGCCGCAATAACTTTGAAGGCACCCTGCCCGGCGCCTTTACTGCACACCCCAAGATTGATCCGGTGACTCGCGAGATGCATGCGATGGTGTATGCCTGGCCACACTGGATGGATCATGTGCAATACGTCGTCGTCGGCACCGACGGCAAAGTACGCAAGACCGTTGATGTCCCCGTACCCGGCATGACGATGATGCACGATATGTCACTGACCAATAAGTACGTTGTTATCTATGACCAGCCGGTCACCGTGGACTTCGACATGGTCATGACTCACAGTTTCCCGTTCAAGTGGAACCCGGAGTATGGAAATCGCGTTGGTCTGTTGCCACGCGATGGCGAAGCTGGAGATATCATCTGGATCGATGTGCCGATGGGATATTGCTTTCACCCCATGAATGCGTTCGATAACGATGATGGCAGTATCACCATTGATCTGTGTAACTATGCGTCAATGTTCCAGCATGACCTGCTGGGCCCCTTCGGCGATTCCATGGCTCGCCTTGAACGGTGGACACTGAACCCGGCTACCCGAACCATCAATGTTCAGGTCATCGACGAGTCCGCCAACGAGTTTCCGCGCCATCGTCATGATGTAGGCAACCAGCCATACCGCTATGGTTACTGCGCCTCACCCAGCACCGTTATCGGAGAAGCCTGGCCCACGCTTAAACACGATCTGCAGACAGGGGAACGTAAAGTATTCGATCACGGACCCGGCCGCGCAGCTGGCGAACCCGTATTCGTCGCCAGCGAAAACTCAGACGCAGAAGATGCTGGTTATCTCATCACCTTTGTCCATGACCTGGGTAACAAGTCCGCGGAATTCGTGGTTATGGATGCCCAGGATTTTGATCGCGGTTATGTGGCAAGGGTTAAGCTGCCACAGCGCATCCCATTCGGATTCCATGGCAACTGGTCCAGCGATTCGAGTGTTCCTCCTGCCTGAGGAATTACGCTTATACTGCGCGTATGTTTGATCCACTATCAAAGGAATTCGCGCAGGATCCCTACGCTGTTTACGACCGGCTCCGGCAATCGCCCGAGCCGGTTTTCTTTGCACCCATGGACTGCCATTTACTGTCACGCTACGAAGATGTCGAGGGAACCGCACGCAGTCCCGTCATGGTTCGCTCTCTGGAAATGATTGCGGATGAAGACACTGTTCGCGAACAGCAACGTCAGGCAAACTTTCACGATATGCCGAATCATGAAAGGTTCGTGCAGTTCAGCATGCTGGAATCTGATGGTGAAGTGCACAGACGGCTGCGCATGGTGGTCCTGCGAGAATTCTCCAAGGCCTTCATCGAACAGCATCGCGCTATGGTCCAGAACTATGTTGACAGTCTGCTTGACGAAGTTCTGCAGAAGGAAAGCATCGATTTTTTAGAGGATCTTGCGGCCCAGGTACCCGGGCATATCATCGGCAAGATTCTGGGCGTGCCTGATGAGGACTGTCCACAACTACGGACCTGGTCCGAAGATATCGTTCAGTATTTCGATGCCGATCGAACCCAGGAAAACAAGAATCGCGCGGAAAAAGCGACCTCTGAGTTTTATGAGTATCTCTCTCTGCAGATTGAAGAGCGACGCAAAGCACCCAGGGAGGATCTGTTAACCACTCTGGTCAAGGCACAACAGTCCGGAGAGCTGAACGAAACCGAGCTGGTTTCCACAGGTCTGCTGATCCTGGCTGGCGGTCATGGCTCCACCATTGACGTGCTGGGCACCGGAATGCTCGCGCTGATAGAACATCCAGCACAACTGGCAAGATTAAGATCGAAACCTGCCCTGGCACACACTGCCGTACAGGAAATGTTTCGCTATGACGCCCCTCTGCCCTTCTTTCATCGATACGCCAGTGAAGACGTCGAAGTGATGGGTCACGCCTACCCGAAAGGCACGAAATTCGGATTGCTGTATGGAGCGGCCAATCGTGATCCTCTGGCTTTTCCGGATGCAGACATCTTCAGGATAGATCGTGTGCCCAACCGTCACGTTGCGTTCGGTCGTGGCGCCCATCTGTGTCTCGGCAATAATCTGGCACGCCTCAATATGGAGATCATCTTCAAATCCCTTCTCGCCAGAGTCGAGCACTTCGAACTGATCAGCGAAAACCCGGAGTTCAGACCCGGTTTGTCCAGTCGAGGCCTCGTTTCACTGCCCCTTCGGCTGAGACCTGCGTGAGCCGAAATACCCTTCAATAACGGGGCTTTAGCCTATTTGCGCAAAACAGTCAGTTGTGATTTTATCCGTGTTCCTAAATACCTATTGAACACATTTGAGGGAACATCATGCAGACTCACGACAAGTTCTATATTAACGGCCAGTGGGTTGCCCCCCATGGCACCGACAAGCTACAGGTCATTGACCCTTCCACGGAAGAAATCTGCGGCGAAGTGCCGAGCGGTAACGATCAGGATGTTGACGCGGCAGTTGCCGCTGCAAAAGAAGCCTTCAAAACCTGGGGACAAAGCAGCGCTGCAGAAAGATCTGAGCTGATCAAAAAGCTGTCAGAACTGGTCACCGCGAACATGCAGAAAATCGGTGAGCTGTGCGCACTGGAACTGGGTACACCACTGCAGACCAGTGTTGCTGTTCACGGCGGCATGGGTGTCGGCGTCGTCAGCTCGTACATCGACATTCCTTTTGAAATGGAAAAGGAAGAACAACTGGGCAATTCCATCATTATCAAGGAACCGGTTGGCGTCTGCGCTTTCATTACTCCATGGAACTTCCCACTACACCAGATCGTGGCCAAGGTCATGCCCGCACTTGCTGCCGGCTGCACCATGATCGTTAAGCCAAGTTCAGATACACCACTGACCGCCTACTACTTTGCTGAACTCATGCATGAAGCTGGTTTCCCTGCAGGCGTATTCAACCTGGTTACTGGCCCCGGTCGAACCGTCGGTGAAAAAATGTGTACGCACCCCGATGTGGACATGGTGTCGCTGACAGGTTCCACCGAAGCTGGCCGACGAGTCATGGCGCTTGCTTCTGAATCCGTGAAACGTGTTGGCCTGGAACTGGGCGGCAAGTCTGCCTCGGTTGTTCTGGATGATGCCGATGTCGCCAAAGCAGCAGCCGCAGCCGGTGGCAGCATCTGCATGAACAGCGGCCAGGTCTGCGCCGCCCTGTCTCGACTCATTGTTCCTCGCAGCAAGCAGGATGAAGCCGTTGCCGCGGCCAAAGCGGCAGCTGAATCCGTCAAGGTCGGCGGGGCTTTCGAAGAAGGCTCGGTGATGGGACCGGTTGCATCCAAGGCGCAGCTCGACTCCGTTGTGGGTTATATCGAAAAAGGTATCGAAGAAGGTGCGACGCTGGTTACCGGTGGTCCAACACCGCCTGAAGGACGCAATACAGGTTACTTCGTCCAGCCAACGATCTTTTCCGATGTGAAGAATGACATGGTCATCGCGCAGGATGAAATCTTTGGTCCGGTACTGACCATCATTCCTTACGACACTGAGGAAGAGGCCATCGAGATCGCGAACGACAGCATTTTTGGTCTGTCCGGTGCGGTCTGGTCCGGAGATGATGCGCGCGCAAAACGTGTCGCGAAACAGATCCGCACAGGTCAGGTATCCGTAAACGGAGGCGGCTTCAACGTTGCAGCACCATTTGGCGGCTACAAGCAGTCCGGTATTGGACGCGAGCTGGGCCCCCACGGTCTGACCGAGTTCACTGAAATTAAGGCCATGCAGATGTAGTTTCTGCAGCGCTTAATAAGAAAGGCAAAAAAAGGCCCTGCATGCAGGGCCTTTTTTTGTTTCAGGTCATATCATCAAAAGGTTTACCACAATCACTCCATACCGGGCATATCGACCGACTTGTAATACTGCTTGTCGCCCAGAGACATGACCCTGGTCCAGAATTCCTCGCCAGCGGCAATACCGGTATCTGTTTTCTCGGTGGTCTGCCTGAAAATATTCCAGGATTCAGGGTGCAGCTCACGGCACTCGGCAAACAAGCGGTCGGCTTCGTCTGTCCCACCTGTGTCCTGCAGATGACGGGCCAGCCTGAATTTCGTGTGCGCAAGCGCCACATCATCATTCATCAGCTCAACATGATCCCGGGCCGCCTGTGGATCAAATACGTAACGACTGCTGCCACCGTTAACAGCCCAGTCACGAACCGCATCAATATAGGTTGTCTTGGCGGCCTGGGCCCGCTCCATGGATTCAGGCTTGAATGCCATGGTTTCCATATCGAATTCGCGCAGGATATCAATTGAACCACCAGCTTCTGCCGGGCGCACAACGATGCCCTGCTCATCAATCCAGACTGCCTGAGGTACATTCACCATGTTGTAGAGAGAAGACAGCAGATGATTCTGATCAACCAAAACCGTGTAACCGGGTGATGCCTCCTCAACCCAGGGACGCGCGGCCTCTATATCTGCATCCATGGCCACGGAAATAATCTCGAACTCCGATGAGTCGACTGATTCATACAGTGCCTGCCAACCTGGCAGGTCATGACGACAGCCTCACCAGGAAGCCCAGGTAATCAGCAGCACCCGCTTACGCCGGAAATCCGACAGCGAGTGGTAGTGACCATTTAGATCCGGCAGGCTGAAGTCCGGCGCTTCAAGACTAAGCATGGCGTCATTGCGGACCGCGGCATCTTCGCCAAGGCACCAGACAGACTGATCATCACTACTGACAACGGGTTTGCCCAGCAGAACCCAAAGCGCGGATACATTTACCCGTCCTTCATTGACATAATCCGTAGCAGGGTTGGGTACAGGAACACAGACATCGCCCTTGCAGAAGCCCTCAGGTTTGAGCGTCCAGCCTGTGACGGCAGCCAGTTCCTCACTGGTCATCCACAGGCCTTCGCCTGTTCCCGGGCTGATCTCACTGCTGTGGTGTTCGTAAAGAATTGTCGGCATATCAGGACAGCACCTTCATGTTAGAGCGTTCCTGCTACTATACCTGAGCCACACCGCTTCGCCCTAAGCTTACTGCCTGGCGGCCTTTAAACCTGACCTTCAGTCCTCCGCCGCAGCGGCAGCCAGATCCTCGCTGATCGTCCGGCTGGCGAGCAGAAAATGTGCTCCCGCCCAGAAGTAGGCTGCCGTGGCAATCATGATGGCGTACCGCAGCGACTGCTCGCCAAAGGGCCCGACCAGCAGGTCACTCAGCACACCAACAAGGAAGGGACCAAGACCAAGACCAATAATATTCAATATAAACAGCAGGATGGCTGACGCCAGCGCCCGCATCCGGGTCGGCGCGAGGTTCTGGATGGTTCCAAAAGCTGGACCGAGCCATAGAGAATTCAACAGACTGGGTACCACGAGTATGGCAATGGCAACATAGGGATCATTTGCCATCATGGCGACAAAATAGAATGGAAAGGCAGCGAGCACACCAGCGGCCGGCAGCCAGGCATACATTCGAGTGCTGCGTCGCCCGAGGCGATCCGACAGTGTGCCGCCCAGCACAGTACCAACAGCTGAGGCGACACCGAGAACCAGTCCAAAATAGGTCGCGGTTTCCGCGATGCCCATCCCATGCAGCCTGATGAAGTAAGCCGGCAGCCATTGACCAAGCCCGTAACCGACAAAGGATGTCAGAGCGCCACCCATGGCGATATGAACGATTGTTCGGTTACCCAGAATGGTTCTGAGCGTTTCTGACAATGGTGGTTGCGATGCCTGAGACGCTGTGGAACTCGTGTCAGACATGCCACGGATAGGCTCAAGCAGAGTCAGCTTGACGATGATCGCCAGTAGAACGCCGGGCAGGCCGACGACAAAAAAAGCAACGCGCCAGCCGTAGAACTCTGCAATCCAGCCACCGGCCAGCAGACCAAGGATGCTGCCAATGGGAATACCCAGGGCATAGATGGACAGGGCCGAAGCGCGCTTTTCCGGTGGGAAATAGTCTGCGATCAGTGAATGCGCAGGGGGAGAGCAGCCCGCCTCACCGACGCCAACCCCGATCCTGGCCGCAAGAATCTGGGTGAAATTCTGCGCCATACCACACAGAGCCGTCATACCACTCCATATCACCAGCGCGCCGGAAATGATGGTAACCCTGTTTGCGCGATCAGCGAGTCTTGCTATGGGAATACCCAGGACGGTGTAAAAGACGGCAAAAGCGAGACCCGTCATTAATCCGATCTGGGTATCGTTCAACCCGAGATCATTCTTGATCGGCTCAGCCAGGATCGTCACGATCTGGCGATCCAGGAAATTGAACACATAGACCACAACCAGCACTGCAAGGACGTAGGTCCGGTAGCGTGGCGAGCGCATTTTTTCTTCCAGGGAAGCTTGTTCAGGTTTACCGGGCAGGCTGGCGCTCATATTCAGGTTCTCCTCAGACGAGCCGAAACATTAACGGTGACTGATGATAAATCTATTCGCAATAGCACCCCTGAAGCTTCGAGAAAATCGAACTGTTTTCCAGGCCAGATTGCTCGCAATTTGTGCGGAAACAGGGCTGTTATATCACGAGACATACCCGGCAATGAGAGGCCGCCTTGAAGACCCTGAACCTCTTGCAACTATCAGGTAATCTTCAGGGCTGGAATTCAACGACACACCTGGCACAAGTATGAATCAACAACCCCTGACCGGCATCACCGTCCTGGACTTTGGCCAGGTATACAACGGACCCTACTGCGGTTTTCTGCTGGCTCAGGCCGGCGCCAGGGTGATCAAGATTGAATCGCTGATCGGAGAAACACTTCGGGCACGTGGCCCGACCACCGCATCGACCTACCCCTTCTCGAATCTCAACTCGAATAAAGAGTGCATCACGCTCAATATCAAAACCACGGAAGCACAGGACATCATTAAGAAGCTGGCAACCAGGGCAGATGTCGTTGTGCAGAACTTCGCGCCGGGCACCCTGGAGAAATACGGGCTCGGATCCCGGGAACTGCGAGCCATCAATCCCAAACTGGTTTATGCCATGGGTACTGGCTATGGCTCCATCGATGGGCCCTACAAGGATTTTCTCGGCATGGACATAACACTGCAGGCCATGTCCGGCATTATGTCGGTGACCGGCGAGGAAGGCGGCCCTCCCCTGAAAACGCCTTCCGCATTCATCGATTTCCTGGCCGGTGTTCATCTGTATAGCGGCATTGTGACCGCTCTGCTCGGCCGAGCGACTTCTGGCGAAGGTGCCACCGTGGACATCTCCATGCAGGATTGTGCCTTCCCTACCCTGTCGACAGTTATCGGCTCTTACTACAGTGTCGGACATGAACTGCCTCGCGCTGGCAGCCGCCATCCGGCCAAAGCCTTGTCTCCTTACAATGTCTACGAAGCCAGAGACGGCCATGTTGCCATCATCTGTCTTCGTGAGGGTCACTGGCGAAAGATGTGCAATGCCATGAGTCGGCCCGAACTTATCGACGATGAACGTTTTGCCGACATGAAAGCCCGAAGCCTCAACATCGACGAGGTGGATTCGATCGTGAACACATGGACTCGCAGCCTGTCGCGCGAGGAAATTTTCGAAATCGCCCAGGAGAACGGTGTCATCTGTGCACCGGTGCAAACCGTTCCGGAAGCACTGGAAGACCAACATATGCTGGCGCGCGGGTCACTAAAGAAACGGCAGCATCCAGACATCGGCGAGGTATCCCAGTTCCAGACACCAATTCGCTTTAAGGAAATAGACCCGCCCGAATTGTCGGATGTGCATGACCTGGGTCAGGACACAGCAAGTATCCTGTCGGAATTCCTGGATATCAGCCCAAACGAAATAGATGCGCTCAGAAGGAAAGAAGTTATCTCCTGATCGGGTTCGCCCAGTATCCGGTCAGAGCAGTGTATAGTCACTGGTGACAAACCAGAAAAACCAACCAGGAAATAACCAAACAGAGGGAGCCCCATGATTGAATTTGAACTACCGGAAGACGTACGTGCCGTACGAGACAAGGTCCGAAAATTTGTCCAGGAAGAATGTATACCAGCCGAAGATGCGTGCACAGCCGATAACTTCGATTCTGTTCTGGCAGAGTTGCGAGGCAAGGCCAGATCGCAGGGTCTGTGGTGCCCATTTGTACCGCAGGAACACGGCGGCATGGGACTCAGACCACTAGCCAACGCTCTGGTTCAGATGGAACTGGGAGAGAGTTTTCTTGGGGCTCTGTCACTGAACACCCAGGGACCGGATGACGCCACCATGTTGACGCTGCTGGAGCATGGCACAGACCATCAGAAAGAAAAGTATCTGGTACCTCTGCTCAATGGAGAGAAACGCATCTGTTACTCGATGACAGAGAAAGCCGCAGGCGCCGACGCCACCGGCATGCAGACAACGGCAGAACTGGACGGCGATGAGTGGGTCCTCAATGGAGAGAAGTGGTTCAGTTCATCAGCCTCGGTGGCGGATATCGCCGTCGTCATGGCCAAGACTGACCCGGATGCACCACGCCATGAACAGTACTCTACCTTCATTGTCGAACTGCCTAATCCCGGTTACCAGATCGTACGGAACATTGAGACCATGCAGCCGCACACGGAGCTGGGCCTAAAACTTGGCGGCTCGCACGCCGAAGTCATCATCGATGATCTGCGGGTACCCCGGGAGAACATTCTGGGTGGTCAGGGTCAGGGCTTCAACATGGGCCAACACCGCCTGGCGTACGGAAGACTACGTCACGGAATGCACAACGTGGCAATGGCGCAGCGGGCACTGGACCTTGCAGCGGCACACGTTTCCAACCGCTCCACGTTCGGCAAGAGACTGGCCGATCGCCAGGGAGTTCGCTGGATGATGGCTGACTGCGCCGCCGAGATTTACAAGGCACGTCTGATGCTCCTGCACATCGCTTATAAAGCCGAAAAGGGTATGGATCTGCGCCAGGAAAATGGCATTGCCAAGGTATTTCTCGCCAACATGGTTCACCAGGTTGTCGATACCGCTATTCAGCTGCACGGTGCTCTGGGCTACAGCCATGACACACCACTTGCTCGCTGGTACACCGGGATTCGATCACAGCGTCTGGTAGACGGCCCCGATGAGGTGCATCGCTGGAGAACCGGCGCCAACGTTATTAAGGCCTACGAAAAGTACGGCACGACCGCGTCAGCCTGTGGCGGAGAGTTGTTCGAGTAACGATTCGCCGATCAGTGGGATTCCCGGGTCTGCCTAACCAACGAGTTTGCGGATCCGGGATTCCGCATCCCCTTTCAGCCAGGGCAATAACGTCATCATTGAGTTGCGCATATATTCGCGTTTGAAATCATGCAGCGCGACGTAACCTTTCATCCACATGAGAATGGCAGACCAGCCAGTGGATGCCATTGATCTGGCAATCAGTTCCCGATCCGCAGAAGCATCCAGTTCCCCGAGCTCAACCATCTCGTCAATCACTTCCCGATGACCAGAGAGTGAGGCACCCAGCAGCACACGAACAATGGGATCAGATTGATCGGCAGCGAACAGCATCATTGCCATAGCCTCAGCATAAAGTGGCGTCTCTACGATCTGATCCGCGTTTACTTCCGCATTTTTCTGGGCACGCATGACGCCTTTTGCTCCAGTGGCAAGGACCCGTTCATTCATGGCTGACAACAGATCCTGCAACGCAGCCAGTATCAGTGTGTCCTTGCTCTGGTAAAGGTTATAGAGCGTGGAAGTAGAGACATCGGCTGCTACCGCAAGATCACGCATGTTAAGACCTTCATACCCCAGCTGCGAAAGCTGATCCCGAGCACTGGCAAGAATACGCTCGCGACGCTTTTTCTGGGCTTCAGTGAAAGTCTTCATGTCCACATTCTACTCTTTAAGCTCTTTTTTGCATAAAACTGCAACGTGTTCCATACCTCTATGTTGTGGTGTTCCATGACAGAGAAACCATCACTGGACTCTGGTGTTATTCTGAGAAAATGAATGATCGATCAACAGAAATCATCGTCCTGCCTCTTGCTGCCTTGTTTACGCTAGGACTCCTCTGGCTGGCCTGGCAGGCAGAACCTGAGAAGAAGATTGAGCCGCGCCCGGACTTTGCCGCTATCAAGGATGTGAAAAGAAAAAAGGAAACCTTCTTCAATTACATGCTGCCCAAGGTTCGCAGCGTCAATGACCAGGTTCTCGAACAGAGAGAACAGTTACTGATGGTTGTCTCGGAGATTGAAGATGGCCGGGTACCTGGCAGTAGAGACGCGCAGTGGCTACAGAACCTGGCCACAACCTACCGTGTTAAAGGAGATCCGCTGACCAGCGCAAGCACCAGAGAAAAATTGCTGAAACGTGTTGATATTGTGCAGGCATCACTCGCACTGGCGCAGGCAGCAAACGAATCCGCCTGGGGCACGGCAAGATTCGCGCGAAACGGAAACAATTTCTTTGGTATGTGGTGCTGGGTCAGAAACTGCGGAATGATCCCGACAGAACGGGAACCAGCAAAGAAACATGAGGTTGCCCGTTTCGACAGTGTCGATGCAGGCGTTGGATACTACGTGCTGACACTGAACTCCCACCCCGCATACCAGGAATTGCGAGATCGCAGACTGAAGGCGCGCCAGCAGGCTAAACCCTTGTCTGGAATGGAACTCGCTTCCGGTCTGGAACGATACTCAGAACGAGGCCAGGACTACATCGAAGAAATCAGGGCCATGATCAGGGTGAATAAGCTGCAGAGGTTTAATCGCGAGATCAATCGCGATGATCAGGCGCTCTGACAGAGCACGTTTTTATACGGCACCGTGTGACACGAACAACCTGGTCAGTTCGGATAGTGCACATACTCATCACCCGGTTCGAAATACTCCGCCAGATGTTTGTCAATCGCGACATAACCCGGAGCGCCGTTGTCGCTTGAAACATCATCTAATTCGGGGACAGTTTACTTAATTCGGCATTTCCTCTAATTGGGGGCGCCAAGAAGGGGGGGGGGGAAGGTATCAGGCAAAGCGTTTCAGCTCCCTGCGCGCAATGGTGATCTTGTGTACCTCATCGGGGCCATCAGCGATGCGCAGCGCACGGCCATTGCGCCACATGGAAGCAATCGGGGTATCGTCCGATACGCCCAGTGCACCAAGGCACTGAATAGCTCGATCCAGCACCTGCATCATCATGTTAGGCACTACGACCTTTGCCATCGCGAGCTCCTGTCGCGCATTCTCTTTGCCTGCCGTATCCATTTTCCACGCTGCAAATTGCGTCAGCAGTCTTGCCTGGTCAATCTCCATGCGCGAAGTGGCA
>CBFIJB010000005.1:0-31680 GCA_965662805.1 Candidatus Azotimanducaceae bacterium | reverse complement strand
CCTGGATAAACTGAAAATCTCGGAGCAACTGACCTCGGGTCTCACGCTGATTGGCATGCCGGCACATGATCTCAAACGCACGTTCGGCAACACCAATGGAACGCATGCAGTGATGAATTCTTCCAGGCCCAAGTCGAGCCTGGGCAATCATGAACCCGCCATTCTCGGGACCAAGCAGGTTTTCGTATGGCACACGGCAATCGTTGTACTGAATCTCACAGTGACCACCCCCACGGGAATGCCCCATCACAGAAACCGGTCGTATGAGGTCAAAACCCGGCGCGTCTGTGGGCACCAGAATCATCGATGCGCGTTCATGCAGGTTACCTTTTGGATTCGTCACCACCATGGCGATGGCAAACTCCGCGCCGATAGCACCGCTGGTAAACCATTTGTGACCATTAATGACCCAGTCATCACCATCACGCAGGGCTGTAGTTCTAAGACCAGTTGGATCAGCGCCTGATGTATCGGGCTCCGTCATGGAGAAGCAGCTTCGGATGGTGCCTTCCAGCAGCGGCACAAGATACTTTTCTTTCTGGGCATCTGAGCCGAACTGCGCCAGGATCTCCGCGTTTCCTGTATCCGGGGCATTACAGTTGAACACCCGGGAGGCGATCTGGCTGCGCCCCATGTATTCACAGAGCACAGAGTAGTCATTGTTGGAGATACCGGCGCCCCACTCGTCATCCGGCAGATAAAGGGGCCCACAGGCCAAGCGACCTGGCTTCTGCACGCAGCGCCTTCATGGTGGGCGTGTCCTCACCATTTTCCGTCGTTTCCGCTTCGTCAGCGACTGCCTTTTCGGCCGGGATGATCTTCTCGTCAATAAAGCGGACGACCTGATCGTAAATGATTTTGCCTTCGTCTGAGATGCCGAATTCCATGAGAACCTCTCTGCGCTGATTTTTGTCTTATGAAAGTCAGAAGCTTAGCGGCGCAGCGGCTTTAACAACTTGCTCTGGATCAACTAAATATCTCAGGCGTAGACGGTAAACCCTCCGGGGGATACATCCAGCAGGCGCTGTGCTTCTTCCGGCAGCGCATGGATATGGGCGGGTTCATTAGTTACCAGCTGGTTTTCAATCGGGCGAAGCCAGCTGACGATGTAGCCGAGGTAGAGTCCTACTCTCGCGGCAGATTCCTGATTAGCACCGCCGGAATGAATAGCATTACCAGAGTAAATCAGCGCAGAACCGCGCGGCATCACCGCAAGGCAGACCTCATGCACTTCCGGCTCTCTGCCGGCATCCCAGAGATGACTGCCGGGTACGACCCGGGTTGCGCCATTTGTCTCTGTGAAATCGGTCAGCGCACAATTGGCGCTGATCAGAATCTCGCTGTTCTCATGTTTCTGAACACGTGACCAGGAAGCCGCATCCGTGTGAAACACCTGAGCATCCTGATCCTGATTCAAAACCATCAACTCCGTATTACTCAGGCGAATGTCGTTGGACATGCCTGACTCCAGGAACATGGTGCGCGCCATCGAAAGAAAAAGCGGATGCATCAGCACATCTACCATGCGCGAGGATTTGCTGAATAAACCGTGCAATCGTTTGGTCTGCGACCCATAGAACTCATTTCGATAACCCAGGTCATCAATGCCCCAGTTAAGATCATCAAGATGTGGCTGAAAGTCAGCCATCAGTGCATCACATAACCCGGCAGGCAACACATTCCTGGCGATACAGGCACCGTATTTATGGACGGCTTCGATGATTGCTCCTGTATCGGAAGCTTCTATATGTTTAAGAGAGACCATCGCTACGCCTGACTCAACGCCTGCTCCAGATCCTCAATGATGTCATCCTGATGTTCAATACCGACACATAAGCGGATCATGCCGGAGGTCACACCAGCATTCAGCTGCTCTTCTTCCGTCATCTGTCTGTGTGTGGTGGACGCAGGATGACAGGCCAATGACTTGGCGTCGCCAATGTTAACGAGCCGTTTGAACAGTTTCAGCGCATCGTAAAACTTTACAGCGGCATCAAAACCATCCTTGATTTCAAACGTCAGCAGCGATGCAGGATTGCCATCACAGTACTTCTGAGCCAGCTCGTGGTAAGGATCATCAGCGAGTCCGGCAAAATTCACCCTGGCAACCTTGTCGTGATTCTGCAGGTAGTTCGCAACAACATGCGCATTTGAGCAGTGTCTTTCCATTCGCAGCGCCAGAGTCTCCAGCCCCTGAAGGATCTGGAATGAATTAAATGGCGACAGGGCTGAGCCTGTGTTTCTAAGGGGGACCGTGCGAGCACGCCCAATATAGGCAGCAGGACCCAGCGCCTCGGTATAAACCACACCATGATAAGAGGCTTCCGGCTCCGTCATCATCGGAAACTTCTCGGGATAGTCCGCCCAGGGAAATTTGCCGGAGTCTACAATAACGCCGCCCAGGGATGTGCCATGACCGCCCATGTATTTGGTCATCGAGTGCACGACAATGTCCGCGCCATAGTTGATGGGTTTGATCAGGATGGGCGTCGCCACGGTGTTATCGACGATGAGAGGTACGCCATTGGCATGAGCCACTTCAGCCAGAGCCTCGATATCGACAATATTGCCAGCCGGGTTTCCGATGGTCTCGCAGAACACAGCGCGCGTCTTGTCATCAATTAATTTGCCGATCGCCTCGGCAGAATCGCTTTCCGCAAACCGCACTTCGACCCCCTGATTGGGGAACATATGCGCAAAGAGCGTGTAGGTGCCACCATAGAGCTGAGGAGTTGCGACGATATTGGTGCCGACTGATGTAATGTTCTGAATCGCGTAAGTGATGGCAGCACTGCCTGCGCTGAGCGCGAGTGCGCCAACGCCACCTTCCAGATCCGCGACCCGCTGCTCAAGCACATCGGTGGTCGGGTTCATGATCCGCGTATAGATATTTCCAGGTACAGCAAGATTGAAAAGATCTGCACCATGCTGCGCACTGTCAAACTCGTATGCCACGGTTTGATAGATCGGTGTCGCAACGGCGTGGGTCGTCGGCTCCGTTTCGTAGCCGGAATGTATCAGTTTCGTTTCATCTTTCATCGGTTACCCCAGTAAAAGGTAAAGCTTCAAGGAAGCTGCACCTTATATGGGACGAGATCCGATGAAAAGACTCTAGAACTCTTCGTCTTCGTTGATGTTGCGGCTGCAGTTTTTAGGTTCAACCTTGGCAAGCAGGGTACTTTCGCGGTTTTCCGAGTTGGAGAAAATCAGCGGTAGAATCAGGCTCGCACCGATAAGGGTATAAATAACAGTCATGGTCTTTGTCCTATGTAATCACTGCCATCTATTACGCAGTGCACAATAAAGCGGATCACATCAGCTATCTCGTACAGGATGTTTCCATGCTGTGGGTCTTCAAATGACAGCAGATCTGACAATCCCGGCCAGCGGTTTGAGCCAGGCGCTCCGGAGTCAAGACTTTAGGGCTCTCCTGTATCGGCTTCAGAGTCCACCCCTGGATCCGCCCGTGATGCAACTGGTCTAAGTGAACTCCGGGGTGGTAGTATCCAGAGAAAGAACAGGGAAAGCGGATATATGGCGGCAGTCGGGCAATCGATCCTGCGAAAAGAAGACATTCGCTTCGTGACAGGCCGTGGGCGCTACACAGACGACCTGCAATTACCCAATCAGTGTCATGCGATTTTTGTCAGATCGCCCATCGCCCACGCCAGGATTCTTGGCGTCGACACCAGTGCTGCAGCAGACATGCCTGGCGTGCATCGAATCCTGACAGGCAGTGACTATGCAGAGTCCGGCCTGGGAACTCTGATGTGTGGCTGGATGATTCACTCAAAAGACGGCAGTGAAATGCGTGCCGGTACACATCCGCCGCTTGCCATCGATAAAGCCCGATACGTCGGAGACCCTGTCGCCGTGGTCATCGCGGACACCCGGCAGATGGCCCGCGACGCCGCAGAGTTAATCGACGTGGACTACGACGACCTGCCTCCAGTCGCGCTGGCATCTCAGGCAGCAGGTCACAGCAGCGCCGTGCATGATGACATTCCTGACAATGTCGCATTTGACTGGGAACTGGGTAACGAATCCGCGGTGAAAGAGGCTTTCGCCTCTGCCGCTCACCAGGTTGAACTCGAGCTTTACAATAATCGCCTGGTGCCCAATGCCATGGAACCCAGGTCATTGAACGCAATCTGGGATGAGCGTGATGATCGCTACACCCTTTACATTACATCCCAGAACCCACATGGCCTGCGCATGACACTCGCAGCGGTGATAGGACTTGCACCGGAACACAGGCTAAGAGTGATCTCCGAAGATGTCGGTGGCGGATTCGGATCCAAGGCATTTAACTACAGCGAGGAAGTCATCTGCACCTGGGCGAGCAAGCTCATTGGTCGCCCAATCAAGTGGGCAGCTGACCGCAGCGAGGCTTTTCTTACAGATGCACATGGCCGGGACCAGCAGGTTAAAGCCCAGATGGCACTGGATGCGGATCACAGGATAACGGGACTCAGGGTGTCCATCACCGCGAACATGGGCGCCTACCTGTCTACCTTCGGCTCTCTGATTCCAACCTACATGTGTGGTCCGCTGCTCTCAGGCCAGTACGCCATTCCGGCCATCTACACCGAGGTAAAAGCGGTCTATACCAACACCACACCTGTAGATGCCTATCGGGGCGCTGGACGACCAGAAGCGGCGTATACGATCGAACGATTAATAGATGTCGCGGCAAGAAAGCTGGGCACCGATCCGGCGGAACTTCGACGCAGGAACTTTGTCAGATCATTCCCCTACCAGACTCCGGTTATTTCCTGCTACGACGTTGGCGACTATGACCTCGGACTCGATACCGCTCTTAAAATGATCGACTACGCCAGCTTCCCCGAGAGGCGCGATGAGGCTATGGAACGGGGATGTCTCAGAGGCATTGGTCTCGCCACCTGGATTGAAGCTGCCGGGATTGGTCCATCAAAAAAACTCGGAGAACTTGGATCAGGCGCCGGGCTGTGGGAATCCGCACAGGTGAGGGTCAACCCGACCGGTTCCGTTGAGATTCTTACAGGCTCACACTCACACGGTCAGGGACATGAAACCACCTTTGCCCAACTGGTTGCGGATAAGTTTGGTATCGATATAGAAAGCATCGACATTATTCATGGCGATACAGACAAGGTGCAGTTCGGCATGGGCACCTTCGGTTCACGCAGCGGGCCAGTGGGCATGTCTGCGCTCGCCATGGGATGTGACAAGATCATAGAAAAAGGCAAACGAATCGCCGCCTACAACATGAGCGTCGCACCCGAGTCTGTGGATTTTGAAGAGGGCGAGTTTTTCAGCCCCGGCAGCAATATGCGTATGGCATTCGCTGAGGTGGCGCTGGCTGCCTATGTGGCACAGTCATTCCCGACCGATGAGATGGAACCGGGTTTGAAGGAAGACGCTTTTTTCGACCCGCCGGACTTCACATTCCCGGCAGGGTGTCACATCTGTGAAGTGGAGATTGACCGGGACACCGGCAATACAAAGGTTGTCAATTTTGTTGCTGTGGACGATTTCGGCACAGTCATTAACCCGATGATCGTTCATGGTCAGATGCACGGCGGCATTGCCCAGGGCATCGGCCAGGCATTAATGGAACATGCCGTTTACGATGATGAAGCGCAGCTGCTGTCCGGTTCATTCATGGACTACTGCATGCCCAGAGCAGACGACCTGCCCTCATTCGATACAGCATTCATCGATACCAAGACGCCGAACAATCCACTCGGCATGAAAGGCTGCGGTGAGGCAGGAGCCATTGGCGCACCACCTGCCGTCATCAGCGCCGTCTGCAATGCCCTCGACATTGATCATATCGATATGCCTGCGACGCCTCTGAAAATCTGGGAAGCATTACGCGGGGCAGAGAAATGACCATCACAATGATCGAAGGTGCCACAATTATCGATGGCACCGGGCGAGAGCCTTATAAAGCGACCGTGAACATCCAGGCCGATCGTATTCATTCAATCGGCGATGCTGCAGGAACCCATAAGGATCAGCGCATAGATGCCTCGGGCCTGACACTGATGCCGGGGCTGATTGATGCCCACTGTCACATGACGTTCGATGAGCCCTCTTCCAATGATGAACTTTTCTTTCATCGACGTGAGGGACTCGCTGCCATTATCGCTGCACAGAATGTGCGCAAACTGCTGAACGCTGGTGTTACCGCGTTTGTCGACCCGGATTGCATCTTCGATGTTGGCGTTGATCTGCGTGATGCCATCGAAGCGAATGTCATACCAGGTCCACGAATGCTATGCGGAGGGAATGCCCTGCTCACCTCCGTCGGTGGCACCGCGGGCAGACTCATTCCCGATGAGGGATTGCGGGGTTATGCAAAGATTGTCTCCACACCGGAAGATATCCGCACCGAGGTTCGTCGCCAGATCAAGAACGGTGTGGACTGGATCAAAGTCCATGTCACTGGTCTTCTACCCCGCCAGACCATTCGTGGTGAAATTCAGGCGTGGAACCTCGATGAGCTGAAGCTCGTCTGCGACACCGCGCACGAACTGGGCATCCCAGTTATGGGGCATTGCCGTAACGCCGCCAGCATCCGAGACTCGGTGCTGGCGGGTATGGATATGCTCATCCATGCCACGTTTATGGATGAGCCAACCCTGGAACTGGTTTGCGAGCATAAGGTGCCCATCGTGCCCACCTTCACATTCCAGGCCAATCTGGCTGACTTTGGTGATGCGGTGGGGGCCGACCCGGGACTCCGGGAGATTTTCCGCAAGGAGATCGAAGAGAGTGCGGTACAGATTCGACAAGCCTATGAGGCCGGTGTCCCGGTGCTCTGCGGCACAGAAAGCGGCTTCTCCATCACGCCTTACGGTGACTGGCATTACCGGGAGCTGGAAGTTTTCGTAAGAGACATGGGCTTCAGCCCACTTGAGGCCATTACCGCCGCGACAAAAAACTGCGGAGAACACGCCGGCTTTCATGGCGAAACCGGAAGCATAGAAGAAGGTAAACTTGCGGATCTGATCATTGTCGAAGGCGACCCTTCGAAGGACGTTACCGTTCTCGGCGAACCGGGCAGCATCAGGAAAGTCTTTGTTGGCGGTAAATCCATGCCACTGGAACCTTTGCCACCCAGAGAAGACATCCCCGGCTGGCGCACCTCACAATACTCGTCTGGAATACTGACAAAGCAACGGGCAAAAGACATCTGATATGTCAAAACAACACACAATCACGGATTACGGTGAGGCCTCAGCGGCGTTGCGGGAGAAAAACCTGAGGCAAGCGCTTTACGATGAGGGCTCGATCATCATGCAGGATGTGCTTGTCAATCTTCATGGCGAAGAACATCGCGCACGACGCAATCTCGAAACCCAGGTATTCCGACGCGACTTCTTTCGCTACTACGAAACGGATGTTTTTCCCACCACGCTAAAAGAGACTCTGGCACCCTACATTGCATCTGGAGAAATGGACCTGGTCGACTTCGGATATCGGGTCATGGTGAACCTGACCGTGGATTTCACCGGCATCGACCGACCTTTGAAGACACCAGAGGAAACCGCTGACTTAATGGCCCTGACACAGTTGTTTGGCAGAACCGCCACCATGGCCCATGCCACCGTAGACCGTGACGCACTGCGCGCAGAAGCACAGGAGGCGCTGAACCGCTTTGACAGAACCTACGTCGAACCATCCATTGCGTCCCGAAGGGAAAAGCTGGAACAGTTCAGTAAAGGTCACATCAGCGAAGAAGATTTGCCACGTGACGTATTGACCGTACTGCTGCGTAACGAAGACAACATCGATATGCCACGGGATGTCCTGACCCGTGAAGTCGCGTTCTTTACCCTGGCTGGCGCGCACACATCTATCCACACCCTGACCCATGCCATGCACGAGATGCTCACATGGCTTGAGCAGCATCCAGAAGACCGGGTACGAATCAACGAAGAGCCGCGATTCATTCAGCGCTGCGTACTGGAATCCATTCGTCTGCATCCCTCCAGCCCGATTGCGTCGCGCAGAAGCCTCTGCCCAATGCAACTCGAGAAGCGGGATATCGATGAGGGCGACAACGTCACCATCGATTTACAGACGGCGAACCGTTCCACAGGAATCTTTGGCGAGGATGCCGATACTTATAATCCACATCGGGAGTTGCCTAAAGGTCAACTGGCCTATGGCCTGTCGTTTGGCAGAGGTATGCATGCATGCCTCGGACTCAATCTGGCGGCGGGCGTTCTGCCACCGGAAGGAAATTCCGTAGAACACATGGGAACGATCGCCCTGATCAGCCAGGCGTTGTTCAATGCCGGCGTTAACAAAGATGCCAGCAGAGAAGCTGAAAAAGACGCCAGAACAGAGCGGGACCTTTGGGGCTACTATCCCGTGACACTCGGATAAACAGGAAATATGTCGAAGAAATCCATCATCATCACCGGAGCTGCCCGGGGCATAGGTAGAAGCATCGCGGAACACTGTGCTCGCGCCGGATATCGGGTCGGACTGATCGACATGAACGAGCAACACCTCGCGGAAGCAGCATCCAGCATTGCCGGGTCAGTCGCGCTCAAGGCAGACGTCACGCAACCCGACCAGGTGACTTCTGCATTGGATGCGTTCGGCACGCCAACGACAATCGTTAACAACGCAGGCATCGTCAGGTTCGGTCCTCTTATAGAGCAGACCATTGAAAACTTCACACAAACTGTGAATATCAATCTGATCGGCAGCTATATCGTTGCACGGGAAGGCGCCATTCGCATGAAGGAAGCTGGTGGTGGGCACATCATCAATATGTCTTCGATCAACAGCATTACACCCGGCCCCGGCGCTGGCGCCTATCCGGCCACCAAGGCCGGCGTTACCCAGATGACCCGGCAACTGGCCATCGAACTCGGCGATGCGAATGTTCGTGTCAACGCCATCGCCCCCGGCTTTATCGATGCCGGCATGTCCGAACCCATTTACGAGGATAAGAAAGTACGGGAACTGCGAGCGGGTGCCGTCCCCTCCGGCAGACTCGGTACCGCAGAAGATATCGCCAGTGCAGTCCTGTTTCTGGACAGCGATGCAGGAAGTTATATCAATGGTCACGAACTCGTGATTGATGGCGGCGTCGTACATTCTCTGCTCGCACAGTTGCCCAGAGACTGATGGCGATCAGAAATCTGATACTGACCGGGGGCATCAATCACGACTTCGACGACGCCGCAAAGGCACTGTCCGAGGTTCTGGCAGACTCAGGTATAGACTCCGTAATTTATTCGGACTTCGACACCGGCCTTGATGCCATTGCCGATGGACCTGAGCTCGTCACCCTGTTCGCGCTTCGCTGGCGCATGCTGGATCATGACAAATACATACCTTTCCGAGAGCAATGGGCATACGAGATCAGCGAACATCATCGCCAACTGTTGTCACAACATGTAGCCAGAGGCGGCGGCCTGCTCGGGCTGCATACTTCGGCCATCTGTTTCGACACTTGGCCTGAGTGGCAGAGGATCCTCGGCGCCAAATGGGTCTGGGGAAACAGCTTTCATCCGGAACCTGCGAAACTTGAAATCATCAACATGAACCGACAACACAGCGTGACAGCACCACTGTCAGACTTCTCTGTTGTTGATGAGCTGTATCACAACATCGCTCCGACAGAAGGGGCAGAACCCCTCTTCCAGGCTATCAGCAAAGAGGACGGTTCAATCCAGACACTGGCCTGGGCGAACACTTTGGGTATCGGGCGGAGTATTTACAGCGCTCTGGCCCATGATCGCACCTCTATAGAAGCACCAGGCCACAAAACATTTTTACAAAGGGCCGCCAGGTGGTGCGCCGGAGTCGATCAATGAAGCCCGTTGAAGAACTTTCCGTATTGGTAACCGGCGGCGGCTCCGGGATCGGTGAAGGGATCGCTCGCTACTATGTAGAGCGAGGCGCAAGCGTGACGGTCTGTGGACGTCGAGCGGACAAAATAGACACCGTAGCCCGGGCACTCGGCGATCGCTGTCTGGCTGTTCAGGGAGATATCACCATTGAAGATGATCGCAGGAAGATACTTGATTCAACCATTCAGCACGGCGGCCACCTGGATGTATTCGTCAGCAATGCAGGCAACATGGTACGCGGCAACATCGATAGGCTTGAGGAAGACGAGCTCAAAGATATTTTCAATACGAATGTCATTGCAGGCATGCTGCTCACGGGTTTGTGCAAACCTGCACTGGCTGAAACAAAGGGCGCCGTTATTTTCATTGGCAGCATTCATACACGCCGGGCTTTCCCCGGCGCTTCTGCCTATGCGGCAACCAAAGGCGCACTGGAAACACTGACTCGCGTGCTTGCTGCCGAACTGGGCGAAGATGGCATTCGAGTAAACTGCGTGGTTCCCGGTGCCGTTCCCACAGAGATCTACCAGCGGGCAGGCCTAATGAGTGATGAAGAATCCCTGGCGCGACTGCAAGGTCTCGCAGGCAGTCACGCGCTGGGCAGAATCGGAACTAACACCGAGATCGCGGAAGCCGTGGATTATCTGGCTCGCGCCGAATGGACCACCGGGGCTGTGCTCGATGTGGATGGCGGACTCGGACTTGGTTTAACCCGAGAGTGAAACTAACCAGGCCAGATATCAACTGATACGCAGGATCGGCTTGATCACCTCTCCACGCTTGCTGTCTTCAACCGCCTGATTGATATCAGCGAAGTCATAAAACTTCACAAAGCGATCATAGGGAAGTTTACCCTGAGCATGCAGATCGCTGAGGTAAGGAACAAACGTCTGCGGATTGGCGTCGCCCAGCACGACGCCCTTGATACCGCGGCCGAAACCGAGGTGATCCATATCCAGGGGATGAACCGTTGCCGCCGGCGTAGCACCTACCTGTGCGCACATACCCGGCCTGCCAAGACACGCAATAGCGACAGCGACAGCAGCAGGCACGCCAGAGCACTCCACACTGAAATCGGCGCCGCCATGAGTCAGGCCAAGAATTTCTTCCGTGACAGCGGCGTCAGACGCATCCAGCGCATGGGTCGCGCCCATCTCCAGCGCCATATCACGACGAGAGCCCACGGGATCCACCGCAATAATGTTCGTACATCCGCAAAGCACCGCGCCCATGATGGCAGCCAGTCCAACCGTTCCCGTTCCGAATATTGCGATGGAGTTTCCCGGGGCCGGTCGCAGCGCATTCATGACCGTCCCCACACCTGTTGTCAGACCACAACCCAGGGGTCCCATGAGTTCCAGCGGGTAGTCAGGGTTAACCCGAATCGCCGATCTGCCGGATGTTACGCTGTGTGAGGCGAATGACGACTGACCGCAGAACCGCCCATGTACAATGTCCTGGTGCTCGTGCACGGGGGATGAACCATCCACTCGACAACCAGTGAGATTGCGCTCGACAAACTCATCGCAGTAACTGGTTCTGCCCTGCTGGCACTTATTACAGATCCCACAGGAGTCTCCTGAAAGCACCACATGGTCGCCTACCTTGAGATGCAACACAGCATCACCAACTGCCTCAACCACACCGGCACCTTCGTGCCCGAGGATCATGGGCAGTGGTAACTTGACGTCCTGATCCTTCACGGCAATGTCCGTATGACAGATTCCCGCCGCCACCATACGCACCAGCACCTCATCGGCTCGTGGTTCTTCCAGATCGTAGGCACGTATCTCAAAGGGGTCTTCAGGACGCGTGGCGATTGCGGCTTGTATCTGCATGCTAGGTTTCCTCAGGCAATGTTATTTCTGACTTCCGGCAGCACCCTGTTTGCCAGGAACTCGATCCGGGCGCTGCCGCTCTCAACGGACTCTCCTGGAAACTGAGCCCAGAAGTGCACATCCACAATCTCGGGATTTTCCAACAGAAGGCTCGTCAGGCTCTCGACCGCCTGTGCACCATCAAGCAGTTCGTAGAGTCCCCCTTCCACCGCTGCTGCAGGCGAATCAAACAGTGGCACTTCATCTGGAGGACCAAATGCACCCCAGCGAATATATTCGTTGGTCTGGTAAAGCACATGTTCGCCGATACGAGCAAGTTCGGCTTCCGGGTCATCAGCAACAATACCCCAATGCCCTGCATATATCGCTCCTTGCCTGTTCTGAGCGGCCAATGCATCGCGATAGATATCATGACCAATACCTCCGGTGGACAGGAAACCATCACCCAGCCTTGCGGCCCGGGCAATCGCCGGTTCGCTCATACCACCCATAAGAATTCTTGGAATGGATTCAGGTACGGGGCGCACCGGCAGCCCATCTACCTGGAATCGCTTGCCTGAATATTGAACAGGGTCACCGGACCATGCCTGACGAATAATCTCAACACCCTCTGCCATGAGAGACGGTCGGTTCCTGAGACTGCGCCCGAAGTAATTAAACTCAAGTTCGCGATAGCCGAGACCAACACCCAGATCAAAACGACCACCGGTCAACAGAGAAAGCGTTGCCGCGTCTTCAGCCAGACGAACTGGGTCAGCCAGTGGCAGCAGCATCAGATTGGTACCAATGCGCATGCGTGATGTTTTCTGGCCGATAGCAGCGGCAATGACCAGAGGCGACGGTGTATAACCGTCTTCAACAAAGTGATGCTCTGTGAGCCACACCGAGTCAAAACCCAGAGTCTCTGCCCAGCCGATCTGCTCCATCGTTGCCGTGTAAAAGGCCTCAAAAGGCACCTCCCCGGGATTGCGGAAGTCATACCAGAGTCCAAAATTGATCTGCCTTGCCATAACTATTCCGCCACCTTGTTCAGAAAGCCCAGGACTCGATCCACATACACCTCTTCCGCTTCAAAAAACGGCGCGTGCCCCACACCCGGAAAAATAACCAGTTCACAATCCTGCATGATTTCAGCTGCTGCTTCGGAGATCGCCAGCGGCACGACGCCATCCGAATCGCCGTGAAGAATGAGACCCGGACAGGAAAGCCCCGCCAGCTCTGCTCGCTGGTCAGATCTGGCAAGATCCGACAGGGCCGCATCGGCACCCGGGGCAGCTTCCAGCGCAATCTCGTAGCACAGTTGTTTGATGGCTTCTTCAACAGGCGCAGCAAACACCCCTTCGTAATACAGGCCGCGCAGCACCGTTTCGCGATCAGCGCCAATGGCCGCGACGGTGGCATCCACATCTTCGACGTTGCCACCGTAGGGAAAATCGTCCGTCTGGGTATATCTGGGCATGGCACCGGCGGTTGAAATCAAACCCTTGCATCGTTCACCCAGCCTGACTGCGGCGTTCAGAACCACCGCGCCGCCAAAAGACCAGCCGTTCAGAACGACCTGTGTCAGGTCAAGATGCTCGACCAGTCCTGCAAGATCCTGACCCTGGGAAGCCACTGAGACATCGGTAAACTGACTGTCTGATTCACCACAGCAACGCTGGTCATAGCTCAGCACGCCAAATCCCGCAGCGCTCACTTTGTCTGCCAGTGGACGAAAAACCCGTGACGACATACCAAACCCATGAGACAGCACCAGTGTTGGCCCGTTGCCGGCACCTTCCCTGAATTCATAGAACAAACTACCGTCATCTCGTTGAAAACGGGCCATTTTCACCTCCTCTCTGCGCAGGACAGGGCATTGAATTGATACAGATCAAATCTTCCTGCCCGCTCTAAAACTAAACTCCACTACATATTTGTAAAAACCGCAACAAGAGGGAGCAAAAAAGATGGTAGAAACGGTTACAGGAACAGACCGATCTGCAGGTATCAGTTACAACGAGGTACTGGATACGGATTCTCATCCCGTCAGGGATATCATGCGGGTCGACAACCCGTTACCCCCTGGGCCGACAATCGTTGATCCAAAGGTCTACTACTCAAAAGAATACTTCGAACTGGAGAAAGAAAAGCTCTGGAAACGCGTCTGGCAGATGGCCTGCCATGAAGACGATATTCCCAACGTCGGTGACGCCTTCGTCTACGACATCGCGGATCTGTCCTACATCGTCGTTCGAAGTGGTGAAGAGGAATTTCACGCTTTTCCGAACGCCTGTCTCCACCGGGGTCGACAGATCCTTCATCAGGACGAAAAAGAACTCTACAACCTGCGCTGTGCATTTCACGGATGGGCCTGGGGTCTGGATGGTGAGCTTCAGGAAGTGCCCTGCCATTGGGACTTTCCTACCGTTTCCAAGGAAACCCACTCACTCAAACAGGTAAACGTTGGTCGCTGGGGCGGCTTTATCTTCATCAACCCGGACCCGGACTGCGAACCCCTTGAAGACTATATCGGCAACCTGGATGATCATTTCACCCACGTGCCAATGGAGCGCCGTTATAAAGCCGCTCACGTCGCCAAACGCCTGCCCTGTAACTGGAAAGTTGCCCATGAGGCCTTCGCTGAGGCTTATCACTCGGTTGCAACGCATCCTACGTTGCTGGGCAGCCTTGGCTGCGCTAACTCCAAGTACGATATCTTTGGCAACTATTCACGGGCCCTGTCTGCGCACCTGGTCGGCAGCCCACACGTACCGGAGCATCTCGCAAATGATCCGTTCACCGAAGCCACACCCTTTACCAAGCAACGCCACGAACTTACGGGCAACATCTATGAGCGCGTTGAAGAAGGCAAGGTCAGGGTAACGACTACCGACAACCGGGTCGGATACTTCGATGAGCGCGGAAATTTCCTGGATGGCGACAAGTTCCACGCTGATATTCACCTGTGTAACTGGGTAGGCGGCAAACTTGTTGAGGGCATGGATCAAATGCCTGCTGGTGCACCAACAGGAGACTTTGCCGAAAAACGTGCCGCAGAAGCCTCAGAAAGACGTGAGAATCTGCGCAAGATCCTGGGTGACAAGATGGATGAAGTCAGTGACGCTGAACTTCTGGATCCAATCTACTTCAGCCTGTTCCCGAATGTCAGCCCATGGGGTTCGTTCAATCCAATCTTCTACCGTTTCCGCCCTTATGGCGACAACCCGGAGGAATGTATCCACGAATGTCTTTTCATGATGCCAGCACCGGAGGGCGAACCTCGTCCACCTACGGCGGAGATGCATTGGCTGGACCTGGATGATGATTATGTGGAGGCTCCGGAACTCGGCGCACTGGCAAAAGTGTTCAATCAGGACACATTGAACCTGCCTTATGTTCAGAAAGGATTACACAACCTGGATGAAGTGATCTTCGCTAACTATGGCGAAACCAAGCCTCGCCACTTTCACATGCTGTATAACGAGTGGCTGGCAAAAGACTGATCAGCGGCGATGCCTGAACAGGACAATCACCAGCAAAAGAAAGACCAGTAAACCAGCGGCGCTCGTGCAGAGCGTCAGCTGGTTACGTTCAAGCACCCTGCTTACGGTCACCGATACGACCTGCCCGACAATGTTAAAGTCATCTGGTCGTTCAACCACACCATTTCTCGCAGCCTATTCCCGATAGTCTTCCATCATGTGGGCTTTCAGCTCGGGAGAGCCAAAGACAAATCACGGCGCTCGGCTGGATCTTTTACGAAATCATGCAGCCGCCAGACAACCCGTCTCATTCAGGCGTTCCTTTACCGTAAACATTAATGGCTTTGTTGAACGGTGCTCGCCCCTCAATATCATAGTCAGATCTTGCCGACAGGTCCGATTGCCAGAGAATTTCTGCCTCATGAAAAGGAAGAAGCGTTTTGACCTGCTGTTGCGCGTCGACGCTGAGCGAGCCAAACGCCTTGCGCAGCTGCTCCAGACACCAGACCCGGTAACGTGAAACAGGCATATCCTTGTACTGACAGCCCTGAACACACATCGCGAAATGCTTCTGCCCTGAACCATAGGCTTCTGCATTGTGCTTCAGCTGGACCAGATGGGTCTCCGCAATCTCCTGCAGCATGGGCGCCGCATCAGCGGCGACAGTATCAACGAAAGCCGCCGCCGTTCCCTGCGAGGTATTCCACATTCGAGCCACCCATTCGTAGACAACGGGCGCCTGATTTCTCATGATTTCCTGAGGCGTCGGATCCTGCCCGAAATGTCGCAGCATGGGACCCATCATGCCGTAATCCGCGATGCTGGGTGTTTCTCCCAGCAGGTAAGGCCTGTGTTCCAGCATCCTGCTCATATTGGCAAGCGCATTGAAATAGCCCTGTTCAACGTGTGCCTGGGTCTGGGGCGTTACACCATCCTTGAGAACAAAGTTTGTCCGCTGACGTCGGGCAATAGTTCTCAGCTTGATAAAGCGTGGCGCCCTGACAAAACCCATGAGCTCGTCAGTCAATATTCTCGACAGCAGAGCGCGATCATGCTCGTACGTCCAGCGATAGTGCATCGCTGCCCGCCAGAGCCACTCGTCTGCATAATCTTCTATCAGCAGACCAATAAACCTGACAACCGGATCATCAGGATACACGGACGGTCCGGACTGCTCCCCGTCGAAGTACTGGATAATGGGTGTGGTGTCCGACATCCAGCGACCATCGTCCAGGTGCACCATCGGCACCTGTATGGCACCCGTATGCGGCAGGATCTCTTTCGCACGCGCATAAGGGGACATCATCTCGTAGCTGATTCCCTTATAGCGGAGATAGGCCTCGAGCTTACCCGTGTAATAAGAAACAGAGATACCGTAAAGAATCATGACGCAGTCCTCAGTCCATTGGTTTGATCAACAGCCTGTTCAGTATGTCGCGCTCGGCGTCAGGAATGGCGATGGCTTTTCGCGCGACCAGGTCCATGTTGATCGCAATCACCTCACTCGCGGCGACACAAATCCCCGTCTCGTTGCTGAACATCAGGTGCGCCAGGTGCTTGGTTTTCTCGCCCATGCCGGTAAAACCTGATAGCAGTGTGAATTGTGAGCCCAGGCAGAGACTTCCCAGTTTATCGGTTCGATACTCGAGCACAGCACCACCAAGCATGCCTTCACCCCGCGCAGATTCACCTTCAAGAACTGCCCAGAGATTCGGCACAGCATCTGACACCCGGCCAATATACTGATAGAACAACAAACGTCCGGATGGGTCACATTCTTCCGCCTGAACAACACCCTGGCCGGTTTTAATAAACCCGCGCTCGAGCGCTGTCGAGAGGTCCAGGTTTGAGAAGGCCGAGGGGGTCGCCGGCAGGCCTCGGCTACCGGAACCTTCTGGCATGGGTATGGTGGCAACCGTCGTGGTTGAAGACATGGCCAGCTCAAACACATAGCTCGCCATCAGTGTATGACTGGAAGTGTTGCGGAGTTCTGCCACGACTTTCAGATGGTCAGGTGTTTGCTCAACCACACCGAAATAACCGGTGATCGGCGCCGCAATACGTGCCTCCGCGATATAGCGCATGTGAACGCTGCGGATCTGCTCGTCAATGTCCACATGATCTGGCGGGATCAGGCCAGCAAAGACCAGTCCGGCCTGTACCGTCTGGTACATCTTGTGTGCATAGAAACGAACGTTGAGATGATCATTCTCATCACACTCCCACCGGTTCACACTGCCCCGGAAAACCTGTACCAGATCACTCACTACCCGCTCCCACGAAAAGCAATCGACTATAAAGTAGGGTACAACGAATCAGCAAGCCGCAACGGCTGAGGATCAGACAATCGGCGGCTGATCTGAATCACCACCACTCTCCAGCTGCTGTTCGACCTCATCGATTCGTTCGGCGATCAGATCCGCAGGTTCCTCGAAAGAAGCTATGTGAAACAGCGCCTCGCCTTCCGTGACCAGCGGCAGGTTCGTTCGACCGATAACCACACCACTGGTCGTCGCGACGACTTCCACGTCATTATCACCCAGTGGGCTGGCAATATAGCCAAGCACATCGCCCTTTTTGACGTGAACACCCAGTCGAGTGAGGGAGCGATGAATACCACTGAGTGGTGCACGTACCCATCTGGAATACCTGGCGATCGTAGATTCTTTGGCCCGTGAAGCTCGCTGCGCTTCCCTTAGCATGCCTATCTTCCGCATAACCCGGATCACGCCGTTAAATCCTGCCCGAATCGCCGTTTCGTCAAACCTCAGCGCTTCACCGGCCTCGTAGACGATCATCTTGACGCCCTTCTCTGCGGCTTCTTTTCTAATGGACCCTTCAATCAGTTCACTGTTCAGGATCACCGGCAGGCCAAAAGCACGCGCCATTTCCTCTACTTCAGGATCAGAGGTATCAGCCCTTGTCTGGGGCAGGTTTTCCCGATTGATGGCCGCAGTGTGCAGATCAATGCCATAGCTACAGGGAGCGACGACCTGTTCTAAAAAAAGATTTGCCAGACGCGACGCAATGGAGCCTGTTTCCGATCCAGGGAAACAGCGATTCAGATCCCTGCGATCCGGCAGATAACGAGACTGGTTCAAAAAACCAAAAATATTCACCACAGGGGCTGCAATCAGCGTCCCCTTAAGACGTGACAACTGCCGCGATGCCAGCAGGCGCCGGATAATCTCAACGCCGATAATCTCATCGCCATGAACTGCCGCCGAGACAAACAAGACCGGACCCGGGGATCGGCCATGAACCACATGGACCGGCAGTGACAAATCACTCTGTATGTACAGGTCTGGAACTTTCAGTTCAAAAGTGAAGCGGCTGCCGGCAGCGACCTCGTAACCCGCGATCTGAAACGCGGCTCGCCCTGATTTCTTTGCGACCATTTTTGAGGTGTCTTATGAACCGAGAATCTATATTCTAGTTTCGTAACAGGACCTATGGGAAACATTAAATGAGCGAATCACCTGTACTGATTGATCAGGTTGGCCATGTGCGCTGGATCAAACTGAACCGACCGGAGGCCATGAATGCTATCACACCGGAAATGCTGGATCAGCTGAACGACGAACTCAAGGCCGCTGATGATGACCCGAACACCCGGGTTGTCCTGCTGACTGGCGAGGGCCGTGGATTCTGTTCCGGACTTGACCTGAAACAGGCAGCAGCCGGAGAAGGCATTGGCGGAAACCTGTCAAATACTGATGCAGGCGCAAGGCACTATTCAACCCGGGAAATCTGCACGGTGACCCTGAACCGCATGGATAAACCGGTCATCGCTGTGATCAATGGCGCCACCGCAGGATACGGGCTGGACCTGGTTCTTGGTTGCGACATGCGGCTGATTGCAGACAATGCAGTACTGATGCCGGGCTTCGCAAAAATCGGTGTCGTTCCTGAGAGTGGCGGCACCTGGTACCTGCCAAGATTGATTGGCTGGGCAAAGGCCTGCGAGATTTCCATGCTGGGCGACAACCTTAAGCCTGAACAGGCACTGGAGTACGGACTGGTAAACAAGGTCGTTCCAGCGGCGGAACTGACAGATGTCGCCATGGAATGGGCAGACAAGATCGCGAGCAACGCGCCACTCGCCATCACCGATATGAAGCGGCTTTTCCGTCATGGACTTACTCAGGATTTCGAAAGTCACTCTCACCACGTCCTGATGTCAGTACTGAACCTGATGAAATCAGCCGACTTCAAGGAAGCCGTATCGTCTTTTGCGGAGAAACGAGCCCCTGAATTCAAAGGTCGTTAGAACCGGAGATCTATGATGAAGTTGTTTATGGTGCCACTTGCGCCTAACCCGACCAAGGTCATGCTCTATATGGCAGAACGGGAGCAGTTGGGTGTTGTCATGGACATAGAGCAGATTGTCGTCAACACCCTGAAAGGTCAGCACAAGGAACCGGAACACCTGGCAAGGAATCCTTTTGGTGTGGTACCCACACTCGAGCTCGATGACGGTACCTTTATCAGGGAATCGCTTTCTATCATCGAATATCTGGAAGACAAGTATCCCGAACACGGTCTCATCAGCGGCAGCCCCGAGCAGAAAGGCAAACTGCGCGACATCGAACGTATCGTTGATCTGAGAATTGCCAATCCAATGGCAGGCTGGGTACACGCCACCAGGTCACCCCTTGGCTTCCCTCCCGATCCCGAACGCGCCGAAACCTTGATAAATGGCATGCAGACAGCTCTGGATTTTCTGGAAGATCAGCTTAAAGACAAACGACCTTTGCTCGCGGGGGACATGCCGTCCATCGCTGATTGCACCCTGCAGGCTGCACTCCAGTTTGTGCGCTTCGCTGAAGCGGATGTCCTCGGCGATCGCCCATTGTTGCGAGCCTGGGATCAGCGCTACAGAGAAAGGCCAGCTGCCAAAGCCGTCCTGAAGTGGTAGCCGGCTACTCGCCCCGGTAACGTTTGGCAGAGGGAAATTGTGGCGCCCGCTTCTCCCGCATCGCTGCCGCACCTTCTTTGGCGTCCTCTCCGAGGAAACACAACATTTCCATCCTGAGTGAATTCTCAAAGATTGGGGCCGCCTGGGTTAACCAGCCATTCAGTGTCTGTTTGGTTCCACGAATCGCAGGCTGACTCCCCTTCGCCAACTTGTCGGCTATTTCCATCGCCATGGGGAGAACCTCCTCTGCCGGTCTGGCAAAGGTCACCATGCCAAGACGCTCTGCTTCCGCGCCATTGATGAAGTCCGCCGTCATAAGGTAATACTTGGCTTTTGACATGCCACATAACAGTGGCCAGATGATAGCTGCATGGTCTCCAGCACCGACACCAAGCTTGACGTGCCCATCGGTGATACGGGCCTCTTCGTTCATCACGCTGATATCTGCCATCAAAGCAACCGCCAGGCCCGCACCTACGGCAACACCATTAATCGCTGAAATAATGGGTTTCTCGAAGGCCAGCATATTGAACACCAGATCAGCTGCCTCTTTCTGCACCCGGTCGACTTCATCCGAATCACCGATCATGCCTTCAATAAGTTCCACATCACCACCCGCGGAGAAAGCCCTGCCGGCGCCAGTCACAACAACAACATTGTTAGTGTCATCAGCAGCGATAGTGTCCCAGACATAGGTGAGCTCACCGTGCAGTTTAACGTTGGTAGCATTCAGGACTTCGGGTCGATTAATCGTCATTAACAGAATCCCGTTGCCCTGCGTTTCAAAGCTCAGGAACTCATAATCTTCATAGTTTTTCATCGTTTAGTAACTCTTGGGTTGTTCCAGTACCTGTTCGGCAATGAATGATTTGATCATCTCCTGACTGACCGGCGCGATCACGGGAATCATCATCTCTCGCAGATAACGCTCGACATGGAACTCCTTGGAATAACCCATGCCACCGTGGGTCCGTACCGCCTGCTGGCAAGCCGACAATCCAGCCTCGGCCGCCAGATACTTGGCTGCATTGGCTTCCCGCCCACAGGGCTGACCGTTGTCGTAGAGACTTGCCGCCTTGAACACCATGTTGTAGGCCGCTTCCAGTTCCATCCAGTTCACAGCCAGTGGATGCTGAATGGCCTGGTTCTGCCCGATGGGACGATCAAACACGACTCTTTCCCGCGCGTACTGCGCGGCCCGTTCCAGGGCAACCTGCCCGAGGCCTACGGATTCAGCAGCAATCAGGATGCGCTCAGGGTTCAAACCATGAAGCAGGCTCTTCCAGCCTTCGCCCTCCTCGCCAATCCTGTCTGACACGGGCACCACCAGGTCATCAATAAAGAGCGCATTGGAATCCACCGCCTTACGCCCCATCTTTTCTATCTCTCTGACTTCTATCTGGTCACGATTCAGGTCGGTGTAAAACAAGGTCAAACTTTCCGTCGGCTTGACCCCTGATTCCAAAGGCGTCGTGCGAGCGATCAGAAGAATCTTGTTTGCGGTCTGCGCCGTGGTGGTCCACATTTTTCGGCCATTGATCACATAGTTATCACCATCTCGAACCGCCATGGTCTGCAACCGGGTCGTATTCAATCCTGCATCAGGTTCGGTTACACCGAAACAGGCCCGATCCTGCCCCTTAATCAGCGGCGGAAGAAACCGCGCCTTCTGCTCATCGGTACCAAAAACGACGATAGGTTGAGGACCGAATAAATTAAGGTGAACTGCGGATGCGCCTGTGAACCCCGCACCTGATCGAGAGATCGTATGCGCAAGCAGGGCGGTTTCCGTGACACCGAGGCCGGAACCACCAAACTGTTCCGGCATCGCGATGCCCAGCCAGCCGCCCTCGACGATAGCGGCAACGAATTCTTCAGGGAAATGACCATCCCTGTCACAATCCAGCCAGTAGCTTGCTGGAAACTGCTCACATATCTTTTCGATAGCATCACGTATCGCGAGTTGATCCTGCGTAAAGTTGAAATCCACGACTATCTATATCCCAAAAACCTGACTTATCATCATTACCTAAATCCCTGTACGATCCAAGACGATACCAGGAGCATCTATGATCGAACGAAGACTCGAAATCGACACGCCCGACGGCACCATGACCACCTTTGAGTTCCATCCGGAAGAAGGCGGGCCCTACCCTGTGGTTCTATACCTTATGGATGCTCCGAGTATTCGACCGGCGCTGATGCAGATGGCGTCACGCCTGGCCACAGCTGGTTACTATGTCCTCATGCCTTTTTTGTATTACAGGAAAACCCCGTACAGGGACTTCGGTACCAGCGACGAGGAGATGCATGAACGACGGGAACTGATGCAGAGTGTCACCCGCGAGGGCGCACTGGTGGATTGTCAGGCATTGCTGGAACATGCTGCTGCCAATCCATTGGCCGACACCGAAAGCAAAATCGGCGCCGTCGGCTTCTGTATGAGCGGCCCCCTGGTCATGTCTCTGGCTCAGAATATGCCGGAGAAAGTCGGTGCGATCGCCTCGGTCCATGGTGCCTGGGTCGTCACTGACAAAGAAGACTCACCGCATCTGGATATTGATCAGATCAAAGCAGAGGTTTACTTCGCCTGGGCGGATGAAGACCCCACTGCGACCGCAGAAGAAAGAGACATCATGGACCAGGCCATGAAAGATGCAGGCATCAACTATCGCATCGACTTCCTGGAAGGTGCCATGCACGGCTTTGCACCCCCCGGTGGAGCCAGATATAACCAAGCAGCCGCTGAGCGACACTGGGAAGTCGTACACGGAATGTTCAGGCGAAATCTGACCGCCTGAATGAAAGACTGTAACCAAGAGCCCAGACAAAAGACCTGAAAACAGGTCTAAAGGAAAAGCATGACCAACCCTTTTTTTGAACCCCTGCCGGACAACGGCCTCCCCAGTTTCGATCGCATTGAAACGCATCACTATCGCGACGCCTTTGATCAGGGCATAGAACAGCAACGAAAAGAAATCGCATCAATCAGAGATAATCGGGAGACACCGGACTTCGAAAACAGCATCGAGGCGCTGGAACGCAGCGGCGCCCTGCTCCGCAGGGTTGGCGATGTCTTCTGGAATCTCACATCGTCAGACACCAGCGACGAAATACAGGCACTGGAACTTGAGATGAGTGCCAGACTCGCTGCACACAACAGTCGGATCTATTCGGACACCGCGCTATATGAGCGGCTGCAGACGGTCGCGGACAGCAAGCCTGTTCTTGATGGCGAGCAGCAGCAACTTATGAATGAAAATCTGAATCGTTTTGTGCGGGCAGGTGCGCAACTGGAGGAAACCGACCGAAACCGGGTCAGCGAGATCACAGAAAGACTGGCTAACCTGACGACTCAGTTTGGTCAGAACGTTTTGAAAGACACCAACGCATTTCAGCTGATTCTTGATGAAGGCGACGATGTTGCCGGATTACCGGAGTTCGTACTCAATGCAGCCAGAGCGGAGGCAGAACAGAATGGTCTGACAGACAAATATGTTTTCACAATTTCACGCTCATCCATCACGCCACTGCTGCAATACGCGGATAATCGAGAAATCCGGCAGAAGATGTACGAAGCCTATACTGACTGCGGCATGTCGAGCGTGGACAATCGACCGATCATCCGGGAGATTGTGGCACTGCGTACCGAACGAGCCCGCTTGATGGGTTACGCGAGTCATGCCGACTTCATGCTGGACGACAGGATGGCGAAAAACCCTGCGGCTGTACGAGAACTGCTTGATCAGATCTGGAGGCCCGCACAACAGAAAGTCAGCGTAGAGGCGGAAGACCTGCAGACCCTTATTCAGGAAGATGGCGGTAACTTCTCCCTGGCGCCCTGGGATTGGTGGTACTACACGGAAAAGCTCAGGAAACGACGGTTTGATCTGGATGAGGAAGAAGTGAAACCCTACTTTCCTTTAAATCAGGTGAGAGACGGTGCTTTCGAGGTGGCAAGACGACTTTACGGCATTACCTTCAGCCGCTGTGATGTCCCTGTTTACCACCCGGATGTAGAAGCCTATGAGGTAACCGATGCTGATGGCTCACTGATCGGCCTGTTCCTGTTTGACTTCTTCATGCGCCCATCAAAGCGCGGTGGTGCCTGGATGTCCGCTTTTCGCGAACAGTCAGCCATGGACCGTCACGAAACACCCGTCATCGTAAACTGCTGCAACTTTCCCAAGTCAGAACCATGCCTGTTGGGTATGGATGAAGTCCGAACCCTGTTTCATGAATTCGGGCATGGGCTGCACGGTCTGCTGAGCCGGGTACGATATCGCAGCCTGTCAGGCACCAGCGTGAAACAGGATTTCGTTGAACTGCCTTCGCAGATTATGGAGCACTGGGCGATGGAGCCAGAGGTGCTCGACTTCTATGCCCGCCATCATGAAACGGGAGAAGGCATACCCACTGAACTGATCGACAAACTGCACGCTTCAGAGACCTTCAACCAGGGGTTTGCGACCACTGAATATCTTGCGGCCTGCTACCTGGATCTGGCCTGGCATGGGCCTTTCCCTGATTCAGAGAGCAGCTCAAAAAACAAAGATGCAAGCATCGATGTCGCTGCCTTTGAGCGGAAAGCTATGGAGGACATTCACAAGATCCAGATGGTTGACCCCAGATACTGGTCCTCTTACTTCCTGCATATCTTTTCAGGGGATCACTACTCTGCCGGATACTACGTCTACATCTGGGCTGAAGTCCTCGATGCTGACGGATTTGAAGCGTTCAAAGAAAACGGCATCTTCGATGAGGCCACCGCCAGCGCCTTTCGCAAACATGTGCTTGAGGCTGGCGGCTCGGTTGAACCCATGGAAGCCTATCGCAATTTTCGCGGCAGGGAACCGTCAGTCGAGCCTCTGCTGAGAAAGCGTGGGCTCGCCTGAATCAGATCTGGCGGCCCAGAGCATTACCCGCGTGGATCGCAGACAAGATGCTGTTATGCCCACGAACATCGCCAATCATGTGCGACGGTGGGCCATTACCCTGTAGTGATTGCCATAGCTCCCTGTTCGGTTCATTGAAACCGACAAAAACGACGGTCTTTGCAGCAATCTTTCTGGAACGATCAGCAAACAGCACACCAATCTCCACCTCTTCAGGCGAAATACTGATCAGGTGATGCGCTCCAATGAAATCAAAATCAGAAGAATACAGACGCTCACGGGCAGCGCCCGCAGTGACAGGCGGGTAGTTAAGTCGCCCCCCGACGGAATCGTTTCTTCCGACCATGGTGACATGCAAACCCTTCTCTAACAGGATATCGGCTACAGAAATCGCTTCGAAGGTACCGGTGTCATCATAAACCAGAGCCGGGCCCTCAAGGTTTGTGATATCACCCCATCCCAGAATGTCCCAGGAAGAATAGACGTGAGGCAAATCGAATCCTGGTACCTGGATCGCCGGCGTCGCCTGCTGCATTCCATCGGCTCTGGGCGCCGTACCCGTCGCCAGCACCACCTCGTCCGGGGCAATCTGTGAGACCATATCCTCATCCACATAGGAGTTAAGGTGCACATCAACGCCCAGCGACTCTAATTCCTCCGCCAGCCAGTCGACGATCGTCCCAAGGTCGCCACGCTTCGGAGCAGAAGCAGCCATGGTGACCTGCCCTCCAAGTCGCTGCATAGCCTCGTGCAGTTCCACCTGATGTCCCCGCAATGCCGCTGTACGCGCAAACTCCATCCCGGCGGGACCACCGCCTACGACGAGTATCTTCTTCGGTTGTGATACCCGATCCTGGGGCTCAAAGGTCAACACCTGCTCTTTACCCGCTGATGCATTAACGACGCAGCCAAGACTTCTGCCTGACATCAACTGACCCACACATCCCATATTCGAACCGATACAGGGTCTGATTTTGTCCTCTTCCCGGTTACGCGCCTTATTGACAAGATTGGGGTCAGCAATCAGCGCACGCACCATGGAAACCATGTCAGCCTCACCACTGGCGACCAGCGCGCTGGCATGATCCAGTGTCATAATGCGTCCAGTCACCATCGTCGGTTTTGTAATGACCGGTTTAATCAGATTGTTGGCCTGCATTTCGACACCCAGGGGATCGTCAGACGGCGCGATCAGCTTGTGGAAACGCCAGTAGGCGCCCATGTGCAACGAGATGTAATCGGCGACAGGGTCCACAGCCTTTGCGATCTCTGCATTAATATCAGCCGTCAGGCCTCCCGGCACATAGTCTTCGTTCGGTAATCGAACCCCAACGACGACCTGATCACCGACTTCTGACCGAACAGCTTCAATAACCTCAAACATGAAGCGCATCCGGTTCTCAAGACTGCCGCCATATTCATCCGTGCGCTTGTTCAGGGCAGGCGAAAGAAACTCGTGGATGAGATAACCACTTGATGCGTGTATGTCGATGCCATCGAGCCCGGAATCACGCACGCGGCCTGCCGCCAGCGCAAAAGATTCAATCACTTCATCAATCATGCCTTTTGTCATTTCGATGGGCATGACACCCGACATGGGATTCGGGATCGCACTGGCAGACCAGTTTTCCGGCATGCCCTGCACCCCGGCACCCGGATGGTAAAGTTGAATGAACAGTTTCATGCCATGGGGCCGAATCCTGTCCGCAATCTCGGTCAGAAATGGCCTGCAGGCATCCGAGAACAACGGGATGCCCGAAGGTGCTCCCTTGTGCACACCCGTTGCCTGTATGGTCGACATACCGACACCGCCCCTGGCACGTGCTGCGTGATAGGCAATCAGATCTTCACCGGCCAGCCCGGTGCCATGGGGTGATCTGACGATCCGATTCTTAAGTTCTGTATGGCCAAGTTTCAAAGGCTCAAATAAATTGTCGTAAAGCGCCATGACCGTGCTCCGCTAGAGGTGATACACTTTTATAACACGTTCCATTTTTTTTGACACGAAGACTTCTGACAAGAGAGACGCATGGAAATTACAGGTAAAAACGCACTGATCACCGGTGCTGCGGCGGGGATCGGGCAGGCAACCGCTTTCGCGCTCGCGGATGCTGGAGCTGCCGGCATTGCCCTCGCAGATCTGGATGAAAAAGGACTGGCCGATACAGCCAGAGTGATCGAGCAAAAGGGCGCCAGAGCAATCACAGGGAAAGTGGATGTCACTGACGCTGAACAGCAATCCAGGTTCTTCAGCCAGGCCGAAGAAGAACTCGGCGGCCTGAATATCGTGCACAACAACGCCGGTACAATCTGCGGTGAACCCGTATGGCCTGAGACCCCAATCGAAAAAATCAGTCTCGTCGTATCGGTCAATCTGCTCGGTGTGATGTACGGCACTCGCCTGGCCGTCGATGCACTGAGTCGTCAAGGTGGTGGCGTCATTATCAATACCGCTTCAACAGCCTCTTTAGGCCCAATGCCCGCTGACCCGATGTACTCAGCAACGAAAACCGGTGTCGTCAATCTGGTCCACGCCTCAGCAGGTCTCGCAGGCTCACACAACATCAGGGTGAACGCCATATTACCCGGCATGACGCAAACACAGTTCATTGACAGGACCGGAGACGGCACTAAACCTGCGGAGTGGCTGGGACCGGCCCTCGCCCACACCACCATGTTGACCACAGATCAGATCGCCCAGGGCATCATGACACTGATCACCGATGATGACCGTGCCGGTGAATGCCTCATCGTTGACAACCCGGCCGGTGAGCATGAAAAACCGCAGATTACCCGATTAAGAGACCCCGCTGAGTTCTACGCCTTTATTGCAGAGCGGGCAAAGATGATGAATGCAGCAAATCCAGACTAGAGCAGCAGACTAGTCTTCTCCCGGATAGGAGTCAGACGGACCGCGAATGGTTGTCACGATGGCATGGCAGGGTTGCGCCAGCTGATTCTGAACACTGCCCAGGTGAAGACTGGAAGCATAAGGTGTTTGTCGGTCCCACCAGAGAAGCGCTCGATCACCCCAGTCAGGATGTTTCTCAAGAAGACTCGTAATGGCGACTCTGACTGAAGCCAGTTTGCCCGGGTACTGGCAGTGACACTGACCTGCTGGCGCAAGTTCCGAAACCGCACACTGCTCGATCTTGGTCAGCAGTTGATCGACTTCACGGTCCAGCGCCTCAATTTCCTTGAGTTCCGACGAATGGTGCAAAGCCAGGGGATGCTTCGAGACAACCTCGGCATCCACCTGGTTCGACACCAGTAGAAATAATAGACAGAAGATTATTCTCATTTCTACTTCCCCGGCAGTTAACTCGTTCCGTTGACCGTTCTGATAGCACGATGCGACAGCATTCGACTGTCGGCGGTCACCAGCTTTCCTTCCTGAACAATGGCCGTCGCTGAAATCAGCCGGTCAATCGGATCTCCTTCGAAATCCTGCAGCCCGGCTGCAGCTATCGAGATACTGCCATCTGCCGGAATTTCCCTGATACCGCTATTAAGCAACGCAACCCGCCACTCGGAAATGGCGCCTTCAAAGGAAAGTCGGCTTCTGTTAATCAGCATCCCAACTTCCCAGAAAGCCACCGAAGCAACACAAAGCTGCTCGTCTCGATAGGCCTCTTCGATCAGTCGACGAGCACGGCGACCAAGGAGGTCTGATCCCTGATCCAGCCAGACCAGCACATGGGTATCCAGTATCAACATGAGTGACTCGTCGGCGGTTACTGAACATCCCAGTCAGATTCATTTAGCGGGTCCACGAGATCATCCTTAAGCTGCCACATACCACGATGCAGACCATAAACCTCTCTTGGCCTGTTCTGCATGGGCACCAGCCTGGACACCGGTTTTCCATTCTTGGTCACAACGATTTCTTCCCCTGTCTGCGCGACGTCATCCATCAGACTGAGGCATTTGGCTTTGAACTCGGATGCCTTGATCGTTTTCATGATATTCCGTATATAACCATAGTCATGACCATAGTAACTATAAATCCAATGATTTCAACCCCATGAGGGCTGTTCTATGATGGAAGGATGACTTTGAACTTCTTTTCATCGGAAGCGATGACTGATCACTCTGTGGTTACGCGCGCATTGCTTGAAGGACCCCGAGTACTTCGGTACGAAGGATTCGACCCGGCCTTCTACGTCGTGTCCCGTTACGAAGACATTGATCAGGTATTAAGAAACCCCGAACACTTTGTTTCCGGGATGGGTCAGGGGCCGAACTTCATAGAACCCGCGGGTGTCGTTTCTGACCCGCCACAGCACACCTACTTTCGCAAGCTGGTACAGGATCATTTCCAACCTGCAGCAATTGCGAGACTGGAGCCACGTCTCAAAGAGCTCGCACAGGAGGCGCTGGATACTGTGGAAGACAGGGAAGAATGGGACCTGCATGATGTTCTCGCCTTCCCTTTACCCATCAGAATTATTTGCGAGATTCTGGGTATCCCCACAGATGATATCTGGCAGTTCAAAGCCTGGTCGGATGCGTCGGTTGCCGCACTCGCTTCCGACAATCCGGACGCTTATCAGGAACCCCGGGTCGCCCTCAGCGAATACATTCTGGGGCTGCTGGATGAGAAAAGACGTCAGCCTGACAAAACGCTGCTCAGCCGTATCGCGAACGCTGACTATCAAGGCAGTAAAATTTCAGACACTGAAGCTATCAGTCTGGTATCCCAGATGTTCGTGGCAGGAAATGAAACCACGACCTCACTGATTACGAATTTCGTCTGGCGCCTGCAAAAAGAAGGGCTATGGAAGGATTTTGTTACTGGCAGACTCGACCTGGAAACGACCATCAACGAAAGTCTGAGGTTCGACCCGCCACTGCTGGCACTCTTTCGAACAACCTCCAGGGCGGTCAGGATTGCCGATACAACACTGCCGGCAGGAAGCAAGGTCATGACTTATTATGCTGCTGCGAATCGTGATCCCCAGGTATTCGAAAACCCCGATCTGTTCGACCCCTACCGTTCAGGAAAGAGAACCCTGTCTTTCGGACTGGGCATTCATTTCTGCCTGGGATCTGAACTGGCGAAACTGGAAGCGAGGATCGCTTTAAGTGCCCTGCGTGAACGCTATCCTGATCTTAAGGTGGTCAATGATGGCGTTCGAATTCCACCATTTTTGTTCTGGGGGCGCTGCAAGCTACCTGTCGTTCATCAATGACAGGCAAAAAAAACGGCAGCCGAAGCTGCCGTCTAAATCAGCAAATGCTGTTGTTACTTGGCAGCAACGTCCACACCTTCTGTGGTGAACGTCAGCTCACCGTTATCAACCAGGCATACACCCTTGATGGTGTCGTCGTCCTGCTTGATGGTGTACTTGATCTCAACCGCGCCACGTCGCGCCTTGATGCGCTCAACCTTACGTCGGTCCGCTTCGGCGAAAGCTTCTTTCACATGCGCCTTGCACAGGCTCAGAGCTTCGGACTTGTTGTCTGCGTTTGCACTGAAAGCAAATCCAGTAACAGCAACGGCTACAGCCGCAGTAATCAATTTTTTCATGGTCAATCTCCAGAATATTTGGCTCGCTAATGGAAAAGTATCACTGATAGTAGGGGTAAACCACTATTAGTGAAACTTATTCTAATGATGCAGCGCACAATCGCAACCCTGAACGGATAAACGGTCGTTTCGGTTAAGGTTTTGTCCAATAACTTGCTGTTCTGGAGACCTGCTCGAAACCTGTTTGCGGTATCAATGCAGGCTTATACGGACAAAGATTTTTTTTGGACCACTGAATGGCAAAGATTTATCAATCAATTAGCATGCATGCACTTCGAGATATCAGCGGGTCAACGAATAGACCGCCTGCTTGTACTGCACAGCATCGACACCTGCCAGTTCACAAAGCCTTGCAAACTTTACCTCGAGGTTTTTCTGTTGCACCTCAAGATCAGATTCCGGTATGCCGCTATCATGGAAGGCCCGATGAGAATTCTGTCCCCGGTCCACCCAGACCACCCGGGCCTGCATGATGGACAATGATTCATCGGTTTCAACGATGACTTTGTTCATCACCATCCTGAGCGCTTCGCCCCTGATGACACCATCCTCGAAAGTTCGAGGGTCCGCAGTGTCATTGCCGGTTAATGCAAGTGCCAGCGCAGCCTTCAAGCTGAATTTCCCTTCCAGGCCCGTCAGTGGGTCTTCAATTGCACAGACGTCAAGAACCGAGGGATGCACGGTGAGGGTTAAAGAGGAAAGATCAGCCAACCGCAGGCTTTCTTTGAGTCGCAGCACACATTCAATGCCTGCGTGTGTCAGGTGGCATGGTAATCCCCCCTGATAGTAGTTGCTCTCAAAACTAGGATTTTCCAATATAGTGAACCAAGGAGAAGACCTACATGAAGCGATCCAAATATTCAGATAGCCAGATTATTGCGATATTGAACGAGAACGAAGCTGGCGTGCCTGTCGCCGATCTGTGTCGTAAACACGGCATGAGTGACGCAACTTTTTATAACTGGCGTGCAAAATTTGGTGGCATGGATGTTTCCATGATGAAACGCATGAAAGAGCTGGAAGAAGAGAATCGTCGCTTAAAGAAGATGTACGCCGAAGAACGGCTTAAAGCAGAGATCGTCACGGAGGCCATGACAAAAAAGTGGTAAAGCCATCTCGACGTAAAGAGATGGCTCAACGAGCAGTGTCGGAACGGGGCATAAGTATCCGTG